>NC_008825.1:2696130-4044195 GCF_000015725.1 Methylibium petroleiphilum PM1 | reverse complement strand
CTGGGTCGGGCAATGCGCTCGAGCCGCTGCAGGCTCACTGCAGCATTGCCGGGACCCGGGCCTTTAGCGAGACCGGCTCCCCGGCACGCCGACGTTCCCCATGCCCCCGCATTGCCCGTCCAGGGGCCAGAGGCTCACATGAAACGCACCTACCAACCTTCGAAGACCCGTCGCGCCCGCACCCATGGTTTCCTCGTGCGCATGAAGACGCGCGGCGGCCGCCGGGTGCTGAATGCCCGCCGCGCCAAGGGCCGCAAGCGCCTGGGCCTCTGATCCAGCCGCTTCCGCTCGCGACGCGTGAGCCGCACCACCGCCCCCGCGGGGTTGCGCGCTGCCGATTTCGAGCGGGTGCTCGCCCAGCGGCCCTGTGCCCGGACCGAACACTTCGTGCTGCACCACCTGTCCACCGCGAAAGAGGGTGCCGCCGGGGAGTTGTCAACACCGGCGACCGGTGCGTCCGACGGACTTGTGGATGAACCGCTGCGTTTCGGCCTGGTGATCCCCAAGCGCCATGCGCGCCGCGCCGTGACGCGCAGCCTGATCAAACGTCAAGGGCGCAACGCCTTCCAGCGCGGGGCGGGCGGCTTGCGCGCGGGCGACTGGGTTTTGCGCCTGCGCAGCCCATTTCCGGTGGCTCAGTTCCCCAGCGCTGCCTCGCACGCGCTCCGCACCGCGGTGCACGGCGAGTTGGCCACGCTGTTCCTCGCGGCCGCATCCGGGGCACGGCGATGAGCGCGGCGCCGGGGGCGGCGGCCTGGCTGGCTGGCCTGCCGCAGCGGCTGCTGATCGGGGTGGTGCAGGGCTATCGCCTGTTCTTCAGCGCCTGGCTCGGCAGCGGCTGCCGCTTCACACCGAGCTGTTCCGTCTATTCGATCGAGGCGCTGGAACGCCACGGCGCACTGAGCGGCAGCTACCTGACCACGCGACGCCTGCTGCGCTGCCATCCCGGCTGTGCCGGGGGCCACGACCCGGTTCCCGATCGGCCGCCCGGCTGGCTCACCGGCCGCCGTGTCGCTGAATCGCCCTCTACTTCCTCTTCCAGCGAGGTGGCCGCGCCGGCACCCCGCGCTCCCTGCGAGATCTCGTCATGACCGATATGCGCCGCACCCTGCTGTGGGTGGTGTTCACGATGTCGCTCGTCCTGTTGTGGGACGCGTGGAACAAGCACACCGGCCAGCCCTCGATGTTCGCGCCGGCGCCGCGGCCGGTCGCGGCCGCCAGTGCGCCCGGCGTCACGCCGCCAGCCTCGTCGGTGCTGCCGTCCGCCACGGCGGTGGCGCCGGCAGCCGGCAGCGGCGCACCACCGGCCCTGGTGGCGCCGCCCGCCACGGCGCCGACCGTGACCGTGAGCACCGACGTTCTGAAGCTCACGCTCGATTCGCGCGGCGGCGACGTGGTGCATGCCGAGCTGCTGACCCAGGTGGACCAGAACGACCGCACTCGCAACGTGGTGTTGTTCGACCGCTCGAAGGAGCGCGTCTACCTTGCGCAGACCGGCCTGGTGGGCGCTCCCGATCTGCCCAACCACCTGACGGCCTACACGCTGGTGCCCGGCGAGACCAGCCTGGCCGCGGGCAAGGACGCGCTGGAGGTGGTGTTCGAGTCACCCGAGCAGGGCGGCGTGAAGCTGAGGAAGACGCTGACCCTGCAGCGCGGCAACTACGCGGTGCAGGTGCGCCACGACGTGGTGAACACCGGCACCGCCGCGCTCTCGCCGCAGCTCTATGTGCAGCTGGTGCGCGACGGCAACGCGCCCCCGGGGGAGTCGAGCTTCTACAGCACCTTCACCGGCCCGGTGGTCTACACCGACGCCAGCAAGTTCCACAAGGTCGACTTCAAGTCGATCGAGAAGGGCAACACCGAGCACGACAAGACCGCCGACAACGGCTGGGTCGCGATGGTGCAGCACTATTTCTTCTCGGCCTGGCTGCACAACGACAAGGCGCCGCGTGAGTTCTACACGCGCAAGATCGATGTCAACCTGTACGCGGTGGGCCAGCTGTTCCCGCTGGGAGAGATCGCCCCGGGCGCAAGCAAGCAGTTCGACAGCGTGCTGTTCGTGGGCCCGCAGGAAGAAAAGAAGCTCGAGACCCTGGCCCCCGGCCTGGAGCTGGTGAAGGACTACGGCTGGTTCACGATCATCGCGAAGCCGCTGTTCTGGCTGCTCGACCAGCTGCACAAGCTGATCGGCAACTGGGGCTGGGCGATCGTGGCGCTGGTGGTGCTGCTGAAGGCGGCGTTCTACTGGCTCAACGCCAAGGCCTATGCGTCGATGGCGAAGATGAAAGCCATCAACCCGAAGATCATGGAGATGCGCGAGCGGCTGAAGGACAAGCCGCAGCAGATGCAGCAGGAGATGATGCGCATCTACAAGGAGGAGAAGGTCAACCCGCTCGGCGGCTGCCTTCCGATCCTGGTGCAGATGCCGGTGTTCATTGCGCTGTACTGGGTGCTGCTGTCGAGCGTGGAGATGCGCAACGCACCCTGGCTGGGCTGGATCACCGACCTGTCGGTGCGCGACCCGCTGTTCATCCTGCCGATCGTGATGACCGGCACCACGCTGCTGCAGACCTGGCTGAACCCGACGCCGCCGGATCCGATGCAGGCCAAGATGATGTGGATCATGCCGCTGGTGTTCTCGGTGATGTTCTTCTTCTTCCCGGCCGGCCTGGTGCTGTACTGGATCACCAACAACCTGCTGTCGATCGCACAGCAGTGGGTGATCAACCGGCGGCTGGGCGTGAACTGATCCAAGTCGTCGTCGGCCCGCCCGGGCCACCTCGCCACGACGCCCCGCTCGCGGGGCGTCTTGCATTCGGGGCCGACAATCGCGCTCATGCTGCTGCCTCGCCACCACGACCCCATCGTCGCGATCGCGACGGCACCTGGGCGCGGCGCCGTGGGCATCGTGCGCGTGTCGGGGCGCGGACTCGGCGCGCTGATCGAGGCCGTGTGCGGACGCGCGCTGCAGCCGCGCCATGCCCACTACGGCCCCTTCCTCGACGCGCAGGGCGAGGCCATCGACCAGGGCCTGGCGCTGCACTTTCCGGCGCCGCACAGCTACACCGGCGAGGAGGTGCTGGAGCTGCAGGCGCACGGCGGCCCGGTGCTGCTGCAGCTGCTGCTGGCGCGCTGCCTCGAGGCCGCCGCGCAGCCCGATGCGCGCAGTGGCCTGCCGCGCCTGCGCGGCCTGCGTGTGGCCGAGCCCGGCGAGTTCACCGAGCGCGCCTTCTTGAACGACAAGCTCGACCTGGCCCAGGCCGAGGCGGTGGCCGACCTGATCGACGCCAGCACCGAGGCCGCGGCCCGCTCGGCTGGCCGGGCGCTGGCCGGCGCGTTCTCGCAGCAGGTCGACACGCTGCGCGACAGGCTGATCGAGCTGCGCATGCTGGTCGAGGCCACGCTCGATTTCCCCGAGGAGGAGATCGACTTCCTGGAGAAGGCCGACGCGCGCGGCCGGCTCGCCCGCATCGCCGAGGCACTGGACGCGGTGCTGGCGCGGGCGAAGCAGGGTGCGCTGCTGCGCGAGGGCCTGCGCGTGGTGCTGGCCGGGCAGCCCAACGTCGGCAAGAGTTCGCTGCTGAACGCGCTGGCCGGCGCCGAACTGGCGATCGTGACGCCGATCGCCGGCACCACGCGCGACAAGGTCGCCGAGACCATCCAGATCGAGGGCGTGCCCTTGCACGTGGTCGACACCGCGGGCCTGCGTGCCGAGGACGATGCGCGCGATGAGGTCGAGCGCATCGGCATGCAGCGCAGCTGGGGCGCGATCGGCGAGGCCGATGCGGTGATCTTCCTGCACGACCTCACGCGTGCCGGCGATCCGGGCTACGACGCTGCGGAACGCGACATCGAACAACGCCTGCCGGCCGGCGTGCACGTGCTCGATGTGCACAACAAGGCCGACGCGGCCGCGGCTGGCGCTGCCGCGTTGGCGCCGCAGGCGCTGCGGCTGTCGGCGCGCACCGGCGAGGGCCTGGACACGCTGCGCCGCCGGCTGTTGCAGCTGGCCGGCTGGCAGGCCGGCAGCGAGGGCGTGTTCATCGCCCGCACCCGGCACCTGCAGGCGCTGCAGGCCACGGCCGAGCACCTGGTGCGCGCGCGGCAGCTGGCGGACCGTGCCGACGCCGCCCTCGACCTGCTGGCCGAGGAGCTGCGGCTGGCGCACGATGCGCTCGGTGCGATCACCGGCCGCTACACGCCGGACGAGTTGCTGGGAGACATCTTCAGCAGGTTCTGCATCGGGAAGTAGGATCGAGTCCAAAGCAGTCCACCGGAATCTAAACAGCGCACCTAAGTGCCTGTCAGACAAGCGGTAGATGCTCCTACACTGTCCACTTGGACCCACCCGCAGCCGACCGCTGCTGGGTCCAAGTTTGGGTCCAAGTAGCTACTTGGACCCGGGCAGTCCGTCTACTTGGACCCAGCGAGGTGCACATGGCGCTCACCGACACGGCCTTGAAGGCCCTGAAACCGAAGGACAAGGCCTATACCGTGGCCGACGAGCGGGGGCTGTTCGTCGAGGTGTTCCCGACGGGTGGCATCGTCTGGCGCTACCGCTACCGTGTGGACGGCCGGCGGGAGAAGCTGACGCTGGGCAAGTACCCTGCGCTGACCCTGAAGAACGCGCGGCTGAAGCGCGACGAGGCGGCGCAAGCCGCGGCGATGAGCAAGTCGCCGGCCAAACAGAAGCAACTGGCCAAGCGAGCGGCGGCCGACGCGACCACCGTGTCCGAGTTCGGCGAGCGGTTCTTCCGGGAGATCGTCGCCAAGGACCGGCAGGACATCACCATCCCGCGCCGCTACTTCGACAAGGCCATCGTGCCGGCGATCGGCGCCAAGCCGGTACGCGATGTGACAACCGAGGACGTGCGGGCCATCATCTGGAAGAAGAAGGACGAGGGCTTCGACGCTGCGGCCGGCAGTATCCGCGGCGTCTTGAAGCGGCTGTTTGACTACGCGATGACCGCCGGCCTGATCTTCGTCAACCCGGTGTTGGCACTGCCGATGCGCCACGTCCACAAGACAAAGTCACGCGAGCGGGCGCTGTCGCCCGACGAAGTTCGTGTGTTCCTGAAGGCGGCCTTCGAGTCCAACATCCGGCGGCAATTCAAGATCGGCCTGCACCTGATCCTGCTGACGATGGTGCGCAAGTCCGAGCTGCTGCTGGCCCGCTGGGAGCATGTGGACTTCGAGCAAGCCGAATGGCACATCCCGGCTGAACACTCCAAGACCGGCAAGCCGCACATCGTGTTCCTGTCGCGGCAGTCCATCGCGCTGTTCAAGGAGCTGCAAGCGCTGGCCGGCGGCAGCGCGCTGGTGTTGCCGGGGCGCGGCAGCCTGACCAAGCCCTTCGCCCACAACGCCATCAACACGGCGCTGAAGGTGGCGCTGGCCGGGCAACCGATTCCCGCCTTCACGGTTCATGATCTGCGGCGCACGGCATCGACGCTGCTGCATGAAAACGGCTGGGCTTCGGACGTGGTGGAGAAGGCGCTGAACCACACCATCGGTGGCGTGCGCGGGGTCTACAACCGCGCCGAGTACGAGCCGCAGCGGCGCGAGATGCTGCAGTTTTGGGCGGACTACATCGACCAGTTGATGACGACCGGTCAAGTCGTCCTGGGTCGGTTCAAGCAGGTGGCCTGACGCTGCACGACAGAGCAGGCGGGGGCGACCGCGCGAAGGAGTGTTGCTGCGTCTCAGGGCACCTTCGCTCGACCACAGGCGGACACGCGCGTTGGCTACGATCGGCGGGGTCCAATTCCCCTGGATGGTTCAGTTCAGGCGCGTGTCGGGGCGGAGTGTACGGCGGCGCCGACAGCGAAGCGATTCGGGTTAGTCGTAGTCGGGAACATCGGGGTCGTTGAGGCGCACGTTGTACAGCGGGTACGGGAACCGGCAGAGACCACCGGCGGGCTGAATTTGCTTCTCTCGCTCGCTGTAGTCTGCTTGCCAGCGCGACGCGAAGTTCAGGATCTCCGACAAGGGCAGTTGGATCGACTGCCCGCGATGTTCGATCTCGAGCATTGCGTCGAGGCCGGGCCGGATGCTGAAGCGTGGTCGATGCGGGTTGTTGTGCGCCAATGAAGAGAGGAACTTGGTTGACTCGATCATGTGTAGTCCCAGCAAAAATGTGTCAGGCGGCCTTGATCTCCGCATCGCTGAGCCGGCCCTTGATCTCCACGACCAGCCGTTCGACGGACACCAACTCCATGAGGAGGTCACGCTGCACACCGATGAGTCGCTTGCGTGTGGTGTGAACGCCGAACTTGCCAAGGTCGGTGGCGATCCACTTTCGCCCGAGCTTTTCAGCAACGGCGGCTGTCGTGCCGGAACCCACGAAGAAGTCCGCGACAAGATCGCCCTCGTTCGTGCACGCCTTGACGATTCGCTCCAACAAAGCCTCGGGCTTTTGTGTCGGGTAGCCGATGCTTCCATCATTGGACAGTAAGTCCTTCATCAACACCAGACGCTCGTAGAGCATGGATATGAAGCTGTCGGCACCCCTTCCCCATGTGTCCCGATAGGCGATTTGTTCCAGCAGGTTTGCCTCCTTGTGGAAGGTCTCGCCCCCGATCTCGACGTCCATCGAAAAGTCGGCGCCTACGTCGAAAGGCGGGTCAATGTAGATCAGCTTCAGGCCGCCCGCATGCTCGATCTGCTGGCGTAGCGGCCCCGCCTTCAATGACGACAAGATGAGCTTGTTGTCACCCCAGATCAGCTTGTTGGACCACCCCTTTGTCTGCCGTCCACGGCTGTCGAAGAGGTCGCCCTGCGTCTTCCCGCTGGTCGCTGCCGAAGTACATCCGACGCAGGCCACGACCCAAGGTCTGCTCGGGAAGAATGTTGCTCTGCGCCGTGTACGCCCGTAAGCCGACGATCACGCTGACGTTGCGAACGTCCCAGCCCTCTTTGAGCATCAGAACCGACACGATGTCCTGAATGCACTTGAACCACGCCATGCGGGGGTCGTGGATGTGGTGGGCTTCGTCGTTGAATACGGCCAGCTCGTCGATCTCGCGGATCAGCTCGCCCAGGTCGGTGTTGCTATCCGTGGTCTTGCCCACGGGGGTATCGCCGAAGGGCGAGAGGAAGTAGTCCCGCAGGTCGTCGTCTTCCAGCGAAGGCTCGGGCACTTCACCCAGGTAGACGCGGTGGATGTTGGTCAGGAACAGGTTGCCCGTGGGTCGACACGACGCCTCGAGTCAATTGAAGACGACGGCAGCGCGCTCATCCTGCACAGCGTTCCCAAACGGTTTGACCGGGGTTGTCGCGGCCATCTCCGGATCGAGAGAGACGCGCTGGAAGGCTTTCGCCGAGACAGCGTGGTTGAGCCTCAGCAGCCTGTCGGCAAGGTCTGGCCTTGGGGCCATCACGAAACTGCGTTGCTGGGCCACCTGGCGGCAGCGGCGCGGCACTGGTGGGCGAACTTCGATCCGTCGGACAAGACCACGGCGCCGACGAATCAGCAGGTTGCGGAGTGGCTGCAAGCGCGCGGAGTTGCCAAGAGCATGGCCGACAAGATCGCGACAATCCTGCGCGCCGATGGGTTGCCGCCAGGCCCGCGCACGTAGTTCCCGACACCCACGATCGCGAGCATCGGCGCGGGGTTCGAGGCCGTTGGCGGGTTCCTGTTACTGAGTCTGCGCAGTCCACTGCGCCTATTCATTGGCGCCGATATGCGAATGATGCGAAGCCATGTTCCCGGATAGGCCGGGAGCGCCTAAGGAAGCACTGATTTATCCGTGCAGGCCACGATGGCGTGCGGCGAATTCAGCGGCGATGATGCTGCCATGAAGCAGACGAGTTTTGCCACTGCCGAGTACGCCGGCAAGAAGCGCCAGACGCGCCGGGAGCGCTTCCTGGCCGAGATGAACGTGGTGGTTCCGTGGGCGCGGCTTGAGGCGCTGATCGAGCCGCACTACCCGAAGAGCGGCAAGGTGGGCCGACCGCCGATTGGCGTGCCGCGGATGCTGCGCATGTACTTCCTGCAGCAGTGGTACACGCTGGCCGACGAGGCACTGGAAGACGCGCTGTACGACAGCCAGGCCATGCGCGAGTTCATCGGCATCGACCTTGGGCGGGAGAACGTACCCGACGCCACAACGCTGCTGAAGTTCCGCCGCCTGCTCGAGCAGCACGACTTGACGTCGGCCATCCTGGCCGAGGTCAACGCGCACCTCACCGAGCGTGGGCTGCTGATGCGCCAGGGCACGGTGGTGGACGCCACCATCATTGCCGCGCCAAGTTCGACGAAGAACGAGGACGGCAAGCGCGACCCCGAGATGCACCAGACCAAGAAGGGGAACCAGTGGCACTTCGGGATGAAGATGCACTCGGGCGTGGATGCCGAGTCGGGTCTGATCCACAGCGTGGTCTGCACCGCGGCCAACGAGGCTGACGTGGCGCACGCGCACGAACTGCTGCATGGCCAGGAGAGCCAAGTTCACGGCGACAGCGGCTACACCGGCATCCAGAGGCGAGACGAGATCACGACGGCGCAGGAAGAGGGCAGGCTGCGCCAGGACATGGATTGGCGTATCGCCATGAAGCGCGGCCAACTCAAGGCCATGCCCGAAGGGCCGGCCAAGGCGATGCACGAGTGGTTCGAACGGCGCAAGGCTCAGGTGCGGGCCATCGTCGAACACCCGTTCCACGTCATCAAGAACCTGTTCGGCTACCGCAAGGTCAGCTACCGCGGGATCTCCAAGAACGAAGCTCGCGCGAAGGCGCACGCTGCGCTGGCCAACTTGTACATCGCCCGGCGCCGATTGCTGGCCCAAGGCCTCAGTGCGTCTGCTGCATGAACGGGGGCCTGAGAGCGGCCTCGAAGTGCCGCAGAAGGGGCTCATCGGTGCCACTTCTGAGTTCACGAGTCGCCATCAACGCCCGCTGTCGGCCGAGTCGCGGTCACGAAGCGGGTTGATCAGCGCTTCCCTAACAGGGGCGAACATGGCGCATCAACTGCAATCTTCACGAGCCATCTTGCGGCGCACGCAAGTGGAGGCGGAATCCGGCTACTCACGTTCCACGATCTACCTGCGTATCTCGCAAGGGCTGTGGACCAAACCCGTCAGCCTGGGGGCAAGGGCTGTGGGCTGGCCCTCGGGCGATGTGTTGGCGCTGAACGCAGCGCGTATCGCAGGCAAGAACGACGAGCAGATCCGCGCACTGGTGCTGAAACTGGAGGCGGCCCGCGTGTTGGCCGATGCCGGGACAGCGGCGCCCGCGCTGGAGTAGGCCGTGCCCGCTACCCGGCCGAACCCGCGGCTGGCCAAGATCCACCGCAGTTACACGGTGGAGGAGATCGCCAAGCTGTACGGCGTGCACCGAAACACGGTGCGGGCCTGGATCGGCCGCGGCCTGCCGACCATCGACCAGCGCCGCCCGGTGCTGGTGCTGGGAAGTCACCTGGCCGACTACCTGCAGTCGCGGCGCACGGCGAACAAGCGGCCGTGTAGGCCAGACGAGATCTACTGCCTGCGCTGCCGCGCGCCACGGGCACCGGCCGGTGGCGCGGTGCGTTACCACCCATTGACCCCGACGCAGGGCAACTTGGTGGGCCTGTGCGGGTGCTGCGGCGCGGGCTTAAACCGCCGCGTGAGCCAGGCCAAGTTGCCGCTGGTTCAGGGCGTCTTGAGCGTCATGCTCCCGCAGGCGCGGGAGCACATAGACGAGAGCGCTCTGCCCTCCCTGAACAGTGACTTCGTGCAGGACGGAACCGACCATGCGAAAACACCACGCTGACAACGAGCGCATCAAGCGCGAGTACTTCGTGCTTCTGAAGGAGGCGAAGGGGCAGAGCGAGGACTCGGTGGATGCCGTGGCCAAGGCCATCGCGCGCTTCGAGACCGACACGCAGTACCGCGACTTCAAGGCCTTTCACTTCGAGCAAGCGGTGGCATTCAAGCGGCGGCTGGCCGACCGCGACAGCAAGACGACCGGCGAGAAGTTGAGCAAGGCCACCCAGTACGCCACGCTGGCGCACCTGAAGCGCTTCTTCCAGTGGCTGGCGCTGCAGCCGGGTTATCGGTCAAAGCTTCGGTACTCAGATGCCGAGTACTTCAGCTTCTCCGATAAGGACTCCCGGGTGGCCAGGGCGCGTCGCGAGCGGCCGGTACCGACGCTGGAGCAGGTCAAGCACGTCATTGGAACCATGCCGGCCAATAGCGAGATCGAGCAGCGCAACCGCGCTCTGTTGGCCTTCGCGCTGCTGACCGGCGCCCGCGACAGCGCGCTGGCCAGCCTGAAGCTCAAGCATGTGAACTTGGAAGCTGGCAGCGTCTTTCAGGACGCGCGCGACGTGAAGACCAAGTTCAGCAAGACTTTCACGACCTTCTTCTTCCAGGTGGGCGACGAGATCCGGCGGATCGTGGACGACTGGGTGCAGCACCTGCGCCGAGATCTGTTGTGGGGCAACGACGACCCGCTGTTCCCGGCGACGCGGGTCGAGTTGGGTGATCGGCTGCAGTTCGAGGCGGTCGGCATCGAGCGGAAGGCGTGGGCGACGGCGGCGCCGATCCGGGCGATCTTCAAGCAGGCGTTCCAGGCGGCGGGGCTGCCGTACTACAACCCGCACAGCCTGCGCAGCACTCTGGTGCTGCTCGGGCAGCAGGTGTGCCAGTCGACGGAGCACTTCAAGTCGTGGAGCCAGAACCTGGGGCACGAGGGTGTGCTGACGACCTTCATCAGCTACGGGACGGTGGCGACCCAGCGACAGGCGGAGATCATTCGGTCGTTGGGTAACCAGCCCTCAGCGGCCGTTGGAGGTTCGTGCGACGACATGGCCGAGGCATTGCTCCGGGCTATGCAGCGCCGTGGATTGAACGTGGCGGCGCCAAGCAACCCATTGACACCCGACCCGCCACAAAGCACCGACTGACCGACCCGGCAGGGCCGATTGAACCGCTGTCATTGACCGTACCGACGTGTCACAAGGCGCGCTGGCCGGAAGAATGCGCGCTCTTCCTCATCCGGGGGCGGCAGCGCTGATCGTGGCGACCAGTCGGGCGTGCCTCGCCTACGAGCGCGCTCGGCCCTGACCAGCCAGAAGACGTAGTGCGACAGGATCACATACAGGTGTTTGGGGCAATGGTCCCAGAACCAATGAAGCCGGTCGATGGCATCTGCCGGTGCGGTAAGCAACCGCGCACCACGCATGTCCCACGGGAGCAATATGCCCTCGGTGCTGCATTGCTCCAGGACCAGCAGCACCTCGGGATCTTGCATAAGCCACTCGAGCCACGCGTCGAACTCCGGGTCGAAGTCGGCGTCGAGTTCCGCTGCGATCGCGTGGTGGCTCAGCTCGGCGGGCAGTTCTGCACTATCGGCAACGTCGAAGTCGTTCGCGCGAAGCTCCATCGCGTCGGCCTCGGCGTACCAAGGGTCCGGGTCTTCGTCGTTCATCCCAGGCCCCTTGACCTGACTGCTCTATCGGGCGAGGTGGCCGACCAGCTCAGTCGTCCCACGTCAAGGCCGAATCTGCGAAGTAGTCCGTGAGCCCCGGCCCACCGAGGAACCGCATCTCTTTCGCCTTATCGGCGGGCGACCGGATGTTGACAGGCCCCCATATGCAACCCTTCGACGCGACGGCTTTTTCGAACCCGTCGAAGTCCGTGATCTTGAACACCTTCTGCTGGCATTGATCGCAGAACTTGATGTCTGGGTGGTCGGTTTCCGCGAGCTGCTCCGGTTTCAGCCGACATCGATAAATGACCGCCACACGCTTGTCATCGGCGGCTTGGCCATTCAGAGCAATTGCGGTCGGTGAGGTGTCGCGCAGCATGTCAGCCTCCTTGGAGCCATGCTAGCGCTCGATGCTTACGGTGCCCTCCGCCATGGTGGGGCGCCTGGCAGGCGCTTGCCGCGAAAGGGGGCGGCGTAGACTCGGCTATGGCTGCAGCTACTGAGCATCTCGACTGGAACGAGCCGACAGTACCGCCGCAGGAATTCGTCGGAACCGTCGCCTCCGAGCCGCTGCTGCCTTGCGTGATCCATCCTCCCAGGATCGGCGCGCTGCGCATCGCGCCCAGCTCGTTTGAACAGCGAGTAGTGGACTGGGCACCAGCAGGCCCGCTGTCCTGGGACTAGGTGGCAGGGGCATGTCTCCGGTCATCTTGCGGCGCCGGGACCAAGTTTGGGTCCAAGTGCGTGTAGAGAGTGGACGGAAACAAGCATTCATGCGGCCTAGCGAGAGATTGCTATTTTCTGCATCGAAGTGACGCACTTCACGTTCCGCATGGCGATCCTCCCCGAAGCGCGCGTTTGGCTTGCGCGTCCGACGTGCCGATAATCGGTTCACGCTCAGGCTTCGAATCCACAACGCCATGACCACCGACGAACTGATCCACGTGATCCAGTCGCTGAACGCCGAAGACGCGTTCCGCCCGCGGCTGGACCCGCAGCAATGGCGTACCTTCACGCAGTACCTGACGCGCCACGAGATCCGCTCCGGCGAGCTGCTGCTCAAGCAGGGCGAGCAGGATCGCACGCTCTACTTCCTGGGCCAGGGGTCGCTGCAGGTCTACGCGACCGGTGGCACGACCAACAAGATCGCGATCCTGCGGCCCGGCGCGATGTGTGGCGAGCCCGGACTGTTCGCCGACGGCGAGCGCACCGCCTCGGTCGAGGCGATGACGGCCAGCGTGGTGTGGGCGCTGCGCCTGCCGCGTTTCGAGGAACTGTGCGCCCGCGTGCCGGTGATCGCTCTGGAGGTGCTGCGCGCGGCAGGGTCGGTGATGGCGCTGCGCATGCGCGGCAACATCGCGCGGCAGACGCCGATCACCTGAGCATCGAAGCGGCCCGCCGATGACGCTCAGTGCCCTTCGAAGGACACCAGCGTGAACAGCGGCAGGCCGGCGGCGCGCAGCTTGGCGGCGCCGCCGAGTTCCGGCAGGTCGACGATCGCCGCGCCTTCGATCACCGTGGCGCCGAGGCGCTCGAGCAGCCGCTTGCCGGCCATCATGGTGCCGCCGGTGGCGATCAGGTCGTCGATCAGCAGCACGCGGTCGCCGGCCTTCACGGCGTCGGTATGGATCTCCACCGCGGCCGAGCCGTACTCCAGCTCGTAGCTTTCCTCGACGGTGGTGTAGGGCAGCTTGCCCTTCTTGCGGATCGGCACGAAGCCGATGTTGAGTTCGTAGGCCAGGACCGAGCCGATGATGAAACCGCGCGCGTCGAGCCCGGCGATCGCGTCGGGCCGCAGGTCGAAGTAGCGGTGCACGAACTGGTCGATCAGCACGCGGAACACCTTCGGGCTCTGCAGCAGTGGTGTGATGTCGCGGAACTGCACGCCCGGCGACGGCCAGTCGGGCACGGTGCGGATGGTCTGGCGGATCAGGCTGCGGTCGTCCATGCGGGTGGCGTGGCGGTGAGTTGAAACGCTTGGGGGATGCCGGTCATTCATTATCGGCAGCCCTGCCGACGAGCGGCGATGTCAGGCCGGCGGCAAGCGCCCGAGCAGCACTGGCGGCCCGCCGCCGGGCGCCGCGCGCAGCACCAGACCTTCGCCCGACGCGGTGCTCTTGCCGAGCAGCGCGCTCAGCGTGAACTGGTGGCTGACCCACACCTCGAAACGGCCTGGGGGCACCTTCGCGAGCGCCTGCCGTAGCGCGGCAACCTGCGACGAAGCGGCGTCGGTTCCTGTGCGCACCGAGCCGAGTGCGGCCCAGCGTTCGACCGTGCCGAACGCGAGCGTGGCCGTTTCGATGCAGCGGCACCACGGACTCGATTTCACGGCCGACGGCTGCAGGCCCTGTGCTGCAAACCACGCACCGATGCGGCGGGCCTGGGCGCGCCCGGCGTCGTCGAGGTTGCGCTGGGTCGCACACTGCTCGAGCGTGAAGCCCGGCGGATCGAAGGTGCCGGGGGCGTAGGCATGGCGGAACGCGGCCACCACGGCGCCGGCGCGCAGCGCCTGAGCCAGATCGGGCAGGTCGAGCGCCTCCACACCTGCGGCCGACCGGGAGAAGAGCAGCGCTGCCGGCGCGGTGCTCACCAGCGTGGCGTTCAGCAGCAGTGCGCGGCGAGACAACGGCATGGGGGACCCGCCGCTCAGCCGCGCAGCAGCCGCGCCTCGGCGCGGGCCAGCGTTTCGGGTCGGCCCGACAGCACCAGCGTGTCGCCGGCGGCGAGCACCAGGGCATCGTCTGGATGCACCACGTTGCCGTGGGCGCGGCGCAGCGAGACAACCTGCACCTGCAGTTCGGTGAGCGCCTGTTCGACGATCGTTCGGCCGAGGCTGGCGCTGCTCTCGGACAGCGTGACGCTCTGCAGGCGCCGCTGCTGCAGCTCCTCGACGGTGTCGTCGTCGGCGCCGTGGAAGTAGCCGCGCAGCAGGCCGTAGCGCGCGTCGCGCTGGTCCTGCACGAGCCGGATCACGCGCCGCATCGGCACGCCAACCAGCGCGAGCACGTGCGAGGCCATCATCAGCGAGCCCTCGATCGCCTCTGGGACCACCTCGGTCGCGCCGGCAGCCTGCAGCGGCTCGAGGTCGCTGTCGTCGAGGGTTCGCACGATGACCGGCACCGTGGGGGCGTGTTCGCGCACCAGTCGCAGGATCTTCAGCGCCGAGGGGGTGTCGTGGTAGCTGATCACCACGGCCGTTGCGCGCGCCAGGCCGGCCGCCATCAGGCTCTGCAACCGCGCCGCGTCGCCGAACACCACGTTCTGGCCGGCCGCCGCGGCCTGGCGCACGCGGTCGGGGTCGAGGTCGAGCGCGACGTAGGGGATCTGCTCGGTGCTCAGCAGCTGCGCGAGGTTCTGACCGCTGCGTCCGTAGCCGCAGATGATCACGTGCGCCTCTGCATGGATCGACTTGGTGGCGATGCTGGTCAGCGCCACCGATTGCAACAGCCAGTCGCTGGCCGCGAGCCGCATCACGATGCGGTTGCTGTAGACGATGAGCAGGGGCGTGGCGAGCATCGACAGCACCATCGACGCCAGCACCGGGCTTTGCAGGCGCTCGGGCAGCAACTGGCTCTGCGTGGCCAGCGCCAGCAGCACGAAGCCGAATTCGCCGGCCTGCGCGAGATAGAGCCCGGTGCGCAGCGCCACACCGGCCGGCGCGCCGAAGACCCGCGCCAGGAGTGTGACGAGGCCGAACTTGAACAGCACCGGCAGCACTGTCATCGCCGCCACCACCATCCACTGATCCCAGATGGCGCGCCAGTCGAGCTTCATGCCGATGGTGATGAAGAACAGCCCGAGCAGCACGTCGTGGAAGGGCCGGATGTCGGTCTCGACCTGGTGCTTGTATTCGGTCTCGGCGATCAGCATGCCGGCGATGAAGGCGCCGAGAGCCAGCGACAGGCCGGCATGCTCGGTCAGCCAGGCCAGGCCCAGCGTGACGAGCAGCAGGTTCAGGATGAACAGCTCCTCGCTGCGCCCGCGGGCCACCAGCGTAAGCCACCAGCGCATCACGCGCTGGCCGCCCACCAGCAGCAGCGTCAGCAACACGGCGGCCTTGAGCCCGGCGAACAGCAGCGCGCGCGTCATGTCGCCGGCCGATTCGCCGAGCGCCGGGATCAGCACCAGCAGCGGCACCACGGCCAGATCCTGGAACAGCAGCACGCCCATCACGCGGCGGCCATGCGGTGTCTCGAGCTCGATGCGCTCGGCCATCATCTTGACCACGATGGCGGTGCTGCTCATGGCCAGCGCCGCGCCCAGCGCGATCGCACTCTGCCAACCCAGCCCCCAGGACTTGCCGGCCATCGAGAAGACCCAGGCCAGCAGGGCGTTGCCGGCCACGGTGGCGGCGATGGTCAGCGACACCTGCGACAGCCCGAGGCCGAACACCAGCGTGCGCATGCTTCGCAGCTTGGGCAGATTGAACTCTAGCCCGATGACGAACATCAGGAACACGACACCGAACTCGGCGAGGTACTGCACGCCGACGGAGTCGCGTGCCAGCGCCAGCGCGTTCGGACCGATCAGCACGCCGGCGGCCAGGTAGCCGAGCATCGGCGGCAGCTTCAGCGACCGGCAGGCCGCGACGCTGAGCACCGCGGCCACGAGGTAGAGCAGGGCGAGTTCGAGGGAAGAGGCCATCCGTTGGGGGCTTGCAGGATCGGTGCCGCGGGCGGCGACCCGCATGGGGGGCGGCGCCTAGAATCATCCGATGCTACCGAAGGCCCTGCGGCGCGAGCCCGGGGCGCACCCTGTGACGCCACCCTCCGCTTCTTCTTCCTCTTCCTCCTCGTATTCCCCGCAGCGCAGCGTCGAGATGGGCGCGCAGGCGCTGGCGGTCGAGGCGCAGGCGCTGGGCGCACTGCAGCAGCGCATCGTCGGGCCGATGGCCGACGCGTTCGCACGGGCGGTCGCGGCCATGCTGGTATGCCGCGGCCGCGTGGTCGTGATGGGCATGGGCAAGAGCGGCCACGTGGGCCGCAAGATCGCCGCGACACTGGCCTCGACCGGCACGCCGGCGATGTTCGTGCACCCTGCCGAGGCGAGTCACGGCGACCTGGGCATGGTGACCCCGTCCGACATCGTGCTGGCGATCTCGAACTCCGGCGAGAGCGACGAGCTGGCGGCCATCCTGCCGGTGCTCAAGCGGCTGGGCGTCATGCTGATCGCGATCACCGGCCGGGCCGACTCCAACCTCGCGCGCCATGCCGAGCTGGTGCTCGACAGCGCGGTCGCACAGGAGGCCTGTCCGCTGAACCTGGCACCGACGGCCAGCACCACCGCGCAGATGGCGCTGGGTGACGCCCTCGCCGTCGCGCTGCTCGATGCCCGCGGCTTCAAGGAGGAAGACTTCGCGCGCTCGCATCCTGGCGGTTCGCTGGGGCGCAAGCTGCTGACGCACGTGCGCGACGTGATGCGCGGCGGCGACGCGGTGCCGAGCGTGGGGCCGGCAACGGCGTTCACCGACCTGATGCGCGAGATGAGCGCGAAGGGCCTGGGCGCCACAGCGATCGTCGATGACGCCGGCCGCGTGCAGGGCATCTTCACCGACGGCGACCTGCGCCGCCTGATCGAGAAGGGCGGCGACCTGCGCGCGCTGACGGCCGCGGAGGTGATGCATCCGGCGCCGCGCACGGTGCGCGACGACGCACTGGCCGTCGATGCCGCCGACCTGATGGAGACGCACCGCATCACCAGTGTGCTCGTGGTCGATGCCCAGGGCGTGCTGGTCGGTGCGCTGAACATCAACGATCTGCTGCGCGCGAAGGTCATCTGATGGATGAGCAGAGCCGGCGCGAATTCCGGGCGACGCTGCAGTTCGCGCCGTCGCTGCTGCTGAAG
Source organism: Methylibium petroleiphilum PM1 (assembly GCF_000015725.1). NCBI lineage: Bacteria > Pseudomonadati > Pseudomonadota > Betaproteobacteria > Burkholderiales > Sphaerotilaceae > Methylibium > Methylibium petroleiphilum. The sequence continues at coordinate 4,026,942 of NC_008825.1, read as the reverse complement.
GCGCAGGGACTGCGCGCGGCGATCTTCGACGTCGACGGCGTGCTGACCGACGGGCGGCTGTACATCGGTGAGCACGGCGAGACCGTCAAGGCCTTCAACTCGCTCGACGGCCATGGCCTCAAGCTGCTGGCGCAGGGCGGCATCGCGCCGCTGGTGATCACCGGCCGCGATTCACCGGCGGTGCGGCGGCGCGTGGCCGATCTGGGCATCGCACACGCGGTCTACGGTGCCCACGACAAGCTGGTTGCCGCGACCGCGTTGCTCGCGACGTTGGGCCTGGACTGGCCCCAGGTGGCGGCGATCGGCGACGACTGGCCCGACCTGCCGCTGCTGGTGCGGGCCGGCTTCGCCGCGGCGCCGTCCAACGCGCATGCCGAGGTGCGCGCGCGGGTCGACCACGTGACGACGGTGGCCGGCGGCCACGGCGCGGCGCGCGAGTTCTGCGACCTGATGCTGGTGGCGAGCGGGCGCTACGCCGGCCTGCTGCAGGGTCATCTCACCACGCTGGACAGCGGCACGGTGGCGGGGCCATCCTCATGACCGATCGCGGCGACAGCCCCGAGCCGCCGTTCGCCGAGCTCCTGCCGCTGGCCCCGCAGGGCGGCGCGCGCGAGGCGGTCGGCGGCCCGTGGACCGCGCGCGCGCTCGATCACCTGCTGCGCTACCTGCCGGTGCTGCTGATGGGCGCGCTGGCGGCGCTGAGCTGGTGGCTGGTGAAAAACACCCCGGTGCCGGGCGACACCAAGGCGGCCCAGGCGCTGAGGCACGAGCCGGACTACACGATGCGCGGCTTTTCCGTCGTGAGCTACACGCCGAGCGGCGCGCTGCGCTCGCGGCTCGAAGGCGACGTGATGCAGCACTACCCGGACACCGACACGATCGAGGTCGAAGGCGTGCGCCTGCGGGCGGTCGACGAGACGGGTCGCGTCACGCTGGGCAGCGCGCAGCGGGCGCTGAGCAACGGGGATGCGACCCAGGTGCGGCTGACCGGCGGCGCGCGCGTGATCCGCGAGCCGGGCCCGGGCGAAGGCCCGTCGGCACGGCTCGAGATCCGCGGCGAGTTTCTCGAGCTGTTCACCGAGACGGAGCGGGTGCGCTCGCACCTGCCGGTGACGCTGTTCACCGGTCGCGGTGAGATGCGCGCCGGCAGCCTCGACTACAGCCACCTCGACCGCATCGGCCAGCTGAGCGGTCGCGTGAGCGGCGAGCTGCTCGCCACGCCGCAGGCGGCGCCGTGAGTGCCGCCGCGCCGCTGGTCTTCATCACCGGGGCGTCGAGCGGCATCGGCCAGGCCCTGGCGGCCCGCTTCGCGCAGGCCGGCTACCGTCTGGCGCTGGTAGCGCGCCGCGCCCACGAGATCGAGGCCTGGTGCCGTGCCCGTGGCTGGCCAGCTGAACGTTGGGCGGTCTACGCGGCCGACGTGCGCGACGTGGCGAGCATCACCGCGGCCGGCCGCGCGTGCCTTCAGGACCAGGGCCTGCCCGACGTGGTGGTGGCCAACGCCGGCATCAGCATCGGCGTCGATACCGCGGAGTACGAAGACCTGGAAGTGATCCGCGCCACCTTCGAGACCAACAACCTTGGCATGGCTGCCACGTTCCAGCCCTTCGTGAAGCCGATGCGCGAGCGGCGCTCGGGCACGTTGGTGGGAGTGGCGAGCGTCGCGGCCATCCGCGGCCTGCCCGGCCACGGCGCCTACTGCGCGAGCAAGGCGGGCGTGGTGAGCTATTGCGAGAGCCTGCGCGGTGAGTGCCGCGTGTTCGGGATCCGGGTCGTGACGTTGGTGCCCGGCTACGTGGCGACGCCGCTGACTGCCGGCAACCGCTACGGCATGCCCTTCCTGATGACGCCCGAGGCCTTTGCCGAGCGCGCCGTGGCGGCGATCCGGGCCGGCGTCAGCTACCGCGTGATCCCCTGGCAGATGGGGATCGTCGCCAAGCTGATGCGGCTGCTCCCGAACGCCGTGCTGGACCGTGCGCTGGTCGGACGGGGCCGCAAGAAGCGCCAGGGCGAATAGGGCCCGCCAAGACAAAAGGCGGTGGGCCGAAGCGCCACCGCCTTTGAGGAATCCCGGAAGCCGGCATCGACCGGCTCGTGCGATGGGGGCTCTCAGTAGCCGCCGCGGCCACCGCCGCCGCCGCCGTAACCGCCACCACCACCGCTGCGACCACCGCCGCCGCCATAACCGCCGCCACCGCCGCTGCGACCACCGCCGCCGCCGCCGTAGCCGCCACCACCACCGCCATAACCACCACCGCCGCCGCTGCGGCCACCACCGCCGCCGCCGTAGCCACCACCGCCGCCGGCACCGCCGCCGCCATAGGGACCACGGAAACCACCCGGCCGCTCTTCACGAGGGCGGGCTTCATTGACGACGATCGCGCGACCGGACAGGGACTGACCGTTCATGCCTTCGATGGCCGCCTGGGCCTCGGCATCGGAGCCCATCTCGACGAAGCCGAAGCCCTTCGAGCGGCCGGTGTCCCGGTCCATCATGACCTTGGCCGAGGTGACGGCGCCGAATTCGCCGAACGCCTGTTGCAGATCGTCGTCGCGCACACTGTAGGCAAGGTTGCCCACGTACAGCTTGTTGCCCATGAGAGAGCGCCTTTCTTCCTCTGAAAACCGGTACAGCGGTACCGAACAATATGTGGAGCCTCAACCCGCCGGAACCGATCCAGAGAAGGCGCCGCATCCAAACACGAAAGCCCATTATGTGGGAAGAGGTGACTTTCGGTGTAGTGGGGCACCCGAGTGTTGTATCGGAGTCGAGCAAACATGCGGCCTGGCGGCCCTTCGGGCGGTGCCCGGACGCGCCCTCGGTCGACAAGCGAATGGCCGGGGACTGAGAATCCCGCGATGGATCTGAAACCCCTGATCGCACTCCTGGCCATCGTCAACCCGATCGGCGCCATTCCCTTCTTCATCACCTTCACCAGCGGTTTCAACCGGCAGCAGCGCCAGCGCACCATTCGGGTGAGCGCCTTCAGCGCCTTCCTCGTGATCTCGATCAGCGCGGTGGCAGGGCTGAAGATCATCGAGTTCTTCGGCATCAGCATCGCCTCCTTCCAGGTCGGCGGCGGCACGCTGCTGCTGATCAGCTCGCTGCAGATGCTCAACGCCCAGCCGGCCGACACCAGCAAGGAAGACATGAGCGAGGGCGCCCAGAAGGCCGACGCCGGGGCCAGCATCGCAGTCGTGCCGCTGACGATCCCGCTGCTGACCGGCCCGGCCACCATCTCGACGATGGTCATCTACGCCGAGCGCACGCGCCACTGGTGGCAACTGGGCACGCTGGTGCTCTACGGGGTGGTGATCGGCGCAGCGGTCTACCTGGCCTTCATCGCCTCGGGCCGCATCGCGCGGGTGCTGGGCAAGACCGGCATCAACGTGATGACGCGGCTGATGGGCCTGATCCTGGCGGCGATGGCGGTGGAGATCATGGCCGAAGGGCTGGCCAAACTGTTCCCGGTGCTCGCATCGGCGATTCCGCGATGAACGACGACGTCACCCCCACCTTCGATCACGTGATCATCGGCGGCGGCACGGCCGGCTGCCTGCTGGCCAACCGCCTGAGCGCCGATCCGGCCAAGCGCGTGCTGCTGCTCGAGGCCGGTGGCCGCGACGACTACCACTGGATCCACATCCCGGTCGGCTACCTGCACTGCATCGGCAACCCGCGCACCGACTGGCTCTACCAGACCGAGCCCGATCCGGGGCTGAACGGCCGCTCGCTGCGCTACCCGCGCGGCAAGGTGCTGGGCGGCTGCTCGAGCATCAACGGCATGATCTACATGCGCGGCCAGTCGCGCGACTACGACCACTGGGCGGCGGTGACCGGCGACGATGGCTGGCGCTGGGACGCCTGCCTGCCGGTCTTCAAGCAGCACGAGGACCACCACGGTGGCGCCGACGAGATGCATGGCGCCGGCGGCGAATGGCGGGTCGAGAAGCAGCGCCTGCGCTGGGACGTGCTGGAGGCGTTCGCGTTGGCCGCGCAGCAGGCCGGCATCCCGGCGAGCGCCGACTTCAACCGCGGCAACAACGAGGGTGTGGGCTACTTCGAGGTCAATCAGCGCGCCGGCTGGCGCTGGAACACGGCCAAGGCCTTCCTCCGACCGACCTGCTATGGCCGGCCCAACTTCGAGATGTGGACCGGCGTGCAGGTGACCCGGCTGCTGATCGAGCGCGGTGCCGACGGCGCGCTGCGCTGCACCGGCTGCGATGTGCAGACGCCCCACGGCCCCGAGACCGTCCGGGCCAGTGCCGAGGTGCTGCTCAGCGCCGGTGCGGTGGGTTCGCCGCAGCTGCTGCAGCTGTCGGGCCTGGGACCGGCGGGGCTGCTGCAGCAGTACGGCATCGCGGTGGCGCAGGACCTGCCCGGCGTCGGCGAGAACCTGCAGGACCATCTCCAGATTCGCGCCGTCTTCAAGCTGCAGGGCGTGCCGACGCTCAACACGCTGTCGGCGTCGTGGTGGGGCAGGGCCCGCATCGGCCTGGAATACGCGTTCAAGCGCAGCGGACCGATGAGCATGGCGCCATCGCAGCTCGGTGCCTTCACCCGCTCGTCGCCGGACCACACGTGGCCCAACCTCGAGTACCACGTGCAACCGCTGAGCCTGGAGGCGTTCGGTGAGCCATTGCATCGCTTCGACGCCTTCACGGCGAGCGTCTGCAACCTCAATCCGACCAGCCGCGGCGCAATCCGCATCCGCAGCCCGCGCTTCGAGGACGCGCCGCTCATCGCGCCGCGCTACCTGTCCACCGAAGCCGACCGCCAGGTGGCGGCCGACAGCCTGCGGGTGACGCGGCGCATCGCGGCGCAGCCGGCGTTGGCCAAATACCGGCCCGAGGAGGTGAAGCCTGGCGTGCAGTTCCAGACCGACGCCGAGCTGGCGCGGCTGGCCGGCGACATCGGCACGACGATCTTCCACCCGGTGGGCACCTGCCGGATGGGGCGCGACGACGACCCGCAGGCTGTCGTCGATGCGCAGCTGCGGGTACGCGGCGTGGCCGGCCTGCGGGTGGTCGACGCCAGCGTGATGCCCACGATCACCAGCGGCAACACCAACAGCCCCACGCTGATGATTGCGGAGAAGGCGGCCCAGTGGATTCGGGCCGATCACGGCCACCGGCGTTGAAGGCGCGTCGCGTCGTGGCGGCCGCACCAACATGTTGCGGAAAACCCCGATGCGGTGCCCTGAGGGGCTCCCTATAGTGCGCTCACTCGCGGCGGGCCAGTCCCGTCAGGCGGGGGATCGAGGAGACAAGCGAAGACTGCGGCGGAGTGGACGACCGCCAGCATCCAGGAGACGACAGCGCGGGCCCACCCGCCACGCGCCAAGAGCGCCGGTACCCCCGGCGCTCTTTTTATTTGTGGCGCTCTTCTTCGTCGGGCCACGCGTGGGTCCAGGCATCATGCGCAACGCCGTTGCCACCCCGCCGCATGCTCGATCTCGCCACCGTCACACTTGCCTCGCTGTTCGCCGGATTCGTCGATGCCATCGTCGGCGGAGGCGGATTGATCTTGGTGCCGGCGCTCTTCAGCGTGTTTCCGGGCGCCGCCCCGGCGACGCTGTTCGGCACCAACAAGGGCGCGGCCGTGTGGGGGACCGCCTGGGCCACGGCGCAGTACGCGAGGCGCGTCACGCTGCCCTGGCAAGCGCTGCTCCCGGCGGCCGGCGCGGCGCTGGTCGGTAGCTTTGCGGGGGCCTGGGCGGTGATGCAGGTGTCGGCCGACGGGCTGCGGCGCGCCCTGCCTTTCATCCTGCTGGGGGTGTTGCTGTACACGCTGGTCCGCAAGGATCTGGGACGCACCCACGAGCCGCAGCACAGCGGTGTCCGCGAGACGGCCTGGGCCTGCGGTATCGGCGCCGTGGTGGGCTTCTACGACGGCTTCTTCGGTCCGGGCACGGGCAGCTTCTTCGTGTTCCTGTTCGTGCGCCTGCTGGGCTACGACTTCCTGCATGCCAGCGCGAGCGCCAAGCTGCTGAACACGGCGACCAATCTGTCGGCGCTGGCCGCGTTTGCCTGGAGCGGCCATGTGTGGTGGCACGTCGCGCTGGTGATGGCGGTGGCGAACGTGGCGGGCAGCCTGCTGGGCACGCGGCTCGCGTTGCGGCATGGTGCAGGCTTCGTGCGCGGCGTCTTCATCGTCGTCGTCTCGCTGCTCATCGCGAAGACGGGCTACGACGCCTTCCTCCGCTGAGGCATGCCGCGCCACCGGGCTCGCGCAGAATCGCGGCGCATGAGAGCAAGCCGTTTCCTCCGTCGCGCGGCCACGCTGTCGGCTCTGTGGCTGGCCGGCGCGGCCGCTGCGCAGGACGCGGCGCCGACGGTCTGTCGCGTCAAAGGCCTGAAGCACGAGGTGTTGTGCGGCCATGTGACGCGGGCCCTGGATCCGGCGCAGCCGGGGGGCACGACGGTCACGGTGCACTACGTGGTCGTGCCGGCGGCGGCGCGTCACAAGCGAGCCGACCCGATCTTCTTCTTTGCCGGCGGCCCTGGACAGAGCGCCATCGCGCTGGCCGGTTCGGTGCTGCCGCTGTTCCAGCGCCTGAACAACCGGCGTGACCTGGTCTTCATCGATCAGCGCGGCACCGGGCGCTCGGCGCCCCTGGCCTGCGACGCCGAGGACGAGCTGCCGCTGGCGCAGCGCTTCGATGCCGAGCGTGGTCGCCAGCGTCTCGCCGCCTGCCTGGCTTCGCTGCGAAAGCTGCCGCATGGCGATCTGCGCCAGTACACGACGAGCATCGCGATGGCCGATGCCGATGCGGTGCGGGCCGCACTGGGTGCGTCGCAGATCAACCTGGTGGGCGGCTCCTACGGCACGCGGGCGGCGCTGGACTATCTGCGGCAGTTCCCGTCGCATGTGCGCCGTATCGTGCTCGACGGCGTCGCGCCGCCCGACATGGTGCTGCCCGCCAGCATGGGCCAGGATGTGGAAGCCGCGCTGGCGCGGCTTTTCACCGACTGCGAGCAGGAGCCAAGCTGCCAGGCGCGCCACCCGCGGCTGCGGGCGCACTGGCAGGGCCTGCTGAGCGCCGCGCCTCGGCCAGCGAGCGTGGTCGATCCGCTGGATGGCCGGCCGGCCACGGTGAGGATCGATGTCGATCTGCTGGCCAACGCGGTGCGCGGGCCGCTGTACGCGCCGGGCCTGGCCGCGGCCCTGCCCTTCGCGATCGACGAGGCGGCCGCCGGGCGCTACGCGGCCCTGGTCGGATTGGCCGGGGTGCTGGGCGGCGGGCCGCGGACGACGCGGCTGTTCGAGGGCCTGCATTTCTCGGTGGTGTGCGCAGAGGATGCGCCGGACGCCGCGGCTCCGCCGCCGTCCGGGCTGGGTGCCGTGTACCTGCGTCCCTATGCGGCGCTGTGCCGCGACTGGCCGCGCGGCAGTGTGCCGCCGACTTTCCGCGACCTGCCGACCAGCCAGGTTCCGGTGCTGGCCCTCAGCGGCACGCTCGACCCGGTGACGCCGCCGCGCCACGGCGAGCGGGTGGTGAAGGCGCTCGGGCCGCGGGCACGTCATGTGGTGGTACCGAATGCCGGTCACGGCGTGATGGCGATCGGCTGCACGCGCGAGCTGCTGTACCGCTTCATCGACGCGGACGACGAGGCCCAGGCCCTGGCGGTCGACGCCGGGTGCCTGGCGCACCTGCCGCGCCCGCCGGCGTTCGAGCCGCCGCGGCCCGGACCGTCGCTGGCGGGAGCGGCGCGATGATCCGCGTCGAAGCCCTGCACAAGCGCTTCGACCCGCCGGCAAGCCGCTGGCGCGCGCGCAAGCCGCCCGCGCCGGTCGTGGCGGTGGATCGGGTGGACTTCACCGCGGTCGATGGCCGCATCACCGGGCTGCTGGGCCCCAACGGGGCCGGCAAGACGACGACGCTGCGCATGGTGGCCGGTCTGGTCGTGCCCGACGCGGGCGCGATCGAGGTCGATGGCATCGACGTGCTGCAGGCGCCGCGGCAGGCCCTGCGCCGCATGGGGGTGCTGAGCGACGCGCGTGGTCTGTATCCGCGCCTGAGCGCGCGCGAGAACATCGTCTACTACGCGGCACTGCATGGGCTGGAGCGCGATGCCGCGCATGCGCGCGTCGATGTGCTGGCGCAGACGCTCGACATGAAGCCGCTGCTCGAGCGGCGCACCGAAGGCTTCAGCCAAGGTGAGCGCATGAAGACGGCACTGGCGCGCGCGCTGGTGCACGATCCGGCCAACATCATCCTCGACGAGCCGACCAACGGCCTCGACGTGCTGGCCACCCGCGCACTTCGCGAGGCGCTGCGACACCTGTGCAGCCCCGCCGGCGGCGGCAAGTGCATCGTGCTGTCGAGCCACATCATGCAGGAGGTGGAGCGGCTGTGCGACGAGGTGGTGGTCGTCGCGCATGGCCGCACCGTGGCGGTGGGCACGGTGGCGCAACTCTGCGAAAGCGCCGGCGAGCGTGACTTCGAGGAGGCCTTCGTAAAGCTGGCCTTCGCGCAGGAGCTGCAGGAGGTCCGCGCATGACGCGTCGTCATCTCGGGCCCGCGGTCCGGTCCGGTGCCACAGCGGTGTTTTGCAAGGAGCTGGTCGATGCCCTGCGAGACCGGCGCACGCTGGCGACCGTGCTGCTCAGCGCCGTGCTGATGGGCCCGCTGGTGCTGCTGCTGCTGTCGAGCCTGGTCGCCACGCTGGAGTCGCAAGCCGAGCGGCGTGTGGTGATGGTGCAGGGCATCGAGCACGCACCGACGTTGCGCAACTTCATCGAACGCCAGACCTTCCGTATCGAGACGGCACCAGCCGATTACGAGGGGCACCTGCGCGACGCGCGGCTCGGCGATCCGGTGCTGGTGGTCGGCGAGGATTTCGAGCGCCGCCTGGCCGCCGGCGAGGCGCCCGAGGTGCTGCTGGTCAGCGACAGCAGCAACCGCCAGGCCGCGGCCGGCGTGGGCCGGCTGGCCCGCCTCCTCGATGCCTTCAGCCGCGAGCGCGGCACGCTGTTGCTGGCCCTGCGCGGGGTGCCAGGGTCCCTGTTGCAGGCCATCGATGTGGAAGAGCGCGACTTGGCCAGCACGCGCAGTCGCGCTGCCCAGTTCACCGGCCTGCTGCCGTTCTTCGTGATCATGGCCGTGCTGTACGGCGCGTTGAATGCGGCGCTCGATACCACCGCGGGCGAACGCGAGCGCGGCTCGCTCGAGCCGCTGTTGACGAACCCGGCCGCGCCGCTGGCGCTGGTGATCGGGAAGTGGGGGGCCGTGGCCGCCGTGAGCATGCTGATCGCACTGCTCAGCGTATTGAGCTTCCTGCCCGCCCAGTGGCTGATCCGCAGCGAGACGCTGCGTTCACTGTTCCTGTTCGGCCCGCGCGAGGCGCTCGGCTTCCTGCTCGTGCTGCTGCCGCTGGCGGCGTCGCTGTCGGCCGCGATGATGGCCGTGGCAATCCGCTGCAGGAGCTTCAAGGAAGCGCAGGCCAACAGCACGGGGGTCATCCTCGCGGTGTCGCTGCTGCCGCTGCTGACCCTGTTCAATCAGGGCGGCGAGAAGCCCTGGTTCGTGTGGCTGCCGGCCCTGGCACAGCACACGCTGATGAACCGCGTGCTGCGCGGTGACAGCCTGTCGGCGACGGACCTGCTGGCGCCGCTGGCTGTGGCCCTGCTGCTGACGGCCTTGTGCCTGGGCTACATCGCGCGCCGGCTGCGCGCGGCGGCGGTGCGCTGAGCCGGCCCGACGACGCGCCAGCGCGCCTGCGGCATCATCGGCGGCGATGGACCATCCGCTTCCCGAGATCTCCTGGCGCTGTGCGCGCCTGCATGAACTGTCGCCGCTCGAATTGCAGCGCATCCACATCGCTCGCCAGCAGGTGTTCGCCGTCGAGCAGGACTGCGTGTTCCAGGATGCCGACGAAGTCGACGAGCACTCGGCCCACCTCGCGGCCTGGCGCGCGGACGGCGTGCTGCTTGCCTATGCGCGCCTCGTCGACCCCGGCGTGAAGTACGCCGAGCCGTCGCTCGGCCGGGTGCTGACCACGGCGGTTGCGCGCGGCACCGGCGTGGGTCGCGCGCTGGTACGGCGCGCGGTCGACCACCTCACCGGGGCATTTCCGGGACAGGGCCTGCGCATCTCGGCGCAGCTGCGGCTCGAACGCTTCTACGCGGAAGCGGGCTTCCTCAGCATTGGCGAGCCCTACCTCGAGGACGACATGCCGCACATCGAGATGCTGCGCCGCGGCTGAGTCGCCTCCACGGCGCGCCCCCGGGCCCGCGGGCCTCAGGTCAACCAGCCGCCCGCTCCGGCCGACAGCGATTTCGAGGTGATGCCGGCGAACGGCACGGCAGGCCGCGGCAGCGTGTGCTGTGTCTGCTCGAGGGCGCGGCTCACTTCGGCCTGCCAGGGCAGGCGATGCACCAGGCCGTTGAGATGCGGTGCCACCTCGTGCGCGGTGAGCACCTCGCCCTCGCGGCCGAGCAGTCGCAGGTTGGTGATCATCATCATCGGGTCGGCGATCGCGATGATGCCTTCGGACACCTCGATCCAGTCCCAGGAAATGCCGGCGGCACTGTCGCCCGCGCGACCTCCCCAGACGGTCTGGCCCATGCTGGGCCAATCCTTGTTCAGTCGAGTCGACACATGCGTGCCAAGGTGCACAAAGTGCAGCGGCGCATCGCGGCCAGGCTGCCACAATGCAGAGGGCCACGCGTTGACGGTCCATGCAGGAATCATGATATGAACGGGCTTGCACCCGGCAACTGCTACAGAGGTCGGAAGTGTGGAGACCAGGGCGGTCGTTGGCAGCTGTAAACCTTTTCAGGGACGCTCGCTGGAAACGAAGGAACATCGATTCCGTCACGAGTCGTTCATGACAGAACCGGGATAGACAACAGGATGCTGCTGGGCAGCTTTCAATCGGTGCTCGAAGCGCGCAACCGCGATGAGTTTCGCGGCGAGGTCGTGCGTTTCGCGAAGCGGCTCGGGTTCGAGACGGTGTCGGCCATCACGGTGGTCGATCACCCGGTGGGCGATACCGAGTTCGTCGCCATCGACAATGCGCCCGACGCCTACAAGGACGCCATCGAGGATCCCAAGGCCGGTCAGCTCGACCCGGTGATGCAGCATTGCAAGCGGCAGAGTGTGCCGATCATCTGGGACCAGAGCACCTATGTGTCTGCCGGTCAAGGCAGCATGTGGGAGGCGCAGGCGCGGTTCGGCTTTCGCACTGGGATCTGCCTGGCGTTGCACATGCCCGAAGGCCGGCACTTCGTGATCGGGGTGGATCGCGACCAGGCCTTGCCGAAGGACCGCGGCGAAGTGACGCGCCTCGTCGCCGACCTGCAGCTGTTCGCGGTGCATGCCCAGGACACGGCGATGCGGGTGCTGGTGCCGGAGCGCCTGCAGCTCGAGCGGCCGAAACTCACGCCCCGCGAACTGGACAGCCTGCGCTGGACGATGGACGGCAAGACCGCCTGGGAGGTCGGCTCCATCATGGGCATCTCGGAGCGGACGGCGGTGCTGCACATCAACAACGCGATGCACAAGCTGGCCTGCACGAACAAGCACCAGGCCGTGCTCAAGGCCTTGCGGCTGGGATTGCTCCGCTAGGTGCCGCTGCGTTCTGCCGCTAGGGTTTGCCCTTGACCCTGTAAGAGTTTTCAGTATCCCTTGTTCGTGGGGGCTGCTTCAATCTGACCAATTCACCGCCGCGGCGGTGCCTACCGGTCCAGCTAGGAGCAGCCATGCAGATCGTCCGCCAGTTCACCGAGCGCTTTTCCCGTGTCAAGGCCACCAAGCGTGTCCAGCAGAAGTCGGCAGAACCGCAGACCGCGCCGCAGCCGCTCGATGCCGGCCAGCTGCGCCAAATCAGCGGGGGTGCGCGCGTGCCCGCGCCGAAAAACACCTGGTGATGAGGGTGGCTTGCGACGCCCAGCGGCTGTCGCAAGCTTGAGGGGTTGTCACCATACGCTCGTTGTGACGGCGGGCTAGATCGTGGTGTCGCCCCTTTTCAGGTCCGAAGCAGTCGATGCCCGCCAGCATGCTTGGCTGGGGGGTATTCAGGTCATACGGCCCCTGTCGCTTTCCCTGCTGACCGCCTGCGCGGTAGGCGCTGCGGCGACAGTGATCGCTTACCTCTGCATTGGTGAGTACACCCGCAAGGCGCGCGTCGCGGGCGTGCTGGTGCCCGACCAGGGCGTGATCCGCCTGCTGCCGCCGGAAGCGGCGACGGTGCTGGAGCGCCACGCCCAGGAGGGGCAGACGGTGCGTCGCGGCGACGCGCTGTTCGTTTTGTCGGTCGATCGCTCGACCGCCAGCGGCGATGCCCAGGCCTCGGTGCAGCGCAGCCTGGCGGTCAAGGAGCGCAGCCTTCAGGGTGCGGTGCAGCAGCAGGCGGCCCTGCTCGAAGCGCAGCGGATCGCGCTGGAGCGCCAGATCGCCGACCGGCGTGGCGAGCTCGCCCAACTCCAGGTCGAGACGCAATTGCACCGCCAGCGCCTGGTGCTGGCCGAGCAGGCGATGGCCCGGCTCGAGTCGCTGCGGGCCGACAACTTCATTTCGTCGGCCCAAGTGCAGGCCAAGTCGGAGGAGGTGCTGGCGGTGCAGGCGCAACTGCAGGGCCTGGAGAGGCAGCGCGCGACCCAGTTGCGGGAGATCGGGGCGCTGGAAGTGCAGCGGCGTGAGCTGCCATTGCGCGCCCAGGTGGCGACCGGCGAGCTGGAGCGCGACCTCGCCACCGTGGCCCAGGAGGCCGCGGAGACCGAGGCGCGGCAGCGCATCGTCGTGCGAGCACCTTCGGACGGCGTTCTGGGTGCGGTGCTGGCCGATCCGGGGCAATCCGTGTCCCCCGCCGCCGCGTTGGCAAGCCTGGTGCCTTCGGATGCGCGGCTACAGGCCCATCTGTATGCGCCGTCCAGCGCGCTCGGCTTCGTGCGGCCGGACCAGACCGTCCTGCTGCGCTACCAGGCCTATCCGTACCAGAAGTTCGGCCATCAGACGGGCCACGTGCTGCAGGTGTCGCGCACGCCGCTGCAGTCGGCCGAGCTCGCCGGTGTGCCGCTGGCCGGCGTGGCGAACTATTCCACTGTCAGCGGCGAGCCGCTGTACCGCATCACGGTGGCGCTCGATCGGCAGAGCGTGCCGGCCTACGGGCAGCAGCAGGCCCTGTCGGCCGGCATGCAGCTGGAGGCGGACGTCGAGCTCGACCGGCGCCGCCTGATCGAATGGCTGTTCGAACCGCTGCTCGGCCTGACCGGCCGTGTGGCGGCGGGCCGCACCTGATCGTCCGGCAACGATGGCGAACGCCTTGCGCATGGGCTTCGGCGCGCCGCGCCTGCCGATGATCCTGCAGACCGAGGCGGCGGAGTGCGGCCTGGCCTGCCTCGCCATGGTGGCTTCGCACCACGGCCATCGCAGCGACCTCCCGAGCTTGAGGCAGCGCTTCTCGCTGTCCTTGAAGGGCGTGACGCTGGCCGACCTGGTGGCGATGGCGGGGCAACTCCAGCTCAATGCACGGCCGCTGCGCGCGGAGCTCGCGCATCTTTCGCAGCTGCAGTTGCCCTGCATCCTGCACTGGGACCTGAACCACTTCGTGGTGCTGGCGAAGGTGCAGCGAGGCGTTGCCGTCATCCACGATCCGGCGCACGGGGTGCGGCGGCTGCCGCTGGCCGAGGTCTCGCGCCACTTCACCGGCGTGGTGCTGGAACTGATGCCCGGCACCGGCTTCGAGCCCCGCACCGAACGCCAGCACGTCAGCCTACGGCAGCTGCTCGGCCCGGTGCGGGGCCTGAAGCGCTCGCTGGCGCAGGTGTTCGCGCTCGCGCTCGCGCTCGAGGTCTTCATGCTGCTGGCGCCGTTCTTCCTGCAATGGGTGGTCGACGGCGCGCTGCTCAGCGCCGACCGCGACCTGCTGCTCACGCTGGTGATCGGCTTCGGCTTGCTCGTGGTGATTCAGGTGGCCACCGGTGCCTTGCGGTCCTGGGCGGTGCTCTACCTGTCGAGCACGCTCAACCTGCAATGGCTGGGCAATGTGTTCGCACACCTGATGCGCCTGCCGGTCGAGTGGTTCGAGAAGCGCCATGCCGGTGACGTGATGTCGCGTTTCGGCGCGGTGCAGAAGATCCAGCAGACGCTGACCACCAGCTTCATCGAGGCCATGCTCGACGGGCTGCTGGTGGTTGCCACGCTGGTGATGATGTGGGTCTACAGCGCCACATTGACGGCCATCGCGATCGGCGCGGTGGCGCTCTACGCGCTGCTGCGCTGGGCCTTCTTCACGCCGCTGCGCGACGCGACCGAAGAGGCGATCGTGCACGATGCGAAGCGCTCGACGCATTTTCTCGAATCGCTGCGCGGCGTGCAGGCGATCAAGCTGTTCAATCGCCAGGACGAGCGCCGCGCCCGCTTCATGAACCTGGTGGTCGACGCGATGAACGCCGACATCGCGATCAAGAAGCTCGAGCTCGCCTTCGCCGTGCTCAACAAGCTGGTGTTCGGCGTCGAGCGCATCGCCGTCATCGGCATCGGCGCGCTGCTGGTGATGGAGCAGCAGTTCACCGTGGGCATGCTGTTCGCGTTCCTGGCCTTCAAGGAGCAGTTCGCGCAGCGCGTCAGCGGTCTGATCGACAAGGCGATCGAGCTGAAGATGCTGCGGCTGCAAGGCGAGCGCCTGGCCGACATCGTGCTGGCGGCGCCCGAGGCGCAGGGCGAGGGCCTGCACGCGGCGCGCGACCTCGCACCGCGCATCGAGCTGCGCGACGTGAGCTTCCGCTACGCGGATACCGAGCCCGACGTGCTGAAGGGCTGCAGCCTGCACATCGAGCCCGGCGAGGCGGTGGCGATCGTCGGACCGTCGGGCTGCGGCAAGACCACGCTGCTCAAGCTGATGCTCGGCATCCACGCGCCCGCCGCCGGCGAGATCCGCATCGGAGGCCTGCCGCTGTCGCAGCTGGGGCTCGGCCGCTGGCGCGCCATGATCGGCACCGTGATGCAGGACGACCAGCTGTTCGCCGGGTCAATTGCCGACAACATCTCGTTCTTCGACGTGGATGCCGATGCCGCCTGGGTCGAGCAGTGCGCCCGGCTGGCCTGCGTGAACGACGAGATCGACGCGCTGCCGATGGGTTACCACACGCTGATCGGCGACATGGGCGCCAGCCTGTCCGGTGGGCAGCGCCAGCGCATCCTGCTGGCCCGTGCGCTGTACAAGCGACCTCGCATCCTGTTTCTCGACGAGGCGACGAGCGCGCTCGATGTCGAGCGGGAGCGGCAGGTGAACCAGGCCATCCGCGGGCTCGACATCACGCGCGTGATCGTCGCCCACCGGCCCGAGACCATCGCGGCGGCGGCCCGCGTGATCGTGCTCCAGCAGGGGCGTGTCGCGCAGGACCTGCGCAGCGTGCCGAACACGCAGCAGTCCGAGCCGGGCAACTGACCGAAAGCCGCAGCGGCCCGCTGCGGCTCTGCCGCCGATGCGGTCGTGCCGGGCCGCGACTTTGCTAGGGTACGCTTTGTCATGGAAGATGCCCTGCGCCCTCCGGCGCTCGATCCGCGCGCCGCCCTGTTCCTCGATTTCGACGGAACCCTGGTACCGATCGCCCCGCGGCCCGACGGCATCGAGGTCGGTGCCTGGCTGGTGCCGACCTTGCAGCAGCTGCACGCGCTGCTCGGCGGGGCACTGGCCCTCGTCAGCGGACGCCCGCTCAGCGAACTCGATGCCTGGCTTGCGCCGCTGCGACTGCCGGCGGCAGGCGTGCACGGCGTCGAGCGTCGCGATGGCGACGGGCCGACGCGCCGGCTCGCAGGCGGCCTGCCGGACACCCTGATTCACCGCGTCGAACGCCTGGTGGCACGCACGCCCGACCTGCGGCTCGAGCGCAAGCCGGGCGCACTGGCGCTGCACTATCGCGACGCGCCGCATCTGGGCGACATGTGCGCCCGCATGATGCTGGCCGCCGCACGCCCGCACGCCGAGCTGACCGTGCTGCTCGGCAAGTGCGTGGTCGAGGTCAAGCCGCGCGGCGCGACCAAGGCCAACGCGGTGAGCGAGTTCCTGGCGCATCCGGCGTTCGCCGGGCGGCAGCCCGTGTTCGTCGGCGACGATGCGACCGACGAGGACGGCTTCGCCGCCGTGCAGGCTGTCGGCGGCATCGGCATCAAGGTGGGTGACGGGCCGAGCGGTGCCCAGTTCCGTCTGGGTGGCCCCGAGGCGGTGCGGTTGTGGCTGCAGGCGGCGCTGCCCCAGCCGGCATATCCCGTCGCGCTGGAGGTCTCCCGGTGAGCGCAGCGGCTTCGCTCGAGCTGGGTCTGGTCGGCAACTGCGCGATCAGCGCGCTGATCGACCGCGAGGCCCGCATCGTCTGGTGCTGCCTGCCGCGCTTCGACGGCGACCCGACCTTCCACGCGCTGATCGACACGCCCGACGCGTGGCCGGCCGACGGCAGCTGGTGCATCGAGATCGAGAACTTCGTGCGCAGCGAGCAGGCCTACGACGAAGGCACCGCCATCCTGCGCACGCGGCTGTTCAGTGCCGACGGCGATGTGATCGAGATCACCGATTTCGCACCGCGCTTCCTCAGCCGCGACCGCACCTTCCGGCCCGCGATGCTGGTGCGGCGTGTGCATCCGCTGCAGGGCCATCCGCGCGTGCGCGTCAGCCTGCGGCCTCGCGCCGACTGGGGGCGCGTCGCGCCGGAGGTCGCGCGCGGCAGCCATCACTTGCGATACGCCGGCCCGACCGGGACGCTGCGTCTCACCACCGATGCGCCCATCACCTATGTGCAGGACGAGACCTGGTTCTCGCTGGCGGCGCCGCTGAACCTGCTGCTCGGCCCCGACGAGACGCTGGAGCGCGGCGCGGCCGAGGTGGCGCGCGATTTCGAGGAACTCACCGCGCTCTACTGGCGCACCTGGACCCGCCGGCTGGCCCTCCCGCTGGAATGGCAGGCGGCCGTTATCCGCGCCGCGATCACGCTCAAGCTGTGCCTGTTCGACGAGACCGGCGCGATCGTCGCGGCGATGACCACCAGCCTGCCCGAGGCGCCGGGCAGCGGCCGCAACTGGGATTACCGGTACTGCTGGCTGCGCGACGCCTTCTTCGTGGTGCGGGCGCTCAACAGCCTGTCCGAACTGGAGACGATGGAGGACTACCTGCGTTGGCTGCACAACGTGGTGCGCGACGCGCGCGGGGGCTTCATCCAGCCGCTGTACGGCCTGGGCCTTGAGAAGGATCTGCCCGAGGAAGAACTCCCGCATCTGCGCGGCTACCGCGGCATGGGTCCGGTGCGGCGCGGCAACCAGGCGCACACGCACGCGCAGCACGACGTGTACGGCAACGTGCTGCTCGGGGCGTCGCAGTCCTTCCATGATCTGCGGCTGTTCCGCCGCGCTGACGCCGACGACTTCGCGCGGCTCGAGGCGGTGGGTGAGCAGGCCTGGCTGGTGCACGACCAGCCCGATGCGGGAATGTGGGAGCTGCGCACGCGCGCGCGGGTGCACACCTCGTCGGCGCTGATGTGCTGGGCGGCCTGCGATCGGCTGGCGAAGATCGCCACCCGTCTGGGCCTGCCCGAGCGGGACGCCCACTGGCGCGGCCGGGCCGCGGCGATCCGAGAGCGCGTGCTGCGCGAAGCCTGGAGCGACAAGCGCCAGGCCTTCGCCGAGAGCCTGGGTGGCGAGAATCTCGATGCCAGCGTGCTGCTGATGGCCGAAGTGGGCTTCATCGACCCGATGGACCCGCGCTTCGTCGCGACGGTCGACGCGCTGGAGGCGCACCTCTGCGATGGCCCCTACATGCGTCGCTACGAGGCGGCCGACGACTTCGGCAAACCTGAGACGGCCTTCAACATCTGCGCCTTCTGGCGCATCGACGCGTTGGTGCGCATCGGCCGGCGCGAGCAGGCCCGGCAGATCTTCGAATCCATGCTCGCGTCGCGCAATGCGCTGGGCCTGCTCTCGGAAGACACCGACGCGCGCACCGGCGAGCTGTGGGGCAACTTCCCGCAGACCTATTCGATGGTCGGCATCATCAATGCCGCAATGCGTCTGTCGGTGCCCTGGGACACGGTGATCTGATGCGAGCAGGGCTCACGCGATGACGTCTCGGTTGGTGGTGGTGTCCAATCGGATCGGCGACCCGCGCAAGGCGGCCGCCGGCGGGCTGGCCGTCGCATTGGGCGATGCGCTCTCCGAGAGCGGGGGCCTGTGGTTCGGTTGGAGCGGCAAGGTGGTGGCCGGCGGCGCTCGCGGCGAGGGCGATCTGCACCTGCAGCCGTCGGGGAAGGTCACGCTCGCGACGCTCGATCTCGGCAGCGACGACCACGCGGCCTATTACGCCGGCTACTCGAACCGGGTGCTGTGGCCCGTGTTCCACTACCGGCTCGATCTGGCGCAGTTCGACGACGGGTATTTCGAAGGCTATCAGCGCGTCAACCGGCTGTTCGCCCGCAAGCTGAGCACGCTGCTGAAGCCGGACGACATCATCTGGGTGCACGACTACCACCTGATCCCGCTGGCGGCCGAGTTGCGCGCTCTCGGCTGCCGTCAGCGCATCGGCTTCTTCCTGCACATCCCGATGCCGCCGCCGCTGGTGATGGCGGCAATCCCGGCGCACGACATGCTGATGCGCTCGCTGTTCGCCTATGACCTGATCGGGCTGCAGAGCGAGGCCGACGTGGCCCACTTCGCCCGCTATGTCGAGATGGAGGCTGGGGCCGAGCGCCTGGGCCGTGACCAGTACCGCGCCTTCGGCCAACAGGTTTGTGCGCGGGCCTTCCCGATCGGCATCGACGTCGACGAGTTCCAGGCCCTGGCGCAGACGCCGGAGTCGATCGAGACGCGCGAGACACTGCGCAGCCAGTACCCGCTGCGTCAGCTGTTGATCGGGGTCGACCGGCTCGATTACTCCAAGGGCCTGCCGCAGCGCCTGCGCGCTTTCCATCGGCTGCTGGCCGACTACCCCGAGAATCGCAACAGCGCGACCTTGATCCAGGTGGCCACACCGACGCGCGAGGGCGTGGAGAGCTACGAGGACATCCGCCGCGAGCTCGAGGGTCTGTCGGGGCAGATCAACGGCGAGTACGGCGAACTCGACTGGATGCCGGTGCGCTACATCCACCGCACGCTGGCGCGGCGACGGCTGCCGGGGCTGTACCGCGCCGGGCGCGTGGCCCTGGTCACGCCGCTGCGCGACGGCATGAACCTAGTGGCCAAGGAGTTCGTCGCGGCGCAGGACGCTGCCGACCCCGGCGTGCTGGTGCTGTCCCGCTTTGCCGGTGCGGCCGAGCAGATGCGCGCGGCCCTGCTGGTCAATCCATACGACATCGGCGCCACCGCGGGTGCGGTGCAGCGCGCGCTGCGGATGCCGCTGTCCGAGCGGGTGGAGCGGCATCAGGCCTTGCTCGCAGGTGTTCGCGAGCACGACGTGCACCGTTGGCGACGCGAATTCCTGCAGGCCTTGCAGGCCGCCGAACGTGCGCCTGGGTGAGCCTGGCTATCCCGGCGATCGAGCCGCACGATTGGTGAATCACGGCGATCGGTGTATTTTTCGCTATCAGGATTTATTTTCGATAGCGATAACACCATGGCCAAGACTGCAAGCTTCGGCGTGATGCACCTGGGCATCGCCTTCGGCGTGAGCTATGCCTTGACGGGCAATGTGGCCATCGCTGGGGCCATCACCTTTGTCGAACCGCTGGTGAACACGGTGGCGCATTACTTCTTCGACAAGGCCTGGGATTCGCCGCGTTGGAAAGCTTGGCGGGCCCGGCTCCGCGGGCAAGCGGCGGCGCCTGCGACGGCGGCCTGAGCGGCGATCCGCTTCAGCTGGTGGTGGCGGTGGCTGTTTCCAGCCACGCCAGCCAGCGCAGCGCGTGCTCGCGGCGCGCGCCGCACATCTCGGCCGACGGCTGCAGCGAGCCACACACCGCTGGCCGCTCGGGCCGTCCGAACAGCCGGCAGCGCAGGTCAACATCCAGCTGCGCGCAGGCGACGCCGGCCGGCTTGCCCTGCGGGTGGCCGGGCAGGGGCGTCGAGATCGACGGCGCGATGCAGCAGGCGGCACAGGCGGGTCGGCAATCCATCGGCGGATTGTCGTCGGCCCGGCGCCCCGAGGCGTCCCCACGCGGTGACGGACGGGATCGGGCTGCTTAAAATTGAGGCTTTTCCGGCCGGCTCCGGCCCCGAAAGCCCCGATGCTCTATCCCCAGGAATTCGACGTGATCGTCGTCGGTGGCGGCCATGCTGGCACCGAGGCGGCGCTCGCCGCGGCGCGGATGGGCTGTGCAACGCTGCTGCTCACGCACAACATCGAGACGTTGGGGCAGATGAGCTGCAACCCGTCGATCGGTGGCATCGGCAAGGGACATCTCGTCAAGGAAATCGACGCGCTTGGTGGTGCGATGGCCCTGGCGACCGACGAGGCGGGCATCCAGTTCCGCATCCTGAATGGTTCCAAGGGTCCGGCGGTGCGTGCCACGCGGGCGCAGGCCGATCGTGTGCTCTACAAGGCGGCCATCCGCCGCCGGCTCGAGAACCAGCCGCGGCTGTGGCTGTTCCAGCAGGCGGTCGATGACCTGATCGTCGAGGGCGACCGCGTGATAGGTGCCGTGACGCAAGTAGGCGTTCGCTTTCGTAGCAAGGCTGTGGTACTGACGGCGGGCACCTTTCTCGACGGTCGTATTCACGTCGGTTTGCAGAACTATGCGGCCGGGCGTGCCGGCGATCCGCCGGCGCAGAGCCTGTCGGCCCGGCTCAAGGAATTGCAGCTGCCGCAGGGTCGGCTGAAGACCGGCACGCCGCCGCGCATCGATGGCCGCACGATCGACTTCGAGCGGTTGCTGGAACAGCCGGGCGATGCCGATCCGGTCCCGGTGTTCAGCTACATGGGCGATGCGGCGATGCACCCGCGGCAGCTGCCATGCTGGATCACCCACACCAGCGAACGCACCCACGAGATCATCCGCAGCGGCTTCGACCGCAGCCCGATGTTCACCGGCGTGATCGAAGGGGTGGGGCCGCGCTACTGCCCCAGCATCGAGGACAAGGTGAACCGCTTCGCCGACAAGACCTCGCACCAGATCTTCCTGGAGCCCGAAGGGTTGAGCACGCACGAGTTCTACCCGAACGGTATCTCCACATCGCTGCCCTTCGATATCCAGCTCGCGGCGCTGCGCTCGATGTCCGGGCTGGAACAGGCACACATCCTGCGGCCCGGCTATGCGATCGAGTACGACTACTTCGATCCACGCGGGCTGAAGTCGAGCTTCGAGACCAAGGCGATCGGCGGCCTGTTCTTCGCCGGCCAGATCAACGGCACAACCGGCTACGAGGAGGCGGCGGCGCAGGGGCTGTTCGCCGGCGTCAACGCGGCGCGGCAGGTGCAGGAACTCGACGCCTGGCTGCCCCGGCGCGACCAGGCCTATCTGGGCGTGCTGGTCGACGATCTCATCACGAAAGGCGTGACCGAGCCCTATCGCATGTTCACCAGCCGCGCGGAGTTCCGCTTGCAACTGCGGGAAGACAACGCCGACCTGCGGCTGACCGACGCCGGGCGCGAGATGGGCCTGGTCGACGACGAACGCTGGGCGGCGTTCAACCGCAAGCGAGATGCTGTTTCACGTGAAACCGAGCGCCTGAAGTCCACCTGGGTGAATGCCGCGCTGCTGCCAGCGGCCGACGCCGAGCGTCTGGTCGGCAAAGCGCTGGAGCACGAGTACGCACTGGTCGACCTGCTGCGCCGACCGGGGGTCGACTTCGACGCAGTGGCCGAGGTCGCGCAGATCGCCCACGCAAGGCGGAGTGAGGGGCGGCAGGCCGACGATCCGGCGGCCGCGGCCTGGTCGCGGGCGGCGTTGCGCAACGAGTGGGGGCCGGCTCTGGCCGACGCCGTGATCCAGCAACTGGAGACCGCAACCAAGTACGCCGGCTACATCGACAAGCAGAACGAACAGGTCGAGCGCGCGGCGCAGTATGAAGACCTCAAGCTGCCGGAGTCGCTCGATTACCGACAGGTCGCGGCGCTGAGCCACGAGGTCCGCCAGAAGCTCCAGGCGCTGCGCCCTGAAACGCTGGGGCAAGCCGCACGCGTCTCGGGCGTGACGCCGGCGGCGATCTCCCTGCTGCTGATCCACTTGAAGAAGGGCCGCCATCGCGGCTTCGGCGCTGATGCTGCCGAGCCGGGCAGCGCGGCCGCATGACGGTGGCCCCTTTCGACGCAAAGGCGCTGGCGCAAGGACTGGAGCAGGGCGCGCAGGCGCTGAGACTCGAGCTGACAGCGGTGCAGCAACAGCAACTGCTGCAGCACCTGGCGCTGATCGACCGCTGGAACCGGGTCTACAACCTCACCGCGGTGCGCGAGCCGGCGCAGATGCTGACCCAGCACCTGCTCGACAGCTTGGCGGTCGTCGCGCCGCTGCGACGGCAAACACGAGCGACGGCGATCGCGTTGCTCGATGTCGGCAGCGGGGCAGGACTGCCCGGTGTGGCGATTGCGGTCGCTTGCCCGGAAATCCATGTCAGCTGTGTAGACACGGTCTCGAAGAAGGCCAGTTTCATCCGGCAGGTGGGGGTGGAGCTTGGGCTGACGCATTTCCAGGCGCTGCATGCCCGGGTGGAATCCTTGGCGTCGAGCAATTTCGACGTGATCACCTCCCGCGCCTTCGCCTCGCTGGCCGACTTTGTCACGCTCACCGAGGCGGCGCTTGCGCCCGACGGTGTGTGGATGGCGATGAAGGGTCAGGTCCCGCACGAGGAAATGGCAGTCTTGCCGTCGTCGATCGAGGTGTTTCACGTGGAACCCTTGCAGGTGCCCGGGCTGGATGCCGAGCGCTGCATCGTCTGGATGCATCGAAAGGGCTGAAGTGCAAGTTCATCGCCGTCTCGGGCCGCTGATTCTTGGCTTGGCCTTGAGCAGCACGCACGCGGGCGACGCTTCGCCGCCATGGCTCCCGACCGTCCAGGCACTGCCGAGCCTGGAGGTGTCTGCCTACATGGGCACCTGGTACCAGGTCGCCTGGTACCCGAATCGTTTCCAGCGTCAGTGCGTCAGTGATACCCGCGCCACCTACCGACTGCTCGAACAGGGCGAGGTTGAAGTGACCAATCAGTGCCGGAATGCCGAGGGGCGTACCGAATCGATACGCGGGGTGGCGCAGCCGGTGGGCCGCATCGCCGAGGGGCTGCTGATGCCGGCACAGCTGCGGGTGAGCTTCCTGCCGGCGCTGATCCGGTGGCTGCCGGTCGGCTGGGGCGACTATTGGGTGCTGGCCCTGGGTCCGGGGGGTCGGTACGCGCTGGTCAGCGAACCGACCCGCGAGTATCTCTGGGTGCTGTCTCGGACGCCCAATCTCTCCGACGGCGATGACCGCGCTGTGCGAGCGAGCCTGGCTGAGCAGGGTTTCGATCTGACGCGGCTCGAGCGACACACCCACACTGCCCCAACCGCGCCGCCTTGAAGCGTGCGGACCTGGCCCGTCGGTGCGCACTTGACGCTTCTGGTGTGCGTCTGGAAAATAAGACCAGTCTAAAAACTGGTTGAAACTCTCACCATGCGATCCACCAGCGTCGGAGCGTTCGAGGCGAAGACTCACTTATCGGCCTTGCTCGAGCGCGTCGAGCGCGGCGAAGAGATCGTGATCACGCGGCACGGTCGACCCGTGGCGCGGCTGCTGCCGATCGCCCGATCGGCCGCCGATGCGCAAGCAGCGGCGGAACGTCTGCTGCAGATCGGCGGTGACTTGGCGCTGGGGCGCGACTGGCGGGCCCTGCACGGCGAGGAGCCGCATTGATGGCGGCGGTCGTGCTCGATGCCTCGGCCGCGCTGGCGTGGTTGTCCGCCGATGCGCAGACGCCGGCGTCCCGTGAACTCGCGCTCGAGGTGGCCCGCCACGGCGCCGTGGTGCCGGAGATCTGGCACGCCGAAGTCACGCAGATCCTGCTGCTCGCCGAGCGGCGTGGCCGCACCACGAAGGGGCGTGTCGCCGAGATCGTGGCGTTGCTCGACGAGCTGCCGATAGAGACCGAAGCCGGCGTGCCGCAGCGCATGCGGCACGAAGTGCTGGATCTGGCCCGCGACCGCGGCCTCAGCACCTGCGACGCGCTCTACCTCGACCTCGCCCAGCGCCGCGGCCTGCCGCTTGCGACGCTGGACCCTGCCCTCGGCCGCGCAGCCCGCGCGGTGGGCGTTCCTGTCGCCCTCGGCGGCTGAGTCATGGCCAAGATCTTCTGCATCGCGAACCAAAAGGGCGGCGTCGGCAAGACGACCACCACCGTCAACCTGGCCGCCGGCCTCGCGCTGATCGGCCAGCGCACGCTGGTCGTCGACCTCGACCCCCAGGGCAACGCCACCATGGGCTCGGGCATCGACAAGCGCACGCTGGAGCTCTCGGTCTACGATGTGCTGCTCGAATCCGCCTCGATCGCCGAGGCGCGCCGCCGCTCCGAGAAGGGCGGCTACGACGTCCTCGGCGCCAACCGCGAGCTGGCGGGCGCCGAAGTCGAGCTGGTGGCCCTCGAACGCCGCGACCAGCGGCTCAAGACCGCGCTGGCCGCCGTCGACGGTGAGTACGACTTCGTGTTGATCGATTGCCCGCCTTCGTTGAGCCTGCTGACGCTCAACGGCCTGTGCTCGGCGCACGGCGTGGTGGTGCCGA
This sequence comes from Methylibium petroleiphilum PM1, assembly GCF_000015725.1. NCBI lineage: Bacteria > Pseudomonadati > Pseudomonadota > Betaproteobacteria > Burkholderiales > Sphaerotilaceae > Methylibium > Methylibium petroleiphilum. The sequence goes on along the minus strand of NC_008825.1, from coordinate 4,002,332 downwards.
TGCAGTGCGAGTATTTCGCGCTCGAAGGCCTGTCCGACCTGGTGAACACCATCAAGCAGGTGCACGCCAACCTCAACCCCTCGCTGCAGATCATCGGTCTGCTGCGCGTGATGTTCGATCCGCGCATCACGCTGCAGCAGCAGGTGAGCGAGCAGCTCAAGGCGCACTTCGGCGACAAGGTGTTCGACACCGTGATCCCGCGCAACGTGCGCCTGGCCGAAGCGCCGAGCTACGGCGTGCCGGGCGTCGTGTTCGACGGGCAGTCGAAGGGCGCCCAGGCCTTTGTGCAGTTCGCCAACGAGATGGTGAAGCGCCTCGCCAGTCTGCGCTGAGGGTCGAGCATGCCCGACACCTCCTCCTCCGTGCTGGTGCTGCCTGGTTGGCAGAACTCCGATGCCGACCACTGGCAGACGCGCTGGGAGCGGCGCCACGGCTACCGCCGCGTCGAACAGGACGACTGGCAGTGGCCGCGCCGAGGCGATTGGATGGCCCGCCTCGAGGAGGTGCTGCTGGCGGCCCCGCAGCCGTGCTGGCTCGTCGCCCACAGCCTGGGTTGCCAGCTGGTCGCCGCCTGGGCTGCACACACGCAGCAGGCTGACCGCGTGCGCGGCGCGCTGCTCGTCGGCCCCCCCGACACCGAGCGCGAAGACATGCCGCCGCAGCTCCATTCCTGGCGACCGGTGCCGCGCCGGCGCCTGCCGTTTGCAGCCACGGTGGTGATCAGCACCGATGATCCGTACTGCGCCCCGCAGCGCGCCGGCACGATGGCGCAGGACTGGGGCGCGACCCTGGTCGTGGCCGGAGCGGTCGGCCACCTCAACAGCGAATCCGGCCTGGGCGACTGGGATGCGGGTCATCAACTGCTGATCTCGCTGCGCACGGGCTGAGCCCCACGCCGCACGCGATGCGCCGACGGTGGCCGGCTCGGTGAGAATGATCGACATGGTCACCAAGAAACCCAAGGGCCTCGGCCTCGGCCTCGAAGCGCTACTCGGGCCCAAGGCACAGGACGCACCAGCGCAGCCGGCCGGCGACGGCCTGCCCACGACACTGAAGCTGAGCCAGCTGCAGGCAGGCAAGTACCAGCCGCGCACGCGCATGGACGAAGGTTCGCTCTACGAGCTGGCCGAAAGCATCCGCAGCCAGGGCGTGATGCAGCCGATCCTCGTCCGCCCGGTCGGCGAAGCCGCGCTCGGCCGCTACGAGATCATCGCCGGCGAACGCCGCAGCCGGGCTGCCAAGCTGGCCGGTCTGAGCGAGGTGCCGGTGCTCGTGAAGGACGTGTCCGACGAGTCGGCCGCGGTCATGGCGCTGATCGAGAACATGCAGCGCGAGGACCTGAATCCGCTCGAGGAGGCGCAGGGCCTGCGGCGTCTGACCGACGAATTCGGTCTGACGCACGAGCAGGCCGCGCAGGCGGTCGGCCGTTCACGCAGCGCCGCGAGCAACCTGCTGCGGCTGCTCAACTTGGCCGAGCCGGTGCAGCAGATGCTGATGGCCGGCGACCTCGACATGGGGCATGCACGGGCCTTGCTGGTGCTCGAGCGGGCCCAGCAGGTGACCGCGGCTCACGAGATTGCCGCGAAGAAGCTGACGGTGCGCGATGCCGAGAAGCTGGTGGCTCGCGCGACGGCCGGTGGTCGCCAGACACAGCTGTTGCGCGGCCAGCAGGCCAAGTCGCGTGACATCGTGCGTCTGGAGGAAGAGTTGGCCGACGTTCTGACGGCGGCGGTCGAGATCCGCGTCAAGAAGCGCAGCAAGCGCGGCGAGCAGGGCGAGGTGGCCATCGCCTTCGGCTCGCTCGACGAGTTGTCGGGACTGCTCGACAAGCTGCGCGGTCCGGCCGCTGGCTGAGGGCGGCCGCCGGCGCGTGTTCGCAGGCGTCTTGCGCCTGCGCCGCGCACGGTGAACCGTTGCCCGCACTCGGGCGTTGAACGGGCATGCGCCGTCACGTTCATCGGGGGAACCACTTCCCCGCGGCAGGGCTCCCACGCCATGACTGGCGGATTGCGGCGGAAAGGGGCATGCTATTTGCACAGTCGGTGGCAGGGCTCGATTCCTGCAATTGACCCGGAAAGTGCCTCGTATTGTTGTCGTCGCACCAGACAAGGATGCATGATCGTCGAGACCGCTTGATCGATAACCGCAGGCAGCGCTGCACAGTGGCCAGCCGAGATCTCTCCGGTGACAGGCCGACCACGTGGCGACGCCGCCTCCCGAATCTGGAACGGAGGACGTGATGGATGTGATCAGCAGCTTTGCAGCGCGCTACGAGCGCAGCCGCGAGGAAGAGTTCACGCTCGAGGAGTACCTCGACATCTGCCGGCGTGAGCCGGTGGCCTATGCCACGGCGGCCGAGCGCATGCTCAAGGCCATCGGCGAACCCGAACTCGTGGACACCCGCAACGATCCGCGCATGTCGCGCCTGTTCGCGAACAAGGTGATCAAGCGCTATCCGGCCTTCGCCGAGTTCTACGGCATGGAAGATTCGATCGAACAGGTCGTCTCCTACTTCCGCCACGCGGCGCAGGGGCTCGAGGAGAAGAAGCAGATCCTCTACCTGCTGGGACCGGTGGGCGGCGGCAAGAGTTCGATCGCCGAACGGCTGAAGCACCTGATGCAGGAAGTGCCGTTCTACGCCATCAAGGGCTCGCCGGTGAACGAATCGCCGCTCGGCCTGTTCGACATGGCCGAGGACGGCCCCATCCTGGAGAAGGAGTACGGCATCCCGCGGCGCTATTTGAACCGCATCCTGTCGCCCTGGGCCGTGAAACGGCTCGACGAGTACGGCGGCGACATCCGACAGTTCAGAGTCGTGAAGCGCTATCCGTCGATCCTGAAGCAGGTCGGCGTTGCCAAGACCGAGCCGGGCGACGAGAACAACCAGGACATCAGCTCGCTGGTCGGCAAGGTCGACATCCGCAAGCTCGAGACCTATGCACAGGACGATCCCGACGCCTACAGCTACTCCGGCGGCCTGTGCCTGGCCAACCAGGGTCTGCTCGAGTTCGTCGAGATGTTCAAGGCGCCGATCAAGGTGCTGCACCCGCTGCTGACGGCGACCCAGGAAGGCAACTACAAGGGGACCGAGGGTTTCGGCGCGATCCCCTTCGACGGCATCATCCTCGCGCACAGCAACGAGAGCGAGTGGAAGACCTTCCGCAACAACAAGAACAACGAAGCCTTCCTCGACCGCATCTACATCGTCAAGGTGCCGTACTGCCTGCGCATCACTGAAGAGATCAAGATCTACGACAAGCTGATTCGAGGCTCCTCGCTCAGCGAGGCGAAGTGCGCGCCCGGCACATTGAAGATGATGGCGCAGTTCGCGGTGCTGTCGCGCCTGAAGGAGCCGGAGAACTCTTCGCTGTTCAGCAAGGCGCTGGTCTATGACGGTGAGAGCCTCAAGGACACCGATCCCAAGGCCAAGAGCTACCAGGAGTACCGCGACTACGCCGGCGTCGACGAGGGCATGAGCGGCATCTCGACGCGCTTTGCCTTCAAGATCCTGTCCAAGGTGTTCAACTTCGACTCGTCGGAAGTCGCAGCGAACCCGGTGCATCTGATGTACGTGCTGGAGCAGCAGATCGAGCGCGAGCAGTTCCCCACCGAGACCGAGCAGAAGTACCTCGGCTTCATCAAGGAGTTCCTGGCGGCGCGCTACGCCGAGTTCATCGGCAAGGAGATCCAGACCGCCTACCTCGAGAGCTACTCCGAGTACGGCCAGAACATCTTCGACCGCTACGTGACCTACGCCGACTACTGGATCCAGGACCAGGAGTACCGTGACACCGACACCGGCGAGGTGTTCGACCGGGGCTCGTTGAACGCCGAGCTCGAGAAGATCGAGAAGCCGGCGGGCATCGCCAACCCGAAGGACTTCCGCAACGAGATCGTCAACTTCGTGCTGCGCGCCCGTGCCAACAATGCCGGCAACAACCCGTTGTGGACGAGCTACGAGAAGCTGCGCACGGTGATCGAGAAGAAGATGTTCTCGAACACCGAGGAACTGCTGCCGGTGATCAGCTTCAACGCGAAAGCCAGTGCCGACGAGGCGAAGAAGCACGAGGACTTCGTGAACCGCATGGTGCAGAAGGGCTACACGCCCAAGCAGGTGCGCCTGCTGTGCGAGTGGTACCTGCGTGTGAGAAAGAGTTCATGATGAAAGCTGGGAAACGCGAGCAGCGTCGTCGCCCCAGGCGCTGACAGCGACCTCCACTTCGAGCACAACGCATGGCGCTTCAGCAGATCATCGATCGCAGGCTCGCAGGCAAGAACAAGTCGATCGGCAACCGCGAGCGTTTCCTGCGCCGACACAAGGCGCAGATTCGAGAGGCCGTGCGCAAGGCGGTCAGCGGCCGCGGCATCCGCGACATCGAGCAAGGCGAGGACATCACGCTGCCCAAGCGCGACGTCTCCGAGCCGCTGTTCGGGCACGGTTCCGGCGGCAAGCGCGAGATGGTGCATCCGGGCAACAAGGAGTACGTGCGCGGCGACCGCATCAAGCGACCCGAGGGCGGCGGCGGGCAGGGCGGCGGGTCGCAGGCCAGCGACTCGGGCGAGGGCGAGGACGACTTCGTCTTCCACCTGAGCAAGGAAGAGTTCATGCAGGTCTTCTTCGACGACCTGGCACTGCCCAACCTCGTGAAGACGCAGCTGGCCGAAACACCAGAGTTCAAGAACCAGCGAGCCGGCTTCACCAGCGACGGCACGCAGAGCAATCTGCACGTGGTGCGTTCGATGCGCGGCGCGATCGGCCGACGCATCGCGCTCGGCGCCGATGCGCGACGAGAGCTGCGGCACCTGGAGGCCCAGCTCGCGAGCCTGAAGCAGCGTTCGCGGCTCGACACCGGCGGCGTCGACCTCGACCCGGGCCATGCCTTGCGGCAGCGCGAGATCAAGGACCTGGAGGGCCGCATCGAGCTGCTGCGCCAGAAGGTCGCACGCATCCCCTTCCTCGACCCGATCGACTTGCGCTTTCGCAGCCGCGTCAAGGTGCCGGTTCCCACCACCAAGGCGGTGATGTTCTGCCTGATGGACGTGTCGGGCTCGATGGACGAAGCGCGCAAGGACCTGTCGAAGCGCTTCTTCATCCTGCTCTACCTGTTCCTGACGCGCCACTACGAGAAGATCGACGTGGTCTTCATCCGCCATCACACGCAGGCGCAGGAGGTCGACGAAGAAGGCTTCTTCCACTCGACCGAAACCGGCGGTACCGTGGTCTCCAGCGCCCTGGTGTTGATGGAGGAGATCGTCCGCGCACGCTACCCGACCAGCGAGTGGAACATCTACGGTGCGCAGGCCAGCGACGGCGACAACTGGCATCACGACAGCGGCCGCTGCCGCGAGATCGTGTCCACGCAATTGCTGCCGCTGTGCCGCTACTTCGCCTACGTGCAGGTGGCCGAACCCGAGCAGAACCTGTGGGAAGAGTACGCACAGGTCGCCCGGACGAACCCGCACTTCGCGATGCGCAAGGTGCTCGAGCCTTCGCAGATCTACCCCGTCTTTCGTGATCTGTTCAAGAAGGAGGGCGCGACATGAGCGTTTGGCCGGGCAAGGAGTCGTCATGACACGCAAGCGAGAGGCGGCGTCGGTTGCGACACCCGACCTGTTCACCGAGTCCGACGTGCCGGCGGTGGGGCGCGTCCGCGCTGCGAGCGACATCGTCGCGAGTCCGCGGGCCAAGACGTCGTTGCCGAGCTCGAGCGACTGGACCTTCGAGCTGATCGACCAATACCACGACGTGATCCGCGAGACGGCGAGGGGCTATGGCCTGGACACCTATCCCAACCAGCTCGAGATCATCACGGCCGAGCAGATGATGGACGCCTACGCGTCGGTGGGCATGCCGGTGAACTACCGGCACTGGAGCTACGGCAAGGAGTTCATCGCCACCGAGAAGAACTACCGTCGCGGCCACATGGGCCTGGCCTACGAGATCGTCATCAATTCCAACCCCTGCATCAGCTACCTGATGGAGGAGAACTCGCTGGCGATGCAGGCGCTGGTGATCGCGCACGCCGCCTACGGGCACAACAGCTTCTTCAAGGGCAACTACCTGTTCCGCATGTGGACCGACGCGTCGTCGATCATCGACTACCTGGTCTACGCCAAGAACTACATCGCCGAATGCGAGGAGCGGCGCGGCCTCGACGCGGTGGAGGATCTGCTCGACAGCTGCCATGCCTTGATGAACCACGGCGTGGACCGCTATCGCCGCCCCACCAAGCTTTCGCTGGCGCAGGAACAGACGCGCCGTGCCGAGCGCGAGGCCTACGCGCAGCAGCAGGTCAACGACATGTGGCGCACGCTGCCACGGCGCGCCGAACCTGCTGCCGAGGAAGCCAACGCGCAGCGCTACCCGGCCGAGCCGCAGGAGAACCTGCTGTACTTCATCGAGAAGAACGCGCCGCTGCTCGAACCCTGGCAGCGCGAGGTGGTGCGCATCGTGCGCAAGGTGGCGCAGTACTTCTACCCGCAGCGCCAGACCCAGGTGATGAACGAAGGGTGGGCCACCTTCTGGCATCACCGCCTGCTCAACACGATGTACGACAACGGCCACCTGGCCGACGGCATGATGGTCGAGTGGCTGAAGTCTCATACCAACGTGATCTACCAGCCCCCGGTCGGTCACCCGGCCTTCAGCGGCATCAACCCCTATGCGCTCGGTTTCGCGATGTACACCGATCTCAAGCGCATCTGCGAATCGCCCAGCGACGAAGACCGCCACTGGTTCCCCGAGATTGCCGGCGCCGACTGGCTGGTCACGCTCGATCACGCGATGCGCAACTTCAAGGACGAGAGCTTCATCGGTCAGTACCTGTCGCCGCGGCTGATGCGCGAGCTGCGGCTGTTCGCGGTGCTCGACGACGAGAAGGAATCCGAGCTCGAGATCTCTGCGATCCACGATGAGTCCGGCTACCGACGTCTGCGTGAGGCGCTGTCGCACCAGTACGACCTCGGCCAGCGCGAGCCCAACATCCAGGTCTGGAACGTCAACCTTCGTGGCGATCGCTCGCTGGTCCTGCGTCACACCCAGCACAACGATCGTCCGCTGAACGAGCAGACGACCGAGGTGCTCAAGCACGTGGCCCGACTGTGGGGTTTCGACGTGCACCTCGAGAGCGCCGACGGCGCCGGCGAGATCACCAGAAAGTGGACGGTGCCGGCGCCGCCGAATTGACCGGCGCGGCACACATTCACGCAGCAGGCCGCGTTGGGGCGGCCCGGGTAGACGCCGCGCATCGGCCGGCGTCGCGTGAAGGCAGGGCTGCCGCCGTGGCGGTGGCGCGAGCGAGCGAGGAGAGTCTCATGGCCCAGGTGTCCTCTGGAACGACGATCGCTGGCGCGTGGTCGGGTGCCGCGATGTCGCCGGCCGAAGCGGAGTCGCAGCGTCTCGCGGCGCTCTATCGCTACGGGGTCCTCGAGACCGGTTCGGAGCCGGCGTTCGATGCGATCACCGAGCTCGCGGCCTGTATCTGCGACACGCAGGCGTCGCTGATCTCGCTGGTCGATCGGGACCGCCTCTGGTTCAAGGCACAGACCGGCTTCGAGGGCGACAGTGCACCTCGCACCCATGCGCCTTGCGCGCAGGCCATCGAACAGGCTGACGACAGACTCCTGCTGGCCGACCCGGCCGGCGATCCTCGCTTCGCGGCCCATCCGGCGCTCGGCGCGGCCGGCGGATGGCACACCTACGCCGGTGCGCCGCTCGTCACGCCTCAGGGCTGGGCTGTCGGCACGCTGTGCGTGCTGGATCGGACCGCGCGCAGCCTGTCGTCACGCCAGCAGCACGCGTTGCGCCTGCTGGCCGAACAGGCGGTGGCTCAACTCGAGCTGCGCCGTGCCAGCGCCTTGCTGGATCTGCAGGGCAACACCGACGAGGTGACCGGCCTGTGGAATCGCACGGCCTTCGAGCGCCGGCTCGCGCAGGAGTGGACGCGCTGGAGCCGCCATGGAGGCGATCTCGCGCTGCTGGCCGTCGATCTGGATCACTTCAAGCATTTCAACGATCTGCACGGCCACCCGGTCGGCGACGAGGCGCTGCGACAGGCGGCGCAGGGCCTCGAAGGCAGCCTGCGCGGCCATGACGTGCTTGCGCATTGCGGGGCCGGCGAGTTCAGCGTGTTGCTGCCGTCGACCGACACGGGCGGTGCGATGGCGGCAGCCGAGCGCATGCGCGTCGCCCTGGCCGCGGTGCCCTGGGTGGTCGAGCCGTTGACGGCGAGCATAGGCGTCGCGGTGGCAGTGCATGCGGCCGACATCGAGCCGATCGCGTTGACGCGGCGCGCCCATCGTGGCCTCACCCATGCCAAGGCGCAGGGCCGCAATTGCGTGGAGCTGTGTCTGACGTGAGCTTTGCCGGCGAGGCGGTCGATCGGACCGCCGCACTTCAGGCGCCGTCGCCGCCCAGCACCCAGACGCCTGCGGGCGGCAGGTTGCCCCACACCACGTCGCGCAGCGACCAGCGCAGCGAGCTGCGAGCCGGCAGCTCGAATGGAGCACGCGGCTGGTAGGTGTACTGGACCATGCGTCGCGTCGGGTGGGCCTCGATGAACTGAAGCAATGCCGCCAGCGTGGTCCTGCGCATCGGCTCGGGCAGGCTTCTGAACGGCAGCGACGAGACCAGCATCGTGTCGACAGGAGCGTGCGCATGCCGCGCCAGCACCTCGTGCGCGGGAGCGCAGGCCACCTCGATGTCGGGGAAGCGCCGCCGCAGGCCGCTCGCGAGATCGGACTGCAGCTCGACGGCCAGTAGCGGAGTTCCAGGCGCGGCGTGCCGCAGCGCGGAGGTCACGGCGCCGGTGCCCGCGCCGAGCTCGATCAGGGCGCCGGCATCGCCGATCTGCGACGCCATGGCCTGCGCCAGCCGCCGCGAGGACGGCGCGACCGCGCCCACGAGGCCGGGACGCGTGAGTGCCAGCGCGATGAAGGCCGAGGTGTTCATGCCGCGGCGCACCTGGGCAGCGTCGGTGCTGGGAGGCGGCCTGGAGAGACGACTTTGCGGTCGACGTGTCTCACCACGTGAAGATCTTCCCGGGGTTCATGATGTTGCCGGGGTCCAGCGCATGCTTGATCTGCCGCATCAGCGCCACGCCGCCGGCGCCGGCCTCGTCGAGCAGGAAGCCCATCTTGTGCAGGCCGATGCCGTGTTCGCCGGTGCAGGTTCCTTCGAGCCGCAGTGCGCGTGCCACCAGCAACTGGTTCAGGCGCTCCGCCTCGGCGCGCTCACCCGGCGCCGTCGGATCGATCAGGTAGCCGACGTGGAAATTGCCGTCGCCGACGTGACCGACGATGAAGTAGGGAATGCCGCTCGCGTCGGCCTCGGCAACCGTCTCGTTGATGCATTCGGCCAGGCGCGAGATCGGCACGCAGGTGTCGGTCGTCACGGCACGGCAGCCGGGCCGGGTCTGCAGCGCCGAGAAGTAGGCATGGTGGCGGGCGGTCCACAGCCGCGTGCGCTCTTCGGGCGTGGTAGCCCACTGGAAGTCCTCGCCGCCGAGGTCGGTCGTGAGGGCCTGTACCGTCTCCGCCTGCTCCTGCACGCCCGCCGGGCTGCCGTGGAACTCCATCAGCAGCATCGGCGCCTCGCGCAGCCCGAGGTGGTCGTGTGCGTTGACGGCCCGCACCGCGTGCACGTCGAGCAACTCGCAGCGCGCGATCGGCACGCCCATCTGGATGACCTGGATGGTGCTGCGCACCGCCGCGTCGATGGTCGGGAAATGGCAGACCGCCGCGCTGACGGCTTCCGGCAGGGGGTAGAGCTTCAACGTGATCTCGGTGATCACGCCGAGCGTTCCTTCGCTGCCGACGAACAACCGCGTCAAGTCGTAGCCCGCCGACGACTTGCGCGCCCGCGAGCCGGTGTGGATCAGCTCTCCGTTCGCCGTGACCACGGTGAGGCCGAGCACGTTCTCCCGCATCGTGCCGTAGCGCACCGCGTTCGTGCCGCTGGCGCGGGTGGCGCACATGCCGCCGAGCGTGGCGTCGGCGCCCGGGTCGATCGGAAAGAACAGCCCGTCATGGCGCAGCGCCTCGTTGAGCTGCTTGCGGGTCACGCCGGCCTGCACGGTGACGGTCAGGTCTTCCGCGTTCACGCGCAACACCTGGTTCATGCGCGACAGGTCGACGCTGACACCGCCCTGCACCGCCAGCAGGTGGCCTTCGAGCGAGGAGCCGATGCCGAACGGGATCACCGGCACGCCATGCGACTGCGCCAGTGCCACCAGCGCCACGACGTCGTCGTTGCTCGTCGCGAACACGACGGCATCGGGTGCCGGCACGTCGAACGGCGATTCGTCGCGCCCGTGCTGCTCGCGAATGGCCTGTGCCGTGGAACAGCGCTCTCCGAAGTGAGCCTTCAGCGCGGCGAGCATCGCCGCCGGCATGGGCCGCCGTGCGATTCGGGGCAACAGATCGATCGGGGCGTTCATCGTGTCTCCTCTCGACGGCTCGGAGCCGTGGGCCATTCTAGAAACAAGGAAGCCGGACTGCTGCGGCCCCGAGTCCGCTAGCATCGCGTGATGGGCAATCGACTGACACAGATCGCAACGCGCACCGGCGACGACGGGACCACCGGGCTCGGCGACGGCACCCGTGTGGCCAAGGACCACCTGCGCGTGCAGGCCATGGGCGACGTCGACGAACTCAATTCGCTGCTCGGCCTGTTGCTGTGCGAGCCCTTGCCCGACGCGCTGCGCGTGTTGCTGGTGGCGGTGCAGCACGAGCTGTTCAATCTGGGCGGCGAGCTGTCGATTCCCGGCTACACCCTGCTGAAGGACGAGGCGGTGGCGGCGCTGGACGACGCATTGGCCGAGCACAACGCCGCGTTGCCGCGGCTGAAGGAATTCATCCTGCCGGCCGGCACGCGCAGCGCCTCGATCGCCCACCTCGGCCGCACTGTGGCGCGCCGCGCGGAGCGGGCCGTGGTAGCACTTGCCAACGCCGAGCCGGGCGCGGTGCGATCTGCGCCCCGCCAGTACCTGAACCGGCTGAGCGATCTGCTGTTCGTGCTGGCCCGCGTGCTCAACCGGGCCAACCTCGACGGCCTGGGCGGCGACGACGTTTACTGGCGCAGCCCGAGGCTCGAGACCCCGGACTGACGCCGCCCGCTCAACCGGCCAGCGGCCTCATTGCGGGGCCTTGCTGCCGGCCATGAACTCCTCGGCGCTGAGGAAACCGTCGCGGTCGGTGTCGAGCGACTTGAAGCGCTGGGCGATCGCGGGCAGCTTCGCCGCTTCGGCGGGGCTCAGCTTGTTGTCGGTGTCGACATCGGCACGCTTGAAAGCCTGCTGTGCCGTCACGTCGCTCGACTTGTCGGTTGGAGCCGTCTGCGCCTGAGCCAGGTTGGCGAAACCCACGGTGCCGGCGAGCGCCAGACTGACCACGGTGATCTCGATGACCTGACGCGCCTGGGTCTGGATGGATGGGGTGATGCGAGAGCGATTCATGGAGGTTTCCTTCGCAGGAAGTTCTGGAACCTCCATTCAAGCGCCGACCAGGGTTTCCGGCCAGCACTCTTGCGGCAGCTTGCCTCCGTTACTTGACGGCGGCTTCGCTTACTCTCGTTTGCATGCGCTCACTTTGTTGACGTGGCCCGTGTGATGTAACCCGGTTGTCTCGCGGAGTCGTTCAGCCCCGTCCGCGCCGGGCCGCCACCGCGGCGCTGAGCACGCCCAGCACCTCCAGTGAATCGTCCCAGCCGATGCAGGCGTCCGTGATGCTCTGGCCGTAGGCGAGCTTCGCCGGGTCGTCCTTGCCCGCGCTGAACTTCTGGGCGCCGGCGCTCAGGTGGCTCTCGACCATCACGCCGAAGACCTGGCGGCTGCCGCCGGCCAACTGGTCGGCGACGTCGCGCGCCACGTCGATCTGCTTCTGGTGCTGCTTGCTGCTGTTGGCGTGGGAGCAGTCGACCATCAGCGAGGCCGGCAGCCCGGCCTTGCCGAGTTCGGCGCAGGCCGCCCCGACACTGCTGGCGTCGTAGTTCGGCGTCTTGCCGCCGCGCAGGATGACGTGGCAATCGGCGTTGCCGCGGGTCTCGACGATCGCGACCTGGCCGTTCTTGTGCACCGACAGGAAGTGGTGCGGCCGGCTGGCGGACTGGATGGCGTCCGTGGCGATCTTGATGTTGCCGTCGGTGCCGTTCTTGAAGCCGATCGGCGCGCTGATGCCCGAGGCGAGCTCGCGGTGGACCTGGCTTTCGGTGGTGCGCGCACCGATGGCGCCCCAGGAGATCAGGTCGCCGATGTACTGCGGCGAGATCACGTCGAGGAACTCGCTGCCGGCCGGCAGCCCGAGGCGGCCGATCTCCAGCAGCAGCTGGCGCGCAATGCGCAGGCCTTCGTCGATGCGGAAGCTCTCGTCGAGGTAGGGGTCATTGATCAGGCCCTTCCAGCCGACGGTGGTGCGCGGCTTCTCGAAGTACACGCGCATCACGATCTCCAGCGTGTCGGCGTACTTGTCGCGCTGGGCCTTGAGCTTGCGCGCGTAGTCCACCGCCGCCACCGGGTCGTGGATCGAGCACGGGCCCATGATGACCAGCAGGCGGTCGTCATTGCCGCGCATGATGTCGCGGATGCGGCGGCGGGTGCTGGACACCAGCTCCTCGACGGGCGTGCCGCGCACCGGGAAGAAGCGGATCAGGTGCTCGGGCGGCGGCAGTGGCATCACGTCCTCGATCCGTTCGTCATCGGTCTGGCTGGTCTTGTCGGCGGGCGCGGCCCAACCCTCGGGAACGTTGGCGGACAGGGCATTCATCGATGTTTCTCCTGGGCGGTCTGGCGGGGGGCGAACGGTCGAAAAAAAACCGCCGGGTTGGGCCCGGCGGTTTGAGATTCGGCTTGCGCTGCTTTTACGCTGATGCGCGGGCCTCTCCTCCGCCGGGGCGGTGCGAGAACCAAAAGTACGCAAAAAAGTAGGCGTTGAAGCGCATGGGAGCGAAATGTAGCACGACGCCGAGGTTGGGCCGCATGCGCCGCTCGATCGTCGTCCGGCCGGATCAGTAGGCCTTGGCCTCGAACCCCTGAGCCACCAGGGACGCGATCACTGCGCCGATATGGGCGTGATTGCGCGTCTGCAACACCAACTCCACCTCGGCGTTCTGCGCCGACAGCGTGGTGAAGGCCCGCTGGTGATGCACTTCCTCGATGTTCGCGCCGGCCTCGGCCACGGTGGCGGTGATGCGCGCCAGCGCGCCGGGGGCGTCGCGCGCGTCGACGCGGATGCGTGCCAGCCGCCCCGCCCGCACCATGCCGCGCTCGATGATCGCCGACAGCAGCAGCGGATCGATGTTGCCGCCGCACAGCACCAGGCCCACGCGTCGCCCGGCGTAGCGCCCGGGCGCCTTCAGCAGCGCAGCCAGACCCGCGGCGCCGGCCCCCTCGACCAGCGTCTTCTCGATCTCCAGCAGCATCACCAGGGCATGCTCGATGTCCGCTTCGTCCACCAGCACCATGTCGTCGACGAGGTCGCGAACGATCGCCCGCGTGATCCGCCCCGGCTCACCGACGGCAATGCCCTCGGCGATCGTGCTGGTGCCTTGCGGATGGGTGCGGCCCTTGACGAGGTTCACCATCGCCGGAAAGCGCGCCGTCTGCACCCCGACGATCTCCAGCCCGGGCTTCAGCGCCCGGGCGACGGTCGCGATGCCGGAGATCAGCCCGCCGCCGCCGACGGCGATGACCAGAGTGTCGAGCGTCGGTTGCGCGCGCAGCATCTCCAGGCCGATCGTGCCCTGGCCGGCGATCACCAGCGGATCGTCGAAGGGGTGCACGAAGCTCAGGCCCTGCGCCGCGGCCACCTCCAGCGCGTGCGCGCGAGCCTCGTCGAAGCTCTCGCCGTGCAGCAGCACCTCGGCACCGAAGCCGCGCGTGCGCTCGACCTTCACCGTCGGCGTGTGCCGGGGCATCACGATGACCGCGCGCAGGCCCAGCCGCTGCGCGTGATGCGCCACGCCCTGCGCATGGTTGCCGGCGGAGGCGGCGATCACGCCCTTCAACGCGGCGGTGCCGTCGTCGCGCGCGGCGACCAGCGCCAGCAGCTTGTTCAACGCGCCGCGCTCCTTGAAGGAAGCGGTGAACTGCAGGTTCTCGAACTTCAGGAAGACCTGCGCGCCGGTGATCTCGGACAGCGTCTTCGACTCGACACACGGTGTGTCGAGCACCTGTCCGGCCAGCCGGCGTGCAGCGGCCTCGACGTCCGCCAGGGTCACCGTCGCCGGCGACTCGGCTGAGGTCAAGCCGTACCCCCCACGGTGAGCCCGTCGATGCGCAGCGTCGGCTGGCCGACGCCGACCGGCACGCTCTGGCCTTCCTTGCCGCAGGTGCCCACGCCCGTATCGAGCTGCAGGTCGTTGCCGATCATCTTCACGCGCGTCAATGCGTCCGGGCCGTTGCCGATGATGGTGGCGCCCTTCACCGGGTACTGGACTCGGCCGTTCTCGACCCAGAAGGCCTCGCTGGCCGAGAACACGAACTTGCCGCTCGTGATGTCGACCTGGCCGCCACCGAAGTTGGTGGCGTACAAGCCCTTCTTCATGCTTGCGACGATCTCGTCCCTGCTCTTGTCGCCGCCCAGCATGTAGGTGTTGGTCATGCGCGGCATCGGCACATGCGCGTAGCTCTCGCGCCGGCCGTTGCCGGTCGGCTTGACCTTCATCAGCCGCGCATTCATCGAATCCTGGATGTAGCCCTTCAGGATGCCGTCCTCGATCAGCACGTTGCGCTGGCTCGGGTTGCCCTCGTCGTCGACGTTCAGCGAACCGCGCCGGTCGGGCAGGGTGCCGTCGTCGAGCACGGTCACGCCCTTGGCCGCGACGCGCTTGCCGATCTTGCCGCTGAAGGCGCTGGAGCCCTTGCGGTTGAAGTCGCCTTCGAGGCCGTGGCCGATGGCCTCGTGCAGCAGGATGCCGGGCCAGCCCGGGCCCAGCACCACGGTCATCTCGCCGGCCGGTGCGGGGCGGCTCTCGAGGTTCGTCAATGCGGCGTTGACGGCCTGGTCCACGTAGCCGGCGATCACGTCATCGCGAAAATAGCCAAGCCCGAAGCGCCCGCCTCCGCCGCCCGAGCCCATCTCGCGGCGGCCGTTCTGCTCGGCGATCACGGTGAGGCTCAGGCGCACGAGCGGACGCACGTCGGCCGCGACCGTGCCATCGGCGCGGGCCACCAGCACCACGTCGTACTCACCGGCCAGGCCGGCCATCACCTGCACCACGCGCGGGTCGCGCGCGCGCGCCAACTTTTCCGCCCGCTCAAGCAAGGCCACCTTCTGTGTGCTGTCGAGCGTCGCGATCGGGTCCATCGGCGCGTACAGCACGCGGCTGCCCGCGATCTTCGGCGCGCCGCCGACCTTGACCGAGCGGCTCATCCCCGAGGCCGCAATGGTGCGCACCGTGCGCGCCGCGTCCAGCAGGGCAGCTTCAGAGATGTCGTCGCTGTAGGCGAAGGCGGTCTTCTCGCCGGCCACGGCGCGCACACCGACGCCCTGGTCGATGCCGAAGCTGCCGCTCTTGACGATGCCCTCCTCCAGGCTCCAGCCCTCGCTGCGCGTGTACTGGAAGTAGAGGTCGGCATCGTCGATGCGGTGCTCGCCGATCACGCGCAGCGCGTTGGCGAGCTTGGCCTCGTCGAGGCCGAAGGGTTCGAGCAGCACCTGGCGAGCGACGGCCAGGCGTTCGAGGGTGGGTTCGCGCGAGATCATGGGATATCGATTCTAGGTAGCAGGGGATGTCACACGCTTCACCAATCTTTACCGATTCGCGCGGTGGACGGGTGCACGGCCTTGCAGCCTCGGCGTTGGAAGGAGGGGAGCATCTTCCCACCTTTGACCGAGCAAGGAGCCAGTGCAATGAAAACCATTCCCGTCCTGTTGAGTGCCGTCCTGCTGGCCGCCGCGGGCGCCAGCTTTGCGCAAGGCGTGACCGCCACGCCGCGCATCGACCAGCGCGAGCAGCGGCAGGAGCAGCGCATTCAGCAGGGCGTGGGCTCCGGCGCGCTGACGCCCTGGGAGACCTACCGGCTCGAGAAGGAACAGGCCCACATCGGCAAGGCGGAAAGCCGAGCCAAGGCCGACGGTGATGTGACTCCCGCGGAACGCAAGCGCCTGACGAACATGCAGAACCGCGCCAGCCGCGACATCCGGCACCAGAAGCACGATCGCCAGGCCGTCCCGACCAAGGGATGAAGCGAGGCTCAGGCGTCGTCGTCCTCGGTCGGCGCCCCGGATCTCAGTTGCAGCGCCCGCTCGTAGAGGGCATTGCGGGGGGCGCCGGTGGCCTCGGCCGTCAGTGCCACGGCCTGCTTCAGCGGCAGTGCCGCGACCAGGGTGCGCAACAGCCGCTCGGCGCTGGCGATCATCGGGCCGTCTTCGGCGGCCGCAGCCGGCAGGGCGTGCAGCACGAGGACGAACTCGCCGCGGAGGCGGTGCGGGTCGGCCGCCAGCCAGCCCGGCAAGGCCTCGGCGTCCAGGGTCTCGACGTGCTCGAACTGCTTGGTCAGCTCGCGACACAGGCTCAGCGATCGTGCCGGCATCACCTCGGCCAGGGCGCCGGCCAGCGCGGCAATGCGGTGCGGCGCCTCGAACAGCACGGTCGTCTCCGGTCGCGTGGCCAGTTCCCGCAACTGGGCCGTGCGCTCGACGGCCTTGCTGGAGAGGAAGCCGACGAAGCGGAAGCCCTCGCCCTGCGTGTCACCGGCCGCGCTGAGCGCGGTGGTGACGCTGCTGGGCCCCGGCAGCGGCAGCACGCGGTGGCCGGCGGCACGCACCGCGGCCACCAGCCGCGCGCCGGGATCGCTGACGGCCGGCGTGCCGGCATCGCTGACGTAGGCGACGCGCTCGCCGCGCACCAGCCGCTCAATCACCACGCCGGCGGCCTGGGCCTCGTTGTGCTCGTGCAGCGCGATCAGCGGCTTGTCGAGTCCCAGGTGACGCAGCAGCGGTGCGGTGACGCGCGTGTCCTCGCAGGCCACGGCGTCGACCAGTCCGAGCGCATGGATCGCGCGCAGCGTCAGGTCGGCCAGATTGCCGATGGGCGTGGCCACGACGTAGAGCGTGGCTTTGGGATACTGCTGCGCGCCGGCCGCGCTGGCGGCAGCTTGCTGGATCAACGGGGCGTCGATGGTCACGACCAAGGCGGTGGGAGACGGGGGCGAGGACCGGGCGCTGGCCTACCTGCTGCGCGCCGGGCTGAAGCTCGTGGAGCGCAATTATCGAGTCGCCGGCGGCCCGCGCGTGCGAGGTGGCGAGATCGACCTCGTGCTGAGGGATCGCGATGGCACGCTGGTGTTCGTCGAGGTGCGTACGCGGGCCACCCGATCGCACGGCGGCGCTGCGGCCACCGTATCGGGCGTGAAGCAGCAGCGGATCGTGCGCGCCGCGCGCCACTACCTGATGCGCTTTGCCTCGCCGCCGCCCTGTCGCTTCGACGTGGTGGCGATCGAAGGGGAACACATCGCGTGGCTGCGCGCGGCCTTCGACGCGTCCTGACCCCCTCGACCGACCGGCACGAGGCGGCTCACGGAACCCGGGCCCGCGAAAGCGTGTCATATCATCATGGGCATGCTTGAACAACGAATCCAGCGGCACTTCTTCGACAGTGCCGACCTGAAGAATCAGGCGGCCGAGGTGTTGAGCAAGCCGATAGCCGATGCGGTTCAGGCCGTGCTCGGCTGCATCACCGCCGGCGGCAAGGTGCTGGCCTGTGGCAACGGGGGCTCCGCCAGCGACGCGCAGCATTTCGCGGCCGAGTTCGTCGGCCGCTTCGAGCGCGAGCGTCCCGGGCTGGCCGCGATCGCGCTGAACACCGACACCTCCATCATCACCGCGCTCGGCAACGACTACGATTTCTCCGCGATCTACGCCAAGCAGGTGCAGGCGCTCGGCAATCCCGGTGACGTGTTGCTGGCCATCACGACGAGCGGCAACTCGGCCAACGTGGTGGCCGCGGTGGACGCGGCCCACGACAAGGACATGACCGTCATCGCCCTCACCGGGCGGGGCGGCGGCAAGCTCGGTGCTCGCCTGACCGAGACCGACGTACACATCTGCGTGCCGCACGAGCGCACGGCGCGCATACAGGAAGTGCACATCCTCGCGATCCACTGTCTGTGCGACGCGGTCGACGTGCAACTGCTCGGTGAACAGGACCTGACATGACCTCACGAACCTCTCCTTCGCCTGCCCAGGCGGCAACCCGGGCCCCTCGCACGCTCCGTCGCGTTGCGCTGGCCGCATTGGCCTGCATCTCGCTCTCCGGCGCCTTGGGCGGCTGTGCGCTGCTGATCGGTGGTGCGGCCGTCGGCAGTGCACTGGTCTACAGCGACCGTCGCACGTCGGGGGCGCAGCTTGAAGACCAGGGCATCGAGCTGAAAGGCGCGGCGCGGGTCAAGGAGGCCATCGGCGAACGCGGCCGGGTCAGCCTGACCAGCTTCAATCGCACGGTGTTGCTGACCGGCGAAGTGCCGACCGAGGCCGACAAGGCGGCCGTCGAGGCCGCGGTCTCGAAGCTCGAGAACGTCCGCTCCCTGCTGAACGAACTGGCGATCGGCCCGACGACCTCGCTGGTCGACCGCTCGAACGACGCGCTGATCACGAGCAAGGTGAAGGCGAGCTACGTCGATGCGCGCGACATCTTCGCCAATGCCTACAAGGTGGTCACCGACCGTGGCATCGTCTACCTGATGGGTCGCGTCACGGAACGCGAGGCCGACCGCGGCGTGGCGATCGCCCGCGGCGTCTCCGGGGTCGTGAAGGTCGTCAAGGCCTTCGAGATCATCACCGAGGCCGAGCTAGCGCAGACGGTGCCGAAGAACGCGCCGACCGCTCCGGCCCCCTGAGAGGTCGCGACCGCGACGCGGTCGGTCTCCGCGTGGGCTACTTCAGGCGCTGGATCAGGCTCGAGGTGTCGCGGCGGCCGCCGTCGTCGGCCTGCACGTCCGCATAGAACTGATCGACCAACGCCGTCACCGGCAGCCGGGCGCCGTTGCGTTTCGCCTCGTCCAGGCAAAGCCCAAGGTCCTTGCGCATCCAGTCCACCGCGAAACCGAAGTCGAACTTGCCGTCGACCATCGTCGGGCCGCGGTTGTCCATCTGCCAGCTCTGCGCCGCGCCCTTGCCGATCACGCCGAGCACGGCCTTCATGTCCAGCCCGGCCTTCTGACCGAAGGCGATCGCCTCGCTGAGGCCCTGCACCAGGCCGGCGATCGCGATCTGGTTCACCATCTTCGCTAACTGGCCGGCGCCGGCCTCGCCGAGCAGCGTGACGGCCTTCGAGAAGGCCATCGCCACCGGCTGGATCTTCGCGAAGTCGGCCGCATCGCCGCCGCACATCACCGTGAGCGCGCCATTGATCGCGCCGAGGTTGCCACCCGAGACCGGGGCATCGACGAAGCCCAGGCCGCGCGCGCGTGCCGCCGCCGCCAGTTCGCGCGCGATGTCGGCCGACGCGGTGGTGTGGTCCACGAACACGGCGCCTGCCTTCATGGCCTGGAAGGCTCCGTCGGCACCGGTCGTCACCGAACGGAGATCGGCATCGTTGCCGACGCAGGCGAACACGATGTCGGCGTCCTGCGCCGCGGCGCAGGGCGTCGGCGCCGAACGGCCGCCGTACTCGTTCACCCAGGCCTGGGCCTTGGCCGCGGTGCGGTTGTAGACGCACACGCTGTGGCCGGCGCGCGCCAGGTGGCCGGCCATGGGGTGGCCCATCACGCCCAGGCCGAGGAAGGCCACGCGCTGCGAGGGAACCGGATCGTAGGTCTTGCTGGTCATCGAGCGTCTCCGAAAAGGCAACGGCCTCCAAACGAGGCCGTTCTACACCGCCATGATCGCTCAAACCACCGCGGCCGGGCAGGCCGCGGGTTACTCAGACGATGGTCAGGTGCTCGGTGCCCGAGGCCAGGTCGGAGTTGCGCGCCCGGTTGCTGTTGAGCTTGATCTGCAGACGCAGGTCGTTGACCGAATCGGCGTTGCGCAGGGCATCCTCGTAGGTGACCAGCTGGCCCTCGTACAGGTCGAACAGGCTCTGGTCGAAGGTCTGCATGCCGAGCTCGCGGCTCTTCTTCATGATTTCCTTGATCTCGGCCACCTCGCCCTTGAAGATCAGGTCGGAGATCAACGGCGTGTTCAGCAGGATCTCGATCGCCGCGACGCGGCCACGGCCTTCCTGGCGCGCCAGCAGGCGCTGCGACACGAGCGCCTTGAGGTTCAGCGACAGGTCCATCAGCAGCTGCGCGCGCCGCTCCTCGGGGAAGAAGTTGATGATGCGGTCGAGCGCCTGGTTGGCGCTGTTGGCGTGCAGCGTCGCCATGCACAGGTGGCCGGTCTCGGCGAAGGCCACCGCGTGTTCCATGGTCTCGCGGTCGCGGATCTCGCCCATCAGGATCACGTCGGGCGCCTGGCGCAGCGTGTTCTTCAGCGCCGGGGCCCAGTCGTCGGTATCGATGCCGACCTCACGCTGCGTCACGATGCAGTTCTTGTGCGGGTGCACGAACTCCACCGGGTCCTCGATGGTGATGATGTGGCCGTAGGAGTTCTCGTTGCGGTAGTCCACCATCGCGGCCAGCGAGGTGCTCTTGCCCGAGCCGGTGGCGCCGACGAAGATCACCAGCCCGCGCTTGGTCGAGGCGACGTCCTTCAGCACCTGCGGCAGGCCGAGTGAGTCGATCGTCGGCAGCGTCTGCGGGATCGTCCGCAGCACGAGGCCCACGCAGCCCTGCTGCACGAAGGCATTGACCCGGAAGCGGCCGATGCCGGTCGGCGCGATCGCGAAATTGCACTCCTTGGTGCGTTCGAACTCGGCCGCCTGCTTGTCGTTCATGATCGAACGCGCCAGGGCCATCGTGTGTTGCGGCGTCAGCGGCTGCGGCGATACCTTGGTGACGCGGCCGTCGACCTTGACCGCCGGAGGAAAGTCGGCCGTCAGGAACAGATCGGAGCCGTTGCGGGCGACCAGCAGGCGCAGCAGGTCGTTGACGAATTTCGACGCTTGATCGCGTTCCATGAGTTCCTCCCTTGGAGATTTTCTGAGGCCGCAGCGCTTGCTGCTCAGCCACCGGACAACAAAGCAGACAGCCGGGCGCTCACCTGGCGCAGGCGCAAGGACAGGCGCCGCGCGAGCGAGGCCAGCAGGGCCATGGCGAGCCGCGGCTCGTTCGCCATCATCGCGTCGAGGCGCCGGGCGTCGAGCACGGCCACGATGCAGGGAGTGAGCGTGGTGCAGGCGGAAAAGCGGGAGCCGGCGTCCAGCACCGACATCTCACCCAGCATGTCCCCGGCGCGAGCCTCGGCCACGCGGACCCGGCCGCCGCCGCGCTGCACGCGCTCGACGCCGACCCGGCCTTCCAGCACCACCAGCAGGTAGTTGCCCTGCTCGTCCTGGCCGATCACCTCCTGGCCGGCCGGTACCGTGAAATGGCGGAAGTGTTCGGCGATGCGGCCCAGTTCGGGGGGGCTCAGGCCGACCAGATGCGTCTCGGCCTCCCACAGCTGCACGAACAGATCGCAGGCGCGGCGCTCGTCGAAGGGCTGAGCCCCGGCCTGCCGGGCCCGGGCATCCCAATCGACCGTGGCGGTCGCGCGTTCCTCACCGTCGTCTGACGGGGCGCCTTCGGCAGAAACCGCAGGGCTCCCCGGTCGATCGAGCTGCTTTTTCACGGTGAGCGCTCTGCGGACGACGGGGCTGGGCCCGGGATCAGCCCGGGAAGTTCTCGGGCAGCTTGGCCTTGCCGCGTGCCTCTGCCGGCGTGATGAGGTTGCGGCGCACCAGGTCCGTCAGGTTCTGGTC
This sequence comes from Methylibium petroleiphilum PM1, assembly GCF_000015725.1. NCBI lineage: Bacteria > Pseudomonadati > Pseudomonadota > Betaproteobacteria > Burkholderiales > Sphaerotilaceae > Methylibium > Methylibium petroleiphilum. The sequence goes on along the minus strand of NC_008825.1, from coordinate 3,980,554 downwards.
CAGTGTCTGCATGCCCATGCTGTTGCCGGTCTGGATCGAGCTGTACATCTGCGCGACCTTGGCCTCGCGGATCAGGTTGCGGATGGCCGGCGTGCCCAGCATGATCTCGTGCGCCGCCACGCGGCCCGAGCCGTCCTTGAGCTTGCACAGCGTCTGCGAGATCACGCCGATCAGCGACTCCGACAGCATCGCGCGCACCATGTCCTTCTCGGCGGCGGGGAACACGTCGATCACGCGGTCGATGGTCTTGGCCGCGCTGCTGGTGTGCAAGGTGCCGAACACCAGGTGGCCGGTTTCGGCCGCGGTCAGCGCGAGGCGGATGGTCTCGAGGTCGCGCATTTCGCCGACCAGGATCGCGTCCGGATCCTCGCGCAGCGCCGAGCGCAGCGCGTTGCTGAAGGACAGCGTGTGCGGTCCGACCTCGCGCTGGTTGATCAGGCAGCGCTTGGACTCGTGCACGAACTCGATCGGATCCTCGACGGTCAGGATATGGCCGTACTCGTTCTCGTTGAGGTGGTTCACCATGCCGGCGAGCGTGGTGCTCTTGCCCGAGCCGGTGGGGCCGGTGACCAGCACCAGGCCGCGCGGCTTGAGGGCCAGATCGGCGAAGATCTTCGGCGCGTTCAACTGCTCGAGCGTCAGGATCTTGCTCGGGATGGTGCGGAATACCGCGCCCGCGCCGCGGTTCTGATTGAAGGCGTTGACCCGGAAGCGCGCCAGGCCCTGGATCTCGAACGAGAAGTCGCATTCCAGCGTCTCCTCGTAGGCCTTGCGCTGCGCATCGTTCATGATGTCGTACACCATGTCGTGCACGTTCTTGTGGTCCAGAGGGTCCACGTTGATGCGCCGCACGTCGCCGTGCACCCGGATCATCGGCGGCAGTCCGGAGGACAAGTGCAGGTCCGAGGCCTTGTTCTTGACCGAGAACGCCAGCAGTTGGGTGATGTCCATGGGGTGGTGTGGGGAGCGCAGCGCTCACCATGCGGCAGAGGGTCGAGGGATTATGGCGACGATAGCGAGCAAGATACAAGAAGTGAGCGGGCGCATCGCACGCGCCTGTGACGCAGCGGGGCGTCCCGTGGCAAGCGTCACGCTGCTGGCGGTCAGCAAGACGTTCGGCGCCGACACCGTGCGCGAGGCCCTGGCGGCCGGGCAGACGCGGTTCGGCGAGAACTACGTGCAGGAAGCGCTCGACAAGATGGCCGCGCTGGCCGACGTTCGCGCTCGCCTCGAATGGCATCTGATCGGTCCGCTGCAGAGCAACAAGACGCGCGCGGTGGCCGAGGCCTTCGACTGGGTGCACTCGGTCGACCGGCTGAAGATCGCCCAGCGGCTGTCCGAGCAGCGGCCGGACGCGCTGCCGCCCTTGCAGGTCTGCCTGCAGGTCAACGTCAGCGGCGAAGCCAGCAAGAGCGGTCTGGCGCCGGACGAGGTGGAGGAGGTGGCGCGGGCGGTCGCGACGCTGCCGCGGCTGCGGCTGCGCGGGCTGATGGCGATTCCCGAGCCGGCCGGCGATCTGAGCGCCCAGCGCCGGCCGCACCGCGCGCTGCACGAACTGCTGGAACGCCTTCAGGCGGGAGGCCTGGCGCTCGACACGCTGTCCATGGGGATGACCGCCGACCTCGAGGCCGCGGTGCTGGAGGGCGCGACGCTCGTGCGGGTCGGCACCGCGATCTTCGGCGGGCGGTCGACGGGGGGTAACCCGCGCGCCGCCGGGTGACGGCGTTCAGGCGCGGCGCCAGCGCGCCAGCAGCGCCCCCGCCTCGCCGACGATGCCACGCCGGAAGGCGAGCACGCAGAGGATGAAGATGAGGCCTGTGACCAGCGTGACCGCCTCGCCCAGGCCGTTGAACCAGGCGATCCCGGTCAGTTCGGCCAGCGCGCGCCCCACGTCGCCGATCTTGTTCTCCAGCGCCACGATCACCAGCGCGCCCACCATCGGGCCCACCATCGTCCCCATGCCGCCCACCAGCGTCATCAGGATCACCGCCCCCGAGGTCGTCCACACCGCGTCGGTCAGCGTCGCGAAGCCCAGCACCAGCGTCTTGGTCGCGCCGGCCAGCCCCGCCAGCGCGGCCGACAGCACGAAGGCCACCAGCTTGAAGCGCTCCACGTCGTAGCCCAGCGAGGTGGCGCGTGCCTCGTTCTCCCGGATCGAGGTCAGCACCTGCCCGAACGGCGAGTGCACCGTGCGGTAGATCAGCCAGAACCCGGCGATGAAGATCGCCAGCACCACGTAGTACAGCGTCAGGTCGTTCGCGAGGTCCAGCCCCAGGAAGCGCCCGCGCGGCACCGACTGCAGCCCGTCCTCCCCGCCGGTGAAGGGCGCCTGCAGGAAGAAGAAGAACAGCATCTGCGCGAGCGCCAGCGTGATCATCGAGAAGTAGATCCCCGAGCGCCGGATCGCCAGCCAGCCGAAGGCCAGCCCGGCCAGCGCCGCCACGGCCGCCCCGAACAGCAGCCCCAGCGGGGCCGGGAAGCCCCAGACCTTGAGCGCATGGCCGGCACCGTAGGCCGCCGCGCCCAGGAAGGCCGCATGACCGAAGGACAGCAGCCCGGTGAAGCCGATCAGCAGGTTGAAGGCGCAGGCGAACAGCGCGTAGCACAGCACCTTCATCACGAAGATCGGGTAGGCCCCCAGCGCCGGCAGCAGCGCGATCGCGATGAACAGGGCCGCGTAGCCGAGCAGCGGGGATCGTTGGGGTGTCATTTCTCTTTCCCGAACAGGCCGGCCGGTCGGATCAGCAGCACGATGGCCATGATGACGAACACCACGGTGCTGGAGGCTTCGGGGTAGACCACCTTGGTGAGGCCCTCGATCAGACCCAGGCCCAGGCCGGTGACGATGGAGCCCAGGATGGAGCCCATGCCGCCGATCACCACCACGGCGAAGACGGTGATGATGAGGTTGGAGCCCATCAGCGGGGAGACCTGGATGATGGGCGCGGCCAGCACGCCGGCGAAGGCCGCCAGCGCCACGCCGCCGGCGTAGGTGAGTGTGACCAGGCGGGGCACGTTGATGCCGAAGGCCTGCACCAGGCGCGGGTTCTCGGTGCCCGCGCGCAGGGTGGCGCCCAGCGAGGTCTTCTCGATCAGGGCCCACACGGCCAGGCAGACCACGATGGAGGCCAGCACGACCCAGGCGCGGTAGTTGGGCAGGATCATGAAGCCCAGGTTGGTGGCCCCGGAGAGGGCCGAGGGCACCGGGTAGGGTTGGCCGGAGACGCCGTAGAAGGAGCGGAAGATGCCCTCGGCCACCAGGGTGATGCCGAAGGTCAGCAGCAGGCCGTAGAGGTGGTCGAGCTTGTAGAGCCACTGCAGCAGCAGCCGCTCGATGAGGATGCCCAGCACCCCCACCAGCAGCGGCGCGAGCAGCAGCATGACCCAGTAGTTCAGCCCCAGGTACTCCAGGCCCATCCACGCCAGGAAGGCGCCCATCATGTACAGCGCCCCGTGGGCGAAGTTGATGATGTTGAGCATGCCGAAGATCACCGCCAGCCCCAGCGACAGCATCGCGTAGAACGAGCCGTTCACCAGACCCAGCAGCAACTGGCCCAGCAGTGCGGGCAAGGGGATGCCGAAGAGGTCGCTCATCGGGAATCGGCTCCTCGGCGGAGGCGGCGCGCGGCGCTCACTTCTTCACCAGCGGGCACTTGCTGTCGGCCAGCTTCGTGAAGGCCTGTTCGCCGGGGATCTTCTCGACCACCTTGAAGTAGTCCCAGGGCTCGGTCGACTCCTGCTGCGACTTCACCTGCAGCAGGAACATGTCGTGGATGCCGCGACCGTCTTCCTTGCGGATGCTGCCCTTGGCGTAGAAGTCGTTGATCGGCATGGCCTTCATCTGCGCCATGACCTTGTCGCCGTCGTCGGTCTTGGCGGCCTCGACGGCCTTCAGGAAGTGCATGGCGGCCGAGTAGTCGGCCGCCTGGATCGACGAGGGCATGCGCTTCATCTTCTCGAAGAAGCGGCGGCTCCACGCGCGCGCCTCCGGGCTCTGGTTCCAGTACCAGCTGTCGGTCATGTACATGCCCTGGGTCGCATTCAGGCCCAGCGAATGGATGTCGTTGATGAACATCAGCAGGCCGGCCAGCTTCATCGTCTTCGTGATGCCGAACTCGTTGGCGGCCTTGATCGAGTTGATGGTGTCGCCGCCGGCATTGGCCAGCCCCAGGATCTGCGCCTTGCTCGACTGCGCCTGCAGCAGGAAGGACGAGAAATCGCTGGCCGACAGCGGGTGCTTGACGCTGCCGAGCACCTGGCCGCCCGATTTCGTCACCACGTTGCTGGTGTCGTTCTGCAGCGACTGGCCGAAGGCATAGTCGGCCGTCAGGAAATACCAGGACTTGCCGCCCGCCTTGGTGACTGCGCTGCCGGTGCCGTTGGCCAGCGCCACGGTGTCGTAGGCATAGTGGATCGAGTAGGGCGTGCAATCCTCGTTCGAGATGCGCGAGGTGCCGGCACCGATGGCGATGAAGGGCTTCTTCTTCTCGGCCGCGACCTTGGTCATGGCCAGCGCGGTGCCGGAGTTGGTGCCGCCGATGAGCATGTCGACGCCCTGGGTGTCGAACCATTCGCGGGCCTTGCTGGCGGCCACGTCGGCCTTGTTCTGGTGATCGGCGTAGACGAGCTCGATCTTCTTGCCGGCGACCGTGCCCTTCATGTCGCTGATGGCCAGCTTGATGGCCTCGACGCCGCCGGGGCCGTCGATGTCGGCGTACAGGCCCGACATGTCGGTGATGAAGCCGATCTTGACCGTGTCCCCGGAGATCTGGGCCTGTGCCGGCGTGCCGCCGACGGCGAGGAGGCCGGCGGTGGCGGCGGCAGCGAGTGCGGTGCGCGAGCGAACGAGGGTCATGCGGGGCTCCTGAGGGTGGGATGAGAGGAAGCGGAAAGCGCGTCGCGATCAGACGCTGAGCAGTTCATCGAGCTGTGCCTGGTGGGCCGCAAGCTCGGAGGCAGCAAAGGACAGCGCGATGCGGCCGTGCTCGACCACATGGAACTGGTCGGCCAGGCGCGCGGCGAAGCGGAAGTTCTGCTCCACCATCACGATGGTGAAGCCCTGCGCCTTGAGCGCGGTGATCATGCGCGCGAGCGCCTGCACGATCACCGGCGCCAGCCCCTCGCTGATCTCGTCGAGCAGCAGGATGTCGGCCCCGGTGCGCAGGATGCGCGCCACCGCCAGCATCTGCTGCTCGCCCCCCGAGAGCCGCGTGCCCGGGCTGGCGCGCCGCTCGGCCAGGTTGGGGAACATCGCGTAGATCTCGGCCTCGCCCATCGCCTTGCCCCGCCCGGCCTTCAGGCGCGGGGGCAGCAGCAGGTTCTCCTCGGCGCTCAGCGAGGCGAAGATGCCGCGCTCCTCCGGGCAGTAGCCCAGCCCGAGGTGCGCGATGCGGTGGGTGGGCAGCGCGATGGCCTCCTGGCCGTGCACCTTGATCGACCCCTTGCGGCTGCCCGTCAGGCCCATGATGGCGCGCAGCGTGGTGGTGCGCCCGGCGCCATTGCGCCCGAGCAGCGTGACCACCTGCCCGCGCGGCACCGCCAGGTCGATGCCGTGCAGGATGTGGCTCTCACCGTACCAGGCCTGCAGCCCCTTGATCTCCAGCGCCAGGGGCTCCATCAATGCGCTCCCTGGAGTTCAGCCGCGTCGCTGCCCATGTAGGCCTCCAGCACCGCAGGGTGGCGGGAGACACTGGCGTAGTCGCCTTCGGCCAGCACGGCCCCGCGCGCCAGCACGGTGATGCGGTCGGCAATGGTGGCCACCACCTTCATGTTGTGCTCCACCATCAGCACGGTGCGGCCTTCGGCCACCCGCTTGATGAGGGCGGTGACGCGCTCGACGTCCTCGTGGCCCATGCCCTGGGTGGGTTCGTCGAGCAGCATGAGCTCGGGGCTCATGGCCATGGTGGTGGCGATCTCCAGCGCGCGCTTGCGTCCGTAGGGCAGGTCGGCGGCCTTGAGCGCGGCCATCTCGCGCAGGTCCACCAGTTCCAGCAGCTCGAGCACGCGGGCGTCGAGCGCGCGCAGCCCCGACAGGCCCTTCCAGAAGTGGAAGGAGGTGCCGGTGAAGCGCTGCAGGCCGATGCGCACGTTCTCCAGCACGCTCAGGTGGGGAAAGACGGCGGAGATCTGGAAGGAGCGGATGACGCCTCGGCGGGCGATCTGCGCGGGCTTCTCGGCGGTGATGTCGTGGCCGTTGAAGTGGATCGTGCCGCGGCTGGGCGCGAGGAACTTCGTGAGCAGGTTGAAGCAGGTGGTCTTGCCCGCGCCATTGGGCCCGATCAGCGCATGGATGTGTCCTCGCTGCACCGCCAGATCCACGCGGTCCACCGCCGTGAACCCCTTGAAGTCCTTCGTCAACTCGCGGGTCTGGAGAATGATGTCGCTCATGCGGGGACAGGAAAGAAGGCTTGCACTCTAAGTAGCGCTGTTGCGCTGCAATAGACGGGGTTCCCCTTAAGTGGATTCGCGCAACGCTCGACCGTGCGCAGGGCCGCGCAAGCCCCAGGCCGGTGCGCGGTCGTCATCGGCCTGTCACCTGCGTGACGATCGACCTTGCCCGCACGCCGGCGTCCGGGAAGGATTTCAATTCGGCAGCAAGACACGGAGTGCCACGGTCCGCACCGATGCCTACAGTCACCGCATCGACCCACGCACACCCTGACGGACGATCATGAACATGAGCACCCAGACCGAACAACGGGCCGCCGCGACCGTGAACGACCCGCGCTGGGCCGCCGTCGTGGCGCGCGACGGCGCCGCCGACGGCCGCTTCTTCTACTCGGTGCGCACGACCGGCGTCTATTGCCGCCCGAGCTGCGCCGCGCGCCCGGCCCGCCCCGAGAACGTGGCCTTCCACGACACCGCCGAGGCCGCACGCGCGGCCGGCTTCAGGCCCTGCCTGCGCTGCAAGCCCGACCAGCTGCCGGCGGCCGCGCTGCAGGCAGCCCGGGTCGCCGAACTGTGCCGCTACATCGAGACCGCGGACGCGGTCCCCCCGCTCGCCGACCTGGCCCGGCGCGCCGGCCTCAGCCCCTACCACCTGCACCGCGTGTTCAAGGCGGTCACCGGCCTCACGCCGAGGGCCTACGCTACCGCGCACCGGGCGCGGCGCCTGCGCGAGGCGCTCGGCCGCCGCGGCGGCACGGTGACCGATGCCATCTACGACGCCGGCTTCAACTCCGGCGGCCGCTACTACGAGACGGCCGACGGGGTGCTCGGCATGACGGCCACGCGCTACCGCGCCGGCGGGGCGGGCACGGCGATCCGCTTCGCGATCGGCCAGTGCTCGCTGGGCGCCATCCTCGTGGCACAGAGCGAACGCGGCATCTGCGCGATCCTGCTCGGCGACGACCCGGATGCGCTGGCGCGCGACCTGCAGGACCGCTTCCCCCAGGCCCGCCTGATCGGCGGCGAGGCCGATTTCGAGGACTGGGTGGCCCGCGTGGTGGGCTTCGTCGAGGCACCGGGTCTCGGCCTGGACCTGCCGCTCGACGTGCGCGGCACCGCCTTCCAGCAGCGTGTGTGGCAGGCGTTGCGTGACATCCCGCCCGGGCGCACCGCCAGTTACGCCGAGGTCGCCGCGCGCATCGGTGCGCCGACGGCGGTGCGCGCGGTGGCGCAGGCCTGCGCCGCCAACGCGCTGGCGGTGGCCATTCCCTGCCACCGCGTGGTGCGCAGCGACGGCGCACTGTCGGGCTACCGCTGGGGCGTCGAGCGCAAGCGCCAGCTGCTGGCGCTGGAGCAGGAGGCGATCACGCCATGAGCGTGTCCGAGACCGCCGGCGTCGCCACGGCGGTGGCCACCGCGAGCCTGGAGGCGCGCATCGCGGCGGCCGACTGGCCGCAGCTGGCCCGCGATCTCGACGCGCAGGGCCACGCGCAGATCGAACGCCTGCTCACGCCGGCGGAATGCCGCGCGCTGGCGGGGCTGTACACGGACGACGCGGCCTTCCGCAGCCGCGTGGTGATGGCCCGCCATGGCTTCGGGCGCGGCGAGTACCGCTACTTCGCCCACCCGCTGCCGGCGCTCGTCGCGACCCTGCGTGGCGGCTTCTATCCGCATCTGGTGCCGATCGCCAACCGCTGGCACGCGGCGATGGGCTTGGCCACGCGCTTCCCGCCGCGGCACGCCGAGTTCATCGCGCGCTGCCATGCGGCCGGCCAGACCCGGCCCACGCCGCTGCTGCTGCAGTACGGCGAGGGCGACTACAACTGCCTGCACCAGGATCTCTACGGCGAGCACGTGTTCCCGCTGCAGGTGGTGCTGCTGCTCTCCGAGCCCGGGCGCGATTTCGAGGGTGGCGAGTTCGTGATGACCGAGCAGCGCCCGCGCATGCAGTCGCGGCCGATGGTGCTGCCGCTGCGCCAGGGCGACGCCGCGGTGATCGCCGTCCACGAGCGGCCGGTGCAGGGCACGCGCGGCAGCTACCGCGTGTGGCTGCGCCACGGCGTCAGCCGGGTGCGCGCCGGGCGGCGCCACACCGCCGGCGTGATCTTCCACGATGCGGCCTGAGACGGCCATGCGCAGCGCCCGGGCCACCACGCCGGACCTGTTCGACGGCGCGGCCGACGCCGGCGGGCCGGCCGTGGCGCCGTGGCTCGAAGCGCTCGGCCCCGGCGCACTGGTGTGGCGCGGCGGCGCGGCCGCCGAGGCCGCCGCGCTGCTCGCCGAGGTGCAGGCGCTGGTGGCGCAGGCACCGTTCCGGCATCCGGTCACGCCCGGGGGCTTTCGCATGTCGGTCGCGATGAGCAACTGCGGCGCGCTCGGCTGGGTCAGCGACGCCCGCGGCTATCGCTACGACGCCGTCGATCCCGACAGCGGCCGGCCCTGGCCCACGATGCCGCGCCGCTTCGGCGAGCTGGCCGCGCGGGCCGCGGCGCAGGCCGGCTACCCCGGCTTCGCGCCCGACGCCTGCCTGATCAACCGCTACGAGCCGGGCGCTCGACTGAGCCTGCACCAGGACCGCAACGAGCGCGACTTCAGCGCGCCCATCGTCTCGGTGTCGCTGGGCCTGCCGGCGGTCTTCCTGTTCGGCGGTGGCCGGCGCAGCGACCCCACCACGCGGGTGCCGCTGGTGCATGGCGATGTGGCGGTGTGGGGCGGTCCGTCGCGGCTGCGCTACCACGGCGTGCTGGCCCTGAAGGACGGTGAACACGCGGCGACCGGGAACTGCCGCATCAACCTCACCTTCCGGCGTGCGGGTTGACCGTGCGCGGGGCGCGCCGTCCTCGCGGCGAGAACAGGCTCCCATGACGACACGAACCAGGCGCTGGTGCGGGGCCCTCGTCGCCGGTCTCTGCGCCGTCGGTGCGGCCGCCGCCGACGAGCGAGAGGCCACGCCGCGCCGGCTCTACGACGTGAGCACCGAGACCGGCATGCCGCACCTCGACGAGAACCTGCGCTACGCGGTGCGCAGGGAGCAACGCTGTCTCGCCGTGGCCGACCGCGCGACGGTTTTCTGGATGCTGCAGGACGTGTCGCTGCAGGACTGCCGCCTCGAGCCGTTGGATGACGCCACCTACCGGCTGGCCTGCCACGGCGGCCACGGCACCACCGGCGATGCGCGCTGGCAGTCCGACGCGCGCGATCGGTGGACCGGCACGCTGAACGTGCGCCTGGGCGGCAAGAACATGACCTTCTTCCAGCGCGTCACCGCCACGCCGGTCGGCGAGTGCGGCGACGCGCATGCGCGGCCCTAGCTAGAGCGGCAGCGCCGTGGTGTTCTTCACTTCCTCCATCACCGCGTAGGTGCGCGTCTCGCGCACGCCGGGCAGCGCCCAGATCACGCTGGCCAGCATCTCGCGGTAGGCCGCCATGTCGGCCACGCGCGTCTTGATCAGGTAGTCGAAGCCGCCGGCCACCAGGTGGCATTCCAGGATCTCGGGCCGCACCTGCACCGCGGCCCGAAAGCTCTCCATCACGTCGGGCGCCGTGCGGTCCAGCATCACCTCGATGAACACCAGCATCGCCGCGCCCAGCCGCGCCGGATTCAGGCGCGCCTCGTAGCCGAGGATCACGCCGTCGCGCGTGAGCCGCTTCACCCGCTCCAGCACGGCCGTCGGCGACAGATGCACCTGCTGCGCGAGTTCGAGATTGGTGATGCGGCCATCGCGCTGCAGCACGCGCAGGATGCGCTGGTCGGTGCGGTCCAGGCCCTCGATGGCCCGTGGTGGGGGCTCGGCGAGCGCGGCCCCCGCGCGGGCGGCCTTGGGCTTCGTGCTGGATTTTGTGCGGCTGGAAGGCATGAGCTTGGTGAATCATTCGGCAAGGACGGCCTTACGCTAACAGGAACGGCGGCCAACGGGGCGGCCGGTCCACGCCGATCGAGGTCTGCCACCATGCCGCTGCCCACCGCCACGCCCGCCGCCCGCCTGCCGTCGCCGCTGCGCGAGGAGGCGTCCGTCCTCCAAGCCCGGCTGGCGGCGCTGGCCGGAGCGCTCGACTGGGCCGGCGTGCAGGCGCTGGCGCGTCCCTGGGTGCAGGCGGTGCGCGACGAACCGGCGCCGTTCTGGGCCATGGAGTCGCTGCTGCGCGAGTACCCGATCTCCAGCGCCGAAGGCCTGGCGCTGATGCGGCTGGCCGAGGCGCTGCTGCGCGTGCCCGATGCCGCCACCGCGATCGCGCTGACCGCCGACCAGCTGGGCCGCGCCGATTTCGACACCGCCGCCACCGGCGGCGACGGACCGCACAAGAGGCTGGCCAGCCTGTCGGCCAGCGCGATCGCGCTGTCCAAGAAGTTCCTGCCCGACGGCGAGCACCCGCCCGGCCTGCTGCAGCGCCTGGGCGCGCAGACCGTGGTGGCGGCGACGGTGCGCGCCATCCAGTTGCTGGGCCGGCAGTTCGTGCTCGGCCAGTCGATCGCCGAGGCGCTGGGCGAGGCCCGCAGCCAGCGCCAGGCCCAGCCGCAACTGCGCTTCAGCTTCGACATGCTGGGCGAGGGCGCCCGCACCGAGCACGATGCGCAGCGCTACCTGCGCTCCTACCGCGACGCCATCGCGGCCATTGCCGTCACCGCCGTGGCCGGTGCCGGCCCGGAAGCCAACGACGGCATCTCGATCAAGCTGTCGGCGCTGTTCCCGCGCTACGAGGATGCGCAGCGGGTGCGCGTCTTCGCCGAGCTGCTGCCGCGCGTGCTGGGCCTGATCGACGACGCAGCGGCGGCCGACCTCAACCTCACCGTGGACGCCGAAGAGAGCGACCGGCTCGAACTCTCCCTCGAGCTGATCGACGCTGCTGCCGCGCACATCGCCGCGCGCCACCCGCGCTGGCGCGGCTTCGGCCTCGCGATCCAGGCCTACCAGACGCGCGCCGAGGAATGCGTGCACGAGGTCGCGCGCATCGCCCGCCACCACGGCCTGCGCTTCATGGTGCGGTTGGTCAAGGGCGCCTACTGGGACGGCGAGATCAAGCGCGCGCAGGAGCTCGGCTTGGCCGCCTACCCGGTGTTCACGCACAAGCACCACACCGACATCTCCTACCTCGCGTGCGCGAAGGCGCTGCTCGACCACGCCGACGTCATCTACCCGCAGTTCGCCACCCACAACGCCGGCACCGTCGCGGCCATCGTGCAGATGGCGCGGGTGCGCGGCACGCCGTTCGAGTTGCAACGGCTGCACGGCATGGGGGAGGGTGTGTCCGCGAGGTGTCGCGGTACACACCTCCCGCTCCCCCCGCTCAAGCGGGGGGCTTGCCGGTGCGCATCTACGCGCCGGTCGGCGAGCACCGCGACCTGCTGGCCTACCTGGTGCGCCGCCTGCTGGAGAACGGCGCCAACTCGTCGTTCGTGCACCAGCTGGCCGACCCGCAGGTCGATGTCGACGCGCTGCTCGCGTCGCCGCTGCAGGCCGCGCCCGAGCCGGGCCAGCCGTCGCCGCTGCAGCTCTACGGCAGCGCGCGGCGCAACGCGCTGGGCGTCGACCTGAGCATCGCCGCCGAGCGCGCGCCGCTGCTGGCCGCGGTGGCGGCCACCCGCGTGCCCGAGGTGGCCGAGACGCCGGCGTCGGAGATCGACGCGACGATGCGCCGCCTGCACGCAGGCCAGGTGGCGTGGGACGACACGCCGCTGACCGAGCGCGCCGCCGTGCTGTTGCGCGCCGCCGACCGGCTGGAGGCCGAGCTGCCGGCCTGGTGCGGCCTGCTGGTGAAGGAAGCGCACAAGACGCTGGGCGACTGCGTGGCCGAGCTGCGCGAGGCGGTCGACTTCTGCCGCTACTACGCGCTGCAGGCGCGCGACACGCTCGGCCCGCGCGAGCTGCCGGGCCCGACCGGCGAATCGAACACGCTGCACCTGCACGGCCGCGGCGTGTTCGTCTGCATCAGCCCGTGGAACTTCCCGCTCGCCATCTTCGCCGGCCAGGTGGTCGCCGCGCTGGTGGCCGGCAACAGCGTGGCCGCCAAGCCGGCCGAGCAGACACCGGCGGTTGCGCAGCGCTTCGTCGGGCTGCTGCATGCAGCCGGCGTGCCGCAGGACGCGCTGACCCTGCTGCACGGCCCCGGCGAGACGGTGGGCGCCGCGCTGGTGGCGCACCCGCTGACCGCGGGCGTGTGCTTCACCGGCTCGACGCCGGTGGCCAAGCACATCCAGCGCGCGCTCGCTGCGAAGGACGGCGCCATCGTCCCGCTGATCGCCGAGACCGGCGGCCTCAATGCGATGGTGGTCGACAGCAGCGCGCTGCCCGAGCAGGTGGCCGATGCCGTGGTGCAGAGCGCCTTCCGCTCAGCCGGCCAGCGCTGCTCGGCGCTGCGCCTGCTGTGCGTGCACGAGGGCGTGGCCGACGGCGTGATCGCGATGATCGGCGGCGCGCTGCAGGAGCTGGCCGTCGGCGACCCGGCGGAGTACGCCACCGACGTCGGCCCGGTGATCGATGCCGAGGCGCACGCCGGCATCACGCGCCAGCTCGAGCGGCTCGACCGCGAGGCCACGCTGCTGGCGCGCCGCGCGCTGCCCGACGGCCCGGCCGGCGCGCAGCACATCGCCCCCTGCGCCTACGAACTGGCGCGCGTGGCCGACCTGCGCCAGGAGGTGTTCGGCCCGGTGCTGCACGTCGTGCGCTGGGGCCCGGGCACCGCCGCACACGGCGGTGCGGCCGACGTGGAGGCGCTGGTGGCGCAGATCAATGCGCTGGGCTACCGCCTCACGCTCGGTGTCCAGACGCGCATCGACTCGCGCGCACAGCGCATCGCGCACGCGGCGCGCGTCGGCAACGTCTACGTCAACCGCAACATGATCGGCGCGGTGGTCGGCGTGCAGCCCTTCGGCGGCGAAGGCCTCAGCGGCACCGGCCCGAAGGCCGGCGGGCCGCTCTACCTGTACCGCTTCTGTGCCGAGCAGGTGGTGACCGTCAACACCGCGGCGGCCGGCGGCAATGCCGCGCTGCTGGCCGGCGCACACTGAGCCGCGCGGCGCGGAACGCGCCCGGCTGGCTAGACTCGAACTCCGATCGAAATCCCGCCCCTGGAGTTGCCGATGAACCACCTTTCCTCTCCCATCGCCTTCATCGGCGGCGGCAACATGGCCAGCGCGCTGATCGGCGGCCTGTTGCGCAGCGGCGTGCACGCGCACGAAGTCCTGGTCGTCGAACCCTGGGCCGAGCAGCGCGAGCGCCTGAAGCAGGCCTTCGGCATCGTCGCCACCGAGCAGGCGACGCCGGCGCTGGCCGATGCCGGCCTGGTGGTGTGGGCCGTGAAGCCCCAGATCTTCCGGGAGGCGGCCGCGCCCTGCGCGCCGCATGTGGGCGAGGCCGCCCAGCTCAGCGTCATGGCGGGCATCCGCACCGACGCCATCGTCGCCGCCACCGGCAACCGCTGCGTGGTGCGGGCGATGCCCAACACGCCCGCGCTGATCGGCCAGGGCATTGCCGGGCTGTACGCGCGGCCCGAGGTCGACGCCGGCCAGCGCAGCAGCGTCGAGGCGCTGCTGGCGCCCACCGGCGCCACGCTGTGGGTCGATCGCGAGGCCGACCTCGACGCCGTGACCGCCCTGTCGGGCTCCGGCCCGGCCTACGTGTTCCTGTTCATCGAGGCGCTGATGGACGCCGCGCGCGACATGGGCCTGACGCCCGAGCAGGGCCGGGCGCTGGCGCTCGGCACCTTCTCCGGCGCCACCGCGCTGGCGGCGCAGAGCGCCGAGCCGCCGTCGGTGCTGCGCGAGCGCGTCACCTCGCGCGGCGGCACCACGCATGCGGCGCTCGTCGCGATGCAGGCCGACGGCGTGCCGGCGGCGATCGTGCGCGCTGTTCGTGCGGCGCAGCGCCGCGCGGTCGAGCTGGGCGACGAGTTCGGCGGCTGAGCCGATGTGCCTCCTCTCCCCCGGCCACCGGGGGAGAGGGCCGGGGTGAGGGGGCACGCGTCGATGAACGCCGCCCGCGGCAGGCATGCAAACCCGGCATCAACCCGATAGGCGCAGCGGTGCGACGGCGCCTAAAGTCTCGTGGCCGCGCCACGAACGCGGCGTCATCCAGACCCCACAAGGACACCGCATGAGCGCCAAGACCGACCCCACGCAGCTGAGCAGCTTCCTCTCCTACGTCACGCCGTCACCCACCAGCCCCTGGGGGACCTACCTGTCGCAGGTCGATCGCGTGATCCCCTACCTGGGGCACCTCGGCAAATGGGCCGAGACGCTGAAGCGGCCCAAGCGCGCGCTGATCGTCGACGTGCCGATCGAAATGGACGACGGCTCGGTGCGCCACTTCGAGGGCTTCCGCGTGCAGCACAACCTGAGCCGCGGCCCCGGCAAGGGCGGCGTGCGCTACCACCCCGACGTGACGCTGGAAGAGGTGATGGCGCTGTCGGCCTGGATGACGGTGAAGTGCGCCGCGGTGAACCTGCCCTACGGCGGCGCCAAGGGTGGCATCCGCGTTGACCCGAAGCAGCTTTCCCAGAAGGAGCTGGAGAAGATGACGCGCCGCTACACCAGCGAGATCGGCATCATCATCGGCCCGCAGCGCGACATCCCCGCGCCCGACGTCAACACCAACGGCCAGATCATGGCCTGGATGATGGACACCTACTCGCAGAACACCGGCGCCACCGCGACCGGCGTCGTCACCGGCAAGCCCATCCACCTGGGCGGCTCGCTGGGCCGCGTGAAGGCCACCGGCCGCGGCGTGTTCGTCACCGGCCGCGAGGCGGCGCGCCGCCTCGGCCTGGCGCTCGACGGCGCCCGTGTGGCGGTGCAGGGCTTCGGCAACGTGGGCGGCTCCGCTGCAGAGCTGTTCGCCCAGGCCGGCGCGAAGATCGTTGCGGCGCAGGACCACACCGGGACCATCTACAACGACAAGGGGCTCGACCTCGCCGAGCTGGTGCCCTACGTGAAGCAGGTGGGCGGCGTGGGCGGCTTCAAGGGCGCGGAGGCGATGGACGGCGAATCGTTCTGGGACGTGAACGCCGACATCCTGATCCCCGCGGCGCTGGAGGGCGTGATCAGCGCCGAGCGCGCCGCGCGCATCAAGGCCAGGCTGGTGCTCGAAGGCGCCAACGGCCCCACGGTGCCCGCGGCCGACGACATCCTGCGCGACCGCGGCGTGCTGGTGGTGCCCGACGTCATCTGCAACGCCGGCGGCGTGACCGTCAGCTACTTCGAGTGGGTGCAGGACTTCTCGTCCTTCTTCTGGACCGAGGACGAGATCAACGTGCGGCTCGACAAGATCATGGTCGACGCACTGCGGCGCATCTGGGACACCGCCGACCTGCACAAGATCACGCTGCGCACGGCGACCTTCGCGGTGGCGTGTGAGCGGATTCTCACGGCGCGTGAGGAGCGGGGGCTCTATCCCTAAGGGCGCGCACCGGTCGCGAATCCTCCGAAGGTCAAACCTCAACCACGGTATTTGCGAAGATACAAGGCCTACCGCCGAACAGAGAGGTCGTGGTTCCAAGTGGACTCATGGGCGACATGCTCTACAAAGCCCGGTGAAAACTCTTCGACTATTGCGGGGTCGGTTACCACTCGCAGCCTTGCAGACTTGCTGAGCCACTGCTGCGACGTTAGCTTGGCTCGAAGTCTTACATGCACTTGCTCATCTTTGATTTTCGGATTCCAGGCGCCATACGTGAAGCTGGTGAAAAGCAAGTATCCGCCGCAGGATTCTTTCGGTTCGAGAGAGCCGTCGATGACTGCGGTCTTGATCTCGTCGAGTGGATACTCTGTGATCCACACGCTCATGTATTTCGTGATTTCTCCCACTCTCTTACGTGGGCGCGCTGGGAATCCAAGCCTCAGTAGGCGCTGACGATGTGATCGCCAGAAGCCCTTTGATCGATAGGAGAGTTCAAAGTGGTCAAGAACAATCTTTTCGTTCGAAGCGTTGACGAGTGAGGCGTTGACAACGAACGACGCGCGCATCGCGTTCGGAGGATGGGTTGATTCACTTGGACGCTCGACATAAATGAAGCTCGCTGTTGATGCGACTTCGAGGCGTGGCTTTCTCCGGAAGCGACGAAGATAGGAGAACGCTCCCGAGGCCCATGCAAGTAGCACGACAGCAGCGGCCTTTAGTAGATCGACCGTTACTTCGTGAGCTTCGATCCAGTCGGTAATTTCGGCGAGCACTTGTAGGCCTAACTAGGTTTGGACGTCGCGACCCTATCGGGCACTTGCAGTCGAGATCAACTGCCGGGACACACAAATCCCATGCCACGAGCCCCCCGCGGGCACTGAGGCCCCATCAGATCACCAACTCAACCCATCACGCACGCCATCCCAGATCTACTACGATCCCCGCAAACACCGCAAACCCCACCCAGTGGTTCAGCCGAAAGGCCTTGAAACAACCGTCGCGGCTGCGGTCCCGGATCAGCGTGTGGTGCCAAGCCACCTGCACCGCCGCCGCGGCCAGGCCGGCGGCGAAGGCCACGCCGAGTCCCTGCCAGAAGCCGATGGCGCCCCAAGCCAGCAGGTAGAGCTGGTAGAAGCTCATCACCGCCGTCACGTCGTGGCGGCCCAGCGTGATGGCGGAGGTCTTGATGCCGATCTTCAGGTCGTCGTCGCGGTCGACCATCGCGTACTCGGTGTCGTAGGCCAGCACCCAGAACAGGTTGCCGATCAGCAGGCCCCAGGCCCACCAGGGCACGGCCGCGTTCAGCGCAGCCAGGCCCCAGGCGCCGTTGCCGCCGCGCACCGCGCTGAAGGCCATCGGGATGCCGAAGCTGAAGGCCACGCCCAGCACCGCCTGCGGCATCGCCACGCAGCGCTTCGCGTAGGGGTAGGCCACCGCGACGGCCAGCGCCGGGAACGACAGTGCGATGGTCAGCGCGTTGGTGGTGAGCACCAGCGCGAACGCGGCCAATGCCAGCACGGCGCCGACCGCCAGCGCCTCCTTCACCGACACCGCGCCGCGCGTCACCGGCCGCTCGGCGGTGCGCTTCACGTGGCGGTCGAACTCGCGGTCGGCGACGTCGTTGATGCAGCAGCCGGCGCTGCGCATCAGCACGGTCCCGAGCGTGAACACCGCCAGCAGGTGCCAGCCCGGGAAGCCGCCCGCGGCGAGCCACAGCGCGCCGAGCGTCGGCCACAACAGCAGCAGCCAACCGGCCGGCCGGTCCCAGCGGATCAGCTGGCGGTAGAGCGTCAGGCGCGAAGGCGGGTGTGCTTGAGCGGGCGCAGCGGACATCGGCCGCGAGTGTAGGGCGCATGGGTGCGGCATGGCACCATCGGCGCGAAGCCGCCGCCATGCCCTCGTTCGCGTCCGACCTGCCGACCCCGCGCCCTCGCCACCGCGTTGTCCCGCTGACGCTGTGGCGGGTGGCGATGCTGCTGGCCTGGCTCGGGCTGGCGGGCTGCTCCTCGCTGCCCTCGCGGCCACCGTTGCCCGACGAGGCCGCGCTGCCCGCGGCGACCGCCGGCGCGCTGGCCGCGCAGGTCGCGCCGCTGGTGCAGGCGCACCCCGGCCGCTCCGGCTTCGTGCCGCTCGACAGCGGGCTCGACGCCTTCGCCGCACGCGTCTGGCTGGTCGACCGCGCCGGCAGCAGCCTGGACATCCAGACCTACATCTGGCGCAGCGACCGCACCGGCCGTTGGCTGCTGACGCGCCTGCAGGCCGCGGCCGAGCGCGGCGTGCGGGTGCGCCTGCTGCTCGACGACGGCAACGGCAGCCCCACGCTCGACGGGCTGCTGTCGCAGCTCGATGCCCACCCGGGCGCCGAGGTGCGCTTCTTCAACCCCTATCCGCACCGCGGCCTGGGCCGCGCGTGGGACCTGGCCACCGACTTCTCGCGCCTGCACCGGCGCATGCACAACAAGACGTTCAATGCCGACGGCGTGGTCACCATCCTCGGCGGACGCAATGTCGGCGACGAGTACTTCGGCGCGGCGGCCGACATGGAGTTCGCCGACCTCGATGTGCTCGCGGTCGGGCCGATCGTCGGTGAGGTGTCGGCGTCCTTCGACGCCTACTGGAACAGCGCCTCGGCCTACCCGCGGCGGTCGCTGCTGTTGCCCGGCAACGACCGGCCGCTCACGCCCGAGCAGCAGGCGGCGCTCGACGAGGCCAGCGCCTACGCGAAGGACCTGCGCGAGCGTCCGCGCGTCGAGCGCTGGCGCGAGCGCGGGCCGCAGGCGTCCGACTTCGTCTGGGGCCGCTCCACGCTGTTCGTCGACCCGCCCGACAAGGTGCTCAAGCAGGCCGGCGAGAGCGAGCTGATGTTGCCGCGGCTGGCCCGCACGCTGGGCAATGCCGACCGCAGCATCGACATCGTGTCGCCCTACTTCGTGCCCACCGACGACGGCGTGGCCGCGTTCACCGCGCTGCACGACCGCGGCGTGCGGCTGCGCGTGCTGACCAACTCGCTGGCCGCGACGGATGTCTCGGCGGTGCACGCCGGCTATGCACCATATCGCCCGGCGCTGCTCGACGGCGGTGTGGAGCTCTACGAACTGCGGCCGGTCCCGGCACCCGAAGGTCGCGCGCGCGGGCGGCTGCTGGGCCTGGGTTCGTCGCGCGCGAGCCTGCACGCCAAGACCTTCGCCGTCGACGGCGAGCGCGTGTTCATCGGCTCGTTCAACTTCGATCCGCGCTCGGCCTGGCTCAACACCGAGATCGGCGTATTGCTCGAGCACCCAGGCCTCGCGCAGCGCATCGGACAAGCGTTCGACACCGAGGTGCCGCGCCAGGCCTGGCAGGTGACGCGCGACCCTGACCGCGGCCCCGACGCGCTGCGCTGGCGCGGCCAGACGCCCGAAGGCCAGCCGATCGAGCTGACCGAGGAGCCCGAGGCCGGCTGGCTCACGCGGCTGTGGGTGTGGCTGCTGTCGTGGCTGCCGATCGACGGGCTGCTGTAGCGGCCCGCCGTCGGCTCACTCCTCGAGCAGCGAGCGCAGCATCCACGCCGCCTGCTCGTGCACCGTGAGGCGCTGCGTCAGCAGGTCGGCGGTGGGCTCGTCGGAGGCCTTGTCGGCCAGCGGGAAGATGCCGCGCGCGGTGCGCGCCACCGCCTCGTGGCCCTCGACGAGGATGCGCACCATGTCCATCGCCTTCGGCGGCTCGGCCGGCGCGTCCTTCAGCGAACTCAGCTTGCCGAACTGGCCGTAGCTGCCGGCGGCCGGGAAGCCCAGCGCACGGATGCGCTCGGCGACCGGGTCGACCGCGTTCCACAGCTCGGTGTACTGCGTCATGAACATGGTGTGCAGCGTGTTGAACATCGGCCCCGTCACGTTCCAGTGGAAGTTGTGGGTCGTGAGGTAGAGCGTGTAGGTGTCCGCCAGCAGGGCGTTGAGCCCCTTGGCGATCGCCGCGCGGTCCTTCTCCGAGATGCCGATGTTCACCGGCGGCGTGGCGGTACGGGTCTTGGCCATCGTGCTTGCTCCTGGGTCAATGGGAATGGCTGGAACTGTAGCCGCCGGGTCAGGCCAGGTCGTAGCGGTCCAGGTTCATGACCTTGGTCCACGCGGCCACGAAGTCGTGCACGAACTTGGTCTGACCGTCGGCGCTGGCGTACACCTCGGCCAGCGCGCGCAGCACGGCGTTGGAACCGAACGCCAGGTCCACCCGCGTCGCGGTCCACTTCTGCTGGCCGGTCTGGCGGTCCTTGCCCTCGTACACACCGTTGGCCGGCTGCCACGTTGTGCGCATGTCGAGCAGGTTGACGAAGAAGTCGGGGGTCAGCACGCCCGGCCGGTCGGTGAACACGCCATGCCGGCTGCCGCCGGCGTTGGCGCCCAGCACGCGCAGCCCGCCGACCAGCACCGTCATCTCGGGAGCGGTGAGCGTGAGCAGCTGCGCCTTGTCGACCAGCAGGTGCTCCACCGGCACGCTGCCCGGGCCCTTGAAGTAGTTGCGGAAGCCGTCGGCCACCGGTTCCAGGAAGGCGAAGGACTCCACATCGGTCTGCTCCTGCGTGGCGTCGACGCGACCGGGGGCGAACGGCACCTCGATGCCGACACCCGCCGCCTTGGCGGCCTGCTCCACGCCCACGCCGCCAGCCAGCACGATGACGTCGGCCAGCGAGAACTTGCCCGAGGCCTTCTGGAGGGTCTCCAGCGTCGCCAGCACCTTGGCCAGCTCGCCCGGGGTGTTGGCTTCCCAGTCCTTCTGCGGTGCCAGGCGAAGGCGCGCGCCGTTGGCCCCGCCGCGCTTGTCGCCGCCGCGGAAGGTGGAGGCCGAGGCCCAGGCGGTGGCCACGAGCTGTGCGACCGTCAGGCCCGATGCGGCGATCTTCGCCTTCAGCTCGGCGACGTCGGCGGCATTCGGCGCCGGCAGCGTGGCCGGGGGCAGCGGGTCCTGCCAGAGCAGCTCTTCCTTCGGCACCTCGGGGCCGAGGTAGCGCACCTTCGGGCCCATGTCGCGGTGGGTGAGCTTGAACCACGCGCGCGCGAAGGCGTCGGCGAAGCCCTGCGGGTTGTCGAGGAAACGGCGCGAGATCTTCTCGAACTCGGGGTCGACGCGCAGCGTCAGGTCGGTGGTGAGCATCGTCGGCTTGAGCTTCTTGCCGGGGACGTGCGCGTCGGGAATGATCTCCGGCGCATCCTTGGCCGTCCACTGCTTCGCGCCGGCGGGCGATTGCGTCAGCTCCCATTCGAACTTGAACAGGTGCTCGAAGAAGTCGTTGCTCCAGCGCGCCGGCGTGGTGGTCCAGGTGACCTCCAGGCCGCTGGAGACGGTGTCCTTGCCGTGGCCGCTGCCGAAGCTGCTGGTCCAGCCCAGGCCCTGCGCCTCGAGCGGCGCGCCTTCGGGCTCGGGACCCTTGTGCGATTCGGGCGCGGCGCCGTGCGCCTTGCCGAAGGTGTGGCCGCCGGCGATCAGCGCCACGATCTCCTCGTCGTCCATCGCCATGCGGCCGAAGGTCGCGCGGATGTCCTTGGCGGCGGCAAGCGGATCGCCGCTGGCGTTGGGACCCTCGGGGTTCACGTAGATCAGGCCCATGTGGGTGGCGGCCAGTGGCTGGTCGAGATCACGGTCGCCGGTGAAGCGCTTGTCGGTGGCCAGCCAGGTGGTCTCGTTGCCCCAGTTCACGTCGTTGTCGGGTTCCCACACGTCCTCTCGGCCGCCGGCGAAGCCGAACGTGCGGAAGCCCATCGACTCCAGCGCCACGTTGCCGGTCAGGATCAGCAGGTCAGCCCAGCTGATGCGCTGGCCGTACTTCTGCTTGATCGGCCACAGCAGGCGGCGCGACTTGTCGATGTTCACGTTGTCGGGCCAGCTGTTGAGCGGCGCGAAGCGCTGCTGCCCGCGGCCGCCGCCGCCGCGGCCGTCGGCCGTGCGGTAGGTGCCGGCGGCGTGCCAGGCCATGCGCACGAACTGCGGGCCGTAGTGGCCGAAGTCGGCCGGCCACCAGTCCTGCGAATCGGTCATCAGCGCCAGCAGGTCCTTCTTGAGCGCGAAGTAGTCGAGCTTCTTGAACTCTTCGGCGTAATCGAAGCCGGCACCCAGCGGATCGGACTTGCTCGAGTGCTGGTTCAGCAGCTCCAGCCGCAACTGGGAGGGCCACCAGTCCTGGTTGGTCGTGCCGCCGCCGGCGGCGTGGTTGAACGGGCACTTCGATTCGGTCGCCATGCAAGTCTCCAGAGGTTGTCCACGATGTTTCGCGGCCAGTTTAGGAGGCGCATCCCGCCCGATCAATGACGGTGCGGCAATGGCGGCGATAGCCGCGGGCGCTCAGGGGGTCAGGCGGGTGACGCCCGACAGTTCGCAGGCGTAGATGGCGTTGCGCAGCGCGGCGATGGCCTCGTAGCGCGTGAAGGTGCGCCGCCACGCGAGCACCACGCGGCGCGTTGGCAGCGGCGCGCTGAAGGGCACATAGCGCAGGTGCGGCTGCGGCTCCTTCGGCACGCTGAGCTGCGGTACCACGGTCACGCCCATGCCGGAGGCGACCATGTGCTTGATGGTCTCGAGCGACGAGCCCTCGAAGCTCTTGCGGATGCCCTCGGCGTCGCTCGAGAAGCGCGCGAACTCCGGGCACACCTCGAGCACGTGGTCGCGGAAGCAGTGGCCGGTGCCGAGCAGCAGCATCGTCTCCTTCTTCAGCTCCTCCGACGAGACGCTCTCGCGCTTGGCCAGCGGATGGATGGCCGGGCAGGCGACGACGAAGGGTTCGTCGTAGAGCGGCGCGATGGCGAGGCCGGTGTCGGGGAAGGGCTCGGCCATGATGGCCGCGTCGAGTTCGCCGGTGCGCAGCATGTCGAGCAGCTTGACGGTGAAGTTCTCCTGCAGCATCAGCGGCATCTGCGGGAACATGTCGATCGCGTGCCTCACCAGATCAGGCAGCAGGTAGGGACCGATCGTGTAGATGATGCCCAGCCGCAGCGCGCCGGCCAGCGGGTCCTGGCCGCGCTTGGCGATCTCCTTGATGGCCTGTGCCTGCTCGATGACCGACTGCGCCTGGCGCACGATCTCCTCGCCCAGCGGCGTGGTGGAGATCTCGTTGCTGCCGCGCTCGAAGATCTTGACGTCGAGCTCGTCCTCGAGCTTCTTGATCGCGACGCTGAGCGTCGGCTGCGAGACGAAGCAGGCCTCCGCCGCGCGGCCGAAATGGCGCTCGCGGGCGACGGCCACGATGTAGCGCAGTTCGGTCAGTGTCATTTCCGGGTCCCCAGCCTTGGAGCGGATTCTGCGGGCTTTTCGGCCCCGACGGCGCGCGCGCTGCCGCGCAGGCCGTGCTAACGTCGATCGGGGAGCGACCCAGGGAGGGTGGCCTTTGACGCTGCGGGACGAAGATGCGTAGCGGCTTGCCGCGGGCGCTGCGATGGCTGGCCGGGTCCGTGCTCGGCCTGTGTGCGCTCGCCTGCAGCGCCGCGTCGCCATCGCCGCTGCGCTACGGGATGCTGGCGGATTTCCCGCCGTTCCAAATCTGGCCCGAGGGCAGCGAGGCCGGGGGCGCCGATCTGGAAATGCTGCGCCGGCTGGCGCCCGCGCTCGGGGTGCAGGTGGAGCCGGTGCGCTACACCGACTTCGTGGCGCTCGAGCGCGATCTGCGCGCCGGGCGGCTCGACCTCGCCTCGTCGATGGCCCGCAACGCCGAACGCGAGCCGACGCTGGCGTTCTCGGTGCCGTATGCGCTGATCGAGCAGGCGGTCGTCACCCGCGCGAGCGATCCGTCGGGCTCGCTCGCGGCCGACCTGAACGGCCGGCGTCTGGCCACCGTGGCCGGCTACGCCGCCGAGGCCAATGCGCGCGAGCTGTTCCCGCTGGCGCAGCGGGTGCCGGTGGCCAGCATCGCCGACGGCCTGCGGGCCGTGCAGCAGGGCCGTGCCGACGTGATGATCGAGGCGCAGCCGGTACTCGTCGGCACCATCGAGCGTGAGCGCCTCGCCGGCTTGCGGCTGGTGCGCACGCTGGCGTTGCCGAGCGGCGCGCTGCATTTCGCGGCACCGAAGGCCGGCGCCGCCCGGCTCGACTCGCTCTCGGCGGCGTTGGCGGGCATGGGCGCCGAGACGCGCGAGTTCATCATCGGCCGATGGCGTGCGGAGCCGCATTTCGCGCGACGCGCCGAGCCGCTGCGCCTGGACGACCCCGAGCGCGCGCTGCTCACCGCGCAGCGGCCGCTGAATGTCGCCGTGGTGGACGGGCGGCTGCCGTTCGCGGTGCTCGACGCCGATGGCCGGCCGCAGGGCCTGTCGGTCGACGTGCTGCGCGCGGTGCTCGGACGCCTCGGGCTCGTGTCCGGCACCTGGCGCGCGAGCGGCGCCACCGAGGCGCTGGCGGCGCTGCAGCGCGGAGAGGTCGACCTCGCGCTCGGCCTGTCGGCGGTGGCCACGCCGGCCGACACGGTGCGCTTCATCGGTCCCTACATCGAGCACCCGATGGTGCTGCTGGGCCGCCCCGGCGGCAGCGCCTGGGGTCTGGAGCAGCTCGTCGGCCGGCGCCTGGCGCTGCCACCCGCGCATTTCGCGCGACCGTTGATCGCCGCGCGCTACCCCGGCATCGAGCTGGTGGCTTGCGATCCGCTGCCGAACTGCGTCGAGCGCGTCGCGAGCGGCGGCGCCGACGCGGCACTGGCCGACGTCATCACCGCGGCGGTGCTGCTGGCCGAATCGCCGCGCAGCGACGTGCAGATCACCGGCACGGCGGCCGGCTTGCGCCAGGAGCACGGCATCGCGGTGTCGTCTCGTCACGCGGCGCTGCTGCCGCTGCTGCAGCGGGCGCTGGATGCGACCGTGGCCGACGACCTGCTCGAGCTCAAGCGCCGCTGGCTGACGCGTCCGACGCCGGCGCGCGTCGTGCGCGAGCTGCTGCTGCGCTACCTGCCCTGGGTCGCGACGGCGCTCGCCCTGCTGCTCGCGGCGTGGTGGTGGCACCACCGCGGACTGCGGCGCGAGATGCAGCGCACGCTCGGCGCACAGCGCCAGGCCGAGCGGGCCCGCGGCGCGAGCGAGCGTTTCGTGACCTTCCTGGCCCACGAGGTGCGCAACTCGCTGCATTCGGTGATCGCCGGGGCCGAGCTGCTGCGCAGCGGGCGCGAGGTCTCGGCGTCGGTGGCCGGTTCGCTGGGTGACTCGGCGCGCTCGACGCTGAACCTGCTGAACAACCTGCTCGACCGCAACCGGCTCGACGCCGGCCGGCTGAGCCTGCACCTGGAGCCTGTGCAGCTCGGGCCGCTGCTGCGCGGCGTGCGCGCGGAGATGCTGCCGGCCGCACGGGCGAGACAACTCACGCTGACCTGCACCGCGCCGATGCCCGACCCGTTGCTGCGCGTCGACGCGCTGCGCGTCGAGCAGATCGTGCGCAACCTGGTGGCCAACGCGATCAAGTACAGCGAGCGCGGAGAGATCCTGATCGAAGCCCGCTGCACGCCGCAGGCGGGCGAAGAAGCGTCGCGCTGCGTGATCGAAGTGCGCGTGCGCGACCAGGGCCCGGGCATCGCCGAGGCCGACCAGGCGCGGCTGTTCGAGCGCTACTACACCGCCGGCGGCCGGACGGCGGCGCGCAGCGGCACCGGGCTCGGGTTGTCGCTGTGCCGCGACCTCGCCGCGCTGATGGGCGGTGCGCTGCACATCGAGAGCAGCCCCGGGCACGGCACCACCGCGCTGCTGCGCTGGACGGCCGACGTCGAGACCGAGGCCACCGGCCCCGCGCCCCTGGCCGAGGACGCGCCGCGCCGGCTGCTGCTGGTCGAGGATGCCGATGTCTACGCGATGCTGCTCGAGCGTGCGCTCGCGGCCCAGGGCTACGCGGTGCGGGTCGCCGGTTCTCTGGCGGAAGCGCAGGCCGCGCTGGCGGCGCCGGGCCCGCCCTTCGAGGTGGTGCTGACCGACCTGAACCTCGGCGACGGCGACGCGCACGGCGTGATCGCCGCCGTGCGCGCCCGCGCGGGCGCAGGGCTGCCGGCGATCGTCGTGATGTCGGCCGATGTCGACCCTGAGCGGGTGGCCCCGCTGCGCGAGGCCGGGGCCGAGGCGCTGCTGCAGAAGACCGGCGACGTGGCGCTGCTGGTGCGCCAGTTGCTGACGCACGTGAACACGGGGCCCTGACCGTCAGGCCTTCAGGTACTCGGCTTTGCTGCCGAGCCAGCGGTTCACGTGGGCGTCGGCCGCTCGCGGGTGGTGTTCCAGCAGCTGCGGCGCCAGCTGTCGCGCCTGGGCCAGCAGCGCGCTGTCCTCGGCCAGGTCGGCGAAGCGCAGCAGCGCCGCTCCGCTCTGGCGGGCGCCCATGAATTCACCGGGACCGCGGATGTCGAGGTCGCGGCGCGCGATCTCGAAGCCGTCGTTCGTCTCGGCCATCGCTCGCAGGCGCGCCTTGCCGGTGTCCGACAGCGGCGGCGTGTACAGCAGCACGCACACGCTGGCCACGCTGCCGCGGCCGACGCGACCGCGCAGCTGGTGCAGCTGCGACAGCCCGAAGCGCTCGGCGTGCTCGATCACCATCAGGCTCGCGTTGGGCACGTCGACGCCGACTTCGATCACCGTGGTCGATACCAGCACCGCCAGTTCGCCGCCGGTGAAGCGCGCCATCACCGCGGCCTTCTCGGCCGCCGGCATGCGGCCGTGCAGCAGGCCGACCTGCACGCCGGGCAGCGCCTCGCCGAGCCGCGCGTGGGTCTCGGTGGCGTTCTGCAGGTCCAGCGTCTCGCTCTCCTCGATCAGCGGGCACACCCAGTAGACCTGACGGCCCTTCGCCACCTCGTCGCGGATGCGCGCGATCACGCTGTCGCGGCGGCCGTCGGCGAAGACCTTGGTGACGATGGGCGTGCGGCCCGGCGGCAGCTCGTCGAGGGTGCTCACGTCGAGGTCGGCGTAGTAGGTCATCGCCAGCGTGCGCGGGATCGGCGTGGCCGACATCATCAGCAGGTGCGGCTCCAGCGGCGTGCCCTCGAGCTTGCGCTTGAGCTGCAGCCGCTGCGCGACGCCGAAGCGGTGCTGCTCGTCGATGACGGCCAGGCCGAGGCGCTCGAACACCACGCGGTCCTGGATCACCGCGTGCGTGCCGACCACCAGCCGCGCCTCGCCGCTGGCCACGCGCTCCAGCATGCGCGTGCGCGCCTTGCCCTTCTGGCTGCCGGTGAGCCAGGCGATCGGCACGCCCAGCGGCTCGAGCCAGCCGACCAGCTTGCGGAAGTGCTGCTCGGCCAGGATCTCGGTCGGCGCCATCAGCGCGCACTGCCAGCCGGCGTCGATCGCCACGGTGGCCGCCAGCGCCGCGACCACCGTCTTGCCGGAACCCACGTCGCCCTGCAGCAGCCGGTGCGTGGGGTGCGGGCGGGCCAGGTCGCGCGCGATCTCCTCGGTCACGCGGTGCTGGGCCCCGGTCAGGCGGAACGGCAGCGCCGCGAGCAACTGCTCGTGCAGGCCGCCGGCGCCCGCCCGCAGCGGCGGCGCGCGCAACGCGGCGCGCTCGCGCTGTGCCTGCAGCTGCGACAGCTGCTGGGCCAGCAGCTCGTCGAACTTCAGCCGCTGCCAGGCCGGGTGGCTGTGGTCCTCCAGCGTCGCCAGCATCACCTCGGGCGCCGGGTGGTGCAGGAACAGCAGGGCCTGCTTCAGGCTCGGCAAGCCGGCCGGAACGCTGCCGGGCGGCAGCAGCTCATCGAGCGGCGCGCGTGTCAGCGCCGAGCTCACCGCCTTGCGCAGGTAGGCCTGAGGCAGCTGCGCGCTGGCCGGGTAGACCGGCGTCAGCGCGGTGGCCAGCGGCGTGTCGTCGTTCACCGCCTTGAAGCTGGGGTGCACCATCTCGCGGCCGAGGAAACCGCCGCGCAACTCGCCGCGCACGCGCAGGCGCGCGCCGACCGCCAGCGTCTTCTGGTGCGAGGGGTAGAAGTGCAGGAAGCGCAGCACCAGCTCGTCGCTGTCATCGGCCAGCCGCACGATGAGCTGGCGGCGCGGTCGCAGCTCGACGCGGCTGTCGCGCACGCGGCCCTCGACCTGCACCGTCTCGCCCTCGTGCGCCGCGGCGATCGGCGTGACGCGCGTCTCGTCCTCGTAGCGCAGCGGCAGGTGCAGCGCGAGGTCGATGTCGCGCACCAGGCCGAGCTTCTCCATCGCCCGTGCCGGGCCCGACTTCGCCGGAGCGGCGGCGGGCGGTGCGGAGCGCGAGGCCTGGGGCATGGAACAATTCTGCCTTCTGCCCTCGTCAGGCCGGTCCAGCCTGCACGCCATGTCCGACGCCCCCGCTCATCCCCTCACCGTTGCCGATTTCGACTTCGCGTTGCCGCCGGAGCTGATCGCCCAGCATCCGGCGCCCGAGCGCAGCGGCTCGCGCCTGCTCGACGGCCGCGGCGACGCGCCGCTCGACCGCCGCTTCCGTGAACTGCCGTCGCTGCTGTCGCCCGGCGACCTGCTGGTGTTCAACGACACGCGCGTCATCAAGGCGCGGCTGTACGGCCGCAAGGCCAGCGGCGGCGGCGTCGAGGCGCTGGTCGAGCGCGTGCTGCCCGGCACGCACGAGGTGTGGGCGCACCTGCGCGCCAGCAAGTCGCCGCGGCCCGGCAGCCGCGTGCACTTCGCCGGCCGCGACGGCGGCAGCACCGCCTTCGATGCCGAGGTGCTGGGGCGCTGCGGGCCCGACGGCTCGCTGTTCCACCTGCGCCTGCCCGGCGACCCGTTCGCGCTGCTCGAACGCCACGGCCACGTGCCGCTGCCGCCCTACATCGAGCACGGCGACGATGCCGACGACGAGCGCCGCTACCAGACCGTGTTCGCGCGTGCGCCCGGCGCCGTGGCCGCGCCGACAGCGGCCCTGCATTTCGATGCCGAGGTGCTGGCGGCGCTGGAGGCGCAGGGGGTCGCACGTGCGAGCGTGACGCTGCACGTCGGCGCCGGCACCTTCCAGCCGGTGCGCGTGGAGCAGCTGGCCGAGCACCGCATGCACAGCGAGTGGTTCGAGCTGCCGGGGGCCACCGTCGACGCGATCGCGCGCACCCGCGCGGCCGGTGGGCGGGTGGTCGCGGTCGGCACCACCACGCTGCGGGCGCTGGAGTCGGCCGCGCTCGGCGGCGAACTGCAGGCCGGCGCGCGCGAGACCGACATCTTCATCACCCCGGGCTTCACGTTCCGCGTGGTCGACCGGCTGCTGACCAACTTCCACCTGCCGCGCAGCACGCTGATGATGCTGGTCAGCGCTTTCGCCGGCCACGAGCGCATCCGCACGCTCTACACGCATGCGATCCGCGAGCGCTACCGCTTCTTCAGCTACGGCGACGCGATGCTGTTGCAGCGGCGCTAGCAAAGCGTCGCGTGCGCGCCGCATCGTTTGCTCCACGGCGCTCCATCGTGGAGTGACTCCGCGATGGCTTGACGTGGCGCAAGGCGCAGCGCTTGCCAGTCCCTAAGGTGGCGTCGACGACCCGTCGATTCCCACCACGAAGGACCCTTGCCGTGAAGCCCGTTGCCGTTCGTTCTTTCTCTCCGGCCCTTTGCGCCCTGTGGCTCGCTGCCGCGCAGGCGATGGCCGCTCCCGATGACGCCGCGATGCTGAAGCTGGCCACCGGCAGCGGCTGCATGACCTGCCACCATGTCGAACCCGGTGCGAAGGGCCCCGACGGCCTGCCGCCGATCGGTCCGGCGTGGCGCGATGTCGCGGTCAAGTACAAGGGCCAGTCCGGGGCCGAGAAGCAGCTCACCGCCACGGTACTGGCGGGCTCCAACCCCTACGACAGCCACTGGAAGGGCAAGGTCAGCGGCCTGGCGATGCCTCCCAATCGCGTCGCGATCAGCGAGCCCGACGCGCGCCGGCTGGTGCAGTGGATCCTGAGCCGCGACGCGAACAGGCCCTAGGCATCGCCGCTCGGGCTCAGTGCGGAGGCTGCTGGTTCTGGTGCGCGAACAGCGACACCAGCCAGCCCAGCAGCGCCACCGGATAGAGCACGCCGATCAGCACCTGCAGGATGGCCAGCGAGCGCGCCGCGGCGTGCACCGGCGTGATGTCGCCATAGCCCAGCGAGGTGAGCGTGACGAAGGAGAAGTAGTTGAGCCGCGCCACCAGCGCGGCATAGTCCACCGGCTGGCCGAACATGAAGTAGGCGCCGTCGCCGGCGTAGATGGCCACCAGCCGGTGCGCCTGCGCGAACGCCAGGCCGATCAGCAGGAAGGCGGCGATCGCGCCCAGCACGCGGTGCACGTTGATGCGGCCGGCGGCCAGCGTGTAGGCCAGCGTCAGCCAACCCAGCACCACCAGGTTGACCATCGCGAACAGTGCGTCGGCGCCGCGCAGCTCGCTGTCGGGCAGCCACAGGTTGGCGACACGGATCACCAGGCTGCCGAAGGCGGTGGCGACGAACCAGCGGCCCGCGAGCGTGTGGTCGGACAGCATCCACACGCCGAGCGCCAGCATTGCCAGGAAGCCGGCGTCGGCCAGGTGCCGGTTGAGCCAGCCCACCTCGACCAGCGGTGGCAGCAGCACCACCTCGGCGAGCAGCAGCAGCGTCAGCACGCTGAGGCTGCGGTCGGTGACGGCCTGGCGGGTCAGGCGGCGGAACACGCGTTGAACGATCGGCAGCATGCGCGCGAGCTTAGCCGGCGCGCGGGCCGCTGCGACAATCCGGCATGCTCCGCTTCGATCTGCTGCACACCGAAGGCCATGCGCGCCGTGGCCGCCTCACGCTCAACCACGGCGTGGTCGAGACACCGATCTTCATGCCGGTCGGCACCTACGGCACCGTCAAGGGCGTGATGCCGGCCTCGCTGGAGGCGATGGGCGCGCAGATCATCCTCGGCAACACCTTCCACCTGTGGCTGCGTCCCGGGCTCGACGTGCTGCGCCAGTTCGGCGGCCTGCACCGCTTCGAGAACTGGCAACGCCCCATCCTCACCGACAGCGGCGGCTTCCAGGTCTGGTCGCTCGGTGCGATGCGCAAGATCAGCGAGGAGGGCGTGAAGTTCGCGTCACCGGTCAACGGTGACAAGCTGTTCCTCACGCCCGAGACCAGCATGCAGATCCAGACGGTGCTGAACTCCGACATCGTGATGCAGTTCGACGAGTGCACGCCCTACGAGACCTCGGGCCACCTGACGACCGAGCAGGAAGCACGTGCGTCGATGGAGCTGAGCCTGCGCTGGGCGGCGCGCTGCAAGACCGAGTTCGCGCGGCTCGAGAACCCCAACGCGCTGTTCGGCATCGTGCAGGGCGGCATGTTCGAGCCGCTGCGCCAGGCCTCGCTCGACGCGCTGGTGGCGATGGACTTTCCCGGCTACGCGATCGGCGGCGTCAGCGTCGGCGAACCGAAGGACGAGATGCTGCGCATCATGGCGCACACGCCGCACCGCCTGCCGGCCCACAAGCCGCGCTACCTGATGGGCGTGGGCACGCCGGAAGACCTGGTCGAGGGCGTGACCCAGGGCGTCGACCTGTTCGACTGCGTGATGCCCACGCGCAACGCCCGCAACGGCCACCTGTTCACCCGCCACGGCGACCTGCGGCTGCGCAACGCGCGCTACAAGACCGACGAGCGGCCCATCGACGAGAGCTGCACCTGCACCGCCTGCAACGGCTTCAGCCGCGCCTACCTGCACCATCTCGACCGCTGCGGCGAGATGCTCGGGCCGATGCTCACCAGCATCCACAACCTGCATTACTTCCTGAACCTGATGCGCGAGGTGCGCGAGGCACTCGACGCCGGGCGCTTCGAGGCGTTCCGCGCGCAGTTCCGGGCGGACCGGGCACGGGGCGTCTGAGGGCGGCGCTTCAGGCCGCCAGCATCGCCGCCACGCGTTCGCGCAGGCGCTCCGGCGTGACCTCGACGGCGGCCAGCGGCGCCGCGGCGCTCAGGCCCACGCGGCTCCACAGTCCGCGCCGGAACGGTTGCGTCATCGCGGCACCGCTCGCACGCGAGAAGAACGACCCCCACAGGTCGTGCAGCGCCAGCGGGACCACCGGCACCGGGTGGGTTTCCAGGATCTTCATCACGCCGCCCTTGAAGGGCTGCAGGGCGCCGTCGCGGGTGATCGCGCCTTCCGGAAAGATGCACAGCAGCTCACCGTCGTCCAGCACCTTGCGGGCCTCGGCGAAGGCGCGCTCGTAGGTGGCTGGATCGTCCTTCTGCGGGGCGATCGGGATCGCCTTGGCGAGCCGGAACAGCCAGCCCAGCACCGGCGTCGCGAAGATGCGGTGGTCCATGATGAAGCGGATCGGCCGCGGGCTCGCGGCCATCAGCAGGATCGGGTCGACGAAGCTCACGTGGTTGCACACCAGCACCGCAGCGCCGGTGGTGGGGATGTGCTCGTCGCCGTGCACGCGGAAGCGGTAGACCAGGCGCGTCGCGATCAGGGCGATGAAGCGCAGCAGGTATTCCGGCACCAGCAGGAAGATGTAGGCAGCCACCACCGCGTTCAGCAGCCCCGTCACCAGGAAGATCTGCGGGATCGTCAGGCCCGCCTTCAGCAGCGCGCCGGCCATCACGGCGCTGACGATCATGAACAGCGCGTTGAGGATGTTGTTGGCCGCGATGATGCGGGCGCGGTGCGAGGCCGGCGAGCGCAGCTGGATCAGCGCGTACATCGGCACGCTGTACAGGCCGGCGAACAGCGCGAGCAGCGCCAGGTCGGCCATCACGCGCCAGTGCCCGGGTTGGCGCACGAACTCGCCCAGCCCGGCGATGCCGCTGCCCGGCGCATGGCCGCGCGTCGCGAAGTAGAGATCGATCGCGAACACGCTCATGCCGATCGCGCCGAACGGCACCAGCCCGATCTCCACGTGGCGCCGGCTCAGCATCTCGCACAGCAGCGAGCCGATGCCGATGCCCACCGAGAACACCACCAGCAGCAGCGAGGCCACCTGCTCGTCGCCGCCCAGCACCTCCTTCGCGAAGGCCGGGAACATCGACAGGAACACCGCGCCGAAGAACCACATCCACGAGATGCCGAGCAGCGAACGGAACACCACCAGGTTGCCGTGCGCGAGCTTCAGGTTGCGCCAGGTCTCGCTGACCGGGTTCCAGTTGATCACCAGCGCCGGGTCGGTGGGCGGCGAGGCCGGCACGAGCTGCGCGGTGGCGCGGCCGAGCAGCGCCACGCCCAGGCAGGCGAAGGCCACGTAGTGCCGGCCCACGTCGGGCACCGCCACCAGCAGGCCTCCGGCCACCTGGCCGAGCAGGATGGCGACGAAGGTGCCCATCTCGACCATGCCGTTGCCGCCGGTCAGTTCGCGCTCGCCCAGGTGCTGCGGCAGGTAGGAGAACTTGACCGGGCCGAACAGCGTGGAATGCAGCCCCATCAGGAACACGCAGGCCAGCAGCGTTGGCACGTGGGCAGTCCAGAAGCCGAAGCCGGCGAGCAGCATGATCGCGATCTCCAGCGTCTTCACGAAGCGGATCACGCGTGTCTTGTCGAACTTGTCGGCCAGCTGGCCCGAGGTGGCCGAGAACAGCAGGAAGGGCAGGATGAACAGCGCGCCGATCGCCAGCCCGGCCAGCGCGGGGGGCAGCCACGCCACCTGCAGCTGGTAGGTGACCAGCACGGTGAAGGCGAACTTGAACAGGTTGTCGTTGCCGGCGCCGAGGAACTGGGTCCAGAAGAAGGGCGCGAAACGCCGTTGCGTCAGCAGCGCGAACTGGTTGGGCGGGTGCGGGGGGGCGGCGTCGCTCAAGCGGGCTCCGGGTCGGGCGGTGGCGAGGCGCAGCTTAACGGCTGCCGCGCGCCACCGCCCGATCCTCGGCTCGGCGTCACCAGCGGTAGGCCAGCGACACGACGGCGCGCCGCTGCGTGCCGAACCAGCAGTCGCCGCGCTCCAGGCAGGTGGCGATGTAGGTCTTGTCGGTCAGGTTGTTGACGTTCAGTGACAGCGTCCACGGCCCCGTGTCGTAGCTGACCAGCAGGTCCAGCAACGTGACGGACGGAACGCGGTTGTTGCCCGACCCATCCCAGGACGGACCGGCATAGCGCATGCCGCCGCCGGCCCGCAGCCCGGGCATGCCCGCGGCGCCGAAGCGATGCACCGCCCACAGCGAGGCGGCGTGCTTCGGGATGCTGCTGAGCTGCTCGCCGCGGTTCACGTCGATCGCGCCGGTGAGCCGGGCGCGGGTGTAGGAATAGTTGGCCAGCAGCTGCCACGCGGCGAAGGTCGCGGTCGCGTCGAGTTCGAGGCCGTCGACGGTGGACTCGCCGACCTGGATCGAGTAGTTCACGTCGGCCGGGTCGTTGGCGAGCCGGTTGCTCTCCTTCAGCCGGAACACCGCCGCCGACGCGCTCACCGGCGCATCGGCCGGCATCCACTTGACGCCGGTTTCCAGCTGCCGGCCGCGCGAGGGCTCGAACGGCCGGCCGCCGCGCGCCGGGCTGGTCGTGCCGGCCACCGGCTGGAAGGACTCCGAGTAGCCGGCGTAGGGCGACCAGCCGCCGTCGGCCAGGTAGACGATGCCCAGGTTCTTCGAGTTCGCCGAGTCCTTGGCGGCATCGGTCTTCGCCTTGTCGTGGCGCAGGCCGGCGGTGAGCACCCAGCGTTCGTCGAACTTGACCTGGTCCTGGATCAGCAGGCCGACGTTGCGCACGCGCGAGTCGCTGACGAAGCTTTGCGCAGGGTCGAGCGCCGGCAAGGGGGAGGTGCCGTAGACCGGATCGAAGGGATCCAGCGGCGTCATCAGGAAGCTGCCACGGTCGATGTGCAGCATGCGGTGCGACATGTAGTCGACGCCGGTCAGCAGCGTGTGCGTGGTGCGCCCGAACGCGAGCTTGCCCTGCAGCAGCAGGTCGGCGTTGTTGATGCGCGAGCGGTCGTCGGCCACGTAGCCGTAGCGGTTCAGGTAGGTGTTGTTGGTGGGGTCGACGGTGTCCACCTGGCCGTCCGCGCCGACGTACTGGCTCCAGTCGGCGTAGGCGGTGGCGAGATGGCCGGTCACGTTGTCGCGCCGCAGGTGATGGCGCAGCGTCCACTGCGCGTTCAGCTGCTGCTCGAGCTCCCAGCCGAAGCGCTTGCGCGTGCCGCCGTAGGTGTCCCAGTCGGGTTCGCCGACGAACACCTCGGGGTCGATGCGGCGGCCGTTCGGCGCCTTGTTGAGCGTACCTGCGATCGGAAAGAAGCCGTTCTGGTTGAGGCTTCTGTCCTTCTGGTATTCGCCGTAGACCGTCAGCGAGGTGCCGGCCAGCGGTTGCCAGCGGAGCGAGGGCGCGAACAGCGTGCGCTCCTGGTCGGCGTACTTGACCTGGCTGCCGCTGTCCTTGCGCAAGGCGATCACGCGGTAGGCGAGGCGGCCGTCGTCGACGAGCGCGCCGCCCAGGTCGGCCGCGACCTGCTTGTGGTCGTCGTTGCCGAGTTGCACCTGCACTTCCCGCTGTGCCTCGGCGGACGGCCGCTTGGACACCAGGTTCACCACGCCGCCCGGCCCGTTCTGGCCGGCCATCACCGAGGCCGGCCCGCGCAGCACATCGATGCGCTCGAAGGCATAGGGCTCGTTGCGCACGCTGCCCCAGTAGCCGGTGATCGGCAGGCGCAGCCCATCGAGCAGCGTGGAGCCCTCGCTGCCGCCGCGCATCGCGTAGTAGTCGCCGCGGTTGTCGAGGCCGTACATCTCGGCGCGCACGCCGGGCGTGTAGCGCAGCACCTCCTGGATCGTCAGCGAGTTCTGATCTCGCACCTGCTCGGCGCCGATCACCGAGATCGACTGCGGCACTTCGTTGAGCGGCGTGTCGGTCTTGGTCGCCGTGGCGCTGCGCCGGGCGGTGTAGCCCGGCACCGGGCCGGTCGCCGTCTCGGCCTGGGAGGTGGCCTTCACTTCGGGCAGCGTGCTGGCGGCCTCGTCGGACGGCGTGGCCGCCGGCGGCGCAACGGGGGGCGGGGTCTGCTGGGCGAGAGCCCACGGTGCACAGGTCAGCAAGGCGCAGGCGAGGGCGCCCACGCGGGGAGTGGCAAGCATCGGATCGTTCCTTTGGTCGTGTCGAACACACAGAACCGCTGGCGACGGGCTTGCGGTGGCTCCTCGGTCATCTCCGCGACGCGCGATCCCCGCCGGCTGCCCGGCGGAGGAGAATCTTTACGTTGCGTGATTGATAGTGATTCGCATTTAGTAGCTTACACTAAGCCGCAACTTTTGAGGAGGGCGCGTTGCAGTCCGCGAGGCTGCGTGCCCGGGCGCGAAGAGACGCGAAGGCATGCGCAAGACCGACCACCCGCAACGGGCCTACTGGCTGAAGACGCTGCACCAATGGCACTGGATCAGCTCGGCGGTCTGCCTGCTGGGCATGCTGCTGTTCAGCGTCACCGGCATCACGCTCAACCACGCCGCGCAGATCGAGAGCCGGCCGGCCGTGACCGCCCGCGAACTGCAGCTGCCGCCGGAACTGAAGGCTCTGGTGACGCCGGATGTGTTGCCGTCGTCGCCGCGCGCGCCCTTGCCCGCGCGCCTGGCCGACTGGATCCAGACGCAGATCGCGGTCGACGTGCGAGGCCGCGACGCCGAGTGGTCCGACGAGGAGCTCTACATCTCGCTGCCGCGCCCCGGCGGCGACGCCTGGCTGCGCATCGACCGCGAGAGCGGCGCGGCGGAGTACGAGCGCACCGACCGCGGCTGGATCTCCTACCTCAACGACCTGCACAAGGGGCGCCACACCGGGGTGGCGTGGTCGTGGTTCATCGACCTGTTCGCGGTCGCCTGTCTGGTGTTCTGTCTGACCGGCCTGTTCATCCTGAAGCTGCACGCGGCCAACCGGCCGACCACCTGGCCGATCGTGGGCCTGGGACTGGTGATCCCGCTGCTGCTCACCCTGCTGTTCATCCACTGAAGAAGAAAGCCCTGCCATGCACGTGCGTTACTCCATCGCGCTGAGCGCCGCGGCGCTCGGTGTCCCGGCTCTGGCGGCCGACCTGGCGGTCGGTGTCGAGGTGCCCCGGTTGACCGTCGCCGAATACCACCGCCCCTATGTCGCGATGTGGGTCGAGCGCGCCGACCAGGGCGTCGCCGCCAACCTCGCGGTCTGGTACGCCACCGCCAAGAAGGACGGCGAGGGCGCGAAGTGGCTGAAGGACATGCGCCAGTGGTGGCGCCGCAGCGGCCGCGAACTGCAGGTGCCGGCCGACGGCCTGACCAGCGCCACACGCCCGGTGGGCAAGCACAGGCTCAGCTTCAACGACAGCGCCAAGCCGCTCGGCAAGCTGGCGCCCGGCGACTACAAGCTGGTGGTCGAGGCGGCCCGCGAGTCCGGCGGTCGCGAGCTGCTGAGCATCCCCTTCCAGTGGCCGCCCGCCAAGGCGCAGCAGCTGAGTGCCCAGGGCAGCAGCGAGCTCGGCGAAGTCACGCTCGAGCTCAAGCCCTGAACCGCCATCGGACCCCTCACCCCGTCCAGGAGATCCCCATGTCCCGTTCCCGTTTCGCGCTCGTCGTCACGACGGCGCTCGCCTTCGGTCTGTCGGTGCCGCTGGCGCGCGCCCACAGCAGCTTCCTGGTGCCCTCGTCGACCGTGCTGTCCAAGCCTCAATGGGTCACGATCGACGGGGCCTCCGGCAACGACATCTTCTACTTCAACCACGCGCCGCTGCGGCTCGACGGGCTGGCGGTCACCGCGCCGGACGGCAGCGCCGTGGCGCCCGAGAACGTGGTGGTCGGCAAGCTGCGCAGCGTGTTCGACCTGAACCTCACGCAGGCCGGCACCTACCGCGTGGCCAACGGCTTCAGCGGCGTGACGGCGCGCTACAAGGACGCGGCCACCGGCCAGAACAAGGGCTTCCGCGGCACGGCCGAGAACTTCGCCAAGGAGGTCCCGGCCGATGCGCCCGAACTGACGGTCAACGAAGGCATCAGCCGCCTCGAGACCTTCATCACCGTTGGCAAACCCAGCGCGATCCAGCCGACCGGCAAGGGCCTGGAGTTCGTGCCCGTCACGCACCCCAACGACCTGTTCACCGGCGAGGCGGCGACGTTCGGTTTCCTGCTCGACGGCCAGCCGGCCGCAGACCTCGAGGTCGAGATCGTCTTCGGCGGCACCCGCTACCGCGACAAGATCGGCGAGATGACGCTGAAGACCGACGCGAAGGGCCAGGTCAAGGTCAACTGGCCGCAGCCCGGGCTCTACCGCCTGGAGGTCAGCACCAGGGACGGCAAGACCACGCTGAAGCAGGCCAAGGAGCGCCGGCTGGTCTACGCCGCGGTGCTGGAAGTGCTGCCGCAATGACGGGCCGACCGCCCCCGAGCGCCGCGGCCGCATGACGACACGCCTGTCCTTCGCCGACCTGCCCCTGCCGGGCTACCGCCACGACGGTGGGGTCGCGCCGCGCCTGCTGGCCGCCGCCGTGCAGGAGCTGGGCGGGCCGACGATGGGCACCCGCTGGAGCGTGAAGTACTGGCATGCGCCGGCCACGCCCGGCCCGGCCCGCCGCGAGGTCCGCGAGGCGATCGAGATCGCGCTGGACCTGGTGGTGCGCCAGATGAGCACCTGGGAGGACGACTCCGACCTGAGCCGCTACAACCGCGCCGCGCCGGGCCGCTGGCAGAAACTGCCCGAGCCCCTCTTCAGCGTGCTGCAGCACGCGCTCGAACTGGCGCGCGCCACCGGTGGGGCCTACGACCCGACCGTCGGCCCCGCGGTCAACCTCTGGGGCTTCGGCCCCGACCCGGCGCGCCGCGATGCGCCGACGGAAGGCGATCTGGAGATGGCGCGCCGCCGCATCGGCTGGCAGCGCGTGCAGCTCGACGTCGAGCAGCGCCGTGCACGCCAGGATGGCGGCACCTACGTCGACCTGTCGTCGATCGCCAAGGGCTATGCGGTCGACGCCGTCGCGCGTGCGCTGCAGCGGCTGGGTTGCGGCAACGCGCTCGTCGAGGTCGGCGGCGAGCTGCTCGGCATGGGCCGCCGGCCCGATGGGCAGCCGTGGCGGGTGGCGGTCCGGCTGCCCGGACTGGAACAGGGCGATGCCGGTCCGGTGCTCGCACTCAAGGGGCTGGCGGTCGCGACCTCCGGCGACGACTTCCGCTGCTTCGAGACCGACGACGGCGAGCGCCATTCCCACACCATCGACCCGCGCACCGGCCGGCCGGTGCGGCACGCGCTGGCGTCGGTGACGGTCGTGCACGCGCAATGCATGCAGGCCGACGCGCTGGCCACGGCGCTGACGGTGCTCGGGCCCGATGAGGGCTGGACCTACGCCGAGCGGGAGCGGCTGGCCGTGCTGTTCATCCGCCGTGCTGCGGATGGCGGCCACGAGGCCCGCCCGACGGCCGGGTTCGAAGCACTGCTGGCATGACGCCGCTGTCCGACGACGCGCTGCGGGCGCTCGCCGCGGGCGGGACCGTGCTGTCCTATGTGGCGCTGTGCGCCGGCACCTGGCGCGCGCACCGGGCGCGCGAAGCCCGGGTGGCGCGTGCGGCCGCCGCCCTGGCGCCGGCCGCGGAGGGCGCGCAACCGGTGCTGGTGGCGCACGCCAGCCAGACCGGCAACGCCGAACAGATCGCCTGGCAGACCGCGCAGGCGCTGCACACGGCCGGCGTGCCGGCGCGCATCGCGAGTCTGGCGGAGTTGCAGGCCGGTGATCTGGCGGCGGCGGAACGGGCCCTGTTCATCGTCAGCACCTACGGCGAAGGCGATCCACCCGATGCGGCGGCGCCGTTCGTGCGCCGCTTGATGGCCCAGGCCGCCGAGACGCCCCTCGCGCTCGAGAGCCTGCACTGCGCCGTGCTGGCGCTCGGCGATCGCGAGTATCAGCACTACTGCGGTTTCGGCCGCGCGCTCGACACCTGGTTGCGCCGGCAGGGAGCGCAGGCGATGTTCGAGCGCATCGACGTCGACGGGGGCGATGCCCTGGCGCTGCAGCAGTGGCAGCACCAGGTGGCGCGCCTGGCGGGCACCAGCGATCTGCCGGACTGGCAGCTCGCGGCGGCATTCGAGCCGTGGCGGCTGGCGCATCGCCGGTTGCTCAACCCCGGCAGCGCCGGCGGCCCCTGCTTTCACCTGGAGCTCGAGGCCCCGGCCGGCGCGGCGCCGAGCCCGGACTGGCAGGCCGGCGACCTGGTGCAGGTGCTGCCGCCCGGCGACGGCGAACGCCCGCGCGAGTACTCGATCGCCTCGCTGCCCGCCGATGGCCGCGTGCACCTGCTGGTGCGCCAGGAACGGCACGCCGACGGCACGCCGGGCCTGGCGTCCGGCTGGCTCACCGAGCGGGCCGCGATCGGCGACGAGATCGCGCTGCGGCTGCGCGCCCACGGCAACTTCCGCCTCGGCGACAACGCCGGCCGTCCGCTGATCCTGGTCGGCAACGGCACCGGCCTGGCCGGCCTGCGCGCCCACCTCAAGGCCCGCGCCGCGGCCGGACACGGCGCGAACTGGCTGGTGTTCGGCGAGCGCCATGCCGCGCACGACGCCTACTACCGCGACGAGATCGCTGCCTGGCAGGCCAGCGGCGTGCTCGAACGCACCGACCTCGTGTTCTCGCGCGACCAGCCGGGCAAGCGCTATGTGCAGGACCGCCTGCGCGAGCAGGCCGACGTGCTGCGCGACTGGGTTACCCGCGGTGCCGCGCTCTACGTCTGCGGCAGCCGGGTCGGCATGGCCGCGGGCGTGGAGGCCGCGCTGGTCGACGTGCTGGGCCGCGACGCGGTCGATCGGCTCATCGAGACCGGCCGGCTGCGGCGCGACGTGTACTGAGCGTGTCCCGACAGGGCCCGTGAGCGGCGGCCCGCCGCGTCACACCTCGGCCCACTGGCGCAGCAGGTTGTGATAGTGGCCGGTGAGGCTCAGCACCTCGGGGCAATCGCCGAGCTTCTCGCGCAGTTTCTGGATGTCCTGGTCGAGCTCGAACAGCAGGTGGCGCTGCCCGTCGTCGCGCACCATGCTCTGCGTCCAGAAGAACGAGCACACGCGCGTGCCACGCGTCACCGGCTCGACGCGATGCAGGCTGGTCGACGGGTAGAGGATCAGGTCGCCGGCCGGCAGCTTGACCTCGTGCGTGCCGTAGGTGTCGACCACGACCAGCTCGCCGCCGTCGTAGTCGTCCGGGTCGCTGAGGAACAGCGTGCTCGACAGATCGGTGCGCAGGCGCAGGTGGGTGCCCGGCACCGAGCGCACTGCGCCGTCGATGTGCAGGCCGTAGTGCTCGCCGCCCTCGTAGCGGTTGAACAGCGGCGGCACGGTGCGCAGCGGCAGTGCGGCCGAGACGAACAGCGGATGAACCAGCAGCGCCTTCAGGATGGTCTCGCCGAGTTCGCGGCCCACCGGCGACAGCTCGGGCAACTGGCGGTTCTGCTTGACTTGGGCGCCCTGCGGGCCGACGGTGGCGCGGCCATCGACCCAGTCGGTGGCGTCGAGCCGCGTGCGGATGTCGGCGACCTGATCGCGCGTCAGGACCTCGGGCACGTGCAGCATCATGATGGTCTTCGGCCTTTCAATGCAGCGAGCCTCTCCGGGGAGAGGCTCGCGAGTTTCGCACCCGGCCGGGTGCATCGGCGATTCAGCAGGTCAGAAGCTGAAGTTCGCGGTGAGCAGCGCGTTGCGCTCGGCGCCCGGCACGTAGCGCGAGCCACCGTTGTTGATCGCCGCGATGTACTCTTTGTCGAACACGTTGTAGATATTGAGCTGCAGCGACAGATTCTTCGTCACGTCGTAGGCCAGCATCGCATCGGCCACCCAGTAGTCGGGCGTCTCGAGCAGGTTGCTCGTGGTCACGAGATTGCTGCTCCGGGCCACCGTGTCCACGTACCGTGCGCCGCCGCCGACGGTCAACCCGAAGGGCAGCTTGTAGGTGGCCCAGGAGGTGAAGGTGATCTTCGGCGTGAAGACGATCACGCCGCCCTGGTTGGCCGCCGTGCCCTTGAGGATCTCCGAATCCATATAGGCCAGGCCCGCACTGAGGCTCAGCGCCGGAGTGATCTGGCCGATCAGGCCGAGTTCGGCGCCGTCGACGCGACGCTTGCCTACCTGGGAATAGGTCGGCGGCGTTGCACCGTCGGAGAGGAGCTCGTTCTTGTTCTCGCTGCGGAAGATCGCGCCGACGGCCGAGAGTTTGCCGTCGAGCAGATCCCATTTGCTGCCGATCTCGATGTTGCTACCCTCCTGCGGATCGAGGTCCGGCCGGTTCGCACTGTTCTCCTGGCTGCTGAGCGCGAAGTTGCTGCCGCCCGGCGGCTGGAAGGAATTGGACACGGTCGCGTAGATGCTGCCGTTGGGCGCCGGCTTGAACACGGCTCCAACCTTCCAACTCAGCAGGCTGTCGGTCAGCGACAACGGTGCGTTCTGGACCAGCGACTCCGGCGTCGTGGCGGTGGCCGCGGTGAAGGTCGAACCGTTGGTCTCGGCGTGGAACTTCTCCCAACGCACGCCGCCATTGAGCAGCCATTGCTCCGACAGCTTGAGCGTGTCGAAGGCATAGACCGCCGCGCTCAGCGTGTTTCCGCGTGTGTAGGCGCCCTTGTACGGCGGCGTCAGGAACACGTCGCTCCGGTTCGGGTCGTACAGGTTCGCGGGCACCTGCTGCAGCGAGGCGGGCAGGGTCGTGTTGGTGAGCGTCTGCGGCGTGATAGTGCGTTGGCGTTCGTAGATCAACTCGAAGCCGGTCGACAGCGAGTGCTCCACGGCGCCGGTCTTGAACTCGGCGTTCAGGTTGGTCTGGTTCGTCAGGATGTCGTTGCTCTGGCGTTTGCCCTGACGCGATCGGGCCACCGTGTAGGTTGCCGGATCGCCGCTGCTGGTGTTGACCGCGTTCACACCCGTCACCAGAAGATCCTGCTCGGCGCGGCCGAGGCGCGTCGTGTTGCGCAGCGTGTAGCCGGGCGCGAGGGTGTGCTCGATGCGCGCGGTGAGCATGTCCACCGTCACGTCATCGTGGTCATTGCGGGAGCCGTAGAAGTTCTTCGAGTTCACCGCGGGGCCGGTGGCCGTGGGCGAGCTGAAGATGTAGCCGGGCAAACCAAAGGTCGAGACGCCGCCATCCGGCGTGTTGTCGTGCTTGACGTGCAGGTAGCTCAGGACGGTGCGGGTCGGCGTGCCCAGGCCGAAGGCCAGCGACGGCGCAAAGCCCCAGCGTTTGGTCTTCACCTCGTCACGCCCCGGGACCCCATAGTCCTGCGCCATCAGGTTGAGGCGGAAGGCCGAGCCGGGGATCGCCAGATCCAGTGCGCGGTTCAGGTCGAGCGTGGCGCGCTTGCGGTCGTCGGTGCCGAGGGTGACGCTGGCATTGCCGAAGTTCTGCAGCTGCGGCGACTTCGAGATCATGTTGACGTAGCCCGACGACGCGCCACGCCCGTTGTCCGAGCCCGACGGACCCTTGATCACCTCAACCTGCTCGAGATTGAAGGTGTCGCGCGAGATGCTGCCCAGGTCGCGGATGCCGTCGACGAAGATGCTCGCCGAGGTGTCGAAGCCGCGCATGAAGATCGCGTCGCCGGTCTGCGTGTTGCCGTTCTCGCCCATCTGCAGCGTGATGCCGGGCGTGTTGCGCAGCGCTTCGGTCAACGAGGTGGCACCTTGCTGCTGCAGCACTTCCTTCTTGATGACCGTGATGGTCTGCGGCGTGTCCACCAGCGGCTGGGTGAACTTGGGCGAGGCCGACACATCGG
Source organism: Methylibium petroleiphilum PM1 (assembly GCF_000015725.1). NCBI lineage: Bacteria > Pseudomonadati > Pseudomonadota > Betaproteobacteria > Burkholderiales > Sphaerotilaceae > Methylibium > Methylibium petroleiphilum. The sequence goes on along the minus strand of NC_008825.1, from coordinate 3,937,225 downwards.
CCTTGATGCCGTTGTCGGCTGCCGCCTTCGCCTTGATCTCCGGCAGCACCTGCGTGCTGGCCGGCGCCGAAGCGGCGTCGGCGGGCACTGCAGCCTGCTGGGCGTGCACGGCGGCTGGAATGGCGAGCACGGCGAAGGCGGCGGCGGCCGAAGCGGTCCGTCGTGGGGGATGGGCGTGCTTGCGAGCCTGGATGTAGGCCATGGGTTCTCCTCGGTGTGGTCGAAACGGCGAAACGGGCACAGAGGCTGGCTCTCTGCGGCAATCCCGACCGCGTTTCGACGCGAGGAAAAGCAGATGGCTGACCGGGGGGCTGTCAGGGATCGACAGCGCTCAGTCAATGATGATAATTATTCGTATTAAGATTTGTCAAATTATTGTCGAATCGTGTGACCGCGGTGCGCCGATGCCGGCCTGAGGATTGCAGCGCTGAGATTTGTGGCTCATGAAGAAAGTTGGCGACCACTCATTGACCAGCCGCCCCCCAGCGCCTTGAACAGATCCAGTGCCGCCGTCAGCCGGGCCAGCCGCAGCTGCGCCAGCTGGTCGATCGACGAGAACAGCGTCCGCTGCGCGTCCAGCACGCTGGTCAGGTCGTCGGCGCCCTCGCGGTAGCGCAGCTCGGCCAGGCGCAGCGAGCGCTGCGCCTCGTCGCGGATCGCCAGCTGCGCCTGCTCCTGGCCGCGGTTGCGCACCGCGTTGCCGAGCGCGTCCTCCACCTCCTTCAGCGCGGTGTAGATGGCCAGCCGGTAGCTCTCCACCAGCTGGCGGCGCGCCGATTCGCCCAGCGCCACCTGGTTGCGCAGCCGCCCGCCGTCGAACAGCGTCTGGACGATCGAAGCGCTCAGCCCGAGGCTGGAGGATGGATTGGCCAGCGACAGCAGCGCCGTGCTGGCCAGCCCGGCCGAGCCCGACAGCGACACGCTGGGCAGCAGCGCGGCACGGGCCGCGGCCACGTCGGCATCGGCCGCGGCGAGCTGGGCCTCGGCGCTGGCCAGGTCGGGGCGGCGCACCAGCAGCTCCGACGGGAGACCGGCGCCCGCCTCGGGCACCGCGAAGCGCTCGAAGCTGCGCGTCTCCACCTGCAGCGCCTGCGGCGGGCGGCCGAGCAGGATGGCCAGCGCGGTGACGGTCTGGCGCTCCTGCACCTCCAGTGGCTCCAGCGTGGCCCGCTGTGACAGCACTGTGATGCGTTGGCGGCTCACGTCCAGCGCCGAGGCCGCGCCGTTGCGGTAGCGGGATTCGACGATGCCGAACACGCGCTCGGCGATGGCCAGGTTGTCGCGCGCGATCTCGATCCGCATGCGCAGCGCGAGCACCTGGAAATAGGCGTTGGCCACGCCGGTGCTGAGCGACAGCCGTGCGGTCTCGAGGTCGTAGCGGCTGGCGGCCAGCGAGGCCTCGGCGCCCTTCACGCCGGCGGCGAGCCGGCCCCACAGATCGATCTCGTAGCTGACGCCGAGCGACACGCTCGACGACTTGCTGGTGCTGGCGTCGAACCCCGGCCCCGGGTCGGCGCGCCGGGCGCCGGAATTGCCGCTGACGCTGACCGACGGGAACAGCGTCGCGCCAGCGCTGCGCACCGCGATCTCGGCCTGCTGCACGCGCTCGGCGGCGATCGCCAGCGTCGGGCTGCCGGCCTGGGCGGCGTCGATCAGCCGCGCCAGCTCGTCGGACTGGAAGCCGCGCCACCAGTCGCGCTGCAACGGCCCGCTGGCGGCGGTCGCGGCCTCGTTCCATTGCGGCGGCAGGTCCAGCGTAGGCCGCGTGGTGTCGATCGCCGTCGCGCAGCCGGCGAGGGCCAGCGCGATCAGCAGGGCGGAGGCGCGCCAGCGCGGCGCGGGTCGGGGAAGCATCGTGGACATGGGGCGGGAGAGGGTGTTCATTCGGCGGCCAGCGCGACCACCGGGTCGAGCTGCGCGGCCTTGCGCGCCGGCAGCCAGCCGAACACCAGGCCGGTGCCGAAGGCGCAGCCGAAGGCCAGCAGCACCGGCGCGAGCGAGTACTGGACGGGCGTGCCGAACGCGCCGATCGCGGCGGCGGTGGCCAGTCCGCCCACCACGCCCACCGCACCGCCGATCGCCGACACCACCATCGCCTCGATCAGGAACTGCTGCATGATGTTGCGCTCGCGCGCGCCGGTGGCCATGCGGATGCCGATCTCGCGGGTGCGCTCGGTCACCGACACCAGCATGATGTTCATCACGCCGATGCCGCCCACCAGCAGCGAGATCGCCGCGATCGAGCCGAGCAGGATGGTCAGCGTGTTCTGCGTCTGCTCGGTGGCCTCGATGATCGAGGCCATGTTGCGGATCTGGAAGTCCACCACGCCATGGCGGTCGAGCAGCAGCGACTCCACGGCCTCCTGGGTCTCGTCGATGCGCGACACGTCGTCGACCGCGACCGTCACGTTGCGCATGAAGCGCTGGCCCGACAGCCGCAGGCTGCTGGTCGCATACGGCACGAACACGATGTCGTCCTGGTCCGAGCCCATCGGCGATGCACCGCGCGCCGTCATCACGCCGACCACCTGGAACAGCAGGTTGTTGACCAGCACGTACTCGCCCACCGGGTTCGCGCCGTCGGGGAACAGCGCCTTCGCGACGGTCTGGCCCAGCACCGCCACCGTGGCGTAGCTCGCCTCGTCCTCGGCGCTGAAGAAACTGCCCTGGGCCACCGGCCACTGCCGCGCCAGCGGGAATTTCGACGAGGTGCCGTTGATGCTGGTGCTGTAGTCGGCGCCGCTGTAGCGCAGCGTCGCGCTGCTGTTCTGTTCGGGCACGGCGGCCAGCACGTTGGGCACCTGATCGATCGCAGCCACGTCGGCGACCACCAGCGTCGCGGTGCTGTTGAAGCCGCGCTGGTTGGGCGCGCCGGGGCGCACCAGCATCAGGTTCGAGCCCATCGCGCTGATGCGGTTGATGACCTCCTGCTTTGCGCCGTCGCCGATCGCCAGCATCGCGATCACCGAGCCGACGCCGATCACGATCCCCAGCAGCGTGAGCACCGAGCGGAACAGGTTGGCGCGCAGCGAACGCAGCGCCATCTTCGCGGCCTCCACCACGTCGGCCAGGTGCGAGCCTTCGTGGGTGATGGCCGGCGGCACGTAGTCGGCCTGCTCGGGCGACGGCGACGCCGAGCCGGGGTCGGCGACGATGCGGCCGTCCTTGATCTCGATCAGCCGGTCGGCGTGGTCGGCCACTTCCTTCGCGTGGGTGATCAGCAGCACCGTGTGGCCGCGTGCCGACAGGTCGGCCAGCAGCTTCATCACGTCGGCGCCGCTCTTGCTGTCGAGCGCGCCGGTCGGTTCGTCGGCGAGGATGATGCGGCCGCCGTTCATCAGTGCGCGCGAGATCGACACGCGCTGCTGCTGCCCGCCCGACAACTGGTTGGGCCGGTGCTCCAGCCGGTCGGCCAGGCCCAGCTCGCCGAGCAGCGCCTTCGCGCGCTCGTGCCGCTGCGCTGGCGGCAGGCCGGAGTACATGGCCGGCACTTCCACGTTCTCTGCCGCGGTTGCGGTCGCGATCAGGTGGTAGCTCTGGAACACGAAACCGAAGTCGTCACGCCGCAGCAGCGCGAGTTCGTCGCGGTCGAGCGAGGACACGTCGCGGCCGAGGAAGCGGTAGCTGCCGGTGGTGGGCTTGTCGAGGCAGCCCAGGATGTTCATCAGCGTCGACTTGCCCGAACCCGACGCGCCCATGATGGCGACGAACTCGCCCTCGTAGATCGTCAGGTCGATGCCGTGCAGCACCTGCACCGCGAGGTCGCCGTTGCGGTAGGTCTTGGTCACGCCGCGCAGCTCGATCAGCGGCGTCTCGCCGGGGCGCAGCCCGGTGGTGGCGACGGCCGGTTCGGGGTCGCGCTGCATCAGCGGCCTCGCGGCGCCTGTCCCATGCCCGGCGGCATGCCGGCCGGCCCCTGCTGCAGGCCACCGCCCTGCGCGCCGGCGCTGCGGGGGGCCTGCGCCTGCTGCGGCTGCTTGATGCCGGCGACGACCTGGTCGCCCTCGCTCAACCCGGACAGCACCTGCACCTGCACACGGTTGCTCACGCCGAGTTCGACGCTGCGTTCCTCCAGCGTGCCGGCCGGCGTCAGGACCTTCACGGTCGAGCGGCGCGTGCCGCGCGGCCGTTCGACGGTCGCGAAGCCGCCGGTGGCAGGAATGGTCGGGCCGCTGGCGGCGGCGGTTGCCGATGCGGCGCGTGCCGTCGCCGGTGCACGTGCGTTCTCGCCGCGGTGGAGGCGGTCATCGCCGGCCGCCAGGCGCTGTTCGCGCAAGGCCTGGCGCTCCTCGGGGGACATCGCCTCGAACGCGGCGCGGCGCTCTTCCCGGCTCATGCCCGCGAAGCGCTCCGGCAGTGGTGCGCCACTGCGCGGCGCCGCAGCGCCCGTTCCCGCCGGGGCTGCGGCAGGGGCCGCGCTGCTGCTGCTGCGCCGTGCTGGTACGGACGCGGCCCCCGCACTCGTGGTCGGGGGGGAGGCGGAGGCCGCGGGAGCGCTGGCGCCCTCGGCCGGTGCCGATGCGGCGCGCTCGGGCTCGCCGCGCTCGCGGCGGCCCCCGCCGGTGCGTCCGCTGCCGGTGCTGCCGATCGCCGCGACCGGCACGACCAGCGCATCCTTGGCCTCGGCCGCGATGAAGAAGACCTGCGCGGTCATGTTCGTCATCAGTGCCTGGTTGTTGTTGGGCACGTCGAACAGCGCGTTGTAGAGCACCACGTTGTTGGTCACGGTCGGCGTCGGCTCCACCTTGCGCAGCGTGCCGTACCAGCGCCGGCCCTGGCTGCCCAGGGTCGTGAAGTAGACCGTCATGTCCTGGCGCAGCTTGCTGACGTCGGCTTCCGACACCTGGGTCTGCACCGTCATCGTCGACAGGTCGGCGATGCGCAGGATGGTCGGCGCCGACTGGTTGGCGTTCAGGGTCTGGCCCTGGCGCGCGGTGACGCTGACCACGGTGCCGGCCAGCGGGGCGTAGATCTTGGCGTAGTTGAGGTTGGCCTCGTCGGCCCGGAGCGTCGACTCGGTCTGCTCGATCGACGCCTTGATGGCGTCGATCTGCGCCTTGGCGGCCTTGGCGGTGGCCTCGGCCTGCTGCAGTGACTCGGTGGTCGTCGCGTCGTCCTTCATCAGGTTGCGCTGGCGGGTGAGCAGCAGCTGCGCCAGCGCGTACTGCGATTCACGCTCGGCCAGCGTCGCGCGCTGGTTGCGCAGGCCGGCGCGGCGCGCATCGACGGTGGCGGTCAGCACCGTCGGGTCGATCTCGGCCAGCAGGTCGCCGGCCTTGACGATCGAGCCGACCTCGACGTGCAGCCGCTTCAACTGCCCGGACACCTGTGCGCCGACGTCGACGTAGTCGCGCGGCTGCACGGTGCCGGTCGCGGTCACCAGGTCCTGGATGTCGGCGCGCTGCACCGTCGCGAACTGGTACTGCTCGCGCAGGTTGGGCTGGCCATAGAACAGGCGCCAGGCCGCGTAGCCGCCGCCGACGATCAGCAGCAGCGCGATCACGGCCCACAGGGCACGATGGGCGAGAAGGCGGCGCCAACGCGGGCGCGATGCGGTGTCGGGAGGTGCGGTCATGGGAAACGGAGCCGGGGTCCTGGGGTGCGGGTGCGGCGGTCGGTGTGGGCTGGCGGCGAAGGAGTCGCCAGTCTGCGGGCCGCACGGTTAAGCAATGGGGCGCGATTGTGGCGGCTTTGTAAAGCCCGGGCGGGCCGCGCCGGTGTCACGGGCCCGATGTGACGAAGGCCGCACGCGGCGGCCTTCGTCGTCCGGCAGGCGGCGTGGCCGCGGTCAGCGCGCGTCGGGCTCGCTGACGAAGCCGACCTTGCTCAGGCCCGCCTTCGAGGCGTCGGCCAGGGTCTCGGCGACGTAGCGGTAGGCCACCGCCTGGTCGGCGCGCAGATGCACCTCGGGTTGCGGCTGCTTCTGTCCGGCGTCGGCGAAGCGCTGCGCGGCCTCTTCGCGTGTCACCGTCTCGCCGTTCCAGAAGCGGACGCCGGCGCCGTCGATCGCGAACTCGATCTTGTCGGGCTTGAGCTCGTTGACCTGGCTGCTCGCCTTCGGCAGGTCGAGCTTGACCGCATGGGTGAGCAGCGGGGCGGTGACGATGAAGATCACCAGCAGCACCAGCATCACGTCGATCAGCGGCACCATGTTGATCTCGGACACCGGAGCGGACGAGGATTTGCGGTCGAAGCTGGCGAAGGCCATGGTGGGCTGGCTCCTGCGTGAAGGGTGAAGGGAAGGGCTCAGGCGCCGCGCGCGGCCGGGGTCAGCTTGCCCGGCATCGTGCGCACGTTGTCGCTGCCGCTCTTCGCGGCGTCGGCCAGCGGCGAACCCATCGACAGGAAGGTCATCAGCTCGAAGGCGAAGGCGTCGAGCTTGGCGTTGAGCACGCGGTTGCTGCGCGTGATGGCGTTGTAGGCCATCACCGCGGGGATCGCGACCGCGAGGCCGATGCCGGTCATGATCAGCGCCTCGCCCACCGGGCCGGCCACCTTGTCGAGCGTGCCCGAGCCGCTCATGCCGATCGCCACCAGCGCGTGGTACACGCCCCAGACCGTGCCGAACAGGCCGACGAAGGGCGCGGTGGCGCCGATCGTCGCGAGCCAGGTCAGGCCGTTCTCGAGCCGCGTGGTCTCCTCGTCGAGCACCTTCTTGATGGTGCGGGTGACGAAGTCCTGCGCGGTGCCCGCCTCCTCCAGCTTGGCCGCGCCGTAGCGGGCATGGTGGGCCTGCGCGTTGATCGCGTGGGCGGTCAGGTGCGCGAACGGCTCCTGCACGCCATGGGTGCCGATCTCGGCGCCCACCTCGTCGAGCGAGCGTGCGTTCCAGAAGAAGAGCAGGAACTTCTCGCTGCGCCGCGTGCGCAGCAGCTGGCCGAGGCCCTTGACGACGATCAGGGTCCACGAGATGGCCGACATCACCACCAGCACGGCCAGCAGCGACTTGCCGACGAAATCGCTCTGCGCGATGAAGTGGGCGAAGCCCATCGAAGTGTTCACATCGGTCACGGTCATCTCTCCATTTCAAAGACCAGGGGCATCACGACCCAGAAGGGCTGGGCCACGCCGTTCTCGGTGTAGGGCTTGAAGCGCGTTGCCTTCACGGTGGCGAGTGCGGCGTCGTCGAGGCGGGAGAAGCCGGACGAGCGCTGCAGGAGCATCTGGCGCGGCAGGCCTTGGTCGTCGACCAGCACGCGCACGTGCACGCGGCCCGATTCGTTGAGCCGCTTGGAAGCGGTCGGGTAGACCAGGTTCGGCGGCGTCAGGTACTCGACCTGTGTGATCGCCACGGTGCGCGGCTGCGGCGGCGGGGCCGGTGGTGCGGGAGGCGCCGGCGGCGGCTCGACCGCCACGATGACGGGGGGCTCGGGGGGCGGCGGGGGCGCGACGAACACCGGCGGTTCCGGTGTCGGCGCCGGTTCGCTGACGAGGATCGGCGCGGGCGGCGGCGGCTTCTTCAGGAGCGGCCGTGGCGGCGGGGGCGGAGGCGGCGGGATCGGCACCGGCGGGGCCGGCGGCGCGATCAGGTCGACCATGATCGGCGCGGCGGCCTGCACCGCTTCGCGCACCGAGTCGATCTGCAGCAGGCCCCAGCCGCCGGCAACGTGCGCCGCCAGCACGCCCAGCACCAGCCCGCGCCGCGCGCCCGGCATCAGGCCTTCCGACGAGGCGGTGGGCAGCGGTGGGGGCGCGACGCCGTTCGGCAGGGGAGGCAAACCAGAGCTCATGAGAAGTCTTGGGGTCCGCAGGACCGGCGAGAGGGCGCCTCGGTCAGAGCCGGTGCGCCGAGGGCTCGGCGGGACGGCCGAAGCCGGAACGAGCCATTTTAATGCGAATCATTCGCATTATTCAAGCGACTTCAACGGCATCGGCTGCGCCGGTCCTGTCCGGCAGCGAGGAGCGCACCGAGTGCGCGACGGCGCGCTCAGGCCGCGCGCTGTTCGAGCAGGTGGCTCGGCGTGTCGACCTGCGCCAGTGCCTGGGCCAGATAGGGCAGCGTGTCGCGCAACTGGGCGTGCAGCGTCCAGGGCGGGTTGATCACCACCATGCCGCTGCCGGCCAGGCCGAAGCCCTGCACGTCGAGCGGCTGCACGGTGAGCCGGGCATGCAGCCAGCCCTTGGGCGCCAGGTTCTGCAGCCGCTTGGGCAGTTGCGCGGCCTCGATCCGGCTGACCTGCGGGTACCAGACCAGGATCACGGCTTCCGCAAAGCGCTGCAGCGCCTCGCGCACGGTCGCGACGAGCCGGGCGTAGTCGGCCTTCAGCTCGTAGGACGGGTCGATCAGCACCACCGCGCGGCGCGAGGGCGGCGGCAGCTGGGCCCGCAGCCCGGTGAAGCCGTCCTCGTGGTGGACCTCGGTGTGCGGCCGGTCGGCATGGTGGGCGGCGAGCGTGCGCAGGTCGGCCGGGTGCAGTTCGAACAGGCGCAGCTCGTCCTGCGGGCGCAGCAGCCGTCGTTCGAACTCGGGCGAGCCGGGGTAGCGGCCCAGGCCCCCATCGGGATTGAAGTCGCGCACCACTTGCACGTAGTCGGCCACCATGGGCGGCAGGTCGCTGCGGTCCATCAGGCGCGCGATGCCGTGCTCGAACTCGCCCTTCTTCAGCGCCTCGGGCGTGCCCAGCGAGTAGCCGCCAGCGCCGGCGTGGGTGTCGATCAGCCGGTAGGGCTTGTCCTTCTGCGCCATGTGGCGCAGCACTGCGCACAGCACGGTGTGCTTGAGGACGTCGGCATGGTTGCCCGCATGGAAGGCGTGTCGGTAGGCGAGCATGCGGTGATTGTCGCGCGCCGGGCAACGCGGCCCTCGCGCGTCAGTCGCGGCGGTGCCTGCCCATCACCGCGCGGAACAGCTCGGGAATGCCGACCTCTCGCGGGCCCGGCTGCAGCTCGCCCGTCTCGCCGGCGGCGATCGTGCCCGGCTCGCGCACTGCGAGGTAGACGCCGCAGTAGCCCGACTGCAGCATCAGCTTGGAGGCCTGGTTGAAGCCCATCACCGCGTTGAACTTGTAGCAGGGCTGGCGTGGCGCGGCGACCGCCAGCACGCAGTGCGGGAAGCGCAGCACGTCGCCGATCCACAGCTGGCCTTCCCGCAGGCCGGCGAGCGTGAGGTTCTCGCCCATGAAGCCGTGCGGCAGCGCCTCGTCCCATGGCGCCACGCGGGCCTGCGCGCGCACCGTCTGCCAGAACGCGTAGTGCTCGCTGGGGTAGGCGTAGATGGCCTTGTCGAGGCCGCCGTGCACCGTGGGGTCGGCCTGTTCGTCGCCGGCGAGCCCGAGCCGGCCCACCGCCACCGCGCCGCTCACGCCGCGCTTGCCGATCGCGCTCTGGACGCGGCGGTTCTCGCCGACGTCCAGCGGGCGCGCCTCGGCGACGTTGACGCTCAGGACCCGCAGCGCGTTGCTCATGAGGACGAGGACTCCGTTTCGGTATGGACGGCGGCGGCGCGCCCTTCGACCGCCACCGCCTTGAAGCTGGCCACCATCGGCTGACCCGGCGCCACCGCCAGGGCCTGCACCGAGCGTTGCGTCACGAGCGCCCACAGGCGCTCGCCCGGCGCGCCGCCCGGGCCGAGCGCCAGCTCCACCGCGGCATACGGCGCCTCGCGCTCGATCACGCGCAGTACCGTGCCGGCGAGCTGGTTGCTCGCGCTCGACGCCAGCACCTCGCGCTGCAGCGCCACATCGCGCGCGCGGATGCGCAGCCGCACCGCGGCGCCGGGTGCGGCGGCCACCTGCGGCACCGTCACCCGCTGGCCGGCGACCATCACCGTGGTGAGCTGCCAGTCGCCCAGCTGCTCGGCCACGCTGCCGGCCAGCACGCTGCCGGCCTCGAAGCGACCGACCAGCGGGCCCAGTGTCAGGTCGGACAACAGCTCCAGCGCCGGGCCCTCGGCCGCCACCCGGCCGTCGGCCAGCAGCACCACGCGGTCGGCCAGGCGCATCACCTCGTCCATCTGGTGGGTGACGTAGAGGATGGGCAGGTTCAGCCGTGCCGGCAGCGCGGCCAGGTAGCCCAGCAGCTCCTGGCGGCGCGGCGGGTCGAGCGAGGCCAGCGGCTCGTCCATCAGCAGCGCGCGTGGCTTGCCCAGCAGCGCGCGACCGAGCGCGACGCGCTGCCGTTCCCCGCCCGAAAGCTGGTGCGGCCGGCGCGCCAGCAGCGGCGCGAGGCCCAGCAGCGCCACCACCTCGTCGAGCGCGGGCCCTGCGGCGGAGGCCGGCGCGCGCTTGGCGCCGTAGAGCAGGTTGGCGCGCACGTCGCGGTGCGGAAACAGTCGACCGTCCTGGAACACGACGCCCAGTCGCCGCGCCCCGGGCGCCAGGTCGGTGCCGGACGCGGCATCGAACAGCGTGCTGCCGTCGATCGCGACGCGGCCGGTCACCGGCCGCAGCAGACCTGCGGCCGCCTGCAGCAGCGTGCTCTTACCGGCACCGCTGCGGCCGATCAGCGCCGTGATGCCCTGCGGCGGCACGTCGATGCGCGCCGTCACGCCGGTGTCGCCGCGAGCGACGCTCACGTCGATCAGCAGGCTCATCGCTGCCCCAGCCAGCCGGCCACGCGCCGGTGGCTCCACTGCGCCAGCGCCAGCGCGGCGAGCGCCAGCAGCACCGAGCACGCGACCAGCCGCAGCGCGGCAGCCTCGCCGTCGGCGCTCTGCAGCGCGCTGTAGATCGCCAGCGGCAGTGTCTGGGTCTGCCCCGGCACGTTGGAGACGAAGGTGATGGTCGCGCCGAACTCGCCGAGCGAGGCCGCGAAACCCAGCACCGCGCCCGACAGCAGGCCGGGCGCGGCCAGCGGCAGCGTCACGCTCGCGAAGGCATCGAGCCGCGAGGCGCCGAGCGTGCGCGCGGCGTCCTCCAGACCGCGGTCGACGGCCTCCAGCGCCTGCCGCACCGCGCGCACCATCAGCGGCAGCGCCATCACCGCGGCGGCCAGCACCGCGCCGCGGAAGCTGAACACGAAGCTGACGCCGAGCCATTCGTGCAGCCAGCGGCCCAGCGGGCCCTGGCGGCCGAAGCCCAGCAGCAGCGCATAGCCGATCACCACAGGCGGCAGCACCAGCGGCAGGTTCACCGCGGCCTCCAGCAGCGCCTTGCCGGGCCAGCGGCCGCGCGCCAGCGCGAGCGCGAGCAGCAGCGCGACGGGCAGCGTCAGCGCGGTCGCGGTGGCTGCGACCTGCAGGCTGAGCCACAGGGCCTGGAGTTCGAGCGGGGTCAAGGGGGTCTCGCCCGCGCGGGCGGGCGGTGGCGGTCGGAACGGGTCCCGACTGTGCCAGACCGGTGGGCGCCGCGGCGCGATCAGGGCGCCGAGAAGCCGGCGGCCTTCAGCAAGGCACCCGCCTCGGCGCCGAACAGGTGTTCGTAGAAGCGGTGAGCGGCCGGCCCGGCACCGGTCAGCAGCGCGGCGGGGTAGCGGATCGGCGGATGGCTGTCGGCCGGGAACAGCGCCACGACCTGCACCTTGCGCGAGGCCAGCGCGTCGGTCCGGTAGGTGATGCCGAGCGGCGCCTCGCCGCGCTCCACGAAGGCGAGCGCGGAGCGCACGTTGTCGGCGCGCGCGAGCCGTGGCCCGGCCTCGGCCCACAGGCCGAGCGTGCCGAGCGCGGCCTGCGCATACTTGCCGACCGGCACGTGCGCCGGATCGCCGGTGGCGATGCGGCTGTCGGGGGTGGCCAGGGCGGCGCGCAGCAGCCGGCTCACGGCCTCGGCCGTCTCCGGCGGGGCCGTCGGCTCGGCGCTGCCCGGCGCCACCAGCGCGAGCCGGTTGCCGACCCAGTCGCGCCGCGTGCCGGGCAGAAGTCGGCCGGCCTTGCCGACGGCGTCCATCCAGGGTTCGTCGGCACTGACGAAGATCTGCGCGGTGGCGCCCTGCTCGATCTGCCGGGCCAGCGTGGAACTCGACGCGAACGAGAACCGGACGCCGGTGAAGCCGCCCTGCCGTGCGATCGCCTGCAGCACGTCGGTCAGGCTGGCGGCGGCGAACACCACCACCTCGTCGTCGGCCGCGCGGGCGGCGGGGGGGCCTGCGAGCAGCCAGGCGGCCAGGGCGGTGGCGAGGGTGGTGCTCAGGCGGCGGCGCAGCGGGGACATCATGGGCAGGGTTTCGGGCGAGTGGTGGAGGACGCGAGTCTGGTCGCGGAGGGCGCCTCAGTCGAGCACTGCGCGGTGCCGGGTGAGGGCCGCCTCGACCATCGCGTTGAGCCCGGCGCTGCCGTTGCGGTCGACGTGCGCCAGCAGCGCGCGCCGCATGCGCGGGTCCCAGAACTTCTTCAGGTGCTCGGCCACCTGCTGCGCGGCCTCGGCCGCGTCGGGCATCGCCTCGAAGAACTGGCCGATGCGGTTGGCCATGCGCACCAGGTTGTCAGCGTCCATCGTCGCGCTCCGTCATGTCGATCCGTTCGGCCCCGGCATAGACCACCAGGTCGCGGCCGCGCGCGAAGCCGGCCAGGCCCACGCCCAGTCGCCCGGCCAGGTCGACGGCCATCGTGGTGGCCGCCGACACGGCGACCAGCAGCCGCACGCGCGCCGCGGCGGTCTTGTGCAGCATCTCGTAGCTGGCGCGGCTGGTGACCGCGAAGAAGCCCTCGGTGCCGGCGTCGCCGGCGGCCAGCGTGCCGGTCCGCGCCATCGCGCCGATCAGCTTGTCGAGCGCGTTGTGGCGGCCGACGTCCTCGCGCAGCAGGCGCACCGCGCCGTCGTCGCCGCACCAGGCGGCAGCGGCGCCAGCGGCCGTTCCAGCTGGGCCAGGCTCTCGATGCCGCACAGGCCGCAGCCGGTGCGACCGGCCAGCGCGCGGCGCCTTGCCTTCAGGCGTGCCATGCAGCGCGCGGCGATCTGCAGCTTCAAGGTGATGCCCTCGGGCGACTCGACCGCCTCCAGGCCGTGCAGCTCGCCGGGCGCGTCGAGCAGGCCCTCGCTCAAGGCGAAGCCGAGGGCGAAGTCCTCCAGGTCCAGCGGCGTCGCCAGCATCACCGCCTGCGCGACGCCGTTGAACTCGAGTGCCACCGGCCGCTCTTCGGCCACCCAGTCGGGTCCGTCGAAGGCGGCGCCGCCGCGCACGCCCGCGACCGTCCGCCGCTGGGCGCCGCCGGCGTGCAGCGGGCCGTCGGCCATCCTCATGGCTTCTTCGCGCCGGCGAGGGCCGGCTCGGCCTTGTGCCGTTCGGCGAGCAGGCGCTCCTGCACCTCGGTGAAGCGGCTGTAGGCCTTCTGCCAGCCCGAAGGCTGCATCACCGGCAGCACCTGCACCGCGGTCACCTTGTACTCGGGGCAGTTGGTGGCCCAGTCGGAGCTGTCGGTGGTGATGACGTTGGCGCCCGACTCGGGGAAGTGGAAGGTCGTGTAGACCACGCCGGCCTGCATGCGGTCGCTGACCTGCGCGCGCAGCACGGTCTGGCCCGAGCGGCTCTCGATGCCGACCCAGTCGCCGTCCCGGATGCCGCGCTCCTCGGCGTCGTGCGGGTGCAGCTCCAGCCGGTCCTCGCTGTGCCACTGGTTGTTCTCGGTGCGGCGCGTCTGCGCGCCGACGTTGTACTGCGACAGGATGCGCCCTGTCGTCAGCAGCAGCGGGAACCGGCGCGTGACCTTCTCGTCGGAGGCGACGTACTGCGTGATGAAGAACTTGCCCTTGCCGCGCACGAAGCGGTCGATGTGCATCGTCGGCGTGCCCTCGGGGGCCTCATCGTTGCACGGCCACTGGATGCTGCCCAGACGGTCGAGCTTCTCGTAGCTGACGCCGGAGAAGGTGGGCGTCAGCGCGGCGATCTCGGCCATGATCTGCTCGGGGTGGGTGTAGTCCATCGGGTAGCCGAGCGCGTTCGACAGCTTCACCGTCACCTCCCAGTCGGCGAGGCCTGCCTTGGGCGGCATCACCTTGCGCACGCGCGAGATGCGGCGCTCGGCGTTGGTGAAGGTGCCGTCCTTCTCCAGGAAGGACGAGCCCGGCAGGAAGACGTGCGCGTACTTCGCGGTCTCGTTCAGGAACAGGTCCTGCACGACGATGCATTCCATGGAGGACAACGCATGCGCGACGTGCTGCGTGTCCGGGTCGGACTGCACGATGTCCTCGCCCTCGCAGTACAGGCCCATGAAGCTGCCCGACAGCGCGGCGTCGAACATGTTGGGGATGCGCAGGCCGGGTTCGGGCTGCAGCTCGACGTTCCAGGCGTTCTCGAACAGCGCCCGCGTGCTGCTGTCCGACACGTGGCGGTAGCCCGGCAACTCGTGCGGGAAGGAGCCGATGTCGCACGAACCCTGCACGTTGTTCTGGCCGCGCAGCGGGTTCACGCCCACCCCCTCGCGGCCGACGTTGCCGGTGGCCATCGCGAGGTTGGCGATGCCCATCACCATCGTCGAACCCTGGCTGTGCTCGGTCACGCCCAGGCCGTAGTAGATGGCGGCGTTGGGCCGCGCCCCGCGGGCCTGCAGCGTGGCAGCCGTGCCGTCGGATCTGCCGGTGGTGAACAGTCGGGCGGCGGCGCGCAGCTCGGTGGCCGGCACGCCGGTGACGACGGCGGTCGCCTCAGGGGAGTTGGCATCGCGCGACACGAACTCGCGCCACTCGCGGAAGGCCTTGTCCTCGCAGCGTTCGGCGATGTAAGCCTCGTCGAGCAAGCCCTCGGTGACGATCACGTGCGCCAGCGCGGTGATCACCGCGACGTTGGTGCCCGGACGCAGCTGAAGATGGTGGTCGGCCTTCACGTGCGGCGACTTCACCAGGTCGATCCTGCGCGGGTCGACGACGATCAGCTTCGCGCCTTCGCGCAGTCGCTTCTTCATGCGCGAGGCGAACACCGGGTGGCCGTCGGTCGGGTTGGCACCGATGACCATGATCACGTCCGACTTCTCCACCGACTTGAAGGTCTGCGTGCCGGCCGATTCGCCCAGCGTCTGCTTCAGGCCATAGCCGGTCGGTGAGTGGCACACGCGCGCGCAGGTGTCGACGTTGTTGTTGCCGAAGGCCGCGCGTACCAGCTTCTGCACCAGATAGCCTTCCTCGTTGGTGCAGCGCGAGGAGACGATGCCGCCGATCGCGTCGCGCCCGTACTTCGCCTGGATGCGCTTGAACTCGCTGGCGGCATAGCCGATCGCCTCGTCCCAGCTCACCTCCTGCCACGGGTCGGTGATGCGCTTGCGGATCATCGGCGTGGTAATGCGGTCCTTGTGGGTCGCGTAGCCCCAGGCGAAGCGGCCCTTGACGCAGGAGTGGCCTTCGTTGGCCTGGCCGTTCTTCCACGGCACCATGCGCACGACCTCGTTGCCCTTCATCTCGGCCTTGAAGCCGCAGCCGACGCCGCAGTAGGCACAGGTGGTGGTGACGCTGTGCTCGGCCTGGCCCAGCCAGATGACCGACTTCTCCTGCAGCGTGGCGGTCGGGCAGGCCTGCACGCAGGCGCCGCAGCTGACGCACTCGCTTTCCATGAAGGGCTGGTCCTGGCCCGCCGACACGCGCGACTCGAAGCCGCGGCCACTGATCGTCAGCGCGAAGGTGCCCTGGGTCTCCTCGCAGGCGCGCACGCAGCGGTTGCAGACGATGCACTTGCTCGGGTCGTAGGTGAAGTACGGGTTCGACTCGTCCTTCGCGCTCTTCAGGTGGTGGGCGCCGCCGTACTGGTCACCGACGCCGTAGCGGACCTCGCGCAGGCCGGTCACGCCGGCCATGTCCTGCAGCTCGCAGTCGCCGTTGGCGGCGCAGGTCAGGCAGTCGAGCGGGTGGTCGGAGATGTAGAGCTCCATCACCCCCTTGCGCAGCTCCTGCAGCTTCGGGCTCTGCGTGCGCACCTTCATGCCGGCCTCGGCCGGCGTGGTGCACGAGGCCGGGTAGCCGCGGCGGCCCTCGATCTCGACCAGGCACAGGCGGCACGAGCCGAAGGGCTCCAGGCTGTCGGTCGCGCACAGCTTGGGCACCTGCACGCCGGCGTCGATCGCCGCGCGCATCAGCGAGGTGCCGGCCGGCACGGTGACGGCCTGGCCGTCGATCTCGAGCGTGACGGCCTGCGTCGACGCGCTGGCCGGGGTGCCGTAGTCGATCTCGGCGTGGGGGTCGAGCATGGTGAGCTCCTCAAGCGGCCGCGCGGTCGGGTGTCGCGAGGCCGAAGTCTTCGGGGTAGTGGTCGAGCGCCGACAGCACCGGGTAGGGCGTCATGCCGCCCATCGCGCACAGGCTGCCGGCGAGCATCGTGTCGCACAGGTCGCGCAACAATTTCACCTGCGCCGGCCGGTTCACGTTGGCGGTGATGCGATCGATGACCTCCACGCCGCGTGTCGAGCCGATGCGGCAGGGCGTGCACTTGCCGCAGGACTCGATCGCGCAGAACTCCATCGCGTAGCGCGCCAGCTTCGCCATGTCGGCCGTGTCGTCGTGCACCACGATGCCGCCGTGGCCGACCACGCCACCGAAGGCGGCATAGGCCTCGTAGTCGAGCGGCACGTCCCACTTCGACTCGGGCACATAGGTGCCGAGCGGCCCGCCGACCTGCACTGCCTTGATCGGCCGGCCCGAGGCGGTGCCGCCGCCGAAGTCGTACAGCAGCTCGCGCAGCGTCACGCCGAAGGCCTTCTCGACCAGGCCGCCGCGCTTCACGTTGCCGGCCAGCTGGATCGGCAGCGTGCCCATCGAGCGGCCGACGCCGTAATCGCGGTAGTGCGCCGCGCCGCGCGCCAGGATCAGAGGCACCGACGCGAAGCTGATCACGTTGTTGATGACGGTGGGCTGGCCGAACAGGCCTTCGATGGCCGGCAGCGGCGGCTTCGCGCGCACGATGCCGCGCTTGCCCTCCAGGCTTTCGAGCAGCGCCGTCTCCTCGCCGCACACGTAGGCGCCGGCGGCCTTGCGCACCTGCAGGTGGAAGGCGCGGCCCGAACCCAGCACGTCGCTGCCCAGGAAGCCGGCCGCCTCGGCGCGGGCGATCGCGTCGTTCAGCGTGGCGATCGCGTGCGGGTACTCGGAGCGCACGTAGACGTAGCCCCGGGTCGCGCCGACGGCCAGCGCGGCGATCGTCATGCCCTCGATCAGCATGTACGGATCGCCCTCCATCGTCATGCGGTCGGAATAGGTGCCCGAGTCGCCCTCGTCGGCATTGCAGACGATGTACTTCTGCGCCGACGGCGTGTTCATCACCGTCTTCCACTTGATGCCGGTCGGGAAAGCGGCGCCGCCGCGTCCGCGCAGGCCGGACTGCAGCACCTCGTCGACCACCGCCGCGTCGGGCATTGCCAGCGCGCGGCGCAGGCCGGCCCAGCCTTCGTGCGCCTCGTAGTCGGCGAGCGACAGCGGATCGGTGAGGCCCATGCGGGCGAAGCACAGGCGCTCCTGCTTCGCGAGGTAGGGGATCTGCTCGGTCGGCCCGTGGCCCAGTGCGTGCGGTGCGCCCTGCAGCAGGCCGGCGTCCAGGAGCCCCGGCACGTCCTCGGGCGTCACCGGGCCGTAGGCCACGCGGCCGGCGGACGTGCTCACCTCGACCAGCGGCTCCAGCCAGAACAGCCCGCGCGAGCCGTTGCGCACCAGGTTCAACGCCAGGCCACGCCGCGCGCACTCGGCCTGCAGCGTGGCGGCCACCGCATCGGCGCCGACCGCGAGCGCGGCCGAATCGCGCGGGACGCGCACGGTGATGGCGGTGCTCATCGCGCGGCCTCCTCGGCGTCTTCGTTTTCCAGCGCGCCGATCAGGCGATCGAACGCGGCCGGGCTGATGCGCGCGTGCAGGCGCTCGTCGATCACGATCGCCGGCGATGACGCGCAGAGCCCCAGGCAGAACACCGGCTCGAGCGTGTAGCGGCCATCGCTGCTGCTCGCGTGGCTGCGGCAAACGAGACGGCGCTCGGCGTGCGTCAGCAGCGCCTCGGCGCCCAGGGCCTGGCAGGCCTCGGCGCGGCACACCTGGATCACATGGCGGCCGGCCGGCTCGCCGCGGAAGTGGTGGTAGTAGGTGATGACGCCATGCACCTCGGCGCGCGACAGGTTCAACGCGCCGGCGATCTCGGGCACCGCGTCGGCCGGGATGCAGCCCAGCTGGTCCTGCACCTCGTGCAGGATCGGCAGCAGCGCGCCCGGCTCGTCGGCCCGGCGCGCGAGGACGGCGCGCACAGCCGCCAGCGACGTGCTCATCGCGCGGCCGCCCGAACGGCCGGGCGAGCGTTGCAGGAAGCTTTGGGGGAGGCTGTCATATGTTGTCTCCGGCATATGGATTCGAGAGCGTGCTTCACTGTATGGTGGGAGTTCCTGCGGTTCAATATGAGCCGTCAGGCCGAGCACATATGCGCTGAAGCGCCGAAAGATCGCCATGCTCGAAGTCTCGATCCAGCCGCAATGGAGCATCCGCCGCACAGGCCAGCCCGAGCTGCCGCCACGGCTCATCCAGTTGCTCGGCCAGGTGCATGAGCACGGCAGCCTGCTGCGTGCCTGCGAGGTCAACGGTGGCTCCTACCGCCATGCCTGGCAGCAGCTGCGCGAGGCCGAAGCCGCGCTCGGGCAGGCGTTGATCCGCACTGAGCGTGGCCAGGGCTCGAAGCTCACCCTGCTGGCCGAGAAGCTGCTGTGGGCGGACCGCCGCATCGCCGCGAGGCTGTCGCCGATGCTGCACACGCTGGCCTCCGAACTGGAAGTCGAACTGGGCCGGGTGGTCAGCCCGGAGGGGGCGATGCTGCGCATCCACGCCAGCCACGGCTTCGCGATCGAGAAGCTCGACGAGTTCCTGCGCGCCGACCAGGTGCCGGTCGAACTGAAGTACTGCGGGAGCCAGGAGGCCGTGGCGTCGCTGGCTGCCGGCAGTTGCGACGTGGCGGGCTTCCACATGCCGCTCGGCGCCTTCGCGCCGGTGGCACTGGCCCATTACGCGCGCTGGTTCAAGCCGCGCGAGCAGGCGGTGGTGCACGTGGCCACGCGCAAGCAGGGGCTGATGGTCGCGCCGGGCAACCCCAGGAAGCTCTACACGCCGGCCGATCTGGTGCGGCCCGGCGTGCGCTTCATCAACCGGCAGCCGGCCTCCGGGACGCGCTTCCTGCTCGACCTGATGCTGCAGCGCGACGGGGTCGACGCCCGGCGCATCGACGGTTACGAGCGCGTCGAGTACACGCACGCCGCCGTCGCGGCCTACGTGGCCAGTGGCATGGCCGACGTCGGCTTCGGCGTGGAGCCGCCGGCCCGGCGCTTCGGACTGGAGTTCATTCCGCTCGAGACGGAGCGCTACCTGCTGCTGTGCGACGCGCAGGCGCTGCAGGGGCCGCGGCTCGGGCAGATGCTGCTGTTGCTCCGCAGCGAGGCGTTCCGTGCAGCGGTCGACCAGCTGCCGGGCTACGACGGGCAGGGCATCGGCGCGGTCGTCGAGGTCGACGCGCTGCTCAAGGGGCCGAAACGTCGGCGACCGTGATCAGGCCGGCCGGCGGTAACCGCGCCCGAAGCCGGCCACGACACGTCGGCCGTTCGGGCCGGCGAGCCAGTTCACCAGCAGCTTGCCGCCGGGGTGGTTGACGCGGAACGAGCGCATCACGTGGTAGCTCACCTGCAGGCGCGGGTCGCCTTCGACCAGTACCGCCAGCCCGCTGCCGGCGCCCAGCGCCGACCACAGGCCGCGCTCGACGAAGGCGTAGCCGCCGGTGTCGCGCGCCAGGGTCAGCACGGCGGTGGGTCCGGGTCCGGCGGCGCGCAACCAGGGGCCGACCGGCTGCGGGCCGGCCGCCTTCCACAGGGTCTGCTCCAGCGCACGGGCGCCGCTCGGCTCGCCCGGGGTCACGAAGACGGCCTCGCCTCGCTCGCCGGCCGCGACGATGCGGCCGAGAGCGGTGGCGGCGTCGCGTTCGCCGGCGATGCCGGCCGGGTCGCCACGGGCGGCACTCTTCTTCGTGGCCTTCAGCGGCGCAGGTCCGACCAGCACGAAGTCGCCCAAGGCGATCGGACGGCGGTCGTGCACCAGGTTCTGCCGCTCCAACGCCCGTTCGAGTTCGGGCGCCTGCGTCAACGCGGCGTCCAGTTCTCCTCGTTCGAGCTGCGGCAGCAGCAGGCCGCTGGGGCCGGGTCGCCAGTCGATCGCCAGCCCCGTGTCGCGGGCGATGGCGGTGCGCAAGCGCGCGGCGAGGCCGGAGGCCTGCAGGTCGGCCTCGACCCCCACGGTGATCCGGCGATCCAGGCCGCGCTGGGCCCAGGCGGGCCCGACCAGCGCCACGGCCAGGGCGCCCAGAGCGCGGCGTCGTCGTCGATCGAACACGGGGGCTTGCATCACCCCATGTTAAGGGGGGAGCCGCCGTGGACAGGGGGTGCCGGCGGGCGCCGCCGCCGGCAAGATCGGTTCAGCCTTTGGCTGACACCGCGGGGCAGACGCGTTCGGCGCGCACTTCGAGGGCCGGGTCGAGGCGCAGAGAAAGGCCACGCATGTGGTCATGCACAAAGTGCATATCACCATCCTGTCACGCCGAAGTCACACCCCTACACTTTCTTTCAGGCATCTCCAGAGCAGTCCCGACCAGGGTGGGATCGATGCCGCCAGTGCCCGCCCCTCCTGCCGTTTTGCAGGCACTGACGAGATCCATTCCTTCCCGGAGAAACGATGAATCACCCCGCCATGCAAGGGCTTCGCGTCGAAGCGCCTGCCCATGTAAAGAACGCCCGCCTGATCTCCTGGGTGGCCGAGATGGTTGCGCTGGCCCAGCCCGCGGCGATCCACTGGTGCGACGGCTCGCAGGCCGAGTACGACCGCCTGTGCGGCCAGCTCGTCGAGGCGGGTACCTTCCGCAAGCTCAACGAGGCCAAGCGGCCGAACAGCTACCTGGCCTGGAGCGATCCGAGCGACGTGGCGCGCGTCGAGGACCGCACGTTCATCTGCTCCGAGAAGAAGGAAGACGCCGGCCCCACCAACAACTGGACCGCGCCCGAAGAGATGCGCGCTCTGTTGCAGACCGGCCGGGCCGACGGCACGCCCGCTCTGTTTGCCGGCTGCATGCGTGGCCGCACGATGTATGTCGTGCCGTTCTCGATGGGACCGCTGGGCTCACCGATCGCGCACATCGGCGTCGAGCTGTCCGACTCGCCCTACGTCGCCGTCAACATGAAGATGATGACGCGCATGGGCAAGCCGGTGCTGGAGGTGCTGGGCAGCGACGGCGACTTCGTGCCGTGCATGCACACCGTCGGCGCGCCGCTGGTCCCCGGCCAGAAGGACGTGGCCTGGCCATGCAACAAGACCAAGTACATCGTCCACTACCCCGAGACGCGCGAGATCTGGAGCTACGGCTCGGGCTACGGCGGCAATGCACTGCTGGGCAAGAAGTGCTTCGCGCTGCGCATCGCCTCGACGATGGGCCGTGACCAGGGCTGGCTCGCCGAGCACATGCTGGTGCTGGGCGTGAAGAACCCGCAGGGGCAGAAATTCCACGTGGCCGCCGCCTTCCCCAGCGCCTGCGGCAAGACCAATTTCGCGATGCTGATCCCGCCCGCCGGCTTCGAGGGCTGGGAGGTGACGACCATCGGCGACGACATCGCCTGGATCAAGCCGGGCGCCGACGGCCGCCTCTACGCGATCAACCCCGAGGCGGGCTACTTCGGCGTGGCGCCAGGCACCAACGACCAGACCAACCCCAACTGCATGGCCTCACTGCAGCGCGACGTGATCTTCACGAACGTGGCGCTGACCGACGACGGCGACGTCTGGTGGGAGGGCATGACCGCCTCCGCGCCCGCCCACCTGGTGGACTGGCAGGGCAAGGACTGGACGCCGGCGCTGGCCAAGGAAACCGGCGCGAAGGCAGCGCACCCCAATGCACGCTTCACCGTGGCCGCCATCAACAACCCGGTGCTCGACGAGAACTGGGACAACCCGGCCGGCGTGGGGATCGACGCCTTCATCTTCGGCGGCCGCCGCTCGACCACCGTGCCGCTGGTGACCGAGGCGCGCGACTGGGTCGAGGGCGTCTACATGGCCGCGACCATGGGTTCCGAGACCACCGCCGCAGCCGCCGGCCAGCAGGGCGTTGTGCGCCGCGATCCGTTCGCCATGCTGCCCTTCATGGGCTACAACATGAGCGACTACTTCCAGCATTGGCTGACGCTCGGCCGCAAGCTACAGGACGCCGGCGCCAAGCTGCCGAAGATCTACTGCGTCAACTGGTTCCGCAAGGGCGCCGACGGCAAGTTCGTCTGGCCGGGCTACGGCGAGAACATGCGTGTGCTGAAGTGGATGCTCGAGCGAGTGCAGGGCAGTGCGCAGGGCAGCGAGAACGTCTTCGGGGTCAGCCCGCGCTATGAGGATCTGGCGTGGCAGGGTCTGGACTTCACGCCGGCGCAGTTCGGCAGCGTGATCGGCGTCGACCGGGCCGCGTGGCAGCAGGAGCTGGAGCTGCATGCGGAGCTGTTCGCCCAGCTTGCCCACCACCTGCCGCCCGAGCTTCCGGCCACCAAGGCCCGCATCGAGCAGCGGCTGGCCGGCTGAACGGTCCGGGGCCGGGTCGCCGGCGCTCAGTGAAAGGCCGCCCGAGGGCGGCCTTGTTCGTGGGGCGCGACCGCGGCTCAGAGCCGCACGGTGGCGCCGCGGTACAGCGCGTCGACCGTGCGACGGGCCGCGCGCTGGTCCAGCGAGACCTCGCTGAACTGGTCGAGCCACGCCGCCGGGGCGCTGCCCGCCGTGGGCCGCGGCGTGTCGCCGCCGAAGATCTGAAAGGCGGTGCCGACCGACCCGACCGACTCGGCGATCGCGGTGCCGAGCACTTGATAGATGTTCACGAGAATCCTCGAGGTGAATGACGGACTGCGCCGCCGATGCTGTAGATATTAAGGGTTAACCCTCGATTTACGAATGCCATTGCGGCATGCGGGCGAGCGGTCGCCCGCATGGCGGCGCTCAGGAGCGCTGCGTCTCGCGTTCCCAGCGCCGCGCGGCGCCGCGCAGGTCGGCGGCCAGGCCGGGATCGATGCTCTGGTATTTGTCAGCGAGCGCCCACAGTTGCGGCAGGTCTTGCCGGGGATCGTGAGCTTGCCGGCGCTTCGCCAAGCGACCGGCGGCCCATTGCCAAGCGGCTGCGACCGCGCGGGCCAGGGGTTCGGCGCCACGGGGGGCCTTGCGAGGGGCCACGGCCTGAATGCTGATGGTGCTCATGAGATGAACCTTTCTGTTCGTTCGGCCGAAGCCAATGACACAATTCTAGGGAAAACCCTTAGTCCGTGTGCTCGACAAGGTCGTCTCCGCCGACGCACCGCGAAAAAGCGTGGCATCCGGCCGGCATAGGACAATGGACGCCATGTCTGCCTCCGCCCATTCCGCGCCCCTGACCGACCCGGAGATCACCGAGCTCGACGATCTGCTGGCCGCGATCCCCGAACCGCTCGAACCGCTGGACGCCGTGATGCTCGACGGCTACCTGTGCGGCGTGATCGCCCAGCCCGAACTGATCGACCCGGCGCGCTGGCTGCCGCCGGTGTTCGACTGGAACTTCGGTGATCCCGACCAGCCCGACGCCGGCGTCGAGCTCACGCCGGACACCGCCGGCTGGCATGCCGCGAAGCACGAACGCCTGCTCGCGCTGGTGATGCGCCATTACGCGGTGCTGGAGCGACAGTTGCGCGAAGACGCGTGGTTCGACCCGCTGGTGATGCAGCCCGACGATGAGCAGGGCCACCCGCTCGAGGGCGCCGCGGCCATCGGGCCCGCCTTTGCGCCGTGGGCGATCGGCTTCGAGCACGCGCTGAACCAGTTCGACGCGCTCGAATCGCTCAAGCACGCCGACCTGCCGGACCTGCTCGCCTGCGTGCGCCGCCACTTGCCCGAGCAGACCGGCGACGACGCGGCATTCAAGAAGGCGCTCGACGACGAGCACCCGCTGCGCGGCATGGACGAGGCGATCGAGGATCTGGTGTCCAACGTGGTGGCGCTGGCCGATCTGGCCCGTGGCGAGCGACTCAAGGTCGAGACCGTGCGGCGAGCCGGCCCCAAGGTCGGCCGCAACGACCCTTGCCCCTGCGGCAGCGGCAGGAAGTTCAAGCAGTGCCACGGCCGCGACGCCTGAGCCGGCGGCGGCATCCTGGCCGCGGCCGGGCGCGTTGAAGGGCCCGGCCCGTGCGACTGCAACTGCTGTCGGATCTGCATCTCGAGACCGAGGCCTACACGCCCGAACCGTCCGGGGATGCCGAACTGCTGGTGCTGGCGGGCGATATCGACAGCCGCTGGGACGGGCTGGAGCGCTTCGCGCGCTGGCCGGTACCGGTGCTGTTTGTCGCCGGGAACCACGAGTTCGACCGGCGCGAGCTGCGCAGTGCCTGGCCGGCGCTGCGCGAGCGCTGCGCTTCGCTCGGCATCACGCTGCTGGAGCGCGAGCAGCACCTCCGCACCGACAAGGCAGGTCGTCGCATCCGATTCGTGGCGACGACCCGCTGGTGCGACTTCGACCTGTTCGGTGCCGCGGGTCGCGAGCGGGCGATGCGGGCAGCCGGCTACTTCATGCATGTCATGCGGGCCCGCTGCGACGGCCGGCTGTTCGACGCGGCCGCGGTGCGCGACGAGGCACTGGCCTGTCGCGCCTGGCTGGCGCAGGCGCTGGCGGAGCCGACCGATGCCGACGCCACCGTCGTGATCACCCATTACGGGCCGAGTCTGCGCAGCGTTGACCCGCGCTATGGCGAGCAGCCCGGGTCGGCGAGCTTCTGCAACGCCGACGACGAACTGCTGCCGTTCGCCGACCTGTGGCTGCACGGTCACCTGCACTGCCGCCACGACTACAGCGTGGAACACCCGCCCGGCATGCCGCGGGCCCGCACCCGTGTGGTCAGCAATGCGCGCGGCCATGCCCGCAAGGGCGAGGCTGCGGGTCACGACGGTTTGCTGTGCATCAACGTCTGAGCGCCGTGGCTTGCGGCACACTGACAGCTCCATCCTGCACGAGGAGCGAACGATGAAGATCCTGGCCGCCGTCGATGGCAGCAGCTACACGAAGCGCATGCTCGGCTACCTGACGGCGCATGCCGAATGGCTGGTCGCCGGGCACGACATCACCGTGCTCACCGTCAGCGCGCCGGTACCGCCACGCGCGGCAGCGGCGCTCGACCGGGACACGATCCAGTCCTACTACGAGGACGAGGCGGAGAAGGTGTTCAAGCCGATCCGCGCGTTCTTCGCCAAGCAGGGCGTGAACGCCACGTTCGTGCGCAAGACCGGCCACGCGGCCGAGGTCATCGGCAAGACCGCCGAAGCCGGCAAGTTCGACCTGCTGATGCTCGGCTCCCACGGCCACGGCGCGCTGACCGGCATGGTGATGGGCTCGATCACCACCAAGGTGCTGGCATCCTGCCGGACCCCGGCGCTGCTGATCCGCTGAATGCGGCCGTTCAGGCCCGCGCGCCGACCAGGCCGCGGAAGCAGGTGCGCAGCAGCCACTCGATGATCTGCGCGTCGCTGTGCTGGCCGCCGGCCTTCAGCAGGCCGAGGACCGGATCGCAGGCGCGCGCGAACAGCGTGTAGAGCACCACCTCGGCCGGTAGTTGGCGGTCGATCTCGCCATCGGCCTGCGCAGCGGTGATCCAGGCGCCCAGCCGGTCACTGACCTCGAACAGCCGATCGAGGTAGCCGCGGTTCGCCATCAGCGCATTGCGCAAGGTCGAGTTCTGCGCCGGGAGCGACGGCATCTCGCCCGCCAGCTGGACCTCGAGGGTCCAGCGCGCAACGGCTTCGAGCCGTGCGATCGGCCGCAGTTGATCATCGGTTGCCAGGATCTCCGTGAAAGCGAGCGCCCGCTCCAAGACGCGAACCATCGCGGCCGCCGCCAGCTCTTCCTTGGACGTGAAGTGCTTGTAGAGGCTGGCCTTGGCGATCCCCACGTCGGCCGCCACCTCGTCCACCGTCATCGCCTCGAAGCCCTTTTCCGCCAGCAGGCGGTTGACCGAGGACACGATCGCGTCCTCGCGCGCGCGCAGCATCTGTTCACGGAAGGAGGTTTTCGCCATCCCGGAATTGTAGGAGTGCGCCTGCCGCGCTGTACTGGCGGGTCGCGGCGCTACTCGCGAGTCGCCTTGCGCCGCGCGCGCCGGCGCGGTCGCCGTGAGGCTCTGAGACACTCTCGGGGTACACCCCCTCCTCGACCCTGACCGGATCCCCGTGCGAACTGGACCATGACCTCTCAACCGCGCTATTTCTGGGAAGACTTCGGCGTCGGCAGCGTGCGCGAGTTCGGCGCCCACACGCTCGGCCGCGACGAGATCGTGCGCTTCGCCAGCGAGTTCGATCCGCAACCCTTTCATCTCGACGAGGAAGCCGGCCGGCAGTCGCTGTTCGGCGGCCTGGCGGCCAGTGGCTGGCACACCTGCGCGCTGGTGATGCGCATGATGTGCGATGAATACCTGCTCGATTCGTCCAGTCTCGGCTCGCCCGGACTCGAGCAGCTGAAGTGGCAGAAGCCGGTGCTGGTGGGCGACACGCTGCACGTGCGGATGACGGTGACCGACGCCCGCCCCATGACGAGCAAGCCGCACATCGGCCTGGTGCGCACTCGCTGGGAAGCGCTGAACCAGCGTGACGAGGTGGTGCTGGTGATGGAGGGCTGGAACATGTTCCGCCGCCGCGACGTCCCGGCGCCATGAGCACGCCGCGCGCCCAGGCGCCGAGCTTCACGGCGGCGCATTTCCGCGCCGCGCTGGGCATGTTCGCGACCGGCGTGACCATCGTGACGGCACGCACCGCCGAGGGGCAGCGCGTGGGCCTGACGGCCAACTCCTTCAATTCGGTGTCGCTGGCGCCGCCGCTGGTGCTGTGGAGCCTGGGGCGAAGCGCCGGCACCATGCCGGCCTTCGCACGCGGCTCGCACTACGCGATCAACATCCTGGCGGCCGACCAGCGTGAACTGGCCGAGCGCTTCGCGAGCAAGACCGCCGACCGCTTTGCCGGGGTGGCCTGGCGCGAAGGCGGTAGCGGTGCGCCGCTGATCGACGGCGCAGCCGCGGTGTTCGAGTGCTTCAACCGCAGCCAGTATGAGGAAGGCGACCACGTCATCTTCGTCGGCGAGGTCGAGCGCTGCAGCGTGACCGTCGGCGCGACACCCTTGATCTTCCATGGCGGGCGCTATTTCAGCGAACTGCCGCTCTGAGCGTTGCATCGCTCGGGGATGTGCAAATGACAAGGCCCGCCGAAGCGGGCCCTGCTGCGATACGAGCGGCGTTCAGTTGCGGCGGGTGCGGCGGCTGACCACGAAACCCATCACCAGGAAGGCGGCGAGCAGCTGCATGTAGGTGCTCGGCTCCGGCAGCGCGGTCACGTCGGCCGACTCCTGCACCGTGGAGCGAGCGGACAGCGCCTGCGTCGCATCGGCGTGGGTCGTCTGCGTGGCGACGCCGGCGTTGATGGCCTCGGTGGCGGCGCTGGCCGTGCCAGCCACCAGCAGGCTTGCCGTGACGATCAGGGTCTGAAGGGCCTTGTTCATGGAGTGCATCTCTTGCCGTGGAGTCGTTGAGCAAGAGTTTGTCCGGCCGGGGCGGTGGCGGCAGCCCCCCCTTCGCGGGTGAGGCCCCCCGTGGTTCAGGGGGCTCGAAAGACGCTTTCGAGGACTTGAGTCGGGTGCGCGTGAACAAGTCACGCAGCCCGCCGTCAAGGCGCGGCGGGGCGCCGTGCCGGATCGATGTCCACGTATTGCCACCAGTCGAGCCAGAACGGCGCACGCCGGTAGCCGACCACCCACGGATAGGCGAGGTCGGTGAGGATGCGGTGCACATGCACGCGATAGGGCGCATACGCCACCAGCAGCTTGGTCGCCTGGTCGAACAGGGCCTGGCGCTCGGGCCCGTCGGGCAGCGCATTGAGCTGCTCGTAGACGCGGTCGAAGGCCGGCAGCGCGAAGCGCGCGAGATTGCCCTTGCCGACCGACGCTCCGTAGGCGCGCTCCAGCGAGCCCTGGCCATCAGGTGAGCCCGCGCTGGAGCCCACGCGCCACAGCATGAAGCGCCCCGACCGCGCCGACTTCAGGTTCTCGGGCCACTGCGCTGTCTTGAGCACGGCGCGCAGCCCCAGCGCGTCCATGTTCTTCTTCCACAGCTCGTCGAGCTGACGCGAGGCCTGGTCCGACTGCGTCTTCATCTCAAGCACCAGCGGCTGGCCGTCGGGCTGCTCGCGCCAGCCGTCGCCGTTGCGGTCGATGTAGCCGTAGAGATCGAGCAGCGCCTTCGCGCGCGGCAGGTCGAAGGCGCTCATCTCGGTGCGCAGGTCGCTCCGGTAGCCGCTGGTCAGCGGCGGCATGATCGATTGCGCCGGGATCGCCTGGCCGCGCCGCACCAGCTGGATCTCGCGGCCGATGTCGGTGCCGAGCGCCATCGCGCGGCGCAGCGCCACCTTCTCCGGCGTGTAGCCGCCGACCAGCGGGTCCTCCATGTTGAAGACGGTCAGCGTCACGTCGGCACCGGGCACGCGGAACATCTGCAGACCGCGCTTGGCCAGGTTGGGGGCCAGCGTGCCGCCCGGTACGGCCTGGTCGACGAACTCGTTGGGCAGCCGCTCCAGCACGTCCTGCTCGCCGTTCAGGAAGGCCAGCCAGCGCGGCTGCGACTCCTCGATCACGGCGATCTCGACCCGGTCGACCATCGGCAGGCGCCGGCCCTTGAAGCGCTGCAGCAGCGCCTGGCCCTCGGCATCGTCTGCGTTCGGCTGGGCGTCGTAGACCACCTCGCGATAGCGCGGGTTGCGCTCGAGCGCCATGCGCGAGCTGCGCCGCCATTCGGTGAGCCGGAACGGCCCGGTGCCGACCGGGTGCTCCATGATCTTGTCACCGTAGGCCTCGACCACCTCGCGCGCCACCGCGCCCACCACGTCGGAGGCCCAGCCGTAGAGGTGCCGTGGCCGCGGCTCTCGCAGCTGCACGCGGAAGGTGTAGCGGTCCAGCGCCCTCAGGCCCTCGACCTCGCGGTCGTAGTCGAACGGCTGGCCCTTCAGTGCCGCCTCGCGCAACTCGGCGAGTCCGATGATCTTCTCTTCTTCGAGCCCGGGCTGGGCCGGACTCTTGAGCTTGGGGTCGAAGACGCGCTTGACCGCGTAGACGTAGTCCTGTGCCGTCAGCTCGCGCGGCTTGCCCTTGAAGGCCGGATCGTCGGCGAAGTAGATGCCCGGCCTGATGCGGAAGGTGAAGCTGCGGAAATCGTCCGACACCTCGGGCATCGCCGCGGCGGTCGAGGGCCGCAGCTTGAAGGGCCGTGCGAGGTGGTCGTAGCCCAGCGGCGGCTCGAAGATGTGGGCCGTGATGATGCGCGAGTAGAGGTCGCTCACCTGCACCGGATCGAAGCCGGTCTCGGCCACCGGGAAGGCGTAGCGCAGGACCTTGGTCTCGGCCGCGAGGGCGGCGGCTGTCGTGCAGCAGGCCAGCGCCGCGAGCAGCAGCGCGCGCAGGGGGCGGGAGAGGCTCATGGGCGGGGCGGGCGGCTTCCGGTCGACGTGGCTGCATGCTATCGCGCACTCGGGCTTGTCCCGGCATCGGGGGAGCGACGCGATCAGGCTCTAGACTCGCGCCTGCACACACCCGTCGGCGGGCCCGCGCAGCGCGGCCGCTGCGATCCGTTTCCTGGAGTGCTTCGGCGATGGCGGCCTACCTGATCCGACGCCTGTGGCAAATGATCCCGACATTGGTCGGGGTCGTGCTGCTGGTGTTCTTCCTGTTCAAGACCTTCGGGGGCGACCCGGCCGAGATCCTCGGCGGCCTGAACGCCAGTGCCGAGCAGGTCGACGCGATCCGCGAGCAGCTCGGCCTGAACAAGCCGGTGTGGCAGCAGCTGTGGATCTTCGTGCAGCAGATCGTCACCTTCGATTGGGGCAAGAGCTGGGCCACCAACGAGGCGGTCAGCTCGCTGTTCGCGAGCCGCCTGCCGGCCACGCTGACGGTGATGACGCCGATCCTGCTGCTCGACGTGCTGCTGGCGATTCCGTTCGCGCTGGCCGTCGCCTACGTGCGCGGCTCGCTGACCGACCGCGCGATCATGGTCATCACCACCATCGCGCTGTCGATCAGCTTCCTGGTCTACGTGATCGTCGGCCAGTACGTGTTCGCGTTCCGGCTCGGCTGGTTCCCGGTGCAGGGCTGGAGCGACAGCGTGTGGACCAACCTCGCGGTCTACGCCCCGCTGCCGGTGCTGCTGGCGGTGATGGTCGGCATCTCGCCGCAGACGCGGCTCTACCGCAGCTTCTTCCTCGACGAGATCGGGCAGGACTATGTGCGTACGGCACGCGCCAAGGGCCTCACCGAGACACGCATCCTGCTCAAGCATGTGCTGCGCAACGCGTTGATCCCGATCCTGACCAACGTGGCAGTGGCGCTGCCGGGCATCTTCGTCGGCTCCTTCCTGATCGAGACCTTCTTCTCCATCCCGGGCCTCGGACGCGAGGTGCTGCTGGCGGTGAACCGCAGCGACTATCCCGTCATCCAGGCCGTCACGATCTACATCGCGGTCATCACGATGCTGGTCAACCTGGCGACCGACGTGCTCTACAAGCTGGCCGACCCGCGGGTGGTGCTGAAATGAGCGCGCTGCCGATCGACGCGGTGACCGCGGCCACCGGCCCGGCGCGCTCCGAGGGCGTGTGGGCCGCAGCCTGGCGGCGCCTGCGCGGCGACCGCGTCGGCATGGTCTCGCTGGCGGTGGTCGCGGCCTTCCTGCTGATGGTGCTGCTGGCCGGGGCGGGCCTGATCGCGACGGCGTGGCAGGCCGAGGTCGGCGTACCCAACGCGCCGCCCGGCTTCCTGGGGCCGGCGCCGAAGGTGGCCGAGACGGTGATCGCGGTGCCCAGCGGACCGGTGCTGGACCTGTCCGACGTCGATCCGCTGGCGCCGCGCTACGCCGAATGGGCCGAGCGCGCCAAGCAGTTCAGCAGCGTCGCGACGCCGCGTGCCGAGACGCTGCCCTTCGGCGCCGACCGCCTGGGCCGCGATGTGCTGGCCAAGGCCATCAAGGGCGCCGAGGTCTCCATCCTGGTGGGCGTCTCCGCGGCGCTGCTGGCCACGCTGATCGGCACCGTGCTCGGTGCGCTCGGTGGCTTCTTCGGCGGCCGGGTCGGCGACCTGCTGGAGTGGGTCTACAACGTCTTCACGTCCATCCCCGGCATCCTGCTGGTGTTCGCCTTCGCGGCGGTCACCGGCCGCGGCGTGCTGTCGGTGGTGCTGATCCTCGGGCTGACCGGCTGGACCGGCATCTACCGGCTGGTGCGGGCCGAGTTCCTGAAGCACGCGGTGCGCGAGTACGTGCGCGCGGCCGAGGCGATCGGCGCCTCCACCGCCTCGCGCATGTTCCGCCACATCCTGCCGAACGTGAGCCACGTGGTGCTGGTGCAGCTGTCGATCCACGTGGTGGGCTTCATCAAGGCCGAGGTGATCCTCAGCTACCTGGGCCTGGGCGTCAGCGTCGACCAGGTCAGCTGGGGCACGATGCTGGCGGAGGCTCAGGGCGAACTGCTGCTCGGCCACTGGTGGCAGCTGGCCGCGGCGACCGGCTTCATGGCGGTGTTCGTCACGGCCTTCTCGTTGCTCACCGACGCGCTGCGCGATGCGCTCGACCCCAAGCTGAGGGGCGCGGAATGACGGCGCTGCTGAGCATCGACCAGTTGCGCGTGAGCTTCCGTCTCGGCCGCGGCGCGGCGGCCAGCCGCATCGAGGCGGTCGGTCGCGGCGCGCAGGGCGTGAGCTTCGAGATCGCCGAGAACAGCACCGTCGCGCTGGTCGGCGAATCGGGCTCGGGCAAGAGCGTCACCGCGATGGCGGTGCTGAACCTGCTGCCGGAGAACGCCGAACGCCAGGGCTCCATCCGATTCCGTGATCGTGAACTGCTCACCGCCGGACCGGCCGAACTGCGCGCGCTGCGCGGTCGCGAGATCGCCTGCGTGTTCCAGGACCCGATGAGTTCCTTGAACCCGGTGTTCACCGTCGGCCAGCAACTGATCGAACCGCTGGTGCTGCACCTCGGCCTCGGCCGGCGTGCCGCGCGGACGCGCGCCGAGGCGCTGCTGAACGAGGTCGGCCTGCCCGATCCGAAGCGCCGGCTCGACGCCTATCCGCACGAGCTGTCGGGCGGCCAGCAGCAGCGCGTGATGATCGCGATGGCGATCGCCTGCGAACCCCGGCTGCTGATCGCCGACGAGCCGACGACCGCGCTCGACGTCACCATCCAGCGCCAGATCCTCGAGCTGCTGGCCGGGCTGAAGGAGCGGCACCGCATGAGCATGCTGTTCATCAGCCACGACCTCGGCGTGGTCGGCGAGATCGCCGACCACGTGGTCGTGATGCGCCAGGGCACGGTGCGCGAGCAGGCGTCGGTCGAGCGCCTGTTCACCGCGCCGCAGGACCCCTACACGCAGGCGCTGCTGGCCTGCCGGCCGACCCTGGCAGCGCCGCCGGTGCGCCTGGCGGTGATCGACGACCACCTGGCCGATCCGGCCGCCGGAGGCGCTCGCCCCGCGGTGGCGAAGGACCCGGACGCACCGGTCGTGCTGCAGGTCGAGGCGCTGAGCAAGAGCTTCTGGCTGCGCTCGGGGCTGTTCGGCCGCAAGGCCTTCCCCGCCGTCAAGGACGTGAGCTTCGAGCTGCGGCGCGGCCACACGCTGGGCATCGTCGGCGAATCGGGGTCGGGCAAGACCACGGCGGGCCTGGCGCTGCTTCGCCTGCACGAGGCGAGCGGCGGGCCGACCGGCGGCCGGGCGGTGTTCCGCAGCGCGAAGGGTGGCGGCACGCACGAGTTGCTGCAGCTCGGCAAGTCCGACTGGCTGCCGATGCGCCGGCGCCTGCAGGTGGTGTTCCAGAATCCCTATGCCTCGCTGAACCCGCGCTTCACGATCGGCCAGACGCTGGTCGAGCCGATGGCCATCCACGGCCTCGAGCGCGACGATGCGGCGCGCGAGGCCCGGGCGCGGGCGCTGTTGGCCAAGGTCGGCCTCGACGCCGGTGCCTGGGGCAAGTACCCGCACGAGTTCTCCGGCGGCCAGCGCCAGCGCATCGCGATCGCGCGCTGCCTGACGGTCGACCCCGAGGTGCTGGTGCTCGACGAGGCGGTCTCGGCGCTCGACGTGTCGGTGCAGGCCCAGGTGCTGAACCTGCTGCGCGACCTGCAGGACGAGCTGGGCCTGGCCTATGTCTTCATCAGCCACGATCTGGCGGTCGTGCGCTTCATGGCCGACGAGGTGCTGGTGATGAAGGACGGCGAGGTGGTCGAACGCAACACGGTCGAGGCCCTGCTCAGCGCGCCGCGCGAGGCCTACACGCAGCGCCTGCTGGGCGCGATCCCGCGCGGCTACCGGGGCGCGGCGCTGGCCTGAGCGGGGCGGCGCGCCGGCGCCGGCAGTTGACGACACGCGCCGACCGATCGACCAAAAGCGTCGCCCGTGTAACGGTGTTGAAGCGTCGCGCTCGGCGGGCCGGCGACGGCGCGTGACGGTTTGCACGGCCTCGGCCGTCCGTCGTACCTCACCGCGGCTGGCACGCTAGATGCGTTGCCGCCCTCCATACAGCAGGAGGAGTCCGGCATGACACAGAGCATCAAAACAAGGCTTCGCCCCAGCCCGGCGCGCGGCGTTGCGTTCGGCGCGGTGTCTTCGCTGCTGCGCCTGGCGGCGCGCGAGCGTCAGGCCCACGGCGATGCGCCGGCCTGGCTGCAAGGTCTGACACGCGCGCTGCGCGCCGGCGGTCCCGGCAGCGGCGCCCGGCCGCTGCATGCGGTGCTGGCCGGCGGCGATTGCGCACCCAGCGAGTGGCGCAGCGCTCGCTGAGCCGACATCATTCACAGCCAACACATCATCACGCCCCCACCATGATCGCTCCGCGCTTCAAGCTTGCCGCGACCGCTGCCTTCAGCGGATCACGTGACAAGGGCATCAGTGCCGAGCGATCCGGCCGGGGGCCGGTGCTGCCTGCCCGCAACGCGCCCGGTCAGCTCACGCTGCCCTGGGGTGTGGTGCCCGCGGCGCCGGCACGTCAAAGGTTGCGGACCGGTTGACGTCCAAGAGGGGGCGGGCGGGTCGGGGTGGATGAGAGCGAGCCCCTGACCACCACGTCCCGCCCCCTTTCTTTTTCATTCCCCCGAAGCAGACGCTGCAGCACATCGCTGCCCCGGCTGGCGTGGTCAGCGCGCAGCCCGCCGGATCGACAGATGGCGATCGAGGCAGCGCAGCAGTTCGGCCACGTCGACCGGTTTGGTGAGGTACTCATCGAAGCCGCGTTCACGCGCGGCGCGCACGACCTGCGGTTGCGCGTCGGCCGACAGTGCGATGCGGGGCACCTGGGCCAGCGCTGCGTCGTCGCGCAGGGCATCCAGGACCTCGAGTCCGGTCATGTCGCCCAGGTGCATGTCGATCAGCAGCAGGTCGGGGGGCGTGCGGCGCGCACTCTCGATCGCCTCGCGGCCGGTGTACGCGACGCGCAACTCGCAACCGCTGCGCAACAGCAGGAGCTGCTGCACCAGTTCGATGTTGAGCCGGTTGTCCTCGGCGTACAGCACGCTGTGCGGTGCGCTGTCGGAGGCCGCAGGCATGGACGGATCCGGCACTGTCTGGCCCGTGGCCGCCGGGGTGCCGGGTGGAGCGGGCGCACGGCGCAGCTCGACATGGAAGGTCGAACCGCTGCCGGGCTGGCTGTGCACGCTGATGCGGCCGTCCATCAACTCCACCAGCCGCAGCGTGATCGCCAGACCCAGCCCGGTGCCTTCGATGCTGCTGCGCTCCGCGCCGAGCCGGTTGAAGGGCTCGAACAGGTGCAGTTGCTGTGCCGGCGTCATGCCCATGCCGGTATCGGTCACGGCGATGCGCACGGTGTGCTCGTCGATGCCCTCGGTCTCCACCACGACCTGGCCGCCCGACCGGTTGTACTTGACCGCGTTGCTCAGCAGGTTGACCAGCACCTGGCGCAGCCGCATCGGGTCGGCGGTCACGTGCAGGTCGCCGGGGCCGCGCCGGATCAGCGTCACGCCGCTGGCGTGCGCCGTCGGCAGCACCAGCGCGAAGGACTCGCTGACCAGCGCGCTCAATCCTACCGGCTGAGGCTGCAGTGGCAGGCTGCCGGTCTCGATGCGCGACAGGTCGAGCACGTCGCCGATCATCGCCAGCAGATGCTGGCCGGCGCGCTCGATGTGGCCGAGGCGCGCCCGCTGGCCGTCCTGCAGCGGCGCCGAAGGATCGCCCAGCAGCAACTGCGTGAAGCCGAGCACCGCATTGAGCGGCGTGCGCAGCTCGTGGCTCATGCGCGACAGGAACTCGGTCTTGGCCTCGTTCGCGCGCGCCGCCGCCTGGGCGTTCATCAGCGCGGCGTCGGCCTGCTTGCGGTCGGTGATGTCGCGGATGTAGCCGTGCCAGGTCGTGCTGCCATCGGGCAGCCGCTCGGGTGATCCCTGGGCCTCGACCGCGCGCCGTCCGCGTGACGGCAGATCGACCTCGAACTCGATCGCCCAGGGTTCGAGCCGCTGGCCGGCGCGCTCCAGCGTCTCCCACACCCGCTTGCGTTGGCCCTTGGCCACGCGTTCAATCATCAGGCGCGCATCGTCACGCACGGCGCCGTCCGGGTCGAGTTCGAACAGCTCGCGCAGGCCGCGGCTCGCGTAGGGCACGCGCGCGACGCCTTGCGCGTCGACATTGAACTGCAGCAGCACGCCCGGCACCCGATCGGCCAGCTTCGTGAACAGTGCCTCGCGCTCTTGCAGCGCCGCTTCGGCACGGCGGCGCTGGTCGATGTCGAGCGCCACCGTGACGGTGTGCTGGAAGCGACCCAGGGCGTCGAACACCGCCGTGACGGTGAGCTGCACCCACAGCGTCGTGCCGTCGGGCCGCAGATAGCGCTTCTCGCGGTTCTCTCGCAGCACCTGCCCGGCCACCAGGCGGCGCAGCAGATCCTCGTCGTCGGCAAGGTCGTCGGGATGCGTCAGCTCGCGGAAACTGCCCGCGAGCAGCTCGTCGCGCGAGCGGCCCACGATCTCGCAGAAGCGCGCATTGACCTCGAGCAGCCGCCCGTCGGCACCGGTCTGGGCGATGCCGGCGCCGGCCATCTCGAAGCTGTGGCGCCAGCGTTCTTCGCTGGCGCGCAATGCGGACTCGGCGGCCCGCCGCTGGCGGTCGAGCTGCACCGACGCGATGATGCCGGCCATGCTCTGGAACAGCGGGTCGAGCGCGTCCAGCAGGGCGTGGTCGTAGCCTGGCCGCCGGTTCGCGAGGCCGATCATCCCGACCAGCTCGCTGCCGTAGTGCAGCGGCACGCCGAGGAAGGTGTTCAGCGCCTGGTGGCCTTGCGGCAGGCCGCCGCCGCGGCGCGGATCGTTCGGGGCGTCGTTGGCGATCACGGTCTCGCCGGTCACCAGGGCTGCGCCGAACAGCGTCTTCAGGTTGTGGAACTCCATGCCGTCGACGCGCTGGCGCTCGACCTGCTCGCGCGAGGCGGCGTCCCACGCGATGTTGCTCAGCGTGAAGATCTTCAGGTAGGGCGTGCCGTCGGGCTGGCGCCAGACCTCGGCGATGAAACCGTACTCGCTCTCGCCGAGCCGCAGCAGTTCGGGCAGCAAGGCATCGAACACGCGGTGCGGCTCGGCACTGCGCACGAATTGCGATTGCAGCTGTCGGATGAGTGCACCCAGTTCAGGCATGGCGGCGTCGGGCGAGCTGCGACGTGGACAAGGTGCACGGATCGTAAGTCACGCCCGACACGTGGAATACCCCAACGCGGTCGACCCCTCCGCGAGGGGACCCGGCGCGACGATCGCCGTCGGCCGCCGGAGCAGCGGCCCGTCGCCGCCCCGGCGGGCCGCCTCACGGGGCCTGGAGCGCCGGATAGTCGGTGTAGCCCTTGGCGCCGCCGCCGTACAGCGTGTCGCGGTCGAGCGCCGCGAACGGTGCGCCCACGCGCAGTCGCTGCACGAGGTCGGGGTTGCTGATGAAGGGCCGGCCGAAGGCCACGACATCCGCCCGGCCATCCGCCACCGCCTCGATCGCCATGTCGCGGTCGTAGCCGTTGTTCACGATCCACGGCGCCTTCACCCGGGCGCGCAAGGCCGCATAGTCGAACGGCGCAACGTCGCGCGGGCCGCCGGTCGCGCCCTCGATCACGTGCAGGAAGGCCAGCTTCAGCGGCGCCAGCTGCTCGGCCACGTGGTTGAACAAGGCCTGCGGATCCGAGTCGAGTGCGGCGTCGTTGGCGGGCGTCACCGGCGACAGGCGCAACCCGGTGCGGCCGGCGCCGATCTCGGCGGTCACGGCGCGCATCACCTCGAGCAGCAGGCGCGCACGGTTCTCGATCGAGCCGCCGTAGGCGTCGGTTCGGTGGTTGGTGCTGTCGCGCAGGAACTGCTCGAGCAGGTAGCCGTTGGCGCCATGCACCTCGACGCCGTCGAAGCCGGCCTCGATGGCATTGCGCGCCGCCACGCGGTACTGCTCGACGATGCCGGGCAACTCGGCGAGCGCCAGCGCGCGTGGTGCCGACACGTCCTCGAAACCGTTGCGGGTGAAGGTCTTGCTCTTCGCGGTGATCGCCGATGGCGCGACCGGCACCTCGCCCTCGGGCAGCAGCGAGACGTGCGAGATCCGTCCGACGTGCCAGAGCTGCACCACGATCTTGCCGCCGCGCTCGTGCACCGCACGGGTCACAGCCTTCCAGCCCTCGACCTGCTCGCGGCTGTAGATCCCCGGTGTGTCGAGATACCCCTGGCCCAGCGGCGAGATCTGGGTGGCCTCGGTGACGATCAGGCCGGCATCGGCGCGCTGGCGGTAGTACTCGACGGCCAGCGGCGACGGCACGCGCCCGGCGACGGCGCGGTTGCGCGTCAGCGGCGCCATCGCGATGCGGTTGCGGAGTTCGATGTCGCCGAGGCGGATCGGATCGAACAGGCTGGTCATGCGCAAATCCTTCACGGAACAAGTTGCAAGCACTCTAGAAGCACTGCAAAAGGCGCGCTGCTGCAGGCTTACTGGATTCGTGCTTGCGCCTAGGATCGCGCCCATGGCCATCGACAACGCCCTGCGCGCCCTTGACATCGACCTGCCGGCCTGCCCGCAGACCCTGGTGCAGCTGTCGCTGCTGATGCACGACGAGGATGCGAACCTGCAGTCCATCGGCGGACTGATCGAGACCGACATGGCGCTCGCCTCGGCCGTCGTCCGCACCGTCAATTCGGCGCTGTTCGGCCTGCTGCGGCGGGTCGAGTCGGTGCCCGAGGCGGTCCGCTACCTCGGCACCCGGGAAGTCGCGGGGCTGACCTTCGAGATCGGCCTGCGCGGCGCCTTCCCGCCCAGCCCGCTGCTGACCGCGCTGTGGGCGCGCGCCGGCCGCCGCGGGCTGGCGATGGGCCGTGCGGCCCCCACGCTCGACATCGATCCCTGGCTCGCTCACACCGCGGGCCTGTTCGCCGAAAGCGGTCAGGCGGCCCTGGTGGGCCATGACGCACCCGGCTACGAGGCGCTGGTGGCGACCACCCCGAACCCGCTGGTGCAGCTCGAGGCCGAGGCGGTGACCTATGGCCTGAACCATGCTGCCCTGGGCGGCGCGCTCTGCCAGGCCTGGGGCCTGGCCGGTGACGTGGCCGCCAGCGTGCGGCTGCGCCCGATGGCGTTGCGCACCCTGGTTGCGCCGGAGGGCGACGATTTCGCGGCACCGTGGCTGACCGAACCGCTGTCGGTGCAGCGCCTGCTCGCTCTCGGGGCGGCCGTCGACGCGGCGCTCGAAGGCCAGGGCGAGGACATGCTCGCCCGCGCCAGCGCGACGCTCGGGCCGCTGGCCGGACTCGACGCCGCGCTGCTGCACGAAGCCGTGGCGGCCAGCGTCGCCCGGCTCGGCGACGCCTGAACCGCTGATCCCTCCCCACTCCCGTCTTCACCGCGCAGCGGCAGGACGCTGCGCGCGCCGGCACGAGGTGCCCGGTACTGGCACGATGGCGGTCCCCGCGACTCCTTGCCGCCGCCACATGTCCGTCCCGATGAAACGCCGCTCCCTGTTGCTGGCGGCGCTGTGCGCGGCGGCCACGCCCGTGCGGGCCGCCGACAAGGTGGTGTTCGCCACCAACTGGAAGGCGCAGGCCGCGCACGGCGGCTTCTACCAGGCGCTGGCCGACGGCACCTATGCGAAATATGGTCTCGACGTGCAGATCCGCCCGGGCGGACCGCAGGTCAACAACCGGCCGTTGCTGCCGGCCGGCCGGATCGACTTCCTGATGACCGGCAACCTGCTGCACAGCTTCGACAACGTGAAGAACGGCGTGCCCACCGTCGTGGTGGCCGCGATGTTCCAGAAGGACCCGCAGGCGTTGTTCGCCCATCCCGGCCAAGGGGTGCGCGGCTTCGAAGACCTGAAGAAGGCGCCGGTGGCCTGGATCGCGAAGGACGCGCAATTCACCTGGTGGGCCTGGCTCAAGAGCGAACACGGCTTTCGCGACGAGCAGCTGCGCCCCTATGCCTACAACCTCGGCCCCTTCCTCGCCAACCCGAAGAGCATCCAGCAGGGCTATGCGGTCGAGGAGCCGGTCTCGATCGAGCAGCAGGGCGGCTTCAAGCCGCTCACCTTCCTGCTGGCCGACCACGGCTTCTCGACCTATTCGACGCTGATCGAGACCACGGCCGAGACGGTGGCGCGCAAGCCCGAGCTGGTGCGGCGCTTCGTCGATGCGTCGATCGTCGGCTGGGTCACCTACCTGTACGGCGACCGCCGCCCGGGCGACGCGCTGATCCTGCGCGACAACCCGGACATGCGGGCCGAGACCATTGCCCGCTCGGTGGGGCTGATGAAGGAACTGGGCATCGTCGACTCGGGCGATGCGCAGACGCTGGGCATCGGCGCGATGAAGCCGGAGCGCATCCGTGACTTCCACGACAAGATGGTCCGGGCCGGGCTGTACCGGGCCGGCGAGGTGGACCTGGAGCGCGTGGCCACCACGCACTTCGTGAACCGCGGCACCGGCGTGGCGCTGATGCGGCAGCTGCGCGGGCGCTAGCCCGACGGTCTAGCGGGCGCGCCGCCGCCGGTTGCTGCAGGTGCGCAGCACCGTCACCAGCTCGGCCGCGTCGATCGGCTTGCCGAGGAAGCCGTCGGCGCCGGCGATCGTCGCGCGCACGCGGTCGCTGGGCGTCGACTGGGCGCTGACCAGCACCACCGTCGGCGCGCCCTTGCGG
This sequence comes from Methylibium petroleiphilum PM1, assembly GCF_000015725.1. NCBI lineage: Bacteria > Pseudomonadati > Pseudomonadota > Betaproteobacteria > Burkholderiales > Sphaerotilaceae > Methylibium > Methylibium petroleiphilum. The sequence goes on along the minus strand of NC_008825.1, from coordinate 3,897,173 downwards.
CGCTGCTTGATCTGCTGGCACAGCGCCAGGCCGTCCATGTCCTTCATCTCCACGTCGCTGAAGACGATGCGAAAGTGCGATGTCTGGAGGCGCTCGAGCGCGTCGGCGCCGCTCACCGCCGTCGTGACGCGGCAGCCCAGCTTCTGCAGCTGCACCTGCAGGAGCCGGCGCGCGATGTCGATGTCGTCGACCACCAGCACATCGATGTCGAAGTGCGTCTCGTCCGCGGCGCGCGGCCGCCGGGCCGGACGCGCGGCGGCGGTCTTCGGCGCATAGGGGTCGGCCACCGCCTGGCGCGCCAGCATCAGGGTCTCGAGCGCGCGCGCCACCTGTCGTGCGTCGATCGGGCGGTGCAGGTGCATCACCGCGCCGTCCGGCACCTGCTGGCCGATGAACACGGCTGCGGCCATGCGGGCGGCGGCGCGCACCTCCTCGACGGCGGCCGGCCGATCGCCATCGACCACGCAGAAGTCGCTGTCGGCCAGCGAGGCGGCCGGCTCGAAGGCGGGCGTCTGGCCCGCTGCCAGCCGGAAATAGCTCTCGAGCGCCTGCTGCTCGAAGGCACTGAATCCCACCAGTGCCACGCGGTGCCTCGGGGTCACGACGGGCTGGGGCATGGGAGGCGGAGCGGTTCGCGCATGGATCGCATGCTCCGCTGCGCTGGCGGGCGCGTCAATCCCACGCCGAGCGAAGTGCCGGATGTCGGCGCGCACCGGCCGGGCCTAGCATTGGCGCAATCACCACCGCGCGGCCTACCGGGAGTCCTGCATGATCACCACCACGATCTACGATTTCGAGGCCCGGTCCATCGACGGCCGGACCGTCTCGCTGGCCGACTACCGCGGCAAGGTGCTGCTGATCGTCAACACCGCCAGCGCCTGCGGCTTCACGCCGCAGTTCGCCGGTCTCCAGTCGCTGTGGCAGGCCTACGGCGAGCGTGGGCTGGCGGTCCTCGGCTTTCCGAGCAACGAGTTCGGCGGGCAGGATCCCGGCAGCAACGACGAGATTGCCAGCTTCTGCCAGCTGAACTACGGCGTCAGCTTCCCGATGATGGCCAAGGTCGAGGTCAACGGCGCCGGTGCCCATCCGCTCTACCGGTGGCTCACCGGCGAGGTCAAGGGCCTGCTCGGGACGCGGGCGATCAAGTGGAACTTCACCAAGTTCCTCGTCGGGCGCGACGGCCGCGTCCTCGGGCGCTATGCGCCGACCGACAAGCCCGAGAGCCTGACGCGCGACATCGAGGCCGCGCTCGCCGCCTGAGGTCGCGCGCGCTCAGCCGCGGTCGATCGACAGCACGACCATGGTCTGGTTCAGCAGCTGGTAGGCCACCTCGCCGAAGGTCATCGGCCCGGTGATGGGCCCGGTGCGCTTGCCTTCGAGTTCGGAATACAGGTAGTTCAGGATGCAGTTGCAGCTCCAGCCGACCTGTCCACTGTCGGCGGGCAGCGCACCGACCAGCGCCTGTTCGTAGTTGTCCATCGGACGCGCGAAACGGTACTCGATGTCGTCGAACACCGGAGCGTAGAAGTCGACGCGGTGGTCGGCCTCGTCGATGCCCTTGAACGACACGTTGACCATCGCGCCGGAGTAGTCGGCCACCAGGGGCCAGCGCGTGTCGACCGCGTTGCGCTGCAGGTAATCGGCAAAGTTGACCGGCTTGCCGTTGACCACGCAGTCGTGCGCGTGGAACCCGGCTTCGGTGAAGCGGATGCGATCACCGTCGCCCTGCTCGAACAGGTTGACGATGTCCAGCCGTGCCAGCTGATCCTCGGGCAGCGGCAGGTGCATCACCAGCGCACGCTCGCCGTCGAACTCGCCGGTCTCGCCGTTCACGACGACCGGTGTCGCCTTGCCGAGATCGTCGAGGTGGATGCCGGCGATCCACCCGAGCAGCGGCTTCAGGTACATGTCCTCGTACTGCGGCGCCTCGCGCGCGAACTGCGAGTGCACGGCCGAGAAGGCCGGAATGATGATCAGCGAGTAGCCATTGGCCGGGCCGTCGACGCACACGTTTGGCAGGCTCTTCGCGTCGTACCAGCGCAGCGTCGACTCGAGGGCAGCGCCGGGCAGCGCCGCGACGAACACCTGGTCACGCGTGGTGCGCCCGCCGTCCTGGCCCATGAAGTAGGGGATGCTGCCGCCGATCCAGCGGCCACGCGGCAGCCGGCGCAGCAGTGCCTCCTCGCCGGCGACCATGTAGCGGCCGTGGCTGCGTAGCAGCACGCCGGCTTCCTCGACGGACATCAGCGCGCCGGTGGCGGGGCGCAGCGACGATGAGGGTCGTGCGGTCATGGCCTCATCCTAGTTTCAGTTGCGCCAGCTCGTGCGACAGCACCCGCTCGTTCTTCACGAAATAGCGGTGCAGGTCGCGCAGCTTCAGCAGGCGGACCTCGTCGTCGGAGATGAGGTCGAGCTGCGAGCGCACCCGCGTGAGCATCAGCTTCAGGCTCAGCACGCGGATGTCGAGCTGCAGGTCGCCGTTGGCGAGCCGCAGCCAGATCGGGTCGGTGACGTCGGGCACGTCGCCGGTGGCGTCGGGCATGGCGTTCGGCAGCGTGGCAGCCACCGCGGCCGGCGGCGTCGCGGCGTTCGCGGTGTCGGTGCGCGTCGGTGGCGCAGGGTTCGCCGCGGCCTGCACCTGGGCACGGCCGTTGTCGAGCGCGAAGCGATAGCGCCAGACGTCATTCAGCGACAACTTCATCAGACTGCAGATCGCCTGCAGCGACACGCCCTCGTTGAAGAAGGCGAACACCTGCTGCGCCAGCGCCGTGGTGAAGGGCATGCCCGGGTCGCCCATCCACGGCAGCTTGTCGACCTCCGAGGTCGACGGGATCGACACGTGCAGGAAGAAGCGCACCGGCCCGAGCGACAGGTGCTGCCACATGTGCTGCTGCATGCGCACCGGCACGCCCTTCTTCGGGCGGCCGAACCAGCCGCGCTCCACCTGCGGACCGATCCACACGTCGCAACGGCGCTTGCGAAGGTCCAGTTGATAGTCGCCGATCTCCCACGGCCCGTCGACCAGCAACAGGTGGCGCAGCAGCGACTTGTCGACTCCGATCATGAGCATGTCTCCTCGTGGCGCGTCGTCCCGGGCCTTCGATGACGAGACCCGGGCGGGCGGCGTGTTGTGCCGGCTGCCATTGCAAGTGCAGGGCCACGATCGGCCGTCGGCGCCGCGCGGGCCGGAAAGGCGCGGCCCTTGCCCAGAAACGCACGAACCTGCGGCCCCGGTGCGGCCATTCCGCCGGTCGGGCGACGGATTCCGTCAGTGTGACGTCGCGGCCACGGCGCGAGCTGTGCTGCGCGGGTGCTCCGCGGTGAAGCGAGGGGATGCTGCGGCCTCAGGGTTTGTTCCGATCCGCTAGGGCTGCCTCGATAATCCGGCCTCCTCCGTCTTCACCCCCCGCCGCCATGTTCCAGCACGTCGAAGCCTATCCCGGCGACCCGATCCTGAGCCTCAACGAAGACTTCCAGAAGGATCCGCGCGCGGGCAAGGTCAACCTCAGCATCGGCATCTACTTCGACGATGCCGGCCGCATCCCGGTGCTGGGTTCGGTGCAGCGCGCCGAGGCCGAACTGCTGGCGCGCGGCGGCACCAAGTCCTACCTGCCGATCGAGGGCGCTGCCAATCTGCGCAACGCCGTGCAGGCCCTGCTGTTCGGCGCCGGCCACGAGGCGGTGACCGGCCGGCGCATCGCGACGATCCAGTCGGTCGGCTCCAGCGGCGGGCTCAAGGTCGGCGCCGACTTCCTCGTGCGCTACTTCCCCGGCAGCGCGGTCTGGGTCAGCGATCCGACCTGGGACAACCACCGCGCGATGTTCGAGGGCGCAGGCCTGACGGTGAACACCTACCCCTACTACGACCCGGCGACGGGGGGGCTGAAGTTCGACGCCATGCTCGCCGCGCTACGCGGGCTGCCGCCCCGGAGCATCGTGCTGTTGCATGCCTGCTGCCACAACCCGACCGGCGTCGACCTGAGCGCCGCGCAATGGGAGGCGTTGATCCCGGTGCTGCGCGAGCGGCAGCTGCTGCCTTATCTGGACCTGGCCTACCAGGGCTTCGGCGACGGCATCGAGGCCGATGCCCACGCGGTGCGCGCGCTGGCTTCGGCCGGCCTGAGCTTCTTCGTCGCCAACTCCTTCAGCAAGAGCATGAGCCTGTATGGGGAGCGGGTCGGCGCATTGAGCGTCGTCTGCCCCGATGCCGCGCAGGCCGACAACGTGCTCGGGCAGCTCCGCGCCACGGTACGCCGCAACTATTCCAGCCCGCCGATCCACGGCGGCCAGCTGGCCGCGCTGGTGCTCGGCGAGCCGGCGCTGCGGGCCCAGTGGGAAGGCGAGCTCGCCGCGATGCGCGACCGCATCCTGGCGATGCGCCGCGCGCTGCACGCTGCCCTCACCGCCCGCCTGCCGGGTCGGGACTTCGGCTACTTCCTCAGCCAGCGCGGCATGTTCAGCTACACCGGCCTGAGCGCGGCCCAGGTCGACCTGCTGCGCGAACGGCATGCCGTCTACCTGGTGCGCTCCGGCCGCATGTGCGTGGCCGGGCTCAACACCGGCAACGTGCAGACGGTCGCCGAGGCGATGGCCGCAGTGCTGGGCGGCTGAATGCAGGCGGTCGGGCACCGAAGGAGGCAGCGATGAGCGACGACAACCCGAGTGCGATCTCCCATGTCTCGATCGGCAGCAACCGCTTCGAGTCGGCGCGCGACTTCTACGACGCGGTGCTCGCCACGCTCGGCGTGCGGCGCCTGATGGAGCACTCCGGCGCCGCGGCGTACGGCAAGGTCTACCCCGAGTTCTGGCTGCAGACACCGATCGACGGCGCGCCGGCCTCGGTGGGCAACGGCAGCCACGTCGGCTTCCTGGCGGCGAGCCGCGCTCAGGTCGATGCCTTCTACGCGGCGGCGGTGGCGGCGGGTGCCCGTGGCGACGGCCCGCCCGGCCCGCGCCCGCACTACGGCGCACCCTACTACGGCTGCTTCGTGCGCGATCTCGACGGCCACAAGATCGAGGCCTCGTTCTGGGACGAGGCGCTCGCGAGCGCCGCCACGCCCGGCGACTGAGCCGCCGCCTGCGCCGCTCAGACCCAGGGCAGCGCCAGTCCCTCGCGTTCGAACACCTGCCGCACCGCGGGTCGGTCGAGCACGCGCTGGAGGTAGGTCCCCAGCGCCGGCCGCACGCGGGCCGGATGCGCGAAGTGGCGCGTCCAGCGGCACAGCATCAGCGCATAGGCGTCGACCGCGCTGTAGCGTGCGCCGAGCAGCCATGGCCCGCCGTGGCGCTGCAGTTCGGCCTCCAGCAGATCGAGCAGCGCACCGGTGCGGCCTTCGGCGCAGCTCTTGAGCTCGGCAGCGCCCGCGTCGTTGCCGTCGGTGAGCCAGCGCTCGGGGTAGAAGAACACCATCAGCGTCGCCTGCAGCGTGTTCGTCAGCCACACCAGCCACTTGTAGAAGTGCGCCCGCTCGTCGCTGCCCGGCGGCGGCGCCAGACCCGCCTGCGGATGGCGGTCGACCAGATGCAGGCAGATCGCGGCGCTCTCGTACAGCACCAGGTCGCCGTCGACCAGCACCGGCACGCGGCCGTTCGGGTTGAGCGCCAGGTAGGCCGGCGAGCGGTGCGCCTGCGCCGCGGTGTCGACCGGCCGCAGCACGAAGGGCACGCCGATCTCGGTCAGCAGGATGTGCGGTGCCATCGCCGCGGTGCTGGGCGCATGGTGGAGTTCGATCATGCGGGCCTCTCAGGAGACGGATTCGGTGAAGCGCTCGCTCGTGGCGGCCCGGCGCGTGGCTCGGCTGGCCAGCGTGTTGAGCGCCAGGCCGCCCAGCACCAGCGCGGTCGCGCCCAGCTTCCAGCCGGGCAGGCTCTCGCCGAGCAGCAGCGACGAGGCCGCCATGCCGAACACCGGCACCAGCAGCGCAGCCGGCGCCACGGTCGCGGCCGGGTGGCGCGCCAGAAGCCAGTTCCACGCGCCGTAGCCGAACAGCGTGTTGCCCAGCGCCTGCCACGCCACCGCGGCCCAGGCACCGGCGCTGGCCTGCGACAGGCTCGTGGCGATGCGCGCCGGGCCCTCGATCAGCAGGCTCAGCAGCGCCAGCGCGGGCGCGGCGAACACGCTGATCCAGACCATGAAGCCCAGCATGTCGACCCGGCCGACCGACCGGGCCACCATGTTGGCGCCGGCCCAGCACAAGGCGGCCGTGAGCACCAGCACCAGGCCCAGCGCGGTGATGCTGTGCTGGTCGATGTGGCCGGCGATCAGCGCCATGCCGGTGACCGCGAGTCCGAGGGCCAGCCCCTGCAGCAGCCGCGGCCGCTCGCCGTCGAGCAGCATCGCCAGCACGATGGTGAAGAACACCTGCGTCTGGATCACCAGCGAGGCCAGACCCGGCGAGATGTCGGCGCGCATCGCATACAGCATCAGCCCGAACAGGCCCAGGCCGTGCAGCGCACCGAAGCCGGCCAGCTTGTGCCAGGGTACGGCCGGTCGCTTGATGAACAGCAGCAGCGGGAACGCCGACAGCGCGAAGCGCAGCGTCGTGAACAGCAGCGGCGGCAGCTCGGCCAGGCCCCACTTGATGACGACGAAGTTGGTGCCCCAGACCGCGACCACGGCCAGGGCGAGCAGCAGGTGCGGAAGGGGCATGGCGGCAGTTTAGGAGCCGCGACCGGCGCCGCGCCGCGGTGGGGACAAGGACCGCCGCGCGATCTCAGGCGCGACGGTAGGCGGCCACCCGCGCATGCAGGCCGCGGCGGCCGACGCTGCGCACCAGGTCCGCGAGGTCGGCGTCGGCGGTGTCCGCATCGGTCAGCGCGAACAGCGTGCGCAGGCTGGCCGCATCGAGCTTGCGGGTCGATTCCACCAGGGCATCGACCCGTGCTTCCGGCCCTTGGGCCTCCACGAGTTCGGTGAGCAGCCCGCAATGCAGCGCCGCCGCGGCATCCAGCTCCTCGTTGTGCAGCAGGATGGCGCGTGCGCGCTCGGCGCCGGTGATGGTCGCGAGACGCCGCGTGCCGAGCGCGACGCCGAACTGGAAGCCGGGGAACCTGAACCGCGCCGCCGGCGTGCCGATGCGAACGGCACACGAGCAGGCGATGTCGGCGCCGGCGCCGAAGGCTGCGCCGGCCACCCAGGCGATGGTGAGGAAGCGCGCCTGGCGCAGTCGCGCGAGCAGTTCGTTGATGCGCACGAAGCGCAGCAGCAGGTCGCCTTCGGACAACTGCTCGTAGCCGGTGAAATCGAAGCCCGCGCAGAAGTTGCGGCCCTCGCCGCGGATCACCAGCGCCAGGGTCTCCGGGCCGATCGCGTCGAGGCTGGCGTGCAGATGGTCGACCAGGGCCGCCGACAGGGCGTTGGCCTTGTCGGGACGGTTGAGGCGCAGCGTGCGCACGCCCTCGGCGGTGGGCGGCGACAGCAGCGCGAGTTCGCTCATCGCAACCACTCCCGGGCGACGGCCTCGGTGTGCTCGCCCAGACGCGGCGGACGGGCGTCGACCGAGAACTCGTAGCCTGCGATGTGCACCGGAAAGCCGATCGTCGGCGTCTTCAGTCCGTTGGGCAGCTCGAGCTCGGCGACCCAGCCGCGCTCCTTGACGTGCGGGTCGGCCAGGATGTCGGCGAAGTCGTTGATCGGTGCGCAGGGCACACCGCGCCGGTCGAACTCGGCCAGCCAGTCGGCCGCGCTGCGGCGCGCGAAGTGCGGCTGCAGCAGCGCGGCGAGCTCGCGCTGGTTGGCCGCCCGCAGGGTCTGCGTCACGAAGCGCGCGTCGGCCTCGAGCTGCGGTTGACCCACCGCCGCGCACACCTCGCCCCACAGCTTGTCGTTGCCGGCGGCGATCACGAAGGGCTTGTCGCTGCCCTCGAAGGCCTGGTACGGCGCATTGCGCGGGTGGGCCGAGCCGAGCCGCTGCGGCGCCCGGCCGGTGCCGAAGTACTCGCTGATCTGCAGCGCCGAGATGCCCAGCATGCAGCCGAGCATCGAGCAGTCGATCTGCGTGCCGACGCCGGTGCGACGCACTTCCATGATGGCTGCGAGGATGGAATAGGCCGCATAGAGTCCGGCGGTGAAGTCGGCCACCGGCACGCCGCACTTCACGGGGATGCTGTCGTTCTCGCCGGTCACGCTCATCAGCCCGCTGATGGCCTGGACCGTCACGTCGAAGGCGCCCTTCTTCGCATAGGGGCCGTCCTGGCCGTAGCCGGTGACCGAGCAGTACACCAGCTGCGGGCGACGTTCGCGCAGCGCTTCGTAGCCCAGACCCAGGCGCTGCATCACGCCCGGGCGGAAGTTCTCCAGCACGATGTCGGCCGCCGCGCAGAGGTCGCGCACGCGTGCCACGTCGGCCGGATCCTTGAGGTTGGCCGCGATGCTGCGCTTGTTGCGGTTGAGCGAGGCGAAGTTGCCGCTGTAGGCCTCGGCGTCGGGCGCGGCGCGCATCAGCGGCGGCCACTGGCGCATGCCGTCGCCGCCGTCGGTGTTCTCGACCTTCACCACGTCGGCGCCCAGGTCGGCGAGCAGCATCCCGCAGAACGGCACCGTGACGATCTGGCCGAACTCGAGCACCCTGAGGCCTGCGAGGGGTCGAAAGGAATCAACTGACATATCCGCTCCTACTGAATCAAACATCGTTCGCGGGTCACCGGGCCGCCGGCGGGTGCGACCGGCCCTAGACCGAGAGGTGGCGCTTCTGCGTCTCCTTGTCGTCCATCAGCGCCTTGGCCGAGCCTTCATGGACCACCAGGCCGTTGCTGAGCAGGTAGACGCGGTCGGCCAGCGTCAGGCAGGCCTTGACGTTCTGCTCGACGATCACGATCGTCTGGCCTTCCTTCGCCAGCCGGCCCACCACTTCCATCAGCGCGCGCACGATGATCGGTGCCAGCCCCTCGAACGGCTCGTCGAGCATCAGCAGGCGCGGCGACTGGATCAGCGCCCTCGCGATCGACAGCATCTGCTGCTCGCCGCCCGACAGATGCCGGCCGTGCGACTTCTTGCGCTCGCCCAGGCGCGGGAACACCTCGTACATCGCGTCGATGGTCAGCGGCTTGGCGCAGCCCATCGCGGCGAGGACCAGGTTCTCCTCCACCGTCAGGCCGGCGAACACGCGGCGGTCTTCCGGCACCAGCTGGATGCCGGCGCGCGCCCGGCCTTCCGGCGAGGCGTCGCGCAGCGCACGACCGGCATATTCGATGACGCCGGACTTCGGCTCCAGCAGCCCCATCACGGTCTTCAGCGTGGTGGTCTTGCCCGAGCCGTTGCGGCCGAGCAGCGCAACCACCTCGCCCTCGGCGACGCGCAGGTTGATGTCGTGGAGCACATGCGATTCGCCGTAGCAGGAGTTGACGTCGCGCAGCGAGAGCAGGTCAGTCTTCATCGCGACCTCCCATGTAGGCGGAGTGGACGATCGGGTTCTCTCGGATCTCCGCCGGCGGCCCGACGGCGAGGTTGCGACCCATGTGCAGCACGGCGATGCGGTCGGCCAGGCCGAACAGCGCGTCCATGTCGTGCTCGACCACCAGCGTGGTGCGCCCGATGCTGGCCGCCTTGATCACGCCCACCACCTGCACGCGCTCTTCGGGACTGAGGCCGGCCAGCGGTTCGTCCAGCAGCAGCACGTCGGGCTGGGTGGCCAGCGCGATGCCGATCTCGAGCCGGCGCTTCTCGCCGTAGGACAGGTCGGACACCGGCCCGCCCAGTCGGTCGGACAGGCCCATCATCGCCAGCAGCCGGTCGGCGTCCTTCATCAGCTCGCCATCGCGCTTGACCGAGGCCATCACGTCGAAGCGGAACGCGCCGCGCTGGCGCGCCAGCAGCGGCACCAGCAGGTTCTCGCGCAGGCTGAGCTCGGGGTAGACCTGCACGATCTGGTAGCTCTTGCTGATGCCCATCGCGCAGGCCTCGCGCACACCCACGCCGGTGATGTTCCTGCCGCGGAAATGCACCTCGCCGCTGGTGGCCGGCATCTCGCCGGTGAGGATGCGGAACAGCGTGCTCTTGCCGGCGCCGTTCGGGCCGATCAGGCCCATGATCTCGCCCTCGCGCACCGACAGGCACACGTCCTCCAGCGCCACCAGGCCGCCGAACTGCTTGCGGATGTGGCGTGCCTCGATTGCCGGCACGCCGTCGTCCGAGGCGGCTGCGCGCGGCGACGCCGTGGCCGTGCCCGCCGCCGCGGCGAAGAAGTCGGCCGGCGGTGCCGCCGGCGCGAACGCGGCGAGCTTCTCGGTGGCGGCCGCCGCGGCCGCGGCCGCCGCCATCCGCCGCTTGTAGAAGACGTGCTGGATCTCGCCGACGATGCCGCGTCGCATCGTCGTGACGGCCAGGATGAACAGCGCGCCGAGGATCAGCTTCCACATGCCGCCGATGCCGGGGATCTGCTGCAGGATGTCGCGCAGGTAGATCCACACCGCCGCGCCGACCAGCGGGCCGATCAGCGTGCGCACGCCGCCGACCACCGTCTGCATGACCACCTGGCCCGAGGTGTCGAGCGCGAACGCATCGGGGCCCACGTAGCTCTGGAAGATGCCCATCAGCGTGCCCGCCAGGCCGGCATAACCGGCCGCCACGACGAAGGCCGCCATCTTGTAGCGCTGCACGTCGTGCCCCACCGCCAGCGTGCGCTCGGGGTTGATGCGCGTGGCGTTGAGCACCCGGCCGAACGGCGAGGTCACCACGCGTCGCGCGAACCAGAACGTGGCGACGAAGATCGTCGCGATCACCGCATACATGCCCCAACCCGAGGCGAGCTCGAAGCTGCGGTCGCCGAACTGGAACACCGGATGCGGCACGCCGGGCAGGCCGTTGTCGCCGCCGGTCCAGCGCGACAGCACCGAGTGCTGGATGAAGAAGCACAGCTCGCCGATCGCGAAGGTGATCATCGAGAAATAGATGCCCACGCGCTTGAGCGCCACCATGCCGACCAGCACGCTGAACAGCATCGACGCCACCACGCCGGCGCCGATCGCCAGCAGGAAGTTCGTCACCAGCCCGCTGACCAGCAGGTAGGCGGTCACGAAGCTGCCGGTGCCGAAGAACGCCGCCTGGCCGAACGACAGCATGCCGGCGTAGCCGAACAGGATGTCGAAGCCCAGGCCGAAGATGCCCCACAGCAGGATGCGGATCGCGGTGTCGACCGAGCCGCCACCGGCAAGCAGCAGGAAGGGCATCAGCGCGAGCGCGAGGACGATCCAGCACTCGGTCGGCAGCGAGACCGCCAGCCGCCGCACGCCGCCCGCGCGGGCGGCCAGTTGTTGCGCCGTCATTTCCGTCCCTCCACGCCCATCAGGCCGCGCGGGCGGACCGCCAGGATCGCCACCATGGTCAGGAACAGCGCCACGTCGCTGTAGGCGGCCTCGAAGATCGCCGTCAGCGTCTGGATCTGGCCGGCGATGAAGCCGCCGATGATGGCGCCAGGGAAGGACCCCAGGCCGCCGATCACCACCACCACGAAGGACTGCACCATGAAGCGCGCGCCGACGTCCGGGTTGATCGAGACGATCGGCGCCATCACCACGCCGGCCAGCCCGACGGCCAGCACGCCGATCGCGAACACCACCGCCTTGATCTGCGCCGCACGCAGGCCGAGGATGCGCACCATCAGCGTGTCCTCGATCGCGGCGCGCACGATCAGGCCGAGCCGGGAGTGGTAGAGCAGCAGGTAGAACACCAGCAGCGACAGCGCGGCGATGCCGAACACCACCAGCCGGTATTCCGGGTAGATCACCGGTCCGATCGACACGGCGCCGGCGGCCCAGTCGGGCGACGGCATCGCGCGGCCGACGCCGCCGAAGATGGCGCGCAGCGCCTCCACGATGACGATGCCCAGGCCGAAGGTCAGCAGGATCTGGTCCTCGTGGGGTCGCTGGTAGAAGCGGCTGATCAGTCCGCGCTCGATGACGAAGCCGAAGGCGCAGGTCACGGCCGCGCCGATCACCACGGCGGCCAGGTAGGAGCCGGTCCATTCGAATGCCAGCCAGCCGGCGTAGGCGCCGATCGCGAAGAACGCGCCGTGCGCGAAGTTCACGAGGCCGAGCGTCCCGAGGATGATGGTCAGGCCGCAGCCGACGAGCGCCAGCGTGCCGCCGAGCACCAGGCCGTGGAACACCTGCGATATGACGAGAGGGAGAGGTGGCATGGGAGCCTCCATGGGCCCGCCGCGTGAGCGGCAGCGGGCGGGTCGGATGGATCGGGCGGATCGGCGGCGGACCGGCGCGCTTCGGCGGCGGTCGCGCTGCCGCGGAACCTCAGGTGAGTTCGCCCATCTTGCAGGTGCCCTGGTCGAGCGGCGTCACGGCGTCGGCGCCGGGGATCATCTTGATCACCTCGTAGTAGTCGTCCTTGGACTTCATCTCGGAGGGCTTCTTGCCGCGCATCACCGGGACAGGACGGACCAGCTGGTGGTCCTCGGGACGGTACATCACGTCGCCCAGCGTGGTCCTGATCGGCACGCGCGCCTCGAGGGCCTTGATGACCTCCGGCGGGTAGAAGGTCTTGGCGCGCTCCACCGCCACCGCCCAGATCAGCATCTGCGAGTAGGCGATGTGCGCCGGCCAGTAGGGCTTGTAGTTGTGCTTGGCCTGGAAGTCGTCGACGAACTGCTTCGCGAGCTCGTTGCTCTCGGCCAGCGACCACCAGAAGTCCATCACGCCCAGGATGTCCTGCGTCACCTCGGGGCCCAGCTGCTGCGCAAGGAAGGGCTGCAGCGTCGGCACCACCAGGGCGGCATTCTTCATGACACCGAAGTTCTTGGCCTGCTTGATGGACACCGAGCAATCGTTGCCGACCGTGCAGTTCACGAACACGTCGGCGCCGCTGTTGGCGATGTTGAGCAGGTAGGTGCTGAAGTCGGCGGTGCCGATCGGGCAGACCTGCTTGGACACCGTCTTCCAGCCCATCGGCTCGGTCAGCCGCGCCATCGATTCGAACTGCGTGTGGCCGAAGGTGTAGTCGGGCACCAGGTAGGCCACCTTCTTGCCCTTGCCCAGCCGCTCGGCCAGCACCGGGGCCAGCGCGCGCGAGGCCATGGTGGTGCTGGGCTGCGAGCGGAAGCTGTAGCGCTGGCAGTCCTTGCCGGTCACGTCGTCCGAGCCGGCCGGACCGGCCATGTAGAGCACCTTCTCGCGCTGCGCCAGCTTGCCGAGCGCGACGGTCACCGCGCTGCTGTAGCAGCCGGTCATCAGGATCGCCTTGTTGTTGCGGAGGAAGCGGGTCTGTCCCTGGATCGCCGATTCGGCCTTGGCCTCCGTATCGACCACGCCGAAGGTGATGGTCTTGCCCAGGACACCCTTGCCCTTGAGCTCGGGGATCTTGCCGGCCAGCTTGCCCGAGTTCAGGTGCTCGAACGCCAGCTCGAAGCCGAGCTGCTGATCCTTGCCTTCGGCCGAGAACGCCCCGGTCAGCGGGACCGACACGCCCACGAATACCGAGTTGCCCTCGGTGCCGGCCGGAAAGTTGCCGAGCGGCGGGAAGCTCTGCGCTCGCGCGTCGCGCATCGCGCCGGGCAGCAGGCCCAGCCCGCTCGCGGCCGCGGCGGACAGCACGAGGCTCCGGCGCAGGGTGTCGGGGGTTGCGTCGAACGCGATAGGTCGCTTGTTTGTCACCTCGATCTCCTTTCGGGAAAACCACCGACAGACCTGCCCGGGCTCTGCCGGCCCGGTACAGCGATGTCAGCCATTGATCGGCCGACTCCGGCCGACCGCCTGGCGCCGCGTGCGCGGCGCCTTGATCACTCTGCGGGAACCATCTCGAACTCGTCCTTGCTGGCCCCGCAGTCGGGGCAGCTCCAGCTGTCGGGCACGTCGGCCCAGGCGGTGCCGGGCGCGATGCCTTCCTCGGGCAGGCCGGCCGCCTCGTCGTAGACGAAGCCGCACAGCACGCAGCGCCATTTCAGGGAGTTCATGCAGCGACCGCCTGCGACGCCGGTTGAGCTTCGGCAGCCACCATGTCGCGCACGATCTCGCGGGCCTTGAGGATGCCGGTGTCCGCGCGCAGGTGCATCTCGCCGAGGTAGTGCGTGTCGGCCAGGTCGAGCATCTTCTGCTGCTCGGTCAGGGCCCACAGGTCCTGGGCGATCACGCCGGGGAACTTCTCGGCCACGCGCGCGACGGTCGACACGCTCGGATCGGCGGGCCAGCGGTGGCCGGCGCGACAGGCGGCGATGACGCGCCAGCGGTGGTGGCGCTCGTCGATCGGCGTGATCAGGTGCGTGAGGATGTAGCCTCGTTCGTCCTCGGTCTCCAGCCGCCCGGGCGGCGCGCAGCGCAGATCCACGCGGATCGCCGCGGGCGAGATCATGCTGTGGGAGTGGTGGCGGTCGACCAGTTCGTAGCCGAAGAAATCTTCCAGGTAGGGCGGGTGGCGGTAGGACTCGGCCTTGCGCACCGAGGTCACCGACCGATTGCCCTGGACGCCTTCGTGGGAGAACTCGACCGGGATCTCGCTGTTGGCGATGTCGCCGATGTTGCCGTCGTGCAGCGGGTAGAAGTGGCTGATGTCGAGCAGGTTCTCGATCAGCAGCAGGTAGTTCGTCGGCACCTCGGCGTTCTGCACGCGGATGGCTTCCCATTCGGGACTGGCGAGCTCGGGGATGCGCGGCGGGCGCAGCGCCGGGTTCGCGTCGTCGCCCATCCAGATCCAGACCATGCCGTCCTGTTCGACGATCGGATAGGGCCGCAGCTTCGCGCGGCTGGGGATCGCGCGGCCCGGTTGCGACGGGATCTTCACGCACTTGCCGGCGCTGTCGAAGCAGAGGCCGTGGTACGCGCATTCGAGCGTGCCGTCGGCGAGCAGCTTGCCCGCGGCGAGCGGCATGCGCTTGTGGCAGCAGCGGCCGTCGAAGGCGACGACCTCGCCGCCCGCTTCCGGGCGCCACAACACCAGCGGCAGGCCGACGATCGTCTGGCCGACCAGCTGGCCGGGCGCGAACTCGTCGCTGGTTCCTGCGACGTACCAGAGGTTTCGGATCAGGGTCTCTTTCACTTGGATCTCCACGGAAGAGTGCAGAAAGCTCGATCGGCCCGGGCGTGCCGCCGATCGATGTCGACAAAGATGTTCTAAATAATGGAACAGCGTTTCGAATTGGTGAAACAATGCTAGCAGTGCCTGACGCAGTGTCAACATCGATCGGCATCCGGATATACGCTTACGCCGCGCCGTGGAGGTCCGGAAAATCAAGCATCTCCAATGAGATGGGAGGCAAACGATGGACCGATCGTTCTGTCGGATCGGTGCGTGGCGCCGGGCCGGGTTCTTGACAGCGCGCAGGCACAGACCTAAGCTCTTGGCACAAAGTATCAATATTCAGAACGACACTGAACACGCATGGACACCACTTTCGTGAAGGGCCTCCAGGTGATCGAGGCGTTGGCGACGCACCCGCAGCTGACGGGCGTGACGGAGCTGGCGAAGCACCTGGGACTGACCAAGAGCAATGCGCACCGGCTGCTTCAGACGCTGGTGGCCTGCGGCTACGTCCGCAACCTCGAGCAGAGCGGCAAGTACGAGCTGACGCTCAAGCTGTGGGAACTGGGCGCCGCGGTGGTGGGGCGGCTGGACCTGAAGACGGTGGCGGTCGAGTACATGGAGCGCCTGTGCCAGCTGTCGGGGGAGACGGTGCACCTGTCGGTGCTCGAGGGCACCGAGGTGATCTACCTCGACAAGGTCGACAGCCCGCATCCGGTGCGGGCCTATTCGCGGGTCGGCGGTCGGGCGCCGGCCTACTGCGTGGCCACCGGCAAGGCGCTGCTTTCGTACGCCTCGGCATCGCTGATCGACCAGATCTCGCTCGAGCTCAAGCCGTTCACGCCCTACACCCTCACCACGCCGAACGAGCTGCGCAACGAGCTCGAGAAGCAGCGCCAGCTGGGCTATGCCGTCAACCGCGGCGAATGGCGGGACGGCGTGTGCGGCATCGCGGCGCCGATCTGGAATGCCGGGGGCCACGTGTGCGCGGCGATCGGCGTCTCCGGTCCGTCCGACCGCTTCAAGCCGCGCAACCTGAAGCTGCTCGCCCCCACCGTCGTCAGCGTGGCCCAGCAGATCTCCGCCCGTCTGGGCTACCGGCCGCAGCGCGAGACCGCGGCGGCGACCGCGGGCGTGGCCGAGCTGGCGGCGAGCGCGGCCTGACGACCGGCGGGCGCCGACCGCGCTCCGGCGATGCCACGGATCGCCTCTCTTGCTCCTTTCTCCACTCTTCTCGGACCCCTGCAATGAGCCCCATCGTCGTGATTGGAAGTGGCCTGGCCGGGTACACGGTGGCCAAGGAACTGCGCAAGCTCGATCGAGGGGTGGCGGTCACGCTCGTCACCGAGGATGACGGCGCGTTCTATTCGAAGCCGATGCTGTCGAACGCCTTCGCGCTGAAGAAGGCCCCGGCGGCCCTGGCCACGGCGGCCGCTGCCCAGTTGGCCGGCGACTACGGCATCGAGATCCTGGCCGGCCACCCGGTCAAGCGCATCGACCGTGCGGCGCGCACGATCGAGGTGGCGGGCCGCGATCTCGCCTACGACCGCCTGGTCCTGGCTGTCGGAGGGCGGCCGATCCGGCTTCGGCTTGCCGGCGATGCCGCCGACCGCGTGCTGAGCGTCAACCATCTGGCCGACTACCAGCACTTCCGCCGGCACCTGGAAAGCCATCCGCGCGTGGTGATCCTCGGTGCGGGCCTGGTCGGCTGCGAGTTCGCCAACGACCTCGCCGCGGCCGGCCACGCCGTCGACGTGATCGACATCGCCCCGCGTGCGCTGCCGCGCTTCTGGCCGGACCCGATGGCGCTCGAGTTCCAGGCACGGCTCGCCGCGGCCGGGGTGCGCTGGCATCTGTCCGAGGCGGTCGAGCGCATCGACGCGATCCCTGGCGGCCTGCGGATCACGATGGAGAGCGGCCGCACGCTGGAGGCCGACACGGTGCTGTCGGCGATCGGCCTGGCGGCGAACTCCGAACTGGCCGTGCAGGCCGGCCTGGCGGTGAACCGAGGCATCGTCGTCGACCGCCACCTGCAGACCAGCGACGATCACATCTACGCGCTGGGCGACTGCGCCGAGGTCGACGGCCTGCTGCTGCCGTTCATCATGCCCATCATGCATGCGGCGCGCGCCCTCGCACGCACGCTGAACGGGGAGCGCACGGCGGTCGTCTACCCGGCCATGCCGGTGGTGCTCAAGACGCCGGCCTGGCCGGCGGTGTTCTTTCCGCCGCTGCAGCCGGGCGGCGGCAAGTGGCACATCGAGCGGGAAGACACGGGCATGCGAGGCCACTACCGCGCTGCCGACGGTCGTCTGCTGGGCGCCGCCCTCGGTGGCAGCTGCACGCGTGAGAAGGACGCGGTGGCGAAGCAGTTGCCCGCACTGACGGGCAGTGCCTGAGCGCGCAGCGCCCGCCTGTCGCACCACGGCACAACCTTGGTGGCGCGTGCAAGGCCGGGGCGGACGGGCTATCGTCCGCGCGAGCCCGGACGGCGCCAGCCGAGCGCCGCGACACCACCAAGGAGACTCCATGGTTCTGCACAAGGCGCTGCGGCGCGGCGCGGTTGCGCTTTCCATCGCCCTCGGCCTGGCCGCCTCGGCGACCCAGGCCCTTGCCCACGCCGAAGAGTGGTGCAAGTCGAAGTACGGTCCCACCGATGAGATCGGCGCCGCCAACCTGCTGAGTCCGCAGCTCGCGCTCGACGCCGCGAAGCTCGTGAAGACCGGCAAGACCTACCGGCTCGGCGCCGAGACCAACTCCAGATCGCCCGCCTATCCGCCGCGGGGCTGGTCGCTCACGGTCACGTCTCCGGGCCAGGCCGGCGGCGTGACCCTCGGGCCCTCGAAGACCAGCTACAACGACGACATCTACGCCGGCTGGGTGGGCGTGGGCAGCCAGATCGACGGGCTGGGCCATGTCGGCATCGACAACGTCTACTACAACTGCTTCAAGAACAGCGAGTTCGTGCAGGTCGACGGCCTGCGCAAGCTCGGCGTCGAGAAGATCCCGCCGTTCGTGACGCGCGGTGTCGTGCTCGACATGACGGCCTACTACGGCCGCGACGTCGTGCCCGAAGGCACGGCGTTCAACCGCAAGGAGATCGACGAGCAGGCCAAGCGCCAGGGCATCGAGATCCGCACCGGCGACGTGGTGCTGTTCCACACCGGCTGGCTGTCGCTGGTGGGCCAGGACGACAAGCGCTACCTCGCCGGCGAACCGGGGCTGGGCCGCGAGGGCGCAGCCTACCTTGCGAGCAAGCAGGTGCTCGCGATCGGCGCCGACACCTGGGGGCTGGAGACCATCCCGTTCGAGAAGGATGCCGGTGTGTTCGAGGTGCACCAGATCCTGCTGGCGAAGAACGGCATCTACATCCTCGAGAACATGAACACCGCCGAACTGGCCCGCGACCGGGCCTGGGAGTTCATGTTCGTGCTGAGCGCGGTGCGCGTGACCGGCGGCGTGCAGAGCCTCGTCAACCCGGTCGCGATCCGCTGAGGGCTGCGGGCCGGGCCCGCGGCGACGGCCGGCCTCAGGGGGGCGTCGTCGGGAGCTCTGCGCGCTGACCGAGGCGAGGCCGCCACACTGCCAGCGAGACGGCGACGACGGCGAGCGCCAGGACCGACCACGCGCCGAGGCGCTCGCTGCGCAGCACGGTCGCCAGCGCGGCGGTCGTGGTGGCGTCGGTGGGGCTGGTCAGTGCCTGCATGGCCAGTGTGCGGGCCTGACGTGCCGCACCGTGCACCTGCACGAGCGCGATGCCGCAGACCGCGATGCCGATCAGCAACTTGCCGATCAACCAGCGTTGCTCGATCAGTGCCGGCCGCAGCGCGAGCAGCAGCAGGCCGCTCAGCACCATCAGGCCGAGTGCCGGCAACACGACGGTGGACGACACCGACAGAGCGATGTCGCGCACCGCCAGCAGGCGCGGCGACGTGTCGGCCGCCACCGAGGCGATCGCGAGCTGGGCCGCCAGCGCGCCGGCGAAGCCGACGCCGCCGAGCAGGTGCAGCAGCCGGAGCAGCGTGCGCACGGCCGAAGTCCGTGAAGCCGTCACCCCGCTCCCACGGTGACTCAGGGGCGCGCCGGATACCAGGCCAGCGGCTCGGGCAGTGCGAAATCGGCCGGGATGTCGAAGATCTCGATCGTGGTCGTGATCAGACCCTCGGTGCCGAAGTAGGCATAGGGCACGCGGCCCTGCCAGGTGCCCGACTGGATCAGTTCCAGGCCGCGCGCCAGGTAGGTGGCCACGCGCTCGGCATAGGGTAGACCGTTGCAGCCCTGCGCCACGTGGTGGATGCCTTCACCGTGTTCGCGCAGGAAGTCCTCGTAGATGTTCGGCCCGGTGATCGGCTCGATCACCTCCCACATCATCGTGCCCGAGAAGGCCAGCGCGAGCTTCATGCGGTAGCGGCCGGGCTGGCCGCGGTAGGTCATGTCGCTGCAGGTCTCCGGCCCGAACTCGTAGATGCGCCACGGGCCGATGCCCAGCTTCACCATGCCGGCCAGCGTGCGCTGCATGTCGCGGGTGACCACGCAGGTCTGGATGGTGTCGCCCTGGAAGCTGTTGTCGAGGG
The DNA here is from genome assembly GCF_000015725.1 of Methylibium petroleiphilum PM1. Classification (NCBI taxonomy): domain Bacteria; kingdom Pseudomonadati; phylum Pseudomonadota; class Betaproteobacteria; order Burkholderiales; family Sphaerotilaceae; genus Methylibium; species Methylibium petroleiphilum. The sequence continues at coordinate 3,877,640 of NC_008825.1, read as the reverse complement.
CGACTTCGCTGACGACGCGGGGCGTACTGTGGCTGCTGCTGCTCATGTGGGTGGGGCTCGGTGGTGGACTCGCGGGCAAGGCGGGTGTGGGCGGGCGAGTCGGCATCTTGCGCGACGACCCTGCGACGCGATCTACTGCAAAACCCGAAGCCGGCCGCGGGCCGCGTCAGGGAGCGACCGTCTGGCGCACCGCGCGTTCCCAGCGCGCCATCCGCTCCGCCGCGCGCTCGCGCGGCATCGTCGGCAGGAAGCGTCGCTCGGCCTGCCACTGCGCCGCCAGCTCGTCGGTGCCGGCGTAGAGGCCACAGCCCAGTCCGGCCAGGCACGCCGCGCCGAGGGCCGTGGTCTCGATCACCTGCGGCCGCACGACCGGAATGCCCAGCAGGTCGGCCTGGAACTGCATCAGCAGGTCGTTGACGCAGGCACCGCCGTCGACGCGCAGCTCGCTGACCGGCTGCCCGCCGGCGGCCACCGCGTCGCGGCTCATCGCGTCGAGCAGCGCCGCGCTCTGGAACGCGATGCTCTCCAGCGCCGCGCGCGCGATGTGGGCCACCGTGCTGCCGCGCGTCAGGCCGACGATCGCGCCGCTGGCCTCCGGCCGCCAGTAGGGGGCGCCCAGGCCGGTGAAGGCCGGCACCACCACCACGCCGCCGGCGTCGGGCACGCTCTCGGCCAGCGCCTGCACCTCGCCGCTGCCGCGGATCGCGTGCAAGCCATCACGCAGCCACTGCACCACCGCGCCGCCGATGAACACGCTGCCCTCCAGCGCGTACTGGCGCGGTGCCGTGCTGTCCACCTGCGCCGCCGCGGTGGTGATCAGGCCGTGGGTCGAGGCCTGCCGCTGTGCGCCGGTGTGCATCAGCAGGAAGCAGCCGGTGCCGTAGGTGTTCTTCGCCAGCCCGGCCTGGAAGCCGGCTTGGCCGAACAGCGCGGCCTGCTGGTCGCCGGCGATGCCGCACACCGGCACGGCATGGCCCAGCAGCGCGGGCTCGGTGTCGCCGAAATGCGAGGCAGACTGCTGCACTGCCGGCAGCAGCGCGCGCGGGATGTCCAGCGCCGCCAGCAGCGGCTCGCTCCAGGCGCCGCGGTCGATGTCGAACAGCATCGTGCGCGAGGCGTTGGTGGTGTCGGTGGCGTGCACACGGCCGCCGGTCAGCTGCCGCAGCAGCCAGCTGTCCACCGTGCCGAAGGCCAGCTCGCCGCGCTCGGCTCGCGTGCGGGCGCCCGGCACGTGGTCGAGCAGCCACGCGATCTTGCTGGCCGAGAAGTAGGGGTCGATGACCAGGCCGGTCACGTCGCGCACCGCATCGGCCAGACCCTGCTCGCGCCAGCGCGCGCACAGGGGCTCGGTGCGGCGGTCCTGCCAGACGATGGCGTTGGCGATCGGCCGGCCGCTCGCACGTTCCCACAGCAGCGTGGTCTCGCGCTGGTTGGTGATACCGATGGCCGCGATGTCGGACGCCGTCAACCCCGCCTGGGCCAGCGCCTCGCGGGCCGTGGCGAGCTGGGTCTCCCAGATCTCCATCGGGTCGTGCTCCACCCAGCCCGGTTGCGGGTAGAGCTGGCGGAACTCGCGCTGCGCCATCGCGCGGATGCGGCCTCCGCGGTCGAACACGATGCTGCGCGAGCTGGAGGTGCCCTGGTCGAGGGCGAGCAGGTAGGTCATCGGCGGCGTCCGGGAGGTCGACCTCGCCAGCCTAAGCGAAGCCCCGCAGAATGGCAGCAGTGGAACAACCCAGGTCCGACCCGTCCCGTGAGCCGCGGCACTGCGACGTGCTCGTCGTCGGTGGCGGCATCAATGGCACGGGCATCGCGCGCGACCTGGCGGGCCGCGGCTGGCGCGTCGTGCTGTGCGAACGCGACGATCTGGCGGCGCAGACCTCGTCGGCCTCCACCAAGCTGATCCACGGCGGCCTGCGCTACCTGGAGCACGGCGAGTTCGCGCTGGTGCGCAAGGCGCTGCAGGAGCGCGAGCAGCTGCTGCGCAGCGCGCCGCACATCATGTGGCCGCTGTCCTTCGTGATGCCGCACGACGCGGCCATGCGGCCGGCGTGGATGATCCGCGCCGGCCTGTTTCTCTACGACCACCTCGCGCGTCGCGACTGGCTGCCCGGCTCGCACGGCGTCGACCTGCGCCGCCACCCGGCTGGCGTGCCGCTGCAGCCGCGGCTGACGCGCGGCTTCGTCTACAGCGACGGCTGGGTCGACGATGCGCGGCTGGTGGTGCTGGCCGCGATCGACGCCCGCGAACGCGGCGCCACGGTGCTGACGCGCTGCGCCTGCACCCGGGCGCAGCGCCATGCGGCCGGCTGGTGCGTCACGCTGCAGCGCGCGGGCGAGGCGGCGGTGGAGTGGCAGGCCCGCGCGCTGGTCAACGCGGCCGGTCCCTGGGCCGCGAGCTTCCTGCGCGACACGGTGGTGTCGGCGCACGGCGAAGCACTCGCCACGCGCCAGCTGCGGCTGGTGAAGGGCAGCCACATCGTCGTGCCGCGGCTGTTCGACCACACGCACGCCTACCTGTTCCAGAACCCGGACCGCCGCATCGTCTTCGCCATCCCCTACGAGCGAGACTTCACGCTGATCGGCACCACCGACGTCGAACTGCACGGTGACCCCGGCGACGCCATCGCCAGCGAGGCCGAGATCGCCTACCTGTGCGAGCAGGTCAGCCGCTACTTCGCGCGGCCGGTCGTGCCAGGCGACGTGCGCTGGTCCTATGCCGGCGTGCGGCCCCTGCTCGACGAGGCCGACGGCGACGAGGCGAGCGCCGTGACGCGCGACTACCTGCTCGAGACGCACGCCGACGGTGCCCCTCTGCTCACGGTCTGGGGCGGCAAGATCACCACCTTCCGCAAGCTGGCCGAGGAAGCGGCGGGCGCCATCGGGCGCCTGCTCGGCGACGAACGCGCCGCGTGGACTGCGTCGGCAGTGCTGCCCGGCGGGTACCTGTCGGCCTGGACCGGCATGCCGCCGAGCACGCCGGCCGAGGACTTCGAGCGTTTCGTGAAGGCGATCGAGCGTCGGCACGCCTGGCTGCCGACGCCGCTGGCCCTTCGGCTGGCTCGCGCCTACGGCACGCGTGCGACGGACTGGCTGGGCGAGGCCCGCTGCCTGGACGACTTGGGGCTCGAGATCGCTCCCGGGCTGCACGAAGCCGAGCTGGCCCATCTGCAGCGCGACGAGTGGGCCGTGACGGCCGACGACGCGCTCTGGCGGCGTTCCAAGCTCGGTCTTCACCTCGACGCCCGCCAGCGCGCGGGCGTGAGCGACTGGTTCGCTGCACGCACTGGCGCCTGAGCGGACGCGCGTGGCGGGAGCCGCCGGTCAGGCCGCGGTGGCCATCGGTGGAGGCATGCCGGGCGGCTCGCGCACCGGCAGAGGCACGTCGGAGGGGGGCGGGTCGGTGATCTCCGGCGGCTGCACGTCCGGGCGCGGCGGTGCGGGTGGAATCACCTCCGGCGGTGGCGGGTGCGACGCCGGCGGCGACGGGAGTTCCGCGCACCGCTGAGGCGGGCGCACGACCCCACCGGCGGCGCGGAACGGCGTCAGCGAGACGCGCGCGATGGGCCGACGAGCCGCTGTCGCGCCTGGGTGCAGCGCCGCGTGCGGATGCAGTGAATCGAGATTCATCGTGCGCCGGCGCGATCAGGTCTTGTCGATCAGGTCCTTGGCCTTTTCCTTGGCATCGCCATAGGTCGCCTGGGTCTTGCCGGTGACCTGGTCCACGCGGCCCTCGGTCTCGAGCTTCTCGCTGCCGACGACCTTGCCCGCGACTTCCTTGACCTTGCCCTTGGCCTGCTCGATGCGGCCCTTCAGTTGGTCGTTGTTCATTGGCGAATCCTTCCATCCATGCAAACGGTCGGCGGCGCCCCGCGGGATGCCGGACGCCCGACCGATGGAAAGATGGTGCCGGGGGCGCCGGCCCCTGCCTGCCGGCAGTGCGCTCGTCGGCGTGTAGGACGGGGGCGCACGGACCCCGGACTCGCTGCGCTTGTCAGCGGCGGCAATGCCCCGGCGGATGGCCGAAATGCTGCTTGAAGACGCGGCTGAAGTGCGCCGGGTCGGTGAAGCCCCACTGGTAGGCGATCTCGGCCACGCTGTGTTCGCGGTAGGACGGGTTGCTCAGCGCCTCGCCGCAGCGCTCGAGACGCTGCTGGCGGATGTAGGCCGACACGCTCTGCCCGGTCTTGCCGAACAGCAAGTGCAGGTAGCGCGGCGAGATGTGGTGCGCCTGCGCGATGCTGCCCGGCGTCAGCGTCTCGTCCTGCAGATGGTCGAGGATGTAGTCCTGCACCCGCTTGAGCTGCTGCAGCGACAGGCCGCGCGGCGCCGGTTCGAGGCGGCAGGACATCGCCGCCGTCAGCAGCTCGACGGTGGCGCGCCGCACCGCGCTCAGCTCGCCCGCCTCCAGATCCTCGAGCTGCGAGGCCAGCGACTCGATGTGCGAGTACAGCACCGCGCCGATGCCCGAACGGCTGTCGAGCACCGTGCCGCGGAAGCGCCCGGTGCGTGGCAGCCGCTCCTTCACGTCGTCCCACGGCAGGATCAGCGAGACCTTGTGCAGCCGCTCGGTCACCGTGAATTCCATCGGCTGGTCGCTGGTCCAGATGACCAGATCGCCCGGCCCGACGGCCACGCGCTCGTCACCGGCACGCAGCGACTCGCGCCCCGAACGGGTGATCTGCACGCCGATGTAGGCCGCCCCTTCCTGGCTCACATGGCGCGGCAGCCGGCGCCCGCCGCAGGGGTCGCAGATGCACTCGACCACGCGCAGCCCGGCCACATCGCGGTGCCGCAGACGCGCGTTGAACTCCGGTGCCACGCGGTCCGGCACCTGCCAGCGGCGGAAGTTGTCGCTCAGCGCGGCCTCCCAGGCGTCGGTGCGGTCGGCCAGGGCTACGTCCGTGGTCGACCACCAGGGCGGCTCGGGCAACGAGGCGGGGACGGTCGGCGAGGCGCTCGCTTCCATGTCGGGTTTCCTGGCGCGGCAACGGCCGGCGCTCCGGCGCAGCGTAGTGAGATTCCGGCCGCGGCACGAGAGGGAAACCCATGGGGCGCCCCGGCCGGGCGGCGGTGCGGATCCGCTAGGGCTGGGCGCGCGGCTGGCCGCCGAGCGAGCGAATGAAGGCCGTGATGCGCCAGATGTCCTCGTCGGACAGCGAGCCCTTCCAGGCCGGCATCACGTTCGCGCCCCGCTTGCGGCCATTGGTGATCACGTCGTGGATCTGCACCGGGTCCCAGTCGACACGCTCGCGGAACGGTCGGTTCTTGCCGGAGTCGCCTTCCTTGCCGTGGCAGTAGGCGCAGATCTGGCCGAACTTCTCGCGGCCGGCCTGCACCCACTCCGGATTGCGCAGCTCCTCGGCGCTGGGAACGGCCGCCGCTTCCTGGGCTTGCGCGGTCGACAGGCCGGTGAGCAGCAGCGCAACCGCGGCGATCCGCCAGGCCGGGCCGGCGGTGTCAGGGGGTCGCATTCTCGTCATCGACAGGTCCCGTCCATCCGCGCTATTCCAGCGTGAAGGCGATCAGCGCCGCGCCGCCGCGCACGTTCTTGAACTCCGGCCACGGGATGGACGCGAAACCCGGGAACAGCGAGCCGAAGCCGGTCGCCGCGACGATGTACTGCTTGCCGCCGGCCGAGTAGCTGACGATGCCGCCGCGCATGCCCGAGCCGACGTTGAAGGACCACAGCGTCTTGCCGGTCCGGTCGTCGTAGGCCGACAGCAGACCGCGCGGATCGCCGTTGAAGATCAGGCCGCCGCCGGTGGCCAGCACATGCGCCAGCCCCGGGGCCTCGAAGTCCAGCCGCCAGGCCTGCTTGCCGGTCACCGGGTCATGGGCCACCAGCCGTGCGGACGCCTTCTTGCCCGGCGGCGGGATGATCTCCAGCTCGGCCACGTCGTAGTAGCCCTGCGAGAACGCCAGCTGGTCGATCGGCTGCTGCTTCATCACGACGCGGTTGCAGATCTCGTAGGCGTTCGTGTACCAGAGCTTTGTCTTCGGGCTGTAGGCGCCCGCGTTCCAGCTGCGCACGCCCAGCGCGCTGGGGCAGAACACCTCGCTCTGGCCGGACTTCGGCGGATTGCGTCCGATCAGCGCGCCGGTCTTCGGGTCCACGCCCTTGATCCAGTTCATCTCCTCGGCGATCCGCCAGACGTCCTGCACCGCGCCGGTCTTGCGGTCGTAGACCGAGACGAAGCCCCCCTTGTTGAGGTGCATCATCAGTTCCTGGCCGTTCTTCTCGAACATCACGAACTCGTAGGCCGAGTCGAAATCCCAGGCGTCGTTCGGCACCTCCTGGTGGTGCCACTTGATGCGGCCGGTGGACGGTTCGAGCGCGAGCACCGTCGCGGTGTAGAGGTTGTCGCCCGAGCGCAGCTCGGCATTGAAGTCCGGCGCCGGGTTCGAGGTGCCGATGAAGAAGGTGTCGTTCTTCGCGTCGTACTGGCCGGGCAGCCAGGCACCGCCGCCGCCGACCTTGATGGTGTCGCCGGGCCAGCTCTTCGGGTCGTCCTTCAGCAGCTCCATGGTCCAGGCCTTCTCGCCGGTGTCGGCCTTCAGCGCATAGAGCCTGGAGCGCTGCGCCAGGTCGCCGCCGGTCGGGCCGGCGATCAGCACGTCGCCGGCCAGGATGGGCGGCGAGGTGAAGTTGCAGCCGTGGCAGGTCTTGGGGTCGGTGAGCTTCACCTTCCAGAGTTCCTTGCCGGTCTTCTGGTCGAGCGCGATCAGGTGGCCGTCCGAGGCGCCGATGAAGACCTTGCCGCGGCCGACCGTCACGCCGCGGTTGTAGAAACCGAACACCGACTTCTCCTGCACCGCGTCGAGCTCGGGGATGTACTCCCAGAGCTGCCGGCCGGTGGCGGCGTCGAGCGCGAAGCTGCGGTTGTTCGACGCGCTGTAGTACAGCACGCCGTCGAGCGCGATCGGCGTGGCCTGCAGGCCCTGCGCGATCTCGCCGGGCTGGTGGATCCACGCCACCTTCAGCTTCTTGACGTTCTTCTTGTTGATCTGGTCGAGCGGGCTGTAGCGCCAGCCGCGCCAGTCGCCGTGGTAGTCGGGCCAGTTCTTGCCGGTCTCCTCGGCGCTGCCCGTGCCGGTGCAGAGCAGCAGGGCAGCTGCAGCGGCCAGGCCGGCGAGCGATCGTTTTCGCAGAACGTCGAGCTTCGGGATCACGGTGACTCCTCCGTTGGGTTCTTCTCGAGTGCCGGGTGCCGGCGCGCGGCATGTCCGGCCGGCGCAGGGCGTGGCAGCTTAGGTCTGCGCGCGGTGCGCGCGCGTCGCCAAGGTGACGTGCGGGCCGGCACCCCGTGCAAGTCCGGGGGTGCCGCGCGCCGGAGGCGCGCCTTCCCGCAAGCTTCGGCTCACGCCGCCCAGGCGCCCTGCGCGTCCTCCCAGCCGATCACGGCGATCGGCGAGCCGTCGGGCTTCACGAAGGTGAGAGGTCCGAGGAAGCTCATGTAGAACTCGCTCGCCACCGGGAACTCGGTCTTGTCGTGGCGTGCGTTGGCCGACTCGTAGCCGTAGCCCGGCGCGATGGCGGTGTCGCCGCCGGCGGCCTTGCCGCCGCGCACATCCATCTTGCCCTTGGTCAGGAAGTACTCGCCGGGGCCGACGTGGACGTGCGCCGCGAACGACGAGCCCGCCGGGCAGTCGAAGATCGCCGTCCACGAGCCCATCTCGGGCGAGACATGCAGCAGTTTCCAGCGGATGCCGCCGGTGGAGAACGCCGCAGGGAACGGCTTCCAGTCCACCTGGTCCATCTGCACGTACTCTTCCTTGATCTTCGACTTCAGCATGTCGCGTCTCCTGCGGGTCGGCGTGGCGGGATCGGTCGATCCCCGAGACGGCACGATAGCGAGGCCGCGGCTGCCGCCCTAGTCTCAGCGCGCAGCCCGGCTTGACCGGGAGCGAAATTCAGCGCAAACCCTAGGGCCTAGAAGTCGGTGCTGACCGTGGCCTTGGTGAAGGCCTCGTTGTGGTCGATCAGGTCTTCCATGGCGCGGGCCGCTGCCGCCTCGTCGCGCTGCGAGATCGCGCGCGCGAGCGCCCCGTGCAGCTTGGCCATCAACGGCGTGTCGGCCGCCTGGCGGTAGTGCAGGTACCAGAAGCGCCGCGACAGGCCGTGCATCAGGCCCATGGCGCCGGCCGCGAACTCGTTGCGCGCGGCGCGCAGCGACAGGTCGTTGAACTCCTTGTCCGCGCGGATGAAGCGCGTCTCGTCGTCCTGCTTCCCGGCCGCGTCGAACTCCCGGGCCAGCTCCTCGAAGCGTGCGCGCTCGGGCTCGGTGGCGCGCCGTGCGGCGCAGCGCACCACGAGGCGCTCCACCTCGCGGCGGGTCTCCAGGAGCCGCAGCTGGCGCTTGATGTCGATCTCGGACACCAGCACGCCGCGCTGCGGCAGGATGGACACCAGGTGCTCGCGCGCCAGCCGCTGCAGCGCCTCGCGCACCGGGGTGCGCCCGATCTGCAGTCGCGCGGACAGCTCGGCCTCGGAGATCGCGGCCCCGGGCAGCAGCTCCAGCTTCACGATCATCTCCTCGATCAGCTCGTAGGCGGCGGCGGTCAGGCTGCGAGGCTTGGTGGCGGTGGCGCCGCCGCCGTGGGCGGCCCCTGCCGTGCGGGAGCGGGTCGTCGTCGCCTTGGGGGTCTTCCTGGCCGCAGTCTTCTTCATGGCGTCTCGATTCCCGACAGTTCACCAGCATAAGCGCGCCGGACGATGGCTGCGTAGTCGGCCTCGGGGGGTTGTTGGGGATAGGCCTTGGCCAGCCGCGTCACCGCGAGTCCGTCGTGCACCAGCTGGTCGAGCGCACGCTCCGGCACGCCGAACGCGGCCAGGTCGGCCGGCACGCCGAGCTCCTGCACCAGCGCGCGCGTCCGGACGGACGCCTGGCGCGCCATCGCATCGCTGTCGGCGCGCGGCACGCCGGCCATCGCGGCGATGTCGGCCAGCTCCTCGCGGCGCGAGGGCCGCAGCGCATCCATCACGTAGGGCAGCAGGGCGGCATTGGTGCTGCCGTGCGAGGCGTGCGTGAGCCCGGCCAGCGCGTAGGCGAGGCCGTGCACAGCGTTCAGGCCGGCCGACGCATAGGACATCGCGGCGAACAGGCTCGCGTAGGCCATGCCGGTGCGGGCCCGAAGGTCGTCGGGCACGTGATAGGCCCGAGGCAGATGCGTGAAGCACAGCGTGATGGCCTCGCGCGCGAACATCGTCGTCAGGCGGTTGCGGCCGCTGTACGACGGGTCGGCGTCGCCCCCGGTGTCGAAGCGCGTGGCGTCCATCGTCAGGTAGGACTCGATCGCGTGCGTCAGCGCGTCGAGTCCGGCGTCGGCGGTGACCTTCGGCGGGCAGCTCAGCGTGAGCTCCGGGTCGATCACGGCGATCGCCGGGCGCAGCGCATTGCCCATCACGGCGACCTTGGTGGCGCTGCTGTGCTGCAGCAGGATGGCGCCCGGCGTGATCTCCGAGCCGGTGCCCGAGGTGGTGGGCATCGCCAGCATCGGCAGCGGGCTGCCGGGGAAGCGTGTCGTGCCGACGAAGCTCGCGACCGGTCGGCGGAACGGCAGCGTGAGGCACAGTGCCTTGGCGAGGTCGATGTTGCTGCCGCCGCCGAGCGCGATGACGTGGTCGATGCGCGCGGCGCCCGGGCGTGCCAGCAGCTCCTCGGTCGCGCTGTCGCACAGCTCGGTCGACGGGTCGGGCTCGCCGCCGTCGAACACCAGCGACTCCAGGCCCTCGGCCGCCAGCGAGCGCACCAGCGCGTCGACCACCGTCGTGCGGCCCGAGAAATGGCGGTCGGTGACGATCAGCGCGCAGCGCCAACGCTGCGCGGCGCACAGCGCGGCCACGCGATGGCGTGCGCCGGCGGCCAGCAGCACGCGCGAAGGCGTGCAGAAGTAGAGGGTCTCGTCGGCGCTGACTGGGGTGTGCATCGGCTGGGCTCGTGGGTCGGACGGGCACGCGACCCGGCGACGCGGGAAAGGCGTCGTGCAATACTAGTAAGACATTACTAATATATCAATAGGAGACACCATGCCCTCACCGTTCCCGTCGCTGCTCGGGCGCCTGGACTGCCGGGTGTTCGGCCAGGGCCGGCCGCTGGTGCTGCTGCACGGCATCCAGGGCACGGCCGAGGCCTGGTTGCCGGTCGCGCAGCGGCTCGCCGACACGCACCGCTGCGTGCTGCCCAACCTGCCGGGCCGTGCCGCCTCGCCGCGCTGGCGCACGGCCGACGACGGGCCGATCGAGCGCTACTACCACCTCGACCACTACGCGGGCCTGCTGCACGAGCTGCTGCAGGCGATCGGCCAGCCGGTGGTGCTGGCGGGGTGGAGCATGGGCGTCAGCGTGATCCTGCGGATGGCGGCGCTGCACGGGCTGGGCGCGGTCGAGCGGCTGGTGCTGGTGTCGGGCACGATGCGCGCCGGCCCGCCGGAGGCCACCTGGTTTCACGCTGCGGACATCGACGCCCTGCGCAGCGAGGCGCGACAGCGCGCGGAGCGCCTGGGGCTGACGCAGGTGGCCGACGCCGAGGCGGTGGCGTGGTCGTGGCAGTCGGCGCGCGGCCTCGACCTGTCGGTCGGAGCGGCGCGCATCGCGTGCCCCACGCGGGTGGTGCACGGCGAGACCGACGATCAGTGCCCGCTCGCGCATGGCAGGGCGCTGGCCGCGGCGATCGCCGGCGCGCAATGGCTGGCGCTGCCGGGCGTCGGCCACAACGTCCTGGGCGCCGAACCGGCACGGCTCGCGGCCGCCATCACGGCGGAAAACCCGCGTTGACATGCATCAAAGAGATTACTAGGATTTAACTAATACATCAGTGGTATTCAAAAACTGGTGCGAGGCCTGCGGCAGCAGACCGCACCGCCCTGCCGGCGGCGTCGAGAGGCGCCGTCTCCTCGCCACCGCACCCGATCCAGGCCGCCAGAGCCATCGATCCAACCCCACGGAGACAAACCATGAAGCGTCGCAATTTCGTCAACGCCACCCTGGGCAGCGCCGGCCTCTTCGCCGCGGCCGGCGCGCTGGCCCAGACCGCCGGTCCGAGCTACAGCTGGAAGATGGCCACCGGCTGGGCCGGTGGCCCCATCATGGACATCGGCGCCAAGGCCTTCGCCGAGCGCATGGAGTTCTTCTCGGGCGGGCGCTTCAAGATCCAGACCTTCCCGGGCGGTGGCCTCGGCAATGCGCTGAAGGTGCCCGAGACGGTGAAGAACGGCCTGGCCGAATGCGGCCACACCTGGATGGGCTACGACTGGGGCAAGGACCCGACGACGGTGCTGTTCGGTGGCTACGCCGGCACCTTCGACACCGAGCGCATGCTGCACTGGCTCTATGAATCCGGTGGCGCCGACCTGCAGCGTCAGTTCCGCGAGGACACGGACGGCGTGATCTCGATGCCGCTGTTCATCCGTACCGCCGAGGTCTTCCTGCACTCGCGCAAGCCCGTCAAGAGCCTGGCCGACCTGAAGGGCCTGAAGCTGCGCACCGCCGGTGCCTGGCTGGAGATGTCCAAGGACCTCGGTGCCGCGCCGGTGACCACCGCCGCCGGTGACGTGTTCCCGATGCTCGAGCGCGGCGCGATCGACGCTACCGAGTGGGGCACCCCGTGGGAGAACGTGTCGCCCGGCTTCTACAAGGTCGCCAAGTACCTCAGCTACCCCGGCGTGCACCAGCCGACCGCGCCGTTCGAACTGGTGATCAACAAGGACGTGTGGGCCAAGCTGAGCCCCAACGACAAGAAGCTGATCGAGGTGGTCGCCAAGATGGTGACGATGGAAACCTACCTGCGCATCGGCGCCGAAGACGCGAAGGCGATGGAGTTCTACAAGAAGCAGGGCGTGACGCTGGTGCACCTGGACGACGAGGTCCAGTACACGGCCCGCAAGATCGGCCTCGACTGGGCCGAGGCCACGGCCAAGGAGAACAAGCACAAGTGGTTCGCGCGCGTGCACAAGAGCCAGGTCGAGTTCGACGCGGCCTGGAAGGACGCCGACGACTGGCGCAAGGTGAAGGTCAAGCGCGCCTGATCCGGGTGTCGTCTGGCCGGAAGGGTCCGCCTGCGAGGCGGGCCCGCCCCGTTATCCACTGGAGTCGCGATTGAACCGCCTCATCGTCTTGCTGGAGCGCCTGGTCGTGGCGGTCGGCATCGCCGCGGCGATGCTGCTCGTGCCGCTGGTGCTCGCCACCGCCTGGGAGGTCGTCGCGCGCTACGCGTTCGGCGCGCCCACCATCTGGGCCTACGAGGTCGGCTACCTGCTGACCGGCTCGCACTTCCTGCTCGGGCTGGCCTACACGCTGCGCCAGGGTGAGCACATCCGCATCGACGTGCTCAGCGCCCGCATCGGGCCGACGACCCGGCGCCGCATCGACGCCGTCGCCTACGCCGTCGTGCTGCCGCTGCTGGTGTGGCTGAGCGTGGCGCTCTTCAACTACTTCATGGCCGGCTACACGCGCGGCGAGACCTCCGGGCAGTCGGCGCTGAATCTGCCGGTGTGGCCGTTCCGCGCGGTCTTCGTCCTGTCGTTCACGATGTTCGCTCTGCAGGTGTTCTGCGAACTGCTGAAGTCGCTGATGGCCCCGAAGAACGATCAAGAGGCTCAGCCGTCATGAGCGATTACCTGCCCTTCTTCATGCTGCCGCTGGCCTTCACGCTGATGTTCCTCGGCGTGCAGGTGGCGTTCGCGATGATGCTGACCGCGGCCGCCTTCGGGCTGGCCATCTTCGGTCCCAACGTCATCCACCAGTTCGTCGAGAAGATCGACGACCTGTCGTCGAACTTCGTGTTCGCCGCGGTGCCGCTGTTCGTCTTCATGGGCGCGATGCTCGAGAAGTCGGGCATCGCCGACCGCCTGTTCGAGGCCATCCACATCTGGACGCGCCGCCTGCCCGGCGGCCTGGCGATCGCCACGGTGTTGATGTGCATCGTGTTCGCGGCCTCCAGCGGCGTGATCGGCGCGACCGAGTCGGTGGTGGGCCTGCTCACGATCCCGATCATGCTGCGCTACGGCTACAACAAGAGCCTGATCAGCGGCACCATCTGCGCCGGCGGCTCGCTGGGCACCATCATCCCGCCGTCGGTCGTGGTGGTCGTGATGGGCCCGCTGGCCAACCTGTCGGTCGGCGACCTGATGTACGGCATGGTGCTGCCGGGCTTCCTGATGGCCGGGCTCTACCTCGCCTACATCTTCGTGCTGTGCATCGTGAAGCCGGAGATGGGGCGGCGCATCCCGCCGGAGCCCGGCGATCCGACCTTCATGCAGAAGCTCGCCATCACCACCCGCAATCTGGTGCCACCGCTGGGCATGATCGTCGCGGTTCTCGGCTCCATCCTGCTGGGCCTGGCGTCGCCGACCGAGGCGGCCGCGATCGGCGCGCTCTGCTCGGTGGGACTGACCGTGCTCTACGGCCGCTTCACCTGGCCGGGGCTGTACGAGTCGCTGCTGAAGACGCTGCGCGTCACCGCGATGATCATGTTCGTGCTGCTGGGCGGCACGCTGTTCACCGGCGTCTTCATCGGCGGCGGCGGCATCAATCTCGCCAGCTCGATGATCACGCACCTGGACCTGTCGCCGTGGGCGCTGCTGGGGATGATGCTGTTCATCCTGTTCATCGCCGGCTTCTTCCTCGACTGGATCTCGATCGTGCTGATCTTCCTGCCGATCTTCACGCCGCTGGTCACCGCGGCGGGCTTCGATCCGGTGTGGTTCTGCATCCTGTTCCTGATCATGATCCAGACCAGCTACCTGACGCCGCCGATGGCGCCGGCCATCTTCTACCTGCGTGCCGTGGCACCGCCGGAGATCACGATGCGGCACATGTACTGGGGAATGATCCCGTTCATCGCGCTGCAGGTCATCACGCTGGCCTGCACGCTGATGTGGCCCCAGCTCGTGACCTGGCTGCCGAGCGTCGCGATGCAGATGAGGTGATGGCGATGGATGCGAGACCGGGTCAGCGTGTCGAGGTCGACGTGCTCGTGGTCGGCGGCGGCGCCACCGGCGTGGCCGCGGCAACCGTCGCGGCCCGCGCCGGGCTGAAGACCTTGCTGGTGGAGCGCTACGGCTTCTGCGGCGGCGGCGCGGTGGCGGGCCTGTCGGGCACCGTCTGCGGACTCTACGAAGCCGAGGAGGCGCCGCGGCGGCCGAAGCAGATCGTGCACGGCTTCGTCGACGACTTCATCGCCGCGATGGAGCAACGCGGCGGACTGGCCGAGCCGGTGCTCTACGGCAAGACATGGACCCGGGTGCACGAGCCGCTGGCGTGGCGCGAATCGGCCGATGCGCTGCTGGGCTCGGCCGGCGTGCGGCTCGCGTACCACGCGCTGGCGACCGGCGTGCACCGCGACGGCGACCGCATCGACGGCGCAACGGTGTGGACCAAGGGCGGCCTGCTCGATGTGCGCGCCGGCCTCACGATCGACGCCAGCGGCGATGCCGACCTGGTGGCGATGGCCGGCCTCGAGACCTACTGCGGTGCCGATGGCGTGGTGCAGAACCCGACGATGATCTTCCGCCTGCAGGGCGTGGACGTGGCGCGTTTCAAGGAGGCCTACGGCAGCGACACCATCATGCCGCCCGAGGTCACGGCGCTGATCGCTGCTGCGGCCGACGCCGGCTACGCCTTGCCGCGCCAGAAGATCTGGCTGTTCGAGACCACGCGTCCCGGCGAGTTGCTGTGCAACTGCACGCGCGTGCGCGGCGCCGACGGGCGCGAGCTGAACTGCATCGACGGCGACGACTTCACCGAGGCCGAGGTCGAGGGCCGCCGCCAGGTGCGCGAGTACGCCCGCTTCTTCAAGGACCGGTTGGCCGGCTGCGAGGCGAGCTGGGTCAACGACACCGCGGTGCAGGTGGGCGTGCGCCAGACCCGCCAGGCACGCGGCCTGGCGACGCTGCGCAACGAGGACGTGGTGCAGGGCAGCAAGTTCGCCGACGGCGTGGCGCGCTCGCCCTGGCCCATCGAGCTGCATGCCGGCAGCAAGCCGCGCGTGCAGTGGCTGCTGAACGACTGGTACGAGGTGCCCTGGGGCTGCTTCGTGCCCGAGCGCGGCGAGGGCCTGCTGTTCGGCGGGCGCTGTCTGTCGGCCGAGCACGAGGCCGTGGCCTCGGCGCGCGTCACCGCGCAGTGCTTCTCCTATGGCCACGCGCTGGGCGTGGCCGCCACCGTGGCGCTGCGCGAGCGCACGCCGGTGCGGGCCATTCCGGGCAGCGTGATCCGCGAGCTGCTGAACCGGCAGGGCGCCCGCCTCGACGGCTGACACAGGCCTCCCTCACCCCTTCCTTCCCTGCACCCGAACACCATGGCCCGTTCCTTCCGCAGCAATTTCGAGCCCGGTTCCACGCGCTGGGCGGTGCGTCATGCGCAGTGGAGCGCGATGGGCATCGCCGAGGCCGATTTCGACAAGCCCAAGATCGCCGTCGTCAACACCTCCAGCGGCCTGTCGGTGTGCTTCCAGCACCTCGACGGCATCGCGAAGCGGGTGGCCGAGGCGATCCGCGCCGCCGGCGGGCTGCCGCTGGAGATCCGCACCGCGGCGCCGTCCGACTTCGTCACCAGCGCGGGCCGCCAGGGCCGCTACCTGATGCCCACGCGCGACCTGATCGTCAACGACATCGAGGTGCAGGTCGAGGGCGCCGAGCTCGACGGCATGCTGCTGCTGTCGAGCTGCGACAAGACCACGCCGGCCCACCTGATGGCCGCCGGCCGCCTGGACGTGCCCAGCCTGGTGCTGGCCTGCGGCTACCAGCTCGGCCGCCAGTGCGGCGAGCACCACGTCGACATCGAGGAGGTCTACAAGGCGGTCGGCACCGTCAAGGCCGGCCAGATGGACCTCGACACGCTGCAGGGCATGTGCCGTGTGGCGATCGATGGCCCCGGCGTGTGTGCCGGTCTTGCCACTGCCAACTCGATGCACTGCCTGGCCGAGGCGCTGGGCATGGCGCTGCCCGGCAACGCGCCGGTGCGCGCCGACGGCCCGCGGCTGCATGCGCTGGCGGCGCAGGCCGGAGCACGCATCGTCGAGATGGTGCAGCAGGACCTGCGGCCGCGAGACATCCTCACGCCCGGCGCCTTCCGCAACGCGGTGCGCTTCGCGGTGGCGACCGGCTGCTCGGTCAACGTGATGCGCCACCTGATCGCCATCGCGATCGAGTCCGAGTGCCCGGTCGATGTGATCGCGGAGTTCGAGCGCGCCGCCGACGAGGTGCCGATGCTCACGCGCATCCGGCCCAACGGGCCGGACCGCATCGAGACCTTCGAGGCCGCGGGCGGCGTGCGCGGCGTGCTCCGGCAGCTGGCGCCGCAGCTCGACCGCGAGGTGCTCACCGCCGACGGCCGGCGCCTGGGCGCGTTGATCGACGAGACCCCGGCGCCCGACGTCGCCTGCATTCGGCCGCTGGCCGATCCGTTCGCGCGCGAGCCGGGGCTGATGATCATCCGCGGCTCGCTCGCGCCCGACGGCGCGCTGGTCAAGCTGGCGGCGGTGCCGGCGGCGATCCGCCGCTTCCGCGGCGAGGCCCGGGTGTTCGAGGACGAGGCGCTGGCGATCGAGGGCCTGAAGACCGGCGCGGTGCGCCCGGGTCAGGTGATCGTGCTGCGCATGCTGGGCCCGAAGGGCGGGCCGGGCACGGTGTTCGCGGCCAGTTTCATGGCCGCGCTGGTTGGCGCCGGGCTGGGCAGCGAGGTGGCGGTGGTCACCGATGGCGAACTGTCGGGCCTGAACAGCGGCATCACCATCGGCCAGGTGATGCCGGAGGCGGCCGAGGGCGGCCCGCTGGCGGCGGTGCGCGACGGCGACGCGATCGAGATCGACCTGACGGCACGCCGCATCGAACTGCAGGTGCCGGCCGAGGAGGTGGCACGCCGGCTCGAAGGCTTCGTGCCGCCGGAGCCGGGCGGCCGCTTCGGCTGGCTGCACCTGTACGGCACACTGGTGCAGCCGCTGTCCAGGGGCGCGGTGCTCGGTGTGCGGCCGGTGCTGACGCCGGCGGACCCGCAGCGCTGAAGCCGCCGCCGCGGCCGCAGCAACGACAGGAGCAGCACGCGATGAGCGGAAACGAAAGCGTCGCGGCCCGGGCCGCGGCCCAGGCCGAACGCGCCGGGCGACTGCGCGCACTGCACGAGCGCGACGGCGCGTTCGTGATTCCCAACCCGTGGGATGCCGGCTCGGCGAAGCTGCTCGCCGCGATGGGCTTCGAGGCGCTGGCCACCACCAGCGCCGGCTATGCGTTCTCGATCGGCCGGCCGGACATGGAGGGCGCGGTCACGCGCGACGAGACCTTCGCCAACGCCCGCGCGATCGTCGAGGCCACCGAGCTGCCGGTGTCGGCCGACCTGGAGAACGGCTTCGGCGACGATCCGGCCTCCTGCGCCGAGACCGTGCGCATGGCCGCGCGGGCTGGCCTGGTGGGCGGCTCGATCGAGGACGCCAGCGGCCGTCGCGATGCGCCGATCTATCCCTTCGACTTGGCGGTCGACCGCGTCCGGGCCGCGGTGCGCACGGCGCGGACGCTGCCGTTCCCGTTCGTGCTGACCGCGCGCGCGGAGAACCTGCTGCACGGCCGCATCGACCTCGCCGACACCCTCCGCCGGCTCGAGGCCTACGCCGAGGCCGGTGCCGACGTGCTGTACGCCCCCGGGCTGAAGACGCCCGAGGACATCGCCGCGGTGGTGAAGGCGGTCGCGCCGCGGCCCGTCAACGTGGTGATGGGCCTCGCGGGAGCGGCGCTGTCGTTCGACGAACTCCAGCACCTGGGCGTCAAGCGCATCAGCGTGGGCTCGTCGCTGGCGCGCGCCGCCTACGGGGCCTTCCTGCGCGCGGCGCACGAGATCCGCGCCGACGGCACGTTCACCTACGCCGAGGCGGCCGTGCCGTTCGGCGAGATCAACGCGATGTTCCGCCGCTGAGGCGCCCGCGGCGCCGCGCTCAGGCCGCCTTCAGTTCCGGCAGCGGTGACGCGCCGGCGACGGGATCGGCCTCGCCGCCCAGCGCGTCGACCAGGTCGGGGATGAGCTGCACCAGCTCGCCGGTGGCGATGGCGACATCGGCATCGAAGGCCGCATCGGCGTCGGCGCGGCCGGGGTGGGCGTCGAACACGCCGTCGAGAAAGTCGAGCTTCTTGATCTGCCCCGCGTCGGTCAGCACGAAGGACACGCGGCCCTGCCAGGTCAGGGCCAGCCGCGTCGGCCGCTTGCCCTCGCCGATGTGCTGCCGCACCTCGTCGGTGTCGAGCCGGTGGCGCGCATAGCGCACCACCGACTTCTGCTCGTCGTCGGACTTCAGCTCGCACTCGCGGTCCACCGAGAAGGCCTGTGGCGGCTCGCCGTCGGCCAGCCAGGCGGCCATCGCGGTCGCGGCCGACAGCGCGGTCTGCAGCGGTGCGACCGGCAGGCCGTCGAGCACCTTGACCAGGTGCGTGACCACGTCGCCGGCGCGCGCCGGGCTGCTGGCGTCGACGATCAGCAGGCGCCGCTGCGGGTCGAGCCAGACGCGGAACGTCGCGCGCTTCGTGAATGCCATCGGCAGCAGCTCCAGGGCCGCCTGCTCCTTCAGCTCCTTCAGGTGCTTGCGGCCCGGCTTGCGGCCGGTGTCGTGCTCGGCGCGTTGCGCCAGCTCGTCGGTGCGGCGCTTCACCACGGCGGCCGGCAGCAGCTTCTGCTCGACCATCAGCGTCGCCAGCCACTGGCCTGCGACGCTCTCGACCAGCGCGCCGTGCGCCTGCCCGCGCGGCGGCACCCAGCCGGCCGACAGGGCCTGCGTGGCGCCGCATTCGGTGAAGCGCGCGGTGGCGAGGCGCTCCTCGATCTGCGTCGCGCTGCCCGACCACTCGGGGCCGATGCGGTAGACCGTCAGGTTCTTGAACAAGGCAATCCTCTCTCTGCTGCAGCGTCGGCCGGCCGCTCTTGCGGCCTGGCCGGGGAGGGGCGATTGTCCATGGTCGGCGCCTGTCGGCCGGGCCGGGGCTCAGTCCGACGGCGCCACCCAGACCAGCCGGCCCTGGCCGCCGTCGTCGAGCCGACGCCGCAGCGCCGCGGCGTCGCCCTCGGGCAGGCTGAACTGCAGCTCCACATGCATGCCGTGGCTGACCTGCAGCGTGCCGGCGCCGGCGGCGTCGAGCTCGCGGCGCAGCCAGCCTTCGAGCGCATAGGGCAGCACGCAGCGCAGCGTCTGCAGTCGCTGCAGCGGCCGCTTGTCGGCGCCGAGCAGGGCCTGGGCCACCGCGTCGGTGTAGGCGCGCACCAGGCCGCCGGCGCCGAGCTTCACGCCGCCGAAGTAGCGCACCACGGTGGCCAGCACGCCATCGAGATCCTGGTGGCGCAGCACCTCCAGCATCGGTCGGCCCGCGGTGCCGCCGGGCTCGCCGTCGTCGACCGCCGCCGAGGCGCCACCGGCCAGCAGTGCCCAGCACACGTGCGCGGCCCCGGGGTGCAGGGTCCGCAGCGCGGCCACGCGCAGCAGTGCCGCGGGCCGGTCGGCCACCGGCTCGACGCAGCCGATGAAGCGGCTCTTGCGGATCAGCAGTTCGCTGTGGACGGCGGTGGCCAGGGTGCTGGGCATGGGCGCGCAGCATAGCCGGCACGGTGGCGCGCGCTGTGCTCGAATGCCGGCTTCGCCACTCTTGCGGAACGCAGCGCGTGCAGGCCCTCATCGCCCTCGTCGTCCAGCACGGCCTGATCGTCGTGTTCGCCACCACGCTGGCGGCGCGCATCGGCGTGCCGCTGCCGGCTGCGCCGTTGCTGGTGGTGGCCGGCGGCCTGGCGGTCGGCGGCACGCTGTCGCTGCCGGCGCTGCTGGCGGTTGCGGTCGTCGCCAACGTGCTGGGCGATGCGGCATGGTTCGTTGCCGGGCGGCACCATGGGCATCGCGTGCTCGGGCTGCTGTGCCGCATCTCGCTGTCGCCCGATTCCTGCGTGCGCCAGAGCGAGGCGCTGATCCTGCGCTGGGGCGGCAGCTCGTTGGTGGCGGCCAAGTTCGTGCCTGGCGTCTCGGTCGTCGCGGCGCCGATGGCCGGCGCGGTGGGCATGAGCGCCGCGCGCTTCGTCGCCTACGACGCGCTGGGCGGGGCCGTCTGGTCGCTGGTGTTCCTGGGTCTGGGCGCGGTGTTCAGCACGCAGATCCAGGCGCTGCTCGACGTGCTGGCCCGGGCTGGCGCCGCGGCGACCGCGCTGCTGCTGCTGGCCGTCGCCGGCTTCGTGCTGTGGCGCTACCTGCGGCGGCGGCGCTTCCGCAACGCCGCAGCGATGTCCCGCATCACGCAGGCCGAGCTGCAGGCGCTGATCGATGAGGGCGCAGAGCCCGTGATCCTCGACGTGCGCTCCGGCGCCGCCGCTGGACTCGATCTGCGCCACATTCCCGGCGCATGGCGCGTGGAGTTGAGCGAGGTCGCGACGCATGCGTCGCAGTTGCCGCGCGACCGCGAGATCGTGCTGTATTGCAACTGCCCCAACGAGGCCTCGGCGGCCACCGCCGCGCAGGCGCTGCGGGCGGCGGGGTTGCCGCGCGTGCGACCGCTGGCCGGCGGACTGGAGGGCTGGGCGGCGATGGGCCGCGCGGTGGCCGAGGGCCGGCCGCCGCCGCTGTCCTAGGAAGTGGGCGCTGCAGGCGCCATCTGCTTGCAGACGTTGCCGCCGACGATGGTGAGCCGCAGGCTGCCGCCATGCCACTCGAGCCAGTTCAGGGCCACGTAGTCGGCGATGACGCCGGCGTCGATGAGGTCGGCGCGCCGCTGTTTCAGGTGGTCGACTGTCTGCCGCAGGCCATCGCGCAGCATCTCGCGACGTGGGTCGGGGCGGGCAGCCGCCGGCAGGGAGCGCCGCTTGGGCGTCGGGGGGCGTTGGAGGGCGATAAGGTTCTCCAGGAGCGGGCCCCCACAGTAACAGCAGTGGCGCGACGGGGCCAGGCATTTCTCCGCATGCCATGATCCCCAGATGAAGGGCGTGCCGCCGCATTTCGACCACCCGCTCGATGCCGTCGAGTTCCGCCGCCCGGGCCACCGCGAGGGCGTCGAGCTGTACCGCGCGCACATCGTGCGCCACGCCTTCGAGCCGCACACCCACGAGGCCTTCGGCCTGGGCGCCATCGAGTCGGGTGTCGAGCGCTTCCGCTACCGCGGCGCGGACCACCTGGCGCCGGCCGACTCGCTGGTGCTGATGAACCCCGACGAACTGCACACCGGCCGCGCCGAGACCGACGGCGGCTGGCGCTACCGCATGGTCTACCTCGATGTCGACGTGGTCGAGCGCATCAGCGGCGAGCGCGGCTGGCATTTCGGCGACGCGGTGGGCCACGACGCGCCACGCGCGCGCCGCGTCGGTGCGCTGCTGCAGCGGCTCTGGCAGGCCGACGAGCCGCTCGCGTTCGACATCCTGCTGCACACGCTGCTGGCCGAGTTCCGCAGCCACGCCCGCGTGGCACGTGAGAGCCCGGCCGAAGGCGCGCTGCGTTTCGCGCCGGTGGTGGACTATCTGCGCGCCCATCTCGATCGCCGGCTCACGCTCGACGAACTGGCGGCGGTGGCCGGCCTCAGCCCCTTCCATTTCCTGCGCCGCTTCAAGGCGCAGTACCACGTCACGCCGCAGCAGATGCTGATGGCGCTGCGGCTGTTCGAGGCCAAGCGCCTGCTGGCGGCCGGCGACCCGGCGGCGCAGGTCGCCGCGGCCACCGGGCTCACCGACCAGGCGCACCTGACGCGCAGCTTCGCGCGCCGCTACGGCGTCACGCCGGCGCGTTACCAGCGGCAGGTGCGACGGCGCTAGTCGGCCGGGCGCGCGACCCGGCTCAGGGGAAGGCCGGCACGTCCGGCTCCACGCCCTCGAAATGCGCTTCCGGGTGGGTGGACTGCAGCAGCGACTCGATCTCCTGCACGCGCGAGCGCGGCACGTCGACCATCAACAGCAGCTGGCCGTCCGCGAGCGCGCTCTCGAAGCGGCGCAGCCGTCCGCTCGGTGCGGCGATGCCGATCATGCTCGACGACCAGGCCCCCAGCAGGCCCCCCAGTACCGCGAGCACCGCCGCCATCGCCCACTGCGGCGAATCGAGCGCCGACCGCAGTTCGGCGCCGCTCCAGTCGGACGACGCGAACACCGCGCTCAGCGCCGCCAGCCCCGACTCGGCGCCGCCGACGATCGGGAAGAACATCGCGGCCAGCACACCGATCACCGCGCCGCCGAGCCCGCCGATGACCAGCCCGGCCTGCGCCGAGGGCAGCAGGTCGGAGGTCTGCAGCAGGTTCGCGGCGTGCAACCCGGACAGGTCGGCGTTCTCGCGCGCGACGAAGTGGATGTGGGCGTCGCCGATGCGGGCGAGCAGCAGGTCGTCCATGGTCCGCCTGGCGCTCGTCAGATCGGGCAGCAGCCAATAGATGCGTCTGCGCATGGCACCCTCCTTCTGTGGTCGCGGGGGCCCACCCCGCGGGGTGATCGACGTTCCGCTTATACGCCGGCCCATTCATGCGTCGCAAGCAGGGTCAAGGCGCAAGCCGGTACAAGACCGCCTGCGCGGCGGGCGGCTACGCTCGCGGGATCATGTGGATCGGAACCCTGTTCGCGCTGTCCGCCGGCCTGATGTGGGGCCTGGTGTTCATCGCCCCGACCTTGCTGGCCGACTACCCGGCGGCCCTGCTGTCGTTCGCGCGCTATCTCGCCTTCGGGCTGATCGCGCTGCCGCTGGCGTGGCTGGACCGCGCGCGCCTCGCGCAGTTCACGCGTGCCGACTGGCGGGAGGCGCTGCGCCTGTCGCTGGTCGGCAACCTGCTGTACTACCTGTGCCTCGCGGCGGCCATCCAGCGCGCCGGCGGGCCGCTGCCGACGATGATCATCGGCACGCTGCCCGTGGTGATCGCGATCACCTCCAACCTGCGCGACGCCGCGCGCGACGGCCGGCTGCCCTGGGGCCGGCTGGCGCCCTCGCTGGCGCTCATCGCGGCCGGTATCGGCTGCGTCAACCAGGCCGAGCTCGCCGCGCTGCGCGCCGACCCGCAGGCCGACCTGGGCCGCTACGCCGTCGGCGCGCTGCTGGCCGTCGGTGCGGTGGCGTGCTGGACCTGGTACCCGCTGCGCAACGCCGACTGGCTGCGCGCGCATGCCGACCGCAGCCCGCGCACCTGGGCCACCGCGCAGGGCGTGGCGACCCTGCTGCCGGCGGCACTGGGCTTCGCGGCGTTCTGGGCCTGGAACGCGCTGCAGGGCGGCGGCTTCGACATGCCGTTCGGACCGACGCCCGGGCGCTTCATCGGGCTGATGCTGGCGATCGGGCTGTTCGCGTCGTGGCTGGGCACGCTGTGCTGGAACGAGGCCAGCCAGCGGCTGCCGACCTCGCTGGTCGGCCAGCTCATCGTGTTCGAGACGCTGTCGGCGCTGGCCTATGCCTACGCGCTGCGCCAGGAATGGCCCGGTCCGCTCACGATCGCCGGCGTGGCGCTGTTGATCGCCGGCGTGATGTGGGCGCTGCGGGTGCGCCCCGAGCCGCTGGCGGCGGAGGCGCACGCGGCCTGAGCGCCGCCCGGGGCGCTACTCGCAGGCCCCGGCGCTGAACAGCTCGCCGGCCACCTGCGCGAACGACTGCTGCAGCACCGTGAGCTCGGTCTCGGCGCGCGCGCCGCCCTTGCTGCCGTCCTCGACATGCTCGGTCGTCTGCAGCTTGCTGACGGGCGCGCGCTGGCGCGGCGTCATGGTGACGTTGAGCGTGAGCTTGTGCGACGGCAGCACGCGCGGCACGCCGCGCATCCGCTCGCGCACCTGGCGCTGGCAGCTGGCGCGGTCGGTGCCCGGCAGTTTCAGACCGAGCGGCACGCCGCCGATCGACACGCCCTGCGTGCAGGCGCGCAGCGCGCTCTCGAGCTTGTCGTACTCGGGGTTGTCGACCCGGGAACGCGCCCACTCGATGACGTCGACGCCGATGCGGCAGCGCGCGCTCGCATCCTGCTGCGGCACCACCGGCCGGCCGGCGGACTCGCTCAGCCACGATGCGACGTAGGTGGTCCAGTTGGGGTTGACGCGGCCGCGCTGCTTCACGCCTTCCAGCGCGACCGGCACGCCGCGCACCACGGTGCGGAAGCGGTCGCCGACCAGGCGGTCGATGACGTCGAAACGCAGCACGTCCACGCGGTCGTCGGCCTCGCGAACGCTCACCACGATGCCGGCGAAGCGGCCGTTCGAGCGCACGATCGAGCCGCTGTCGGACTGGATGATGCGCAGCTTGTCCTCGAAGGCCAGTGTGTGCCATTGCGAGGTGCCGCCGGCCGCGCGCAGCCGCACGATGGTCTCGCGGCCGCCGGGGTAGTGGCGCACCACCTCGAAGGGCGCGTTCGCGGCAGCGGCGGCGGGCGCCACTTCCGACGCATCGGGCCAGCGGTCGTTGCAGGCCACGACGGAGCGCGCCGGCAGTTCGATCAGCGCCAGGTCCTCGGTGCGCGACGGGTTGTAGTAGATGCGCTGTCCGGTGGCCTTGCCGCCCTGGCGGTCGGTGACGGTGATGTCGGCGCCGGTCTCCGCGACCACGTGGCCGGCGGTGACGACGAGGCAGTTGTCGCCGCGCCGAAAGCCGTAGCCCGAGCCGTTCGACTCGCCCTGGCGGATGTCGACCGGCTCGGCGCCGGCGGTGGAGATCAGGGCCGGTGCCAGCAGCAGGCCGAGCCATCGGGCGATCGGGAGGGGTGTCATCGGGCAGGAGGAGGGGTCGTCAGGGGGCGGGTCGAAACAGCCCGGGCAGCGTGGTGACCGTCTGCGCCAGCGTGCCGAGCAGCAGCAGGGTGGCCGCGAACATCTGCACGAACTGCAGCGAGACGAAGCGGTTCCACCAGGTGACGGCGACGGCGCGCTGTTCGCCGCCGTGCTGCGCGATGCCGATGCGCGCGGTCGTCACGTGCAGCTTCACGTCGAGTGCGCGATCCTTGTTGTCGTAGACGATGCCGGTGGCGCTCACCGGCGTGGTGCCCAGGCAGGCGAGCTGCGCGGGCGCCTCGGCATGCATCAGGCAGGCATG
Organism: Methylibium petroleiphilum PM1; assembly: GCF_000015725.1. Taxonomy (NCBI): domain Bacteria; kingdom Pseudomonadati; phylum Pseudomonadota; class Betaproteobacteria; order Burkholderiales; family Sphaerotilaceae; genus Methylibium; species Methylibium petroleiphilum. The sequence goes on along the minus strand of NC_008825.1, from coordinate 3,852,660 downwards.
CGTGTCGACGCGGCTGCCGGCGTCCAGGGCCTCCTCGATCACCGGCACGCTGCGGTCGGTGAAGGGCTCGCGGGTGCGCGCCTCGAGCTTGCCCTCGCGCAGCAGCGGCGAGGTGGTCTGCTGCCAGCCGCCGCCGTGGCGCAGCAGTTCCCCCAGCACCACGCGGCCGCTCAGCAGCAGCACGGTACCGGACGGCTTGTCGTCCTCGTCCTTCTGCGGGCCCGCCGCGGCGGGCCGCGTCGTCCTCACGCTCAGCGCGCGCGGTCCCTTCGCGGGATCGGTCGGCAGTTCCAGCACCTGGTCGTCGACCGTCACCACCACCGCGGGCTGGCCGGTCTGGGCGATGCAGCGCGCGTGCAGCGGGCCGCGGGTCAGGTCGATGCGCCACAAGCCGTCGGGGCGCCGCTCCAGCACCGCGCGCGCGCCGCCGCGCAGGTGCACACTGGTGGCGCTGGTGGCTCGCCCCGGCGCAGCCGCGCCGGCCCCGAGCGCCACGGCCTCGGCCCTGCCGAGGTCCCAGACCAGTTCCTGGTCGCACAGCGGCTCGACCGACAGGACGTCGGTGTTCGCGGTCAGCGTGAACGCGGTGTCGGTCGCGGTGCGCAGGCTGAGCGGCAGCGCGATGGCCGCCGCCAGCGCTGCGAGCAGCAGCATCACGGCCAGGTGGGAGAGCAGGTGTCGCACCGTGCGCGGGCCTTCACCAGCCGACGACGACCGGCTGCTCCAGCTCTTCGAAGCCGTCGCGGCGCACCAGCGTGAGCTTGCCCTTGCTGCCAACGACGCTGGCGAGCGGCAGTTCGCACAGCATGTCGAAGCGCACCGTCGACTTGTCCGGCGCACGCCGGCACATCTCGGGCGGACGGCCCTTCACCGCGACCAGCATCTCCGGGGCGCGCCGGCTGTTGACATACAGCCGCAACGTCGCGGCCGTCGTCGATGCGGACGGGACCTCCCAGGCCGCGACCATCGGATGCTCCACCGACGAGCCGTTCTCGACATAGCGCACCGACACCGCGACGCGCTCCGGCGCCAGCGGATTGGGGCGCAGGCGCTTGCCATCCCTCGGCTTGAGTTCGAGCTCGATCCATTCGCCCTCGCGGGCCTCGCCCTGGAAGACACCGTCGCCACGCAGCCGGCCATCGGCGGTGGTGAGGCTGACGCGCACCTGCCCGCTGAACGGCGCCTTGGCGCGGGCGTAGAGGAACTGCGCGCCGATCTGCGTCTGCACGCCGATCAGGGCCGCGCCCACCACCGCCTGGCCCTGCACCTGGGTCGGCGGGTCGGCCACTTCGCGGTATTCCTGGCCTGCCACGGGCGTGAAGGGCCCCGCCAGCACCTCGCAGCCCGCGATCAGCGCAAACAGCCCCGCCCCGCGTGCGCGCCAACGGCCGCGCCCGTCACGAACTCCCATGCTCCCCCCTTGCAGTCGCCGGTATCGTAGTCAGCAATCTGCAAGAGAACAAGCGCGGTGCGGAGCCCATCGACGGGCCCCGGGGCCGTCAGGCCAGCGCCTCGTCGAGCACCTCCACCCAGTGCTTCACCGGCGTCGGCGTGCCGCTCTGCAGGTGCTGGATGCAGCCGATGTTGGCCGACACGATGGCCTGTGCGCCCACCGGCGCGAGCGCGGCGAGCTTGCGGTCGCGCAGCTGGTAGGCCAGCGCCGGCTGCAGCACCGAGTAGGTGCCGGCGGAGCCGCAGCACAGGTGGCTGTCGGTCGGGGTCAGCGTGATGTCGAAGCCGAGCTCGCGCAGACCGCCCTCGATGCCGCCGCGCAGCTGCTGGCCGTGCTGCAGCGTGCAAGGCGGATGGAAGGCGAGCTTGGGCGCCTTGCCGCGCAGCCGCGGCTTGAGCTTGGGCACCAGGTCGGGCAGCAGTTCGCTCAGATCCCGGGTCAGCGCCGAGATCTTCGCGGCGCGCTCGGCATAGGCGGGGTCGTGCTTCAGGTGGCGGGCGTAGTCCTTGACGGTCACGCCGCAGCCCGAGGCGTTCATCACGATCGCCTCGACGGCGCCCTGCCCGGTCAGGCCCTCGACCAGCGGCCACCAGGCGTCGATGTTGCGGCGCATGTCGGCCAGGCCACCCTCGTGGTCGCCGAGGTGGTCGCGTATGGCACCGCAGCAGCCGGCGTCGTCGGCCACCAGGGTCTGGATGCCGGCGGCGTCGAGCACGCGCGCCGTGGCGCTGTTGATGTTCGGCGCCATCGCCGGCTGCACGCAGCCCAGCAGCATCAGCACCTTGCGCGGGTGGCTGCGCGTCGGCCAGCGGTGCGCGCTGGCCGGGGCCTTCGGCGGGACCTTGGCCTTCAGCGCCGTGGGGACCAGCGGACGGAACAGCTGGCCGAGCTTCATCGCCGGGGCGAACAGCGGCGAGGTCAGGCCTTCCTTCAGCGCCGTGCGAGCGGCACGTTCACCAGCCGGGCGCTCGACCTTGGCATCGACCACGCGGCGGCCGATGTCCACCAGCGCGCCGTACTGCACGCCCGACGGGCAGGTGGACTCGCAGTTGCGGCAGGTCAGGCAGCGATCCAGGTGGAGCTGGGTCTTGCGCGTCGGCTCGGCGCCCTCGAGCACCTGCTTGATCAGGTAGATGCGGCCGCGCGGGCCGTCGAGTTCGTCGCCCAGCAGCTGGTAGGTCGGGCAGGTGGCGGTGCAGAAGCCGCAGTGCACGCACTTGCGCAGGATCGCTTCGGCATCGGCGCCGTCGGCGCTGCCCTGGTATTCGGGGGCAAGGGTGGTTTGCATCGTGCGGGGTCAGCTCACAGATCGGGGTAGAGGCGGCCGCGGTTGAACACGCCGGCCGGGTCGAACTCGCGCTTGAGCTCGCGCTGGATGCGCTGCAGCGGCGCACTCAGCGGCGTGAACACGCCGGCCGTCTTGTCGCCGCCGCGGAACAGCGTGGCGTGGCCGCCGGCGCGCTGGGCCGCCTCGCGCACCGTGGCCGCGCTGGCGGCGGTGCACCACCAGCGCTGCGCGCCGCCCCATTCGATCAGCTGCTCGCCGGGCAGCGCGATCGGCGCGGCCGTCTGCGGGACCGACAGGCGCCACAGCGCCGCGCCGGTGTTCGACTCGACCGCGGTGCGGGCCTTCACGAAGAACTCGTCCTCGTGATCGCGCAGGCCGTCCCAGAACGGCGTGGCCAGGCTGTCTTCCACGCCCTCGCCGCGGTGCCGCGTGAGCAGGGTGTCGACGGCGGCATTCACCGCGGCGCGTGCGCCGCGCAGCCGCAGCAGGAGCATGCCGGCCCACCACGCGCTGGCGCTCACGGGCAGCGGCTGACCGCCCCAGGCGTTGAGCTGCTGCAGTGCTGCAGCCTCGTCGAGTTCGAAGCGCAGCGTGGCCGTGGCCGGCTGCACCGGCAGCACCTTCAGCGACACCTCCAGCACGACGCCCAGCACGCCCATCGAGCCGCACAGCAGACGCGACACGTCGTAGCCGGCCACGTTCTTCATCACCTGGCCGCCAAAGCTCAGCACCTCGGCGCGGCCGTTCAGCAGCGTGGCGCCGAGCACGTGGTCGCGCACCGCGCCCACGCTGGCGCGGCTGGGCCCGCTCAGGCCGGCCGCGACGAGCCCGCCCACCGTGCCCTTGGCGACCGAGCCGACGCGAAAGCGCGGCGGTTCGAACGGCAGGCACTGGCCGTGCTCGGCGAGCGCCGCCTCCAGCTCGGCGATCGGCGTGCCGGCGCGTGCGCTCACCACCAGCTCGGTGGGTTCGTAGCTGGAGATGCCGGTGAGCCCGGTGGTGTGCAGCGCCTCGCCGTGGCGCGGGCCGCCGTAGAAGGCCTTGGAGCCGTGGCCGGCGATCTCGAGCGGGGTGCCGTCGGCCTGCGCGGCGCGCACGCGCTCGACCAGGGCGCGCAAGGCGGGGTCGTCGTCGGGAGAGGTCATCGTCGTGGCACGGGTTCTCGAACGGATGGAGGGCCGACCGGCGTCAGAACCGCGGCAGGTCGGGGAAGGGCAGCAGGCCCTTCTTCACGTGCATCTTTCCGTACTCGGCGCAGCGGTGCAGCGTGGGGATCACCTTGCCGGGGTTCAGCAGGCCGGCCGCGTCGAAGGCGCGCTTGAGGCCGAGCATCTGCTCGCGCTCGGCCGGCGTGAACTGCACGCACATCGATGCGAGCTTCTCGACGCCCACGCCGTGCTCGCCGGTCACGGTGCCGCCGAGCATCACGCTGGTCTCCAGGATGTCGGCGCCGAACAGCTCGGCGCGGTGCAGCTGGTCGGGGTCGTTGGCGTCGAACAGGATCAGCGGGTGCAGGTTGCCGTCGCCGGCATGGAACACGTTGCAGCAGCGCAGGCCGTACTTTGTCTCCATCTCGGTGATGCGGGTCAGGATCTCGGCCAGCTTCTTGCGCGGGATGGTCGAGTCCATGCACATGTAGTCGGGGCTGATACGCCCGCTGGCCGGGAACGCGTTCATGCGCCCGCTCCAGAACTTCAGGCGCTCGGCCTCGCTGGTGCTGATGTCGAAGCGTGTCGCGCCGGCCCCTTCCATCACCGCCACCATGCGGGCGATCTCCTCCTCCACCTCCTCGGGCGTGCCGTCGCTCTCGCAGATGAGGATGGCGTGGGCGTCGAGGTCGTAGCCGGCGTGCACGAAGTCCTCGACGGCGGCGGTCATCGGCTTGTCCATCATCTCCAGGCCGGCCGGGATGATGCCGGCGCCGATCAGCGCGGCCACCGCGTTGCCGGCCTTGCGCACGTCGTCGAAGCTGGCCAGGATGGCGCGCGCCAGCAGCGGCTTGGGCACCAGCTTCACGGTGACCTCGAGCGTCACCGCCAGCATGCCCTCGGAGCCGATCACCGCCGACAGCAGGTCCAGGCCGGGCGCGTCGAGCGCCTCGGAGCCGAACTCGACCGGCTCGCCCTCGACGGTGTAGCCGCGCACCCGCAGCACGTTGTGGATCGTCAGGCCGTACTTCAGGCAGTGCATGCCGCCGGAGTTCTCGGCCACGTTGCCGCCGATCGTGCAGGCGATCTTGCTGCTCGGGTCGGGCGCGTAGTACAGGCCGTGCGGCGCGGCGGCCTCGCTGATGGCCGCGTTGCGCACGCCCGACTGGACGACGGCGGTGCGGCTGACCGGGTCGACCTTCAGGATGCGGTTGAATTTGGCGAGCGACAGCGTCACGCCGAGTTCGTGCGGCATCGCGCCGCCCGACAGGCCGGTGCCGGCGCCGCGCGCCACCACCGGCACCGCGAGGCGGTGGCAGGCCTTCAGCACCGCGGCGACCTGGGCCTCGGTCTCCGGCAGCGCCACGACCAGCGGCATGGCGCGGTAGGCGGTGAGGCCATCGCACTCGTACGGGACGGTGTCCTCGCGCTGCCACAGCAGCGCATGGGCGGGCAGCAGCGGCGCGAGCGCGGCCACCACTTCGGCCTGGCGGCGGCTGCGTTCTTCGCGGGACGGGGCGGCAGGCAGCGCGGTCGCGGCGAGCGGTGCGTTCATCGAGGTCTCCTGGCGTGGCCGCCGATCCCCACGGATGGCGACGGCCGCACTCAACGTGCGAGCTTAAGCGCTGCCGACCCCGCCGGCCATGCGCTCGGGTTCTGGCGGTTTTGACGCGGACGAGGGCAATGGCGCGCGACGAACGCCGCAGGCCGTTCTCGTCAGTGATCCACCAGCGTGCCCGGCGGTGGCGTGGCGCCTGGGCGGGGCGGGACCTTGGGGCCGGGTCGCTCCGGCGGGCGAGGCTCCGGCGGTCGCACGGTGGGAGGCGGGCGCGGTCGCACCGGGCGGTGCGGGATCACGACCACCGGCGGTGGCGCTTCCGCCTCGGCGCGGGCGCGGGCCGCCTCGCGCTCGGCCTCGGCCTGCGCCGCCTTCGCGCGGGCGAGCTCGACCTCCTGGTCGCGTTCGCGCTGCAGTTCGATCTGGCGGCCGATGCGTTCGCTGACCGCGGCCGATTCGCGCTGCGCCGCGGCGCGGCGCGCCTCGGCCTCGGCCGGGTCTTCCGGGGTGGTGGTCCAGCGGCGTTCGGTCTTCGCCCCCGGCTGCGGCCGGTCGGTGAAGATCACGCGGCCATCGGGCAGGCGCTGCTGCACGATCTCGCGCGCTGCGGGCGCCGAGGGTGCGGCGGCCGAGGCCGCCGAAGCCGGCGTGGCGGTGGAGGTCGCCTGGGCCGACGCCGGCGCGTGCGGGGCCAGCGCCATCAGGCCCGCGACGATCGGAAGCGACGGGACGCGCATGGTTGTCAGACCGCGACCCTGCACGCCGGTTCCCCGGGCCGAGACCGCAGCCGCAAGGCCCGGCAGCGCTTCGGGCAGGTCATCATCACGCCGGCGCGGTGAACACGGTCAGCACGCCGGTGTAGCCGTAGAGATGGCGGTGGCCGATCTCGCCTGCGGCGAAGAAGCCGACCAGCGGCACGTCGCCGAGCGCATGGCGCAGCAGCTGCAGCTCGGCCGACGGCGCCCCGAAGTGCGGGCCGCCGCGGCCGGTGCAGCTCACGTAGAGCGCGCCGGCGATCCGGCGCCCGCCGGTGGCGGCCGCGCCGCCGTCCGGCAGCTCCTCGGGCTCGAGCGCGCTGCGGATCTCGGTGGCGATGCGCACCAGGTCGCGGCGGGCCGCGTCGGTGTCACGGTGGCAGAAGGCCAGCTGCTGGCCGGCCAGCGCGGTGTCGGCGATCGCGATGCCGCGGCGCTGCGGGTCGATGCCGATCAGGTGGCGCACGCGCGTCTCGGTGCCGAAGGCATGGCCGCGCGCCGCGGTGACGAACTCGCCCGGCTGCGGGGTCGCGGTATCGCTCAGCCCGACCAGCGTGCTGCGCATGCGGGGCAGCGCCTCGCGTGGCGCCTGCTCGTCGACGGCCAGATCGCCCAGCAGGCAGTCGAGCGCGGGTCGATCGTCGAGCTCGTAGACCACGTTGCGCTCGATCCGCGTGATCGCCCGCACCGGGCCCACCGGCTGGCAGCCCTGGGTGATGCGCGAGACGATCGCCACGTCGGCCGTGAACGCCACGCCCGACAGGCCGCCGGTGAACACGCCACCTTCATCGGCGTCGTCGCCGCCGGGCGCGGCGATCGTCAGTACGCGGTTGCGCGCCGAGCCGAGGCCGCCGAACAGGTAGCCGCTGTCGACCCGCTCGCTCAACTCGCCGACCAGCTCCGACAGCTCGGGCGTCGACGGGTCGGCGTGCACCAGCGCCGTGTGCGGCACGAAGCCGGCATCGCCCTGCAGCGGCCGACGTCCGGAGAACACGCGGAACTGTTCGTGCGGCATCGCCGCCAGCATCACCGCGAGCCCGGGCTCGTCGAAGTACTCGACACCGCTCGCGCAGATGCCGATGCCGACGCTGCCGACCCAGGCGGTGCCCGGGAAGCGCTCGCGCAGGTCGGCCAGCAGGGCCTCGGCGGCGTTGGCGTGGTGGTCGGTCAGGTAGCACCAGCCCAGCGTCGGCGCGGGGCGGTCGGCGAGCTGGGCGTCGAGCTGCGCGCACACCAGCCCCAGGGCCAGTCGGGCGTCGGGGTGGGTGGCGTGGGCGTGGGCAAAGGCTTGCATCGAGTCCGGCACGGGAAACGTCAGCGTCGGCGCGCGGCTGCCTTGCGTGCCGGTGCGGCCTTCTTCCTGGCCGCAGCAGGCTTGGCAGCCGACTTGCCGGCCGCCGCCGCGCGCGCCGCGCGGTTGGCCACGCCGCCGGCCATCTCGGCCGCCTTGCGGGCCGGCGCCATGCCGACCTTGATGGTCTGCTCGGCCGCGTCGAAGCTCTGCTTCACCAGGTTGCCGGCGAGCTGCTTCGCGGAGTCGGAGGCGACGTCCTTCATGGTGCTGGCGGCCAGCTGGGTGAACTGCTTCGTCAGTGCGCCCCACCACTGCGTCGGGTCGACGATGCCGGTCACCGGCGCGGCGGCGGCGCGGGATTTCGCGCGCGGTGCGGCGCGCTTCTTCGCCGGCGCGGCCTCGGCCGGCGCGTCGTCGGAGTGGTCGTCGGCGGGCGCGGGCGGCGCGCCGGCAGGCGCCTCGTCGGGCAGCTTGATGCGCAGCGATTCGCGCAGGTCGGCCACCTGCACGTTCATGGTCTTCAGCGTCGACAGCGTCATGCGCTGCACTTCCAGCGCCTGGATCGTCGCGCCCAGCATGCGCGCGTTCTGCTCCAGCCAGAACTGCACCGTGCGCAGTTCCTCGATGCGCTTCTCCAGTTCCTCCGGGTTGAGCGTCGGCGCGACCCACTGGCCGATGTTGGGCAGCACCGAGCCGGCGTTCTTGACCAGGCCCTGCAGGAAGTCGAAGCCGGGAACCAGTTTCGCGAAGTCGGGGGGGGCGGCAGTCATCGGCGGTCTCCTGTTGTTGTGGTCGTGGGACCAGCCATTGTGCGGCGCCGCGCCGCGCTTGTGCGCGGTTCGCGCTAGGCAAGAACCCGCCTCGGCGCGAACGACCTCAGGAGCCGGCCTCGATGCGCAGCACGCCACCCTGTTGCTGCCAGCGCAGCCGGCCCAGCACGTCCATCCCGAGCAGAGGCTTGTCGCCGAGCGCCGGCAGCACCACCAGCGGCAGGCGCTCGACGCGCACGCCGCCGTCCAGCACCAGGTCGGCCCGGGCCACGTGGCCGCGCACCACGCCGCCGGCGGTGCTGGAATCGATGCGTCCGATGGCCTCGAGCTTCAGCTCGTCGGCCAGCGCCGCCGAGATCGCGCTGCGTGTCGCGCCGGTGTCGACCAGGAAGTCGACCTCGCGGCCGTTCAGCCGAGCGGGCCAGTGGTAGTGGCCGTCGTTGCCGCGCCGGATCTCGATCACGCCGCCCTCGTGCGAGAAGCGCGAACGCTGCTGCTGCGCCTCCAGCGCCCGAAAGCCGAGGAACACCGCCAGGCCCAGCAGCAGCCAGACGGTGGCGATCTTCAGGGTGCGGGGGAACTCGGTCATGCGCCGCCGTGCACGGGTCAGCCCGGTGCTGCCACCGTCTGCTCGATCGCGCCGAACACGCTCTGGCCGTCGCTGCCCTTCATCTCGATGCGTACCGTGTCGCCGTAGCGCATGAATTCGGTGACCGGCGCGCCGCCCTCGATCGTCTCGATCGCACGCTTCTCGGCGATGCAGCTGTAGCCCTTGGACCAGTCCTTGTTGCTGACCGTGCCGCTGCCGACGATGCTGCCGGCGCGCACCCGGCGCGTGGTGGCCAGGTGGGCGATCAGCTGGCCGAAGTGGAAGGTCATCTCGGGCCCGGCCTCGCACAGGCCCACCTTCCTGCCGTTCCACTGGGTCTGCAGCGTGAGGTGCACGCGGCCGCCCTGCCAGGCCGTGCCCAGTTCGTCGGGCGTGACGGCGACCGGGCTGAAGGCGGTGGCCGGCTTGCTCTGCAGGAAGCCGAAGCCCTTGGCCAGCTCGGCGGGGATCAGGTGGCGCAGGCTCACGTCGTTGGCCAGCATCAGCAGGCGGATGCCGTCGATCGCCGCTTCCGGCGACACGCCCATCGGCAGGTCGCCGGTGATCACCGCGACCTCGCTCTCGAAGTCGATGCCCATCTTCTCGCTCGGCACGACGATGTCGTCGCAGGGGCCGAGCAGGTCGTCGCTGCCGCCCTGGTACATCAGTGGGTCGGTGTAGAAGCTCTCGGGCACCTCGGCGCCGCGCGCCTTGCGCACCAGCTCCACGTGGTTGAGGTAGGCCGAGCCGTCGGCCCACTGGCAGGCGCGCGGCAGCGGCGCCATGCACTGCGCCGGCTCGAACGCGAAGGCGTGGCGGGCCTTGCCCTGGTTCAGCGTCTCGTACAGGTCCTGCAGCTGCGGCGACAGGAAGTTCCAGTCGTCCAGCACCTGCTGCAGGCGACCGGCGATGCCGTTCGCGTGATGGGCCGTGGACAGGTCGCGCGAGACGACGACCAGCTGGCCGTCGCGCGAGCCGTCCTTGTAGGTGGCGAGTTTCATCGGTGTCGGTCTCCTCGGCGGGGTCGCGGCCCCGTTGGCAAAATTTCGATACAGTGAATCGATTCCGTCATTGTAAATTTGCCGTCGTGTCCACGCGTTCTCCTCCCGCCACGGTCGATGCGGCCATGATGCCCGGGCGCGCCGGCATCCAGTCGGTCGAGGTCGGTTATGCCGTGCTCGACGCGCTGGCCTCCGCGCCCGACGCGATGATGCTGCGCGATCTGGCCGCCGCCTGTGCCATGAGCGCGGCCAAGGCCCACCGCTACCTCGTGAGTTTCCAGCGCGTCGGGCTCGTGGCCCAGGATCCTGCCACCAGCCGCTACGACCTCGGTCCGACGGCGCGGCGCCTCGGACTCGCCAGCCTGGCACGGCTCGACGGCCTGGCGGCCGCGCGCGCGGCGGCGGCTCGCCTGTGCGAGGCGATCGGCCACACGACGGCGCTGGCCGTGTGGAGCGAGCGCGGTCCCATCATCGTGCATTGCGAGACCCCTTCGTGTCAGCCGCTCACCATCGGCCTGCGTTTGGGAAGCGTGATGCCCTTGTCGAGTTCCGCGACCGGCCGCTGCTTCGCCGCCTGGTTGCCGCGCGAGCAGATCGCGTCCGTGCTGGCGCGTGAACGCGGCGCCAGTCCGGTGCGTTCCCTCGCGCGGCTCGCCACCGGGTCCGGTGGGGCCCCCTGGGCCGCAGCGGTCCGCGCGCGCGGCGCCGGCACGGCCGACGGCGATCCGCAACCGGGCCTCGTCACCTGGTGTCATCCGGTGTTCGATGCCACGGGCCGCCTCGTGCTCGGCCTGGTCACGCTGGGCCCGAGCGCCGCCTTCGATGGCCGGGCCGGCGGCGTGATCGATCGGGCCGCGCGCTCGGTCGCCGCCGCGCTGTCGCGCGAGTTCGGCGGGGCGGACGCCGGTCCGGCGCCCGCGGCGACCCGGTCCCCGAGGCGCCGCCGATGAGACGGCACGGCACGCTGGGGCTCGCCGGCCTGGCTGCGGCGGTGCTGCTGCTGCACGCCTGGGCGCTCGAGGGCCTCGGGGGGGCGCGCCCCGACGCGCCCTTGCCCGCAGCGGCCCCGGGCCGATCGGTCTGGGCGCTTGCCTCGCCGGCCGGGGCGTCGCTCGCGCCACCCGTGCTGCTCGCCAGCGCCGAAACCACCGTGACGCTGCCCGTGCTCGAGGCGCTGGCGGCGGCGCGGGCCGCGCCGCCGGGGCCCAGCGTCCGGCCTGTCGAGGTCGCGCCAGCCGCGCCGTCGCGCCGTCGCGCCGTGGCCGATGCCGAGCCGTCGGCGGTTGAGGTGGCGGGCGAAGCCGTGCCCGCCGCGCGGCCCGACGACCTGCTGCTGGCCGTTGCGGCCACGGCACCCGCCGCGGCGGCGACCGGTGGCGACGCTGCACCGCCGACCTACCGCACCCGCATCCCGGCCGCGGCCAAGGTCGACTACCGCCTCAGCCGCGGCGCCATCACCGGCAGCGGCGAGATCGACTGGCGACCGCAGGGCAGCGGCTATGTGCTGCGGCTCGAGGGCCGGGTGCCGATCATCGGCACGCTGATCACGCAGACCAGCCGCGGCGGCTTCGACGCCGCCGGCCTGGCGCCGGAGCGCTACACCGACAAGCGGCTGCGGCGTGCCGAGCAGGCGGCCAGCTTCCAGCGCGGCGCCGGCGTGATCAGCTTTTCGGGGCAGAGCCCGGAGCAGCCGGTGACGCCCGGCGTGCAGGACCGCCTGAGCGTGATGCTGCAGCTCGCGGCCATCGCCAACGCCTGGAGCAAGCCGCCGCCGGCCGGCGAGCACTTCCTGATCCGGGTGGTCGGGGCGCGTGGCGACGCCCACGTCTGGTCGCTGCGCTTCGAGGGCCTGCAGTCGGTCGACACGCCGGCCGGCAGCGTGCGTGCGCTGCGCTTCCTGCGCGAGCCCGAAGGCCCGCAGGACACCCGCGCCGAGTTCTGGCTCGACCCGGCCCGACAGTACCTGCCGGTGCGCGCCCGCCTCACCGACGGCAGCAGCGACGCGTTTGAACTGCTGCGGGTGAACTGAGTCGAATCCTGCGGGCGAGACGGCTCCTGGCTTGAAATTTGCGTCAGCCCCATCATCTGGCCCTCAAAGGGGAAGTCCATGCAGATGCTCTACAACTCCGACAGTTTTGCCGTGGTGCAGTTCGAGGTGGCGTCCGAGGAACCGGACGTCCGCGAAGGCGTGCCCGGGCTGACGCGGGGCGGCTACGAGATCGTCGACAAGTTCGCGCGCAAGGAGATCTTCATCGAGGGCGCCCTGGCCGCGAGCTTCCGCGAGGGCGTGGACGCGCTGATCGAGACCTCGCCGTCCGAAGAGGAGATCGACGCCTACGTCAGTCGCTACGCGGCGCTGATGCAGCAGCCGCTGGTGCTGCACTGACGGAGGGCGCCTCCGGAGGCACGGCGGCTTCGGCATCGGTCGCAGCGAGCGGTTCCTTCGCGGGCGCCGCGCTCTGCGGCTCGGCCGCCGCCGCCTGCACCACCAGGTGCACGAACTGCAGCTTCGCCACCACCGGACGCGGCAGCACGAAGGGGTAGAAGTCGTGCTGGCCCATGCTGCGCGACAGCTCGTTGAGCACGCTGGTCAGGGCCACCCATTCGTTGACGAAGCCCAGGAAGTGGGCGGCGCCGGGATCGTCGGGGCGCCACAGCACGTCGGCCCCGAAGGGCTCGATCTCGATCGCCACCGTGCGCGCGTCGAGGCCGAAGCTGAGCGCGGTGTCGTGCGTGTCGACCATGTGCAGGTAGTGCGCCCAGGTCTCCGCCCAGTCCTCCCACGGGTGCGTGCTGGCATAGCTGCTCACGTGGCGCTGCGCCCAGTCCGGCGCCGGCCCGCTGGCGTAGTGGCGCTGCAGCGCCGCGGCGTAGTCGTCGCGCTCGTCGCCGAACAGCTCGCGGTAGCCGTCCAGCCAGGGCGTGCCGTCCACCAGCCGGTCCCAGTAGTAGTGGCCCACCTCGTGGCGGAAGTGCCCCAGCAGCGTGCGGTAGGGCTCGCGCATCGCGGCGCGGATGCGTTCGCGCACCGCGTCGTCGGCCTCGTCGAGGTTCAGCGTGATCAGGCCGCTGGCATGCCCCGTCATCACCGCGGGCGCGCCGGGCAGTGGCGCCAGCACGTCGAACATCAGGCCGCGCTCGGCGTCCTGGTCGTCGCCGATCACGCGCGACGCGACCGGCAGGCCCAGCGAGATCAGCTGCGACACCAGCCGCCGCCGCGCCAGCTCGATGCGGCGCCACAGCTCGGCGTGGTCGGGTTGCGTCAGGTCGGGGATGGTGCGGTTGAGCCGGCACGCCTGGCACAGCGGCTGGAAGCGGCCGTCGGCCGAGGCCGGCACCAGCCAGTTGCAGCCGGCGATGGTGTCGAAGTTGCCGCAGCGCCGGTACAGCGTCTGCGCGTCGCCGTCCACGTGCCAGGTGTTCTCCTCGGGGCCGGGGTCGAGGGCCAGCACCTGCCCGCGCAGTGCTTCGTAGCCCAGCGCCGCGCCGCAGCCGTGGCACAGGCTGTTACGGAAGAACACCGGCCGCCCGCAGCGGCAGCGGTAGCTGCGCGGCACGCGCGGCGTCGGCAGGCCGGCGTCGGTGGGGTTCGTCGGCAGATCGGCAACATCGGTCATCGGGGGCTCCGCGGCCGTGGGGGCGCCGCTGCGAACGAGTGTGTCATGCAGCGGCCGTTCCGTTGCCGGTTGTGCAAGGCCTTGCACACCGAAGCGATCTGTTGCACGGCGGCCCACGCACGACCGCGGCCGTGGCCGCGCCGACGATAGAAGCCGATACTGTCCGTCCGCGTCTCCATTCCCTCTTCCCCACGCATCCCATGTGCCAGCTGCTCGGCATGAACGGCAACACGCCGACCGACATCGTGTTCAGCTTCACCGGCTTCGCGACGCGCGCGGTCGAGCACAAGGACGGCTTCGGCATCGCCTTCTTCGAGGGCCCCGGCGTGCGCTGCTTCGTCGACCACCACAGCGCCAACGATTCGCCGGTGGCCGAGATGGTGCGGCGCTACCCGATCCGCAGCCGACACGTCATCTCGCACATCCGCAAGGCCACGCAGGGCGGCGTGGCGCTGCAGAACACCCACCCCTTCGTGCGCGAGCTGTGGGGCCGCTACTGGGTGTTCGCCCACAACGGCGACCTGAAGGACTTCCACCCCAAGCTGCACGCCGCCTTCCATCCGGTCGGCGACACCGACAGCGAGCGCGCCTTCTGCTGGCTGCTGCAGGAGCTGGCGAAGAACCACGCGTCGGTGCCCAGCGTGCGCGACCTGACCGAGACGCTGCGCGAGCTGGCGCCGCCGGTGGCCCGCCACGGCAGCTTCAACTTCCTGCTCAGCAACGGCGACGCACTGTGGGCGCACGGCGCCACGCGGCTGCACTGGCTGGTGCGCCAGCACCCGTTCCGCCACGCGCGGCTGCAGGACCAGGACCTGACGGTGAACTTCGCCGAGCACACCACGCCGAACGACCGCGTCGCGGTCATCGTCACCGAACCGCTGACGGCCGACGAGGACTGGCAGGCCTTCGCGCCCGGCGAACTGCGGGTGTTCCAGGACGGGCAGCCGCTCGACGCCTGAACCGGCACGCCGCGCATGGACCTGCTGATCAACGGCCGCTTCGTGCCGCTGCCCGACGAGGCCGTCGACCCGGCGATGCCGCTGCTGTGGGTGCTGCGCGACGTGCTGCAGCTCACCGGCAGCAAGTACGGCTGCGGCATCGGTGCCTGCGGCGCCTGCACCGTGCGGCTCGACGGTGTGCCTGCGCGGTCCTGCGTCACGCCGCTGTCCGCCGTCGGCGGCAGGGCGGTGCAGACCATCGAGGGCCTGGGCGGCGCCGACCGGCCGCACGCGCTCCAGCGCGCCTGGGTGCTGCACCAGGTACCGCAATGTGGCTACTGCCAGAGCGGCCTGCTGATGGCCGCCGCGGCGCTGCTCGAACGCCAGCCCAAGCCGAGCGACGCCGACATCGACGCGGCCCTCACCAACCTCTGCCGCTGCGGCACCTACCCACGCGTGCGTGCTGCCATCCACACGGCCGCGGCGGCTCTGGCGGCACCGCGTGCGGCCACGCCCCCGCCGCCGAAGCGCGCGCCATGAAGCGCCGCACACTGCTGCTCGGCGCGGCGGCGGCCGGCGGCGGCCTGCTGCTGGGCTGGGCGGCGCTGCCGCCGCGCTCACGGCTGGGCGACCGTGCGCTGCTGGCGCTGCAGGCTGGCGAGGTGGCGTTCAACGGCTGGATCAAGGTCGCCGCCGACGGCGGCGTCGCGCTGGCGATGAACCGCAGCGAGATGGGCCAGGGCGTGCACACCACGCTGCCGATGCTGGTGGCCGAGGAGCTCGACATCGGCCTCGACCGCGTACGGCTGGTCCAGGCCGGCGCCGACGCGGTCTACGGCAACGTGGCCACCTTCGTCGCGTCGCTGCCCTTCCACCCGCGCGACAGCGAGCCGGGCCGCCGGACGGCGGCCGTGAAGGGCGGCGAGTGGGTCGTCGCCAAGCTGGCGCGCGAGCTCGGCATCAACATGACGGGCGCGTCGACCAGCATCGTCGACGCCTGGGAGCCGCTGCGGCTGGCTGCGGCCACCGTGCGGGCCCAGCTGGTGGGAGCCGCCTCGCTGCGCTGGCGCCTGCCCAAGGAAGAGATCGCGGTGCGCGACGGCGTCGTGTCGCATGCCTCCGGCGTGCACGCGCATTTCGGTGAGCTCGCCGGCGCGGCCGCCGGCACGCCGGCCGGTGACGTGGCGCTGAAGCCGCGTGCCGCCTGGACGCTGATCGGTCGCGACACGCCGCGCACCGATGTCGTCGCCAAGAGCGACGGCAGCGCGGTCTACGGCCTCGACGTGCGGCCCGAGGGGCTGCTGTACGCCGCCGTGCGCATGTGCCCGGTGCTCGGCGGTGCACCGCAACGCATCGGCAACGAGGACGAGGTGCTGCGCCGCCCCGGCGTGCAGCGGCTGGTGCGCCTGCCGGCCCGGGCCGGCGCGACCGCCGGCGTTGCGGTGGTCGCGCGCAGCAGCTGGCATGCCCGCCAGGCGGTCGAGGCGCTGGCGATCGACTGGGCGTCGCCGCCGGCCGGCACGGTCGATTCGCAGGCCATCGCCGCATCGCTGGAAGCTGCGGCGCGCGACGCATTGGCGCAGGACGGCGGCCTCGCCTATCACCGCCGCGGCGATGTGGCGGCGGCCGAGCGCGGGGCCGGCCCCGGCGCACGCACCGTCGAGGCGCTCTACCGCGCGCCCTACCTCGCGCACTTCGCGCTCGAACCGATCAACTGCACCGCGCAGGTCCGCGACGGCCATGTCACCGTGTGGGCGCCGACCCAGGTGCCCGGCATCGCCCGCGCGCACGCGGCGCGCGCCGCCGGTGTCGACGAGCGCGCGGTGACGCTGCACGTCACGCTGCTGGGTGGCGGCTTCGGCCGCCGGCTCGATGCCGACTTCGTGGCGCAGGCCGTCGCGGTGGCGCAGGAGACCGGCGGCCGGCCGGTGCAGCTGCTGTGGTCGCGCGAGGAGGACACCACGCACGACTACTACCGCCCGGCCGCGGCTGCGGCGCTGAAGGCGGTGCTGGGGGCCGATGGCCGGCCGCTGTCGCTGCGCATCGCGAGCGCCGGTGACGCCATCACGCCGCGCTGGATGGAGCGCGGCCTGCCGTGGCTGGCCGGCCCGGTCGACCTGCCCGACAAGACCACTGCCGAGGGCCTGTTCGACCAGCCCTACGACATCGCGCACCAGCGCATCGCCCACGTCGCCACGCGCAGCGGCGTGCCGGTCGGCTACTGGCGCTCGGTCGGCCATTCGCACAACGCCTTCTTCCTCGAGAGCTTCATCGACGAGCTGGCGCACGCGGCGCAGCAGGACCCGGTGGCCTACCGGCTCGCGCTGCTGGCCGGCAGCCCACGCCACGCCGCGGTGCTGCAGCTCGCGGCCCAGCAGTCCGGTTGGGGTCGGCCCTCGCCGGCCGGGCGGGCGCGCGGCGTGGCGCTGCACGAGAGCTTCGGCAGCATCGTCGCGCAGGTGGCCGAGGTGTCGCTGGCGGCCGGCGGCGTGCCGCGCGTGCACCGCGTGGTCTGCGCCATCGACTGCGGCACCGTGGTCAACCCCGGCATCGTGCGGCAGCAGATGGAGGGCGGCATCGTGTTCGGCCTCAGCGCCGCGCTGCACGGCGGCATCGACATCGTGGCCGGCGTGGTGCAGCAGAAGAACTTTCCCGAGCAGCCGCTGCTCACGCTGGCCGAGTCGCCGCGGATCGAGACCCACCTCGTCGCCAGCGAGCACCCGCCCGGCGGTGTCGGCGAGCCCGGCACGCCGCCCATTGCGCCGGCGGTGGCGAACGCGCTGTTCGCGTTGACCGGGGTGCGGCGGCGGGGGTTGCAGTTGCGGGGCTGAGGGGCTGCTGCTTCCTCAGCGCGCCGCGTTCAGCGCCGCCCGCGTGGCCAGCGCCACCTGGCGTGCCGCGCTCGCGAACTCGGCATCGCGGCCGGCGTACAGCACCGCGCGCGAGGAGTTCACGATGATCGGCGCGCTCGTCGTCGCCTTGTCGCCGCGCCAGGCCGCCTTCACCGTCGCCG
The DNA here is from genome assembly GCF_000015725.1 of Methylibium petroleiphilum PM1. NCBI lineage: Bacteria > Pseudomonadati > Pseudomonadota > Betaproteobacteria > Burkholderiales > Sphaerotilaceae > Methylibium > Methylibium petroleiphilum. Next base: position 3,835,236 of record NC_008825.1, on the reverse strand, counting down.
CCGCGTCGCCGCCTTGCGCGCCGACGCCGGGGATCAGCAGCGGCAGCGTCGGCGCCAGCGCGCGCACGCGCGCCAGCTCCTCGGGGAAGGTCGCGCCCACCACCAGGCCGAGCTGGCCGTTGGTGTTCCACGGGCCCTGCGCGAGCTGCGCCAGGTGCTCATAGAGCCGCGGTGTGCCGTCCACGTCGGCCAGCCGCTGGTTCTGCAGGTCGCTGCCGCCGGGGTTGGAGGTGCGGCACAGCAGGATCGCGCCCTTGCCGGGCCAGCGCAGGTAGGGCTCGACCGAGTCGAAGCCCATGAAAGGCGACAGCGTCACCGCGTCGGCCTGGTAGCGCTCGAAGGCCTCGCGTGCGTACTGCTCGGCGGTGCTGCCGATGTCGCCGCGCTTGGCGTCCAGGATCACCGGCACGTCGGGCGCGACGCGGCGGAGGTAGGCCATCAGCCGCTCCAGCTGGTCTTCGGCCCGGTGCGCCGCGAAGTAGGCGATCTGCGGCTTGAACGCGATCACCAGGTCCTTGGTGGCGTCGACGATGCGGGCGCAGAAGTCGAAGATGCGCGTGGCGTCGCCGGTCCACGGCGCCGGGAACTTGGACGGCTCGGGGTCCAGCCCCACGCACAGCAGCGAATCGTTCAGCCGCTCGGCGGCCAGCAGGCGGGCGCGAAAGCTCATGTCGTGTGCGCCCTCAGCCGCCGATGCGCTGCGCCAGCTCGGCCGCCTTGCCGGTGTAGTTGCCCGGGGTCAGCGTGCGCAGGCGCTGCTTCTCGGACTCGGGCAGCTCCAGCGTCTCGATGAAGGCGGCGAGCGACTCGCGCGTGATCGCCTTGCCGCGCGTCAGCTCCTTGAGCCGCTCGTAGGGGTTGGGCAGGCCGTGGCGGCGCATCACGGTCTGGATGGGCTCGGCCAGCACCTCCCAGGCGGCGTCGAGGTCGGCCGCGAGCGCGGCCTCGTTGACCTCGAGCTTGCCCAGGCCGCGCGCCAGCGAGTCCCAGCCCAGCAGCGCGTAGCCCAGCGCCACGCCCATGTTGCGCAGCACGGTGGAGTCGGTCAGGTCGCGCTGCCAGCGGCTGATCGGCAGCTTCTGGCTCAGGTGCGCGAGCAGCGCGTTGGCCAGGCCCAGGTTGCCTTCGGCGTTCTCGAAGTCGATCGGGTTCACCTTGTGAGGCATCGTGCTCGAGCCGATCTCGCCGGCCTTGAGCTTCTGCTTGAAGTAGCCCAGGCTGATGTAGCCCCAGACGTCGCGCGACCAGTCGATCAGGATGGTGTTGCAGCGCGTCACCGCGTCGAACAGCTCGGCCATGTAGTCGTGCGGCTCGATCTGGATCGTGTACGGATTGAACGCCAGGCCGAGCTGCTGCTCCACCACGCGGCGGCTGAAGGTCTCCCAGTCCAGCTCGGGGTAGGCCGACAGGTGGGCGTTGTAGTTGCCCACCGCGCCGTTCATCTTGGCCAGCAGCGGCACCGCGGCGATGCGCTGGCGCGCGGTGGCCAGGCGCGCCACCACGTTGGCGATCTCCTTGCCCACGGTGGTGGGGCTGGCGGTCTGGCCGTGGGTGCGGCTCAGCATCGGCAGGTCGGCGAACTGGTTCGCCATGCGCGTCAGCGTGGCCACCAGGCCGTCGAGCGCCGGCAGCAGCACGCCCTCGCGCGCGGCGCCCAGCATCAGCGCATGGCTGGTGTTGTTGATGTCCTCGCTGGTGCAGGCGAAGTGCACGAACTCGCCGGCCGCCTGCAGCTCCGCGTGGCCGGCGAATTTCGACTTCAGCCAGTACTCGACCGCTTTCACGTCGTGGTTGGTGGTCTTCTCGATGTCCTTGATGGCCTGCGCGTCGGCCTCGGCGAAGCCGGCGACCAGCTTGCGAAGGTGAGCGCGGGCTTCGCTGCCTAGCGGCGCCAGCTCCGGCAAGCCCGCGTCGCTGAGCGCGATGAACCACTCCACCTCCACCTGCACGCGGCGGTGCATCAGCCCGAACTCGCTGAGCAGCGGCCGCAGCGCGGCGAGCTTGGCGGCATAGCGGCCGTCGAGCGGCGAGAGGGCGGTGAGGGCGGTCAGTTCCATGGGGAGCGGTCGGTCGTGCGGGCGCGCCACGGGGCGTGGCGGGGAGCCTGCAATTGTAGGAGGGGGTCCGCGCCACACCCCCTCGGAAGGCCGCGGTCCGACCGGGGCGGCTCGCTAGAATCGTTTCGCAGCCCACACCCCACCTCCCATGAAACTCATCGGTTCCCTCGCCAGTCCCTACGTCCGCAAGGTCCGTGTCGTGATGGCCGAGAAAAAGCTCGAGTACAAGTTCGTGCTCGACGACGTGTGGGGCGCAGAGACCTCCATCTCCGAATCCAACCCGCTCGGCAAGGTGCCCTGTCTCGTGATGGAGGGTGGCGAGGCGGTGTTCGACTCGCGCGTCATCGTCGAGTACCTCGACATGCTGTCGCCGGTGGGCAAGCTGATCCCGCCGTCCGGTCGCGAGCGGATCGAGGTGCGCACCTGGGAAGCGCTGGCCGACGGCCTGCTCGACGCAGCCATCCTGGCGCGGCTCGAACGCACCTGGGCCGGCCGCAGCGAGGCGCAGCGCAGCGACGCCTGGGTCGACCGCCAGATGGCCAAGGTCGACGCCAGCCTGCAGGCGATGAGCCAGGGCCTGGGCGACCGCCCCTGGTGCGGCGGCAACCACTTCACGCTGGCCGACATCGCCGTCGGCTGCGCGCTCGGCTGGCTGTCGTTCCGCTTCCCGCAGATCCCCTGGCGCGACGATCACCCGTCGCTGGCCAAGCTGCTCGACAAGCTGAGCCAGCGACCGAGCTTCGCCGACACGGCGCCGCCGGTGGCCTGACGGCCGCCCTCAGCCCGCCGCCGGCAGCGGCAACTCCAGCGTCACCGCCCAGCCTTCCGGGTGCGGGCCGCTGTCGAGGCGGGCCGACAAGGCCGCCGCGCGGCGCTGCATGTTGGCCAGGCCACGACCCCCGTGCACGATGGACGGCGGCACGAACAGCGGCATGTCGACCTGCGCCTCGCTCATGCGCTGCTGCAGGCCGTTGTCCACCACCGTCAGCGCCAGCCGCTGCGTGCCGCGCGCCTCGAGGCGCAGCCACACCACGGTGGCGTGGGCGTGCTTGATCACGTTGGTCAGCGCCTCGCGCACGATGCGCAGCACATGCAGCGTCTCCGCCGCCGGCAGCTCCACCTCACTCGCCGCTTCGTCCAGCTGCCAGACCAGCCGCACGCCGGCCGCCCGCAGCGAAGGCTCGACGCGGAAGCGCAGCTCGGCCAGCGCCTCGATCAGCGGACGCTGGTCGGTCTCCAGCGAGTCGAGCGCGAGCCGCAGCTCGACCAGGCAGTCGTCGAGCGTGAGCTTCAGGTCGCGCAGCGGCTCGTCCACGCTGCGCGGCTCGCCGCCCGGCGGCGGCAGCGACTGACGCTCCACCTGCGAGGTCAGCGCCATCGCCGCCACCAGCCGGCCGCCCAGGCCGTCGTGCATCTCGCGCAGGATGCGGTCGCGCTCGGCCAGCACCGCCTGCCGCTGATCGCGCAGCCGCGTGCCCTCGAACGCCATCTGCAGGTCGCGCTCCTTCTGCGCCACGCGGTCCAGCAGGTCGCGGTTCAGCGCGCGCAGCTCGGCGCTCGAGCGCGTGAACTCGTCCACCAGCAGCCAGGCCGCCACCGCGATCAGCAGCAGCACCGTGTAGCGGCTCCAGGCCACCGCATCGCCGGGCTCCGGCTGGCCGAACACCCACAGGTCGCGCAGGCCGATCGCCAGGCCGATCAGGGCGGTCACGGTCAGCAGCAGCGCGGGCGCGCTGCGCTGCTGCCGTGCCGCGGACGCCAGCACCCACAGCACGCCCATCGCCATCGCCAGCGTGCCGGCCCGCAGCAGCATGCCGAGCGTCGGCGCCGGCAGCAGCACCGCGCCGGCCGCCAGGGCCAGCGCCACGGCGGCCCAACCGCCCAGCACGAGGCGGGTGCGCAGCGTGTCGCGGCCCACCACGTTCATCGCGTACAGCGCGCCCAGCACCGCGATCCACGCGAAGCCCGCCTGGTGCAGCACCACCGTCCAGGGTCTCGCGTCGGGGCCCGGGCCGCCGGGCAGCGTGGCCTCGCGCACGGCCCACAGGAGGCTCGCGGCACCGAACCAGCCATAGCCCGAGCGCCGCGCGCGGCCGGACAGCAGCAGCGCCAGCACGCCCAGTGCGCCGGCCGCGCCGGCGATCCAGGGGCTGCGCAGGCCGCTCGTGTCCACGGCGACCAGCGGCGCGGCATGGCAGTCGCCGCCCGACAGGCCGATCGCAAGCAGCACCAGCACGCCCCGCCAGCAGGCCCCGCCAGCGCACGGCGCCGCGGGTGCCGGCCCCGTCGCGGGGCGGGCCGGCTTCACGCCCAGCCGGGACGCGACTGCGCCTGCACGGTGGCGCGGGCGCGCTGCCCCAACTGCAGCTTGCGGTAGACGTTGCGCACCGCGGTGGCCACGGCGCTCGGCGTGGTCAGCAGGCGCTCGGCGATTTCTTCGCTGACGTAGCCCTGGGCCACGAGCCGCAGCACCTCGTGCTCGCGGGCGCTGACCTCGTGGTCGCGGCGCGAGGGCTCGTCGAGGTCCATCATGCCGGTGTCGCCTCCTCCACCGCCGAACTCCGAGAAGCCCGAGTCGCGGAAACTCGTTTCGCTGAAGCCGTCCTCGCGGAAGCGCTTGAGCAGGTGGCGCGCGATCGCCGGAGAGATGGGCGACTCGCCGCGCGCGGCCTGCTCGACGGCGCGCACCAGCTCCTCCGAGGTGCAGCCCTTCAGGAAGTATCCGTCGGCACCGGCCTCGATGGCCTGGATCACGCGCGCCTCGTCGCCGAACACCGAGAACACCAGGATGTGCGGGTGCCACACGCCGTCGATCGCCGGCGCATGGCTCAGCTCGCCGATCAGCTCGGTGCCGTCGCCGTCGGGCAGGCCCAGGTCGGACAGCAGCACGTCGGGGCGGCACTGCGGCAGGTCGATGCGGGCGATGCCAAGCCGGTTGGCGTGGCCGACGCAGCGGATGCCCGGCGCTTCGTTCAGCGTGTCCAGCACGTGCTGGGCCACCAGCGGATCGTCTTCGACGAGATAGACCTTCAGCACGCTTGTCGTCTCCTGGGAACGGGCTTTCTGGGGCGCTCGGGGGGCCGCCTGCCGGGAGCTTAGTCGCTCAGGCGGCCGCTGTCGCCAGCGGATCGGGCTGGTGCAAGAAGGAATGCGCACTCGCGCGCGGCCAGTAGAGCCGGAACACCTGGTGCGGCCAGTCGATCTCGCCGCGCTCGGCGGCCAGCAGCGCGCCCGGCTTCACGAACGGCAGCAGCGTCGCCAGCAGCTTCACCTCGTGGTCGGCCACGCGCCGCACGATGTGCGCGGCGGTGATCTCGCGCGGGTGCTGCAGCCCGGCGGCCTGCACCAGCTCCTTCAGCGCGCGCAGCGTCTCCTGGTGGAACATGAACACGCGGTCGGCCTTGGTCGGCACCACCAGCGCCTTCTGGCGCATCGGGTCCTGCGTGGTCACGCCGGTCGGGCAGTGGCCGGTGTGGCAGGCCTGCGCCTGGATGCAGCCCAGCGCGAACATGAAGCCGCGCCCCGCGTTGCACCAGTCGGCGCCCAGCGCCATCAGCCGCGCGATGTCGAAGGCGCTCACCACCTTGCCGGCGCAGCCGAGCTGGATGCGATCGCGCAGCCCGATGCCGGTCAGCGTGTTGTGCACCAGCATCAACCCTTCCTGCAGCGGCGCGCCCACGTGGTCGGTGAACTCCAGCGGCGCCGCGCCGGTGCCGCCCTCGGCGCCGTCGACCACGATGAAGTCCGGCAGCAGATTCGTCTCTCGCATCGCCTTGGCGATCGCGAACCACTCCCACGGGTGGCCGATGCACAGCTTGAAGCCCACCGGCTTGCCGCCCGACAGCGTGCGCAGCTTCTCGATGAACTGCAGCATGCCCACCGGCGAGTCGAAGGCGGCATGGCGCGACGGCGACACGCAATCCACGCCCACCGCCACGCCGCGCGCCGCAGCGATCTCCGGCGTCACCTTCGGGCCCGGCAGCACGCCGCCGTGGCCGGGCTTGGCACCCTGGCTCAGCTTGAGCTCGATCATCTTCACCTGCGGGTCGCGCGCCGTCTCGGCGAAGCGCTCCTCGCTGAACGAGCCGTCGTCGTGGCGGCAGCCGAAGTAGCCCGAGCCGATCTCCCAGATCAGGTCGCCGCCGTGCTCGCGGTGGTAGCGGCTGATCGAGCCCTCGCCGGTGTCGTGCGCGAAGCCGCCGCGCTTGGCGCCGGCGTTGAGCGCGAGGATGGCGTTGGCGCTCAGCGCACCGAAGCTCATCGCCGAGATGTTGAAGATCGACGCGCTGTACGGCTGCGCCCGCTCGCCGCCCACCGTGATGCGGAAGTCATGGCTCGCGAGCGTGGTGGGCGCGATCGAGTGGTTGATCCACTCGTAGCCCTCGGCGCCCACGTCGTGCTGCGTGCCGAACGGCCGCTTGTCGGGCTCGCCCTTGGCGCGCTGGTAGACCAGCGAGCGCTGCTGGCGCGAGAACGGCGCCGCCTCGTTGTCGCCCTCGATGAAGTACTGCCGCATCTCCGGCCGGATGAACTCGAAGAAGAAGCGCAGGTGGCCGATCACCGGGTAGTTGCGCAGCACCGAGTGGCGCGACTGCCGCACGTCGTGCACGCCGGTGCCCACGAGCGCCAAGAACACCAGCAGCACCAGGCCGCCGCTGCCGGTCACCACCCACACCAGCGCGCTCAGCAACGCGCCGACCGCACAGGCCAGCCAGACGAAGTAGCGGATCGGGAAGTGTTCGTTCAGACGCAACAGCCAGGCGGGCATGACGGTTCCTCGGATCGCGACGACCGGCGGATGCTAGCCGGGCCGGGTGTCAGGGGCCATCAGGGCCTCCCGACCTCCTCAGCCGCCGCCGAAGAAGTTCTGCAGCTCCGTCGCTGTCAGCGCCGGCAGCTCCTCGGGAATGAAGTGCCCGGCCGGCACCGCGTAGCCGCTCACCGCGCCGCTGCAGGCGGCCTGCCAGTCGGCGATCGGCTGGAACTGCTTCGCCACCACGCCGCGCGCGCCCCACAGCACGTGCAGGTCGCAGGCCACGCGCTGCCCGGCCTTGCGGCTGGCGCGGTCGTGCTCGAGGTCGATGCCGGCCGCGGCGCGGTAGTCCTCGCAGGCGCCGTGCACGCCCTCGGGCGTGCAGAAGCCGTGGTCGTAGTCGGCCAGCGCCTCCGGTTCGATGAAGGAAATCCCTTTGCTGCCCCAGCCGCCCAGCGTGTGCCGCAGGTACCAGCCCGGGTCGGCGCCGATCTGCTTCTCGGGCAGCGGCGCCGGCTGGATCAGGTAGAACCAGTGGTAGTAGGCCTGCGCGAAGGCCATGTCGGTGCGCTCGTACATCGTCAGCGTGGGCACGATGTCCAGCACGCACAGCTTGCGCACCGCCTGCGGATGGTCCAGCGCCAGCCGGTGCGCCACGCGCCCGCCGCGGTCGTGGCCGGCCACGAAGAAGCGCTCGTGGCCCAGCGCGCGCATCACGCCCAGCACGTCGGCCGCCATCGCGCGCTTGCTGTAGTTGGCGTGGTCGTGCGCGCCGGGCGGCTTGGCCGAACGGCCGTAGCCGCGCAGGTCGGGCATCACCAGCCGGTAGCGATCAGCCAGCCGCTGCGCCACGCGATGCCAGATCGCGTGCGTCTGCGGGTAGCCGTGCAGCAGCAGCAGCGGCGGCCCGTCGGGCTGGCCGCCGTAGCGGGCGAACAGCGGCACGCCGTCGATGTCGAACGTGCGGCTCTCGAAGCCTTCGAACCAGCTGCTGCCCATCGTCGTCACCCCGTTGTCCGTCGTTGACGCGCCCGTCATTCCTCGTCGGCGGTGATCACCAGCCCCAGCCGCGTGGCGCGCTGCGTCTGCGCCACCGCGGTCAGTCGCAGAGGCTGTCCGGCCGGGACCTGGCGGCGCAGCCGCACGTCGAGCGAATCGCGGCCGACCGGCTGCGTGCTCACGCGACGCGACCACGCCAGCGCGCCGTCCACCAGCACCCGCAGCTCGTGCCAAGCCTCGCCGCCGCCCTGCGCCTTCACGGCCAGGCTGCAGTAGATCTCGAAGCCGCGCTCGCGGCTCGCGTGCGGCGGGATGTCCAGCCGGGCCACGTCGCGCTCGCCGGCGTCGGCGGCCCAGTGCTCGGGCGCCGCGTCGTCGCTCAAGCCGGGCGTCCCAGCTTCGCCAGCCGCGCCGGCTCGACGATCTCGATCCAGTAGCCGTCGGCGTCCTTGATGAAGGCCACGTCCTTCATCTTGCCCTGCTCGGGACGCTTCACGTAGGTCACGCCGTTCTCGTCGAACCAGCGCACCGCGGCGTCGAGGTCGGGCACCGAGATGCAGATGTGGCCGAAGCCCTGCGGCTTGGCATTGCCGTCGTGGTACTTGAACTCGGTGTCGTTCTCGGTGCCCCAGTTGTGCGTGAGCTCCAGGATGCCGCGCTGCGCGAAGGTCCACGCGGTGCGCTCGCCCACGTCCTGCGGCGCCATGGCGGCTTCCTCGGCCTGCGCCAGGAAGTAGAGCGAGAAGCTCATCTCCGGAAAGTCCAGCTTGCGCAGCAGGCGCATGCCGAGCACGCGCGTGTAGAAGTCCAGCGAAACCTTCGGATCCTTCACGCGCAGCATGCTGTGGTTCAGCGTGAAGCCCTTCGTCGCGGCCGGGGCCTGCTCGCAGACGCCGGGCTGTTGTTCGGTGGTGAAGCTCATGGGGAGGTCCTGTGTCGGGGGCCGGAAAGGGCGGGGGCCACGATGATGCCGCAGCGTGCCGGCCGCGGCAGCCCGCCGGACCAAGCCCCGTCGCCCCCGCGGGGCGTTCAGCGTCCGGGGCTCGACAGCGCCGCGCGCGCCAGCAGTGACGGCAGCGCGTCGGCCCGGGCCGGCACGCAGTAGCCGCCGGCACCGAAGATGCGCCGCAGCGCCGGCGCCGCCGCCGGGTCCAGCCCCACGCAGCGCACCGTGATGCCGCGCCGCGCCGCGGCCTGCACCGCGCGGCGCGCGTCCTCCACCAGGTAGCGCGGGTCGTGCGTGTCGATGTCGTGCGGCTCGCCGTCGCTCACCAGCACCAGCGTGCGCCGCGCGGCGCGTTGCCGGCCCAGCAGCGCCGTGGCGTGGCGCAGCGCCGCGCCCAGCCGGGTCGACAGGCCGGCGGCCAGCCCGTCCAGGCGCGCCGCCGCGTCCGCATCCAGCGCGTCGCCGAAGTCCTTCAGCCGCCGGTAGTGCACCGCCTCGCGGCCCTCGGAGCAGAAGCCGTGGATCGCGCAGGCGTGGCGCGGCCCCTGCGCGCTGCGGGCCGCCAGCCAGGCCGCCTGGCGCGCCGCCTGCAGCAGGCTGGTCGCGCCATCGTGTCCGCGCGCCGGCCCCGCGCTGGAGGCCGACGCATCGATCAGCCACAGGCTCGCGCGCGGCTCGGCCTGCCGCGCGCGGCGGCGGTGCACGCGCGCATCGGGCGCCAGGCCGGCGCGGCCGGCGGTGGCGGCCTGCGCCAGCGCGTCGAGGTCGAACTCGTCGCCGTCCAGCTGCGCGCCGCGCGCGAACGCCGGCGTCACCGGCACGCGCAGCGGCTTGCGCCGTGCGGTGCGGGCGGCCACCGCCGCGCGCCCCGATCGCGGCAGCGCGAGCGGCCGCGTCTCCAGCACCGTGCACCACGCGGGCCGCTGGCGCGCGATCAGCCGGTCCCACTCGGGGTAGCGGTAGCGGACGGCCTCGGGTGGCGCCTGCGCGGGCTGTGGCGGTGTGTCGTTCGCGCCGGCCGCCTGAGGTTGCGGCACCGGGGTCTCGGCCGCCGGCGCGGCCTGCTCGGGCAGCCACAGCCAGGCGTTGTCGTCGCGGTAGCTCGGCTGCACCAGGTACTCGCGGTCGTTGAAGCCGGCGCGCATCTGGCCGATGTCGTGGCCCAGCCGCGCGGCCAGCGTGCGCAGCGCCGCGGTGTGCGGCACCGCGAGCACCTGGCCGTGGTCGTCCAGGAAGAACAGCCGCCGGCCCTTCGCCACCCAGGGATGCGGGTCGCCGTAGCCGGCGTCGAGCAGGCTGCGCGCCAGCCGCTGCATCAGCGCCTCGAAGCCGTCGCCCAGCGCCGGGCTCGCGGTGTGAAAGCGCAGCCACAGCCGGCGCAGCCCGGGCAGCTCGCGGCAGGCCAGGTGCTCCACGCGCGCGTCTTCCAGCAGCCCGACCAGCGCGCGCACCACCGGTCCGCTGTGGCCGCGCGCCAGCGGCTGGCTGCCGTAGGCGCGGTGCGCGGCGGCGTGGGTGGCCGCGGCGCGGTACCAGTAGCGCGCCGCGCCGTCGTCGGCCTCGTGCGCGGCCAGCGCCACCGTGGGCGGCAGGTGCACGCCGCGGGCCGACAGCCAGGGCCGCGCCGCGTCGGCCTCGGCCAGCGCCGGCGCGGCGCGCCACAGCGTGCGCAGGTAGGGCCCGAGCTCGGCGCGCATGTCGGCCAGCGCCAGCCACGGCGGTGCGCCCGCGGTGGGCGAAGCGGCGGCGCGGGCCGGCAACGGAGCGGCCATGCGCGGGGCGCCGGTCAGAAGCTGGCGTCCACCGCCGCCCGCAGCGCGGCGCCGAGGTCGGGGTCGTCGGACAGCGGCGCCACCAGCGCCATGCGGCAGGCCGCAGCCGGCGCGGTGCCGCCGGCGATCAACTGCGCGGCACGCACCAGCATGCGCGTCGACGCGCCTTCATCCAGCCCCTCGCCCTGCAGGCGGCGCGTGCGCACGCCCAGCGCCACCAGGCTGGCGGCCAGGTCGGTGGGGATGCCCGACTCGCGCGCGACGATTTCCACCTCCACCTCGGTGCCGGGGTAGCTGCAGTCCAGTGCGCAGAAGCGCTGCCGCGTCGCGGCCTTCAGCTCGCGCGGCGCGCCCGGCGTGCCGGGGTTGTAGGACACCACCAGCTGGAAGTCGGGGTGCGCCTTCAGCAGCTCGTTGCGGCGGTCGATGGGCAGCAGGCGCCGCGTGTCGGTGAGCGGGTGGATGACCGCCAGCGTGTCGGCCCGCGCCTCCACCACCTCGTCGAGGTAGCAGATGGCGCCGTGCCGCACCGCCAGCGTCAGCGGGCCGTCCTGCCAGTGCGTGCCGTCGGCGTCGAGCAGGTGGCGGCCCACCAGGTCGCCGACGCTGGTGTCGTCGTTGCAGGCCACGGTGATCAGCGGGCGCTGCAGCGCCCAGGCCATGCGCTCCACCAGCCGCGTCTTGCCGCAGCCGGTGGGGCCCTTCAGCATCACCGGCAGGCGCTGCGCGCACGCGGCCTCGAACAGCGCCAGCTCGTCGCCCACGCTGCGGTAGTAGGGCTCGGCGGCGATGCGGTAGGCGTCCATCCGCATGGCGGCGGCCGCGGCGGGCGCCGCCCGGGGCGTGGGCGCGAGCATGTCGATCGCGCCCGCCTCAGCGGTGGCCCACGCTGCCCTGGTGGGGCAGGCCCTCGATGGGGGCCTCGTCGGTGCCCACCGTGCTGCGGGTGAAGGACTCCACCTTCTCGCGCATCGCCTCCGGGTCGGCGATCCACTGCGCATAGAAGTCGTAGGGGCAGGCGGCCACGCCCTTGTCGCCCTCGCGCGAATTGATCATGCCGGTGTAGCCGCGGTGCAGCAGCTTGAACAGGTGGTTCTCGCTCTGGCCGTTGCGCCGGAAATCGCGGATCAGGCTCTTGCTGAGTGCCGCGTACTGGATGCCCATTTCCTCCTCGCCGCACTCGCCCAGCGTGCGGCCGTCGAAGCCGATGATCGCGCTGTGCCCGAAGTACGAGTACACGCCATCGAAGCCCGCCGCGTTGGCCACCGCCACGTAGGTGTTGTTGGCGAAGGCCATCGCCTTGCTGATGAGCACCTGCTGCTCCTTGGCCGGGTACATGTAGCCCTGGCAGCGCACGATCAGCTCGGCGCCCTTCATCGCGCAGTCGCGCCAGATCTCGGGGTAGTTGCCGTCGTCGCAAATGATGAGGCTGACCCTCAGGCCCTTCGGGCCTTCGCTCACGTAGGTGCAGTTGCCGGGGTACCAGCCCTCGATGGGCACCCACGGCATGATCTTGCGGTACTTCTGGACGATCTCGCCCTGGTCGTTCATGAGGATCAGCGTGTTGTACGGCGCCTTGTTCGGGTGCTCCTCGTGCTGCTCGCCGGTGAGCGAGAACACGCCCCACACCTTGGCCTGGCGGCAGGCGGCGGCGAAGATCTCCGTCTCGGCGCCCGGCACCGTGGCCGCGTTGGCGTACATCTCGGCGCTGTCGTACATGATCCCGTGGGTGCTGTACTCCGGGAAGATCACCAGGTCCAGCCCCGGCAGCCCGGCCTTCATGCCCACCACCATGTTCGCGATCTGCTTCGCGTTGGCCAGCACCTCGGCCTTCGTGTGCAGGCGCGGCATCTTGTAGTTGACGACGGCCACGCCCACGGTGTCCTTGCTGCTGGAAATGTCGCCATGGATCATGGAATGCCCCCGAGTGCCCGCGCTGGATGAAGAAGAACCACAACAAGGAACCGGATCAACAACGAGTCCATTCTTGAAAATGCCCACCGGCCCGTGAATACGTTGAACGACGTAGGGGCCTGGAAGCGCAGAGGCCGCAGCACACCACGCGGCCCGTGCGGCGATGGCAACCCCGCGCCTGCGGCGAGCGGCCTTGCCTTCCCTACACTGCGGTTCAGCTTCTTTTCCTCATCGCCGGCACGCCACCGCTGCTTTCCCACCCGATGCGCATCGAACAACTCCGCGAGCACCTGCGCGCCCTGGGCGCCCGGCCCGGCCACGAGCAGAGCGTGCTGCGCCACTGGGCCTGCGCGCTGCCGCAGCAGCGCCGCAGCGCGCGGGAAGACGTGCTGCCGCTCGCGCTGCGCGAGGCCCTGCCGGCGCTGGAGGCCGAGTTGCAGGGCCTGGCGCGACTGCGCTCCGAGCACTCGGCGGAAGACGGCTCGGCCCGCCTGCTGGTGGCGCTGGCCGACGGCCAGACGGTGGAGAGCGTGCTGCTGCCGCGCGACGGCCTGTGCGTGTCCACCCAGGTGGGCTGCGCGGTGGGCTGCGTGTTCTGCATGACCGGCCAGGGCGGCCTGCTGCGCCAGCTGGGCAGCGCCGAGATCGTGGCCCAGGTGGCGCTGGCGCGCGGCCATCGCGCTGTGAAGAAGGTGGTGTTCATGGGCATGGGCGAGCCCGCGCACAACCTGGACAACGTGCTCGAAGCCATCGAACTGCTGGGCACCGCCGGCGGCATAGGCCACAAGAATTTGGTGTTCTCCACCGTGGGCGACGAGCGCGTGTTCGAGCGCCTGCCGCAAGGTGCGGTGAAGCCCGCACTGGCGCTGTCTCTGCACACCACCAAGCCCGAGCTGCGCGCGCAACTGCTGCCGCGCGCGCCGCGCATAGCCCCCGAAGACCTGGTGGCCCACGGCGAGCGCTATGCCCGCGCCACCGGCTACCCGGTGCAGTACCAGTGGACGCTGATCGACGGCGTGAACGACGGCGACGACGAGCTGGACGGCATCGTGCGCCTGCTGGCCGGCCGCTACGCGGTGATGAACCTCATCCCCTACAACACCGTGGACGGGCTGGCCTTCCAGCGCCCGGCCTGGGAGCGCGCGGTGGCGATGGCCGGCGCGCTGCACCGGCGCGGCGTGCTGACCAAGCTGAGGAGGTCAGCGGGGCAGGATGTGGAGGGGGGGTGTGGGCAGTTGAGGGCGAGGGCTCTCGGTGGCGCTCGATGGATCAAGATCGAGCCGGTGTCAGGCACCGGGGCGCATCACGTGGATCAGTTTTGAGGACGTCTGATGGGTCGAAGCACAAACCAATTCCTGTTGCACGAAGAAATGCCGGCCAAGATCAAATGGGTTCAACATGGCGACGATCTTTACGTGGACCCACTGCTCATGCAATCGTGCGGCACGCGTGTGTACCGTTACGCAACTCTCGCCGAAGCGTTTGGTTTGATTTCGCGCGGTGAATGGACGTTCGCAAAGCCCACTGAGTGGACAGACAAGTATGAGAAGTACATAGCTGAAGAGCTATTCGACGCGGGTCGGCCGTTCGGAAATCTGGTTGGGTTTGTGAAGTGCGTGTCCTTCGAGTATTCCTCTGAAGCCATGTGGCGCACTTATTCTTCTGCAGGGGGACTTGTAAGGCTGAGCTGGACGTTTGGTGATCTGCTCACCATGCTTCAAGAGGCATGCTGGCCCAGCAAGCACAAGGTTTATGTCGCTCCTGTTCGGTACTTGTCTGCACCGATGCTCCGTGCGCAGATCGACACGTTCAAGAATGCCAAGCCCAGCAGCCAGCACGCCAAGCGCGCGCTACTGATGAAGCGGAACGGGTTCGCGTTCGAGAATGAGATCCGAATCAGCTACTTCTCTGCTATCGAAGACGATAGTAAGTTCATCACAGCAAAGGAAGTTCCTTGCACGCTGATAGATCGCGTACTTGTCGATCCTTACCTTGGCTCGTGGCAAGCCAAAGAGATTTGCCGAATTTTCAAAGATGTTCTGAAGGTGAGTGCAGACGTTGCCCATTCGAAGTTCGATACGGTCTCAATCCCAATGTAGCTTGGGATCTCTGCCTAGACTGACCGAAGAGGCACTCGAACGATTGAAGCGCATCGCGCCGATGGCCACCCGCGCCACTGTTCAATGTTTGGCGCAGGTCGGCTCGCGTGCGCATCCCTCGCTTGGTCGGTTTCCATTAAATGCCCATATTGGGTATATTCGTGCCCAATATGGGTATGACACGTCAGGCACCCCCTCCGCGCGCCGGTCTTGCCGACGCGCTCTTCTCCGGCACGAAGCAACGCGTGCTGGGGCTGTTATTCGGGCAGCCTTCGCGCAGCTTCTACGCCACAGAGCTGATTGGGCTGGCTGGGAGCGGGTCGGGCGCCGTGCAGCGCGAACTGGCGGCGTTGTCGCAAAGCGGCCTGGTCACCGTCAAGGCGGTCGGCAACCAGAAGCACTACCAGGCCAATCCGGAGTCGCCCATCTTCATGGAGCTGTGCGGCATCGCGCAAAAGACGGTCGGCCTGGCCGAGCCGCTGCAGCTGGCGCTCGCCCCCTTGGCGCCAAAGATCATCGCGGCGTTCGTCTATGGCTCGGTGGCCAAGCAGACCGACACCGCCAGCAGCGACATCGACCTCATGTTGCTGAGCGACGAGCTCAGCTATGGCGATGTCTTCGGCGTGCTCGACGCGGCCAGCACCGCGCTCGGCCGCACCGTGAACCCGACCATCCTCACGCGCAAGGAGTTCGCCAAGCGCCTGAAGGCACAGGAGTCCTTCATGACTCGCGTGCTCGAACAGCCCAAGGTCTGGATCATCGGAGGCGAAAGTGACCTCAGCCTTTAGCAACCTCAGCGGGCCCGGCAAGCCCTTGAAGGTGGAGCCGCCCGATGCGAGGGAGTTCGCCGGGCTCAAGCGTTCTGGGCATGCGCGTCTGCAGGACGCACTCAATGCTTCGCTGTCGCTCGAGAGCCGGTTCGACCTAGCCTACAACGCCGCCCACGCGCTCTGCCTGGCGGCGCTGCGCTGGAACGGCTACCGCTCCACCAATCGCTACATCGTCTTCCAGTTGTTGCCCCACACGCTCGGCCTCGGGCCCGAGGTGTGGCGGGTGCTTTCCAAGTGCCACGACATCCGCAACCTGGGTGAGTACGAAGGCGACCTGAACGTCGACGAGCGCATCGTCACTGATCTCATAGCGGCATGTCAGCTTGTTGCGGCGAAGGTCGATGCGTTGGCAGCGATCTCCAAGTGAACGGCGAGATACGCTGATGGAACTGATTCTTCAACAAGTCGTCGTCATCGTCGGCGTCCTGGCTGCATGCTTTGCCGGCCCGGCTCTGGCGTTCGGCTTCCTGGTCATGCGCAAACGCCGGGCCAGGGCGCGCAGGAGATCCCCGATAGGCATCGACATGCTCCGCGGACCTGGGCACACGCTGCGAGAAAAGCTCGAAGAGATGAACGCCGACGTGCTGACCGATGTGTTTGTCTTGATGGTCATGCCGCTGCTTCTGCTAGCAACGTTCCTTGCCCAGAGCCATCAGCGCGGGCAGCAAGGGATGCTTCATCTGGTTCCGATCTACATCGTGCTCGCCTTGGGAGTTGTCTTTGTCGTCGTCTACAGGCTCTGGAAGAAGGGCGAGCAGCTCGACAAGCTCAAGGCAGGCTACGACGCCGAACTCGCGGTGGGCCAGGAACTCGACCAGCTGATGCGCCAAGGAGCCATCACTTTCCACGACATTCCTGCCGACAACTTCAATATCGATCACGTGGTGGTTTCCAGTGAAGGCGTGTTTGCCGTGGAGACCAAGGGATTCACGAAGCTGAAGCAAGGGCGCGGCAAGGCCGATGCGACCGTCGTCTTCGACGGTAAGCTGCTGAAGTTCCCGACCTGGACGACCAATGACCCACTGGAGCAGGCAGTGCGTCAGGCCGCCTGGTTGGCCAAGTGGCTGAGCAGTTCAGTCGGCACCCAGGTCCACGTGCTCCCGGTCGTGGCCCTCCCGGGCTGGTTTGTCGAACGCACCGGTCGCGGCGAGGTGCGGGTCTACAACGGCAAGGAGCTGGCGGGCTTGCTGAAGTCTCGTCGCGCGCAGCCCTTGTCACCGCAAGATGTGCAACGCGTTGCGCATCAGATCGATCAACGCTGCCGCACCGTCGCGCCGAAGTATGCGGAAGAGGAGCGTGCATCGTGATGGGTGCACGCTGCACCAAGACGCTCTAGCGAACCCAAGGCGACCTGAACGTCGACGATCGGGAACCCTCTCCTCCTCGCTGAAGAAAAAGCTCCCGTTCACGCGGCCGTTGGCATAAAAAGCGCACGGCTGAAAATTTTTCCGTGGGGCGGGTTGAGCGCGGAAGCCGGCCGGCTCAGGTGCCCGCCCGCCTCGGCCTCCTCACCGCCCGCACCTTCCCACTCGCCCCCCCGCCGCAATACAGCAGCCCGGCCCCGTCCGACTCCAGCCCGCTCACGCCGGTGCCGGCGGGCATTTCCAGCCGCTCCAGCACGCCGCCGCTCGCGGGGTCGATGCGGCGCAGTTCGCTCTCGTCGCCTTCCCAGGTGCCGTGCCACAGGTCGCCGTCCACCCAGGTCACGCCGGTCACGTGGCGGTTGGATTCGATGGTGCGCAGGATCTTGCCGGTGGCGGGGTCGATCTGGTGGATCTTGCGGTCCAAGTACTGCCCCACCCACAGGCTGCCCTCGGCCCAGGTGAGCCCCGAGTCGCGGCCCTCGCCGGGCGCGGGTATCGATGCCAGCACCTGGCCGGTGGCCGGGTCGATCTTGTCGATGCGCGCCTCGGCGATCTGGTACAGGTGCTTGCCGTCGAAGGCGGTGCCGGCGTCGGCGGCGCAGGCCAGCGTGCGCGTGGTCTCGCCGCTCGCGGGGTCGAAGGCCACCAGCCGCTCGCCGGTGGCGGCCCACACGCGCTGTCCGTCGTGCGTCACGCCGTGGATGCGCTCGGCGCCGTCGAAGGGGCCGTACTCGCGCACGATCTCTGCGGGTGCCGTGCGCGCCGGTGAGGTGGATTGGAGGGTGCTGCTGTTGCTGCTGCTGCTCATGGTCGGGTTCCTTTCGTTGCGCGTCATGGCTGATGCGGTGGAACCCAATCTACGTGAGCGGCAGCGCGGCAGGGAGTAACAAGTTCGTCGTGAATCCGGCCAGCGGTGGCGCCAGCCAGCGCTGCGCGCGGGCCCGCCCGATGGCGCGCACGCGGCCCGCGGCCTCCAGCTCCACCAGCGCGCGCTGCACCGTGCGCTGGCTCGCGCCCAGCGCCAGCGCCAGTGCCGAGGTGGACCACGCGGCACCGTCGGCCAGCAGCGCCAGCAGAGAGGCGCGGTCGCCGTCGAGGGGTGGCACCAGCACCACCACCGCGGCAGCGGCATCACCGTCCTGACCTGGCGGCACGAGCAGGAAGCCGCGCTCGGTGGCTTCCACGCGCGCCAGCGGCGCGGCCAGCTTCCGCAGGCGGCCGATCTCCACGCGCAGCCGGGCGCGGTGCGTCTCGTCGGGGCGGCGGGTGCGGAAGGCCTGGGCGATCAGCGCGTTGCGGTCAGCGTCGCCGGGCCAGGCCTCGGCCAGCGCGCGCGCCAGCGCGAACAGCAGCGGCCGGCGCGCCAGCGGCAGCCAGGTACCGCCGCCGCCGTGCAGGCCGCGGCGGCAGGCGTCGACCACCAGCGCGCCGGAGGCGAGCAGCGCTTCCACCTCGGCCAGGCGCAGTGGCTGTTCCTGGCCCGTGGGCAGCAGGCGCCGCGCGGCAGGGCGCTCGAGCGCGGCGCGCGCCTCGGCCACCTCGGCCTGCAGTGCGGGCACGCCGGAGCGCTGAGCTGCGGCGTGGGCACGGGCCAGGGCCGCCTGCGCCGGCGCGGTGCGCAGCGAGCGCCACGCCAGCTCGGCCGCGGCCAGTGCGGCCACGGCGCGCAGCGCCGGGGGCCCGCTGGCTTCGTCATCGCCGCGCAGGGGGTCGTCGAGGGGGCTCAGCGCCGCCTCGGCCTCCTGCAGCCGGCCGAGCAGCAGCAGCCGGCGCACCGCGATCAGCCGCGCCTGCAGCGCATTGGCGCGGTCGCCGCGTGCGTCCAGCGCAGCCGCCGCGGCGGCCAGCGTGCCGGGCGCGCCGCGCAGGTCGCGCACCGCGAGCGCCACCTCGGCCTCGGCCACCACGCAGCGGGCGTGGGCCAGGGCCTCGTGGCCGTTGCCGAAGCGGCGCGCGGCGCGCTTCAGCAGCTCGCGGGCGCGCGCATGCTCGCCCAGCTGCGCCATCGCGATGCCGCGCAGCGCCAGCGCCGGCGGGTCATCGCGCAGCGCCACGCGCTTGAGCGCGCCCAGGGCGTCGCCGGCGGCCAGGGCGCGTGCGGCGGCGGCGATCAGGGAGTCCATCGGGGCAGGGTACTGCGCGGAGCGACCGGGCCCGCGCCGGGGCCCGAGCGGTGGGGTTCTAGGAACTTGCCTCTAGATTGCTGCAACGCAACAAATCCGTGCCCCATTCGCCGAATCTTTCAGTAAGATGAGGTCATGCTGCATCGCAACAAAATCTGTCTACCCCTCACCCCGATCGACTGGAGCTTCCCATGCTGAACACCGAACAATTCGCTGCCACCAACAAGGCCAACTTCGAAGCCATGATGGGCCTGACCGCCAAGGCCTTCCAGGGCGTCGAGCAGCTCACCGCGCTCAACCTGCAGGTCGCGAAGGCCGGCCTCGACGAAGCCGCCGAAACCGGGCGTGCCGCGCTGTCGGCGAAGGACCCGCAAGCGCTGCTGGCGCTGCAGGCTGCCCCGCTGCAGGCCGCTGCCGAAAAGGCCACCGCCTACGGCAAGCAGGTGTACGGCATCGTCGCCGGCATCAAGGCCGACGTGGAGAAGCTCGCTGCCGAGCAGGCCGCTGCGGCGCAGAGCTCGTTCGTCGCCCTGGTCGAGTCTGCCGGCAAGAACGCGCCCGAAGGTGCGGTCAACGGCATCGCGCTGTTCAAGTCGTCGCTGGCGACCATGAACAACGCCTTCGACGGTCTGCAGAAGGCCGGCCGCCAGGCTGCCGAGACCGCCGAAGCCAACTACGCCGCCGTGACCGGCTCGGTGATCAAGGCCGCCAAGACCAAGCGCGGTTGATTCACGGCCAGAGCGTGCCATGAGCGCCTCGTCGCTGCGGCTGCAGCTCGGGCTGGAGGATCTTCTCGGAGACCTCCGGCACGCGCGCAGGAGCGGCGACCTGGGCCGACTGGCCTTGCTCCTGTACTGTGAAGTCCGGCGCTGGGCCCGCATGGCCGGCGAGCATCGGCTCGCCGAGCATTCGTCGGCGCTGTTCCTGCAGGGCCCGCACACCGGCCGCGAGGAGTTCCTCGCGCAGGTCGACGACCTGATCGTCGAGCTGGAGAACGCGCACCCCGGTTACGCCCGAAGCGCGTTGCTCGACCCCGCCGCCAGACCCCCGGGCGAGAGTCCCGTGGCGGCGCGGCCCGCCGAACACTGACGACGCCGTTCCTCACGTTTCGTCACAGGGCCCGCCGCTAGACTGCCCTTCGTTCGGGTTTTCTTCTTCTTCAAGGCGGGCGCGCGATGCGGATCCCCAAGCTCTCCTTTTCTCTGTGCATAGGCGCAGCCGTGCTGCTCTGTGGTGTCACCGGCGTGGCCGGTGCGGCGCAGAGCTGCGAGCAGTTGCGCGAGCGCATCGACGCGAAGGTGCGCGCCTCGGGCGCCACGCACTACACGGTCACCACGGTCGATGCCGATGCCGCGGTGGGCGCCTCCGCCAAGGTGGTGGGCAGCTGCGAGCTGGGCACGAAGAAGATCGTCTACACGCGTGGTGAGGAGGGCAGCGTGGCCGCGGCCTCCGCGCCCACGGTCACGGCCCGGCCGCGCGACGAGCCCCTGCTCACCGAGTGCAAGGACGGCTCGGTGTCGGTGGGTGGCGACTGCAGGAAGTAGCCGGGCGCCGCCTCAGCGCGGCAGCAGCAGTGCTTCGAGCACGGCCGCGGCGCGCAGGCACTCCGCATCGGCGCCGCGCGCGCCGGTCACCTGCAGCCCCAGCGGCGCGCCGTGCGGGCCGCGCAGGCCCGGCACGCCGACGCAGGGCGTGCCCAGCAGCGTCCACAGCCGGTTGTAGCTGGCCGCGCCGGTGCTGTGCTCGCTGAGCAGCGGTGCTTCGTCGGGCGCGCCGGGCGTGAGCAGCACGTCCACGCCGTGTGCGGCGAGGCCGTCTTCGGCCAGGGCCTCGCGTGCGGCGGCGGTGATGCGCTGCGCGGCGTCGTAGTCGGCGTCGCCGATCGTCCTTGACGCCTCGCGCAGGTAGTCGCGCAGCAGCGGTGACAGCGCATCGGCGTGCTGCGTCAGCTCGGTGTGCAGGGCGCGCACCGCCTCCCAGCCCTGCACGGTGGCCTGGGCCTCGAAGGCCTCGGCGGCCCAGGCCGGCAGGCGCACCTCTCTCACCGTGTGGCCGGCCGTGCGCAGCCGCGTCGCGGCCTCCTGCAACGCGGTGGCCATGGCCGGGGACAGCGGACCCCACGGGTAGTCGATCACCACGCCGAAGCGCGGGGCCGCGGTCGGTGCGGGCCGCGTGGCCGCGAAGCGCCGCCCGGCCAGCGCCTGGGCGAAGAACGCCGCATCGGCGACCGTGCGGGTGAACAGCCCCACGGTGTCGAGCGACCACGAGAAGCAGCGCACGCCGGCCGTCGGCAGCCAGCCGAAGCTGGGCTTGTAGCCCACCACGCCGCAGTACGACGCAGGCCGGATCACCGAGCCGCCGGTCTGCGTGCCGATCGCCAGCTCCAGCAGCCCGGCCGCCACCGCGGCCGCCGAACCGGCCGACGAGCCGCCCGGCGTGCGGCCCGGTGCGTTGGGGTTGCGCGTGGCGGTGGGGTGCAGGTAGGCGAACTCGGTGCTGGTGGTCTTGCCGATCACCACGCCGCCGGCGCGGCGGATCGCGCCCACCAGCGCGGCATCGCTGCGCGGTCGGTGACCGGCGTAGACGGGCGAGCCGTAGGCGGTGGGCAGCGCGACGGTGTCCACGATGTCCTTCACGCCGACCGGCAGGCCGTGCAGCGGACCGCGGCGCTCGCGCTGCGCCGTGGCGGCCTCGCGCCGGGCCACGTCGAGCGGCAGCAGCGCAGCGAAGGCGCCCAGCGCGGCCTCCTGCGCGTCGATGCGGGTCAGCGTGTCGTCCGCCAGCGTGGCGGCGTCCAGCGTGCCGGCCGCGAGGCGGGCGATGGTGGCGGGGGGCTTGTGGTTCTCGGTCGTTTCCAAGGGGTCTCCTGGCGGCTGCCGCGGCACATCCTAGGCGCATGTCGCACCCGACGGGTCGGACATCTCGACAGGCGTAGGGTGAAGCCTCGCACCGGCGCTGCGCCGGGACGTCCCGATGCATGCGTGGGTCAGGCGCTGTCGATTCCGCGGGTGCCGGATCGTCGTGTCAGGACATCAACCCCTCAAGGAGAACCGCGATGAACTATGTCGATGGATTCGTGCTGGCCGTGCCCACCGCCCAGCGTGAGGCCTACACCCAGATCGCCCAGAAGGCCTCGGTGGTGTTCAAGGATCACGGCGCGCTGAGCGTCGTGGAGTGCTGGGGCGACGACGTGCCGGAAGGCAAGCTCACGTCGTTTCCGATGGCGGTGAAGCGCAAGGACGACGAGGCCGTGGTGTTCTCGTGGATCACCTGGCCCGACCGCAAGACGCGCGACAGCGGCATGGAGAAGTCCATGGCCGACCCGCGGCTGAAGGACGGCATGGATCAATGCCCCTTCGACGCCCAGCGCATGATCTTCGGCGGCTTCCAGGTGATCGTCGAGGCCTGAGCCGCGCCGGGGCGGCCTCGGTGTATGGTCGGCCCCCCGACATGCACCGAGGAGCCGCATCGATGAACCTTCGCGCACTGGCGATTGCCGCGGCCGTGGCCGCGCTGGGGCTGTTCGCCCTGCTCAACTGGCCCGCGATCACGGCGCCGACCCTGCTGACCCTGGGCTTCGCCGAGGTGAACGCGCCGCTCGGCCTGATCCTGCTGGTGGCCAGCGGCGTGCTGGTGGCGCTGTTCCTGGTCTACATCGTGTTCCAGCAGGCCGGCGTGATCATGGAGGCCCGCCGCACCGCGAAGGAACTCAAGTCGCACCGCGAGCTGGCCGACACCGCCGAGGCCTCGCGCTTCACCGAGCTGCGTGCCTTCCTCGACGGCGAGCTGCGCCGGATGGAGGCGCAGGGCGCCGCCACCACACGCGAGCTGGGTGCGCGCATCGAACAGCTGGAGCGCCAGCTGCAGGAGCAGCTCGCCGAGTCCACCCGCACGCTGTCGGCCTACGTGGGCGAGGTGGACGACAAGCTCGACCGCCTGCTGCCGCCACCGCAGCTGCCGCGCTAGCCCGGCGCTCAGCCGCCGCGCGCGGGGAAGATGCTCTTCTTCACCACCGCGTGCACGCCCCAGTTGCCGTCCACTACCTGGGTGATGCCGAAGTCGACCGCGATCGACATCAGCGAGATCGCCTCGTCCTCGCCCAGGCCCTGCGTGGTCATCAGGAAATGGCGCATCTTGTGATACGCGTCGCGCAGCGCCTTGTCGACCGATGACTTGCTGTAGATGTCGTTCTGCGCATTGGGGCCCAGCTCGGCCAGGTAGTTGGCGTAGCTGAAGCCGTGCAGCAGCCACTCGTCCTGCGTCTCGAGCAGCGGGTACTTCAGCTCGGCCAGCGGCGTGCCGGGCAGGCTGGCCTTCTTGTGCAGGATGAGCTGGAAGGTGCCGGTCAGCGAGCACTCGATGGCGGTGCCGCAGAGCTCGGAGTCGCCCTGCGACGCGTGCGGGTCGCCCACCGAGAACATGGCGCCGGGCACGGCCACCGGGTAGTAGACGGTGGCGCCCTTGCCGATGCGCCAGTTGTCGATGTTGCCGCCGGTGTAGTTGGGCGGGATGGAGTTCACCATCTCGGCCTCGACCGGCGCCACGCCCATGGTCCCGAAGTGCGGCCGCACCGGGATGCGGATGTTCTTCAGCACATTCTCGTTCTTGGTGATGGTGCGGTGGTCGACCGGCACGCCGGGGTAGTCGATCGTCGGGTGCACCACGCCGAAGGGGTCGGTCTGCGGCGTCCACTTGAAGTTGTAGACCGCGCGCGCCCAGTTGCGCTCGCCGGTGGCGTCGACCTCGTAGATGGTGATCACCTCGCGCTTCTTCGGCTCGGTGATCGTGTCGCCGTAGTGGAAGCCCCACCACGCGGCGGCGTTGCTGCCGAAGGCGCGGCCCTTGTAGGCCGGGTTGGCGCTGGGCCGCGTGGCCACGTCGACGATGCGCACTTCCAGGATGTCGCCCGGCTCCGCGCCCTTGATGCGCACCGGCCCGGTGCAGATGTGCACGCCTTCGCCGCCACCGGCGCCCACCTTGGCGTCCATCGCGCCGGCGCCACGGCGGTTCACGCCCTTCTTCTTGGCGTCCCAGTGGAACACGCTCTCGGCGCCGGGGTCGCCCTTGATCATGCGCTCGGCGTCGTCGTTGGCGTGGTGGGTCAGGGTCTCGATGGTCACGAAATCGCCCGACTCCACTTCCACCACCGGCTTGGCCGATTTGCTGAAGTAGCCCCACAGCACGGTGCCGGCCGAGGCCGGGATGTAGTAGTGCGAGGTGAGCCCCGAGCCCGGCTTCGCGGCGCTCTGCGCGAAGGCGCTGGGCGTCATCGCCACGTTCAGAGAGGCCGCCGACACGGTGGCGCCGCCGACCGCCAGCGCGTCGCGCAGGAAGCTGCGGCGCGCGACCTTGAACTCCTCGCGGACTTCTGCCTCGGCCTCGGGCGTGGCAGGGCCGTGGTTGCAGCCGGGACCGCAGATGTGCTCGTACATGGTGTGAACCCCTCGTGAAGGTGTGGATGGAAGCGACGAGGGCAGTGTGTTGGCCCGGTGGCCGGCGGCGCTTGTCGTGCAGCGCCCAAAAACTTGTCGGCGGCTTGGAGGGGGGTGCGCTGCGCCGCCGCCGGGCGCGCTCCATGCATGAAGCCCGGCACCCCGGACCGGGAATGCACCACCATGCTCGACGACCTCCGCCGCTTCTCCACCGACGCCTTCCCGGAAGACCTGCGCCCGGCCGCCTGGGCCGAGGTGATGGCCAAGGTGCTGATGGCCCCGGCCGCGCCGGCCTACGACGCACCGCCGCTGGCCGGTTACGTGTCGGCGCGCAGCTCGGCGCTGGAATCGGTGTTCGCGCGGCTCGGCTCGTCGCCGCAGGTGTGGCTGCCGCACCCCGGCAACGCACGGCGCGGCGGCCACACGGTGCTGATGCTGGCGCTGCTGGAGGGCAGCGGCCTGGTGGTGGAGGGGCAGGAGTCGGTGGCGCTGGCGGCCGGCGGCATCGTGCTGCTCGACCCGGCGCGGCCCTGGCGTGTGGAGCTCAATACCGATTTCCGGGCGGTGGTGATCCGGCTCGAATCGGCGAGCTTCGTGCTGCGCCTGGTGCGCACCAGCGGGCAGGACCTCAACACCATCTCGCCGAAGACCGGCGTGGGCGCGGTCTGCCTGAACCTGGTGCGCTCGATCGCCGACGAGCTGGACCAGCTGGGCCGCCACGAGCTGCTGCCGATCGAGGCGACGTTGATGGAGCTGCTGGTCACCTGCCTGTCGCACGTGGACGATGAAGACGCGCAGGCCGCGGCGTCACCGGACGACTCCACGTCGGTGCAGCTCGGCCATCTGCGGCGCGTGTGCCGCACGGTCGAGGCGCGGCTCGGCGACGCCGAGCTGACGCTGGAGGCGATCGCGGCGCTGGAGGGGCTGTCGCCGCGCTACATCCAGAAGCTGTTCAAGGCCGCGTCGGCCAGCTTCGGCGAGTACCTGAAGGCGCGCCGCCTGGAGCGCTGCCGGCTCGACCTGGCCAACCGCGCGCTGGCGCACTTCACGATCGCCGAGCTGTGCTTCCGCTGGGGCTTCGGCGATGCGGCCAACTTCAGCCGCGCGTTCACTGCGCGCTTCGGTGTCTCGCCCAAGGCCTACCGCGCCGCGCCGCCGGCCGATGCGGCGGCGGGCCCCACGCAGCGTGGCGCGCCGGCGGCCGGCGTGGCGACCGCGAGCTCGGCGCGCGCGGCCGCGGTGGCCGACACGCCCGAGGCGCGCCGCCGGCAGTTCGAGGCGGTGCTGACGGACCACGAGCGCTACGCGCTGGCGCTGGCGCTCGCGCCGAAGCGCGCGGTGCCACACGCCGCGGAGGCGGGGTTCCCGGAGGCGCTGCCCGGCGCCGGGCATGCGCCCGAATACCACTACATCCCGGTGTCCGACCGGACGGTGCACTGGGGCTACCTGAGCCGCACGCTGAAGCCGGTGATCAGCGTGCGCTCGGGCGACGTGGTGACGATCGAGACGCTGACCCAGCACGCCAGCGACGACCGCGAACGCATGATCGACGGCGACCCCGGCGCCGAGAGCGTGTTCCACTGGACCGCCACGCGCAAGGCGGTGGCGCGGCGCGGCGCCGGGCCGATGGACGCGTCGGTGTTCGGCCGCGGCGCGGGCGAGGGCTTCGGCGTGCACATCTGCACCGGGCCGGTCCACGTGCGGGGCGCCGAGACCGGCGACGTGCTGGAGGTGCGCATCCTCGACATCCGTGCACGCCCGAGCTGCCACCCGCAGCATCGCGGCAAGCTGTTCGGCAGCAATGCCGCGGCCTGGTGGGGCTACCAGTACCACGACCTGCTGACCGAGCCGAAGAAGCGCGAGGTGGTCACGCTCTACGAGCTGCAGACCGACGTGGCGGAGCCGTATGCGAAGGCCGTCTACAGCTTCCGCTGGACGCCGCAGACCGACCCCGACGGCGTGCGCCACGAGACCATCGACTACCCCGGCGTGCCGGTCGACCCCGCCAGCGTCGACAAGCGCTACGGCGTGCTGGCGAAGGCGCGCGTGCCGATCCGCCCGCACTTCGGCCTGCTGGCGGTGGCGCCGAAGGAGAGCGGGCTGATCGATTCGGTGCCACCGGGCTACTTCGGCGGCAACCTCGACAACTGGCGCGCCGGCAAGGGCGCGCGGCTGTTCCTGCCGGTGTCGGTGGAGGGCGCGCTGTTCTCGGTGGGCGACCCGCACGCCTCGCAGGGCGATGGCGAGGTCTGCGGCACCGCGATCGAGTGCTCGCTGACCGGCAGCTTCCAGCTCGTGCTGCACAAGCGCGCGCAGATCGCCGACGGCTTCCTCGCCGACCTGAACCACCCCTTCCTCGATGCCGAGGACGCCTGGGTGGTGCAGGGCTTCAGCTTCGCCAACCACCTGGCCGAGCTGGGCGCGCAGGCACAGACCCAGGTCTACCAGAAGTCCTCGCTGGACCTGGCGATGCGCGACGCCTTCCGCAAGGCGCGCCGCTACCTGATGCAGGCCCACGGGCTGGACGAGGACGAGGCGCTGTCGCTGATGTCGGTGGCGGTGGACTTCGGCGTGACACAGGTCGCCGACGGCAACTGGGGCGTGCACGCGGTGATCCGCAAGGCGATCTTTCCGCCGCAGGCGGAGGGTGACGGGGCGGGCGCGGCACCCGCCTCGTCGTCGGCGCCGGCTCAGCCGTTGCGGAACAGGAAGCTGTAGGCGTTGAGCGCCGGCACGCCGCCGAGGTGGGCGTACAACACCCTGGAGCCGGCGGGGAACTCGCCGCGCTTCACCTTGTCGATCATGCCGTGCATCGACTTGCCCTCGTACACCGGGTCGGTGAGCATGCCTTCCTGGCGCGCGCACAGGCGGATGGCCTCCAGCGTGCCCTCGCTCGGCAGGCCGTACTCGGGGCCGCCGTAGCGGGTGTCGAGCACCACGTCCTGCGCGGTGATCTCGCGGCCCAGGCCCACCAGCTCGGCCGTGTTCTGCGCGATGCGCAGGATCTGCGCGTGGGTCTGCTCGGGCTTGGCCGAGGCGTCGATGCCGATCACGCGCTCGGCCCGGCCGTCGGCCGCGAAGCCCACCACCATGCCGGCCTGCGTGCTGCCGGTCACCGAGCAGACCACGATGTAGTCGAACTTGAAGCCGAGCTCGGCCTCCTGCGCGCGCACCTCCTCGGCGAAGCCGACGAAGCCCAGGCCGCCGAGCCGGTGCTCGGAGCAGCCGGCGGGAATGGGGAAGGGCTTGCCGCCGGCGGCCCGCACGTCGGCCATCGCCTGCTCCCAGCTCGGGCGGATGCCGATGTCGAAGCCAGCGGCGTCGAGCCGCACGTCGGCGCCGAGGATGCGCGACATCTCGATGTTGCCGACGCGGTCGTACACCGCGTCGGAGTAGTTGACCCAGTTCTCCTGCACCAGCACGCACTTCATGCCGAGGTGGGCCGCCACCGCGGCGACCTGGCGCGTCTGGTTGGACTGGATGCCGCCGATCGACACCAGCGTGTCGCAGCCCTGCGCCAGCGCCTCGGGGATCAGGTACTCGAGCTTGCGGGTCTTGTTGCCGCCGAAGGCGAGGCCGCTGTTGCAGTCCTCGCGCTTGGCGTAGAGCTCGACCTGGCCGCCGAGGTGCGCACTCAGGCGCTTGAGCGGCTGGATGGGCGTGGGCCCGAAGGTGAGCGGATGGCGAGGGAAGCGCTGGAGGTTCATGGCGGGGTTCCTGCGAGGGCGAAGACGATGGTCGTCATCTTAGGAAAATCGTCTGAAACCAGGGTTGCAAAGAAGGCCGTTATTGCGCAGCATAGATAGGCCGACCGGCATGAATTAATCTTTGAATTGCTTGAAATAAAAAATGTGCGCAACAAAAGTTCGTCAATGTGTCGCGCCCTCTCGTGCGACGACACCACCGCCCCCGGCGAGCCTGGACCGCACCGACAAGGCCATCCTGCGGGCGCTGCAGCGCGACGCCTCGGTGTCGAACGTGGCGCTGGCCGCCAAGGTGAACCTCAGCGCGCCGGCCTGCCTGCGCCGCGTCGAGCGGCTCAAGCAGGCGGGGCTGATCAAGGGCATCGTCGCGCTGCTGAACCCGGCCGCGCTGGACGCCGGCATGCTGGTGATGATCGGCGTGGTGCTGGACCGCTCCACACCCGACTCCTTCGCCGACTTCGAGAAGGCCGCCGCCCGGGTGTCGGGCTGCATGGAGTGCCACGTGGTGACCGGCGAGTTCGACTACTTCATGCTGGTGCGCACGCGCGACAACGACAGCTTCAATCGCCTGCATGCCGAGCAGCTGCTGCACCTGCCGGGCGTGCGACAGATCCGCTCGTTCATGGTGCTCAAGCAGGTGCTGTCGACGACGCAGTTTCCGGTTTGATAGGCGGTTGCGTTCGAACAGACGAGATGGGTGCGCGTCTGGCGCGAGATCAGGCCGGCGGGGCGCTCTGGTGCGCTCATGTCCCCCGCCGCCCGCCCCTGCAGGCCGGGCGGCTCCTCCTCTACTTCGCTTCGCAGAGCGCCCCACCGGCCTGATCCACCACCGTCATGGGTGTTCGCCGTCGCAGCTCACATTTGTGTCGGCCACTCGATGGCCTCTGCCACCCCACACATCGACGACGCGCAACGCAAACGCTTCACCCCGCAGCCAACGGCGTGCTGGTCCGGCGACCCGAAAAGTCGGTCCAGCAACCCGCCTCGAAGTCGTAGAGCTTGCAGCGCCGCGCGGTGTCGGCGTACCAGCGCCACGAGAACGGCTGCACGACGATGTGCCCCGCGAGCCGCTCTTCCAGTAGCCGCTGCGCCCGCTTCAGCCGGTACAGCGGCACGCTCATGTCCACGTGGTGCGCGGTGTGCTCCATGATGTGGTGCAGCGCGCTGCCCATGAAGGAGCGGAAGGTCAGGTGCACCGTGGTGGACACGAAGGGCTGGGCGTCCGCCCAGCGCCGCTTGTCCTCGTACCACGCCACGCCGGTGTGCGTGTGGTGCACGTAGACCACGAAGCCGATCATGCCGTTCCAGAACACGAAGGGCAGCACGAAGCCCGTCAGCACCAGGAACGTGGCCGACTGGCCGGTGGCCGCCGCGGCCGCCACCAGGCCGGCGATCCATGCCGCCGCGCCCGCGACCACCAGCACGCCGTCCCAGAAGAATGCCGCGCGCCGCGTCGGCATGGTGCGCCGGTTCGGGAACAGCAGCCGGTTCCACCAGATCTCCACCAGGTAGTAGAGCCAGGGTGCCCAGCCGCTGCGGTACACGCGCTCGAGCCTGCGCCGCCAGCGCGGCAGCGCGCGGTAGGCCTCGAGCGTGCGCGGCTCCCAGACGAAGTCGAAGCCCTTCAGGTTGGTGTAGCCGTGGTGCACCACGTTGTGCCCCACCTCCCACAGGCTGTAGGGCGTGAGCGAGGGCAGGAACACCAGGCGGCCGAGCCAGCGGTTCAGCCGACGGTGCGGCGTGAGGCTCTGGTGGCAGGCGTCGTGGCCGAGGATGAACAGGCGGCCGATCACGAAGCCGGCCGCCATGCCTGCCAGCAGCTTCATCGGCAGCGTCTCGAACGCCACGGTGGCGGTCAGTGCGGCGCCCAGCAGCAGCAGGTCGACGAGCGTCAGCGCGAGCGCGTAGGCCGTGCTGCGCGAGGCCAGCGGCGCCAGCCAGGCGCGGATCAGCTTGCGGTGGGGGATGGCGCTCGGGGCGGCGGACGGGGGCGCGAGGTCGGGACAGGCAGCAGGCATCGGAGGCGGGTGGCGCGAACGCAGGCGGATCGGAACGCCGAAGGCTAGGGCCGCGGGCGGGGGCTGTCCTTGACGGCGGTCAAGCGGGCGCGCCGGACGTGTGCGCTCGTTGCCCGTGCGCGCACGCCGCGCACGCGATTCGGGGATGATCGGCGGCTTCGGCGCTGGCGGCTGCCCGCGTCCCCTCTTCCTTCCCCGATGAATTCGACTTTCCTGCGCAGGGCCCTGGTGCTGGGCCTGCTGTCCTCGATCGGTCCGTTCGCGATCGACATGTACCTGCCCGCGCTGCCGGCTATCGGCAGCGCGCTGCAGGCCGACGTGCACGCGGTGCAGATGAGCCTGATGGCATTCTTCGTGTCGTTCGCGATCAGCCAGCTGGTCTACGGCCCGGCCTCCGACATGTTCGGCCGCAAGCCGCCGCTGTACGTCGGCATCGGGCTGTTCATCGTCGGCAGCGTGGGCTGCGCGCTCGCGCCCGACATCGGTTGGCTGATCGCCTTCCGTTTCCTGCAGGGCCTGGGCGGCGGCGCGCCGATCGTGGTGCCGCGCGCCATCGTGCGCGACCTGCACACCGGCGTGGAGGCCACGCGGCTGATGTCGCTGCTGCTGCTGGTGTTCAGCGTGTCGCCCATCCTCGCGCCACTGATCGGCAGCTTCGTGATCGACGCCGCCGGCTGGCGCGCGATCTTCTGGGCGGTCACCGGCATCGGCGTGGTGGGCCTGCTGCTGGTGGCGCTGACGCTGGAGGAGACGCGGCCTGCCGCGCAGCGCACGCAGAGCGATGTGGCGAGCACGCTGCGCGCCTTCGCGCTGCTGCTGCGCGACCGGCATTTCCTGGGGCTCACCGCGATCGGGGCCTTCGGCATGGCCAGCTTCTTCATCTTCCTGGCCAACTCGTCGTTCGTCTTCATCGGCCACTACGGGCTGACGCCGCGCGAGTACAGCCTGGCGTTCAGCGTGAACGCGGCCTCGTTCATCGGCGTGTCGCAGTTCGCCGGCCGGCTGACGGCACGCTTCGGCCTCGCGAGCATCGTGCGGGTGGCGGTGCTGGGCTTCGCGCTGTCGCTGGGTGCGCTGCTGGCGTTCAACCTGGCCGGCATCGACAGGCTCGACGTGATGATCGTCGTCATGCTCGTCGGCTACGGCTTCCTCGGCCTGGTGGTGCCCACCACCTCGGTGATGGCGCTCGACGACCACGGCGAGATCGCCGGTGCCGCGTCGGCGCTGATGGGCACGCTCCAGCTGGTGCTCGGTGCCGTGGTGATCGCGCTGATGAGCGGCTTTGCCGACGGCAGCGCGCGGCCGATGGTGGCCGGCATGGCGGCCGCGGCGCTGTGCGCGCTGCTGCTGACCTGGCTGACGCTGGGCGGGCGTCGGTCGGCCGCGTCCGCGGCGACGCGGCCCTGCAGCTGAGCCGTCGCGGCGCTCAGTCGGACGGCGATGACGAGGACGCGCCCGAGCTGCCAACCGACTTGAGCTTCTGCCCGCCGCTCTCGATCACCTCGCCGGTCTTGCGCACACCCTTGCGGACCGCGCGGCCGGTGGCCTCGGCGCCGGTCTCGATGGCTTCGCCGGCCTTGTGCGCGCCGCGCTCGATCGCGGCGCCGGTCTTCTTCGCGCCACGCTCGATGGCTTCGCCGGTCTTGACCGCGGCGTTCGACACGGCTTCGCCGGTCGCGCTCGCGGCCTGTTTCACCTTGGATGGTTCCTCTGCGGCCACGGCGGCCGCGCAGGCGATCAGGGCAACGGCGATGACGGGGGTCTTGCGCATGGGCTCGCTCCTCGCGGACGGTGCGCCGGCGTCCCGCGGGGCGCCGGCCAGTCGCGATTCTGCGCGAACCGGTCGCGCTGCCTGTCGCAGGGTGTGTCCGTCAGTGGCTGATCATCCACGGCCGCTTGCTCGGGAAGGCCTTGGCGCCGTTGGCCGCGGTCACCGTGGCGCCGCGCCGCGTGGACGCGCCGGAGGAGCAGCAGCCGCAGCCCGACGGGTGCCGCAGGCGCTGGTAGTCGCGCGAGCTCTTCGGCTCATGTCGCGCGCGCTCGTTGACCTCGATCGCGCTGCGGGTGCTGCCGGCCATCAGCGCCAGCCGTGGCGCGCTGACGAAGACGCGCGGCGACTCGCGCTGGCAGTCGGGGCAGGTGGCCGGCTCGTTGCGGGCGGACAGCGTGCGGAAGGCGTCGAAGCCGCCGCACGCGGGGCAGGCGTAGTCGTAGGTGGGCATGGCGGCGGCCTCGGGGGACTCAGAGGTCGGGCGACAGCGGCATGTCGATCGAGCCGTCGAGGTACTTCACCGGCCCGGCGGCGCTGGGGTTGATGTCGAAGTCGAAGATCTGCGTCGGCAGCCACAGCGTGGCGCAGGCGTTCGGGATGTCGACCACGCCGCTGATGTGCCCCTGCACCGGCGCCGTGCCGAGGATGGAGTGCGCCTGCGCGCCGGAGTAGCCGAACTTCTTCAGGTACTCGATGGCGTTCAGGCAAGCCTGGCGGTAGGCCACGTGGACGTCGAGGTAGTGCTGCTGGCCGTGCTCGTCGACCGAGATGCCCTCGAAGATGATGTAGTCGTTGTAGTGCGGCGTGATCGGGCTGGGCTTGAAGATCGGGTTCTTGATGCCGTACTTGGCCATGCCGCCCTTGATCAGGCTCACCTTCATGTGCACCCAGCCGGCCATCTCGATCGCGCCGCAGAAGGTGATCTCGCCGTCGCCCTGGCTGAAGTGCAGGTCGCCCACGCTGAGGCCGGCGCCGTCCACGTACACCGGGAAGTAGATCTTGGAGCCGCGTGACAGGTCCTTGATGTCGCAGTTGCCGCCGTGCTCGCGCGGCGGCACGGTGCGCGCACCCTCGGCGGCGGCCTTGGCCTTGGCCTCGCCGGTCATCTTGCCCATGTGGGCGGTGGCGGCGAACGGCGGGCAGGCCAGCGCGGGCACGCGGTCGGGGTCGGTCGCGATGAAGGCGGTCTCGCGCTCGTTCCACAGGTCGAGCATCTTCTTGTCCGGCAGGCAGCCGATCAGCCCGGGGTGGATCAGGCCGGCGAACTGCACGCCGGGCACGTGGCGCGAGCTGGTGAACATGCCGTGGAAGTCCCAGATCGACTTCTGCGCCTGCGGGAAGTGGTCGGTGAGGAAGCCGCCGCCGTTCTTCTTGCTGAAGAAGCCGTTGAAGCCCCACAGGCTGTCGGGCTTGGCGCCGATGTCGAGCAGGTCCACCACCAGCAGGTCGCCGGGCTCGGCGCCCTTCACGCCCACCGGGCCCGACAGGTAGTGCACCGTGGTCAGGTCGATGTCGCGCACGTCGTCGGCGCTGTCGTTGTTCTTGATGAAGCCGCCGGTCCAGTCGAAGGTCTCGAGGATGAAGTCGTCGCCCGGCTTGACCCAGCAGGCCATCGGGATGTCCGGGTGCCAGCGGTTGTGGATCATCTCGTTCTCGGTGGGCGACTTCGTGAGGTCGACCTTGATCAGGGTGTCGGTCATGAGGGGCTCCTTGGGCGGGGTTGTCGCGGGGCGCTTGGGGGGGGTCAAACGGAGAGGTACTGCTTGATGTGGGCCACGTCGGTGCTGGCGCGCGGGGTCTCGTGCACGAGCCGGCCGCCCTCGATGACGAACAGCCGGTCGGCCACGTCCATCGCGAAGCTCAGCACCTGCTCGGAGACCACGATCGTGATCTCGCGCATCTTGCGGATCTCGTTGAGCGCCTTCGCGATGTCCTTGATGATCGACGGCTGGATGCCTTCGGTTGGCTCGTCGAGCAGCAGCACCTTGGGGTTGGTGACCAGCGCGCGGGCGATCGCGAGCTGCTGCTGCTGGCCGCCCGACAGGTTGCCGCCCTTGCGGCGGCGCATGTCGAACAGCACCGGGAACAGCGCGTAGATCTCTTCCGGGATCTCCTTGTGCTTGGCGTTCTCCAGGCCGGTCTGGATGTTCTCCTCGACGCTGAGCGTCGGGAAGATCATGCGGCCCTGCGGCACGTAGGCGATGCCCTTGGAGACGCGGCGGTAGCTCTCGTCCTTGGAGACGTCCTGGCCGTCGATCGCTATCGTTCCCGACTTCAGCGGCAGGATGCCGATCAGCGACTTGAACAGCGTGGTCTTGCCCATGCCGTTGCGGCCCATGATCGCGACCGTCTCGTTCTTCTTGGCCGAGAAGTCGATGCCGTGCAGGGCCTCGCTCTGGCCGTAGGCGACGTGCAGGTTCTTGACGTTGAGCATGATGGTGTCCTCAGTGGCCCAGGTAGACGTCGATGACCTTGGGGTCGTTCTGCACCTTGTCCATCGAGCCTTCGGCGAGGATCTTTCCCTGGTGCATCACGGTCACCTTGTGGGCGATCTGCTTCACGAAGTCCATGTCGTGCTCGATCACGATCACCGCGCGGTTCTTGCAGATGCGCTGCAGCAGCTCGGCGGTGAGCTCGCGCTCGCGTGCGCTCATGCCGGCGATCGGCTCGTCGAGCATCAGCAGCTCGGGCTCCTGCATCAGCAGCATGCCGATCTCGAGCCACTGCTTCTGGCCGTGGCTCAGCAGGCCGGCCTCGGTCTCCAGCAGCTCGGCGAGGCCGATCTCCTCGGCCACCACCTGCACGCGCGCCTTCACCGTGTCGTCGCACTTGAAGAACAGCGCGCCGGCCACCGAGCGGCCCTTGGGGAAGGACACCTCGAGGTTCTTGAACACCGACAGGTTCTCGTAGATCGACGGTGTCTGGAACTTGCGGCCGATGCCCAGGCGCACGCGCTTGTGCTCGGCCATCCTGGTGAGCTCGGTGTTCTGGAAGCGGATGCTGCCGTGGCTCGCCTTGGTCTTGCCGCAGATCAGGTCGAGCAGCGTGGTCTTGCCGGCGCCGTTCGGGCCGATGATCACGCGCAGCTCGTTCTTGTCGATGTAGAGCGTGAGCTTGTCGATGGCCTTGAATCCATCGAAGGAGACCGTCAGGTCCTCGACCGCCAGCGCGAAGTCGGTGTTGCTCATGTCATGGGTCCTCGGTTCAGGCGCGCTGGCCGCTCACGCCGCCGGGCAGCTTCGAATCGCCGGATGGCGGCGTGGCGCGGGCAGGCTTGGGCGGCGCATCGGGGTAGGCGGCGTGCGCGGCGGCCACGCGCTCCCGGGTCGATCGGCGGTCGGCCTGGCGTTTCGTCCACCACGGCTTCACGTGGCTCTCCCACAGTCCGGCCAGCCCCATCGGGAAGGCCAGCGTCACGCCGATGAACAGCGCGGCCATCAGGAACAGCCACAGGTCCGGGAAGCTCTCCGAGAAGAAGGTCTTGCCGGCGTTGACCAGCAGCGTGCCGTAGACGGCGCCGACCAGGCTCATGCGCCCGCCGACCGCCGCGAAGATCACCATCTCGATCGACGGCACGATGCCGACGAAGCTGGGCGACATGAAGCCCACCTGCAGAGAGAACAGCGCGCCGCCGATGCCCGACAGCGCCGCGGCCAGGCAGAAGGTGAAGATCTTGAAGTTGGAGACGTCGTAGCCGGAGAAGCGCACCCGGTCTTCCTTGTCGCGCATCGCCAGCAGCAGGGTGCCGAGCTTGCTGGTCTGGATCCAGCGGCACAGCAGGATGCTGGCCACCAGCAGCGCCACGCAAAGGTAGTAGAGGATGTACTTGGCGCTGTCGGTGCGCGTGTCCCAGCCGAGCACGGTCTTCAGGTCGGTCATGCCGTTGACGCCGCCGGTGTAGCCCTGCTGGCCGATGATCAGCACCGTGAGGATCAGCGCGACCGCCTGCGTGATGATCGCGAAGTACACGCCGCCGACGCGGCGCTTGAACATCGCGAAGCTGATGATCCAGGCCAGCAGCGTGGGCACCGCGATCACCAGAATGAGGCTCAGCGGCAGGCTCTTGAACGGCAGCCACATCATCGGCAGCTCGGTGATCTGGTTCCAGTCCATGAAGTCGGGGATGCCCGGCGTGGTCTGGATCTTGGTGGTCTCCGGGTCGGAGGCCTCGAGCTTCAGGAACATCGCCATCGCGTAGCCGCCGAGCCCGAAGAACACGCCCTGGCCCAGGCTCAGCACGCCGCCGTAGCCCCACACCATCACCAGGCCGACAGCGACGAAGGCATAGGTGAGGTACTTGCCGACCAGGTTGAGTCGGAAGATGTCCAGCGTGAGCGGCAGCACGACCGCGAGCAGCAGGATCAGCAGCAGCAGGCTGCCGAGCCCCGAGTTCTTAGACCACGCGAGCAGCGATTTCATGGGAAGGGGTCCTCTGCGTCGGAAAACGGTGTCAGCGCCGGACCTTGACGGCGAACAGGCCTTGCGGGCGGAACATCAGGATCAGCACGATCAGCGACAGCGTCAGCACCTTGGCCATCGAGCCGGTCATGAAGAACTCGGAGATCGACTGCGTCTGCGCGATGCCGAAGGCCGAGACCACGGTGCCGAACAGGCTGGCCGCGCCGCCGAAGGTGACCACCAGGAAGGCGTCGACGATGTAGAGCGAGCCGGAGGTGGGCCCGGTGGAACCGATGGTGGTGAAGGCCGCGCCGGCGACACCGGCGATGCCGCAGCCGATCGCGAAGGTCAGGCGGTCGGTCTTCATCGTGTTGATGCCGATCGCGTTGGCCATCGTGCGGTTGCTGACCGTTGCGCGCACGCGCAGGCCCCAGCGGCTCTTGTAGAGCGCGATCAGCACCAGCGTGGTGACCAGCGCGGTCAGTCCCAGCACGAACAGGCCGTTGATCGGGATGTCCAGCCCCTCGTGCGGCGCCCAGGAGCCGAGCAGCCAGTCGGGCAGCGTCGGGCTCACTTCCTTCGGGCCGATGAAGGTGCGGAAGACCTGCTGCAGCCCCAGGCTCACGCCCCAGGTGGCGAGCAGCGTGTCGAGCGGGCGCTTGTAGAGGTGGCGGATCAGGCCCCACTCGACGCCCCAGCCGACGATGAAGGCGAACACGAAGGCCAGCACGATGGCGACCGG
Source organism: Methylibium petroleiphilum PM1 (assembly GCF_000015725.1). Lineage (NCBI taxonomy): Bacteria > Pseudomonadati > Pseudomonadota > Betaproteobacteria > Burkholderiales > Sphaerotilaceae > Methylibium > Methylibium petroleiphilum. Next base: position 3,798,314 of record NC_008825.1, on the reverse strand, counting down.
GAAGTAGTAGGGCACCAGCGTCGGCGCGAACTTCTCGGTCAGCGTGGAGCCGAGGAAGATGGTGTAGGCGCCGATCGTCATGAACTCGCCGTGCGCCATGTTGATGACGCCCATCTGGCCGAAGATGATCGCGAGCCCCAGCCCCATCAGCAGCAGCACCGCGAACAGGCTCAGGCCCGCGAAGCCCTGCATCAGGCCGATGTTCATCATGTCGGTGAAGGTCATCGCGGCGTCCTGGTGTTTGCGTCTTCGGGCCCCTCTCCCGCGTGCGGGAGAGGGCGGGGGGAGGGCTCGGCCTCTTATTGATATCCCTTGGGGAACGGGTCCGGCTTGATCAGCTCGGGCGACTCCGCCACCACCTTGAAGGTCGCGTCGGGCATGCCCTGGCCGATGCGCGCCTTGCTCCACAGGTGGTGGTTGGCGTCGAGCTTCACGTAGCCCTCGGGCGCGGTCTTCAGTTCGATGCCGGGCGAGGCCGCGACCACCTTGTCGACGTCGAAGCTGCCGGCCTTCTCGACCGCCGCCTTCCACAGCCACGGGCCCAGGTACCCGGCCTGCGTCACGTCGCCGATCACGGCGTCCTTGCCGTACTTGGCCTTGAAGGCCTCGACGAACTTCTTGTTGTTGTCGTTGGTCAGCGACTGGAAGTACTTCATCGACGAGTAGAAGCCGGCGAAGTTCTCGCCGCCCACGCCGGTCATCTCGTCTTCGGTCACCGACAGCGTCAGCAGGAACTGCTTGTCGCCGGTGATGCCGGCGGCCTTGAGCTGCTTGTAGAAGGCCACGTTGGAGCCGCCTACCACCGCCGCGAAGATGCAGTCGGGCTTGGCGACCTTGACCTTGTTGATCAGCGAGTTGAAGTTGGTGTGGCCCAGCGGGTAGTACTCCTCGCCCTTGACCGTGCCCTTCTGGAAGTTCTCGATGTGCTTGCGCGCGATCTTCATCGAGGTGCGCGGCCAGATGTAGTCGGAGCCGACCAGGAAGAAGGTCTTGGCCTTCTTCTCCTTCGCGCCCCAGTCCAGGCCCCAGATGATCTGCTGGGTGGCTTCCTGGCCGGTGTAGATGACGTTCTTGCTCTGCTCCAGGCCTTCGTAGAAGGTCGGGTAGTACAGCAGGCCGTTCTCTTTCTCGAACACCGGCAGCACCGCCTTGCGCGAGGCGCTGGTCCAGCAGCCGAACACGGTGGCGACGCGGTCGTTGACGAGCAGCTTCTTGCTCTTCTCGGCGAAGTTCGGCCAGTCGGAGGCGCCGTCCTCGGAGATCACCTTGATCTTGCGGCCGAGGATGCCGCCCATCGCGTTGATCTGGTCGATGGCCAGCTGCTCGGCCTGCACCGAGCCGGTCTCCGAGATGGCCATCGTGCCGGTCTTGGAGTGCAGCTGCCCCACCGTCACCTCGGTGTCGGTGACGGCGAGCTTGGTGGTGTTGACCTTGGCGGTCGGGAACTGCTGGGCCAGCGCCCAGGCCGGCATGCCGGCCAGCGGCAGCGCGCCGAGGCCCTGCAGCAGGCGACGGCGATCGACGGAGAACGGGGCGTCATCACGATCTTGGGACATGGCTAGCGACTCCTGCGGACGGTGGTTGGAAGAGGCGGCATGAAGCGATAGCAGCCGCGACGGAAGCGATGGTGCGGACAAGCGTGCGCAGGCCGAATACGTCAATCGACGTAGCCCGCAAATGCGGCGCAGGGCCCGCAAACGGTGCTCCGGCGCGGGTCGGCGCGGTTCTTGCACCAGCACGGGGAAGAACTGGAAGTGCACCGTGTCGATCGCTACGCAGAAGATCTTTCGCATCCGGCGTGACTACAACGCCTGGGTCGCCGACGAGTCCATGGAGGACTACGCGCTGCGCTTCACGCCGCGCAGCTTCCGCAAGTGGTCGGAGTGGCGTGTCGGCAACGCCGCGTTCGGCGCCACCTCCTTCCTCGCGCTCGAGGCCATCGGTGCCTCGGTGGCGCTGAACTACGGCTTCTCGAACGCGCTGTGGGCCATCCTGGTGGTGTGCGTGGTGACCTTCTTCACCGGCCTGCCGATCAGCTACTACGCCGCCAAGTACGGCGTCGACATGGACCTGCTGACGCGCGGCGCCGGCTTCGGCTACCTCGGCTCCACGCTCACCTCGCTGATCTACGCGAGCTTCACCTTCATCTTCTTCGCGCTCGAGGCCGCCATCCTGGCGCTGGCGCTGCAGATGTACTTCGACTGGCCGCTGGCGCTGTGCTACCTGCTGTCGTCGCTGGGCATCGTGCCGCTGGTGATGCACGGCATCACGCTGATCTCGCGGCTGCAGCTGTGGACGCAGCCGGTGTGGATCGTGCTGTTCTTCTGCCCCTACGTGGCGATCCTGCTGAAGAACCCCGAGGCCTTCGCCGACTTCACCGGCCTGGCCGGCCGCAGCTCGGGCAGCAGCGGCTTCGGCTGGCTCATGTTCGGTGCGGCCGCCACGGTGGCGTTCTCGCTGGTGGTGCAGATCGGCGAGCAGGTCGACTACCTGCGCTTCCTGCCGGAGAAGACGAAGAAGAACCGGGTGCGCTGGTGGACCGCGGTGCTGGTGGCCGGGCCGGGATGGATCGTGCCGGGCGCGATCAAGATGCTGGGCGGCGCCTTCCTCGCCTTCATCGCGTTGCAGCACCAGATCCCGACCGACAAGGCCATCGAGCCGACGCAGATGTACCTGGCCGGCTTCTCCTACGTGTTCGACAACGCCTCCTGGGTGCTGCTGGCCACCACGGTGTTCGTCGTCGTGTCGCAGGTCAAGATCAACCTGACCAATGCCTACGCCGGCTCGCTGGCGTGGTCCAACTTCTTCGGCCGGCTGACGCACAGCCACCCGGGCCGCGTGGTCTGGCTGGTGTTCAACGTGCTGATCGCGATGCTGCTGATGACGCTGGGCGTGTTCGAGGCGCTGGAACGCGTGCTCGGCCTCTACAGCAATGTCGCGATCGCCTGGGTCGGCGCGCTGGTGGCCGACCTGGTGATCAACAAGCCGCTGGGCTGGAGCCCGAAGCACATCGAGTTCAAGCGCGCCCACCTCTACGACATCAACCCGGTCGGGCTGGGCGCGATGCTGTTCGCGGCCACCCTGGCGATCGTGGCCTACGCCGGTGTGCTGGGCCCGGTGGCCGAAGCCTTCGCGCCCTTCATCGCACTGCTGACGGCGATGGGGGTCTCGCCGCTGCTGGCCTGGCTGACGCGCGGTCGCTACTACGTGGCGCGCGAGAGCCGCAGCGAGTGGGCGCCGGGCCAGATGGTGGCCTGCTCGGTGTGCGACAACCGCTTCGAGTCCGAGGACATGGCGCACTGCCCGGCCTACGAGGCGCCGATCTGCTCGCTGTGCTGCACGCTCGACTCGCGCTGCCACGACCGCTGCAAGAGCGGCTCGCGCGCGGCCGAGCAGGTGGGTGCGGCGCTCGGCGTGGTGCTGCCGGCCTCGCTGGCCTCGCACGTGAACTCGCGCGTCGCGCACTACCTGGTGACGGTGGTGTCGCTGCTGGCGCTGCTGGCGGTGATCTTCGGCGTGGTGTACGACCAGGAGAGCACGCTGCGCGGCGCGCAGGGGGTGGCGCTGCAGGGGCCGTTCCTGAAGGTGTTCGCGCTGCTGGCGCTGGTGGCGGCGGTGGGCGCGTGGTGGATGGTGCTGGGCAGCGAGAGCCGCCACCTCGCGCAGGAGGAGTCCAACCGGCAGAACCAGCTGCTGACGCGCGAGATCGACGCGCACCAGCGCACCGACGCGGCGCTGCAGGCCGCCAAGGAGGTGGCCGAGTCGGCCAACCAGGCGAAGACGCGCTACGTGGCCGGCATGACGCACGAGCTGCGCACGCCGCTGAACAGCATCCTGGGCTATGCGCAGATCCTGCTGAAGGACGGCGTGCTGAGCGCCGCGCCGCGTGAGGCGGTGCACACCATCCGGCGCAGCGGCGAGCACCTGATGGGGCTGATCGACGGCCTGCTCGACCTGGCCCGCATCGAGGCTGGCCGGTTGCGACTGGAGCCGGCGGCGCTGCCGCTGCCGGCCTTCCTGGACGAGCTGGTGCGCATGGTGCAGCCGCAGGCGCAGGCCAAGCGCCTGGCCTTCGTCTACACGCACAGCGGCCGTATGCCCGCGTGGGTGCACGCCGACGCCAAGCGGCTGCGGCAGATCCTGATCAACCTGCTGAGCAACGCGGTGCGCTTCACCGACGAGGGCACGGTGACGCTGCACGTCGACTGCCGGCGCGAGGTGGTGCGCTTCGACGTGGTGGACACCGGTATCGGCATCGCGCCGCAGGACCAGCAGCGCATCTTCATGCCCTTCGAGCGCGGCGCGGCGGGGCGCCGGCGTGGCGAGCCCGGCACCGGCCTGGGCCTCACCATCACGGCGCTGCTCACCTCGCTGATGGGCGGCGAGCTCGGACTCGTCAGCGCACCCGGGCGCGGCAGCACCTTCAGCGTGCGGCTCTACCTGCGCGAGGTGAGCGACCCCGGCCCGCAGGCCGAAGCGCCGCGCCAGGTGGGCGGCTACGTGGGTCCGAGGCGCACGCTGCTGGTGGTGGACGACCAGCCGGTGCAGCGCCAGATGCTGGCCGGCATGCTGGCGCCGCTGGGCTTCGTGCTGCGCGAGGCGGCCAGCGGCAGCGAGTGCCTCGACAGCCTGCGCGAGGCGGTGCCCGATGCGATCCTGCTCGACATCACGATGGACTACCTCGACGGCTGGCAGACCGCGCGGCTGGTGCGCGACGCCGGCTACACGCTGCCGATCCTGATCGTCTCGGCCAACATGTTCGAGAACCAGCCCGAGCGCCTGCTGGCCGCGCAATGCCAGGCCTTCATCGGCAAGCCGGTGATCGAGTCGGAACTGATCGCGACGCTGCAGCGCCACCTCGGCATCGAGTGGATCGCCGCGCACGCGTCGACCCTGCCGCCACTGCCGCCGGAGGCCCCGGCCGACCTGCGCCGCCTGCCGGCCGAGGCGCGCACCGAGCTCTTGCGGCTGGCGCAGATCGGCCACGTGCACGGCCTGCGGCGTCAGCTCGACGCGATCGAGGCCAGCGATGCGCGGCATGCCGCGGCCTGTGCGCGGCTGCGCGCCTGCCTCGCGGCCTTCGATCTCGAGGGTCTGCAGGCCTGTCTGACGGAGGCCGCCGATGGACAGCCGGCCTGAACCGCCGCAGCCCGAGACCGCGCGCCCGGTGGTGCTGGTGGTCGACGACGCGCCCAGCAGCCTGGGCATGCTGTGCGACACGCTGGAGGACGCCGGCTACACGGTGCTGATCGCGCGCGACGGCGAGGCGGCCCTGCAGCGGCTGCGCTTGGTGGTGCCCGACGTGATCCTGCTCGACGCGATGATGCCGGGGATGTCGGGCTTCGAGACCTGCCGCGTCCTCAAGGCCGACCCGGCGCTGACGCACATCCCGGTGATCTTCATGACCGGGCTGTCGGAGACCGCGCACGTGGTCGAGGGCTTCGCGTGCGGCGGGGTCGACTACGTGGTCAAGCCGATCCGTGCGCCCGAGGTGCTGGCGCGGCTGCACACGCACGCCCGCAATGCGCGCATCACGCGGCTCGCGCGCGAGGCGGTCGACGTGGCCGGGCTGGGCGTGCTGCTGGTCGACGCGCACGGCCGCATCGCCTGGCGCTCGCCGCAGGCCGAACGCTGGCTCGCGGCCTGCGGCCCGGACGGTCCGGGCAACGTGATCGCGCCTGCCGAGGCCGGCACCGAGCGCGTGTTCCAGATGCCCGGCCCGCTCGCGCCGCAGCGCCTGACGCTGCGCAGCCTGGGGCCGGCCGGCATGGGCGAGACGATGTGGCTGCTGGAGGTGCAGCGCGGCGACGGCAGCGACGGCGCCGCCTCGCCGTCCCGGCTCAGCGCAGCGGCGCTGACGCCGCGCGAGACCGAAGTGCTGTCGTGGCTGGCCAAGGGCAAGACCAACCGCGACATCGGCGACATCCTCGGCGTGAGCCCCCGCACCGTGAACAAGCACCTCGAGCACATCTTCGAGAAGCTCGGCGTGGAGACGCGCGCGGCGGCGGCGGCACTGGCGAGCACGCAGTGGGGTGGCGATTAGGGCTGTTCGACGCGACCGGAGGGCTCGCTATACTTCCGCCCACAGCGCCGATTTGATCCGGATTGCGGGCGCTCAACAAATGCAGCTAAAGAGGGGCCCTCGACCGTTCACCACCGTCACCCGGCCTCGCTAGCGCAGCGACGCCGGGTTGTCTTTTTCTTGGGTTGAATATCGGGATGGCTTCGGTCGGCATCGTCACTCCACAGTCCCTGCGCCTGAACGCGCCGCTGCCGCTGCGCAGCGGTGCCGTGCTCGACGACTGCACGCTGGTCTACGAGACCTACGGCACGCTCAACGCCACGCGCAGCAATGCCGTGCTGGTGTGCCATGCGCTCAACGCCTCGCACCACGTGGCCGGTCGGTACGAGGGCCAGGACAAGAGCGAGGGCTGGTGGGACAACCTGATCGGGCCAGGCAAGCCGCTGGACACCGACCGGTTCTTCGTCATCGGCGTCAACAACCCGGGCTCCTGCTTCGGCTCCACCGGGCCGGCCTCCACTGACCCGAAGACCGGCCGGCCCTACGGCGCGGACTTCCCGGTCGTCACCGTCGAGGACTGGGTCGACGCCCAGGCCCGGCTGCTCGACGCGCTGGGCATCGAGCAACTGGCCGCGGTGATCGGCGGCAGCCTGGGCGGCATGCAGGCGATGAGCTGGACCGTGCGCTACCCGCAGCGTGTGCGGCATGCCATCGTGGTGGCCTCGGCGCCGAACCTGTCGGCCCAGAACATCGCGTTCAACGAGGTTGCCCGGCGCGCCATCGTCACCGACCCCGACTTCCACGGAGGGCACTTCTACGCCCACGGCGTGGTGCCCAAGCGCGGCCTGCGCGTGGCGCGCATGGTCGGCCACATCACCTACCTCAGCGACGACGTGATGGCGAGCAAGTTCGGCCGCCAGACACTGAACCCCGAGCTCGCCTACAGCACCCAGGACATCGAGTTCCAGATCGAGAGCTACCTGCGCTACCAGGGCGACAAGTTCAGCGACTACTTCGACGCCAACACCTACCTGCTGATCACGCGCGCGCTCGACTACTTCGATCCGGCGCGCGAGTTCGACGGCGACCTGAGCCGCGCGCTCGCCGGCGCCACGGCGAAGTTCCTGGTGGTCAGCTTCACCACCGACTGGCGCTTCTCGCCCGAGCGCTCGCGCGAGATCGTCAAGGCCCTGGTCGACAACCGGCGCGACGTGAGCTACGCCGAGATCGACGCACCGCATGGCCACGACGCCTTCCTGATGACCGACGCGCGCTATCACAACGTGCTGCGCGCCTACTTCGCCCGCATCGCCGACGAAGCCGTGGCACCGGCAGGTGGGATCAAGGGGTTCGCGGTATGAACGAGACGATGCAGAGTCCCCCGCGGGCCGAGCGCCGGGCCGCTCCCAAGCCGGCCCGCATCCCCTCGGGGGATCGGTTGGCGTGTCCGCCAGACGAGGGGCGGCCATGAGCGAGCGGAAGGACCTGGAGCTGATCGCGCAGCTCGTGCCGCAGGGCTCGCGCGTGCTCGACCTCGGCTGCGGCAACGGCGCGCTGCTGGCGCTGCTGCGCGACACCCGCGGCTGCACCGGCTACGGCGTCGAGCTCGACGACGCCAAGGTGCACGACTGCGTGCAGCGCGGCGTCAACGTGATCCAGCGCAACCTCGACGAGGGGCTGGCCATCTTCGCCGACCAGGCCTTCGACGTGGTGCTGCAGCTCGACACGCTGCAGAACCTCCGCAACACCGAGGCGATGCTGATCGAGACGGTGCGTGTGGGCCGGCTCGGCATCGTCAGCTTCCCGAACTTCGCGCACTGGCCCAATCGCGTGTCGGTGCTGCGGGGCCGGATGCCGGTGACCAAGGTGCTGCCCTACCAGTGGTACGACACGCCCAACATCCGCGTCGGCACCTTCGCCGACTTCGAGGTGCTGGCTCGCAAGAACGGCCTGCGCGTGCTCGACAGCTTCGGCCTGCAGAACGGCCACGCGGTGCGGCGCTGGCCCAACCTGATGGCCGGCACGGCGCTGTTCAAGTTCGAGCGGGCCTGATCTGGCGCAAGGCGCATCCCCCGGGAATACGAAGACCTTACAGGGGTCGCGAGTGTGGCGCGGATGTTGCATCCGTGTGTGACGCAATGCGCGCGGCGTCACAGTTTTCGCTTATTGTCGCGACTGTCGACACGCGTCGACTGAGATGCCCGTGCCGTTCAATGCAACCAGAGACGAGGAGCGTATTCGTGAGCGATGACTTCATTCGGGAAGGGGAGCTGACCGACATCCGCAGCTATCCGGCGTGGGCGCAAGACCTGGTCGAGAGCTGCGCCGAGACGCGCGAACGTGTGGCCTCGCACGAGCTCTTCCATCGCATGCGCGACAACGAGCTCGACGCCAACCAGATCAGCACCTTCCTGGTCGGCGTGTGGCCGGTGATCGAGCAGTTCCCGCAGTACATGGCGCAGAACCTGCTGAAGCTTCAGTACGGCCGGGCCCGCGGCCACGACCTGGCACGCCGCTATCTGATCCGCAACATCCGCGTCGAGCAGAACCATGCCGACCATTGGGTCGAATGGGCCGTCGCCAGCGGCGTGAGCCGCGACGAGCTGCTGTACGGCGAGGTGCCGACCGAGACGCACGCGCTGTCGCACTGGTGCTGGCACACCTGTGAACGCGACACCCTGGCCGCCGCGATGGCCGCCACCAACTACTCGATCGAGGGCGTGACCGGCGACTGGTCGGCGCTGGTCTGCTCGTCTGACGTGTATGAGCAGAGCTTCCCGCTCGAGGTGCGCGCCAAGGCCATGAAGTGGCTCAAGCTGCATGCCAAGTACGACGACACCCATCCCTGGGAAGCGCTCGAGATCATCTGCTCGATCATGGGCACCGACCCGACGCAGCGCGGCGTGTCGCTGATCCGCTCGCGCGTGCTCAAGAGCTACGAGTACATGCGGCTCACGCTCGACTACTCGCTCAACGCCGAGCAGGTGGCCACCATCCCGGGCCAGCTGCTCTCGCTGGTCTACCCGGAGGAGCGCAAGCGCGCGGCCTGAAGCGTCGGATGACCGGCCTGCTCCCGCCCATGGGCGGGACTCACGGCCTCGCCAGGGTGCGAACCCGGCGAGGCCGTGGTGTTTTCAGCGGGGGCTGTTGCTGCTGACGGCCACCGGCGCGGCGGCGGCATCGGTCGGGGCGGTCCAGCCGCCGCCCAGCGCGCGGTAGACGCTGACCAGCGCGGTGGCCGTGCCCACCTGGGCCTGCACCAGCTGATCGCGGCTGGCGAGCACCTCGCGCTCGGCATCCAGCACCACCAGGAAGTCGGTCACGCCGGCGTCGTAGCGCAGCCGGGCCAGCTCGGCGGCCTCCTCGGCGCTGCGCGCGGCGCGGTCCAGGCGTTCGGCGCGCTGCGCGTTGCGGGTGAACTGCGTCAGCGCGCCTTCGGTTTCCTCCAGCGCGGTCGCCACCGTCTGCTCGTAGCTCGCGAGGCTGGCCTGGGCGCGTGCCTCGCTGGCGGCGATGCGCGAGCGCACCCGGCCGAAGTCGAGCACGCTCCAGCTCAGGCCCGCGCCCAGCGAGTAGATCGCCGATTCGCTGCGGCCCAGGTCACCGAGCGTGGCCGCATTCAGGCCCAGCAGGCCCGACAGCGAGATGCGCGGATAGAGATCGGCCTTGGCGACGCCGATGTTGGCGGTGGCGGCGGCAAGCTGGCGTTCGGCGGCGATCAGGTCCGGACGGCGCGCCAGCCAAGCCTCCGTGGTGCCCAGCGGCAGCGCCGAGAGGTCGGTCACCGGCAACCCGGGCAGCGCGGCCGGCGGCGCGAGCGTGGTCGCCAGCGCGCGCGGCGGCTGCGCGCTCAGCGTGGCCAGGCGGTAGATCGTGCGGTCGATCGAGGCCTGCAGCGCGGGCCGCGTGGCCTCGGTGTTCTCGACCAGCGTGCGCGCCCGCGCGATGTCGAGCTGGGTGCCGCGGCCGGCGTCGAGCCGGGCCTCGGTGATGCGCAGCGACTCGCGCTGGTTGACCAGCGAGGTGTCGGCGACCTGCAGCCGCTGCTGCAGGCCGCGCAGTTCCAGGTAGTTGCGCGCCACCTCCGCGGCCACCGCGGTGTGGGCCGCGTGCAGGCCGGCCTCGCTGGCGGCGACCAGCGCCGCGGCCGACTCGCTGGCGCGGCGGTTGCGGCCGAAGAAGTCGAGCTCCCAGTTCGCGACGAAGCCGGCGTCGTAGACCGTGCCGGTGCGGTCGCTGCGCGACAGGCCCGGCGCCTGCGTGATCGGCGTGACGCCGCGCGTCGCGCCGGCACTGATGCCGACGTCGGGCAGCAGCGCGGCCTGGGCCAGCCCGAGATCGGCGCGTGCCTCCTGAAGGCGTGCCTGCGCGATGCGCACGTCGCCGTTGGCGGCCAGCGCGCGTTCGACCAGCGTGCTCAGCGCCTCGTCGCCGAAGCCGCGCCAGAAGCTGGCGATGTCGGCCGACACCGGCTGGGTGTTGTTGGCCGACGCGCCGGCATTGATGAATTCGGCATCCACCGTGCGGGCGGGCCGCTCGTAGTTCGGACCGACCGCGCAGCCGGTGGCGATCAGGGCGGCCGCGGCCAGCACGCCGAGACGGAAGGGCAGCCGGGGGATAGGGGCGTCACGCATGGTCGTCTCCCGTCGGGGCGCGCGGCTTCAGCGGCGCGGCATGGGCGGTGGGCAGGTGCTTCTTGGGGGCGAGCTTGCGCAGCAGCACGTAGAACACCGGCGTCAGGAACAGGCCGAACACGGTGACGCCGAGCATGCCGCTCGCCACCGCGATGCCCATCGCCTGGCGCATCTCGGCGCCGGCGCCGCTGGACAGCACCAGCGGGATCACGCCGGCGATGAAGGCGATCGAAGTCATCAGGATCGGACGCAGCCGCAGGCGGCAAGCCTCGACCACCGCCTTGACGGTGCTGCGGCCGTGGTCCTCCAGCTCGCGGGCGAACTCGACGATCAGGATGGCGTTCTTGCACGCCAGCCCCACCAGCACCACGAAGGCGATCTGCGTGAAGATGTTGTTGTCGGCCGGCTGCCCCAGGAAGCCGCTGAGCCACACGCCAGTGATCGCGCTCAGGATGCACATCGGCACGATCAGGATGATCGCCAGCGGCAGCGTGGTGCTCTCGTAGGTGGCCGCCAGCACCAGGAACACCAGCAGCACGCACAGCGGGAAGATGTAGATCATCGTGTTGCCGGCGGTCTTCTCCTGGTAGACCAGCTCGGTCCACTCGTAGCTGATGCCGCGCGGCAGCGTCTCCTTCAGGATCTTCTCCATCTCGGCCTGCGCCTCGCCGGAGCTGAAGCCGGGCTTGGCCGCGCCGTTGAAGTCGGCGGTGTAGAAGCCGTTGTAGCGGCCCACCGAACCCGGCCCGAAGGTGGGTTCGATGCGCATCATGGCCGACAGCGGCACCATCTCGCCGGCGGCGTTGCGGATCTTCAGCGCGCCGATGTCCTCGGCCTTCGCGCGGTGGCCGGAGTCGGCCTGCACGATCACCTGGTAGGTCTTGCCGAAGCGGTTGAAGTCGTTGACGTAGAGCGAACCCAGATAGGTCTGCATCGTCTCGTAGATGTCGCTGAGGTTGACCCCCATCTGCTTGGCCTTGGTGCGGTCGACGTTGGCGAACAGCTGCGGCACGTTGATCTGGTAGTTCGAGAACGCCTGCGTGATCGTGCTGTTGGGGTTGCCGTAGATGCGGCCCATCAACTGCTGCACCGCACCGTTGAGCGCCCCCTCGCCCAGCGAGTCGCGATCCTGCAGCTGCAGCTTGAAGCCCCCGGCATTGCCCAGGCCGCTCACCGGCGGCGGCGACAGCACGAACATGAAGGCGTCCTGGATCGCGCCCAGCCGCTGGTTGACCTGCCCGACGATCGCGTCGGCGCTCTGCTCCGGCGCCGTGCGGTTCTCGAACTCGTCGAGGCTCAGGAACACGATGCCCGAGTTGGGCGCCGCGGTGAAGCCGTTGATCGACAGGCCGGGGAAGGCCACCGAACTCTTCACGCCCGGGACCGACAGCGCGATCTCGCTGAGCTGGCGGATGACCTTGGTGGTGCGTTCGAGGCTCGCGCCGTCGGGCAACTGCGCGATGCCGATCAGGTACTGCTTGTCCTGCTGCGGCACGAAGCCCGGCGGGACCAGCTTGAACAGCAGCAGGGTGGCACCCAGCAGCACTGCGTAGATCACCAGCGCGATCGACTTGCGCTTGACGACGGTGCCGGTGACGCCGCGGCTGTAGCGGTCGGCATTGCGCGTGAAGAAACGGTTGAACCAGCCGAAGAAGCGGCCGAACACCTTGTCCATGCCGCGCGTCAACCAGTCCTTCTTCGCGTGGTGCGGCTTCAGCAGGATGGCGCTGAGCGCCGGCGACAGGGTCAACGAGTTGAACGCCGAGATCACCGTGGAGATCGCGATCGTCACGGCGAACTGCTTGTAGAACTGGCCGGACAGGCCGGACACGAAGGCCAGCGGCACGAACACCGCGCACAGCACCAGGCCGATGGCGATGATCGGGCCCGACACCTCCTGCATCGCCTTCACGCTCGCATCGCGCGGGCTCAGGCCGGCCTCGATGTTGCGTTCCACGTTCTCCACCACCACGATCGCGTCGTCGACCACGATGCCGATCGCCAGCACCAGGCCGAACAGCGTGAGGGTGTTGATCGAGAAGCCCAGCGCAAGCAGCACCGCGAAGGTGCCGACGATGGACACCGGCACCGCCAGCAGCGGGATGATGGACGCGCGCCAGGTCTGCAGGAACACGATCACCACCAGCACCACCAGCGCGATCGCCTCGACCAGCGTGTGGATCACCTTCTCGATCGAGGTGGCGACGAAGCGCGTGGGGTCGTAGACGATGGCGTAGTCGACGCCGGGCGGGAAGTCGGCCTTCAGCCGCTCCATCGTGGCGCGCACGTCGTTCGACAGCTGCAACGCATTGGAGTTGGGCGCCTGGAAGATGCCGATCGCGGCTGCTTCCTTGTTGTTCAGCAGCGAACCGAGCGAGTAGGTGTTGGGGCCGAGCTCGACGCGACCGAGGTCGCGCACGCGGATCACCGAACCGTCGGCGGTGTCGGCGCGCACGATGATGTCGCCGAACTCCTGCTCACTGCTGAGCCGGCCCTGGGTGTTGATCGCGAGCTGGAACTCGGTGTTGTTCGGTGACGGCGGCGCGCCCACCACACCGGCGGCGACCTGCGCGTTCTGCTCGCGGATCGCGCCCACCACGTCGGCCGAGGTCAGGCCGCGGGCCGACAGCTTCTGCGGGTCGAGCCAGATGCGCATCGCGTAGTCGCCCGAGCCGAAGGTCTGCACCGAGCCCATGCCCGGGATGCGCAGCAGCGGGTCGCGCACGTTGAGCGTGGCGTAGTTGCGCAGGTAGAGCGCGTCGTACTTGTTGTCCGGCGAGACCATGTGCACCACCATGGTCAGGTTCGGCGAGCTCTTCTCGGTGGTCACGCCGATCTGGCGCACCACCTCGGGCAGGCGCGGCAGCGCGCGGTTCACGCGGTTCTGCACCGCGGTCTCGGCCACCTCGGGGTTGGTGCCGATCTTGAAGCTGATCGTCAGCGTCAGGGCACCGTCGGCCGAGGCCTGGCTGCCCATGTAGAGCATGTTCTCGATGCCGTTGATCTGCTCTTCGAGCGGCGTGGCCACCGTCTCGGCGATCACGCGCGGGTTGGCGCCGGGGAACTGCGCGCGCACCACCACCTGCGGCGGCGCGACCTCGGGGTATTCGGAGATCGGCAGCTTGAAGATCGCGATCGCGCCGACCAGCGTGATGAAGACCGACAGCACGGCCGCGAAGATCGGCCGGTCGATGAAGAAGCGGGACAGGTTCATGGAAGCCGCTCCCGGATCAGGCGGCGCGCGCAGCCGCGACCGGCGCGCTCAGCGCGGCCTTCTTCTCGTCCTTCTTGCCGCCGGCGCCCGGCGGCGGCGCGACCGGCTTCTCGACCGGCATGCCGCGGGCGTCGACATCGAGCTTCTCCGGCGCCAGCGGCGCGCCCGGGCGCACCCGCTGCAGGCCGCTGACCACCACCAGCTCGCCCGGCTTCAGGCCGCTGGTGACCACGCGCATGCCGTCGATCAGCGCGCCGAGCTTGACTTCGCGGAACTCGGCGACGTTGTTGGCGCCGACCACGAACACGAACTTCTTGCTCTGGTCGGTGCCGATCGCACGCTCGGGCGTCAGCACCGCGTCGTAGGAGGTGCTGCCCGCCACCTGCAGCCGGGCGAACAGGCCCGGCGTGAACTGGCCGTCTGCGTTGTCGAACACCGCGCGGATGCGGATCGCGCCGGTCTGGGTGTTGAGGCGGTTGTCGATGAAGTCGACCTTGCCGGTGTGCGGGAAGCCGCTCTCGTTGGCCAGGCCCATCTTCACGTTCAGCTGGGCGTCGTTGGCCTTGCGCAGACGCAGGAAGGTCTGCTCGCTGCCGTCGAAGTAGGCGTAGACCTTGTGCGTGGCCACCAGCGTGGTCAGCACCGTCTTGTCGTCGACCAGGTTGCCGGCGGTGATGTTGGCGCGCGACAGGCGCCCGGCGATCGGCGCGCGCACGGCGGTGTACTCCACGTTGAGGCGTGCCACGCGCAGGGCCGCCTCGGCGGCGCGGATGTCGGCCTGCGAGGTGCGTTCGCCGGAGCCGAGCTGGTCGAACTCCTGGCGCGACACGGCCTTGGCGTCCAGCAGCTTCTGCGCGCGGGCCAGCTCGGCCTTGGCCAGCTCGGCGCGCGACTGCGCGGCGGCGAGCTGCGATTCGGCACGCGCCACCTCGGCCTGGTAGGGGCGGGGATCGATGGTGAACAGCAGCGCGCCCTTCTTGACGGTGGCGCCATCGACGAAGTGCACTCGGTCGATCGTGCCGCCGATGCGCGGCCGGATGTCGACGGTCTCCAGCGCCTCGAGGCGGCCGGTGAACTCCTCGCTGTCGGCGATCGGCTTCTGCACCGCCGGGGCCACCGAGACCGGCGGGGCCGGCGGCGGGCCGCCCTGCGCCTCGGCGCGCTCGCCGCAGGCCGTCAGCACGCCGGCGGCCAGCGACACGGCGATCAGCAGCGCGGCGGCATGTCGGAACGGAACAGGGGAGGCAACGGAGTCACGCATGAGAGCACCTAGGAGAAAGAGGTGGTGAGGCATCGAGGCCTCCGCGACAGCCGTGCGAAGTCCTCCCTGAGGGGCGCACACGTTCGGAGATCGTCCGCCACTCCACGTGTGTCTTTTGTGCAGGAGGGGGATGTTACTGACCCAACGGTCATCAAGCGATGGCCGTGAAATGCCCCCGAAGCCTGCAAGCCTATTGCAGGACGGCTTGCAAGTCTTCGGCCAGCTCTTCATGCGGGCAGGATGCCCTGGGTAGGGGGCTGCCTATACTGGCCCGTCGCTCCACCTCGCGCATCCAGCGCGCATCGCCATGAACGCTCCCGACCGCCTGCCCGGCCTCGACGCCGGCGTCTTGCAGGGCCACGTCGACCAGGCCTGGGACGCGCAGATCGTGCCCGAGCTGATCGACTACATCGCCATCCCCGCCAAGAGCCCGATGTTCGATGCGGGCTGGGCCGCGCACGGCCACATCGACCGCGTGGTGCACCGCGCCGCGGCCTGGGTCGAGCGGCAGCGGCTCGCCGGGCTGAAGCTCGAAGTCATTGCGCTGCGCGAAGCCGACGGCACGCCGCGCACGCCGGTGATCTTCTTCGAGCTGCCGGCCACCACGCCGGGCGGCAATGCGGCCGGCGCGCCCACCGTGCTGCTCTACGGACATCTCGACAAGCAGCCCGAATTCAGCGGCTGGCGCGCCGACCTGGGACCATGGACGCCGAAGCTCGAGGACGGCCTGCTCTACGGCCGCGGCGGCGCCGACGACGGCTATGCGGTCTACGCGGCCGTCACGGCACTGCAGGCGCTCGACGCGCAGGGCGTGCCGCGGCCGCGCTGCGTCGGGCTGATCGAGACCTGCGAGGAGTCGGGCTCGGGCGATCTGCCGGCCTATATCGACGCGCTCAAGCCGCGGCTCGGCGACGTGAGCCTGGTGGTCTGCCTCGACTCCGGCGCGGGCAACTACGACCAGCTCTGGCTCACCACCTCGCTGCGCGGGAACGTCACGGGAACGCTGCGTGTCGAGGTGCTGAGCGAAGGCGTGCACTCCGGCGATTCGAGCGGCATCGTGCCGTCGAGCCTGCGCGTGCTGCGCCAGCTGCTCGACCGGCTGGAGGACGCTGCCACCGGCCGCCTGCTGCCGCAGAGCCTGCACTGCGAGATCCCGGCCGAGCGCATGGCACAGGCCGCCGAGACGGCGCGCGTGCTGGGCGACGAGGTCTGGAAGCGCTTTCCGTGGGCCTGTGGTGCCGACGGCGGCTCGGTGCTGCCGATGACCACCGACGCCACCGAGGCGCTGCTGAACCGCACGTGGCGTCCCACGCTCAGCGTGACCGGCGCCGCCGGCCTGCCGGCCATCGCCGACGCCGGCAACGTGCTGCGGCCGGTCACGGCCTTCAAGCTGAGCCTGCGCCTGCCGCCGCTGGTCGACGGCCACGACGCCGCAGTGCGGCTCAAGGCCTTGCTGGAGGACAACGCGCCCTACAACGCCAAGGTGGTGTTCGCGCCGGACGGCCGGGTCGGCGCCTGGGGGGCCAGCGGCTGGAACGCCCCGCCGATCGAGCCCTGGCTGGAGACGGCGCTGCAGGCGGCCTCGCGCGCGCACTACGGTGCGCCCTGCGGCTACGTCGGCCAGGGCGGCACGATCCCGCTGATGAGCCTGCTGCAGCAGGGCTTCCCGAAGGCCCAGATGATGGTCTGCGGCGTGCTGGGTCCGAAGAGCAACGCCCACGGCCCGAACGAGTTCCTGCACCTGCCCTACGGCAAGCGGCTCACGGCCGCGGTGGCGCAGGTGATCGCGGCGCTGCCTGCCGACGCTGTCGCCTGAGCCCGGCGGCCCCGGTGCCCGGCCGCGACCGACCATGATCCAGGGCCTGGCCGCGCTGCTGTTGTTCCAGTCGCTCGGCGAGGCGATCGCGCAGCTCACGCACGCGCCGGTGCCGGGGCCGGTGATCGGGCTGGTGCTGCTGCTCGCCGGCCTGCTGCTGCGGCAGCGCGTGGGCAAGCCGGCCTGGGCACCGCTCGAGCAGGCGGCCGACGGCCTGCTGGCCCATCTGTCGATCTTCTTCATCCCGGCCGCCGTCGGCGTGATGCTGTACTGGGAGCCATTGGTGCGCGAGGGTCTGGCGTGGGTGGTGGCGCTGGTGGCCAGCACCGCCGCGGCGATCGCCGTCACGGCGTGGTTCCTGTCGCGCCGGCTGGGGTCGGACGACACCGACGACGAGGCGCCGGCGCCATGAGCGAGTCCCGCGCGCTGACGCTGCCGGTCGGCCTGAGCGGCGCGCTGGAGCCGCTGGCCGAGGTGTGGGTCTACCTGGCCGCCACGCCGCTGTTCGGGCTGACGCTGACCCTCGGCGCCTACGTGATCGCCGAGCGCGTGTCGGCGCGCAGCGGGCGCCATCCGCTGGCCAATCCGGTGCTGTGGTCGGTGCTGGCGATCATCGCAGTGCTCGCGGCGACCGGTACGCCCTACCGCCGCTACTTCGAGGGCGCGCAGTTCGTGCATTTCCTGCTCGGCACCGCGACGGTCGCGCTGGCGGTGCCGTTGGCGCGCCTGTGGCCCGAGCTGCGGGCGCGCGCCGGAACCTTGCTACTCGCGCTGTTGCTGGGGGCCGCGACCTCGATCACGGTGGCGCTCGGCACGGCCTGGGCGCTGGGCGGATCGAAGCTGATCCTGGCCTCGTTGCTGCCGAAATCGGTGACGGCACCGATCGCGATGGGCATCGCCGAGCGCATCGGCGGCTCGGCCACGCTGGCGGCCGTGTTCGCGGTGACGACCGGCATCGTCGGCGCGCTGATCGTCACGCCGCTGCTCAACGCGCTGAGCGTGCGCGACTGGGCGGCGCGCGGCTTCGCGGCCGGGCTCGCCGCGCACGGCATCGGCACGGCACGCGCGTGGTCGATCCATCCACGCGCCGGCGCCTACGCCAGCCTGGCGATGGGGCTGCACGGCATCGCCGGCGCACTGCTGCTGCCGTGGCTGGCGCGCTGGCTGGTGGGTTGACGGCGAGCGCGCCGGTTCAGGCGCGGCGGCCGGCCCGCCAGTGACGCCAGCGCCGGAGCCAGGCGGTGCCGGCCCGCGCGACAGCCTGCGCGATCGGCGTCGCGCGCCACCACGCCTTGACGCGCTGTTTGTAGGCCGACCAGGTGTCGAGCGCACGCGCCAGCCAGCGGTAGTGGCGCAGCTGCGGCTCGGTCAGCACGAACAGGCGGCCCAGCAGGGCGGTGCCGAGCAGCTTGGCCGCGGCGATCAGCGCCAGGCCCAGCGCCGCATGACCGGCGTGGACGAGCCCCAGCGCGAGCAGCTTGACGGGCAGCAGCCCCAGCGTCGGCGCCAGGAACAGGGTCAGCGCGAGCGGCGGCGGCGCCCGCCGCAGGCGGTCCTCCAGGCGTGCGATCGGCGGCCAGCGCGTCAGGCGGCCGAGTGCGCGCGACAGCGGTCGCCAGCCCCATTCCTCGAACAGGATCAGCAGCGCGACCGGCACGCCGGCAATGGCGCGCAGCGAGCGCCCCAGCCGGGCGAGGGCGCGGTTCACGCCGGTTCGACGCGGCGCAGCCAGGTGCGCACGATGGCCGCGCCCAGCGGGCCGGCCACCTCGGCGACGAAACGGCCGAAGTCCACGTGGGCGCTGTCGTCGGCGCAGTCGGACAGCGTGCGCAGCACTGCGAAGGGGAGGTCGCAATCGAGGCAGACCTGGGCCACCGCCGCCCCCTCCATCTCCACGGCCAGCGCGTCGGGCAGCTCGGTGCGCAGGGCGGTGCGCTCGAGCGAGGTCGCGACGAAGCGGTCACCACTGACCACCAGGCCCTCGTGCACACGCGGGCGGTCGATGCCGAGCGCGGCGAAGCTGGAGTCGAGCCCGATGCGCTCGGCCTCCAGTGCGTCGCGCGCCGCGCGCGCCAGCGCGTCGCTGAGGTCCGCGTCGGTCGGGAAACGCGAGCGGCCGGTCAGCGGCACTTCGTGGCGCGGAAACAGCGGCGAGGCGTCCATGTCGTGCTGCAGCAGCTCGCGCGCGACCACCACGTCGCCGATCGACGCTGCGGGCTGCAACGCGCCGGCCACGCCGGTGAACACCAGCGCATCGACGCCGTAGCGGTCGGCCAGCAGCAGCGCGGTGGTGGCCGCGGCCACCTTGCCGATGCCCGAACGCACCAGCACCACCTCGTGGCCATCGAGCCGGCCGCGGTGGAAGGCCCGGCCGGCGTGGTGCTCGGTCACGGGCGATTGCAGCGCCGCGAGCAAGGTGCGCAGTTCCTCTTCGAGAGCCGCGACGAGTGCGAAGCGCAACCCCATGGCGGGTCCTGTCAGTGCGTGCTGCCGATCAGGGCAGCAGCAAGGCGCGCCGCGCGGAGCGAGCCACTGCGGTCCCCTTGGCGCGCTCGATCTCGGTCAGCAGGTCGCGGGCCACCGATTGCAGGCCGACCAGACCATCGGCCTTCTCGATCGCCAGCACGAAGCGGTAGCCCTTCATCAGGCCCAGGTGCTGCTTCGCCAGGCTGGGCAGCAGGTCGTAGAGGTCCGAGTAGGACAGCGACGACGCCTCCAGCGCGCCCGGGCCGGTCGCGGTGGCCGTGGCGGCGGACGGTGCGGGTTCGGCCGGTGGCAGGCTCGGCGCGACGCTTGGGCCACCGAGCGGGCTCACGAGGCCGGCATCGACGAGCGTCTGCAGGTCTGCGGCGCTGGCGCCCTGCACCATCGACACCCAGTTCGCGCCGTCCCGGCTGGGATCGATGATCAGCAGCAGATTGCGGGCGGTGCGTGTCAGTGCGTGGACGCGGGCGCGGATCTCGGCGCGGCCCGTCTCAGTCTTCGTGTAGCGATCGGCCATCGTGCATCAACAGCTTGCTCTGCCTCGGTACGATCCAGCGCGCAGTGTACGGGCCGACTTCGGCCAGCGTGCCGCGGTGGGTGACGATAGACCGAAGCCCGTGACCCTGCGCACGCCGTGGCGTCGCGGCTCAGGCCTTGTCGCGCAGCTCGCGGCGCAGGATCTTGCCGACCGGCGTCTTGGGCAGCTCGGTGCGAAATTCGACGATCTTCGGCCGCTTGTAGCCCGTCAGGTTGGCCTCGCAATAGGCGCGCACCTGTTCCTCGGTGACCGCAGGATCGCTGCGCACGATCACCAGCTTGACCGCCTCGCCGCACTTGGCGTCCGCCACGCCGATGGCGGCGCACTCCAGCACGCCCGGCATCTGCGTCACCACTTCCTCGACCTCGTTCGGGTAGACGTTGAAGCCGCTCACCAGGATCATGTCCTTCTTGCGGTCGACGATCCTGAAGTAGCCGCGCTCGTCGGCCACGCCGATGTCGCCGGAGCGGAAGTAGCCGTCGGCCGTCATCACTTTCGCGGTCTCGTCGGGACGCTGCCAGTAGCCGGCCATCACCTGCGGGCCCTTGATCGCGATCTCGCCCGGCGTGCCCGGCGACACCTCGTGGCCGTCGTCGTCGATCAGCTTCAGCAGGGTGTTGGGCATCGGCAGGCCGATGTTGCCGCTGTAGGCGCTGCTGTCGACCGGGTTGCAGGTGGCCGAGGGCGAGGTCTCCGACAGGCCGTAACCCTCCACGATGGGGCAGCCGGTCTTCTCGAGCCAGAGCTTGGCGGTGGCGCTCTGCACCGCCATGCCGCCGCCGACCGAGATCTTCAGATGGCTCCAGTCGACGCTGCCGAAGTCGGCGTGATGCGCCATCGCGTTGAACAGCGTGTTGACTGCCGGGAAGCTGTGGATGCGCTCGCCGCGCAACTGCTTGAACATCGTCGGCAGGTCGCGCGGGTTGGCGATCAGGATGTTGCAGCCGCCCATGCGCAGGCCCAGCATCATGTTCGTGTTGAAGCCGAAGATGTGATAGATCGGCAGCGCGCACACGGTGTTGATCTGCTCGCCGGCGGGGATCTTCTTCAGGGCCGGCTGGTACCAGGCCTCCGACTGCAGGATGTTGGCGACCAGGTGGCGGTGCAGCAGCACCGCGCCCTTGCTCACGCCGGTGGTGCCGCCGGTGTACTGCAGCACCGCGATGTCGTCCGGTCCCACCTTGGCCGCCGCGTACGACTTGCCGCGGCCGGCGGCCAGCGCGTCGTTGAAGCGCACCGCGCCCGGCAGCTCGAACGCCGGCACCATCTTCTTCAGCTTGCGCACCACGGTGTTGACGATCAGCGACTTCGGGAAGCCGAGCAGGTCGCCGAGCGCCGTGACCACCACCTTCTTCGTCGGCGCCGTCGACATCACCTTCTGCAGCACGTGCGCGAAGTTCTCGACGATCACGATGGCCTTCGCGCCCGAATCCTTGAGCTGGTGCTCCAGCTCGCGGGGCGTGTACAGCGGGTTGACGTTGACCACCACGTAGCCGGCACGCAGGATCGCGGCCACCGTGACCGGGTACTGCGGCACGTTGGGCATCATCACCGCGACGCGGTCGCCGGCGGCCAGGCCCAGCGTCTGCAGGTAGGCCGCGAGCGAGCGCGACATCTCGTCGACCTGGGCGAAGCTGAAGGCCTTGCCCATGAACTTGTAGGCGGGCAGGCTGCCGAACTTCTTGAAGCTGTCGTCGATCAGCGCGACCAGCGAGGGGTACTGCGCAACGTCGACGTTGTGCGGCACGCCGGCCGGGTAGTGCTCGAGCCAGATGGGGTCCATGGGCAGCTCCATACGCGAAAAGTCATTCTGACTTCGCGCTGACAGGGCCTCTCTCAGGGAATGCGATAGCCCGTGCTGGAGCGGGCTGTCTAGGGCCCGCCGGCATCATCCCTTCGAAGCGAGGCCCCGAGCCGCGGGGCGATGGCTCACTCGATGGCCTTGACCATGTCCTCGACGACCTTCTTGGCATCACCGAAGACCATCATGGTCTTGTCCATGTAGAACAGCTCGTTGTCCAGGCCCGCGTAGCCGGCGGCCATCGAGCGCTTGTTGACGATGATCGTCTTGGCCTTGTAGGCCTCGAGGATGGGCATGCCGTAGATCGGGCTGCCCTTGGTCATCGCCGCCGGGTTCACCACGTCGTTGGCGCCCAGGATGATGGCCACGTCGGCCTGGCCGAACTCGCCGTTGATGTCCTCCATCTCGAACACCTGGTCGTAGGGCACCTCGGCCTCGGCCAGCAGCACGTTCATGTGACCCGGCATGCGCCCGGCCACCGGATGGATCGCGTACTTGACCGTCACGCCCTTGTGCGTGAGTTTCTCGGCCAGCTCCTTGACCGCATGCTGCGCACGCGCCACCGCCAGACCGTAGCCCGGCACGATCACCACCGTCTCGGCATTGCCCAGCACGAAGGCCGCGTCGTCGGCGCTGCCGCTCTTGACCGGCCGGGCCTCGGCCTTGCCGGCGGTGGCCGCCGTGGCGTCGCCGCCGAAGCCGCCCAGGATCACGTTGAAGAACGAGCGGTTCATCGCCTTGCACATGATGTAGCTCAGGATCGCGCCCGAGCTGCCCACCAGCGAGCCGGCGATGATCAGCATGCTGTTGTTCAGCGAGAAGCCGATGCCCGCAGCGGCCCAGCCCGAGTAGCTGTTGAGCATGGACACCACCACCGGCATGTCGGCGCCGCCGATCGGGATGATGATGGTCACGCCGATCACGAAGGCCAGCGCGAGCAGCAGCGCGAAGTCCAGCTTGGACTCGCTGATCGCGTAGCCGACGATGAAGAACAGCAGCGCCAGGCCGAGCACGGCGTTCAGCGCATGCTGCCCCTTGAACACCACCGGCGCGCCCTGGAACAGGCGGAACTTGTAGCTGCCCGAGAGCTTGCCGAAGGCGATCACCGAACCGCTGAAGGTGATGGCGCCGATGGCCGCGCCCAGCGCCAGCTCGACGCGGTTGCCCACCGGCACCGCGCCGCCCTTTTCGACGATGCCGAAGGCCCAGGGCTCGACCGCCGCGGCGACCGCGATGAACACCGCCGCCAGGCCGATCATGCTGTGGAAGAAGGCGACCAGCTCGGGCATCTTGGTCATCTCGACCGTCTTGGCGCGCCACGCGCCATAGCCGCCGCCGACCACCAGGCCGACCAGGACCCAGCCCAGCCCGAGGGCCGAGCCGGCCAGCTTGACGATCAGTGCCGCGGTGGTGAGCGTGGCGATCGCCATGCCGACCATGCCGAACAGGTTGCCGCGGATCGAGGTGGTCGGGTGGCTCAGGCCCTTCAAGGCCTGGATGAAGCAGACGCTGGCGACCAGATAGAGCAGGGTGACGAGATTGAGGCTCATGGCTTACTTCCCCTGCGCCGTCGCTGCGGGCTTCTTGTCCTTCTTCTTGAACATCTCCAGCATGCGGCGCGTGACGAGGAAGCCGCCGAAGATGTTCACCGCAGCCAGCGCCACCGCCAGCACGCCCATGGTCTTGCCCAGGCCGGTCTCGGTCAGGGCGGCGGCGAGCATCGCGCCGACGATCACGATGGCCGAGATGGCATTGGTCACCGCCATCAGCGGCGTGTGCAGCGCCGGCGTGACGGTCCACACCACGTGGTAGCCGACGTAGATGGCCAGCACGAAGATGATCAGGTTGAGGATGGTGGGACTGACGATGTCCATCTTGTTGTCTCCTGGGGATCAGAACTTGCGGACCGACTCGATGCGGTTGCCCGGCCCGAGCAGCACCACCTTGGGCTTGTGCGTCGCGACCTCGGCGTCGTTCATCGGGGCGTAGGTGCAGATGATCAGCAGGTCGCCGACATGGGCCTTGCGGGCCGCGGCGCCGTTGAGCGAGATCACGCCCGAGCCCGGCGGTGCCGGGATGACGTAGGTGGAGAAGCGCTCGCCGTTGTTGACGTTGTAGAGCTCGATCTGCTCGAACTCGCGCATGTCGGCGGCCTCCAGCAGGGCGGCATCGATGCCGCACGAGCCTTCGTAATGCAGGTCGGCCTCGGTCACCGTGGCGCGATGGAGCTTCGCGCGGAGCATCAGGCGATTCATGTTCTGAGCAACTGCCCGTCGCGGCACATCAAGCAGGCCTTGACGATGTCGTCCTCGAGGTCGATCTTCAGCGCCGCGGCGTCCTTCTCGAGCACGAGCTTCAGGAAGTCGAGCACGTTGCGCGCATACAGCGCCGACGCATCGGCGGCCACCAGCGCAGGCAGGTTGGTCTCGCCGACCAGCGTGACGCCGTGCTTCACCACCGTGCGGCCGGCCTCGGTCAGCGGGCAGTTGCCGCCCTGGGGGGCGGCCATGTCGACGATGACCGAGCCGGGCTTCATGGCCTTGACCATGTCCTCGGTCACCAGCACCGGCGCCGGGCGGCCCGGGATCAGCGCGGTGGTGATCACGATGTCGGCCTGGGCCACGCGCTTGGCGACCTCGACCTTCTGGCGTTCCAGCCACGACGGCGGCATCGGGCGGGCGTAGCCGCCCACGCCCTCGGCGGCTTCCTTCTCCTCGGCGGTCTCGTAGGGCACGTCGATGAACTTGGCGCCCAGCGACTCCACCTGCTCCTTCACCGAGGGGCGCACGTCGGAGGCCTCGATGACGGCGCCCAGGCGCTTGGCGGTGGCGATGGCCTGCAGCCCGGCCACCCCCACGCCCAGGATCACCACCCGCGCGGCTTTCACGGTGCCGGCGGCCGTCATCAGCATCGGGAAGATGCGCTGGTAGCGGTCGGCGCCGATCATCACCGCCTTGTAGCCAGCCAGGTTGGCCTGCGAGCTCAGCACGTCCATGCTCTGTGCGCGCGTGGTGCGCGGAGCGGCCTCGAGGGCGAAGGCGGTCAGCTTCGCGTCGGTCAGGCCCTGCAGCCCGTCCTTGTCGAAGGGGTTGAGCATGCCGATCAGCGCCGTCGACGCCGGGATCAGCGCGCGCTCGGCCACCGAGGGTGCGCGCACCTTCAGCACCAGCGGGCAGCCGAAGGCGCCAGCCGCGTCGGTGATCTCGGCACCGGCGGCCACGTAGGCCTCGTCGGTGACGCTGGCGCTCAGGCCGGCGCCCGCCTGCACATGCAGCGAGTGGCCCTGTGCCTTGAGCTTCTTGACCGTCTCGGGGGTCGCGGCAACGCGGGTTTCTCCCGCAGCCGTCTCGCGCGGCACGCCGATGCGCATGGTGCTGCCTCCTCAGGGCTTGTTGTGTTTGGGGGCGGAGCTTACACAATCCGGAGACCGTCCCCCTTACGATCGTGCATGAAACAAAGATGGAAACCTGCCGTGACCGTGGCTGCGGTCATCGAAAACCAGGGTCGTTTCCTGCTGGTGGAAGAGCAGACGCCCGAAGGCATCTGCCTCAACCAGCCGGCCGGTCACCTCGATCCGGGGGAGTCCTTGCTCGAGGCGGTGGTGCGCGAGGTGCTCGAGGAGACCGCCTGCGTGTTCACGCCGACCGCGCTGCTCGGCGTCTACATGTCGCGCTTCATCCGCAGCGCCCGCAACGAGGACGTGACCTACCTGCGCTTCTCCTACTGCGGCAGCGTCGGCGAGCCGGTGCCCGGCCGTGCGCTCGACAAGGGCATCCTGCGCACGCTGTGGATGACGCCCGAGGAGATCCGCGCCAACGCCCACCGCCACCGCAGCCCGGCGCTGCAGCGCAATGTCGATGACCACCTGGCCGGCATTCGCCATCCGCTCGGCACGGTCTTCGTCGACCCCGGCCTCTACGATCCGGTGGAAAAATCCTGAGGATGAGCGCGAAGAAGGAGCGGGTGGTGGTCGGGCTGAGCGGCGGGGTCGACTCCGCGGTCAGCGCCTGGCTGCTGAAGCAGCAGGGTCATGAGGTGGTCGGCCTGTTCATGAAGAACTGGGAGGACGACGATGACGACGAATACTGCTCGTCGCGCCAGGACTTCCTCGATGCCGCCAGCGTGGCCGACGTGATCGGCATCGAGATCGAGCACGTCAACTTCGCTGCCGAGTACCGGGACCGCGTGTTCGCCGAGTTCCTGCGCGAGTACGAGGCCGGCCGCACACCCAACCCCGACGTCCTGTGCAACGCCGAGATCAAGTTCAAGGCCTTCCTGGACCATGCCCTGCGGCTGGGCGCCGGCAAGATCGCCACCGGACATTACGCCCGGGTTCGCCGCGCACCGGCGCTCCCCGGCATGCCCGATGGGCCTCTTGACGAGTCGAGCGCCGGCGCGCTCGACCGCGCCCGGGTGCGCGAGGCGGGCGGCCGCTTCGAGTTGCTCAAGGGGCTGGACGCGAGCAAGGACCAGAGCTATTTCCTGCACCGCCTGAGCCAGGCGCAGCTGGCGCGCACGCTGTTCCCGGTGGGCGAGTTGCCGAAGACCGAGGTGCGTCGCATCGCCGCGGAGATCAGGCTGCCGGTGGCGGCGAAGAAGGACTCGACCGGCATCTGTTTCATCGGCGAGCGCCCGTTCCGCGAGTTCCTGAACCGCTACCTCGCGCACGCGCCGGGGCCGATCAAGGACGAGCGCGGCCGCACGCTCGGCGAGCACGTGGGGCTGTCCTTCTACACGCTGGGCCAGCGCAAGGGCATCGGCATCGGTGGCGTGAAGGAGCGCGGCGCGGCGCGCGGCGGGGCCGACCATGCACCCTGGTTCGTGGCCCGCAAGGACCGTCCGCACAATACGCTGTACGTGGTGCAGGGCCACGACCATCCGTGGCTGCAGTCGTTCCGGCTGGAGGCCGACGACGCCAGCTGGATCGCCGGCACCCCGCCGGCGCCGGGCGCACTGGCGGCCAAGACCCGTTACCGCCAGGCCGACGCGTCCTGCGTGCTGGCGCCGGGTGCCGACGGTCGCTTCCGGCTCGACTTCGGTGTGCCGCAGTGGGCGGTGACGCCGGGCCAGTCGGCGGTGCTGTACGACGGCGAGGTCTGCCTCGGCGGCGGCGTGATCGCCGCGGCGGCCTGAGGCTGGCGCGGCCGCAGGCCCGGGGGCCTCTGCCTCACCGCGGGCGCGCCAGGTCCAGCGTCCAGTACAGGCCGTAGCTGCTGGCGTTGTTGCGCGCGCAGGCGAGGCCGAGCTCCGTGTAGCCCGGGCTCATCAGGTTGGCGCAGTGGCCGTCGCTGGCCATCCAGCCGTCTACTACCGACTGCAGCGAACCGTAGCCGGCCCCGATGTTCTCGCCCACGCCGGACCAGGCGTAGCCCGCTGCGTCGACGCGGGCGCCGAGCGTGCTGCCGTCCGTCCCGGTGTGCGAGAAGTGATCGTGGTCGGCCATGTCGCGGCTGTGGCGGTAGGCGGCCTGGGCGAGTTGCGCGTCCCAGGCCAGCGCCGGGACGGCGGCGAAGCTGCCGCGCGCGCCGCAGGTGGCTCCGGCCGCGCGGCGCGCATTGACGAGGCGCAGCGCCTCGGCCTGGAAGTCGGCGAAGCCGCAGCTGATCTCCGCGCCGGTGGCGAGCGGGGCGGCCGGGCTGCTGGCGCCGCCGGGCGCGGCGGCGACATCCTCGCTGCCACCGCCCCCACCGCAGGCACCCAGGGCCAACAGCAGCCCCAGGGCGAGGAGGCGGTAGCGGGGCGGCGGCGCGCCGGCGGGACGGGGCTTGGCATGCATGGCGTCGAGCATGCCCGCGGCGCTGGCGGCGAGGCATGACAAAGTGCAACGCCGCGGCCCCGTCTTGTGACGGCTCGCACGCGGCTGGCCGGCGCTATGGGTGCGCCGGCTCCGGCTCCAGCGCCGACAGCAGCGCGGCGGCGAGGATGAGGGCACCGCCGATGAGCAGCTGCGGGCTCGGCACCTGGTCGCCGAGCAGCACCGCCGAGACCGAGGCGAACACGATCTCGGTGAGCATCACCACCGAGGTCACGTTCGCCCGCAGCCGGGCCGCGCCGTACTGCAACGCCAGGTTGGCGGCCAGAAAGGCCAGTGCCAGCATCGCCAGCGGCAGCAGCCAGAACGGCTGCGGTGCCGGCGGCCAGGCCACGCTGCTGGCGGTGCTCAGGCTCAGCGCCAGCGCGCCGGCGACCAGCACGCCGCCGAGGAACATCGCCAGCGCCCGGCCCTCCGGCGGCCGCCGCGACTCGCGCCGCAGCATCACGTTGTTGAGCGCGAAGCTGAAGCCGCCGACGATGCCCAGCAGGTCCGCCAGACTCGACGGCAGCGGCCAGCCGGCGCCGGCGGGCTTCAGCACGATCGCCGCACCGGCCAGCGCCAGCAGCACGCGGAAGAGCGCCCAGCGCGTGAGCCGCTCCTGCAGCAGCAGGCGTGCGAGCAGGGCGGTCCACAGCGGCATCAGATAGAACAGCAGCACCACACGGACCACGTCGCCGATCGTCACCGCCCAGTTGAACGCGGCATTGGTGGTGCCCGCCGCCAGTACCAGCACCCACAGCACCGGCGTGCGCCGCAGTTGGCCCGGGGCCTGCGGCCAGCGCAGCACGATCACCGCGACCGCCAGGCCATAGACCAACGCGGTCGCCCACAGCGGGTGCAGGCCGAACGAATGGAGCTGCCGGAACGGCCACCACGACACGCCCCACACGAAGGCGTTGAGCATCAACGCCAGCACCGCCAGCAGCGGCACGGCCGGCGGCCTGCCGGCGTGCTGCGGAGCACCCGTCATTGCGGGTCGCTGCGGGCCAGCGCGATCAGGTGATCGACCTCGTCCTTGTGGCGCACGCAGTTGTTGCGGTGCCAGCGCTGGATCAGCCACATCGAGCCGGCGACCACCACGCCGAAGATCGTGATCGCGCCGAAGGCCGACAGGCCGAAGCGCGTCATGCCGGTGTAGAAGGCGCCGAGGCCGAGGATGCAGGCCTGCTCGTTGAAGTTCTGCACCGCGATCGAGCGGCCCGCACCCATCAGGTTGTGACCGCGGTGCTGCAGCAGTGCGTTCATCGGCACCACGAGGAAGCCGCCCAGGCCGCCCAGCAGCACCAGGAAGGGCGCTGCCACCCACACGTTGGAGATGAAGTTCATGCCGATCACCAGCACGCCCATCGCGATGCCCAGCGGGATCACGAGCGTGGCCTGGTCGAGCCGCATGCGCACCGAGGCCAGCACGGCACCGATCGCCGTGCCGATCGCCACCACCCCGACCAGCGACGAAGCCTGCGTGGTGCCGTAGCCCAGCGCCGCGGCGGCCCAGGCCAGCACGATGTAGCGCAGGTTGCCCGAGACGCCCCAGAACAGGGTGGTGGTCGCCAGCGAGATCTGGCCCAGCTTGTCGTTCCACAGCCGCGCATTGCAGGCCGAGAAGTCGCGCACCAGCGCGACGACGCTGTGCGCGACCGGCTGCAGCGGCGCTTGCGTGCGCGGGATGTAGAGATTGAACACGGCGGCCACGACGTAGAGCGAGGTGAGCGCGGCGATGGCGGCCTCGGGCGCGGTGTCGATGCCGGTGTCGATCAGCGGCAGGTCGATCGCCAGCAGCGTGGGCGCGACCGCGCGACCCACCAGCTGTCCGCCGAGCAGCACGCCGAGGATGATGGAGCCGATCGTCAGGCCTTCGATCCAGCCGTTGGCCTTGACCAGCTGCGAGGGCGGCAGCAGCTCGGTCAGGATGCCGTACTTGGCCGGTGAATAGGCTGCGGCGCCCAGCCCGACCACCGCGAACGCCACCAGCGGGTGCGAGCCGAACAGCATCATCAGGCAGCCGACGACCTTGATGGTGTTCGAGATGAACATCACCTTGCCCTTGGGCACCGCATCGGCGAACGCGCCGACGAAGGGCGCCAGCACCACGTAGAACAGGGCGAACATCGGCACCAGCGCGGCGCGCTGCCACTCGGGCTGACCGGAGGTCCTCAACAACTCGACGGCCGCGACAAACAGGGCGTTGTCGGCCAGCGAGCTGAAGAACTGCGCCGACATGATGGTGTAGAAACCTTTTTTCATCCGCTCGTCGGCTGCGGCATCCGGGATCGACCGGTGCCAAACTGTCTCCCTGCGGCGCGGGTTATAGCACGCGGTCCTGGCAGTCTCCGGGCGCCGCACCGGGGTATCAGGACGGCTGATGTACCTTGAATTTGCCTGCGTGCGGCCCTGCCGCCGCTTCGGCGCATGCACACTTGCGACATGCCGCGCCCCATCGAAGCCCTGATCCACGCCGAGGCCCTGACGCACAACCTGGCCCGCGCCCGAGCGGCCGTTCCCGACGCGCGGGTGTGGGCGGTGGTCAAGGCCCATGCCTACGGCCACGGCATCGCGCGTGTCTTCGAGGCGCTCCGTGCGGCCGACGGCTTCGCGCTGCTCGATCTGGCCGAGGCGCAGCAACTGCGCGACCTGGGGTGGCGCGGCCCGATCCTGCTGCTCGAGGGCGTGTTCGAACCGCGCGACCTGGAGCTTTGCTCGCGCCTGAACCTCTGGCACACGGTGCACTGCGAGGCGCAGATCGACTGGCTGGCGATGCACAAGACCCACCAGCCGCACCGGGTGTTCCTGAAGATGAACAGCGGCATGAACCGGCTGGGCTTCCGGCCCGCGGCGTTCCGCGCGGCGTGGACGCGGCTCCATGCGCTGCCGCAGGTCGACGAGATCTCGCTGATGAGTCACTTCTCGGACGCCGACGGCGGCCGCGGCATCGCCGCGGCGATGCAGGTCTTCGACGACGCCACGCGCGACCTGCCGGGCGAACGCAGCCTCTGCAACAGCGCGGCCACGCTGCGCCACGGCGCCGACGCTGCGGTGCGTGCCGACTGGGTGCGCGCCGGCATCATGCTGTATGGCTCCGCGCCCGATTTCCCCTCGCACGACATCGCCCACTGGGACCTGCAGCCGACGATGACGCTGCGCGCGCGACTGATCGGCACGCAGGATCTGCAGGCCGGCGACACGGTGGGCTATGGCAGCCGCTTCACCGCCGAGGCGCCGATGCGCATCGGCGTGGTGGCCTGTGGCTATGCGGACGGCTACCCGCGTCACGCGCCGAGCGGCACGCCGGTGCTGGTCGATGGCGTGCGCACGCGGCTGGTCGGGCGGGTGTCGATGGACATGGTGACCGTCGACCTGGGCGGGCTGCCCCAGGCCGCGCGCGGCAGCGAGGTCACGCTGTGGGGTCGGGCGTCGTCCGGCGCGGTGCTGCCGATCGATGAGGTCGCCCACGCGGCCGGCACGGTGGGGTACGAACCGATGTGCGCGCTGGCCGCGCGCGTGCCGGTGCGGCTGGACGCCGCCGGCTGACCCGGCATGCAGCCGCGGCGCCGTCCTACAGCAGCGGCCCCGAGCCCCAGGCAACATCGGTCCCACGTTCATCAGGGGCCCGCCGATGCCACGCTACCTCGTCGCCTATGTCGCCGCACTCGCGGTGCTCGCCGTGCTGGACGCGCTGTGGCTCGGGGCGGTCGCCAAGGACTTCTATCGCGGGCAGATCGGCCCCCTGATGGCGGAGCAGGTGCGCTTCGGTGTCGCGGCATGTTTCTATCTGCTGTACATCGTCGGTGTGGTCGTGTTCGCCGTGGTCCCGGCGCTCGCGGCGGAGTCCGTGACGCGCGCGCTGATGCTGGGCGCGCTGTTCGGCTTCTTCGCCTACATGACCTACGACCTCACCAACCTGGCCACGCTGCGCGGCTGGTCATGGCAGGTCACGCTGACTGATATCGCCTGGGGGAGCTTCGTGTCCGCCGTCGCGGCCGGGGCCGGCTGCGCCGCAGCGCTGCGTTTCGGGCGCTGACCGGGCGCGCGGGCCCGTCATCCACTTCGGCATCGGTTGTGCCAATATCGGCCGTTCCTTCAACTGCCTCTCCCGGGAGACTTTCGCCATGGGCATCATTACCACCCTGATCGTCGGTCTGATCGTCGGCGCGCTGGCGCGTTTCGTGATGCCGGGCGAGCAGAAGATGGGCTGGATCCTGACCTGCGTGCTCGGCATCGCTGGGTCGTTCCTCGCCGGCTTCGTGGGTCAGTCGCTGGGTTGGTATGCGGTCGGCGAGCCGGCAGGCTGGATCGCCTCGGTGCTGGGCGCGGTGGTGCTGCTGTTCATCGTCGGCAAGCTGAGCGCTTCCAAGGCCTGAGCGCAGAGGCCGCGCGGTGTCCGCCGATCCCGCCCTGGAGCGGCACTGCCGCCGCCTCGTGCGGCGGCAGGCGCTGAAGGCCGCCGGCGTGTCGGTGCTGCCGGTGCCGGGCGCCGATCTGTTCGTCAACGGCCAGTTGCTGGCGTCCACGCTCGGGCAGATCAGCGTGGCGCACGGGCTCGGGCCCGACCAGGTGGCGCGCCTGCCGGCGCCGTTGCGCAACCGGGTCGACGACCTGGCGATGGAGGTCGGCAGCTACCTGATCGGCCGAGCGCTGACGCAGGGCGTGCTGATCAGTGCGCTGCGCGGGCTCGGGGTCCGTCTGGGCGTGCAGCAGGCCGCCAAGTTCGCGCCGGTGGCCGGCCAGGTGGCGTCGGCTGCGCTGTCGGGCTGGATGTTCAAGCGCCTGTGCGACCGCCACCTCCTGCACTGCCAGCAGGTACGCGCTGCATTGCCCGAACTGCCGGCACCGCCGCCGCTGCCGGCCCTGCCTCACACCTGGGCGGCCCACTGATGAGCGATCGGCCGCTGCACCAGCTCATGATGAGCGTGCTGATGACGCCGGACATGGCCAATTTCTCTGGCAATGTCCACGGCGGCACGATCCTGAAGCTGCTCGATCAGGTGGCCTATGCCTGCGCGAGCCGCTACGCGGGCCGCTACGTGGTCACCGTGTCGGTCGACCAGGTGGTGTTCCGCGAGGCGATCCACGTCGGCGAACTGGTCACCTTCCTTGCGTCGGTCAACCTGACCGGCAGCTCGTCGATGGAGATCGGCATCAAGGTGGTGGCCGAGAACATCCGCACGCAGGTCGTGCGCCACGCCAACAGCTGCTTCTTCACGATGGTGGCGGTGGACGATGCCGGCAAGCCCACCGCGGTGCCGCCGCTGCAGCCCGCCACGCCCGACGAGACGCGCCGCCACAGCGAGGCCCTGCAGCGCAAGGCGCTGCGCCGCGAGCTCGACGCTCGGCTGCGCGACATCAAGGGCGGCCCGGCGTGAACCGGGAGGCGCTGGCCGCGCTGCTGGCGCGCGAGGCCGAGTGCACCGCGGTGCGCGCCCAGGGCGCCGGCGGCCAGAACGTCAACAAGGTGTCGAGCGCGATCCACCTGCGCTTCGACGTGCCCGCCTCGTCGCTGCCCCCGGCACACAGGGCGCGCCTGCTGGCGCTCAACGACCAACGGCTCAGCAGCGACGGCGTGATCGTCATCAAGGCGCAGGAGCAGCGCACCCAGGCGCGCAACCGCGAGGACGCGCTGCAGCGCCTGCTGGAACTGGTGGCCAGCGTGGCGACGCCGCCGCGCAAGCGGATCGCGACGAAGCCGACCTTCGGCTCGAAGCAGCGGCGGCTGGAGAGCAAGGCGCGCGACGGGCAGATCAAGGCACTGCGCCGCCGCGCGATCGACTGAGTCCGGCGGCTCGGGTAGCCCGGCGGGCCGCGCCACAATGCGGCGAATGGCCAAGGACAAGACGAACTACACCTGCAGCGAATGCGGCGGCACGAGCCCCAAGTGGCTGGGCAAGTGTCCGGCCTGCGGGGCCTGGAACACGCTGGAGGAGACTGTCGCCGAGCCGGCCGCGGCCACGCGGCATCGCTTCCAGTCGCTGGCGCGCAGCCAGCCCGTGGCCACGCTCAGCGAGATCGACGCGGCCGACGTCGCGCGCACGCCCACCGGCATCGAGGAACTCGATCGCGTGCTCGGCGGCGGCATCGTCGCCGGCGGCGTGGTGCTGATCGGCGGCGACCCGGGCATCGGCAAGTCGACGCTGCTGCTGCAGGCGGTCGACGCGCTGTCGGCGCAGATGAGGGTGCTGTACGTCAGCGGCGAGGAGAGCGGCGCGCAGCTCGCGCTGCGCTCGCGCCGGCTCGGCCTGGACGGCAGCCGCGTGCGGGTGCTGGCCGAGATCCACCTCGAGAAGATCCAGGCCACGATCGACGCCGAGCAGCCGGCCTTCTGCGTGATCGACTCGATCCAGACCGTCTATTCGGACCAGCTCACGTCGGCCCCGGGCTCGGTGGCCCAGGTGCGCGAGTGCGCCGCCCAGCTCACGCGCACCGCCAAGTCCAGCGGCACCAGCATCGTTCTGGTCGGCCACGTGACGAAGGAGGGTGCGCTGGCCGGGCCGCGCGTGCTGGAGCACATCGTCGATACCGTGCTGTACTTCGAGGGCGACACGCACAGCAGCTTCCGTCTCGTGCGGGCCATCAAGAACCGCTACGGCGCGGTCAACGAGATCGGTGTGTTCGCGATGACCGAGCGCGGCCTCAAGGGCGTGGCCAACCCGAGCGCGATCTTCCTCTCGACCCACGGCGAACCGGTCCCGGGCTCCTGCGTGATGGTCACGCTCGAAGGCACCCGCCCGCTGCTGGTGGAGATCCAGGCGCTGGTCGACAGCGGCGGGCCCAGTCCGCGGCGCCTGTCGGTCGGCCTGGAGCGCGACCGACTGGCGATGCTGCTCGCGGTGCTGCACCGTCATGCCGGCATCGCCTGCATGGACCAGGACGTGTTCGTCAACGCGGTCGGCGGCGTGCGCATCAGCGAGCCGGCGGCCGACCTGGCGGTGATGCTGGCGATCCAGAGCTCGCTGCGCGGGCGGCCGCTGCCGCGCGGCTTCATCGCCTTCGGCGAGGTCGGTCTGGCCGGCGAGGTGCGACCTGCGCCGCGCGGCCAGGAGCGCCTGAAGGAGGCGGCCAAGCTGGGGTTCAGTGTCGCGGTGCTGCCGAAGGCCAATGCACCGAAGAAGCCGATCGAGGGCCTGCGGATCCACGCCGTCGAGCGCGTCGAGCAGGCGATCGACGTGCTGCGGGAGCTGTCATGAGCGATGCGACCTTCGCGGACCTGCCCGCGCCGCCCTACTACGCGGTGGTCTTCAGCAGCCGACGCGCGCCGGCTGTCCTGGACAGCGACGACGGCTACGACGCGATGGCCGGCCGCATGGTCGAGGTCGCCGCCACGCAGCCGGGATTCCTGGGGGTGGAAAGCGCGCGCGACGTCGAGGGCTTCGGCATCACCGTGTCCTACTGGCGCAGCCTGGCCGACATCGCTGCATGGAAGGCACACGCCGAGCACAGCGTGGCGCGCGAGCGTGGCCGGCAGGGCTGGTACACGCACTACGAATTGCGGATCGCGCGGGTCGAGCGCGCCTATGGCGGACCGCCCGCGCACGAGGGGCCGGCATGTTGAACCGACCCGGGATGGGCTGGGGCCTGGCCGCCGCGGGCCTGGTGGTGGGCTACTGGGGCTATGGCTGGCCGGGGCTGGCCCTGGCGGCGACGGCGATCGTGTTCTGGCTGCTGCTGCAGTTCAGCCGCGCGATGCGCGTGATGCGCCAGGCTGGCAGCGGGCCGATCGGTCAGGTCGGCAGCGCCGTGATGCTCAACGCCAGGCTGCGGCCGGGCCTGACGATGCTGGAGATCCTGCCGCTGACCGGCAGTCTGGGGGTGGTGATCGGCGACCCGGCCGACGAGGCCTTTCGCTGGCGTGACGCTGGCGGCGCCAGCGTACGCCTGCAGCTCGAGCGCGGGCGCCTGCAGTCGTGGGTGCTCGAACGCGAGGACGCGGCGGCGCCCGATCGCTAGCGGGGCCGTTCAGCCGCCGAAGCGCCGGCGCGAGACCAAACCGACGACGCCGAGCGCGGCCAGGATCAGTGCGACCGTGTTGGGCTCGGCCACGCTGCCCGCATCGGCTTCGGGCGTCACGGCACGGGCGGCGACGGGCGCGGCGATCGCCGGCGTCGACCGGGCCACCGGAAGCTCCGCGGCCTCGGGGCGGGTCTGGGCCTGGCTGCCGTAGGCGATGGCGGCCAGGGTCAGCGTGGCGAGCAGGGGCTTGAGGAACACGTTCATGGGTGACCGAAGTTCGGCTCGGAATCGAGCGAGGCAAGAAATTGCTGCACAGCACAAAAGTACCGCCGTACCCTTGCACCATCAACCCCGTGAAGGGGGGTTCCCCCCGGTTCAGGGGGCGGCGGGCGGGGGCGGCCGGCCGGTCGGGGCGCGGCGCGCGCGCCCGTAGAATTTGCGGTTCTGCTTGCGCACTGAACCGAGGAACTCCGATGTCTATGTCCGACCGCGACGGCAAGATCTGGATGGACGGCCAACTGGTCGACTGGCGCGACGCCAAGATCCACGTGCTGACCCACACCCTGCACTACGGTTGCGGTGCATTCGAGGGCGTGCGCGCGTACAACACCATCAAGGGCACGGCGATCTTCCGGCTGCGCGAGCACACCGAGCGGCTCTTCAACAGCGCCAAGATCCTGCGCATGAAGATCCCGTTCTCGCTGGAGCAGGTGATGGACGCGCAGCGCGAGGTGGTGCGCGTCAACAAGCTGGAGAGCTGCTATCTGCGGCCGCTGACCTGGATCGGCGACAAGAAGCTCGGCGTCAGTCCCAAGGGCAACACCATCCACCTGATGATCGCCGCCTGGCCCTGGGGCGCCTACCTCGGCGAGGAAGGGCTCAAGCGCGGCATCCGCGTCAAGACGTCGAGCTACACGCGTCACCACGTCAACATCACGATGACGCAGGCCAAGGCCGTGAGCAACTACAGCAACTCCATCCTCGCCAACATGGAGGCCACCGACGACGGCTACGACGAGGCGCTGCTGCTCGACGCCTCGGGCTTCGTCAGTGAAGGCGCGGGCGAGAACATCTTCGTCATCAAGAACGGCGTGATCTACACGCCCGACCTGTCGGCCGGCGCGCTGAACGGCATCACGCGCAACACCGTGTTCTCGATCGCAGCCGACCTGGGGCTGAAGATCGTCGAGAAGCGCATCACGCGCGACGAGGTCTACATTGCCGACGAGGCCTTCTTCACCGGCACCGCCGCCGAGGTCACGCCGATCCGCGAACTCGACCGCATCGAGATCGGCATCGGCTCGCGTGGCCCGATCACCGAGAAGATCCAGTCGGCCTTCTTCGACATCGTCAACGGCCGCAACGCCAAGTACGCCGAATGGCTGGCCGCAGTCTGAACCTCTCCACCCTGACGGACCCTCCTGTATGAGCCGCCCACCGCAAGCCGTCGTCGAAGTCACCGCCCAGGACCTGCAGGGCCCGGGCGTGGTGTTCTGCCCGAACCCGAAGATGCCGCTGTGGAGCGCGCACCCGCGTGTCTTCATCGACGTGGCCCACGCCGAAGGCAAATGCCCGTACTGCGGCACCGTCTACCGGCTGAAGGCCGGTGAGAAGCTGCACGCCCATTGAGCCGGGCGGCGGTGCGATGACCCGCGCACTGGTCATCGCGCCGCAGTGGATCGGCTACGCCGTGATGGCCGAGCCGATGCTGGCGGTGCTGGCGGCGCGCGGCGAACACCTGACGGTGGCGGCGCTGCCGTCGGTCGCACCCTTGTTCCAGGCCATGCCGCAGGTGGCCGAGGTGATCACGCTGCCGTTCGTGCACGGGCGGCTCGACTGGTCGGCCCGGCGGGCGCAGGCTCGCCAGATCAAGGGGCGCTTCGACGTGGCCTACGTGCTGCCGAACTCGCTCAAGTCGGCGCTGCTGCCGTGGCTGGCGCGCATCCCGCGCCGCGTCGGGTACCAAGGCGAGGGCCGGCTGGTGCTGCTGAACGAGCGCCTGCCCAACCCCGTCGGCGAGCCGCCGCTGGTCGCCTTCTACGGCGCGCTCGCCGGAGGCCTGCCGCCGCGCGCACGGCCCCGCCTGCATCTGGCGCACGGGCGCATCGACGACCTGCTCGCGCGCTGCGGGCTCGCGCCGCAGGCCTACTGGGTGCTGGCTCCCGGGGCGGAGCAGGGCGCCACCCGCCGCTGGCCGGCTGCGGCCTATGCGGCGCTGGCCGAGGAACTGCACGCGCTCCATGGCCAGCCGGTATGGCTGGTCGGTGCCGAGACGGAACGGCCGGTCTGCGAGGAGATCGCCGCCCTGGTGCACGGAGGGCACTGCCGGGTGCAGGCCGGTGCCGGCTCGCTCGCGGACGCCATGGCCCTGATCGCGGGGGCGCGCGGCGTGGTCAGCAACGACTCGGGGTGGATGCACATGGCAGCGGCCTTTGGCGTGCCGCAGGCCGCCGTGTTCGGCGCCACCAGCCCGCAGCACACGCCGCCCTTGAACCGGCATGCGCGCGTGCTGTGGCTGCAGACCCTGCGCGGCGTGGAGCATCTCGATTGCCAGCCCTGCTACGCACACGAGTGCCGCTTCGGGCACCTGAAGTGCCTGTCCGGCATCGCGCCGGAGCGCGTTCACGCCGCGTTGCAGGACGCGCTGGCGAGCAGCGCGGCCCGCCCCGGCTGAGCGGTCGGGGCGCTGCCTTGGGCGCTCAGCGACCGTAGAACACGTAGTCGGCCGCGTAGCTCACGACCTGTTGTTCACCCTTGTTCGCCGCCGCGCAAGCCGCGGCCGGCGCCACGCCGCCGACCGTCTTCAGGCGCTGGATGTAGGTCACGCCCTGCATCGCGCCACTGCCCATTGCCGGGTCGGCCTTCACCAACTGCAGCGGGATGCTGCCGGGCTGGTTGGGGGCCACCGCGAGCTGCTTGCCGGTGACCTTCGAGCCGTCGTTCGACTCCCAGGTGGCGGGCGGGCCGTAGTACTTGCCGACTGCCTTGCCGTCGGCGTCCTGCAGGCCGGCCACCGGGCCGACGAACACCCATTCATGCTGTCCGGCTGCATCCTTCTTTTCGCGGCATTCGTAGGTGATCTTGCCGCCGGTGGTGGTGGTCCACAGCTTCTGGGCCTCGCCGGCCGGCACGCGCACCGACTCGGGCAGGCTCGCGTTGTCGATCATCTTCGGGGACGTCATCGGTTGCATGGCGCAGGCGCCCAGAGTGAGGGCAGCGCAGGCGGTGATCAGGTTCAGGCGCATAGGGGTCTCCGTAGGTGGGTGGGTGTTCGGGGGCGAGCCCCTCACCCCTGCACTACGGAGACGGTGCGCCGGCAGATGCACCACCGCCGACAGAATTTTCAAGTCAGATCTGCAGCTTCCCGACGGACAGGATCGGTCCGGTCGGTGCGCCGGTCGGCGAGCCGCCGCTCGGCTCCAGGCTGACCGCGAACGCTGCCGTGTCGCGCAGCAGCAGCCCGCGCCGCACCGTGGTGGCCTGCTCGCCCGACACCAGGCCCAGCGAGCGCGGCGCTCCCTGCGGCGGCACGGCCCACAGCTCGAAGGCGCGGCCGCTGCCCGGCGCCACCGGGTGGATCGGCTGCAGCACCAGCGCGCGGCCGTCGCGCGTGAGGCCCGCGGCGAAGCCGGCCTGCAGCACGCCGGCGGCCTCCGGATTCGGCGCAATCACCACGATGATCGGCGGCTGCACCGGCTGGGGCCGCGACAGCACCAGACCCAACGCGAGCGCGGCCACCGTGGCGAAGGCCGACACCCCCTGCCACAGCCCCAGCCGCTGCCACCAGCGCACCGGCACCGCGGCGCCGACCCCCGCGAACAGCCGCCGCTCGAGCCGCGACCAGACACCGGGCGAGGGGGGCACGGGCGTCACCGCCGCCGACAGCGGCAGCAGCCGCGCCTGCCAACCGGCCACGGCGGCGGCGAGTGCCGGGTGCGCGGGCAGGAGCGCCTCGAAACGGCGACGCGCCGGGCCGCGCAGGGTGCCGAGCACGTACTCGGCCGCGAGGCGGTCCGCGAGGAGAGGGCGGCTGTAGTCCATGGTGCCCTCAGCCGGTGGTGGCCCGCTCGAGGCAGGTCTTCAGCGATTGCAGCGCACGCCGCACCCAGCTCTTCACGGTACCCAGCGGCTGGCGGAGCTGATCGGCCACCTCGGCATGCGACAGGCCCTGGTAGAAGGCCAGTGCCAGGCTCTGCTGCTGCTCGCCGCTGAGCGCACCGATGCAGTCGCGCAGCGCGCGGGCGTCGGCAGCCTGCCCGAGCAGTTCGAGCGGGCCGGCATCGGGGGATGCCAGTTCTTCAAGCATGTCGTGTTCATCGTCCTCGCTGTCCGAGCCCATCGAGGTGCTGACCGTGTGCGGTTCGCTCTGGCGGCGGCGCAGGCTGTCGATGGCCCGGTTGCGGGCGATGCTGGTCAGCCAGGTGAGCGGCTGGCTGCGGCCGGCGTCGAACCCCTGCGCCGCGCGCCAGATGTTCACGTACACCTCCTGCAGCACGTCCTCGGCTTGGGCTCGGTCCTTCTGGATACGCAGCACGACGCCCAGCAGATGCGCGCTGGTCTGCTGGTAGAGCGTGGCAAATGCCGCGCGATCGCCCATCGCGACGCGCGCCAGTGCGGCTGCGATGGCGCGGCTGCGTTCAGACCAGTCCTCGGGGGCGGTGACCATGCTTGCGCGGATTCTAGAGACCGAGGCAGCGAGCGTCGTCGCCGTTCGGGCCCGCTCCTTACAATCGAAGCATCATGGAAACCACCGCCCGAGAGTTCGTCCTCACCCTGTCGTGCCGAGATGCCAAGGGCATCGTCTACGCCGTGTCGGGCCTGCTGTACCAGGCCGGCTGCAACATCCTCGACTCCCAGCAGTACGGCGACGTGCAGGGCGCCGACAGCACCGGGCTGTTCTTCATGCGTGTGCATTTCAGTGCGCCCGGGCACCTGGCCGACGAGGCCTCGCTCGACAAGCTGTTCGCGCACGTGCGCGGCGAGTTCGGCATGACGGCGCGCTTCCATGCGCTGGCCGTCAAGCCGCGGCTGCTGCTGCTGGTCAGCAAGCATGGCCATTGCCTGAACGACCTGCTGTTCCGCTGGAAGAGCGGCTCGCTGCCGGTGGAGATCCCGGCGGTGGTGTCCAACCACCCCGACTTCGCCGCGCTGTGCGACAGCTACGGCCTGCCCTTCCATCACCTGCCGCTGGCCACCGGCAGCAGCGCGGCGGTCAAGCGCGAGCAGGAGGCCCGGATCGAGGCGCTGGTCGAGCAGCACCGCATCGATCTGGTGGTGCTGGCGCGCTACATGCAGATCCTGTCGGCCGACTTCTGCCGTTTCCTCGATGGCCGGGCCATCAACATCCACCACAGCTTCTTGCCCAGCTTCAAGGGCGCGCGCCCCTACGACCAGGCGCATGCGCGCGGCGTCAAGCTGATCGGTGCGACCGCGCACTACGTGACCGCCGATCTCGACGAGGGCCCGATCATCGAGCAGGACGTGCAGCGCGTGGACCACTCGCTGGGCGCGACGGACTTCACCGCCGTCGGCCGGGACGTCGAGTGCGTCGTGCTGGCGCGTGCGGTCAAGTGGCACACCGAGCACCGCGTGCTGCTCGACGGCCACAAGACCGTCGTCTTCAAGTGATGCGCTGAGGACCTGCCGCATGCCCGCCAAGCCGAAGGCGCCGCCCTCGTCGCCCGACGACGTCGAGGCGCAGTTCTACGAAGCGCTGCAACAGGCCGATCTCGAGAACCTGATGGCCGTCTGGTCGGACGACGACGAGGCCGCCTGCGTGCACCCCGGCGGCCCCCGCCTCGTCGGTGCCCCGGCGATCCGCGCCTCGTTCGAGGCGATCTTCGCCAACGGCGCGATCGACGTCCACCCCGAGAAGGTGCGCCGGCTCCACATCAACGGGACGGCGCTGCACCATGTGCTCGAACGGGTGCAGGTGCTCGGCGAGGACGGCGTGCAGAAGGCCTATGCGATCGTCACCAACGTCTACGTCCTCGGGCCGCAGGGCTGGCGCATGGTGCTGCACCACGCCAGCCCCGGCATGGCGCGCGAGCTGCAGGAGATCTCCGAAGCGCCATCCACGGTGCACTGAGGTCCGCGCACCCCGCATGGCTGCAGCCGCCGACCACCGCGTCCTGCCGCCGTTCGACTGGACGGCGCCCTGGTGGTTGCCGGGCGGCAATGCGCAGACCATCTGGCCGGCGCTGTTCGCGCGCCGCGTCCGCGGGCCGGCACCGCTTCTGCGGCGCGAGCGCTGGGACACCCCCGACGGCGACTTCATCGATGTCGACCACCGGGTCGACGAGGCGCAACATGCCGGGGCACCGTTGCTGGTGCTGTTCCACGG
This sequence comes from Methylibium petroleiphilum PM1, assembly GCF_000015725.1. Taxonomy (NCBI): domain Bacteria; kingdom Pseudomonadati; phylum Pseudomonadota; class Betaproteobacteria; order Burkholderiales; family Sphaerotilaceae; genus Methylibium; species Methylibium petroleiphilum. Next base: position 3,756,445 of record NC_008825.1, on the reverse strand, counting down.
CCTCGAAGGCTCGTCGGCCAGCCACTACGCGCAGGCCTTCGCGGGCTGGGCGCAGGCCAACGGCTGGCCGTTCGCGCTGCCGCACTTTCGCGGCTGTTCCGGCGAGCTCAACCGGGCCCCGCGGGCCTATCACTCGGGCGACTTCGAGGAGATCGGCTGGATCCTCGCGCGGCTGCGCGCGCAGCAGGCGCGGCCCGTGGTGGCGGTGGGCGTCTCGCTCGGCGGCAACGCGCTGCTGCGCTGGGCGGAGGAGGCCGGCGACAGCGCCGCGGCCACGGCGGCGGCTGTGTGCGCGGTGTCGTCGCCGATCGACCTCGCTGCCGGCGGTCACGCGATCATCCGTGGCTTCAACCGGCAGGTCTACAACCGCATGTTCCTGCGCACGATGAAGCCGAAGGCGCTGGCCAAGCTGGCGCAGCATCCGGGCCTGTTCGACCGCGAGCGTCTGCTGGCCGCGCGCGACCTCCATGCCTTCGACGACGTGTTCACCGCGCCGTTGCACGGCTTTCGCAATGTCGATGACTACTGGGACCGGGGTTCGGCCAAGCCGCAGCTCGCGCGCATCCGCATCCCCGCGTTGGTGCTCAACGCGCGCAACGATCCCTTCGTGCCGGCCGCCTGCCTGCCGCGGCCGCACGAGGTGGGTCGCCACGTCACGCTGTGGCAGCCGGCGCAGGGCGGCCACGTCGGCTTCCCGCGCGGTGGCTTTCCCGGCGAAGTGCTGGGTCTGCCCGAGGCGGTGATGAACTGGGTCCGGCACGGCGCCGGGGTGGTCTGAGCCGGGCCGCACAATGCCGCGATGGATGACATCGTCCGTGCCGCGCTGAAGAAGTGGCCCCGGGTGCCGGCCTGCCACGGCTGGCTGGGGCTGGACGCGCGGGGCGACTGGTACATGCGCGACGACCGGGTCCAGGCGGCGGGGCCGTTCCCGCAGGTCAAGGGCAGCCGCCTGCTGCACCGCAAACTGATCGAGTTCATCGGCCGCAACTACGAGGCCGATGCCGAAGGCGCCTGGTTCTTCCAGAACGGTCCGCAGCGCGTCTACGTCGAGCTGGAGGCGGCCCCGCTGGTGCTGGGGGTGCAGCGCGTCGACGCCGACTACCGCGTGCAGACCCACACCGGGGCCGAAGTCCGGCAGGTGAGGAGCGCCTGGCTCGACGAATACGGCCGGCTCTTCCTCGACACCGAGCGGGGCTTCGGCCTGTTGCGCTCGCTCGACATGGATGCCGCGGCCGATGCGGTGACCGAGGGGCGTTGGACGCCCGCCGAACGGCCGTTCGCCGAACTGCCGCGCAGCTTCGGCTATGTGCTCAGCCCGCAGCGCGCCGGCCCGTAGCGCCGTCCGCCGGTGGGCGTGAAAAAGCCGGTCGCATGGACCGGCTCGCAGAGGAGTCGCTTGCCGCTCAGGGCGCTGCGCTGGCCGCCGGTGCCGGCGGCTTGGGCTCGTCGAACTTGGCCCCGCCGGCGTTGGCCATGAAGACCACCGCACGGCCGATCTCGACGTCGCTGAAGTCACCGCCGCCCTGCGCGCCCATCGCGCCCTTGCCCTTCAGCGCCGAGGTCAGCAGGGCCTCGTAGCCGGTCGTGATGCGCGGGCCCCAGGCAGCGGCATCGGCGAACTTCGGTGCCCCGGCCACGCCAGCGGCGTGGCAGGCGGCGCACTGCGCCTTGTACACGTCCTCGCCGCCCTTGAGCGCGCTCACGTCCGACGCGTCCTTGACCTCGACCTTGCCGACCGGGGCAATGCGCTCGGCGGTGGCCTCGGCCTTCAGGCCATCGCTGCCGGCGGCCGGCTTCTGGGCCGAGCTCACGTAGCTGGCCAGCAGCACGATGATGGCGATCGGCACCACGAAGGCGAAGACCACCGCGATCACCAACTGCTTGGGCGTGCGGATCGGGCCTTCGTGATTGGGCTCGTGATCGTCGTCGTGGGAGGGCGCTGCGCTCATGGGGTCCTCGAGGAGTCTTGTGGGGCGGAGCGGCGCGGTGAAACGCAGCTCGCAAAACCCGCGGAGTATACAAGGGCACCCCGTCGCGAGCCTCGCCGGGTGCGGCCCGCAACAGGGGCGCTGATAGAATGGAAGCGTTGCGTCCGTAGCTCAATGGATAGAGTACTGCCCTCCGAAGGCAGGGGTTGCTGGTTCGATCCCAGCCGGGCGCGCCATCCAGCGCATCGACCGCCGCCACAGCCGGCCGCGTCGCCGCCGCGACACCCTCCGTTCAGCCTCCGTGTGACGATGCCGGATCGAGCCGATCGAGGAGCGAGCTGTGCTGACCGTGCATCACCTGAACAACTCGCGCTCGCAGCGCATCGTGTGGCTGTGCGAGGAACTGGGCATCGACTATCGGCTGGTCAAGCACCAGCGGCATCCCGAAACGCAGCGCTCTCCCGAGTCGCTCAACCAGGTCCATCCGCTCGGCAAGGCGCCGACGATCGAGCATGCGGGTCAGTCCATCGTCGAATCGGAAGCGATCATCGAGTACCTCTGTCATGTCTGCGGCGGCGGTCGGCTGAGCCGGACGCCCGCCTCGGCGGAGTACGGTGCCTATCTGCAGTGGCTGGCCTACGCCGAGGGCACGCTGTTCCCGGGGCTGCTGGTCGATCTGGTCTACGCCTGGACCGGCGGCGGCAACGCCGCGTTGATGGGGTTCTTCGACGTCGAGATCGCGAAGAACCACCGCTACATCGAGACCGTGCTGGCGCAGCGCGATCACCTTCTCGCATCGGGCTTCTCCGCGGCCGACGTCAACCTCGGCTGGGCGCTCGAGTTCAGCGAATGCCGCGGCCGGCTGAAGGACTTCCCCGCGCTGCGCGCCTACCTGGCGCGGCTGCGCGGCCGCGACGCCTACCGGCGCGCCATCGAGCGGGGTGGGCCCCAGGACCTGTCGGTGTTCTCCGCGGGCGCTGCGACCTGATCACCGTTCCGGTCCCGAGATTGTGAAAGCCCCTGGGGGCAGGGTAGGCTTGCGCCCATGACGCCGGTCGAGCTGCTCCAGCAGCCGCGGCGCACGCCTGCGGGAGGGTGAGCATGGGATGGGTGGGGGAATTCTCGACGGCCGGTCGATTGAGCCGGTGGGCCTTTTGGTGGCGGCACCTGCTGCTGCTGCCGCTGGCGTTGTTCCTGTGCGTTTCGGCCACGCAGTTGCTCGGCGAGCCGGTCGACGTGCTGCCGGCGCTGCTGACCACGGTGTTCCTGGTCTCGGTCTGGGGGCGACGGCTGCACGATCGCGGGCGCTCGGCGTGGTGGCTGCTGGTCGTCGCGCTGCCCGTGCTGGGCGCGCTGTGGCTGCTGCTCGAGTGCGGTCTGCGCGCGTCCGTGGACCGCTCCCGCTACGGCGCACCCGCCGGCCTGCGGCCCGACTACGTGACCGTCGGCGCCGCGCCGCGGATGGAGCGCGCGCCATGAACACCGACCACCACATCGTCAACGACGTCACCCAGCTCAACCCGGTGCGGGTGATGGCCATCGTCGCGCCAAGCAGTGTCGAGGACGTGCAGGAGGCGCTGCGGCGCACCACCGGCCCGGTGTCGGTCGGTGGCGGGCGCTTCAGCATGGGCGGCCAGACTGCGAGCCCGGGCAGCCTGCACTTCGACATGCGCTCGATGAACCGCATCGTCGCGTTCTCGCCCGAGAACAAGACCATCCTCGTGCAGGCCGGCGTGCGCTGGTGCGACATCCAGCGCTTCGTCGATCCGCACGGCCTGGCGGTGAAGATCATGCAGACCTACGCCAACTTCACGGTCGGCGGCGCGCTCGGCGTCAACTGCCACGGCCGCTACGTGGGCCTGGGGCCGCTGGTGCTGTCGGTGCGCAGCATCAAGCTCGTGCTGCACGATGGTCGGGCCGTGGTGGCCAGCCGCACGGCGCATCCGGAGCTGTTCTTCGGCGCCATCGGCGGCTACGGCGCGCTGGGCGTGGTGGTCGAGGTCGAGCTGGATCTGGCCGACAACCGGCGCGTCAAGCGCATCGACAAGGTGATGCCGCTGTCGACCTACGGCGCCTACTTCAAGGACACCGTGCGCTGCAACCCGAAGGCGGTGTTCCACAACGCCGACCTCTACGGCCCGCACTACCGCAGCGTGCGCGCCGTGACCTGGGCCGAGACCGACGAGCCCGCCACCACGCCCGACCGCCTGCAGCCGCTGCGCTCCGCCTACCCGCTGCACCAGTACTTCCTGTGGGCCGTGTCGGAAACGCCGTTCGGCAAGGAGCGGCGCGAGAAGATCGTCGATCCGCTGCTCTACCTGCGCAAGAAGGTGCACTGGCGCAACTACGAGGCCGGCTACGACGTGGCCGAGCTCGAGCCGCCGTCGCGCGCCGAGCGCACCTATGTGCTGCAAGAGTACTTCATTCCGGTCGAGCGGCTGCTGGAGTTCGTGCCGAAGATGGCCGCGGTGCTGAACCGCCACCGCGTCAACGCACTGAACATCTCGATCCGGCACGCGATGCCTGATCCCGATACCGCGCTCGGCTGGGCGCCGACCGAGACCTTCGCCTTCGTGCTGTATCACAAGCAGCGCACGCGCGAGAACGCCCGCAGCCGGGTCGGCGTGTGGACCCGCGAACTGATCGACGCCGCGCTGTCGGTCGGGGGCACCTACTACCTGCCCTACCAGCCGCACGGCACGGTGGAGCAGTTCCACCGTGCCTATCCGAAGGCGGCGCACCTGTTCGCGCTGAAGTGGGAGGTCGACCCGAACTTCCGCTTCACCAACGTGCTCTGGGACAAGTACTACCGCGCCTGGCTCGACCGAGGCACGCCGCCCTCGGCACAACCGCCGGCCAGCGAATTCCACCAGGTGTTCGACGACGTCGAGCTGTCCGATGCCTTCTACCGCTTTCTGCAGAACGTGTTCCGTGTCGCGCCGGAAGATCGCTTCCACCATCTCATCGGCGAAGCGTGTCGGCTGCACGCCGACGAGGAGACCGTCTACCGTCACATCCAGCGCGAGCTCAAGAGCATCAAGCCGGCGTCGGCCGACCTGCGCTACGCGCTGCCCTCGCTGTTCAGGCAGAAGGCCGAGATGACGCGGCAGACGCTGCAGGTGCTGGGCGGACGCCGCAAGTTCGACGGCTATGCGGAGATCGGCTCCAAGGGCCGCTACTACCGCGGCCTGGCCGCCACGCTGGAGCTGCGCGGCCCGCGCTACTTCATCGACGAGCAGCCGCAGACCTTCTCGCCGGTCGACATCATGGAGCGCGGCCAGATCGGCCGGCTCGGCGTGCACGTGCCGCTGTCCGATTACGCGCCGCTCGGGCCCGGCATCGCCGATGCGAGCCTCGATCTCGTGACCTGCTACGTGGGCCTGCACCACATGACAGCCGAGCGGCTGGGGTATTTCCTGCAGTCGGTGCGGCGCGTGCTGCGGCCCGGCGGCGCCTTCATCGTGCGCGACCACGACGTGCGCAGCGACGAACTGCGTGCACTGGTGTCGCTGGCGCACACCGTCTTCAACGCCGGCCTGGGCGAGAGCTGGGAGACCAACCGGGCCGAGCTGCGATTTTTCGAGTCGGCCAAGACCTGGGTCGACCGGCTCCAGGCGCAGGGCTTCGACGACACCGGGCACCGCGTGCTGCAGGACAACGACCCGACCGACAACACGCTGTTCTGCTTCGTGCGCCGCCTCGACCCGCAGACGCTGCGCGATCCCGCCGTGGTGGTGCAGGCCCGCGGGGTGCGGTCTTGATGCGCCGCCGGTTCGCCGCCGCCGTGGCGGCGGTCGGGCTGCTGTGCGCCGCAGCGCTGGCGCAGGACGGGGCGGCCACGGCGCCGGCCACGCCGCCCGAGCACGTGCGCACGCCCGACCAGACCTTCCTCACCTTCCCCGAGTGGTACCTGGTGCACAGCCCGGCCGAGTACGCGGCCTACCTGTCGCGCAGCGGCCACCCGAGCAGCTTCCCGCTGTTCTCGCACATCGGCCAGTTCTGGCAGTCCTACGCGGGCGTGAGTCGCGAGATCGAGAAGTACCCGTTCAACGGCGGCTACCACCTGATGGTGATGGTGATCGGCGTCAGCACCACGGTGGAGTACGGCCTCAAGGGCTTGTACGAGCGCACGATCGGCCGCCTTGCCGAGGCGCTGCGGTCGGACGAGTCGGTGCCGGAAGAGCAGTTCGCGGCGCGTTACGCGCAGGCCTACGTCGACTTCATCCGCGTCGAGCCGTGGTACCAGTTCGATTTCTGGCAGGAACTGCGGTCGCTGTGGTCGGCAGTGCCTACTGGAGGACCGAACCTCGTGCGGCGCTGGGAGCGCCGCTTCGCGCTCACCTCGGAGCTGCTGGTGAAGGAAGGCTATGCGCGGCTCATCAAGCTCGGCACGCAGAGCCTCTACGACGCGCCGAAGCCCGTCACCGCCGTGCTGCTGAGCGCGGCGCCGCAGGCCGATTCGCAGCACCCCGACTACCAGCCGCTGGCCGCGGCCGACGCGGGCACGCCGGTGCTGGCCACCGTGCCGCGCTACGAAGCCTTCACCGCCTACAGCACTTGGCTCGCGGAGCAGGGCATCGACTTCCGGCAGATCGCCGGCAACGACGGCGAGGTGGTGGTGAGCGTGCTGGTGCCCGCCAACTGGTCGGCGGCCAGCGTGCGCACGCTGTTCGAACAGCCGGTGCTGACGCAGCCCGGGCGAAAGCGCGTCGTCTTCGCGGTGCCGGTGGCAAGGCTGGCCGCCGAGCTCCGGCGCGCACAGGCCTCGGCGGGGCAGGTGGTGGTGGAACACGTCTACGACTTCTGAGGATGCGCGCACCTCCGAAGGACAGGCGGCGCCGTCCTGCCCGCCCGAGCCTCGCCGCGCGCATCGCCCGGCACCTGGTTGCTGCGGCGCTGTTGCTGGTGGCCGTGCTGGCGCTCGCGCTCTCGGCCTGGATCGCCTGGACCCAGCACGCCCGGGCGCAGCGCGAGACGCAGAGCGCCGAGCAACTGGCAGGCGCCGCCGGCCGCTGGGTGGACGTCGGCGACGCGCGGCTCCACGTGCAGGAATGGGGCCGCCCCACCGACCCTGCGCTGCTGCTCACCCACGGCACCGGCGCGTGGAGCGGCACCTGGTTCGGCCTGCCCGACGCACTGGCGGCGGCCGGATGGCGCGTGGTGGCCGTCGACCTGCCGCCGTTCGGCCTCTCGACGACGCCCGACGACGGTCGCACGGTCGACTACTCGCGCGCGGCCCAGTCGCGGCGCCTGCTCGCGCTCGCCCGCACGCTCGGGCCCGACCTCACGCTGGTGGGCCACTCCTTCGGCGCCGGGCCGGCGCTGGAGGCTGCCGTCGCGGCAGCCGCAGATTCGAGCGGGGTGTCGCTGCGCCGGCTGGTGCTGGTCGATCCGGCGCTCGGCCTCGGCCCCGACGGCGAGCCGCCGCAGTGCGAGGCCGGCGCCCAGCCCGGGGTGCTGCTGGCCAGCCGGTCGCTGCGCACCACGCTGGTCGGCGCCACCGCCACCTGGCCGGGGCTCACCGCTCCGCTGCTGCGGCAGTTCGTCCACCGCCAGGACGCAGTGACCGACGCGCTGTTGCCGGCCTACCGACTGCCGTTCGCCCGCACCGCCTTCAGCCAGCGGCTTGGCGACTGGGCTGCGGCCTTCTCGCAGGCGGCCTGCGAACCGGCCGAGAGCCTGCGGCCCGAGCGGCTCACGCAATGGGCCGCGCAGGGCCCGCCGGTGGCGCTGGTATGGGGCGAGGAGGACCGCATCACGCCGCTGGCCCAGGGCCGCGCGCTGCAGCGCTGGATGCCGGGCGCGACGCTCGCCGTGCTGCCGGGCGTGGGCCACATCCCGCACATCGAGAGCCCGGAGGCCTTCGCCACGGCGCTGATCGGCGTGCTGGGCCCGCCGCGCTGACGCCGCTCAGCGGGCGTGGGCGTCTGCTGCCGGTCCGCACGGTCAGGCATTCAGATGCGCATCCACGGCCGCGTCGCGATGCCGCGCGCCACGGGCAGCACCGATCAAAGCACGGGCGTCGGCGGAAAGCCCGCGTCGCGCAGCGCGTGCTCGAGCTGCGCGCGCGGCACGCCGGTCTCCACGCGCACGCGGTGCGTCGGCAGTTCGGCCTGCACCTTGGCGTCGGGGTCCAGCGCAGTGATCGCCTTCGTGATGGCGCCGACGCAGTGGCCGCAGCTCATGTCCTTGATCTCGAACTCGATCATCTGCATCTCCTGGCAGGCAATGGAAGGGCCCCGATCTTCGACGTTGCCCCGGTGGGAAGGTCAAGCGGCGGCCGGCACCCTGTCTTGCGTGAGGTCAATGGCGGCGGGTTTGACTTTGCCATGATGGGAAGGTCGAGACTGCACCCATGATGAACACCGCTGCGTCGCCCCCGCTGACCCTCAGCATCGAAGGCATGAGCTGCGCCTCGTGCGTGCTGCGCGTGGAGAAGGCGCTGAAGAAGGTGCCCGGCGTCACCGAGGCCGTCGTGAACCTGGCGACCGAGACCGCGCAGGTGCGCGCCGCGCCCGGCACGCTGCCCAGCGTGCTGGAGGCCGCGGTGCACGCGGCCGGCTACGAGGCCCATGCTGCGCCGGCGGACGGCCCGCCGCCGACGGTGGCGCCCAGCGAGGCCGCGCGCGGCTGGCCGGTGGCTGTCGCGGCGCTGCTGTCGCTGCCGCTGGCGTTGCCGATGCTCGCGCTGCTGTGGGGCGGCCACGCGATGCTGCCCGCCGCCTGGCAGTGGGCGCTGGCGACGCCGGTGCAGTTCTGGCTCGGCGCGCGCTTCTACCGAAACGGCTGGCATGCGCTGCGCGCCGGCAGCGGCAACATGGACCTGCTGGTGGCGCTGGGCACCTCGGCGGCCTATGGCCTCAGCGTGTGGCAGCTGCTGTGGGGCCACGCGACACACGGCGATCCGCATCTCTACTTCGAGGCGTCGGCGGTCGTCATCACGCTGGTGCTGCTGGGCAAGTGGCTGGAGGCCCGCGCGAAGCGCCAGACCACCGCGGCGATCCGCGCGCTGCAGGCGCTGCGGCCCGAGACCGCGCGCGTGCTGCGCGACGGCGTCGAGACCGAACTGCCGCTGACGGCGCTGGTGCGCGGCGACCTCGTCGTCGTGCGGCCCGGCGAGCGGCTGCCGGTCGACGGCCTCGTCGAGGAAGGCGCGAGCCACCTCGACGAATCGCTGCTCACCGGCGAGAGCCTTCCGGTGGCGCGCGCCGCCGGCGAGCGCGTGATCGGCGGCGCGCTCAACGGCGAAGGCCTGCTGCGCGTGCGCGCGACGGCGCTCGGTGCCGAATCGACGCTGGCGCGCATCGTGAGGCTGGTCGAGACGGCACAGGCCGCCAAGGCCCCGATCCAGCAGGGGGTCGACCGCGTCAGTGCGGTGTTCGTGCCGGTGGTGCTGGGGATCGCCACGCTCACGCTGCTCGGCTGGGGTCTGGCCGGCGGCGACTGGTCGCAGGCCACGCTGAACGCCGTCGCGGTGCTGGTCATCGCCTGCCCCTGTGCGCTGGGCCTCGCGACGCCGGCGGCGCTGATGGCCGGCACCGGGGTGGCGGCGCAGCACGGCATCCTCGTCAAGGACGCGGCGGCGCTGGAGGCCGCGCAAGGCCTGCGCGCGGTGGCCTTCGACAAGACCGGCACGCTCACCGTCGGCCGCCCCACGCTGGTCGAGTTCAAGGCAACGACCAGCGCGCACGACGCCACGCTGGCGCTGGCAGCGGCCGTGCAGGCCGGCAGCGAGCACCCACTGGCGCGCGCGGTGCTGTCGGCGGCGCGTGCCCGCTCGCTCGCGCTGGCGGCGGCGCAGGACGTTCGGGCGGTCGCGGGCCGCGGTGTGGCGGCGAGGGTCGGCGACCGCTCGCTGGGCCTCGGCAGCACGCGCTGGATGCGCGAACTCGGCGTCGACCTCGGACCGCTGGAAGCGCTGGCGGCCGAGCACCAGCGCCAGGGTCGCACGGTGTCGTGGCTCGCCGACCTGGGCGACGCCGCCGCGCCGTCCTTGCTGGCCCTGCTGGCCTTCGGCGACACGCTCAAGCCCACGGCCGAGGCCGCGGTGCGGCATCTGCAGCGGCTCGGCCTGCGTACCGTGCTCGTCACCGGCGATCAGCCCGGCGCTGCGCAGGCGGTGGCCCGGGCCCTGGGCATCGACGAGGTGCGCGCCGAGGTCCTGCCGGCCGACAAGGCCGCGGTGATCGCCGGCCTGCGCAGCGAGAGCGGCTCGGTGGCGATGGTCGGCGACGGCGTCAACGACGCGCCGGCGCTGGCCGCGGCCGACGTCGGCGTCGCAATGGTCAACCCCGACGGCGGTGGCACCGACGTCGCCATGCATGCGGCCGGCATCACGCTGATGCGCGGCGATCCGGCGCTGGTGGCCGACGCGATCTCGATCTCTCGCCACACCACACGCAAGATCCGCCAGAACCTGTTCTGGGCCTTCGTCTACAACGCGGTCGGCCTCCCGCTCGCTGCCTTCGGCCTGCTGAGCCCGGTGTTCGCCGGGGCGGCGATGGCGCTCAGCAGCGTCAGCGTGCTGGGCAATGCGCTGCTGCTCAGGCGCTGGAAGCCGGAGGAGGACCGATGACTGCGACATCGAGAGCCGGCCGAGCGCCGGGCCGCCCCAAGCCGGCCGGCATCCCCCCGGGGGATCGGGCGCCGCAGGCACCCGAGGGGCCGTCTGTCGGCCGAGCGCCGGGCCGCCCCAAGCCGGCCGGCATCCCCTCGGGGGATCGGGTGTCGCAGGCACCCGAGGGGCAGACATTCAACATCGGCGACGCCGCCCAGCGCAGCGGCGTGTCGGCCAAGATGGTGCGGCACTACGAGAGCCTCGGCCTTTTGCCGCCGGTGGCGCGCAGCGAGGCCGGCTACCGGCGCTATTCGATGCGCGAGGTGCACACGCTGCGCTTCATCCGCCGCGCACGCGAACTGGGCTTCGGCATCGCGGAGATCCGCGTGCTGCTGTCGCTGTGGCAGGACCGTGGCCGGGCCAGCCGCGAGGTGAAGCAGGTGGCGCAGCGCCATGCCGCCGACCTGCAGCGGCGCATCGACGAGATGCAGGCGATGCAGCGCACGCTGGAGGCGCTGGCGCGGCACTGCCATGGCGACGAGCGCGCTGATTGCCCGATCCTCGACGACCTGCAGGCCGGCCCGCGGGACCGACCTTGATGCCGAGGCCGGCAGAAGCTGGCAGCATGTGAGCATGCCTCGATTCGCCGCCAACCTGACGCTGCTCTACACCGAGCTGCCCTTCCTCGACCGTGCCGCCGCCGCCGCGCGCGACGGCTTCGAGGCCGTGGAATGCCAGTTCCCGTACGAGCACCCCGCCGCCGAGTTCGCGGCCCGGCTGGCCGACAGCGGCCTGCCGCTGGTGCTGATGAATGCGCCGCCTGGCGACGCCGCGGCCGGCGAGCGCGGCCTCGCGGCGCTGCCGGGACGCCAAGCCGACTTCCGGCACGCCATCGACACGGCGCTGGCCTATGCGAGCGTCGTGCGATGCCCGCGCCTGCACGTGATGGCCGGCCGGCTGCCGGCCGGCACCGAACGCGCCGCGCTGCAGCCGACCTTCGTGGAGAACCTGGCGTGGGCCGCGAGGCAGGCCGCCGGAACCGGCGTCGATCTGCTGATCGAGCCGATCAACCTGCGTGACATGCCGGGCTACTTCCTGAATCGCCAGGACCACGCGCACGAGATCGTGCAGCTGGTGAACGCGCCCAACCTGAAGGTGCAGATGGACCTCTACCACTGCCAGGTGGTGGAGGGCGACGTGGCAATGAAGCTGCGGCAGTACCTGCCCACCGGCCGCGTCGGCCACCTGCAGGTGGCCGGCGTGCCGGAGCGCCAGGAACCCGACATCGGCGAACTGAATGCAGCCTACCTTTTCGACGTGATCGACGCGCTGGGCTACGGCGGCTGGGTCGGCTGCGAGTACCGGCCGCGCGGCGAGACGAGCGCCGGCCTGGGCTGGCGGCAGCGCTGATCCGCCGACGGCCCGGTTCAGGCCGGCGCGCTGGCCGCGCGCTCGGGCGCGGAGGCGGGCACGGGTGGCGGCGGTGCGGCAGACGGCTCGAGCGGGAGCGGCAAGGGCACGGGCGCGGGCGGTGCCACCGGCGCCACGACGGGCTTGGCCTTCGGGGGCGGCGCGATGTCGGCCGCCGGCAGCTTGGGCAGCGTGCGGTTCCAGGCGTCGACCAGCGCAGCGGCCACCGTCTTCGCCTGCGGCGTGTCGGCCCAGCCGCCATCGATCGCGAACACGCCGCTGCTGAGCACCAGGCTGCCGAGGCCGGCCGAATCGCTGGTGCCACGGCCGAACACGGAGCTCGTGATCTCGCTGGTGCGCGCGTCCACCACGCTCAGCAGCACCACCGCTTCCTTCTTGTTGTACTGGCCGCCGATGCCGCCGATCACGTCACCGAACACGCCGCCGAGCACACCCTTGCTCTGGCCGATCTGTTCGGCGAACACGATCTCTGCGCGCAGGATGTAGTCCAGCGGCTGCAGGTGCCGGGCGACCGTCGCGTTGGCGTCGGTGCCGAGCTGCTCGCGCAGCCTGCGCTCGGCCTCGAGCAGCGAGTAGGCCGCGCCGCGGTCGACCACGTTGAAGCAGCCGCTGCGGATCAGCAGGTGGCGCACCAGCGGCGCCATCGAACGCGGCAGGCCGGCCGACATCAGCGCCTGGCTGTTGACTTCTGATTCGGTGATCGCCACGGTGCCGAGCCGCTTCTCGCAGCGTCCCACACCGCCCTCTTGCGGCGGCGCCTGGTCGGCGATGGCCATGTCGGAGGGGCCGCCGATCTCTGTTTTGGAGGTGCTGCAACCCGCGATCCCGAGGGCCGCGAGCGCCACCACGGCGAGCGCGCGCAAGGACTGTTTCACACCGCTATCCTCCCACCATCCGAGCCGCGGTTCGGGCTACAAAACGTAAGCAGCGGCGTGAACCGCATGACCGGCGACACGGTTGGTGGCCGAATGCCTCCGTCGGTTCCCCGCCGTCAGGCCAGGGCGGCGAGGAAGTCGTGCACCACGGCGGTGAACGCCGCGGGTTGTTCCAGCACGCTCAGGTGGGCCGCGTCGTCGAGCACCACCAGCCGCGCCCTGGGCACGGCGTCAGCGATCGCTTGCGACATGGCCACCGGCGTGCCCGGATCCAGCGCGCCGGCGATCACCAGCGTGGGCGCGCTGATCTGCGGCAGGCGCGCGGCCGTGTCGTGCCGCATCACGGCCTGCGACGCTGCCACATAGCCGCGTGCCGACGTGCTGGCGACCCGGCGGCGCCAGCGCGCGACCGTGGCCGGCTGCGCGCTGCGGAAGTCCGTCGTGAACCAGCGCTGCATCGCCGCGTCGGCCACTGCGTCGACGCCGCCCTGCGCGACGGCGTCGATGCGCTGCTGCCATGCGTTGCGGCCGGCCTCGTCGAAGCCGGCGCTCGAGTTCGCGATCACCAGCGCCTCGACGCGCCGCGGATGGCGCAGCGCCAGCTCCTGGCCGACCATGCCGCCCAGCGACAGGCCGATCCACACCACCGGGCCGGTGTCCAGTTCGGCCAGCAGGCGTTCGGCGTCGTCGGCCAGTTCGGCCATCGTGTACGGACCGGCCGGCGCCTCGGAATCGCCGTGGCCGCGGTGGTCGTAGCAGATCACGCGGTGCTCGGCGGCCAGCGCATTGGCCAGCGCATCCCACAGGCTCACGTCGCAGCCCAGCGCGTGGCTCAGTACCACGGTGCTGCGGGGCGATGCCTTGGAACGCGGTTCGCGCACGGTGTAGTGCAGCGCGGGCGTGCCGGCGCTGCGGAAGGAGCGGCCGCTGCCGGTGTGGGCCACCTCGGTGGCCGGCAGTGGCGGCAGCGCGTGGCCCAGCTCGCGCAGCAGCTTCACCGCGATCGACATGCCGGTGTTCGCGGCCGGCACGCCGGCGTAGATGGCGGCCTGCATCAGGACCTCCTTCACCTCGTCGGGTGTCAGGGCGGTGGGGGCGTCGTCGCCGGCACCGAGGCTCGCGCCCGAGCCGCCCACCAGCGCGGCGCGCAGGTGCAGCTCGAACTCCTCCCAGCGGCCCAGCGCGCAGGTGATGGCCAGCACGATGACACGGCGGGTCTTCGCGTCCAGCCCGGGCCGTCCCCACACCTCGTGCCAGGCATAGCGGGTGATGAAGTTCTGGAAGTCAGCGGTGAAGGCGTTCGCGCTGGCGATCGACTTGTCCACCCAGGCATCGCCGAGGAGGGCGCGGCGGTTGCGCAGGCCGCGTTCGAGGTCGTGGTCGTAGGGGTCCATGGTGCATCGTAGAACAGCGGCCTGCGGACGGCTGTGACGAACACGCGGCGCGCGGCGCTGTTACCCTTCGCGCCCATGAAATTTCGCGACGTCGCCGCGACCGCCGTTGGCGCGGCGCAAACGCTGTTTGCCGGCTTGGCCCTGCTCGTCCTTCTGGGTCAGGTGACGTCGGCGCAAGCAGCCGACGAGGCAGCCTGCCGCCGGGTGGTGCCGGGTGCGCTGAATCCCGCGCTGCTGGTGCTGCGCCTCGACAACGACGTGATCGCGCGCCAGGACCAGGGCTACAGCAGCGGCCTGCAGATCAAGGCCGTCACGCCCAACCTCGATCCGCACGACGGCGATGCCTGCCTGTCGGGGCCGGCGCGCTGGCTGAACCGTGAGCTGGAGTGGCTGAGCCCGGCGCACTACGAGCAGCGCAACCTGGTCTTCGGTCTCGGCCAGGCCATCTACACCCCGAACGATCCCGAGCGCAGCGACCTGATCGTCGACGACCGGCCCTATGCCGGCGCGCTGCTGCTGAGTGCCGGCTACAACGCGCGGCTCGGCGACGAGCTCTGGGCCTCGCAGATCGTGCTCGGCGTGGTCGGTCCGGCCTCGCAGGCCGAGCGCACGCAGAAGCTGTTCCACCGCGTGTTCGGCTCGGAGCACTTCCGCGGCTGGGACCACCAGTTGAAAAACGAGCCGGTGGTCATGCTGCTGCACGAGCGCTCGCGGCGCTGGGGCAGCCACGCGCTGCTGCCCGCGAGCGACAGCCTGCGCTGGGACGCGATCACGCACTGGGGCGGCACGGTCGGCAACTTCCTGACCGGCGCGAACGTCGGCTTCGAGATCCGTTTCGGCTACCGGCTGCCCGACGACTTCGGCTCCAGCCCGCTGCGGCCGGCCGGCGAGAACACCGCGCCGCTGCGCGCTGCCGTGTCGTCGGGCGGCTGGTCATGGCATGCCTTCGTGAACACCGACGCGCGCCTGGTGCTGCACGACATCACCCTCGACGGCAACAGCTTCCGCGACAGCCACCATGTGCACAAGCGGCCGCTGGTGGCCGACGTGGCTCTCGGTGTCGCCGTGCTCGGCGGTGACTGGAAGCTCGCGTTCGCGCGCAACTACGGCACCCGCCAGTTCCGTGGGCAGCAGGAGCGCCCCTCGTTCGGCAGCATCACGCTGAGCCGCGCGCTCTGAACAACTGAGGCCGTCGTCCTACACGCCGACACGCCGTCGGCCGATCGCTCCCGGCGGCGCGGTTGCCGACACTGACCTCACGCTCCGAGGCACGGTGGCCTTCCGCCGCCGCTCGCCTCGCGTGGCCCTCGATGAGGTGAGACATGAACCTGAACCCCGCCTTCACTCCGACCTGGCTTGCGAGCTGTGCCGCGGCGATCGCGCTGCTGGCCGCCGCGCCGATGCCGGCCTCGGCCCTGACCGACGCCGAGGCGATCGCCGTCCAGCGCACGCTCACCTCTGACCGCAGCGGACAGGTGCGCAAGGGCAAGGCGTCGTACTACCACCACAGTTTCGCGGGCCGCAAGATGGCCGACGGGGGCCGCATGGATCCGACGTCGAACAACGCGGCCAGCAAGACCCTGCCGCTGGGCACCGTGGCCAAGGTGACGAACCTCGAGAACGGCCGCAGCGCGATCGTGAAGATCCGCGACCGCGGTCCCTATGCCGACGGCCGCATCGTCGATCTGTCGCCCGGCACGGCGCGCGAGCTCGACATGACCGAGAAGGGTGTCGTGCGCGTCGTCGTGGCCCCGCTGATCGTGCCGCTGCCCGACGGCAGCATCCGGCTCGGTGCCGGCCTGACCGAGGGCGGGCAGGCCACGGCCTCGGCGCGCTGACGCACGGCGCGCAGCGCGCGGCAAGCGCGCTGGCCCGGACCCGGACCCGGCCTCGGTTATGGTTCGCCCATGCCGTCTCGCCGAGCGCCTTGCCCGCCCTGCATCCATGCGAAGTTGCGTGCGTTGCTGGGCGCAATGCTCGCGGCCTTGCTGGTGGCCTGCGGCTCGGCACCGACCCGGCCGGGCGCGGCGAGCGGCCGGGACGGCCCGGCCGCCGAGATCCCACCCGACCTGGCCCGCACGCCGGACGCCGAACCGCGCGTCGAGCCCATCCGCTCGGGCGGACCCAACAAGCCCTATGAGGTGCTGGGCCGCAACTACACGCCCGAGACCCGCGACGTGCCGATCAAGGAGAAGGGACTGGCCTCCTGGTACGGCCGCAAGTTCCACGGCCGCAAGACGGCCAGCGGCGAGATCTACAACATGCACGCGATGACTGCGGCGCACAAGACCATGCCGCTGCCGAGCTATGCGCGGGTGCGCAACCCGGCCAACGGCCGCGAGGTCGTGGTGCGCATCAACGACCGCGGGCCCTTCGTGGCCGGGCGCGTCATCGACCTGAGCTACACCGCGGCGCTGAAGCTCGACCTGCTGCGCGGCGTGGGCCCGGTCGAGGTGGAGCGCATCACCTACGAAGACATCCGCACCGGCGCGTGGCGGCGCGATGCGGCGCCGACGGCCGTGGCGGCGGCCCAGCCAGAGGCCATGCCACTGCCCGCCGCGCCGGGCGGGCCGCCAGCATCGGACACGGTCGCGGCGGCTGAGGGGGCGGAACTGCCGGCGCTTCCTGTCGCCAGTGGCACGCCAAGCCGGGAGCTGACGAGCGGTGCGCGCGGCTACTGGGTGCAGCTCGGTGCCTTCCGCGAGCGCGGCGGCGCCGAGTCCTTCCAGCAGCGCGTGTCGAGCGAACTGGACTGGCTGGCGCCGCTGATGGCGGTGTTCAGCGAGGCGCCGCTCTACCGTCTGCAGGCCGGGCCGTATGCGTCTCGCGACGAGGCGCAAGGCGCGGCGCAGCGGGTGCGCGACGCGCTGCAGCTGGTGCCGGTGATCATCGAGCGGCGCTGAGCCGGCGCACTAGCGCCCGCCCGACACGTCGAGCAGCGCGCCGGTGACGTAGCTGGCCGCGTCGGACAGCAGCCACACGATGCTCTGCGCCACTTCGTCGGCGCTGCCGGCGCGCTGCATCGGCAGCTGCGGCGCGGCCCGCGCGGCGCGGTCCGGCTGGCCGCCGGAGGCGTGGATCTCGGTGTCGATGATGCCGGGCCGCACCGCGTTCACGCGCACGCCCTCGGTCGCCACCTCGCGCGCCAGCCCGAGCGTGAAGGTGTCGATCGCGCCCTTGGCGGACGCGTAGTCCACGTACTGCCCGGGCGAGCCGATGCGCGTGGCCGCCGAGGACACGTTGACGATCGCGCCGCCCGTGCCGCCATGCACGCGGCTCATGCGCAACAGTGCCTCACGGGCGCACCAGAAGCTGCCGAACACGTTGATCGCGAACATGCGCTGCACGCGCTCGACCGGCATCGCATCGACGCGCGCTGCAACATCCACGACGCCGGCGTTGTTGACCAGCCCGCGCAGCCGGCCGGCGCCGAAGTGCGCGTCGATCGCGGCGAACATCGCGCGCACCTGCGCGTCGTCGGACACGTCGGCGCGGTAGGCCTCGGCCTCCCCGCCCCCGCCGCGGAGGTGTTCGACCAGCGCGCGCGCGGCCGCGTCGTCGCGTGCATAGTTCAGGGCGACGGCCCAGCCTTGCCGGGCGGCGAGCGTTGCGGTCGCGGCGCCGATGCCGCGGCTGGCGCCGGTGATGAGCAGCAGGGGTTTCATGGCCGACAGGTTAGCGCAAGCCCCCGGCGGCCGGCGCGCGCGAACGACGGAAGCAAGACACGACATGCCCAAGGACTTTTCGACGATGGAGGACTCCAACTCCTCTGCCAACCCGGCCTTCCAGCAGCTCAGCGATCCGGTGCGGCGCGTGCTGCTGCGAGGCGGGCTCGCCGCCAGCGTGGGTGGGCTGCTCGCGCCGCTGGCCGGCTGCGGCGCGCCGGCGCGGGCTCCGGGCGGGGCACTGCTGGGCTTTCGCGCAGTGCCGGCGTCGAGTGCCGATGCCGTGGTGGTGCCGCCGGGCTATGTGGCCGAGGTGATCTACGCCTGGGGCGACGCGATCGGCGCACCGGGCCTCGCGGCCGGTCAGCCGGCTTTCCGCGGCGACGGCAGCCACAGCGCCGAGGACCAGCAGCTGCAGGCCGGCATGCACCACGACGGCATGCACTTCTTCCCGGCGGGCCGCGGCGATCGTGGCCTGCTGGTGGTGAACCACGAGTACACCGACGAAGGCCTGCTGCATGCCGACGGCATGCAGACCTGGAGCGCCGAGAAGGTGCGCAAGTCGCAGGCGGCGCTCGGCGTGTCGGTGGTCGAGCTGGCTCGTGCGGCGGACGGGCGCTGGGCGGTGCAGCGCCCGTCGGCCTATGCGCGGCGCATCAGCGCCCGCACGCCGATGACGATCAGCGGGCCGGCCGCCGGCCACGCGCTGATGCGGACGGAGTTCGATCCCGGTGGCCGCGAGGTCATCGGCACCTTCAACAACTGCGCGCACGGCGTCACGCCCTGGGGCACCTACCTGGCCTGCGAGGAGAACTTCGTCGGCTACTTCCACGGCCCGGCGCAGCCGGATGCTCATGCGAAGCGCTGGGGCCTGACACCGGGCGGCTACGGTCTGCGCTGGCACGAGCACGACGCGCGCTTCAACGCCACGCTGCATCCGAACGAGTTCAACCGTTTCGGCTGGGTGGTGGAGATCGACCCGCTCGACCCGCGCAGCACCCCGGTCAAGCGCACCGCGCTCGGCCGCGCGGCGCACGAGGGCGCCTTCGTCACGCAGGCGGCCGACGGGCGTGCGGTGGTCTACATGGGCGAGGATGCGCGCTTCGAGTACCTCTACAAGTTCGTGTCGCGTGACCCGGTGCGCACCGGCGGTTACGCGAACAACCGCGAAGTGCTGGACCACGGCACGCTGTACGTGGCCCGTTTCGACTCGGACGGTACGGGCGAATGGCTGGCGTTGGTTCACGGCCAGAACGGACTCGATGCGCAGGCGGGCTTTGCCGACCAGGGCGAACTGCTGGTGAAGTCGCGCCAGGCGAGCGACAAGGTCGGCGCGACCAAGATGGACCGCCCCGAGTGGATCGCCGGCGACCCGCGCACCGCGACGCTGTACTGCTCGCTCACCAACAACAGCCGCCGCGGCACCGACGGCTATCCGGCCGTCGACGCCGCGAATCCGCGCGCGCGCAACACCATGGGCGAGGTGATCCGCTGGACGGAGGTGGGAGGCCACGCCGCGACGCGCTTCCTGTGGGACCACTTCATCCTGGCCGGCGATCCGGCCAACGAGCGCGCCGAGGCGCGCGGCAACGTGAAGGGCGACCCGTTCGGCAGCCCGGACGGCCTGTGGTTCGACGCGCGCGGCGTGCTGTGGATCGCGACCGATGCGTCGCCGACGGCGCTGGGTCAGGGCGACTACGCCCGACTGGGCAACAACATGCTGCTGGCCGCCGATCCGCGCAGCGGCGAGGTGCGGCGCTTTCTCACCGGGCCGGTCGGCTGCGAGATCACCGGCATGGTCGGCACGCCGGACCTGCGCACGCTGTTCGTCAACATCCAGCATCCCGGCGAGGGCGGCAACGACCCCGGCGATCCCGCCGCTGCAAGAAAGCGCTCCACCTGGCCCGGCGGCGGCGGGCGGCCGCGCTCGGCCACAGTGGCGATCCGGCGCATCGACGGCGGCGCGATCGGCACCTGAAGGCGGATCGAGCTGGCTGTCGGCGCCGTCCGACAGCGCTCGGTGCCGTGTGCCGACAGCCGGGCCGAGGGGGGCGTCCTAGGCTCCTGTGATCGAAATCGATCGAGGAGACGACGATGAACAGCCTCTTGCGCACGATGGCGGGCGCGCTCTCGATGACGGCCGCGCTGTGGACCGGCGCCATCGCCCAGCCGGCCGGCGACGCGCCGCCAGTCCCGCGCGTGGAGCGGGCCGGCGGCATCAGCTACGTGAACGGGGGGGCGGGCGAAGAGGCCCGCGCGGTGATCGACCGCCTGTCGCCGGACTTCGCGTTGCGCAATGTGTTCAGCGGCCAGGGCGGCCAGTACGTGGTGGCCGAGCGCGTGACACTGCAGAACACCAGTGGCGGCGAGCCGGTGGTCATCCGGGACGCCGGCCCGATCCTGATGATCAGCCTGCCGCCGGGCCGCTACACGATGGAGGCCATGGTGGGCGGCCAGTCGCAGCGCAAGATCGTGCAGGTGGGCAGCGCGCCGATGCGCGTCGACTGGCGCTGGCCCGGCGCCTGACGGCGCTCGCCTGCTACTTCGACGTCGGCATCACGAACTCGGCGCCCTTGGGCGTGCTCTCGGGCCAGCGCTGCATCACCGACTTCTGCTTCGTGTAGAAGCGCACGCCCTCCTCGCCGTAGGCGTGCATGTCGCCGAACAGGCTCTTCTTCCAGCCGCCGAAGCCGTGCCAGGCCATCGGCACCGGGATCGGCACGTTGATGCCGACCATGCCGACCTGGATGCGGCGCGAGAACTCGCGCGCCACGTGACCGTCGCGCGTGAAGCAGGCGACGCCGTTGCCGAACTCGTGCGCATTGACCAGGGCCACTGCGCTGGCGAAGTCGGGCACGCGCACGCAGGCCAGCACCGGGCCGAAGATCTCTTCCTTGTAGATCTTCATCTCGGGCGTCACGTGATCGAACAGCGTGCCGCCGGTGAAGAAGCCCTGCTCGTGACCGGGCACCTTCAGGCCGCGGCCGTCGACCACCAGCTTCGCGCCCTCGTCGACGCCGTGCGCGATGTAGCCTTCGATGCGCTCGAGCGCCTGCGGCGTGACGATCGGGCCCATCTCGGCGTCGAGCTCCATGCCGTTCTTGACCTTCAGCGCCTTGGCGCGCTCGGCGAGCTTCGGCACGATCTGGTCGGCCACGTCGCCCACCAGCACCGCCACCGAGATCGCCATGCAGCGCTCGCCGGCCGAGCCGTAGGCCGCGCCGATCAGCGCGTCGACGCTCTGCTCCAGGTCGGCGTCGGGCATCACCACCATGTGGTTCTTCGCACCGCCAAGCGCCTGCACGCGCTTGCCGTGCTTCGCGCCGGTCTCGTAGATGTACTGCGCGATCGGGGTCGAGCCGACGAAGCTCACCGCCTTCACGTCGGGGTGGGTCAGCAGCGTGTCGACCGCCAGCTTGTCGCCCTGCACGACGTTGAACACGCCGTCGGGCAGGCCGGCCTGCTTCAGCAGCTCGGCGATGAAGAGGCTGGGGCTGGGGTCGCGCTCGCTGGGCTTGAGCACGAAGCTGTTGCCGGTGGCGATGGCCATCGGGAACATCCACATCGGCACCATGACCGGGAAGTTGAACGGCGTGATGCCGGCCACCACGCCCAGCGGCTGGCGCAGCACCCAATTGTCGATGCCCGTGCCGACCTGGTCGGTGAAGTCGGTCTTCAGCAGCTGCGGCGCGCCGCAGGCGAACTCGACGATCTCGATGCCGCGCGTGACCTCGCCCTGCGCGTCGGTGAACACCTTGCCGTGCTCGGCGGTGATCATCGCGGCCAGCGTGTCGCGCTGCTCGTTGAGCAGCTGCAGGAACTTGTTCAGCACCCGAGCGCGCCGCAGCGGCGGCGTGTCGGCCCAGGCCGGGAACGCGGCCTGGGCGGCGGCGACCGCAGCGTTCACCTCGTCGGCCGAGGCCAGCGCGACCTGGCGCGCGACGGCGCCGGTGGCCGGGTTGTAGACCGCCTGACGGCGCCCGCTCGTGCTGGGCACGGCACGTCCGCCGATGAAATGGCCGATCTCGGCGGTGGCGGTGAAAGCTTCGGGGGCGCCCATGTCGTGTCTCCTGGCGATGATTCGATCCCCGCAGCTTAGGTGCGCAAGGCGGGTCTGACCAGTCACATTGCGTGACTACATTGTTCATTTGGATGAACAATGAGCGCATGAGCACGACCCCCAACGCGCCGCTGTGGCCCCACGTGCATGCCCTCGGCACGATCGCGCAGAGCGGCAGTTTCACGCTCGCTGCGCAGCGGCTCGGCCTGTCGAAGGCAGCGGTCAGCCAGCGCATCGCCGAACTCGAGCGTGCGGTCGGCGTGCCGCTGCTGCAGCGTACGACGCGCAGCGTGCGGCTCACCGAGGCCGGCAAGCAGCTGGTCGACGAGACCGCCGCCAGCTTTGCGCAGATCGAGCAGAGCCTGCTCGGCGTGCGCGACCTGGCCTCGCAGCCGCAGGGCCTGGTGCGGATGACGGCGCCGGTCGCGCTGGGGCGCCAGCATGTCGGTCCACAGCTCGAGAGCTTTCTGCGCGCCTGGCCCGGCATCCGCGTCGAACTCGACCTGTCGGACCGGCTGGTCAACCTCGCGCACGAGGGCTTCGACCTCGCGGTGCGCCACACCAGTGCGCCGCCCGACAGCCACGTGGCGTGGAAGCTGTGCGCGTCGCGCACGCTGCTGCTGGCCTCGCCGGCCTACCTGCGGCGGCGCGGCACGCCCCGCCATCCCGACGAGTTGGCGGGGCACGATTGCCTGCCCTATCTGCGCAGCGGGCCGGCGCTGTGGGCCTTCGAGCAGGCCGCGACCCGGGGCCGCCGCAGCGAGCCGGAGCGGGCCCGCGTCACCGTGACGGGCCTGCTGCGGGCCAACAACTCCGAGGTGCTGCGCGACGCAGTGCTGGCTGGTCTGGGGCTCGCGCTGCTGCCCGACTTCAGCGCGGCCGCGGCGGTGAAGGCCGGTCGGCTGCGCGAGGTGCTGCCCGACTGGCGGCCGGTCGGCTTCTTCGGCGATGCGATCTATGCGCTGCGACCCTTCAGCGCGCAGGTGCCGCGGGCCGTGCGCTCGCTGGTCGAGCACCTGCGTGCCGCCCTGGCGCCGGGTTTCGAGCCCTGAAAAAAAACAGCCCACCGGGGAGGGTGGGCTGGCAAGTCCTTGGGAAAGGACATCGTTGGGACTGTTGGAGCGTGCCGCGCCGCGAAGGGTGATCGCTGTGGCGCCGGCGCGCGCATCCTTGTTCCGTGTGACAGCGGGTGAAGAAACTGTAGGAGTCGGGGCGTTGCACACCCATCCCCATAACGTAGGGGTTCGGGGGGAGGTCCCGCCGCTGCGTTCAATCGAACGCGAGTGCGCTCACCGGCGGCAGGTGAGTGGACAGGCATTGCCAGTCGTCGCCGCCGTTCTCGCTGAGCCAGAGGTTGCCGCTGGTGGACGCCATTGCGAGGCGTTCGCCGCTGGCATCGACCCCGAGCGCATGGCGATAGACCAGGTCGTAGGCGGGCGGCGGCGGCAGCCCGCGCGTCAGCGTCTCGAAGCTGGCGCCGCCGTCGCGCGTGCGCGTCACCACCAGCCGGCCGTCGACCGGCACCCGGCACTCGTCCTTCACGGCCGGCACGAACCAGGCGGTCGCAGGCTGCTGCGGGTGGACGGCCACCGCGAAGCCGAACACCGAGGGGCCGGCCTCGGGGATCTCCTGCCAGCTGCGTGCGCCGTCGCGGCTGACGAAGATGCCGTTGTGGTGCTGGGCCCACAGCGTGTCCGGTGCGGCGCGGCACTGCACCACGCGGTGCGGGTCCTGGATGTTCTGTTCATGAGCCTGGTCGGGCGGCATGAAGGCCGCGCGCATGCCCTGCGCCGACAGCGCCCAGTTCGCGCCCTCGTCGTCGCTGCGCCAGACGCCGCCGCAGGAGATCCCGAGCAGCAGTCGCCGGCTGTCGCGCGGGTCGACCAGCACGCTGTGGATGCCCGGGTGGTCGTAGCCGCCGCCGAACCAGCCGCGGCGCTCGGGGCGTTGCCACAGCGACTCGACCAGTCGCCAGCTCGCACCTCGGTCTTCGGAGCGGAACAGGCCCCCTGGGATGGTGCCGGCCCACAGCACGCCGGGCTGTTCAGGCCCGCCGGCGGCGAGGCTCCAGATCAGCTTCAGATCCCAGGGCACCGGATCGTCGTCGCCGTCCGGCTTGGCCGGATAGGCCGGTGCGGCCAGCTCCTGCCAGTGGCTGCCACCATCGTCGCTGCGGTGCAGCTTGCAGCCGAAATGACCGAGGTTCAGCGCGGCGTACAGCGCGCCGTCGCGTGCGTCATGCAGGACTTGACTGACCGGGTCGCCGAGGAAGGCCGGTGCGGCGTTCGGCCGCCACCCGCCGGCGTCGTCGCGGTGCCAGCCCAGCAAACCCTTGCGGGTGGCGACCCAGAGTCGGTTCGACGGCATGAGGCTCTCCTTGTCATCAGGCCGCGCGCTGATCGTTCAGCCGCCGGTCAGCGCCTGCAGCACATGCACGTCGGCATCGGGGCGCAGCGCGTCGCTCAGATGCTGCCGATCCCGGGCCCGCTGCCCGTCGATGAACACCGCGACGTGAGCGCGCAGGGCGCCCTGGTCATCGAGCAGGTAACCGCGTGCCCGCGGGCTGGTCTTGAACACCTGCTCAAGGGCTTCGGCCAGCGTCGCGGCCTGCAGCACGTGCCGCGGACAGTCGACGTGGCGCTGCAGGTGGGCCGTGAACGTGACGCTGACCATCGCGCACGATTCTGCCGCTGCAGGCGGGCCTGTGGTGCGTCGGGGCGTCAGGCTTGCGAGGGCGCTGCCGCCGTGGCGCGGCGTGCACCAGCCCAGGTGGGGCCGCTCCGGCGCTCGCCGAGGAAGCCGAACTCGAGTGCCGGCCGCTGGCCGCTGATCAGTTCGGCCAGCGCCCGCCCGGAGCCCGCGCCATGCGTCCAGCCGAGCGTGCCGTGGCCGGCGTTGACCCACAGGTTCGCGATGCGGCTGCGGCCGATGCAGGGAATGTTGGTGGGCGTGCTCGGCCGCAGGCCGGCCCAGAAGTTCGGTGCGGACAGATCGGCCACGCCGGGAAACAGCTCTTCGTAGCGCCGCACCAGCGCCTGGCAGCGCACGCGCGCGGTGGGGCTGTCGAGGCCGGTGTCGTAGCCGGCCAGCTCGGCGGTGCCGGCGATGCGGACCTCGTCGCCCAGGCGCGAGACGGCGATCTTGCGCGCGTCGTCGATCATGCTGACCACGCTCGCGCGCTCCGGCCGGCGCAGCTTCAGCGTCGCCGAGTAGCCCTTGGCCGGGTAGATGTTGAGGTGCACGCCGAGCGGCCGCAGCAGCGGTGCCGTGTAGGAGCCGAGCGCCGCCACGAAGGCATCGGCCTTCAGCGTGCGCGGCTGCTGTGACGCGAGGTCGTGGATGCGCACCGCGCCCAGCCGATCGCCTTCGCGGTCCAGGCCATCGATCGCGTGGCCGTACAGGAAGACCGCACCGCGCGCGGCGCAGCGCTTCGCCAGCTCCTGCGTGAACACGCGTGCGTCGCCCGATTCGTCGCTCCGCGTGTAGGTGCCGCCGGCGATGCGCGGGCCGTAGCTCGCCAGCGCCGGCTCGACGCGCAGCACCTCGTCGCGCGACAGCACGCGGCGGTCGACGCCGTGGCGGCGCATCAGCTCGGCACCGGCCGCGCCGCCTTCGAGATCCTTCTGGCTGCTGAAGAAATGCAGGATGCCGCGCTCGAGCCGGTGGTACTCGATGCCGGTCTGCGCCACCAGGGCCTTCAGCGACTCGTGGCTGTAGCGGCCCAGCGCGACGAGCTGCTGCACGTTGCGCTCGAAGGCGCCGTCGGTGCATTGCGTCAGGAAGCTCAGGCCCCAGCGCCATTGCCAGGGATCGAGCTTGGGGCGGAACAGCAGCGGCGAGTCGTCGCGCGCCAGCCACTTCAGCACCTTCAACGGCGCCTCGGCGTTGGCCCAGGGCTCGCAGAAGCTGACCGAGATCTGCGCCCCGTTGGCGAAGCTGGTTTCCAGCGCGGCGTCGGGCTGGCGGTCGACGACCGTGACCTCGTGCCCCTGCTCGAGCAGGTACCAGGCGGTGCTGACGCCGATGATGCCGGCGCCCAGGACGATGACCTTCATGATGGCGACTCCTCTCGTCAAGCCTGCTTCAGCGGCGTCAGCAGCAACTGCGCCGCGACCGCCCACATCACCACGGCGACCAGTGCGTCGATCGCCCGCCATGCGGCCGGCTGGCGCAGGAAGCGCGCCGCGCCGACCGCGCCGAAACCGAGCAGCGCGAACCACGCCGCCGACGCCAGCCAGGCGCCGGCCACGAAGCCCAGCTGCGCCGCACCGGCGTGCTGGGCGCCGACGCCGCCGACCAGCACCACGGTGTCCAGATAGACGTGCGGATTCAGGTAGGTGAGCGCGAGCGTGGTGCTCAGCGCGCCGCCGAGCGAGCCGCCGCCGGCGGCGAGCTGCAGCCCGGCGGCCGAGCCCTGCCAGGCCTGGCGCGCGGCGCGCCAGCCGTAGGCCACCAGGAAGGCCGCACCGCCGTAGCGGAAGGCTTCCAGCAGCAGCGGCTGCGCGGCGATCAGCGCCCCGAGGCCGAACACGCCCAGCGCCACCAGCAGCCAGTCCGACAGCGTGCAGAGCAGCACCACCGGCAGCACGTGCGCGCGCATCACGCCCTGGCGCAGCACCAGGGCGTTCTGGGCGCCGATCGCGACGATCAGGCCGCCCATCATCAGCGCGCCCTGCAGCAGCGCGGCGGGCACGGCGGGGTCTGGCAGGAGGCTGGGAGACAGCATGGCGGGATTGTGGCCAGCGCCCGCCTCCCAGAGAAGTGTGATTCAAGTTATTGGCATTACATTAGAAATACTGATCGATTGACCGAGACCGCGACATGCAGAACCTCGATCCCGCCGCGCTCGATTGCCTGGCGGCGCTGGCCGACGATGGCAGCTTCGAGCGCGCCGCGCAGCGGCTGTCGATCACGCAGTCGGCGGTGTCGCAGCGGCTGCGGGCGCTCGAGTCCCAGGTCGGCCAGCTGCTGGTGGTGCGGGCCCGGCCGTTGCGGCTGACCGAGCCGGGCAAGGTGCTGCTGCGTTTCGCGCGGCAGTTGCAGGCCATGCGTGCCGACGTCGCGCGCGAACTCGGCGAGCGCATGCAGTCGCAGGCCCGGCTGCCGATCGCCGTCAACGCCGACAGCCTCGCCACCTGGGTGCTGCCCGCGCTGGACGGCCTGGTGCAGCAGGGCCTGAAAGACGGCTTCGGGCTGGAACTGATCGTCGACGACCAGGACTTCACCCACGAGTGGCTGCGCCAGGGCCAAGTGCTGGGCTGCGTGTCGACCGTGCCGCAGGCGCTGCGTGGCTGCCGCGTCGAGCCGCTCGGCGTGATGCGCTACATCGCGGTGGCCAGCCCCGGCTTCGTGGCGCGTGAGCTGGGCGGCGACGCGGCCGCCGGCCTGCACCGCGGCAACTTCGCGCGCGTGCCTTTCCTGGTGTTCAACCGCAAGGACGACACGCAGACGCAGTGGGTCGCCCAGGCCTTCGGAGTGCGCGCGCCGAGGCTGGAGGAGCGTTTCGTGCCGTCTTCCGAGGCCTATGTGCGGGCCGCCGCCCTGGGTTGGGGCATCGGCGTGGTGCCGGAGCTGCAGGTGCGCGAACGGCTCGCGCAAGGCGAGCTGTTGTGCCTGCGCCCCGACATCGGCATCGAGGTGGCGCTCTACTGGCACCAGTGGAAGCTGGGCGACGACAGCGGCCTGCCGGTGCGCGCCGCGCGGCTGGACGAGGTGGGCGCGGCGCTGGCGCGCGGCGCCGCCATGGCGCTGGATCGCTGACTGCGGCGCGGACGCCGCCGCGCACTCAGCGCGACGCGGCGTCCGGTGACGAACGCTGGTTCGGCGCCGGCGCCGGCTGCAGGCGCTCGGTGGCGCCGTTGCGGCCGAGCGACGCTGGGCGCACCCCCGCGCTCGGTGGCTCGAAGCGCCATTCGGACGCGTCGTCGCCCGCCGCGGCGAGCAGCATCGCGCTGACCACGGCGGCGCTGACCGTGCCCCAGGTGATGGCTTGCAGAGAAGTGCGGGTCATGGGAATGGCCGAGGGTTGCAGTGCGACAAGCATGAAGCGGGCCGCGGCCCGAATGACGAGGTTAGGCGATCGGGCCGCCACGGCCAAGCCGCCAAGCTAGGGAAGTCGTGACGAAACGCAGCGGGGCGCCACCGGATCTTCACGGACGCTGGGCACAATCGGCCGCCTCATGTGGCGCCGTGATTTCCTCCATCGCCTCGGCCGCCACGCGGCCGCGCTGGCGCTCGGCACGCTGTTCGCGCCCGGTGTCGGCCGCAGTGGCGAGCGGGCCGAGACGCTCCGCGGTGGCGACGACCCCTTCACGCTCGGCGTCGCCAGCGGCATGCCGGCGCCCGACGGCGTGGTGCTGTGGACCCGGCTGGCCCCGAGGCCGCGCGAACCGCTCGGTGGCCTGCCCGACGCGCCCATCGCGGTGCGCTGGGAACTGGCCGAGGACGAGGGCTTCTCGATCGAACGGCGCACCGGCGTGGTCTGGGCCCGGCCCGAGCACGCGCACAGCGTTCACGCCGAGGTGACGGGGCTGCCGAGCGATCGGCGCTACTTCTACCGCTTCCATGCCGGCGAGGCGACCAGCCCGCTCGGGCGCACCCGCACCGCGCCGGCGCCCGAGGCCGGGGTCGGCCGCCTGCGCATCGCGCTGGCGTCCTGCCAGCACTACGAGCAGGGCGAGTTCACGCTGCACCGCGAGATCGCCGCGCGCGACCTGGACCTGGTGCTGTTCGTCGGCGACTACCTCTACGAATCCAGCAATGCGCGCCTGCGCATCCGACCGCACGAAGCGGCCCAGCCGACCACGCTGGAGGGCTTCCGCCAGCGCCACGTCACCTACAAGCTCGACGCCGCCCTGCGTGCGGCCCATGCGGCCCACCCCTGGGTGCTGACCTGGGACGACCACGAGGTCGAGAACGACTACGCCGCCGACGCCTCACGGGACCCGTCGCGCAGCGCGGCGGCGTTCCTGCAGCTGCGCGCCGCCGCCTACAAGGCCTACTTCGAACACATGCCGGTGTCGCCGCACAGTGCGCCGGTGGGCGCGCAGATGCGCATCCACGCGCACTACCGCTGGGGCCGGCTGGCTGACCTGTGGACGCTGGACAACCGCCAGTACCGCTCGCTGCAGCCCTGCAATGCGCCCGGCGTCGCCGGGGGGCGCATCCTCACGCAGTGCGAGGCGCTCGAGGACGAGTCGGCCACGGTGTTCGGCGCCGCGCAGGAGCACTGGATTGGCGAGCAGCTCGCCGCCAGCCGGCGCGGCTGGCGGCTGCTGGCCCAGGGCACGCAGATCGCGCCCAGCGGCATCGACACGCCGCTCGGCCGCAGCCTCTTCAGCGACGGCTGGGACGGCTACCCGAAGGCGCGCGCGCGCCTGATGCGGGCGATCGCGGGGCAGCCGCAGGGCAACGTGGTCTGCCTCGGCGGCGACGTGCACCGCCACGTGGCCGCGCGCTTGCGCGCCGACATCGGCGACCCGCGCTCGCCGATCGTCGCCAGCGAGTTCGCCACCAGCTCGCTCACGTCGCGCGGGCTGTCCGACACCGCGACCGCGCTGATGCGCAGCAGCAATCCCGACCTGCTGCATGCGCGCAGCGACGAGCGCGGCTACGTGTTGCTCGACCTCACGCCGCAGCGTCTGCACGCCGAGCTGCGCGCCACCGCCTTCCCGGTGGTGGCCGATGCGCGAGTCCACACCCAGGCCGCCTTCGTCGTCGAGGCGGGCCGCGCCGGACCGCAACGCGACGCCTGATCGCACCGCAGGGCGACGCCGTCGCCTCACCCGGTGGCAATGGGTCGTTTAAGCCCCGCAATTCCGGCGCTCGCCGGAACGGCATCCGTGCAGACTGCGTGCATGGACCTGTCCCTGTGGTGGAAACGATGGTTGCTGCGCTGGCACCTGCCTCGCGCCGAGCCGCATGTCGTCCGCCCGCCGGCCGACCCGGCCGATTGCGGCACCGCCTGGGGGCTGGACCTCACGCTGCCGCCGGCGGCCTTCGACAAGCAGGCCGGCACCCGCCGACCGTCCCGCTAGCTCAGACGAAGCCCAGGTTGCGCGCGCTGCCGAAGTTGGCCAGGTTCGGCAGCACGGTGTCGAGCTGGCCGTCGGTGGCGTCGAACCACTTCAGCAGCGTGGCGGCGTACTGGTCGACCGAGGTGGTCGGGATCCAGCGGCCCTGCAGCTCCCAGCTGTCCTGGCCCACGTCGTCGGGGCCCCCCAGGGCCAGCGTCGGGTAGCTGCCGTAGGTGGCATGGCCGCGCACCGCGCCGCCCAGCACCAGGTGATGGTTGCCCCAGGCGTGATCGGTGCCGAGGCTGTTGTTCGGCTTGAAGGTGCGGCCGAAGTCGCTCTGCGTGAAGGTGGTCACCTGGGCGCCCATGCCGAGGTTGTTCATGGCCGCGTTGAAGGCGGCCAGCGCGTCGGCCAGCGCCTTCATCAGGCGGGCGTGGTCGCCGCTCAGCGGGTCGCCGCCGACGATCTGGTTGCCGTGGGTGTCGAAGCCGCCGAGCTGTGCGAAGAAGATCTGCCGGTTGCCCTGCACCGTGGCGTTCGCCTCGATCAGCTTGGCCACCTGGTAGAGCTGCTGCGCCAGACCGCCCGTGACGCGTCCGTTGGCGATCACCGGCGCGAAGCCCGCGTCGATCGCCGTCGAACCGCCGCCGGGTTGTGCCGCGACGATGCTCCCGAGCCGCGCCGACACCGCGAAGGCGTCGCGCTGCTGGCGCGCGTAACTGCCGGCCAGGTCGCTGTCCAGCGCATCCACGGCGGTGGGCGCGTAGAGGGCGTCGAGCGCGGCCTTGCGCGCCGCGTTCGGCGCCCATTGCAGGTCGCTCGGCTGCAGGCCGTTGGCGCCGAAGGTGGCGCCGGGGCCCGGCAGGACCAGCGGGCCCTGCAGCGCCGAAAGCCCGAAGCGGCCGTTGCCGCCGACCGAGATCACCGGGTTGGCCGTGGCCAGCGCGTCGGCGGCGCGGCCGCCCCAGCCGGTGCGCGTCAGTGCGTCGCCGGTGCCGGTCTCCCACAGGATCTGCTGGTCGGAATGCGAGAACAGGCTGTCGGGTAGCGAGGGCGAGCTGTCGGGCAGCGCACGGAACTGCGCCTTGGTCAGCGGCTGCACCAGCGGTCCGACGTTGAACACCGGCGCCAGCTGGCCGGCCGCCCAGGCCGGGGCCAGGGCCGTCATCGCCGGGTGCAGGCCGTAGTCGCTGCCGCTCAGGCCGACCAGGCTGCCACGCGGCAGCGCCAGGCCGGCACGCACCGCGCTGTACTGGCCGTGGCGAGTCGCATCGCTCGGCACCACCATGTTCAGCCCGTCGTTGCCGCCGTACAGGAACACGCAGACCAGGGCCTTGTAGTCGGCCGCGAAGGCCGGCCGCGTG
Organism: Methylibium petroleiphilum PM1; assembly: GCF_000015725.1. Classification (NCBI taxonomy): domain Bacteria; kingdom Pseudomonadati; phylum Pseudomonadota; class Betaproteobacteria; order Burkholderiales; family Sphaerotilaceae; genus Methylibium; species Methylibium petroleiphilum. Next base: position 3,725,156 of record NC_008825.1, on the reverse strand, counting down.
GCCGTCAGCAGGTTGACCAGCGAACCGGCGCCGAACGCGCCGGCCACGCCGAGCATCGAGCGCTGCAGCCAGCGGCGGCGCGCCATCGAGATCGTGGGGTGGTTTGCCATCGAGAGTCTCCGAAGCGAGGCCCGGGCGCCGTCAGCGCTGCACCTGGTAGTTCGGCGAGCCGAACACCAGGTAGGCGGCCTGGCGCACGCGGTTGGTGGCCCAGTTCTGCGCGTCGTTCTGGGCGGTGTAGGCCTCGACCGCCGCGATCACCTGCGTGCGTGTGGCGCTCGGCAGCCGTGCCCCCAGCGCGAGCGTCGACAGGCGGTCGACCAGCTTCGCGGCGTCGGCCGCGTCGGCGGTGTAGGGCTGCAGGTCGACGCGCGTGCCCAGCGCGCCGGGCACGTCGGCACTGGCCGCCGAGCCGCCCCACCAGAGCAGGTAGGTCAGGTAGTTCAGCCGCTCCAGCGAGGTGTTGGCGTTGTGGATGCCGAACTCCGGCGCCTTCAGGCCGGCCACGCCGGGCAGCGGGTAGTCGGGCGGAAAGTAGTTGAACACCGAGGGCGGGCGGAACACGTGCTGGCGCATCGTCTCGCCCCACCACCAGCCCAGTGCGTCGCCGTCGGTGCGGCCGCCCAGCGCGCGCAGCACGCCGGTGAAGTGCAGCACCGGCTCGCGCAACTTGCCGGCGCTGCGGGTCGGGATCTCGCTGCGCGCCTCGGCGTCCAGCAGCACCGCGGCCACGGTGGCGGCGAGGTCGCCGCGCTGACCGCTGCCGAAGCCCTGGTGGCGACCGGCATTGAAGGCCGCCGCGACGCGGCCCACGTAGGCCGCCGACGGGTTGCTGGCGACCAGCTGCTGGATCAGCTGGCGCCCGATGAACGGCGCCATGTTCGGATGCTGCATCAGGCTGTCGAGCACCGCCTCGAGCGCCTGGTCGGCGCTGCTGCCGGCCGGCACGGTGATGCCCGACAGCAGCGGGCGTTCCAGCGTGTCGTGGTACTGCGCCACCGGCACCATGTCGCCGGCGTAGTAGCGGCAATGGGTGCTCTGCGGCCAGCAGCCCCAGGCGGTGCTGCCGCCGGCCGGGTAGGTCCAGCCGGTCAGTGCATAGGCGTAGTGGCGCACCGTCTCGTTGCCGTAGGTCGGCGAGCAGGCGCCTCCCTTGAGCGTGCCGTTGGCGTTGAGTTCGCAGGTGCCGATCGAGAACAGCTGCAGCAGCTCGCGCGCGAAGTTCTCGTTCGGTGCTGCCTTGTCGTTGTTGGCGTTGTTCAGGTAGTCGCCCATCAGTGGCGACAGCGCCACCTTCTTCAGCACCTGCCGGTAGTTGCCGAAGGCGTTGTCGAGCAGGGTGTTGTAGTAGTAGCGCATCCCGTAGGTCCCCTCGACCTCCAGGTTGGACACCACCACGATCTTCTGCAGCGCGAAGGCCACCCGCTGGCGCAGCTGGTCTGCGCCGCCGACCGCGTTGCGGTAGAAGTCCCACAGCAGCGGCTGACTCGAGAAGTTGTCGCGCCAGCAGGTGGCGCTGCGGCCGTCGCAGTAGTTGCCGCTGCCGGTCCACTGGTGCACGTCGCCGTTGCCACCGCGGGTGTAGCGCGCGCTGGCGGTGGTCATCTGCGCGGCGAGCCAGGCGCTCGGGCCGCGGGTGCGGATGTCGGCCACCAGTGCCTCGGTCGGCCCGAAGCTGGCCTGGTGTGCGAGACGGGTCGCGTCGAGCGTGGTGGTGGGTGTGCCGCCCGGCGCCCCGGAGGACGGCGGCACGGGCGGCGCGGCGCTGCCGCCGGTGGCGCCGTCGTCGGTGCTGCCGCCGCCCCCGCCCCCGCCGCCGCCGCAGGACGCCAGCAGGAGCGTGGCGGCACACAGCGCGGTCAGGCGGGCGAGGCGCTGCGCTCTCGGTGAGCGGGGAGTGGACATGGTCGCCCCAGGATGCGGTGGAAGACGGCGCGACCGCGCGAGCGGCCGGGCAGCGGACGTCCAGTGTGGTGGCGCGGCGCACCCCGCTCGTGACCGAAGCCGCGCGGCTGCAGCGCCTTTTACAAAGCGACACCTTGCGGCCCGGCGCGGTGTGAACCGCAGCACGCCGCGGCCACGCTCAGACCTGCAGGTGGCGCCGCGCGCGCTCGCTCAGCGCGTTGGGGAAGTAGAGCGCGGTGAGGCTCTTGCTGTGCACCGGCGAGTGACCGTCGGCATACGCGCTCTGCGGGTCGGGCGCGTAGCGGCGCCAGTCGCGCACCCAGTGGATCGCGTCGCAGACCTCCAGCAGGCCCATCGTCTCGCGGTCGCCGACCAGCACCCCTTGCACGCGCAGACCGTGGCGCTGCCGTGCGCCGTCCAGCAGCGCCAGCGTCGCCGGCGTGCAGCCGAACTCGCCGTCGCTGACCAGCAGCAGGTCGGCCTGCTGCCAGCGCGCGCTGTGGACCGCGGCCACCGCATGCGCGAGCGGTGCCGCCAGGTCGGTGCCGCCATCGAAGGCCTGGCCGATGAAATCGAGCAGCGCGTCCAGCCCGGCCGGCGTCAGCGCCAGCTCGTGGGTCAGCAGCTCGCCGGCACCGCCGAAGGCGATCAGCTGGCAGGCCCGCCGTTCGCGGTGCGCGGTGCGCGCCGCCTGCAGCACCACCGCCTTGGCCAGTTGCTCGGGTGCGCCGCGCATCGACCCCGAGGTGTCGATGCAGACCAGCATCGGGCCGCGCGCCAGCGGGGGCGGCGCGGCCTGCGCCGCGGCGCGCAGGGGTGTGGCCCCGCCCGGTCGCTGGTCGAACAGCACGGCCTCTTCGTCCCACACCATCAGCCGCGCCTCGGCCAGCCGCGCGCGCCACAGCTTGTGCAGCAGCGGGTGGCGCAGCTGCGCCGCCTCGGACGGCAGCATGCGGGCCAGGTTGCGGCCCGGGCGCACGCCGAGGATCTCGCCGGGCGCGTCGGGCAGGCGCGTCTCGACCAGCTGGCCGAGGACGCGCGCGCGGCCGGGTGCCGTCGGGGCCGGCTGCGGCGGCGCCTCGCGCGGCAGGCCTCGGCCGAGCGATGCGATCAGCGCCACCAGCGCCGGGTTGCGCGTCAGCAGCGCCGCCAGCTGCTGGGCTGCCTGCCATTCGCGCCGCGCCAGCCGGCCGCGCAGCGCGTCGCGCTGCAGGGCCGCAAGCTCACCCAGGTCCTGCAGCAGCGCGAGCAGGTGCTCCCAGTCGGCGTGCAGCAGCGTCCATTCGGCGCGGAACGCCGCCACCATCTCGGCGATCGCGGTCTCGCGCGGCTCGTCGGTCGGGCGGTCGATCAGCCGGTCCAGATGCCACAGCGCCGTGCGCAGCACCTGCTGCGCTGCGGCCGGGGCCTCGCGCGCCAGTTCGTGCAGGCCCAGCTCGCCGATCGCCTGACGCAACGGCCGCAGCGCCTGCGGATCGTCGAAGTCGAGCGCCGCGTCGGGCAACTCGCCGGCCTCGAGCGCCGCAAGCCAGGCCGGCCCCTGCCGCAGCCGCGCCTCGCTGGTCCCGACCGCGCTGATCAGCGTCGGCAGCCACAGCTCGCGCGGCAGCGCGGCGAGGCCATCGTAGGGCCGGTCGACGGCGGCCAGGCGCGGGTCCATCGGGCGTTCAGGCCGTGGCCGCCGCTTCGCTCCAGCGCACCGGCGCCGGTGCCGGGTCGGTGACCTCGGCGTCGATCGGCAGCGTCGCGAAGTCGGCCCGCACCGCCTGCAGCCGTGCGATCAGCGCCTCCAGGGTCCGCAGCGAGTCCGCATGGGCCGCGGCGATCTGCGCCGCCAGCGCCGGCGGCAGCCACAGGGCCTGCTGCAGCGCCTGGCCCACGGCGGCGGCGCGGGCGCGCAGCGGTTGCAGGTGGTCGTGCGCGCGCGCCAGCACCTCGTCGAGCTGCGACACGCGCGCCGCGATGTGGCGTGCCCCGTAGCGCGGCAGCATCCGCGCTTCCAGCGACGCCGTCACCATGCGGGCCACGCCGGGTCCCTGCTCCAGGCCACCGATCGCGTGCGCCAGCGCCATCTTGCCGCTTTCACCGTCGTCCTGGCGCGGCTGGCACTCGATGCCGAACTGTTGCTCGAAGGCCTCGATCGCCCGCGTGAGCCAGGCGGCCTCGAGCGGCTGCGCGCCGAGCAGCGTGGCATGCACCCAGTCGCTCAGCACCGCCAGCTGCGCCGGCTGCTCGGCCAGGCAGTACGGCAGCAACCACAGGTCGATGCGTGACACCGCGCCGCGGCCGCTGCTCGCGGCGGCGGTCTTCAGCAGCCCGACGGTCTGGCGCCAGCGGCGGTCCGACACCGCGATGGCCTGCTCGCGCACGAAGCGGCGCGCGTCGGCCAGCGCGTCCAGCACCTCGCCGTCGAGCGCCACCGCGTCACGCGCGGCCGTGATCGCGGCCCGCTCGGCGGGCGTGATCGGCCGCAGGCCGCCCGGCGCACTGTCGTCCAGCCCCAGCAGCGCGGCGAAGCCGGCGTCGCTGACCGGCTGCACCGGAACGCGCAGCAGGAAGCGGTCGTAGAAGGCCTGCAGCGATTCGTCGGCCGGCACCTCGTTGGTGGCGCCGACCACGCACACCAGCGGCGTCTGCACGCGCTCGCAGCCGTTGTCGAACTCGCGTTCGTTCAGCAGGGTCAGCAGTGCGTTGAGGATCGCCGAGTTGGCCTTGAACACCTCGTCGAGGAAGGCGATGCCGGCGGTGGGCAGGTAGCCCTCGGTCAGGCGCTCGTAGCGGTCGTCCTCCAGCGCCTTCAGCGACAGCGGTCCGAACAGTTCCTCCGGGACCGAGAAGCGCGTCAGCAGCCGCTCGAACCAGCGTGCGCCCTCGAAGGCGTGCTGCAGCCGCCGCGCCAGCGCGCTCTTGGCCGTGCCGGGCGGGCCGACCAGCAGCACGTGCTCGCCGGCCAGCGCAGCCAGCAGCGCGAGCCGCACGGCGGCCTCGCGTTCGAGCAGGCCGTGTTCGAGCCAGTCGATCAGTGCGCGCAGGCGCGCCGGGTCCGGAGCAGGGGCGTGGGCATCCATGCCCCCATTCTGACGGCGGCGCTCAGCGACCGAGCACGCCGCGCAGCAGATCGAGTGCGCCGGGCTTCTTCTCCTCGGCCGGCGGCGTGCCGGGCGCGGTGCCGCCCTCGCCCTTCATCACGTCGCCCATCGAGGGCATGCCGGGCATCGCGGTGGTCATCGACTTGACGCGCAGCTTCACCGCCCACTGCGGCTCCCACACCGCCTTGGGGTCGGCCGGGCGCGGCGGGTGCGCGAGGTTCAACTCGGGGCCGTAGGCGATCAGCCGCAGGAACGAGCCCTCGGCCGGCAGCACGCCCTTGGGCACGGTGCAGCGGGTGGTGGTCGGTGCGAGCAGCACGCGCTCCTTGACCCAGCGCTCGACGGCCGGATTGGTCTGGTAGTCGAACAGGCCGAAGCCGGTGTCGGGCAGCTCGCTCGAGGTCCAGATCACCATCTCGCTGGCGCCGTCGGCCTGCTCGCCCCTGCCGGCGAAGGCCCCGGCGAAATAGCCGCGCGCGGTCGGCAGCGCGTTCCACTCCAGCGCGGTGGCGCCGGCCTTGTCGGCAGTGGTGAGCGTCAGCGCCGGCATCAGGTCGTTGGCCGCCGGGATCGCGAACTTGAAGCCTTCAGGCACGCCCTGGCCCTTGAACTCGTGCTCGCCGACCAGCGAGCCGCCGTCGGGCACGCGCTTGCCCTCGCTCGGGTTGGGCCAGTGCGGCCGGCCGGTGGCGCTGTGCGCGCCGCGCTGCGTGGCCCGGCGCGAGATGAAGAACTTGGCCACGTCCTCGGGCTTGAGCTTGGCGACGTCGAGCACGCGCGGCTGGCCGGCGCGCACGGTGTCGCCGCAGCCCCAGTACAGCAGCAGCCGGCCCTTGGGCTTCTCGGACGGCTCCTCGACGCGCTCGTCGCCGTCGTCGCCAGGCACCGGCTTCGCGTCCTTCGGCGACAGCAGCTTGATCGCCGGGCCGAGCTGCAGCCCGGCCGGCAGCGCCTGCGTGCCTTCGGCGAGCTGTGGATTGGCGCGCGTCGCGAGCGTGACGTCCATGTAGCGGCCGCCGCTGCCGCCGGACTGCGTCGACAGGAAGGGCACGGTGCCGCCTCCGCCCACGCCGAACAGGCCACCCAGCGCCGACAGCGGGTTGTTGCCGCCGCCGCCCAGGCCGCCGAGGCCGGCCCCCAGGCCGCTGAAGGTGGCGACGTCGATCCAGGCCTGCGCGACCGGCGGCTTGGACGGCGCCTTGGGGGCAGGCTGCTGAGCGCCGGCCACGCCGGCGCACAGGGCCAGTGCGGTGGCGAACGGAACGAGCGGCCGACGCGGGCCGCGAAAGGAGGGGGCAGGGGTGGTCATGGCGGAGGTCCTCGCAGGAGCAGGGCAGGCGCGCGGCGCAGGGTGCGCGGCGCGGTCGCGATGTTCTCGCGAGTGTGCGACTTCGGCCCTCCCACCGTCGAGGGGGATCGCCCCCGAGCGGGGCCGGCCCGGTTCAGGGCGCCGGGTCGCTGCGCACGCCTTCCACCTGCACCCGCAGCGTCACCTCGTCCCGCACGAAGGGCAGGCCGTAGTCGATGCCGAAGTCGCTGCGCCGGATGCGGCCCTCGAAGTCGCCGCCGCAGACCTCGCGCTGCAGCACCGGGTGGCGGTGGCAGGCGTAGCGCGTCGCGGTGAGGGTCAGGCCGCGGCTCACGCCGCGCAGCGTCAGCTCGCCGCGCAGTTCGGCGAGCCGGCCGGCGTCGAAGCGCAGGTCGCGCGAGACGAACCAGGCGGTCGGGTGCTCGGTGGTCGACAGCAGCTCGGCGTCGCGCAGGTGCTTGTCGAACGCCGCGAGGCCGGTGCTCACCGAGGCCATCGGGATCGTCACGCCGATCTCGCCGCGGCCGGCGCCGGGGTCCAGGCTCACGCTGCCCTCGGCCGGGCCCAGCCGCCCGCGGATCGTCGAGGTGCCGAAGTGCGACAGCTCGAACTGCACCCAGCTGTGCGCCGGGTCGAGGGTGTAGCGCGCCGGTTCGGCCGCCGCCGGCGTGGCGGCAAGGGCCAGGCTCGACAGGGCGAGCGCCAGGGAGGCAGCGGGGAGGGCGCGCATGCGGCGGGGGGCCTGGGTGGGGGCCGCGCACGGCCCCCGACGGCCGTGCTGACTCTTACTGCTTCACCGCCTCGATCTGCACCGTCAGGCGCACGCTGTCGGGAATGTTGGGCAGGCCGTAGTTCATGCCGAACTGGCTGCGCTGCAAGGTGGTCTCGAAGTCACCGCCGCAGACCTCGCGCTTGAGGCGCGGGTTCTCGTAGCAGTTGAAATTGGCCGCCTTCAGCGTGACCGGCTGGCTCTTGTCCAGCAGCGTCAGCGTGCCGCTCACTTCACTGACCTTGTCGCCGCTGAAGACGAACTTGTCGGAGACGAACTTGGCGGTCGGGAACATCGCCGCGTTGAAGAAGTCGGCGTTGCGCAGGTGGTTGTCGAAGGCCGCGACGCCGGTGTTGATCGACGCGGTGTCGATGCTGATCTCCACCTTGCCGGTCTTGCCGGCGCGGTCGAACTGCACCGTGCCTTCCTTCTTGTCGAAGCGGCCGCGTGCGGTGGAGGTGCCGAAGTGCAGCACCTCGAAGGTCACGAAGGTGTGGCCGGGGTCGATCGCGTAGCTCGCGCTCTGGGCCTGCGCGCCACCGGCGAGGCAGGCGAGGGCGGCGGCGGTGGCGGCGGCGGCGGCGAGGAAGGGCTTCTTCATGCTCATGCGGGGGTCCTGGAGAGTGGGGTTGGGAAACGGGAGGGAGGAAACCGGCGCCGGGGCCGCGCCGGTCAGAGCGCGCCCACGCCGGTCAGCGCGAGCTTGAACTTCACCTGCACTTCGTCGGCGACCATCGAGGTGTCGCCCCAGTCGCCGGCGCCGATCTTGAACTCCAGGCGCTTGATGGCGAAGGCGCCGGTGGCGGTGCTGGTGCCGCCGGCCTGGGTGAGCGTGACCGGCACCAGCACGTCGCGGCTGCTGCCCTTGATCGCGAGCTTGCCGGCCACCTCGAACTTGCCGCCGCCCAGCGCCTTGATCGCGGTGGACTGGAAGGTGGCCTGCGGGAACTTGGCCGTGTCGAACCAGTCGCCCTTCTTCATCTCGGCATCGGTGTCGCGGTCGCCGATGGTGGCGCTGCCGGTGTCGATCGCGAAGGCGATCTTGCCGTTCGCGGGCTGCTTCGGGTCGAAGCTGACCTGGGCGTCGAACTTCTTGAACTGGCCCTGCACCGGCACGCCCATCTGCTTGCTGACGAAGCCGATCTCGCTCTGCGCCGGCAGCAACTTCGCGGTGGGGGCCTGCGCATGCGCCGGGGCGGCGGCCACCACGCCGGCGACGGCCAGCAACATCAGGGGGAGCGTGAAGCGTCTTCTCATGCGGAGGTCCTCGGAAATCGATCGATGCATCAGGCGCGGCGCGGCCGCATGCGGTCCAGCAGGCCGTCGCGGTCGACGAACTGGTGCTTCAGGGCGGCCGCCACGTGCAGCACCACCAGCGCCAGCAGCGTGTAGGCCAGGATCGCGTGGACCGGCTTCACCAGCTTGGCCAGTTCCTTGTCGACCGGCACGAAGTCGGGCAGCGGCAGCACGCCGAACCACACGATCGGGAAGCCGGCCATCGAGCTGTAGGCCCAGCCGACCAGCGGCACCGCGAAGAACAGCAGGTACATCAGGTGGTGGGTGGCGTGGTAGGCGCGCAGCTGCCATGACGGCATCGCGGTGGCGATCGGTGCCGGCAGCGCCGGCGGGCGGTGCGTCAGGCGCCACAGCAGGCGCAGCAGCGACAGCGCCAGGATCGTGATGCCGGCCCACTTGTGCCAGTTGTAGAACTTCAGGCGCTGCGGCGAGAACGGCAGGTCGCTCATGTACCAGCCCAGGCCCATGCTGCCCAGGATGGCCAGCGCCAGCAGCCAGTGCAGCGCGATCGCGGGGGCGGAGTAGCGGGGGCTGACGGTCGGCAGGCTCATGCAGGAATCGGGGCGTCGAAGTGCACGCACTGTAGTGATTGTTTGGGGCCCGCAAGTTCACAGGGCTTGTCGCGTCACTTCAAAAAAATGCAAGAGTTCGATGCGCCAAGCCCCCGTGCCCCTGCCCGGATCGCTGCCGTCCCGCAGAATCGGCCGGCCTCCCCGACCCGAGCCGCCTGGCCACTGCCCATGAAGTCGACCGCCCTCTCCGTCCTGCTGCTGGCCTGGCCCTGGGCTGTCGTGTCGGCGCAGGAGGCAGCGGCGCCCGCGCTGGCCGATTGCGCGGCGCTCACCGACGACGGCCTGCGGCTGGCCTGCTACGACCGGCTGGCCGGCCGCGAGGCGCCGCCGGTGCCGGTGGTGCCGGCCGGCCGCACGCCCGACGTGGTCGCCCGGCCGGCACCGGAAGTGGGCGGCAACGGCCTGCAGGGTCCGCCGACTCCGGCACCGAGCTTCCTGTCCAAGTACTGGGAACTCGACCGCGCCGACAAGCGCGGCACCTTCAACTTCACCGGCTACCGACCCAACTTCCTGCTGCCGGTGCACGTGACCACGCGCCTGAACACCCGTCCGTCCAGCCCCAGCCCGGACCGCACGGCCGAACTCGGCGACTACAAGCGCGTGGAGGCCAAGTTCCAGCTCTCGCTGCGGACCAAGATCGCGCAGAGCGTGCTGCTGCCCGACGCCGACCTCTGGGTCGGCTACACGCAGCAGTCGCTCTGGCAGCTCTACAACAAGGGCGATTCCGCCCCCTTCCGCAGCAGCGACTACGAACCCGAGGTGATGTACGTGGTGCCGGTGCCCGAGGGTCTGCGGGCGCTGCCGTGGGGCTGGCAGTGGCGCTACGGCATGCTGGCCTTCGCCCACCAGTCCAACGGCCAGACCAAGCCGCTGTCGCGCAGCTGGAACCGCGTCTACGCGGGCGCCGGCTTCGAGCGCGAGGACGTCTCGATCGCGCTGCGCCTGAACCGGCGCGTGCGCGAGAACGCCGATGACGACGACAACCCCGATCTCACCAGCTACCGCGGTCGCGGCGACGTGACGCTGAACTGGACCCCCGGCCGCGCGACCGCCGCGCTGCTGTGGCGTACCAACTTCCGCGACCTGCGGCGCGGCGCCGTGCAGTTCGACTGGACCTTCCCGGTCGAGCCCGGCAGCCCGCGCGCGTTGCGCTGGTACGTGCAGCTGTTCAGCGGCTACGGCGAGACCCTGCTCGACTACAACTTCCGCCAGACCAGCCTGGGGCTGGGGCTCACGCTGTTCGAGTTCTGAGGCGCCATGGACGAGCGCTCCACGTGCGCTCAGTCCGGCATTGCGCCGAACAGCCCGGCCGTGCGCGCCGTGAGCGCGGCATGCTCGCGCTCCCCGAGGAGTCGCCAGCGCAGCGCGAAATCCAGCGTCGCCAGCGCGGCATCGACCGTCATCGTGTCGCCGCCCGCCAGTGCCAGCGCCTCGGCCACCGGCAGCAATTGCAGCGAGGCGACCTCGCCGTCCTGGTTGCACGGCTGCACGCCGGGCGGCAGCGCCAGGTCGTAGACGAACAGCTGCTCGCGCTGCAGGCCGTGGCCGGCGCAGTCGGGCAGCGCCCGCTGCAGGTCGATGACCCGGCCGCGCGTGGCCCGGCGCACGAGGTCGGCGGCCAGGCCCGCCTCTTCCCAGCCTTCGCGCACCAGCGTCTCGAACGGCGTCTGGCCGTGCGGCACGCCACCGCCGATCAGGTTGTCGAACTTGCCGGGGTCGGTGGGCTTGTGCGGCGAGCGCTGTGCGATCCACAGGTGGCTCGGGCGGCCGTCGGGCCCGGCGACGTAGCCGTTGGCATGCGCGCCGAAGGTCAGCGTGCCCCAGAAGCGCGCGGCCGCGCGCTCGATCCGCGCCAGCACCGGCGCGCCTCAGGCCGGCACGACGGCATAGGTTTCGTTGCGCCAGTCGGTGATCAGGCCGCGCTCGCGCAGTGCCGCATGCGTGACGGCGAAGGCGGCGTCGAGCGCCTCGTCGCGCAGCGCGGTGCTCAGCACGCCGTCTTCGCGCTCCTGCAGCCACGGCGCATGTGCTCGGAGCACCGGCAGTGCGCCGGCCGCGACCGAGCCCACGGCCCGGCCGCCCAGGTGGAGCGGGCGGCGCGCGGCGGCGTCGTGCCGTTGCGCTGCGTCGATGGCGAGAAAGTCGCGCCGCGGGTCGGGGGGTGTCTCCGACGCGGGAAGGCGGGGGTCACTCACGCTGCCGCGCGCTGTGGCGACCCGGTACGCCACTGCGCCATCAGGCCGCTCCACTTCGCCCGCGCGTCCGCCAGGTGCCGGGCCTTCACGTGGCCGTAGCCGCGGATGTCCTCCGGGATCGCGGCGATCTCCACCGCCAGCGCCAGCCGCGGCGCGTCCAGCGTCGCCAGCAGCTCCTCGATGCAGGCGCGGTACTCGCCGACCAGCGCGCGCTCGGTGCGGCGCTCCTCGGTGCGGCCGAAGGGGTCGAGCGCCGTGCCGCGCAGGCCCTTGAGCCGCGCCAGCAGCCGGAAGGCCCCCAGCATCCACGGGCCATAGCGCCGCTTCAGCGGCTCGCCGCGCGCGTTCTTCTTCGCCAGCCCCGGCGGCGCGAGGTGGTAGCCCAGCTTCACCTCGCCGTCGAACTGCGCGGCGATCTTCGCGTGGAAGGCCGGGTCGGCGTGCAGGCGCGCCACCTCGTACTCGTCCTTGCAGGCCATCAGCTTGAACAGGTAGCGCGACACCGTCTCGGCGAGCCGGGTCGACTGCAGCGGCGCCTCGGCGGCGCGCACCTTGTCGACGAAGGCGCGGTAGGTCTGCGCGTAGGCCGCGTTCTGGTAGCCGGTGAGGAAGTCGGCGCGCGTGGCCAGTAGCTCGTCGAGCGCGGGCTTCTTCACGAAGGCGATCACCTGCGCCGTCGCGGTGAGGGCCTGCACCGCGGCGAGGTCGTGTGCCGCGCGCCGGCCCCAGGCGAAGGCGGCCCGGTTGCGCTCGACCTGCACGCCGTTGAGCTCGATGGCGCGCAGCAGCGCGGCCTCGCCCAGGGGCACCCAGCCCTTCTGCCAGGCGTAGCCCAGCATCAGCGGGTTGGTGTAGATCGCGTCGCCGAGCAGCGCGGTCGCCAGCCGGTCGGCGTCGAACCTGCCCACCTGCGCGGCGCCGCCGCAGGCCTGCTCGATCACCGCCTCGCAGCGCCCGCCCTGGAACTGCCAGTCGGGGTTGCCGACGAAGGCCGCGGTCGGCGCACCGTGGGTGTTCAGCGCCACGTGGGTGCGGCCCTCGCGCATCACCGCGAGCGTGTCCTTCTTGGCTGCGACGATGGGGTCGCAGGCGATCACCAGGTCGGCCTCGGCGGTGCCGACCCTGGTGCAGTAGAGGGCCTCGGGCCGGTTGGCGATCTGGATGTGGCTCCAGGTCGCGCCGCCCTTCTGCGCCAGGCCGGCGGCGTCCTGCGTGACGACGCCCTTGCCCTCGAGGTGGGCGGCCATGCCGAGCAGCTGGCCGATGGTGATGACGCCGGTGCCGCCGACGCCGGCGACCACGATGCCCCAGGCGCTGTCGGCCCGCGGCAGCACCGGGTCGGGCAACGGCGGTCCGCGGTGCGGGTCGTGCGCGGCGTCGCGCTGCGGCTTCTTCAGCGTGCCGCCGGTCACCGTCACGAAGCTCGGGCAGAAGCCCTTCAGGCAGGAGTAGTCCTTGTTGCAGCTGCTCTGGTTGATGCGGCGCTTGCGGCCGAACGGCGTCTCGACCGGCTCGACCGACAGGCAGTTGCTCTGCACCGAGCAGTCGCCGCAGCCCTCGCACACCAGCTCGTTGATCACCACCGTCTCGGCCGGCGTGGCCATCGTGCCGCGCTTGCGGCGGCGCCGCTTCTCGGTGGCGCAGGTCTGGTCGTAGATGAGGACGGTGCAGCCGGGAACTTCGCGCAGCTCGCGCTGTACCGCGTCGAGCTCGTCGCGGTGCTTCACCGTCACGCCGGGCGCGAGGCCGGTCACGCCGTCGTACTTGCGCGGCTCGTCGGTCACCACGACGATGCGCTTCGCGCCCTCGGCGTCGAGTTCGCGGGTCATCTCGGGCACACGCAGCGTGCCGTCGACCGGCTGGCCGCCAGTCATCGCCACCGCGTCGTTGAACAGGATCTTGTAGGTGATGTTCACCTTCGCCGCGATGCTCTGGCGCACCGCCAGCAGGCCCGAGTGGTAATAGGTGCCGTCGCCGAGGTTGGCGAACACGTGGCGGTCGGTGGTGAACGGCGCCTGGCCGACCCAGCTCACGCCCTCGCCACCCATCTGCGAGAAGGTGGTGGTGCTGCGGTCCATCCACACCGTCATGTAGTGGCAGCCGATGCCGGCCACCGCGCGCGAGCCCTCGGGCACGCGGGTGCTGGTGTTGTGCGGACAGCCGCTGCAGAACCACGGCGCGCGGTCGCCGGTGTCCTGCGTGCTCGCGGCCAGCGCGCGTTCCTTCGCGTCGATCAGCGCCAGCCGCGCCTCGACGTGGGCGCGCGTGTCGGTGTCCAGGCCGCCGAGCTTGAGCAGCCGCTTGCCGATCGCGCGGGCGATGATCGCCGGCGTCAGGTCGGCCTGGGCGCGCAGCAGCCAGTTGCCGCTCGGGTTGGGCTGGCTCCATTCGCCGCCCGACAGGTCGCCCTCCGATTCGTCGAACTTGCCCAGCACGTTGGGCCGCACGTCGGGTCGCCAGTTGTAGAGCTCTTCCTTCAGCTGATACTCGATGACCTGGCGCTTCTCCTCGATCACCAGGATTTCCTGCAGGCCGGTGGCGAACTCGCGCGTGATGGTGGCCTCCAGCGGCCACACCACGCCCACCTTGTGCAGCCGGATGCCGAGGCGGCGGCAGGCCGCGTCGTCCAGGCCCAGGTCGTGCAGCGCCTGGCGCGTGTCGTTGTAGGCCTTGCCGCTGGAGATCAGCCCGAGCCGCGCGTGCGGCGAGTCGATCACCGTGTGGTTGAGCCGGTTCGCGCGCACATAGGCCAGTGCCGCGTACCACTTGTGGTTCATCAGCCGCGCTTCCTGCTCCAGCGGCGCGTCGGGCCAGCGGATGTGCAGGCCGCCGGCGGGCATCGGGAAGTCCTCCGGCAGCACGATCTTCACGCGGTCGGGGTCGACCGAGATCGATGCGGACGACTCCACCACCTCCTGGATGGTCTTCATGCCCGCCCACACGCCGGAGAAGCGGCTCATCGCGAAGGCGTGCAGCCCCATGTCGAGGATCTCCTGCACGCTAGCCGGGAAGAACAGCGGCAGCCCGCAGGCCTTGAAGATGTGGTCGCTCTGGTGGGCCGCGGTGCTGCTCTTGGCGATGTGGTCGTCGCCGGCGATCGCGATCACGCCGCCGTGCTTCGCGGTGCCCGCCATGTTGGCGTGCTTGAACACGTCGGAGCAGCGGTCCACGCCCGGGCCCTTGCCGTACCAGATGCCGAACACGCCGTCGTGCTTGCGGCTCTGCGGGTAAAGATCGAGCTGCTGGGTGCCCCACACCGCGGTGGCGGCCAGCTCCTCGTTGACGCCCGGCTGGAACACCACCTGGTGGGCCGCGAGGTGCTTCTGCGCCTGCCACAGCGCCTGGTCGTAGCCGCCCAGCGGCGAGCCGCGGTAGCCGCTGATGAAACCCGCGGTGTCCAGCCCGGCGGTGGCATCGCGCTGCTGCTGCAGCATTGGCAGCCGCACCAGCGCCTGCACCCCGCTCATGAAGGCCTGCCCGGTCTCGAGGGCGTACTTGTCGTCGAGCGTGACCGTCTCGAGCGCGCGACGGATGGACTCGGGAAGGGGCGCATTCATGGCGGCGGAACTCCTGCGGCGGGCCTGCGGGCAGTGTAGGCAAAGCGTGCGGGGAAGTCTTTTCTTTGTGTGCCCGCTGGGGCATGCTTGGAGCAACGTTGTTGCTCAAATTTGCGAGGAAGAAAACGAATGGCATCGAAAAAGCAGACTTCAGGGCAAACCCGAATCGCGCGGTCGCTGGCGCGGCCGGCCGCTGCGGAGGCCGCACCCGACCCGGCCGGCGACGACGCGCCGCACGCCGCGCTCGACCGCTACGACGTCGCGATCCTCGGTGCGCTGCAGCAGGACGCGCGGCTGTCGAACGCCGAGCTGGCCGCGCGCATCGGGCTGTCCACCGCGCCGACCTGGCGGCGCGTGAAGTGGCTGGAGACGCAGGGCTACATCCGCGGGTACCGCGCCGAGATCGACCGCCGCAAGATCGGCCTGGGCGTGCTGGCCTTCGTGCGCGTCGACGCCGAGCGCAACACGGCCGCGGCGACGCGTGCGCTGGAGGAGGCGATCCGCCGCATCCCGCAGGTCATCGCCTGCCACTACATCAGCGGATCGGGCACCTTCGAGCTGCAGGTCATGACGACCGACCTGGACGCCTTCTCGGCGCTGGCGCTGGAGACGCTGCTGAACCTGCCCAACTTCAAGGACCTGCACACCAGCTTCTCGCTCGGCGAGGTGAAGGCCGGCGCGGCGCTTCCGCTGCAGCACCTGGAGCGCGCCGGGCGCCACTGAGCACCCCCAGGGCCGGGCTGCGCCCAGCCCGCCCCCCGCGGGGGGCGAGGAAACCTGGGGCGGCCCGGCGTTTCCTCGAGAGCCGGTCGCCGGCGCGTCCGCCGCGCGGCATCATCGGGCCGCGCGCGGCCCCGGCCGGCGCCCCGGTTCCCTCACAGGAGATGCGCTCATGGCCCTGCTCGCCGACACCGTGGTGGCGCTCGTCGCGCTGCTGCACGTCTACATCCTCGTGCTGGAGATGTTCCTGTGGGACAAGCCGGCCGGCCTGCGCGCCTTCGGCCAGACGCCGGAAGCGGCGGCGGCCTCCAAGGTGCTGGCCGCCAACCAGGGGCTCTACAACGGCTTCCTGGCCGCCGGCCTGTTCTGGGGCCTGAGCCTGGGCGCCGCCGGCAGTGGCGTGAAGGTCTTCTTCCTGCTGTGCGTGCTGGTCGCGGGGCTGTACGGCGCCGCCACCGCCAGCCGCAAGATCCTCTACGTGCAGGCGCTGCCGGCGGCAGCCGGGTTGGCGCTGCTGTGGCTGGCCGGTCGGTGAGCGAAGCCGCCCCGTCGCTGCGCGAGCTGACGCGCCGCCACGCGCAGCCGGGGCGGCTCGACGCCATCCTGCTGCGCCCGCAGCGCCGCGCGTCGGTGCAGGCGGTGGCGTCCGCGCAGGCGCTCGCCGGCCTCGGCCTGCACGGCGATCGCAGCGCCACGGGGCGCGGCCTGGGCGGCAAGCGCCAGGTCACGCTGCTGCAGGCCGAGCACCTGCCGGTCATCGCCGCACTGGCGGGACGGCCGGAGGTGACCGCCGATGCGCTGCGCCGCAACCTCCTGGTGTCGGGGCTGAACCTGCTGGCCGTGCGCACGCTGTTCCGCGACCAGCCGCTGCGCCTGCGCATCGGCGCCGACGTGCTGCTCGAGCTCACCGGCCCCTGCGAGCCCTGCTCGCGCATGGAGGAGGCGCTCGGTCCGGGGGGCTACAGCGCGGTGCGCGGGCATGGCGGTGTCACCGCGCGGGTGCTGGCCGGTGGCATGCTGCACCTGGGCGACGCGGTGGTGTGCGAGTTCGCGCCACCCGGCGGATGACGACAACCCGCGAGGAGGATTGCCGATGTTTCCCTGGTTCTGGCTCCACTGGGCGCCGCAGCTTCACTTTCCGCTGAGCGGTGCGGTCACGCAGGACATCTTCAGCGGGATCCGCCCGACGGCCGGCGACGCCGACGTCGAACGCGCGGTGTTCGACGTGGCCAGCTACGGCAAGCAGCTCGGCTGGCTCAGCGAGGTGGTGCTCGGCCAGCAGCCCGACGCCACGCCCGAGCGCGCGGCGCAGGCGCAGACCGCACTGCAATGCCTGCGGACGCTGGCCGTCGAGGTGGAGACCATCAAGGACCGGCAGCGGCGCGAGCGGCGCGAGGCGGCGTCGGCCGCCGTCGAGGCTCTGGCGCAGAGCGATCCCGAGGCGCTGGCCGCGCTGCTCGCCCGCCACGCGGTCCCGCCGGCCGTCCCGGCGCCACGGCGCCGCCAGCCGGCGCGAAGACGCACTCCACCCGCCACGTACTAAGCTCCGCGAATGTCTCGCGCCCTGCCTTCCTTCCTCTGCGCGCTCGGCCTGGCCGCGCTGGTGCTGCCCGGTGGCGTGGCCGCGGCGCCGCCGGCCTCTGCGCTGCCGCAGCGCAACCTGCTGGTCGAGGTGCGCCAGGGCGACGAGTCCAGCTTCACGGCCAGCGGCGGCGGCCTGCGCGACGGTGCGGTGACGGTGGGGCCGAACGGCCAGGTGTCCGGCCGCGCCGGCGTGACGCTCGAGTCGCGCAGCGGCGACCGATCGGGCGATGCGCAGCACCGGCTGCTCGTGCTCAACGGCGGTCAGGGAATGCTGAACGTGGGCGCGTCCGTGCCGCTGACCTGGCTGGAGGTGGTGTGGACGCCCAGCGGCCCCGGCGCGATCGCCGGCAGCAGCTACGTCGACACCGGGCGCAGCGTCGCGGTGCGGCCCCGTTGGCCCGGCGGCGGCTCGCCGGTCACGGTGGAAGTGCGCACCGAGGCCAGCGCGCTGGCCTCCGGCGGCATGCCCTCGCGCTACGACTTCCGCGGCCAGCCCCAGCCCGAGGGCAGCATCGACCGCGCCGGCCTGCTGACCACGGTGCAGCTGCCGCTCGGTGAGTGGGTCACCGTCGCCAGCGACGGCGGCAGCGAGCGACGCAGCGAACGCGGGGTGCTGTCCAGCGCCGAGATCGCGCGCGACCGGCGCTACGTGGTGCAGATGCGCGTCACGCTGCCCTGATCCCATCGGACCGCTGCGCCGACGCGCGCGGCGCCGCTGCCGCGCTCAGCCCGCGGTACCGACGGCCAGCCGGTCCCGGCCGCCGCGCTTGGCCTCGTAGAGCGCGGCGTCTGCCGCGTCGGTGAGGGCCTTGGGCTCGATCGACTTGCCCGCCACCCGCACGGCCACGCCGATGCTCAGCGACACCACGCCGTCGGTCGGCGATGCCAGGTGCTCGATCGCGCCGTCGCGCAGCGCCTGCAGGCAGCGCTGCGCGACGGCCCGCGCGCCATCGATCGGCGTGCCCGGCAGCAGCACCGCGAACTCCTCGCCGCCGTAGCGCGCCACGATCTCGCCGCCGCGCCGCGCGCAGGCGGTGATGAGCTCGGCCACGCGGCGCAGGCAGTCGTCGCCGGCAGGGTGGCCGTAGCGGTCGTTGTAGAGCTTGAAGTGGTCGATGTCGATCATCAGCAGCGCCAGCGGCTGGTGTGTCCGCGCGCTGCGCGCCCACTCGCGGGCCAGGCAGTCGTCGAAATGGCGCCGGTTGCCCACCCCGGTCAGCGCATCGGTCGTCGACAGCTGCTGCAGCCGCGCATGCGCCAGCTCGATCTCGGCCTCGGCCTCCTTGCGGCGCGTCACGTCGCGGTGCGTGCCGACCACGCGCAGCGGCTGCCCGTCCGCGCTGCGGTCGACCACCACCGCATGGCTCTGCACCCAGATCCAGTGGCCCGCGCGATGCCGCATGCGGTGCTCGCACTGGAAGGCCGGCGCCGCGCCGCCCAGGTGGGCCTGCAGCGCGGCCCGCACCTGCGGCCAGTCGTCGGGATGGATCAGCGTGCGCCAGTCGGTGGTGCTCGGCCCGGCCCCGTCGGCGGCATGCCCCAGCATCTCGAGTTCGCGCGCGTTCGCGGTCCAGACGCTGGAGGGCACGTGGATGTCCCAGAGACCGAGGTTGCCGCCGCGCAGCACCAGGTCCAGCAACTCCGCGCTGCGCTGCCGCTCGCGCTGCGCCTCGGCCGAGGTCTTCGCCAGTTCGGCCGCCTGCTGCTGCGCCAGGCGCGTGTGCGCACGCAGCGCCAGCAGCGCCGCGGTCTGGCGTGCCAGGGCCTGCAGCGCCGCGGCCTGGGCCGGCGCCAGCAGGCGCGGCTGCGTGTCGATGACGCACACCGTGCCCATCGGCAGCCCGCCCTCCACGAGGATCGGTGCACCGGCGTAGAAGCGGATGTGCGGCGGCCCGGTGACCAGCGGGTTGTCGGCGAAGCGCGGGTCGGCATGGGCGTCGGGGATCGTGAACACCGCGTCCGGCCGCAGCAGCGCGTGGTCGCAGAAGGCCAGGTCGCGCGGGGTCTCCTGGGCCTCGAGGCCGACGCGGGCCTTGAACCACTGGCGTTCGGCGTCGACCAGCGAGATCAGCGCGATCGGCGCGCCGCAGAGCTGCGAGGCCAGCGCCACGATGTCGTCGTAGGCCCCCTCGGGCAGGCTGTCGAGGATCTCGAAGCGGCGCAGGTGCGCCACGCGATCGGCGTCGTTCTCGGCACGGGCAGCGGGAACAGCGGGCATCTCGACGGACGGCCTGGCGGCGGGAGCATCACGACGATCGAGGATAGCCCGCGACGTGGCGCCTGTCGGCAAGCTCTTGCAACACCGGGCCGGCACCCGGGCAAACCCTTGCCGCGCGAACCGATCGGTGGCACACGGCTTGCGCCAAGTCGAGCATGCACGTCTGTTCGCCCGACCCTGCCGCCCTGCCGCCCGCCTCGGCGGCGCCTCGGGCCGTGCCGCGCCACGACGGCACGCCGTGGCAGGACCGTCTCACGCTGCTGCTCGAATCGACCGGGGACGGCATCTTCGGCATCGACATCGACGGCTGCTGCACTTTCATGAACCGCGCCGCCGCCCAGGGCCTGGGCTACCGCACCGAAGAGGTGCTCGGCCGCAACATGCATGCGCTGATCCACCACTCGCACGGCAACGGTGCGCATTACGCCGAGGCGGACTGTCCGATCTTCAACGCCTTCCGCCGCGGGCTGCCGTGCCGCATCGACCACGAGGTGCTGTGGCGCGCCGACGACAGCTCCTTTCAGGCCGAGTACTCGTCCTACCCCATCGTCGAGGCCGGCGCGGTGGTGGGTGCGGTGGTCACCTTCGTCGACATCACCGCGCGCAAGCAGGCCGAGGAACAGCTGGTGCGCGCCAAGCGCGAGCTCGAACGCACCAACGACCGGCTGGAGCAGCGCGTCGCCGAGCGCACCCGCGCGCTCAGCGACGCGCTCGCGCAGCGGCGCCGGCTCTCGGCCTACCTGGAGACGGTGCGCGAAGAGGAGCGCACCCGCATCGCCCGCGAGATCCACGACGAACTCGGCTCGCTGCTGGTGGCGCTGAAGATGGACGTCAACTGGCTCGAGAAGCGCGTCGCCGACCGCCTGCCGCTGGCCGCCAAGTGCGAGGGCATGGGCGCGCTGATCGACACCGCGGTCGACAAGGTCGGCCGCATCATCACCGACCTGCGGCCCAGCATCCTCGATCACCAGGGCCTGTGGGCCGCGCTGGAGTGGCAGGCCCAGGAGTGGCTGGAGAGCGCCGAGCTGGAGGCCGACATCCAGGTGCACGTGGCCGCCGGCGTCGCGCCGCCCGAGGGCGGGTCGGCGATCGCGGTGTTCCGCATCTTCCAGGAGCTGCTGTCGAACATCGCGCGGCATGCGAAGGCGCGTCGCGTCGGCATCCGCATCGTGGTCGATGCGCCGCCCGAGCCGGTGCTCTACCTCGATGTGCGCGACGATGGCGTCGGCACCACCGCCGAGGCGCTGAACGACCCGCGCAGCTACGGCGTGATGGGCATGCGCGAGCGCGCGGCACACTTCGGCGGGCGCCTCACGATCGACAGCGCGCCCGGCCAGGGCACGCTGGTGCGGTTGGTGATGCCGCTCGCGCCGGAGGAGCGGCCATGATCCGCGTCGTCATCTGCGACGACCACGTGATCGTGCGCCAGGGCATCAAGCAGATCCTGGCCGACGCCGGGGACATCGCGCTGGCCGGCGAAGCCGGCAACGGCCCCGACGCGATGACCCTGGTGCGCGCCGGCGCCGCCGCCGGCACGCCGCCCGACGTGGTGCTGCTCGACATCGCGATGCCGCAGCGCGACGGACTCGACGTGCTGAAGTCGCTGAAGGCCGAGTTCCCGAGGTTGCCGGTGCTGATGCTCAGCACCTATCCCGACCGGCAGTACGCGGTGCGCAGCCTCAAGCTCGGCGCGGCCGGCTACCTGAACAAGAGCGCCGACAGCGAGCAGATGATCGACGCCATCCGCAGGGTGGCGCAGGGCAAGCTCTTCATCACCCCCAGCGTCGCCGAGCAGCTGGCGGGCGCGGTGGGGGCCGGCATCGGCAGCAGGAAGGGCGGCGTCGGCGACGACGAGGCCCCGCTGCACGAGCGCCTGTCGCACCGCGAGTACCAGGTGTTCGGCCTGCTCGCGGCCGGCAAGAGCGTCGGCGAGATCGCCGAGCAGCTGGTGCTGTCGTCCAACACGGTGAGCACCTACCGCGCCCGCATCCTCGAGAAGACCGGGGTGCGCAACGACGTGGAGCTGGCGTTGTACGCGGTGCGGCAGGAGCTGATGCAGGTCTGACGGCGCGCGGCCGGGCGGCCGGTGGCGGAACGTGAGCTTGATCCAGGTCAGCCGCCGGCGAGTCGCGGCGCCGTTGCGCGCCGGCTGTGCCAGAGTGCGGCGTGTCCGATGCACTGGCCCGCGGGCCACCGACGCGCATGAAGCTCACCTTCCTCGGCGCCGCCGACACCGTCACCGGCTCGAAGCACCTGGTCGAGATGGGCGGCGCGCGCGTGCTGCTCGACTGCGGCCTGTTCCAGGGCTACAAGACGCTGCGCGAGCGCAACTGGGCGCCGCTGGCGGTGCCGCCGGCGCAGATCGACGCGGTCGTGCTGAGCCACGCCCACCTCGACCACTGCGGCTGGCTGCCGGTGCTGGTGAGGCAGGGATTCAAGGGCCCGGTGTATGCCTCCGCCGCCACGCGCGACCTCGCCGAGGTGCTGCTGCTCGACAGCGCCCACCTGCAGGAGGAGGACGCACGCCGCGCCAACCGCGGCGGCTGGTCGCGGCATGCGCCGGCCCTGCCGCTGTACGGCGTGGCCGACGCCAAGCGCGCCATCGCCCGCATCGGCGTGGCCCCGGCCGGGCGCGGTGTGCGCGTCGGCGACGCCCGCATCGAGTTCACCCCCGCCGGCCACCTGCTGGGGGCGATGTCGGTGAGCGTGCGCGCGAACGGCCGCACGCTGGTGTTCTCGGGCGATCTCGGTCGCGGCGACGACCTGCTGATGCCCGCGCCGGGCCGCGTGGCGCAGGCCGATGTGCTGCTGATCGAGTCGACCTATGGCAACCGCTGCCATCCGCGCGACGACGTGCAGGCGCATCTGGGCGAGATCGTGCGTGCCACGGTGCGCCGCGGCGGCAGCGTGCTGCTGCCGTCGTTCGCCGTCGGTCGCGCGCAGGCCCTGCTGCTGGTGCTGCAGCGGCTCAAGGCGGCCGGCGAGATCCCGGCCGACCTGCCGCTCTTTCTAGACAGCCCGATGGCGAGCACCGCGACCGCGCTGTACCAGCGCCACCGCAAGCTGCTGCGCATCACGCCGCGCGAGGCGGCCACGCTGACCGACGATGTGACGCTGGTCGCCGGGCCCGAGGCGTCCGAGCGCCTGACGCGCCAGCGCTGGCCCAAGGTCATCATCTCGGCCAGCGGCATGGCCACCGGCGGGCGCGTGCTGCACCACCTGAAGGCGCTGGCGCCCAACCCGCGCAACCACATCGTGTTCCCCGGCTTCCAGGTCGGCGGCACGCGCGGCGCGGCGCTGGTGGGCGGTGCGCGCGAGGTCAAGATCCACGGCGAGTACGTCGCGGTGAAGGCCACCGTGAGCCACCTCGAAGGCTTCTCCGGCCATGCCGATGCCGACGGGCTGATGGAGTGGTTGCGCGGCTTCGAGACACCGCCCGAGCGCTGCTTCGTCGTCCACGGCGAGCCGGTGGCGGCCGACACGCTGCGGCTGCGCATCCAGGACGAACTGGGCTGGCGCGTGTCGGTGCCGGAACACGGCGCGGCGCTGGACCTGTGAGCGGGGTCACGCTGCCGGACGGTGCCCTCGGCCTCGCGGTGGCCCTCGGTGCCGGCCTGCTGATCGGCGTCGAGCGCGAGCGCCGCAAGGGCCGCGGTCGGGACCGCGAAGCCGCGGGCCTGCGCAGCTTTGCCGTCGCGGCCGCCACCGGCGGCCTGGCGCAGTGGGTGCCGGTGCCCGGGCTGGTGATCGTCGGCGCCCTGCTGGTGGCCGGGCTGGCCGCGCTGTCGCACGCGAAGAGCCGTTCGCGCGATCCTGGCCTGACGACCGAGCTGGCGCTGTTCACCACCTACCTGATCGGCGTGCAGTCGGTCCTCTCGCCGGCCCTCGGGGCGGCCTGCGGTGCGGGGCTGGCGGTGCTGCTGGCAGCACGTGAACGCCTGCACCGCTTCGCAACCGAGCTGCTCAGCGAGCAGGAGTTGCACGATGGGCTGCTGCTGACGGCGCTGGCGCTCATCGTGCTGCCCCTGATCCCGGCGCGATCGCTCGATGCCCTGGGAGGGATCGATCCCCGCCCGCTCGCCGCCCTGGTGCTGCTGATCCTGGCGATGCAGGCGGCAGGCCAGGTGGCGCTGCGTGCGCTGGGACCGCGGGGCGGCGTGCTGGCAGCCGGGCTGGTGTCGGGCTTCGTGTCGAGCACTGCCACGGTGGCCTCGCTCGGCGGCCGGGCGCGCGAGCGGCCCGAGCAGGCGGCGCTGCTGGCGGGTGGGGCGGTGTTGTCGGGTGTGGCCACCTGGTTGCAGGCGTTGCTGATCAGCGTCCTGCTGTCGCCACCGGCCGCGGCGGCGCTGCTGCTGCCGGCGCTGGCCGGTGCGGCGGGTGCGCTGGCGGTCGGGCTGCTGTCGCTGCGCACGGCCGGGGCGGTGCACGAACCGCCGGCGGGTCCGCCGCGCAGCGCGCTGCGACCGCGGGAAGCCCTCGCGGTGGCACTGACGCTCGGCCTGGTCGCGCTGCTGGTGGGCAATGCGCAACGCCACTACGGCGATGTCGGACTGGAGCTGAGCGTGGTGCTCGCCGCGCTGGTCGATGCGCATGCGCCGATCGCATCGCTGGCCGCGCTGCACGCGGCGGGCGAACTGCCGACCGAGGCCCTGCTGCACGGCGTTCTGCTCGCCGTCAGCGCCAACACGATGACGCGCTGCGGTGTGGCGATGGTGGCAGGAGGTCGTGCCTACGCACTGCGCGTCGGGCTGGCGCTGACCGTCAGCCTGGCGCTCGCCTGGAGCGTCGCGTGGTGGTGAGCCGTCAGGTGCGATGGACCGCCCGGTCGGCCTGCTCCTGGCAGTCCAGGCAGTGGCGGGCCTCGGGCAGCGCACGAAGCCGCGGCAGACCGATCGGCTCGCCGCAGCGCTCGCAGTGACCGTAGCTGCCGGTGTTCAGCCGCTGCAGCGCGGCGCTCACCTCGTCGAGCTCGCGCTGCCAGTGGCTGATCAGCGTGATGTCGAGCTCGTCTTCGGCGTCGGCCGCCGCGCCTTCGCTGCCGGCGACGAAGGTGTTGCCGGTGGCCGCCGCGGGCTCGAGCAGCCGGGCGCGGTGGGCGCGCAGCTCATCGCGCAGTCGGGCCTCGCGGGCCAGCAGGTCGTCGCGGAGGTCCGCGCAGGGTCGGGTGTTCATGCGGAGGGTCCTCGAGATTTCAATGCAGCATCAGCAGCGGCAGCTTGCTGCGCACCATCACGCCCCGGGTCTGCGAGCCGAACAGCCACTCGCCGAACAGTCCGCGACCGTGCGTCACCATCACGATCAGATCGCAGCCGCGCTGGCGTGCGGCGTCCGCAATGGCGGCGTCGATCTCGTGGGCCTGCGCGAAGCAGCCGTCGAACGGAATGCCGGCGTCGCTGGCGCGCCGCTCGAACGCCGACAGCACGCCGCGTGCATGCTCGGCCGCGACCTGGGCGTGGGTCTCCAGGTCGCGCAGATAGCGGGCCGCGCTGTGGGTCGAACCCGCGGGGGGTGTGGGCGGCTCGGCGATGAACGCGGTGATCGACGCGCCGAGCTGGCGGGCGAAGTCGATGCTCGCCTGCATCGCGCGTTCCGACAGCGCGCTGCCGTCGACGGGAACCAGAAGGTGCTTGAACATGAGAAGGTGCCTCGATCGGAAGCCCGCCAGTCGTTCCAGTCTAGGAGCCGCGACGGCGCCCGGACTTGTCCAGGATCAAGTGCAGAGGCTGCGGGCGCGTGGTCCTTCGGGCGGCGTGCTTGATGCAGCGCAAGCCACGGCGCGGGGGGCTGGCTAGAGTGTTCCGGACGCCGCGCACGGAGCGCGAGCAAGGAATCGGAGGTACTCCATGCGCCCGACGCTGACGACTCTTCGGACGGTGAGCTCCGGCGCGCCTCGCGGTGTCTGCCCCGCCGGGCTCCAGGAACCGACCCGCAGCCTGTTGCGGCACCGCTTGATCGACCTGGAGCGCCGTCTGGTGGACATGGCCGAGACGATCACCACCCGCCTGTGCGATGGTGCAGCCATCGCCGAATCCGCCGCGCCGCGGCCCGACGCGGTCGTGCTCGGCGAGGTGCGCGCGGCGCTCGCGCGGTTCGAGACCGGGCGCTATGGTCATTGCGTCGAATGCGGCGCACCGATCGAGCCGGCGCGCCTGATCGAGCGGCCACAGGCCAGCCGCTGCGATGATTGCGAGCACGAACACGAACACGAACACCATGCCGGGCGTGCGGCCTATTCATGAACCGCCGCGATCCGTGGCCTCGGGCCGGGTGAGCGGCGCGAAGGCCCGCTGGTGCCGCACAGTGGGAGCGGCGGCGCTCGCCGCGGCCGGTGCGTCCGCGCTGCTGACGTCGTGTGCCCACCCGAAGGCGCCCGATGCGGACCCGCCGCGCATGCCGCCGGCAAGCTTTGCGCCGGCCCTGCGGCAGGGGCTCTCGGCGGCGGTGGGCGTGTTCGGTGTCGGCCTGGAGTATTCGGCCGCCGAACTGCAGAAGCCCGAGGCCCGGCGTCGCGTCGGTGCAGGACGCGTGGCCGACCGCATCGGCGCCGGCTTCGTGATCTCCGGCGCCGAGGGCCTGATCGTCACGGCCTCGCATGCGGTGGCCGGCAGCCAGCGCATTGCGGTCCGGCTGCCGGACCGGCGCATCGTCGCCGCCACGCTGGTGGGCGAGGACGAGATGGCCGACATCGCGCTGCTGCGCGTGCCGCTCGTGCTCCCGGAGCCGCCGCCACAGGGCCGTTCGGCGGCGCTGCGGCCAGGCGACTGGGTGCTGGCGGTGGGTGAGCCCTACGGACTGAACCGGTCGGTGGTGGCCGGCATCGTCGGCGGGACCGACCGTCATTTCGCGGAGGACCAGGAGCTGCTGTTCATCCAGAGCGACCTCGCCCTCAACCCGGGCAACTCGGGCGGACCGCTGCTCGACGGCAGCGGCGCGATCGTCGGCATGAACACCCGCACCGTCGTCGGCGCCGAGGGCTCCGGCGGCGTGAGCCTGTCGATCCCGATCGAGATCGTGATGCAGATCGTCGGCGAGCTGCGCGACCAGGGCCACGTTGCCCGGCCTCGGCTGGGCGCCGAGTTCGACGACGTGGCGCCTTTCGTCGCGCTGGACGCGCGCCGGGCCTATGCGTCCGGGGCGCGCGTCGGCGAGGTCGGCCTGGACTCGCTGGCCGAGCGCATCGGCCTGCAGGTGGGCGACATCATCGTCGGCATGAACGGCCGTCCCATCGGCCACAGCGGTGACCTGGCGCGGGCGCTGCTGGCCTGGCGCTCGGTCAGCGGCACGACGCTGACCGTGTTCCGCGAGCAGGCCTACCTGGAGCTGCGCCTGCAGTAGGCCGCCGTGTAGGGCCTCCCCTACAAAACATCGCCGCTGCGCACGATCGCGCGCGGCACACGCCTTCCCTAGCATCGATCCCGAGCCACAACGCAAGGGGTGCCCGATGAGTGATGCGCGCGATATCGACCCGTACGATGCCGACCGGCCGCTGCTGATGCGGTGCAGCTGCGGCCGCCACGGCTCCGCCGCCGAGCACGCGGCCGAGGACGCCAGCACCGAGCTGCGCCGCCGCAGCGAGACGGCCGACTTCGAGGCCGACTCGAATGCCTTCGTCGAGGCCACGCTGGTGAAGGCGCTGTTCCCGCAGGATGCGGTGCGGCGCCGTTTCCTGCGTGCGGTGGGCAAGGGCACGGCGATGGCGGCCATTGCCAGCGTGCTGCCGATCGCCCCGCTGCAGGCCCTGGCGCAGGCCGCCGCGGCGCCCGAGAAGAAGGACCTGAAGATCGGCTTCATCCCGATCACCTGCGCCACGCCGCTGATCATGGCCCACCCGCTGGGCTTCTACTCGAAGCAGGGCCTCAATGTGCAGGTGGTCAAGACGGCCGGCTGGGCGCTGATCCGCGACAAGATGCTCAACAAGGAGTACGACGCCACGCACTTCCTGAGCCCGATGCCGCTGGCCATCAGCATGGGCGTGGGCTCCAACGCCACGCCGATGAACGTGGCGACGATCCAGAACACCAACGGCCAGGCGATCACGCTGCACGTCAAGCACAAGGACAAGCGCGACCCGAAGGACTGGAAGGGCTTCAAGTTCGCGGTGCCGTTCGAGTACTCGATGCACAACTTCCTGCTGCGCTACTACGTGGCCGAGGCCGGGCTGGACCCGGACCGCGACATCCAGATCCGCGTGGTGCCGCCGCCGGAGATGGTGGCCAACCTGCGCGCCGGCAACATCGACGGCTACCTCGGCCCGGATCCCTTCAACCAGCGAGCGGTGTTCGAGGAGGTGGGCTTCCTGCACCTGCTGACCAAGGACCTGTGGAACGGCCACCCGTGCTGCGCCTTCGGCACCAGCACCGAGTTCATCCAGCAGAACCCCAACACCTTCGCGGCGCTCTACCGCGCGGTGCTCACCGCCGCGGCGATGGCACGCAA
Source organism: Methylibium petroleiphilum PM1 (assembly GCF_000015725.1). Classification (NCBI taxonomy): domain Bacteria; kingdom Pseudomonadati; phylum Pseudomonadota; class Betaproteobacteria; order Burkholderiales; family Sphaerotilaceae; genus Methylibium; species Methylibium petroleiphilum. The sequence goes on along the minus strand of NC_008825.1, from coordinate 3,697,506 downwards.
GCCCGAGAACCGCGAGCTGATCGCCAAGGTGATCTCGCCGCAGGCCTACCTGAACCAGCCCGAGACGGTGGTGGCGCAGGTGCTGACCGGCCGGTTCGCCGACGGCCTGGGCAACGTGAGGAACGTGCCCGACCGCGCCGACTTCGACCCCATCCCCTGGCAGAGCATGGCCGTGTGGATGCTCACGCAGATGAAGCGCTGGGGCTACGTGAAGGGCGACGTGAACTACCGGCAGATCGCCGAGAAGGTGTTCCTGCTGACCGACGCCAGGAAGACGATGAAGCAGCTCGACCAGAAGGTGCCCGACGGCGCGTACCCGAAGTTCACGATCATGGGCAAGGTGTTCGACCCCGAGCAGCCCGAGCCCTACCTCGGCAGCTTCGCGATCAAGCGCACCTGAGCGGATCGGACGGCCATGGACGGAACCCGTTCGCTCGACCTGCGCGCCGGCCTGCTGTCTGCGCTGATCCTCGCGCTGCTGCTGGGCGTGTGGCAGCTCGCCACGCGGCCGGCGGCGGGCAGCGCGGCGGCGCCGGCCGCGACGATGACGCCGGAACAGATCGAGTACGCCCGCCTGCTCGGCAAGGAGCCGGGTGCCGAGGCCGGCTCGACCGCCGGCCGCTCCGGCTTCCCGACACCGGCCCAGCTGGGCAGCAAGATGGTCGAGCACCTGTCGCGCCCGTTCTACGACAACGGCCCGAACGACAAGGGGATCGGCCTGCAGCTTGCCTATTCGCTGGGGCGGGTGGGGCTGGGCTTCGCGCTGGCGGCCCTGGTCGCGATCCCGCTGGGCTTCCTGATCGGCATGAGCCCGCTGGTCTACCGTGCGCTCGATCCGTTCATCCAGGTGCTCAAGCCGATCTCGCCGCTGGCCTGGATGCCGCTGGCGCTCTACACGATCAAGGACTCGTCGATCAGCGGCATCTTCGTGATCTTCATCTGCTCGGTCTGGCCGATGTTGATCAACACCGCCTTCGGCGTGGCCGGCGTGCGGCGCGAATGGCTCAACGTGGCCAGGACGCTGGAGGTGAGCCCGCTGCGCAAGGCCTTCGAGGTGATCCTCCCGGCGGCGGCGCCCACCATCCTGACGGGCATGCGCATCAGCATGGGCATCGCCTGGCTGGTGATCGTGGCCGCCGAGATGCTGGTCGGCGGCACCGGCATCGGCTACTTCGTGTGGAACGAGTGGAACAACCTGTCGCTCACCAACGTGATCTTCGCGATCCTGGTGATCGGTGTGGTCGGCATGCTGCTGGACCTGCTGTTCGCGCGGGCGCAGAAGGCGGTGACGTATGTGGATTGACCTCCTTCGTTGTTCGCGGGCCGCTTCGGCGTGCGGCCCGAGGGCGGTGGCCTGCGCGAGCTTCACTGTGCCGCCTTCGCCTGCCGGCGAAGGTCCGCTGCGCTGCTCGCTCCGCGAGGGCGCCCGCACAGCCCACCGCCCTCGGGCCGGGATGCAGCGGAGGGATTCGACCACTGCAACGCACGGTGCGTCTGGCAAGGGTGAGGCTGAGGCCGCGGGCGCGCCTCTGGTACCCCAGCGAAGCGACCGCGGCCTCAGCCTCACCCTTGCGTGCTCGGTGCAAGCAAGCCAGATGCGCAAGACCGGCCCATGCCCATGAACTCACCCACCCCCTTCCTCAAGATCGAGGGCCTGGCCAAGACCTACCCCGGCTCCTCCGAGCCGGTGTTCGACGGCGTCAACTTCGGCGTTGCGAAGGGCGAGTTCGTCTGCATCGTCGGCCACAGCGGTTGCGGCAAGACCACCATCCTCAACGTGCTCGCGGGCCTGGAGCAGGCGAGCGCCGGCCACGTGTTCATGGACGGCCGCGAGGTCGCCGGCCCGAGCCTCGAGCGTGGCGTGGTCTTCCAGGGCCATGCGCTGATGCCCTGGCTCAGCGTGCGCCGCAACATCGCCTTCGCGGTGCGCAGCAAGTGGCCCGACTGGGCCGCGTCGCAGGTCGAGGCGCAGGTCGAGAAGTACGTGACGATGGTCGGCCTGGGGCATGCCATCGACAAGAAACCGTCGGCCCTGTCGGGCGGCATGAAGCAGCGCGTGGGCATCGCGCGCGCCTTCGCGATCGAACCCAAGATGCTGCTGCTCGACGAACCCTTCGGTGCGCTCGACGCGCTGACGCGCGGCAGCATCCAGGACGAACTGCTGAAGATCTGCGCCGAGACGCACCAGACCGTCTTCATGATCACGCACGACGTCGACGAGGCCATCCTGCTGGCCGACAAGATCCTGCTGATGAGCAACGGCCCGCAGGCGCGGGTGGCCGAGATCGTGCGCAACACCATGCCGCGCGACCGCCAGCGCGCCACGCTGCACCACGACCCGCAGTACTACCGCATCCGCAACCACCTGGTCGACTTCCTCGTCGCGCGCTCGAAGGACCTGGCGCACGGTCGCGCGCCGGCGTTTCCACCCGAAGTGCATCCGGGCGTCGATGCCTGGCCGGAGGCCGACACCGAACCCGCCGCGCTGGTCACCGGCGTGGCCTCGCCGAACCGGGTGCCGCTGCAGCGAGTGGTGTGAGCGATGTCATCCGCTCGTCCACGCACGCCCTCGATCACCCCTCCCTTTGTCCCACCCCACCGGAGCACGCCATGAGCCGTCTCGAAGTCACCGAAAAGATCGTCGCCACCAAGGTGGCCAAGGGCCTGAAGTGGTCCGATATCGCCGCCAAGGTCGGCCTCAGCAAGGAATGGACGACGGCGGCCTGCCTCGGCCAGATGACGCTGACGAAGGAGCAGGCCGGCATCGTCGGCGAGATCTTCAGCCTCAGCGATGCCGAACAGAAGTGGCTGATGGTGGTGCCCTACAAGGGCTCGCTGCCCACCACCGTGCCCACCGACCCGCTGATCTACCGCTTCTACGAACTGGTCAGCGTGTACGGCACGACCTTCAAGGAACTGATCCACGAGGAGTTCGGCGACGGCATCATGAGCGCGATCGATTTCAAGATGGACCTGCAGCGCGAGCCCCACCCTGCCGGCGACCGGGTCAGCATCACGATGAGCGGGAAGTTCCTTCCCTACAAAACATACTGACGGCAGGATCTGCGTCATGACCACCGAGACCCGACCGCCCGTTCCGCCCTTCACCGTGGAGAGCGCAAGCCGGAAGGTGCGCCTGGCCGAGGACGCCTGGAACACCCGCGATCCCGACGTGGTGGTGCGCGTCTATACCGAGGACACGCGCTGGCGCAACCGAAGCGAATTCCCGTTCGGCCGCGAGCAGGTGCGCGCCTTCCTGCAGCGCAAGTGGGCGCGCGAGCTGGACTACCGGCTGATCAAGGAGCTGTGGGCCTGCGACGGCCCGCGTATCGCGGTGCGTTTCGCCTACGAATGGCGCGACGACTCGGGCCAGTGGTTCCGCAGCTATGGCAACGAGAACTGGGAGTTCACGCCGCAAGGCCTGATGGCACGCCGCTACGCGAGCATCAACGACCTGCCGATCGTCGAGGGCCAGCGTCTCTTCAAGTGGCCGCTCGGACGGCGCCCCGACGATCACGCCGGCTTGAGCGAACTGGGGCTCTGACGCGGCGGCGTCGCTCGCGCGCACCGCGCGTTCAGCGTGGTGGCGGCGCCTCGGTCGGGAAGTGGCGCCCGGTCCACTCCTTCATGCCGCCGTCCACATAGCTCACGTTGGTGTAGCCCTGCGCCTGCAGCATCGCGGCCAGCTTGCTGGAGCGGTTCTGCGTGCGGCAGATCAGCAGCACCGGCCGGGCCGGATCGCGCGGGATCTCGGACTGCCGCTCCTTGATCTGGCTCAGTGGCAGGCGCAGTGCGCCCGGCGCGACGCCGGTCGCGGCGTGCTCGTCCGGTTCGCGGATGTCGATCAGCAGGGCCTGGCCGGCGGCCGCGGCGGTGCGCGCCGTTTCCAGGTCGACCTTCGGTGCGGCAGGCAGCGCCTGCGCGCGGGCGGCGGCCGGCAGGGTCAGCGCGGCGCAGGCCGCCGCCTGCAACAGCGCCCGCCGTGCGATGCGGGCATGTGGATTCGGGGTCGGGGTCATGGCGCCTCCTGCTCGGCCTTGCGCTGGCGCCACAGCTTACGCCTGCGCGGACGGCGGGCGCGGTACCAGTTCGCGCTGCACGGCCATGGCGGTGGCGCGCGGCACGATCGGGCGGCCACGCGCCTCCAGGTGGGCGCGCGTGAACGCGGCACCGAACAGCAGGATCAGCGACGAGTAGTTGACCCACACCAGCAGCAGCACCAGCGAGCCGGCCGCGCCGTAGGCCGAGCCGGTGGCGGTGTGGGTGAGGTAGAGCGCGATCAGCGAGCGCCCGATCGTGAACAGACCCGCGGTGACGGCCGCGCCCATCCACACGTCGCGCCAGGCCAGCACCACGTCGGGCAGGATGCGGAACATCGCGGCGAACAGCAGCGTCACCACCCCCAGCGACAGGCCGATGTCCAGCAGGCCCAGCGTCCAGGCCGGCACCGGCAGCCAGGCCTCGGCGAACACCATCACCGCACGCACCGCCACGCTGAGCAGCAGCGAGACCAGCAGCACGAAGCCGATCGCCAGCACCACGGTGAGCGACAGCACGCGGGTCTTGACGAGCAGCAGCAGCGTGTTGCGCGAGGGGCTGGGCGCGACCGACCAGATCGCGTTGAGCGACTTCTGCAGCTGCGCGAACACCGTGGTCGCGCCCAGCAGGATCAGCCCGAAGCCCAGCAGCGTGGGCCACAGGCCGTTGCGCTCGAAGCGCGCGCCGGCCACCGCCGACTGCACGAAGCCGGCGGCCTGCGCGCCGATCACGGCCTCGAGCTGCGCCATCAGCTGGCCCTGCGCGGCCTGCTCGCCGAGCACCAGGCCGATGACCGCGACCGCGACGATGACCACCGGCGCGATCGAGAACACCGTGAAGAAGGCCAGCGCCGCGGCGTACACGAAGGCCTGGCTGTCCAGCCAGTAGCGGGCCGCGCTGCGGACGACGGCGAACCAGTCGCGGAGGAGCTCGGGCATGGGCGCATTGTGCCGCCGAGCCCCGGGCGCCGGACCGGCCTACATCACGGTGGCGTGCGGATGCAGCGGGTGGTCCAGCGTGTCGGCGATCAGCCGCAGCGCGGCGTCGCAGTCCTCGCGCGTCAGCGGGCCGCCGAGGCAGATGCGCACCGCGTCCGGCGGATCGCCGTCGGTCGAGAAGGCGGCGCTGGCCACCACGCCGACGCCCTGGGTGCGCAGGTAGGACGCGAACTCCACCGTGCTCCACGAAGAGGACAGCGGCAGCCAGAGGTGGAAGCCCTCCGGCTGCGCCTGCACCGCGTGGCGCGCCAGGTGGCGGGCCGCCATCGCCTGCCTGGCGATCGACTCGTTGCGGATCGCCTGCAGCATCGCCTGCGCGCTGCCGTCGACGACCCAGCGGGTGGCCAGCGCATTGGTCACCGGCGACGCCATCACCGTGGTGGCGCGCAGCGCGCCGGCCAGCCGCTGGGCCTGGCGTTCGCTGGGCGCACTGACGTAGGCGGTGCGCAGGCCCGCGCCGAGACACTTGCTGAAACCGGTGACGTAGTAGGTGAGCTCCGGCGCCAGCAGCGCCAGCGGCGGCGGCACCTCGCGCGGCAGCATCGAGTAGGCGTCGTCCTCGACGATCGGCACGCTGTAGCGCAGCGCGATGTCGGCCAGCGCCTCGCGCCGCCGCTTCGAGGTGGTGAGCGTGGTCGGGTTCAGCAGCGTCGGGTTGCAGTACAGCGCCTTGGGCTTGAGGGTCTTGCAGGCCTGTTCGAAGTCGGCCGCACTCGGGCCTTCGTCGTCGAGCGCCAGCGCGTGCAGCTGCACGCCGAGCTGGGTGGCGATCGCCTTGATGCCCGGGTAGGTGAGCGACTCCACGCACACCAGCTCGCCCGGCCGCGCCAGCTGCGACACCAGTGCGGCCAGCGCGCTGTGGATGCCGGGGCAGACCAGCACGCGCTCGGCGCTGCAGTCCGGCAAACGGTGGCGCAGCCACTGCACCGCGGCGTCCTTGTCCTCGGGCGAGCCGCCGAAATCCTGATAGCGCATCAGCGTGTACAGGTCGCTGCGGGCCATCAGCTCGCGGGCGCTGTCGCGCAGGCGCTCGACCAGCGCCGGGTCCTCGGGCTCCGGCGGCAGGTTCATCGTCATCTCCGCGCCGCTGCCGCCGCGCAGCGGCACGGCCGGGCTGCGCCCGCGCACGTAGGTGCCCATGCCGGGACGCGAGTCGATCAGCCCGCGCTTGCGCGCCTCGCCATAGGCGCGCGCCACCGTGGTGTAGTTGAGCCGCAGGCTGTCGGCCAACTGGCGCAGCGTGGGCAGGCGCTCCTGCGCGCCGAGCCGGCCGGTGCGCAGGTCCTCGGCGATCAGGTCGGCGATCAGCAGGTAGGCGGGCCGGTCGCTGCCCTCGAGTCGGCGCAGCCAGTGCTGCATGGGTTTGGCGGCGGCCATGGGGATGAAGGGCGAGGGCAGGGGGTCGGGATGGCGCATTGATTGCATCGTTCATGCCATCACCGGGTGGCCCGCGGCGAGCGACGGTGCCCAGGTGCGGTGCGCCGTGGGCCGTTGATCGGAGGCATTGATCGCATCGCGGCGCCTCACGCCGGTGCGTGCATTCCCCTGTGGAAAAGGGGTCTTTCCACGCCCCGGCGAGCCTTCGAAAAAAGAAGCGGTCGACGGCGACCGCGCCGCGGCTTCTTGATCGCCCATTGATCGCATCGCCGGGCTGCACGGCGGGGCCGCCGTGGCACACCGCGTGCAAAGAGCCGGCTGCGCTCAGCGCCTTTCTTTCCTCCTTCGACCCCTGTCAACCGCCAACCGCCAACGGAGTCCGCCATGCCCAAAGTCACCCGCCCCGCCAACGAGAAAGGCGAGTTCCTCGTCGACTACGAAGAGAAGGTCTTCGAGGACGTGAAGGCCGCCCCGGGCGAGAAGGCCCTGGTCACCTTCCACACCGTCGCCTTCGAAGGCTCGATCGGCTTCGTCAACCTGCTGCAGGCCACGCGGCTGCAGCGCAAGGGCTTCGAGACCTCGGTGCTGCTCTACGGCCCCGGCGTGACGCTGGGTGTCAAGCGCGGCTTCCCGACGCTCGGCGACGAGGCCTTCCCCGGTCACCAGAACTTCAACAACCAGATCGCCAAGTTCATCGCCGAGGGCGGGAAGGTCTACGCCTGCCGCTTCGCGCTGCAGGCGCTCTACGGCCACGGCGAGGGCGCGCTGATCGAGGGCATCCGCCCGATCAGTCCGCTGGACGTGCTGGACATCATCCTGCTGCACCGCAAGGCCGACGCCTTCATCCTCGACACCTGGACACTTTGAACACCCCGTTGCGGCTGCGCCGCTCCCCCTCGAAGGGGGCGACGCTGGCGGGCCGGCGGAGCCGGACCCGCGGCGTCCACTCGGTGGGCCGTGCCTCGGCCTGCGCCCGGCTTCTCGTCGAACCGTCATGGAGATCCTGAGATGAGTCCCCCTCGCACCGTCCGCGCTGCCGCGGTCCAGATCGCGCCCGATCTCGAGCGGCCCGAGGGCACGCTCGAGCGCGTGCTCGCGGCGATCGACGAGGCGGCCGGGCGCGGCGCGGGGATCGTGGTGTTCCCCGAAACCTTCGTGCCCTACTACCCCTACTTCTCGTTCGTGCTGCCGCCGGTGCTGCAGGGCGCGCCGCACCTGCGGCTGATGGAGCACGCGGTGGTGGTGCCCGGGCCGGTCACGCAGGCGGTCGGCGAGCGGGCCCGCGCGCGCGGCATCGTCGTCGTGCTCGGCGTCAACGAGCGAGACCACGGCAGCCTCTACAACACCCAGCTGGTGTTCGACGCCGACGGTGCGCTGATCCTGAAGCGCCGCAAGATCACCCCGACCTATCACGAGCGCATGGTCTGGGGCCAGGGCGACGGCGCCGGGCTGAAGGTGGTGGACAGCGCGGTCGGCCGCGTCGGCGCGCTGGCCTGCTGGGAGCACTACAACCCGCTGGCGCGCTACGCGCTGATGACGCAGCACGAGGAGATCCACTGCGCGCAGTTTCCCGGCTCGATGGTCGGGCAGATCTTCGCCGACCAGATGGCGGTGACGATTCGCCACCACGCGCTGGAGTCGGGCTGCTTCGTCGTCAACGCCACCGGCTGGCTGACCGACGCGCAGATCGCCGCGATCACGCCCGACGCCGGCCTGCAGAAGGCGCTGCGCGGCGGCTGCCACACCGCCATCGTCTCGCCCGAGGGCAAGGACCTGTGCACGCCGCTGACCGAGGGCGAGGGCATCGTCTATGCCGACCTCGACATGGCGCTGATCGCCAAGCGCAAACGCATGATGGACTCGGTGGGCCACTACGCGCGCCCCGAGCTGCTGAGCCTCCTGATCGACGACCGCCCGGCCACGACCTCGACGTCGATGACCGCGGCCGCCCTTGCCCCTGCCGTTCCCGCGACCTTCCGGAGTTCCTCCCATGAGCACGCCGCCCCTCAGCCCCGCCACGCCCCTGTCGCCGGAGAGCCGCCGGCTGATGACCGAGCTGCAGTCCTTCGGGTTGCGGCTGGCTGACCCGGGTTCGCCGAACGCCGGCGTCGCCAGCCGGCGCGGCGGCGCGGGGCCGTCGGACCACAAGGCGGTGACGGTCGACGGCCACACGATCATGGTGCCGGTGCACACCCACGGCGCCTGGGCCTCGCCCTTCGTCGCCGAGGCGCCCGACGCCGACGGCACGAGCCGTCTGACGCGCGGCAGCATCCCGATCGCGCGCGTCGCCTTCCCGAAGGCGCCGCGCTTCTATGCGCTGCAGACCTTCGACGGCGTGCCGTACTCGCACATCGCCACGCTGCACGGCTCGGACGTGCTGGCGACCACGGTGCTGCAGACCTGCATCCGCTACGAGAGCCGCCGCAAGACCTGCAAGTTCTGCGCGATCGGCCAGAGCCTCGCGGCCGGCCGCACGGTGGCGCACAAGACGCCGGAGCAGCTCGCCGAGGTGGCGCGCGCCGCGGTGCTGCTCGACGGCGTGAAGCACATGGTCATGACCACCGGCACGCCGCCCACGCCCGACCGCGGCGCGCAGGTGCTGTGCGACAGCGCATTCGCCATCCGTGCGGCGGTCGACCTCCCGATCCAGGCGCAGTGCGAACCGCCGGATACCGACCAGTGGTTCGTGCGCATGAAGGCCGCCGGCATCGACACACTGGGCATGCACCTCGAGGTGGTGACGCCCGAACTGCGCGAACGCGTCATGCCGGGCAAGGCCACCGTGCCGGTCGAGCGCTACCTGGAGAGCTTCGAGGCGGCGGTCGGCGTGTTCGGCCGCGGTCAGGTGTCGACCTACATCCTCGCCGGCCTGGGCGACACGCGCGAGGCCATCCTCTCGATCGCCGAGAAGCTGGTGGCGCTGGGTGTCTACCCCTTCGTCGTGCCCTTCGTGCCGATCAGCGGCACGCCGCTCGAGGACCATCCGTCGCCGAGCCCCGAGTTCATGAAGGCTGTGCTGGAGCCGCTGGGTGCGATGGTGAGCGCCGGCGGGCTGCGCTCGGCCGACATCAAGGCGGGTTGCGGCAAGTGCGGGGCGTGCTCCTCGTTGTCGGTCTACGAATCATGATGCGCACCGCTCCCACGGCCCCCGAGCCGATGTGCGACCTGCCCACCGCCTTCACCCCCTGCGAGTTCCGCGTCAAGTGGGCCGATGGTGCCTGGGAGATCAACGAGGCGCGGCGCCTGCGCCGCCTGGTGTTCTGCATCGAGCAGGGCCTGTTCGGCGGCGGCGACGACATCGACGCGATCGATGCACATGCGCAGCCGCTGGTGGCGCTGTCCTGCGTGGGCGGCATGAGCGACCAGGTGGTCGGCACGGTGCGCATCCATCCTGGCCAGAACGAGGGCGACGAGGGCGTGTGGTGGGGCTCGCGCCTCGCGGTGCACCCGGCCTTCCGCAGCCACGGCCGGCTCGGTGCGACGCTGATCCGGCTGGCGGTGAGCAGCGCACGCGCGCGCGGCGCGCGCCTCTTCCTGGCGCACGTGCAGGCACAGAACCGCCCGCTGTTCGAGCGGCTGCACTGGCAGTGGCTGAAGGACGAGACGCTGCACGGCCGACCGCACGGCCTGATGCAGGCCGATCTGGCGCACTACCCGCCCTGCCACGATCCGCTGACCGGCTACGTGGCGCAGAGCCGGGCCCGCGCCTGACGGGGGCCGCATGGAGGATGCAATGCTGGGACAGGGGGGGCTCGACGGGCTCGCCTCGGCGTTGCTGCGCGGGCGCGGCTTCGCACACAAGCGCGACATCAGCGACGTGGTGTCGGCGCTGTCGGCCGCGCTGCCGGGCGGCACCGCCGCGCTGGGCCAGGCGGTGGGCGTCGGCGACGACTGTGCGGCGATCCCCGACGGCGACGGCGGCTACCTGCTGTTCGCGATCGAGGGTTTCGTCGACGACTTCGTGCAGCGCATGCCCTGGTTCGCCGGCTATTGCGGCGTGATGGTCAACGTGAGCGACATCTGCGCGATGGGCGGGCGGCCGATCGCCGTGGTCGACGCGCTGTGGAGCCGCGGCATGGCGCCGGGCCAGCAGGTGCTCGAGGGCCTGGCGGCCGCCTCGCAGCGCTACGGCGTGCCGATCGTCGGCGGCCACAGCAACAACCAGGCGGTCGGCGGCCAGCTCGCGGTGGCGATCCTCGGCCGAGCGAAGACGCTGCTGACGAGCTTCAACGCCCGCCCCGGCGACACGCTGGTGATGGCGATCGACCTGCGCGGCGCCTACCAGGAGCCCAACCCCTACTGGGACGCGTCGACCCGCGCGCCGGCCGAGCGCCTGCGCGCCGACCTCGAGCTGCTGCCGGCGCTGGCCGAGAGCGGCCTGTGCGATGCGGCCAAGGACATCAGCATGGCCGGCGCCGTGGGCACGGCGCTGATGCTGCTGGAGTGCTCGCAGGTCGGCGGCGTGATCGACGTGCAGGCGATCCCGCGCCCGCCCGGCGTGCCGCTGCTGCGCTGGCTGCAGTCCTTTCCGAGCTACGGCTACGTGTTCAGCGTGCGGCCGGCGCAGGCAGCCGCGGTGGCGCGGCATTTCGAGTCGCAGGGCATCGCCTGTGCCGCGGTCGGCGAGGTCACGGCGACCCCGCAGCTGCATCTGCGCGACGGCGAGACGAGCGCGCTGCTGTGGGACCTGGTGGCGCAACCCTTCATCGGCGCGCGAGCCGTCGTGCCGCGGGAGCCGGCCCATGTCTAGCCGTCGCCTGCGCATCGGCCTGCTGACCCATTCGGTCCATCCGCGCGGTGGCGTCATCCACACGCTGGAACTGGCCGATGCATTGCACGAGGCCGGCCACGAGGTGACGGTGATGGCGCCGGCGCTGCCCGGGCAGGCGCTGTTCCGCACGCCGCGTTGCGCGGTCGAGCTGGTGCCGGTGGCGCCGGCGCCCGCCGATCTGGCGAGCATGGTCGCGTCGCGCCGCGACGCCTGCATCGACCATCTCGCGCCGCGGCTGGAGCGCGGGGTTGGCTGGGACGTGCTGCACGCCCAGGATGGCATCGGCGGCAACGCGCTTGCGACGCTGCAGGAGCGCGGCCTGATCGACGGCTTCGTGCGCACCGTGCACCACCTCGACCGCTTCGACGACGCGCGCGTGATGGCCTGGCAGGAACGCGCCTTCCTGCGCGCGCGCCAGGTGCTGTGCGTCAGCCAGACCTGGTGCGACACGCTGCGGCGCGAGCACGGCGTGGCCGCGGCGCTGGTTCACAACGGCGTCGACCTGCAGCGCTACGGCCGCCAAGCCGGCGCGGCCGATGCGCGCGTGCGGCGCCGCTTCGGCCTGCGCGTCGGCGCGGCCCACGACGCGCCGGTCTACCTGGCGGTGGGGGGCATCGAGGAGCGCAAGAACACGGTGCGTGTGCTGCAGGCCTTTGCGGCCCTGCGGGCGCGGCAGCCGCAGGCGCAGCTGGTGATCGCCGGCGGTGCCAGCCTGCTCGACCACGACCGCTATGCGCGCGAGTTCACCGAGGCGCTGGCCGCCAGCGGCCTGCGCGTCGGGCCGGGGGCCGACGTGGTGATCACCGGCACCGTCGCCGACGACGAGATGCCGGCGCTGTTCCGTGCCGCCGACGTGCTGGTGATGGCCTCGCTGCGCGAGGGCTTCGGCCTGGTGGTGCTGGAGGCACTGGCCTGCGGCACGCCGGTCGTGGTGTCGCGCCAGGCGCCGTTCACCGAGTACCTGCCGGCCGACGAACGGCACGGCGAGGCCTGCTGGGCCGACCCGCTGAACCCGCTGTCGATCGCCGACGCGATGGCGCGGGCCTGCGAACCGGAGCGCGCGCAGGCGCTGGCCCGGGCCGTGCCCGAGGTCTGCCGGCGCTACAGCTGGACGGCCAGCGCCGCGCGCCACGTCGCGCTGTACCGCGCGATGCGGGCGCTGGTCGGTCATGGCGTGCCGCTCGCCGCGGCGGTGCCCACCGAACCGGCCGCGATGGACGCCGCCCCTGTCGTTTCCTGACCTCACGTTGCCTGGAGATTCGCCCCATGCCCGCGATGCATTTCCACCTGCGCTGGCCCGATCGCAGCGAGACGCGCTGCTACTCGCCGTCGCTGGTGATCAAGGACTACCTCGTCCCCGGCAGCAGCTACCCGCTGCCGGAGTTCCTGGACCGCAGCCGCGAGGCGCTGCACATCGCCTCCGAGCGCGTGCGTGCCAAGTTCGGCTACGCCTGCTCGATGGCGATGGACCAGCTGGCGCAGATCGAGGCCACCGCCGGGCGCTTCGACGCGCAGGCCGAGGTGGAAGTGCTGCGCTTCGACGAAGCCTGACCCGAGCAAGAAGGACCCTCGCCATGAACCCCAACGCAGAACACCACAGCGTCGCCATCGTCGGCGGCGGCCAGGCCGGCCTGTCGCTGAGCTACTACCTGCAGCAGCGCGGCATCGACCACATCGTGCTCGAGAAGCGCTCGCCGCTGCACGCCTGGCGCACGCAGCGCTGGGACAGCTTCTGCCTCGTCACGCCCAACTGGCAGTGCAAGCTGCCGGGCTGGGAGTACGCCGGCAGCGACCCGCACGGCTTCATGAAGAAGGACGAGATCATCGAGTACCTCGATGGCTTCGTGAAGCACGTGGCCGCGCCGGTGCGCAGCGGCCTGACGGTGCAGCGCGCCGCGCCGCGCGCCGGCGGCGGCTTCGAGATCGCCACCTCGCAGGGCCACTACAGCGCCGACCAGCTGGTGGTGGCATCGGGCGGATACCACCAGCCCATCATCCCGCGGCTGGCCGAGCGGCTGCCGCGCGATCTGCTGCAGATCCACTCGGAGCAGTACCGCAATGCGCAGGCGCTGCCGCCCGGCAAGGTGCTGGTGGTGGGCAACGGCCAGTCGGGCGCGCAGATCGCCGAGGACCTGCACCTGGCCGGCCGCCAGGTGGTGATGGCGACCGGCGACGCGCCGCGCTGCGCGCGCTTCTACCGCGGCAAGGACGTGGTCGACTGGCTGGCCGACATGGGCTACTACGACATGCCGGTGCACGAGCACCCGCTGCGCGAGGGCGTGCGCGACAACACCAACCACTACGTCACCGGCCGCGACGGCGGGCGCGACATCGACCTGCGCAAGTTCGCGAACGAGGGCATGGAGCTCTATGGGCTGCTGAATGGCCTGGAGGGCGACACGCTGCACTTCAACCCCGACCTCCGCGCCAACCTCGACCACGCCGACCGCATCTACAACGGCATCAACGCCGCGATCGACAAGCACATCGAGAAGGCCGGCCTCGACGTGCCGCCGCCGTCGGTCTACCGGCCGGTGTGGGAGCCGGCGGCCGAGCGCACGCGGCTGTCGCTGCGCGAGTCCGGCATCGGCGCGGTGATCTGGTGCATCGGCTTCTCGCCCGATTTCAGCTGGCTCGACGCGCCTGTGTTCAACGGCCGCGGGCAGCCCGGCCACGTGCGCGGCGTGACCGCGCTGCCGGGGCTCTACTTCATCGGCCTGCCCTGGCTGCACACCTGGGGCTCGGGCCGCTTCTCGGGGGTGGCGCGCGACGCGCTCTACTTGGCCGAGCAGATCGAGGCGCGCGCGCCGGTCGCCGGAACGCCGGCTGCGCGCGAGCTGGCCGAGCCCTGGCTGTCGTGACGGCAGCCGCGCTGCAGTCCGGGCGCTTCGTCGCCGGCATGCCCCAGCTGTGCCCGACGGGCCTGTCGGAGAACTGGCTGCTGAAGGAATGCGGCCACCAGCACTGGCTCGCGCTGGCCCGCCGGCAGGGCCGGGCCCGGCCCGATTTCCGCGACGCCGGGGGCCGCAAGGCCTATGCGGCGTTCACCGCCGTGCGCATCCGCCACGCACGGCTGGACCGGGTGGCGGAGAACGACCGCCTGCGCGTCGTCTCGCGCTGCCTGCCGGTGGGGCGCTCGCAGCACTTCGGCCTGCACGAGCTGCGGGGGCGCGACGGCACGCATGCGCAGGTCGAGATGCTGTCCACCTTCGTGCGGCGCGAGCGCGCCGGCGACAACCGCAGCGTGGTCCGCGCCGCGGTGCCGGCGACCACCGCCGCGCCCGAGGCCGATATCGAGCGGGCCGCGCTGACCACCTGCGCCCTGCAACTGGCCGAGCGGGGACGGGCCCTGCGCAGCGGGCAATGGCAGCCGGACTTCGGGCCGGAATCGGAGCGCGGCGCGCCGTTGCGCGAGTTCCGGTTCCAGCCCTGCCCGCACAACGACTTCAATGGCGCCGACCTGCTTTACTTCGCGAGCTTCCAGGCGATCGTCGACCGCGCCGAGGGGGCGTGGTTCGGCTCGACGGCGCTGCCGCGGCTGGCGGAGCGCGAACTGGCGTTCTACGGCAACGTGAACGTCGGCGAATCGCTGACGGTGCTGCTGCGCGGCGTGCAGGAGTCGCCCGACGGGCTGTCGCACTGGTGCGAGGTGCGACGCACCGGCGACGGCGCCCGCCTGGCCGACGTGCTGACGCGCAAGCGGCGCGCGCCGGTCGACGGCGATGGCCTCAGCGCGTGACGGGCCACAGCACCCACATCCGCAGCGGTTGCTTCATGCGGCCGGCGCGGTCCTCGGCGCCCTCGGCCCAGCCCCAGTAGTAGTCGGCGCGCACGGCGCCGGTGATGGCGCTGCCGGTGTCCTGCGCCATCACCAGTCGCTGCAGTGGCCGCGGCGGGGGGGGCGTGGCGCTCCAGGGCTGCGGCTCGGTGGTGTCGAGCCACACGGGCGTACCGTAGGGAATGGCGCGCGGATCGACCGCGATCGAGCGGCCCGGCGTCAGCGGCACGCCCTGCGCGCCGACCGCGCCGATCGACGGATCGGGCAGCGGCTCCTCGCGGAAGAACACGTAGCGCGGGTTCGCGGCCAGCATCTCCGACACGCGACCGGGGTTGGCGCGCGCCCAGGCCTTGATGGCCGGCCACGAGGCTTGCTCCAGCGTGAACGCACCACGCTCGACCAGCCAGCGGCCGACCGACTGGTAGGGTTGGTCGTTGTGGCCGCCGTAGGCGAGGCGCACGGTCTGCCGGCGGCCGTCGGGCTCGGTGATTGCGAGCCGGCCCGAGCCCTGCACCTGCAGCAGCAGCGCGTCCAGTGGGTCGGCGATCCAGGCGATCTCGCGCCCCTTCAGTGCGGCGCGCGCTGCCGGCAGCGTCTCGATCTCGGCGCGCGTGTACCAGGGCTTGCGCAGTGCCAGGTTCGGCGGCGCCGCGTAGAGCGGCACGCTGTAGCTCTTGCTGCGCTGGCGCGAGGCGGCGACCAGCGGCTCGAAGTAGCCGGTGGCGAGGCCCTCGCCGCGACCGTCGAGCGCGGTGACGCGGTAGGGCGTCAGCGTGCGCTGCAGCCAGGCGCGGACGCGGGCGTCGTCGGGCGCATCGAGCGCCTTGGCGCTGGCGCAGGCGGCGGCCCAGCCGGGGGCCGGCTTCGAACAGCCGGCCAGCAGCGCCGGCCAGACACGCCCCGTGGCGTCGACCTCCCAGCCGGGCAGGTCGCTCCAGGGCACCGGCTGCCAGCGGGCGTTCTCGCGCAGCAGCGGCGGCGGCAGGGCTGCGGCCGCCGGGGCCGGCGCGGCCGTGGGCGGCGCAGCGGGCGAGGTGGGCGATGGCGGCGTGGGGCCGGCCGGCGGCGCCGTGCTGCAGGCGGCCAGTGCGCCTACCATCCCGGCCAACAGCCACCGCGGCGCCAGGATCTTCTTCACGAACATGGGACTCCTTCTGCTGGAGGCACTGGCCGCACTGGCCTGCCTGGTCTTCATCGTCTGGTGGACGATGTTCTCGGGCCGCCGAGGCGGCGAGCGCCGCGCGCCGCCGCCGGACGATCCGCCCACGCTGCCGCCGCCGGCCTGAGGCGCTCGCGTACTCACGTCGGCCCGCGGGCCTCGCCGGCCGGGGCTGCGGCGCGCGGCGGCAGCAGGAAGCTGATGAAACGGGTGCGCAGGCGGCGCCGCAGCGCCGCGTAGATGCGCGAGCGATCGGCGACGCGGATGCCACGCGAGCGCATCGCCACCTTGAAGGCGAGGAAGAAACTCACGCCGAGGTTGAGTGCGCCGGTGAGCGGGATCGCGGCCACGCACCACCAGAACGCCGGTTCGCGCAGCGCCTGCATGCCGAGGGCCCCGAGCGCCGCGGCGATCTGCCCGGTCGACAGCGTCACGTGGCGCACATCCAGCGGCAGCGCGAAGAAGGCCGCCAGCACCGGCACGATGCCGAGCATCAGGCCGAGCGAGATGTTGGCGACCAGGCCCGAGATGTTGGCGCGCCACCAGCGCGACCAGCGCTCTGCGCGCGGCGCACCCAGCCGCGCGAGGATGCGCGGGTTCCAGCGGATCGCGCTGTCGAGTTGGTGCAGCACGAACCAGTTCTCGGCCCAGCCGCCGAACAGGCTGGAGGCGAACAACAGCACGCCAGTGAAGGCCGCGTAGAACGGTGTCGGGCCCAGCGCGGTGAGGCTGTGCAGCACGTGCCCGGCGTCCTGCACGCCGACCAGCGGCGCACCGAAGGCCTGGGTGGCGAGCCACTGCACGCCCAGCACCACCGGTGCCACCATGGCCAGGTTGCCGACGATGCCGGCGGCCTGCGAACGGATCAGGTGCGCGACCTCGTCGACGAAGTCTTCCACGGCCGCGTCGTTGCCCACGTCGTCGAGCTTGGCGGCCATGGCCGGCGCGGTCATGGCCGGCTGCTTGGTGGCGACCGTCCAGTGCAGCAGGTAGATGAGGACGAAGCTCGCCGCATAGTTGAGCCCGGCGCCGAAGCCGGCCCAGAAGGCCGACAGCCCGAGCGCGAGCACCAGGAACTTCATGAAGGTGGTGCCGGCCAGCACCGCCCCGCCGCCGAGCGCCTTGCGCAGCATCGCCCACCACTCGCCGCGGGTGCGGGTGATGTAGTGCTCGCCGGTCTCGGCGCTGCGCTCGGCGACCTTGCGCGCCAGCATCGAGTACTGCCGCGCGAACAGCGCGCGGATGCTGCGCCGTTCGGATGCGACGCGCGCCAGCCCGGCCACCAGGTGCACCATCTCGCGCTCGCGCGAGCCGGCCGGCGCCAGCGCGCAGGCCAGCAGCGCGTCGACGCGCACGGTGCGGGCGCGCAGCTGGTCGACCTGGAACACCAGGTCGACCGACACGCCGTGTTCCTCGAGGTGCTGGCTCACGCTGTCGGCAGCCCGCCGGCACGCGTCGAGGAGCGCGCGCAGGTACTGTGCCTCGCGCAGCAGCGCGGCCTCGTCGCCGCCCTCGGCCGCCTCGCACAGACGCTCGGCGGCCCGCAGCAGCTGGCGGAAGGGCTTGTCGACCAGCAGCTCGGGGCTCATGCGCTGGCGTACCGCGCCGGTGGCACCGGCAGCACCGACCTGCGAGGCCAGGATCAGCAGCGCGTCGAAGAACGGCGCCCGCCAGCCGAGCGGCGGCTCGGCCGCCGGCCGGGCCTCGGCGAAAAGCGTGGTCAGCCGCGTCAGCGTGGCGTCGTCGATTGCGGCCAGCCATTCGGTGTCGCGCGGATCGCTGAACAGCAGGCCGAACAGCTGCGCGAGGTCCGTGGTGGCCGGCGTGGCGGGCAGGAAGCGCGAGCGCATCCGATCGCCGAACTCGCTGAACACGGCGACCCGCTGCGCGAACCCGAAGTCGGCCAGCAGGGTGGCCAGGTCGATCTCGCTGCGGAAGGCGCGCAGCATCCCGACCACGTCGGCGCGCGGCCCGGGGTTGCGGTCGAGCACGTTGAGCAGGTGCCGCAGGCGCCGCAGTGGCAGCAGTGTGGTCTCGACGGTGGGCTCGGCGGCATCGCCGCCCAGTTCCTCGCGGAGGCGCCCCGGGTGGCGCAGCCATTCGACCAGGCGCACCAGCCACAGGTGGCGCTCGGGCATGCCGGCGCGCGGGTCGGCCGCGTTGAGCAGCGCGGTGAGGTCCCAGCCGCGTCGGCCGGTGGGCTTGCGCCGCAAGCGGGGCGTGTCCAAGCGCGGCCGGTTCAATGCAGCGCCGAGTGCTGCGACAGCTCGAACGGCGGGATCGCGGCCTCGAAGGCCTGTGCGTCGGCGCTCATGCAGAAGTAGCTGCCCTGCATCTGGCCGCGAGGCGCGGCAATGCGGGCCCAGCTCTGGTATTCGAACTGCTCACCGGGCTGCAGGAGCGGCTGCTGGCCGATGACGCCCAGGCCGCGTACCTCCTGCCGGGCGCCGCTGGCGTCGGTGATCAGCCAGTGGCGGCCGATCAGCTGGGCGGGCACATCGCCGCTGTTGACGATGGTCACCGAGTACGAGAACGCGTACGCCTGTTGCTCGGGGGCCGATTGCTCGGGCAGGTAGCGCGCGACGACGCTGATGGTGAACTCGGGACGTGCCATGCCCCGGATTCTAGGGACCGGGCGCGATATCGAAGGCGATGCACACGCGGTCGGCGTCGGCGCGGAACGGCAGCGTGCGGTGGAACAGCGACGACGGGAACAGCACCAGGTCGCCGACCTGAGGCGCCAGCACCCGGCGCGGGAAGTGCTCGTGCCGGCGCGGATAACCGTCGCCGTCGGTGCTGAACTCGATGCAGCCGTCGTCGCTGCCCTCGGCGCGCGGCGGCAGTGCCAGGTACACCACGCCGCTCAGCCAGCCGGTCTCGTGGATGTGCGAGGTGAGGTGGCCGCCCTGCCGCATCTTCACGTACCACGAGCTGCTGAACACCGGGTCGGCGGGGAAGGCGCGCGCGTACTCGCAATCGGCGCCGGCCCACTTCGCGCGGTAGGCGACGACCGCCTGCCCGATCAGCGCCGCGAGGCGGCGGAACGAGTCCTCGGGGCGCTTGAACAGGTTGCCGGCCGACTGGATGCCGTGGTGCAGCCGGCCCTGCTTGCGTTCGGCGATCTCGGCGTGTTCGATGTCGCGCAGCAACTCGGTGACGAGGGCGCTGCCCGGCGCGGCCAACGCGTCGATGCGGGCATGCTGCACGAAATCGAGCGGCGTGCGGCAGAAACCGTAGGGGTCGGGTTCGGCGAAGTTCGCGGCGTGGTGCGCCGACAGCGTGGCGAGAAAGGGCGAGCGGTGCGGGCTGGCGGACAGCATCGGCGCCAGCGCGGCGCGGAACTCGGCGTAGCGCTCGGTCTTGTACAGGCAGTAGAGGCGCCGCTCCTGCCAGTCGCGCAGCTGCGAACGCTCGAAGCAGGCGATGGCATCGCCCCATTGCCCGGCGGCCTGGAGCAGGACGCCGAGGTTGTGGTTGGCCTCGGGGTGCGCGGGATCGAGGCGGTGTGCGGCGCGGTAGCTGGCCAGCGCATCGTCGACACGGCCCTGGTCCCACAGCGTCTCGCCGAGATTGTTGTGGGCGTCGGCGTAGGCCGGGTCGAGCGCGAGCGCGTCACGCAGGCTGGCGGCCGCGGCGTCGAGCAGGCCGTGCGCACGCAGCGCCGAGGCGAGGCTCAGGTGCGCCCGGGCGGTGGGCGTGATCGCCAGCGCGGCGCGGTAGCACGCGATGGCGTCGTCGAGATGGCCCTGGGCCTGGCGCACGGCGCCGAGGTTCGCGTGCGCGGCGGCGTAGCCCGGCTGCAGCGCCACCGCGCGCCGCAGGCTGGTGACGGCCTCGTCGAGCTGCTGCAAATCCTTGAGCGCGGTGCCGAGGTTGTAGTGCGCCACCGCGAAGTCGGGCTTCAGCGCGACGGACCGCCGGTAGGCGGCCACGGCCTCGTCGAGCCGGCCCAGGCGGCCGCAGGTGGCGGCCAGGTTGAACAGCAGTTCGGCCGACTGCGGCGCCAGCGCCGCCGCCCGGCGGAAGCTGGCCGCCGCGGCGTCGAGCTTGTGCTGTTCCGAGCAGGCCGTGCCGTGCAGGTTGTGCAGGGCCGCATCCTGCGGGTGGCTCTTCAACAGCCGCGCCGCTGCGGTCTCTGCCTCCGGCCAGCGGCCGGCCTGGCAGTGCGCGAGCACGGCGTTCACCTCGGCCGGGTGGGGGCCGCGTGCGGAGCGGGGGGCGGGTCGTTGCATGGTGAGAGGGCGAGGACGCGTCGCGCAGCGTAGCCAGCGGCGCGCCGCATGGCTATGCGGGCTGATGCCGATCCACGCGGCCGGCGACCGCGCTCCCTAGAATCGGCGCACGCCGACCCTCCGTGACCGATCGCCGCCATGTCCCCGCAACGCCACTTCCGTATCGCCCCGAGCCTGCTGTCGGCCGACTTCGCCCGCCTGGGCGAGGAGGTGAAGGATGTCATCGCCGCCGGCGCCGACTGGATCCACTTCGACGTGATGGACAACCATTACGTACCCAACCTCACCTTCGGGCCGATGGTCTGCGAGGCCCTGCGCAAGCACGCGGTCACCGCCGCCGGCGTGCGCGTGCCGATCGACGTGCACCTGATGGTGCAGCCGGTCGATGCGCTGGCGCAGGCCTTCGCCAAGGCCGGTGCCGACCTGGTGAGCTTCCACCCCGACGCCAGCACCCACGTGGACCGCACGCTGCAGTTGATCAAGGACGCCGGCTGCCAGGCCGGCCTGGTGTTCAACCCGGCCGCCTCGCTCGACGTGCTGGAGTGGGTGATCGACAAGGTCGACCTGGTTCTGCTGATGAGCGTGAACCCCGGCTTCGGCGGGCAGAGCTTCATCCCGTCGACCCTGAAGAAGCTGGCGCGCGTGAGGCAGCTGATCGACGCCAGCGGACGCGACATCCGCCTCGAGGTGGACGGCGGCATCAAGACCGACAACATCCGCGCGGCCGCCGATGCCGGGGCCGACACCTTCGTCGCCGGCAGCGCGATCTTCGGCCAGCCGGACTACAAGGCGGTGATCGACGCGATGCGCGCGCGGCTCGCCGCCTGAGGCAGCGAGTGGGTTGCTGTGCCGGGCCTCAGGCGTCCGGCGTGTCGAGCAGGTCGCGGAACTTGGACCAGCCGTTGCGCAGCCAGTAGAGGGTGCAGCCGCTGAGGTTGTCACCCGGCGCCCAACTCGGCCGCTGGCGCGGCATGCCCAGGTCCTTCAGGTCATCCCAGTACTCGCTGTGGACATGGCGCTCCAGCGCGAAGGCCACCAGCCGCTCGCTGGCGCGGTCGGTCAACAGGCGGTTCTGGGCGTCGTAGGCCGCGGCCCGTCCCGACGCGGGCTCGAGGAGCACCAGGTAGGGCTTTTCGATCGGAGGAAGCAACGGGGCGGTTTCTGCGCTCATGACGACACGGACCGGAACGGTTCAAGCTCGAATCTCAAATGTGCCGGGTTGTCGCGTGTTACTCATGCTCGAGAAGACCCTGTGGAACAGGGTTGCAATTGCTCCATGTTGCGGCGCCGCAGGCTAGTGTTGCGCCGCGATGAAGCACTCCCGGGATCATCCGCTGCGCTAGCACCGTTTTGGGGTGCTAGCGCAGGGCTATCGTCAGCCGAAAGGCAGGGCTAGAAGGCGGGGACGCACTGCCCGCTGGTGAGCACGGACTTGATGCGATTGAAGATGAGTTCGTGCCCGGCATCGTTCAGATGCGTGCCGTCACCAGCGGAATAGATGGAGCGGATCTGACCGGTCGGGCCCTGCAAGGCTGAGCGCACCTCGACGAAGCAGGGACCGATGGCGCCTGCCAGTTGCTCATCGATCTGCGGCAACAGCGCGAGCTGCTCTTCCGTGAGATCGCGCGGCTGAGTGCCTTGCACGATCACGGGCACGCCCTGAGCGAGCGCCGCGGCGCGAATGGCGAGCAGGTTGTTGACCGTTTCGGACACGGTGTAGTCGTTCGATGTGTCGTTGGTGGGATAGGCGACGATCACAAGTTTCGGACTGAATGCCAGTGCGGCCTCGATGTTGTAGGCACCGTTGGGTGCGGGACGATCGGGAACGGCAGGTGACGATGTGGGCAAGCCGGTGTACGTGGTGGCTCCGCTGAGTGCCAGATTGTTCAGGGTCACGCCCTTGGCGTACACATCGGCTTGCAGCCGCGCCGTCCATGCCGTGACGGGCACGCTGGTGCCGGTCCCTTCCGCAGTGGAGGAGCCCATTGCGACCCAGATGCCCGGCACCACCGACCCCGGCGAGGGCTCGGGGATGGAGTTGGGCGTCCCGATCTCGCAGTGCTTCTCCACGCCGTAGGCGGGATCCCCGAAGATGCTGTTGTCGCAGGCGACCATGCCGGTGAACGTCCCGGTCACGAAGACGCCGTTGGCGCCGAATCGCACGAGTTGCGTGCCGGTCAGGGTGCAGGTGGACCGTTCGGTGCCGCAGAAGGCCCAGGTCACGCCGTTGGGGTCGGGAGCCGGGGGGGGCGGCGGGGGCACCTCATCGTTCGAGATCTCGCACACCTTGTCGCGTCCTGGAGCCGGATCACCGAAGGCGCCGTTGCCGCACCTTACGCCATTCGTGAACGTGCCGGTCGCGTAGACGCCGCTGTAGCCGTAGCGAACCTGCTTTGTGCCGACAAAGCTGCAGGTCTGGTCCTCGAACGCGCATTGCGTCCAGGGGCTCGGCGCGGGCGCCGGGGGCGGCGGGCCCTCCGGCGCCGGAGCGACATCGCAGTGCTTCTCGACGCCGTAGGCGGGATCGCCGAAAACGCGGTTGTCGCAGGCAACGGAGCCGGTGTGCAAGGCCGTCACATACGCTCCGGTAGTGCCGAAGCGCACCAGCTGCGTTCCGGTGAAGGTGCAGACACCCCGCTCGTTCGCGCAGAACGTCCAGGCCTCGGGTGCGGGCCCCGGCGCGGGAGCCGGAGCTGGCGCCGGTGCGGCGGTGTCCAGTACGATCTCGCACACCTTGTCACGGCCGGGCGCCGGATCGCCGAAGGCGTTGTTGCCGCAGATGACGCGGTTGGTGAAGGTGGCGGTCGCGTAGATGCCGTTGTAGCCGTAGCGGACTTCCTTGGTGCCGGTGAAGCTGCAGACCTGCTCTTCGATGGCGCATTGGGTCCAGACCACTTCACCGGGCTCTGCGGCAGCGACGGCGCGGGCCGATCCGCCCGCTGCGCTGCCGATGGCCGACGACGGCATGGCGTCTCCGCCTCCCCCACCACAGGCGGTCAGGGCGCCGGCCGCGCAACTCGTCATGAGCAGACGCACTCTCGATAGCTTGTCCAACGATGTCCTCCTTGCCTCGTTCGTCGTCGCTGTGTGATGACAGTGACGAGAGAGGCTTCTGTGCAGCGGAGACTAAGCGGCCGAGCGCAGGCCCGACCACCCCGTGAACAGGCACCTCCCCGCAAACGGGGGCTGCGCGAGGGAGAGGGGGGCGTGGCCCCACGGCGACCGGACTTCGGCCCGCGGCGCCTGCTAGACTGGCCTCATGTTCATGTCGCGCAAGCACATCACGGGGTCTCACGACCGGGGAGCCTGGCCCTGGCGTCGCCGGGCCGGCTGACCCGCGACGCTGCGTCTGGCCGGCTTCACGCCGGTCTTCGCAGCCACCCGATGTCTTGTTTGCGCGGCCGCCCGCTCCCGGGTGGGCCTGGGCCACGGAGGGCCCTGACGTGATCACCGAACTCGAATTCAAGAGCCTGGCCGAGCAGGGCTACAACCGCATTCCGTTGATCGGCGAGGCGCTCGCCGACCTGGAAACCCCGCTGTCGCTGTACCTGAAGCTGGCCGGAGGCCGGCCGCTGAGCTTCCTGCTCGAGTCGGTGGTCGGGGGCGAGCGCTTCGGGCGCTACTCCTTCATCGGCCTGCCGGCGCGCACGTTGCTGCGCGCCACCGGCGAGCACTGCGAGGTGGTGACCGACGGCCAGGTGACCGAGACGCACCACGGCAACCCGCTGGACTTCATCGAGGCCTACCAGAGCCGCTTCAAGGTGGCGCTGCGGCCCGGCCTGCCGCGCTTCTGCGGCGGCCTCGCCGGCTACTTCGGCTACGAGGCGGTGCGCTTCATGGAGCCCAAGCTGGCCAGCGCGCGGCGCGAGGGCGGCATCGGCACACCCGACATCCAGCTGCTGCAGACCGAGGAGCTGGCGGTCATCGACAACCTGTCGGGGCGGCTCTACCTGATCGTCTACGCCGATCCGTCGCAGCCCGAGGCCTACTTCCGCGGCAAGAAGCGGCTGGCCGAGCTGAATGACCGACTGCGCTACAGCGTGACCGCGCCGGCCGTGAAGCGCGGCCCCTCGCACGCGGTGGAGCGCGAGTTCGCGCGCGCCGACTACGAGGCCGCGGTGCTGCGCTGCAAGGAGTACATCGCAGCCGGCGACTGCATGCAGATCGTGTTCGGCCAGCGCCTGCGCAAGCGCTACACCGAGAGTCCGCTGTCGCTGTACCGTGCGCTGCGCTCGATGAACCCGTCGCCGTACATGTACTTCTATGACATGGGCGACTTCCAGATCGTCGGCGCCTCGCCCGAGATCCTGGTGCGCCACGAGCAGGTGCCCGAGGGCCAGAAGGTCACGATCCGCCCGCTAGCTGGCACCCGACCGCGTGGCGCGACGCCCGAGCGCGACCTCGCGGTCGAGGCCGAGCTGCTGGCTGACCCGAAGGAGCGCGCCGAGCACCTGATGCTGATCGACCTGGCGCGCAACGACATCGGCCGCATCGCGCAGACCGGCTCGGTCAAGGTGACCGAAGCCTTCGCGGTCGAGCGCTACTCGCACGTGATGCACATCGTCAGCAACGTCGAGGGCCTGCTGAAGCCGGGCACGACCAACATGGACGTGCTGCGCGCGACCTTCCCGGCCGGCACGTTGAGCGGCGCGCCGAAGATCCGCGCGATGGAGATCATCGACGAGCTCGAACCGGTGCAGCGCGGCATCTACGGCGGCGCCTGCGGCTACCTGAGCTTCGCTGGCGACATGGACGTCGCGATCGCGATCCGCACCGGCATCGTCAAGGACAACGTGCTCTACGTGCAGGCGGCGGCCGGCATCGTGGCCGACTCGGTGCCCGAGCTGGAGTGGAAGGAAACCGAGCACAAGGCGCGCGCCGTACTGCGCGCGGCGGAGCTGGTCGAGGAGGGCTTCTGACATGCTCCTGATGATCGACAACTACGACAGCTTCACCTTCAACCTGGTGCAGTACTTCGCCGAGCTCGGCGAGGAGGTGAAGGTGTTCCGAAACGACGAGATCACGCTGACCGAGATCGAGGCGCTGCGGCCCGATCGCCTGGTGCTCTCGCCCGGCCCCTGCTCGCCGGCCGAGGCCGGCATCTGTGTCGAATCGATCCGCCACTTCGCCGGCAGGCTGCCGATCCTGGGCGTGTGCCTGGGTCACCAGGCGATCGGCGCGGCGCTGGGCGGACGCATCGTGCGCGCCCAGGTGCAGATGCACGGCAAGGCGAGCGAGATCACGACCGACCGGCACGGTGTGTTCGCGAACCTGCCCGAGCGCTTCAACGTGATCCGCTACCACTCGCTGGCGATCGAGCGCGCGACGCTACCGGCCGAGCTGGCGGTGAGCGCGACCACGCCGGACGGCGAGATCATGGGCGTGCGCCACCGCTCGCTGCCGATCGAGGGAGTGCAGTTCCACCCCGAGTCCATCCTGACCGAGCATGGCCACGCGATGCTGAAGAACTTCCTCGAAGGAGCTCGCTAGATGATCACGGACACCGCCGCCCTTCAGCGCACGATCGAGCACCGCGAGATCTTCCACGACGAGATGCTGCACCTGATGCGACGCATCATGAGCGGCGAGATGTCGCCGGTGATGATCGCCGCGCTGGCGGTGGGCCTGCGCGTCAAGAAGGAGAGCATCGGCGAGATCGCCGCTGCGGCCACCGTGATGCGCGAGTTCGCGACGCCGGTGCCGGTGGCCGACACCGAGCACCTGGTCGACCTGTGCGGCACCGGCGGCGACGCCGCCCACACCTTCAACATCTCGACCACCGCGATGTTCGTCGCGGCGGCAGCCGGCGCGCGCGTGGCCAAGCACGGTGGGCGCAGCGTGTCCTCCACCTCGGGCAGCGCCGACGTGCTCGAGGCGCTGGGCGCCAGCATCGACCTCGCGCCGGCGCAGGTGGCCGAGTGCCTGGCCGAGTCGGGCATCGGGTTCATGTTCGCGCCCAACCACCACCCGGCGATGAAGCACGCCGGCCCGGTGCGCAAGGAACTCGGTGTGCGCACGATCTTCAACATCCTCGGGCCGCTCACCAACCCGGCGGGCGCGCCGAACCAGCTGATGGGCGTGTTCCACCCCGACTTGGTCGGCATCCAGGTGCGCGTGCTGCAGCGCCTGGGCTCGCGCCACGTGCTGGTGGTCTACGGCATGAACGGCATGGACGAGATCTCGCTGTCCGGCGAGACGCTGATCGGCGAGCTGAAGGACGGCGAGGTGCGCGAGTACACGGTGCATCCGAGCGACTTCGGCCTGCCGGTCTACGACACCCGGGGGTTGAAGGTGGCGAGCAAGGACGAGTCGGTCGGCTGCATCCGCCGCGCGCTCGCCGACGAGGCAGGGCCGGTGCGCGACATCGTGCTGCTCAACGCCGGCGCGGCGCTGTACGCCGCCGACGTCGCGCCATCGATCGGCGAGGGTGTGCGCCAGGCGCGCGAGGCGGTGGCCTCGGGTGCGGCGGCGAAGACGCTCGAGCGGTTCGTCGCGACGACGCGCCGGCTCAAGGGGGCGGCGTGAGCGGCGAAGACATCCTGCAGAAGATCGTCGCGGTCAAGCGGGACGAGATCGTGGCCGCGCGCAAGCGGCGCTCCCTTGCCTCGCTGCGCGCCGACGCAGAGTCGGCCGAACGGCGCGCCGACCTGCGCGACTTCACCGGCGCGCTGCGCGGGTGCGTCGCGGCCGGCCGGCCGGCGGTGATCGCCGAGGTCAAGAAGGCCAGCCCGAGCAAGGGCGTGCTGCGCGAGCACTTCGTGCCGGCGGCGATCGCCGAGAGCTACGCCCGCCACGGCGCGGCCTGCCTGTCGGTGCTGACCGACGAGCGCTTCTTCCAGGGCTCGGTCGACTACCTGTTGGCCGCCCGCGCCGCCTGCCCGCTGCCGGTGCTGCGCAAGGACTTCATGGTCGACGACTACCAGGTGTTCGAGGCGCGCGAGATGGGTGCCGACTGCATCCTGCTGATCGCCGCCTGCCTGGCCGACGCCCAGATGGCCGACCTGGAAGCGGTGGCGCAGGCGATCGGCCTGGCGGTGCTGGTCGAGGTGCACGACGGCGCCGAACTCGACCGCGCGCTGCGGCTGAAGACTCCGCTGGTCGGCATCAACAACCGCAACCTGCGGACCTTCGAGGTCACGCTCGACACCACGCTGGGCCTGTTGCCGCGCGTGCCGCCGGACCGCCTGCTGGTGACCGAGAGCGGCATCCTCGCTCCGGCCGACGTGCGGCGCATGCGCGAGGCCCAGGTGCACGCCTTCCTGGTCGGCGAAGCCTTCATGCGCGCGCCCGATCCCGGCTTGGCGCTGGCCGCGCTGTTCGGCTGAGGCGCGTGACCGCCGCCGATAGCGCGCTGGACGACGAGGCCCTCGACGCCGGCTGGCGGCCGGTGGTCGGCGCCTTCCGCGGCTCGGTCGCCGGGCAGAGACTAATGGAGCGGCTCGCCGCGCGCCGCGCGGCCGGCGCAACCGTCTACCCGCCGCAGCCGCTGCGGGCGCTGCAACTGACGCCGCTGGACTCGGTGCGTGCCGTCATCCTGGGCCAGGACCCGTACCACGGCCCCGGCCAGGCCGAGGGGCTGGCGTTCTCGGTGCCCACCGGGGTGCGCCCTCCGCCCAGCCTGCGCAATATCTTCGCGGAACTGCAGCGCGACCTCGGTCAACCGATGCCGGCCTCGGGCAGCCTGCTCGCCTGGGCGCGGCGCGGCGTCCTGCTGCTCAACACCAGCCTGAGCGTCGAGGATGGCCTGCCCGGCAGTCATGCGAAATTCGGATGGGAAGTGCTCACTGACTCGCTGATCGCGGCAGTCGCGCGGCAGCCTCAGCCGGTGGCTTTCCTGCTGTGGGGCGCGCACGCCCAGGCCAAGGCGGCCGTCGTGGCCGCCGGTGGCGGGCCGCACCGCATCTGGCAGGCCAACCACCCGTCGCCGCTGTCGGCGCGCCGGCCGCCGCTGCCCTTTATCGGCTGTGGGCATTTCTCGGCCTCGGCCGACTTCCTGGCGCGCGCCGGCCGGCCGCTCGACTGGTCGCTGGGCGCCTGAATCCGGCGCGGGGCCGGGGGATGATGCTTGTCCGCCGAAGGCGCCGTGATATAGTCGCGGGCTCGTCCCGGAGGGGTGCCCGAGTGGCTAAAGGGGGCAGACTGTAAATCTGTTGGCTTACGCCTACGCTGGTTCGAATCCAGCCTCCTCCACCAGGGCGAATCGTTTTTCGTTTGAGAGTGCCGTGGTCTTTCGGGGCCGCAAAACCGTGTGATGTGCTGGCTGTGCCGGTCCGGGCAGTGACTCCCAGGGCGGGAGTAGTTCAATGGTAGAACCCTAGCCTTCCAAGCTAATGACGCGGGTTCGATTCCCGTCTCCCGCTCCACAGTTCCACGGGTTTGCGGGCCTTCTGGCGATGGGAAGGTTCGGCGGTCGGTAGTGATGTGTGCCTTGGTTCTGTCGAGCCGGGCGCAGACCAGTATCGATGCCCATGTGGCTCAGTGGTAGAGCACTCCCTTGGTAAGGGAGAGGTCGCGCGTTCGATCCGCGCCATGGGCACCACCTTCGCACGCACTCTCAAGCAACTGTCACCCGCGACCTTCAGGAGATCGAGATGGCCAAGAGCAAATTCGAGCGGACCAAGCCGCACGTGAACGTTGGGACGATTGGGCACGTGGACCACGGGAAGACGACGCTGACGGCGGCGATCACGACGATTCTGTCGTCGAAGTTCGGTGGTGAGGCCAAGGCGTACGACCAGATCGACGCGGCGCCCGAAGAGAAGGCGCGCGGCATCACGATCAACACGGCGCACGTTGAGTACGAGACCGCCAACCGGCACTACGCGCACGTTGACTGCCCCGGACACGCCGACTACGTGAAGAACATGATCACGGGTGCGGCGCAGATGGACGGCGCCATCCTCGTGTGCTCGGCCGCCGACGGCCCGATGCCCCAGACCCGCGAGCACATCCTGCTGGCCCGTCAGGTCGGCGTGCCCTACATCATCGTCTTCCTGAACAAGTGCGACATGGTCGACGACGCCGAGCTCCTCGAGCTGGTGGAGATGGAAGTGCGCGAACTGCTCGACAAGTACGAGTTCCCCGGTGACGCCACCCCCATCGTCCACGGCTCGGCCAAGCTCGCCCTCGAAGGCGACAAGGGCGAACTCGGCGAACAAGCCATCATGAAGCTGGCCGAAGCCCTCGACAGCTACATCCCCACGCCCGAGCGTGCGGTGGACGGCGCCTTCCTGATGCCGGTGGAAGACGTGTTCTCCATCTCCGGGCGCGGCACCGTCGTCACCGGCCGTGTCGAACGCGGCATCATCAAGGTCGGCGAGGAAATCGAGATCGTCGGCATCAGCGCCACGCAGAAGACCACCTGCACCGGCGTCGAGATGTTCCGCAAGCTGCTCGACCAGGGTCAGGCGGGCGACAACGTCGGCATCCTGCTGCGCGGCACCAAGCGCGAAGACGTGCAGCGCGGCCAGGTGCTGTGCAAGCCCGGCTCGGTCAAGCCGCACACCCACTTCACCGCCGAGATCTACGTCCTGAGCAAGGAAGAGGGCGGCCGACACACGCCGTTCTTCAACAACTACCGTCCCCAGTTCTACTTCCGCACGACGGACGTGACGGGCGCGGTGGAGTTGCCCAAGGACAAGGAGATGGTGATGCCGGGCGACAACGTGAGCATCACGGTCAAGCTGATCAACCCGATCGCGATGGAAGAAGGCCTGCGCTTCGCCATCCGTGAGGGCGGCCGCACCGTCGGCGCAGGCGTCGTCGCAAAAATCATCGAGTAATCATTTCAAGGGTTGCGTAGGGGTATAGCTCAATTGGCAGAGCGTCGGTCTCCAAAACCGAAGGTTGGGGGTTCGATTCCCTCTGCCCCTGCCACGCATCGCCCGGAGTCCGACAGGCACTGATCGAATCGAACGCACATGCCGGCGCGCAGCGGCCCGCAGGGAGTCCACGGACCCCGCGGGCCTTGCTGCTGTAGGGCGGCCCTCGTGATCGAACCGAAGCAAGATGAACAACCCAACCGTCGAAACCGTTTCCACCGGCGCTGACAAGGCCAAGCTCGCCGCCGCGGGCTTGCTGGTCGTCGCCGCGGTCGCCGCGTTCTACCTGCTCGGCAAGCAGGACCTGTGGCTGCGCGTGGCCGCGCTGCTGGGACTGATGGTCGCCGGCGTGGCCGTGTTCTTCACGGCCGAGCCGGGCAAGGCGCTGGCCGGCTTCGGCCGAGACTCGGTCCGTGAACTGCGCAAGGTCGTGTGGCCAAGCCGCAAGGAAGCGATCCAGATGACGGGCTATGTGTTCGCCTTCGTGTTCGTGATGGCGCTGTTCCTGTGGCTGACCGACAAGACCCTGGAGTGGGCGCTGTACGACTTGATCCTGGGTTGGAGGCGCTGAAAGGCGCGAGGTTGAACATGAGCGAAGTCCAGACCCCAGCCACCACCGACGCCGTACCCGCCAGCCCGCTGCGCTGGTACGTGGTGCATGCCTACTCCGGCATGGAGAAGGCCGTCGAACGCAACCTGCGCGAACGCATCGACCGTGCCGGCATGCAGGCCAAGTTCGGCCGCATCCTCGTCCCGACCGAGGAAGTGGTCGAGATGAAGAACGGCAAGAAGGCCGTGACCGAGCGCCGCTTCTTCCCCGGCTACGTGCTGGTCGAGATGCTGATGGACGATGAGTCCTGGCATCTGGTGAAGCACACCTCCAAAGTCACCGGCTTCGTCGGCGGCGCGAAGAACCGCCCGGCGCCGATTTCCGAGGCCGAGGTGATGAAGATCGTGCACCAGATGCAGGAAGGCATCGAGAAGCCGCGCCCCAAGGTCGAGTGGGAAGTGGGCGAACTGGTGCGCGTCAAGGAAGGCCCGTTCACCGACTTCAACGGTGCCATCGAAGAAGTCAACTACGACAAGTCGAAGGTGCGCGTCTCGGTGACGATCTTCGGCCGCTCGACGCCGGTGGAACTGGATTTCCACGAGGTCGAGAAGGTCTGATGCATTCAGCCCCGATGGCGGGGCGGCGCGCCGCAAGGCAGGCGCCAGACGCCATCCGTTGCTGCCGGTGACGTGACATCGGTGTGAGGAGCCCGGGTAACCAGTCCCTGGCGTTTGCACTCGACCTCCAGCGCAGGCCGCGAGGGAGGTTCTAGGAGAAACACATGGCCAAGAAGATTGTCGGCTTCATCAAGCTGCAAATCCCGGCCGGCAAGGCGAATCCGTCGCCCCCGATCGGTCCCGCGCTGGGTCAGCGCGGCCTCAACATCATGGAGTTCTGCAAGGCGTTCAACGCCCAGACCCAGTCGATGGAACCCGGCCTCGTGCTGCCGGTGGTGATCACCGCGTTCGCGGACAAGAGCTTCACCTTCGTGCTGAAATCGCCGCCCGCCACGGTGCTGATCAAGAAGGCGATCAAGCTCGACAAGGGCTCGTCCAAGCCGCACACCGACAAGGTCGGCAAGATCACCCGGGCCCAGCTCGAGGAGATCGCCAAGACCAAGACCAAGGACCTGACGGCGGCCGACCTGGACGCTGCGGTCCGCACCATCGCGGGCACCGCCCGCTCGATGGGCGTCACCACGGAGGGTGTCTGACATGGCCAAGCTCACCAAACGCCAGAAGGCCCTCGAGGGCAAGGTCGACAGCCTGAAGCTGTACGCGATCGACGATGCCTTCAAGATCGTGCGTGACTGCGCGACCGCGAAGTTCGACGAATCGATCGACGTGTCCGTGCAACTCGGCATCGATGCGAAGAAGTCAGACCAGGTGGTCCGCGGCGCCGTCGTGCTGCCCAACGGGACCGGCAAGACCAAGCGCGTGGCGGTGTTCGCCCAGGGCGCCAAGGCCGAGGAAGCCAAGGCCGCCGGCGCCGACGTGGTCGGCATGGAAGACCTGGCCGAACAGGTCAAGGCCGGCAACCTGAACTTCGATGTCGTGATCGCGTCGCCGGACACGATGCGGATCGTCGGTACGCTGGGCCAGATCCTGGGCCCGCGCGGCCTGATGCCGAACCCGAAGGTCGGTACCGTGACGCCCGACGTGGCCACCGCAGTGAAGAACGCCAAGGCCGGCCAGGTGCAGTTCCGCGTCGACAAGGCCGGGATCATCCACACGACGCTGGGCCGCCGCTCGTTCGACGGCGACAAGCTCAAGGGCAACCTGCAGGCGCTGATCGAGGCGCTCAACAAGGCCAAGCCGGCGACCAGCAAGGGCATCTACCTGCGCAAGGTCGCGGTGTCGTCGACCATGGGTGTCGGCGTGCGCGTGGACGTGGCGTCGATCAACGCCGCCGCGCAGGGCTGATACATCGGACAAGGGTCTCGCGAGTGTCTGGCGCGAGATCCGGCTGAATTGGTGGGTCGTGCCGGTGAGCCTCTCGGGGCAATCCGGCGCGGGCCGTCAAAGACCGTTGGTGCGGCGCGAGCCGCCTAAATGAGGTGTCGGCCGAAGGGTCGGCGACGAAGCCAGCGCAGATGGCGATCCCGCTGAACGGGCATGGCCGTCGAGGACGAAGCGATTCGTGATCGGCGGGGTTCCTGGACAGAAGGTCGCTGAAGTGGGTGCCGCGGACCGCAAGGTCCGGGGCGCATAAGCAAAGGAGTGGACCTTGAGTCTGAATCGCAACGAGAAAGAAGCCGTCGTGGCGCAGGTGTCGGCCCAGGTGGCCAAGGCACAGACGCTGGCGCTGGCCGAGTACCGCGGACTCACGGTGGAACACTTGAACGCGCTGCGCAAGCAGGCGCGCGAGAAGGGCGTCTATCTTCACGTGCTGAAGAACACGCTCGCTCGCCGTGCCGTCGCTGGCACCTCGTTCGAAGTGGCCGCCGGGAGCATGGCTGGCCCGCTGATCTACGGCTTCTCCGAAGACGCTGTGGCAGCAGCCAAAGTCATCGCGGACTTCGCAAAGGGCAACGACAAGCTGGTGATCAAGGCCGGCGCCTATGCCGGCAAGGCCCTGGACGCCGAGGGCGTGAAGGCGCTGGCATCGATCCCGAGCAAGGAAGTGCTGCTGTCGCAGCTGCTGGGACTGATGCAGTCGCCGGTCTCGCGCATCGCGCGCGTACTGGCCGCGCTGGCCGAGCAGCGAGGGGGGTCGGCGGAAGCCGCGCCCGCCGAGGCTGCCGCCGCCTGATCTTCATTCAATTTCAACGCATATCTAGGAACCAAAATGGCATTCGATAAAGACGCATTCCTGACCGCCCTCGACAGCATGTCGGTGATGGAGCTCAACGAGCTGGTCAAGGCCATCGAAGAGAAGTTCGGCGTGTCCGCCGCCGCGATGGCCGCCCCGGCTGCCGGCGGTGGTGGTGGCGCTGCTGCTGCGGTGGAAGAGAAGACCGAGTTCAACGTCGTTCTGCTCGAGGCCGGCGCGAACAAGGTGTCGGTCATCAAGGCCGTGCGCGAACTGACGGGCCTGGGCCTGAAGGAAGCCAAGGACCTGGTCGATGGCGCTCCGAAGAACGTGAAGGAAGCGGTGGCCAAGGCCGACGCCGAAGCGGCTGTGAAGAAGCTGGTGGAAGCCGGCGCGAAGGCCGAGCTGAAGTAATCAGACGCGGCGCACGGGGCTGGGTGCCGGATCGGCCCCAGCCTTTTGCGCTTCCTGGAGCGATCCCTCTCATTAGCCCTTGGGGGGTGTCAGAAAGATCCTCGAGGTCATAATCGAGGGTTTCTCCGAGGGCCGTGAGCACCTGGAAGTCTCCCTTGGGGGTTTCCAAGTGTTCTCTGAAACGACTGCAGGGAACCGGTTTGGTCGGGCTGGGGTGCAATGCCCTGGTTGTCCGCCAGCGGCTGGTAGTGGCCAGCCACCAAGCAGCAGACGCAAGGTCTGCGTCGCCAGTCGCCGAAAGAGTGTCGCCTAGGCCGGGCGGTGCTCGTTCGACACGGAGTGATCAATGGCGCAAGCAACCCCCTACAGCTACACCGAGCGCAAGCGCATCCGGAAGAGTTTCGGAAAGCGCGAGAACGTCTTGGGCGTGCCCTATCTGCTGACGATGCAGAAGGATTCCTACGTCGCCTTCCTGCAGAAGGACGTGCCGCCCCAAAAGCGCAAACCGGAGGGCTTGCAGGCCGCCTTCCTCTCCGCCTTCCCGATCGTCTCGCACAACGGGTTCGTGGAGATGAAGTACATCGAGTTCAACATGGCCAAGCCCGCGTTCGACACGCGGGAATGCCAGCAGCGCGGCCTGACCTACGCCGCCGCGGTGCGCGCCAAGCTGCAGATGATCATCTATGACCGCGAAACCTCGACCTCGCAGTCGAAGGTGGTCAAGGAGATCAAGGAGCAGGAGGTCTACATGGGTGAAGTGCCCCTGATGACCGACTACGGCTCCTTCATCGTCAACGGCACCGAGCGCGTGATCGTTTCGCAGCTGCATCGCTCGCCGGGCGTGTTCTTCGAGCACGACAAGGGCAAGACCCA
Source organism: Methylibium petroleiphilum PM1 (assembly GCF_000015725.1). NCBI lineage: Bacteria > Pseudomonadati > Pseudomonadota > Betaproteobacteria > Burkholderiales > Sphaerotilaceae > Methylibium > Methylibium petroleiphilum. Next base: position 3,662,744 of record NC_008825.1, on the reverse strand, counting down.
CAGCTCGGGCAAGCTGCTGTTCAGCGCCCGCATCATTCCTTACCGCGGCTCGTGGCTGGACTTCGAGTTCGACCCGAAGGACATCCTGTACTTCCGCGTCGACCGCCGTCGCAAGATGCCGGTGACGATCCTGCTGAAGGCCATCGGTCTGAACCCGGAGCAGATCCTCGCGAACTTCTTCGTGTTCGACAACTTCCGCCTGATGGACTCGGGCGCGCAGATGGAGTTCGTGGCCGACCGGCTGCGCGGCGAGATCGCCCGCTTCGACCTGACCGACAAGGCGGGTGCCGTGATCGTCGAGAAGGACAAGCGCATCACGGCGCGCCACACGCGTGCGCTGGAAGCGTCGGGCACCAGCTTCATCAGCGTGCCGGAAGACTTCCTCGTCGGCCGCGTGCTGGCGAAGAACATGGTCGATGCCGACACCGGCGAGATCATCGCGAAGGCCAACGACGAACTGACCGATTCGCTGCTGAAGAAGCTGCGCACGGCCGGCATCAAGGACATCCAGTGCCTGTACACGAACGAGCTCGACATGGGCGCGTACATCTCGCAGACGCTGGCCTCCGACGAGACCGCCGACGAGCTGGCCGCTCGCGTGGCGATCTACCGCATGATGCGCCCCGGCGAGCCGCCGACCGAGGACGCGGTGCAGGCCTTGTTCAACCGCCTGTTCTACAGCGAGGACACCTACGACCTGTCGCGCGTCGGGCGGATGAAGTTCAACGCCCGCGTTGGGCGTGACACCGCCGAAGGCCGCATGGTGCTGGCCAACGACGACATCCTCGACGTGGTCAAGATCCTGGTCGAGCTGCGCAACGGCCGCGGCGAGGTGGACGACATCGATCACCTCGGCAACCGCCGCGTGCGCTGTGTCGGTGAGCTGGCCGAGAACCAGTACCGCTCGGGTCTGGCGCGCATCGAGAAGGCCGTGAAGGAACGTCTCGGCCAGGCCGAGACCGAGGCGCTGATGCCGCACGACCTGATCAACTCCAAGCCGATCTCCGCGGCGCTGAAGGAGTTCTTCGGGGCGAGCCAGCTGTCGCAGTTCATGGACCAGACCAACCCGCTGTCCGAGATCACGCACAAGCGTCGCGTCTCGGCCCTGGGCCCGGGTGGCCTGACCCGCGAGCGCGCCGGTTTCGAGGTGCGCGACGTGCACCCGACCCATTACGGCCGCGTCTGCCCGATCGAGACCCCGGAAGGTCCGAACATCGGCCTGATCAACTCGCTGGCGCTGTACGCCCAGCTCAACGAGTACGGGTTCCTCGAGACGCCGTACCGCCGCGTGATCGACAGCAAGGTCACCGACCAGATCGACTACCTGTCGGCCATCGAGGAAGGCAAGTACGTCATCGCGCAGGCCAATGCCGGTCTCGACAAGGACGGCAAGCTGATCGACGAGCTGGTGTCGGCCCGCGAGAGCGGCGAGTCGGTGCTGACCTCACCCGAGCGCATCCAGTACATGGACGTGGCGCCGACGCAGATCGTGTCGGTGGCGGCCTCGCTGGTGCCTTTCCTCGAGCACGACGATGCGAACCGCGCGCTGATGGGCGCGAACATGCAGCGCCAGGCCGTGCCGGTGCTGCGCCCCGAGAAGGCCTTTGTCGGCACCGGCGTCGAGCGCGTCTCGGCGGTCGACTCGGGCACGGTTGTCACGGCCAAGCGGGGCGGCGTGGTCGACTACATCGACACCAACCGCATCGTGATCCGCGTCAACGACGCGGAAACGGTGGCGGGCGAGGTCGGCGTCGACATCTACAACCTGATCAAGTACCAGCGCTCGAACCAGAACACCAACATCCACCAGCGCCCGATCGTCCAGCGCGGTGACCAGGTGGGTGCCGGCGACGTGATCGCCGACGGCGCGTCGACCGACATCGGTGAACTGGCGCTCGGCCAGAACATGCTGGTCGCGTTCATGCCCTGGAACGGCTACAACTTCGAGGACTCGATCCTGATCTCGGAGCGCGTGGTCGCCGACGACCGCTATACCTCGATCCACATCGAGGAACTGGTGGTGATGGCGCGTGACACCAAGCTGGGCTCGGAGGAAATCACCCGCGACATCCCGAACCTGTCCGAGCAGCAACTCGGCCGGCTCGACGAGTCGGGCATCGTCTACATCGGTGCTGAGGTGAACCCGGGCGACGTGCTGGTCGGCAAGGTCACGCCGAAGGGCGAGACCACGCTGACGCCGGAAGAGAAGCTGCTGCGCGCGATCTTCGGCGAGAAGGCGTCCGACGTGAAGGACACCTCGCTGCGCGTGGACCAGGGCACCAACGGCACCGTGATTGATGTGCAGGTGTTCACCCGCGAAGGCATCCAGCGCGACAAGCGCGCCCAGCAGATCATCGACGACGAGCTCAAGCGCTTCCGCCTGGACCTGAACGACCAGCTGCGCATCGTCGAGGCCGACGCCTTCGACCGGATCGAGAAGCTGCTGGCCGGCAAGACGGCCAATGGCGGTCCGAACAAGCTCGCCAAGGGCACGCCGATCGACAAGGCCTACCTGGCGAGCGTCGACAAGTACCATTGGTTCGACATCCGCCCGGCGGACGACGACATCGCCAACCAGCTCGAGTCGATCAAGAACTCGCTCGAGCAGACGCGCCACAGCTTCGACCTCGCCTTCGAGGAGAAGCGCAAGAAGTTGACGCAGGGCGACGAACTGCCGGCCGGCGTTCTGAAGATGGTCAAGGTCTACCTGGCCGTCAAGCGCCGCCTGCAGCCGGGCGACAAGATGGCTGGCCGCCATGGCAACAAGGGCGTGGTCTCCAAGATCGTTCCGGTCGAGGACATGCCCTACATGGCCGACGGCACGCCGTGCGACATCGTGCTCAACCCACTGGGCGTGCCGTCGCGGATGAACGTCGGACAGGTGCTGGAAGTGCACCTGGGCTGGGCCGCCAAGGGCATCGGCCAGCGCATCGGCGACCTGCTCCAGCAGGAGGCAAAGATCGCCGACGTGCGCAAGTTCCTCGACGAGCTGTACAACAAGTCGGGCGGCAAGTCGGAGGGCCTGAACGGCCTCAGCGATGCCGAGATCACCGAAATGGCGACCAATCTTGCGCAGGGCGTGCCGTTCGCGACGCCGGTGTTCGACGGCGCCACCGAGGAGGAGATCCGCGCGATGATGCACCTCGCCTATCCGGACGAGATCGCCGCGGCCAAGGGGCTGAACGCCACCCGCACCCAGGCGACGCTGCACGACGGCCGCACCGGCGACGCCTTCGAGCGTCCGGTCACCGTGGGCTACATGCACGTGCTGAAGCTGCACCACCTGGTCGACGACAAGATGCATGCGCGCTCCACCGGCCCCTATTCGCTCGTCACGCAGCAGCCGCTGGGCGGCAAGGCGCAGTTCGGCGGCCAGCGTTTCGGCGAAATGGAAGTCTGGGCGCTGGAAGCCTATGGCGCGAGCTATGTGCTGCAGGAAATGCTGACCGTGAAGTCGGACGACGTGAACGGGCGCACCAAGGTGTACGAAAGCATCGTCAAGGGCGAGCACGCGATCGAGGCCGGCATGCCGGAGTCGTTCAACGTGCTGGTGAAGGAAATTCGTTCGCTCGGCATCGACATCGAGCTCGAGCGCAACTAAAGGAGAAGATGCATGAAGGGACTACTCGACCTTTTCAAGCAGTTCACCCCGGATGAGCATTTCGATGCCATCAAGATCGGCCTGGCGTCCCCGGAGAAGATCCGGAGCTGGTCGTTCGGCGAGGTGAAGAAGCCCGAGACCATCAACTACCGTACCTTCAAGCCGGAACGCGACGGCTTGTTCTGCGCCAAGATCTTCGGCCCGATCAAGGACTACGAGTGCCTGTGCGGCAAGTACAAGCGCCTGAAGCACCGCGGCGTGATCTGCGAGAAATGCGGCGTCGAGGTCACCCAGACCAAGGTGCGCCGTGACCGCATGGGCCACATCGATCTGGCCGCGCCCTGCGCGCACATCTGGTTTCTGAAGTCGCTGCCGTCGCGCCTGGGCCTGGTGCTCGACATGACGCTGCGTGACATCGAACGCGTGCTGTACTTCGAGGCCTACGTGGTCGTCGACCCGGGCATGACCGAGCTGAAGAAGTTCTCGATCATGACCGAGGACGACTACGACGCGAAGAAACAGCAGCACGGCGACGAATTCGTCGCGCTGATGGGCGCCGAGGGCATCCAGAAGTTGCTGGCCGAGATCGACCTCGACGTCGAGATCGAGCGCCTGCGCGGCGACATGACTGGCTCCGAGCTCAAGGTCAAGAAGAACTCGCGTCGCCTGAAGGTGATGGAGGCCTTCAAGAAGTCGGGCATCAAGCCGCAGTGGATGGTGATGAACGTGCTGCCGGTGCTGCCGCCGGACCTGCGTCCGCTGGTGCCGCTGGACGGCGGGCGCTTCGCCACGTCCGACCTGAACGATCTGTACCGCCGCGTCATCAACCGCAACAACCGCCTGGCCCGCCTGCTCGAACTGAAGGCGCCGGAGATCATCGTGCGCAACGAGAAGCGCATGCTGCAGGAGGCGGTGGACTCGCTGCTCGACAACGGCCGCCGCGGCAAGGCGATGACGGGCGCGAACAAGCGCGCCCTGAAGTCGCTGGCCGACATGATCAAGGGCAAGAGCGGTCGCTTCCGCCAGAACCTGCTGGGCAAGCGCGTCGACTACTCGGGCCGTTCGGTCATCGTGGTCGGCCCGACGCTCAAGCTGCACCAGTGCGGCCTGCCCAAGCTGATGGCGCTCGAGCTGTTCAAGCCCTTCATCTTCTCGCGCCTGGAAGCCATGGGCATCGCCACCACCATCAAGGCGGCGAAGAAGGAAGTGGAATCGGGCACGCCGGTGGTCTGGGACATCCTTGAAGAAGTCATCAAGGAACACCCGGTCATGCTGAACCGCGCGCCGACGCTGCACCGCCTGGGCATCCAGGCGTTCGAGCCGGTGCTGATCGAGGGCAAGGCGATCCAGCTGCACCCGCTGGTCTGCGCGGCGTTCAACGCCGACTTCGACGGTGACCAGATGGCCGTCCACGTGCCGCTGTCGATCGAGGCGCAGATGGAAGCCCGCACGCTGATGCTGGCCTCCAACAACGTGCTGTTCCCGGCCAACGGCGAACCGTCGATCGTGCCGTCGCAGGACGTCGTGCTGGGTCTGTACTACGCGACCCGCGACCGCATCAACGCCAAGGGCGAGGGCCTGATCTTCTCCGACGTGGTCGAGGTGCAGCGCGCGCTCGACAACGGCCAGGTCGAGATCACCGCGAAGATCGCCGTGCGCCTGACCGAGTGGACCAAGGACAAGGAGAGCGGCGAGTTCGTGCCGGAGTCCAAGCTGGTCGACACTACGGTCGGCCGTGCTCTGCTGTCGGAGATCCTGCCCAAGGGCCTGCCGTTCGCCAACATCAACAAGGCGCTGAAGAAGAAGGAGATCTCGCGGCTGATCAACACCTCCTTCCGCAAGTGCGGTCTGAAGGAGACGGTGGTGCTGGCCGACAAGCTGCTGCAGAGCGGCTTCCGTCTGGCCACGCGCGCCGGTATTTCGATCTCGATCGACGACATGCTGGTGCCCAAGCAGAAGCACGACCTGATCGAGCGCGCCGAGAAGGAAGTCAAGGAGATCGAACAGCAGTACGTCTCGGGTCTCGTGACGGCCGGGGAGCGCTACAACAAGGTCGTCGACATCTGGGGCAAGACCGGCGACGAGGTCGGCAAGGTCATGATGGCCCAGCTGTCCAAGCAGAAGGTCGAGGACCGTCACGGCAAGCTGGTGGACCAGGAGTCGTTCAACTCCATCTACATGATGGCCGACTCCGGTGCGCGCGGTTCCGCCGCGCAGATCCGCCAGTTGGCCGGCATGCGCGGCCTGATGGCCAAGCCGGACGGCTCGATCATCGAGACGCCCATCACGGCGAACTTCCGTGAAGGCCTGAACGTGCTGCAGTACTTCATCTCCACCCACGGCGCCCGCAAGGGCTTGGCGGACACGGCGCTGAAGACCGCGAACTCCGGCTACCTGACGCGCCGCCTGGTCGACGTCACACAGGATCTGGTGGTGACCGAGGACGATTGCGGCACTGACGCCGGCATCGCGATGCGCGCGCTGGTCGAGGGCGGCGAGGTCATCGAGTCGCTGCGCGACCGCATTCTCGGCCGCGTGACGGCCATCGAGGTGCTGCATCCAGAGACCCAGCAGGTGGTCGTGCCGGCCGGACTGATGCTCGACGAGGACACGCTCGACATCGTCGAGGCGGCTGCCGTCGACGAGGTGAAGGTCCGCACGCCGTTGACCTGCCATACGCGCTTCGGCCTGTGCGCCAAGTGCTACGGCCGCGACCTCGGTCGCGGCGGGCTGGTGAACGCCGGCGAGGCGGTGGGCGTGATCGCCGCGCAGTCGATCGGCGAGCCCGGCACGCAGCTGACGATGCGCACCTTCCACATCGGTGGCGCGGCGTCGCGTGCCGCGGTGGCCTCCAGCGTCGAGGCGAAGTCCGATGGTCACATCGGCTTCAATGCGACGATGCGCTACGTGACCAACGGCAAGGGCGAATTGGTGGTGATCTCGCGTTCCGGCGAGATCATCATCTCCGATCAGCACGGCCGAGAGCGCGAACGCCACAAGGTACCGTACGGCGCGACGCTCAACATCAAGGCCGACCAGCAGGTCAAGGCCGGCACCGTGCTGGCCAACTGGGATCCGCTGACCCGGCCGATCATCACCGAGTTCGCCGGCAAGGCGAAGTTCGAGAACGTGGAAGAGGGTGTCACCGTCGCCAAGCAGGTGGACGAGGTGACGGGCTTGTCGACGCTGGTGGTCATCGACCCGAAGCGCCGTGGCGCAGCCAAGGTGGTTCGCCCGCAGGTGAAGCTGCTCGACGCAGCCGGGAACGAGGTGAAGATCCCCGGTACCGACCACTCGGTGACGATCGGTTTCCCGATCGGCTCGCTGGTGCAGATCCGCGACGGTCAGGACCTCGCCCCGGGCGAAGTGCTGGCCCGCATCCCGGTCGAAGGCCAGAAGACGCGCGACATCACCGGCGGTCTGCCGCGGGTGGCCGAGCTGTTCGAGGCCCGCACGCCCAAGGACAAGGGCACCCTGGCCGAGATGACCGGGACCGTGTCGTTCGGCAAGGAGACCAAGGGCAAGGTGCGCCTGCAGATCACCGACCCGGACGGCAAGGTCTACGAAGAGCTGGTGCCGAAGGAGAAGAACATCCTGGTGCACGAAGGCCAGGTGGTCAACAAGGGCGAGTCCATCGTCGACGGCCCGGCCGATCCGCAGGACATCCTGCGACTGCTGGGGATCGAGGAACTGGCGCGCTACATCGTCGACGAGGTGCAGGACGTCTACCGCCTGCAGGGTGTGAAGATCAACGACAAGCACATCGAGGTGATCGTTCGCCAGATGCTGCGCCGTGTGCAGATCGTCAACCCGGGCGACACGCACTACATCCTGGGTGAGCAGGTCGAGCGCGCCTCGATGCTGGACACCAACGACAAGATGCGCGCCGAAGGCAAGATGATCGCGACGCATGCCGACGTGCTGCTGGGTATCACCAAGGCCTCGCTGTCGACCGACTCGTTCATCTCGGCGGCGTCGTTCCAGGAGACCACGCGCGTGCTGACCGAAGCGGCGATCATGGGCAAGCGCGACGAACTCCGTGGTCTGAAGGAGAACGTCATCGTCGGTCGTCTGATCCCGGCCGGGACCGGCCTGGCTTTCCACCGGGCCCGCAAGGCCAAGGAGGAAATGGACGACGCCGAACGCCGCTCGATCGCTCTGCAGGAGGCTGAGGAGCAGGCCCTGCTGACGCCAGCGACGACCGCCGAGGCTGTGGTGGGCGAGGAGCCGGCGCCGCCCCCGGCGCAGTAGTTGGGGTTGCGCAGCGACTGCAAGGGCGGCTTCGGCCGCCCTTTTTCATGAGCGGCTCGTCGCGGTGGGGCGGTTAGCTTCAGCGGCAGCCTCGGCGCTGACGGTCATGCTGGCCTGCCAATGAGTGGGTGTGAGTACACGCAAACCAGTTGGCGCGGCGCGCCGTGCCAGCTTGAGCAGCGCCCGATCCCGGGTCAACAGCCAAGTGACGTGGCGCGCCAATGCGAGATCGATGAACATCTGGTCGTCGGGGTCCGTGCAGCGCAGCGAACAGCCCGGGACGGTGTCAGTGTCTACCTGGGCCCAACGCGCCCAGGCGGCCTCAAGGCGGGCGACATCAGGCGACCACGCGCTCAGGCTGGGGCTTGCGAACAGCCGCCGGTGCTCGAGCAGCATCGCGGGTGTGGCGATCCAGCGGAGCGTGCCGCACTCGATTGCCCGCCCGAAGGCAGCGCCCGGGTCCTGGAAAACGAGCCAGTCCAAGATCGCATTGGTGTCGATGACCGCGTTGGGCGGAGGGGCTGCTGTCATGGAGAAGGGGGAGAGGCGACCGACGGAGGCAGGCCCTCTTGCTTGCGGGCAATGTTCGACACGAATATACTGTCAGGCTTTTCGGCAGATTCTGCTGCGCTCTTTGCTGGGCGACCTGCGCCGCGCTTCCTGAATCGTCCTCGCTCGAGGGCCCAGGCGCGCATCCCGGGTTGGTTCCGTCTGGAGGCGTCGCGCATGACACCGGAAGACCTGAACCAGTAACTTCAAACGGGAACAAGTTACCCATGCCAACCATCAACCAGCTCGTGCGCCACGGTCGCCAGACCGAGGTCACGAAGTCGAAGTCGCCTGCGATGCAGGGCGGCCCGCAGCGTCGGGGCGTCTGCACGCGCGTCTACACCACCACGCCGAAGAAGCCGAACTCGGCGCTCCGGAAGGTCGCCAAGGTGCGCCTGACCAACGGGTTCGAGGTCATCTCCTACATCGGCGGCGAAGGCCACAACCTGCAGGAGCACAGCGTGGTGCTCGTGCGCGGCGGCCGGGTCAAGGACTTGCCGGGCGTGCGCTACCACATCGTGCGCGGTTCGCTCGATCTGCAGGGTGTGAAGGACCGCAAGCAGTCGCGCTCCAAGTACGGCGCGAAGCGCCCGAAGAAGGCGTAAGACTGCGCCAGAGGATCGTCGGCCGCGAGGCCGGTGTCGGATGGCCCGCCGCAGGCGGGTCGAGTAAGTGGGTGGCCCCGGTGTGTGGCTGCCCGAGGCGCCCGAACGGCGCCGACTGAAGCACAGAAGGAAGAGAAATGCCCCGTCGTCGCGAAGTACCCAAGCGTGAGATCCTGCCGGACCCGAAGTTCGGCAACGTCGATCTCTCGAAGTTCATGAACGTGATCATGGAATCCGGCAAGAAGGCCGTGGCCGAGCGCATCATCTACGGCGCCCTCGAGACCGTCGAGAAGAAGGCCAACCGTGATCCGCTCGAGGTCTTCATCACCGCGCTGAACAACGTGAAGCCGATGGTCGAAGTGAAGTCTCGCCGTGTCGGCGGTGCGAACTACCAAGTTCCCGTGGAAGTTCGCCCCGTTCGTCGCATGGCGCTGGCGATGCGCTGGCTCAAGGAGTCGGCTCGCAAGCGCAGCGAGAAGTCGATGGCCCAGCGTCTCGCGAATGAACTGCTCGAGGCCTCGGAAGGCCGCGGCGGCGCAATGAAGAAGCGCGATGAAGTTCACCGCATGGCCGAAGCCAATAAGGCGTTCTCGCACTTCCGCTTCTAAGTCTCTTTTGGTCCCCGGCCGCTCTTCGGGTTTGTACGAACCCGCGAGCGGCCCCTGTATTTGGAGTCACACCATGGCCCGCAAGACCCCCATCGAGCGCTACCGCAACATCGGTATCTCTGCGCACATCGATGCCGGCAAGACCACCACCACCGAGCGCATCCTGTTCTACACCGGCGTGAACCACAAGATCGGTGAAGTGCACGATGGCGCGGCGACCATGGACTGGATGGAGCAGGAGCAGGAGCGCGGCATCACGATCACGTCGGCTGCCACCACCTGTTTCTGGAAGGGCATGGAGCTGGCCTTTCCCGAGCACCGCATCAACATCATCGACACCCCGGGGCACGTCGACTTCACCATCGAGGTGGAGCGCTCGATGCGCGTGCTCGATGGCGCCTGCATGGTTTACTGTGCCGTGGGCGGCGTGCAGCCGCAGTCGGAGACGGTCTGGCGCCAGGCCAACAAGTACAAGGTGCCGCGCCTGGCGTTCGTCAACAAGATGGACCGCACCGGTGCGAACTTCTACAAGGTCTATGACCAGATGAAGGTTCGCCTGAAGGCGAACCCGGTGCCCATCGTGCTGCCGATCGGTGCCGAGGAGAACTTCACCGGTGTGATCGACCTCATCAAGATGAAGGCGATCATCTGGGATGAAGCCTCCCAGGGCATGAAGTTCAACTACGAGGACATCCCCGCTGACCTGCAGGCCGAGTCGCAGAAGTGGCGCGAGAACATGGTCGAGGCTGCGGCCGAGGCCAGCGAAGAGCTGATGAACAAGTATCTCGAATCGGGCGAACTGACCGAGGCGGAGATCAAGTTCGGCATCCGCACGCGCACGATCGCCGCCGAGATCCAGCCGATGTTCTGTGGCACCGCCTTCAAGAACAAGGGCGTGCAGCGCATGCTCGACGGCGTGATCGACTTCATGCCGTCGCCGATCGACATTCCCCCGGTTCCCGGCCATGACGACGACGACAAGGAAGTGGTTCGTCGTGCGGCCGATGACGAGAAGTTCGCCGCGCTGGCTTTCAAGCTGATGACCGACCCCTACGTCGGCCAACTCACCTTCGTGCGCGTCTATTCGGGTGTGCTGAAGTCCGGTGATTCGGTTTTCAACCCGATCCGAGGCAAGAAGGAGCGCATCGGGCGGATCCTGCAGATGCATGCCAACCAGCGCGAAGAGATCAAGGAGATCCTGGCCGGCGACATCGCGGCCTGCGTGGGCCTGAAGGAAGTGACCACGGGCGAGACGCTGTGCGATCCGGACGCGATCATCACGCTCGAGAAGATGATCTTCCCCGAGCCGGTGATCTCGCAGGCCGTCGAGCCCAAGACCAAGGCCGACCAGGAGAAGATGGGCATCGCCCTGGGTCGTCTGGCTCAGGAAGACCCGTCGTTCCGCGTGCGCACCGATGAAGAGTCCGGCCAGACCATCATCTCCGGCATGGGCGAGCTGCACCTGGAAATCATCGTCGATCGCATGAAGCGCGAGTTCGGCGTAGAGGCCAACGTCGGCAAGCCGCAGGTTGCCTACCGCGAAACCATCCGCAAGCCGGTGTCGGACATCGAAGGCAAGTTCGTTCGCCAGTCGGGCGGCAAGGGCCAGTACGGCCACGTCGTGCTGAAGATCGAGCCGCAGGAGCCAGGCAAGGGTTTCGAGTTCGTCGACGCCATCAAGGGTGGCGTGGTGCCGCGCGAGTTCATCCCGGCGGTCAAGAAGGGCGTCGAAGATTCGCTGCCGAACGGCGTGCTCGCGGGCTTCCCGGTGGTGGACGTGAAGGTCACGCTGACCTTCGGTTCGTACCACGAGGTCGACTCGAACGAGAACGCCTTCAAGATGGCCGCGTCGCTGGGCTTCAAGGACGGCTGTCGCAAGGCCTCGCCGGTCATCCTCGAGCCGATGATGGCCGTGGAAGTTGAGACACCGGAAGACTACGCCGGCAACGTCATGGGCGACCTGTCGTCCCGTCGCGGCATGGTGCAGGGCATGGACGACATGCCGGGCGGTGGCAAGGCCATCAAGGCCGAGGTGCCGCTGTCGGAGATGTTTGGCTACTCGACCACGCTGCGCTCGATGTCGCAGGGCCGCGCCACGTACACGATGGAGTTCAAGCACTACAGCGAAGCGCCCAAGAACGTGGCCGACGCGATCATCACGTCGCGCGCGAAGTAAAAGCGCTGAGAAAACAAGCCGGTCTTCGGTGAGGTGCCGCCTGCTGCCAGTGGCAGGTGAATCCGCTCCCCGCCGGAGACCTTAAACCGAACACTGGCACTGTTCTTTATCTGGAGATTCTGAAATGGCCAAGAGCAAATTCGAGCGGACCAAGCCGCACGTGAACGTTGGGACGATTGGGCACGTGGACCACGGGAAGACGACGCTGACGGCGGCGATCACGACGATTCTGTCGTCGAAGTTCGGTGGTGAGGCCAAGGCGTACGACCAGATCGACGCGGCGCCCGAAGAGAAGGCGCGCGGCATCACGATCAACACGGCGCACGTTGAGTACGAGACCGCCAACCGGCACTACGCGCACGTTGACTGCCCCGGACACGCCGACTACGTGAAGAACATGATCACGGGTGCGGCGCAGATGGACGGCGCCATCCTCGTGTGCTCGGCCGCCGACGGCCCGATGCCCCAGACCCGCGAGCACATCCTGCTGGCCCGTCAGGTCGGCGTGCCCTACATCATCGTCTTCCTGAACAAGTGCGACATGGTCGACGACGCCGAGCTCCTCGAGCTGGTGGAGATGGAAGTGCGCGAACTGCTCGACAAGTACGAGTTCCCCGGTGACGCCACCCCCATCGTCCACGGCTCGGCCAAGCTCGCCCTCGAAGGCGACAAGGGCGAACTCGGCGAACAAGCCATCATGAAGCTGGCCGAAGCCCTCGACAGCTACATCCCCACGCCCGAGCGTGCGGTGGACGGCGCCTTCCTGATGCCGGTGGAAGACGTGTTCTCCATCTCCGGGCGCGGCACCGTCGTCACCGGCCGTGTCGAACGCGGCATCATCAAGGTCGGCGAGGAAATCGAGATCGTCGGCATCAGCGCCACGCAGAAGACCACCTGCACCGGCGTCGAGATGTTCCGCAAGCTGCTCGACCAGGGTCAGGCGGGCGACAACGTCGGCATCCTGCTGCGCGGCACCAAGCGCGAAGACGTGCAGCGCGGCCAGGTGCTGTGCAAGCCCGGCTCGGTCAAGCCGCACACCCACTTCACCGCCGAGATCTACGTCCTGAGCAAGGAAGAGGGCGGCCGACACACGCCGTTCTTCAACAACTACCGTCCCCAGTTCTACTTCCGCACGACGGACGTGACGGGCGCGGTGGAGTTGCCCAAGGACAAGGAGATGGTGATGCCGGGCGACAACGTGAGCATCACGGTCAAGCTGATCAACCCGATCGCGATGGAAGAAGGCCTGCGCTTCGCCATCCGTGAGGGCGGCCGCACCGTCGGCGCAGGCGTCGTCGCCAAAATCATCGAGTAATGCATGACGGCGGGTGGGTACGTCCCGCCCCGCCTTTCACCACCCCGCTGCGGGCGCTGCCCGCCGCACCGCTCTTTGAAGGAACCGTCATGCAAAAGCAAAAGATCCGCATCCGCCTGAAGGCATTCGATTACAAGCTGATCGATCAATCGGCCCTCGAGATCGTCGACACCGCCAAGCGCACCGGCGCCATCGTCAAGGGCCCGGTGCCCCTGCCGACACGCATGCAGCGTTTCGACATCCTGCGTTCGCCGCACGTCAACAAGAGCTCGCGCGACCAGTTCGAGATCCGCACCCACCAGCGCCTGATGGACATCGTCGATCCCACCGACAAGACCGTCGACGCGCTGATGAAGCTTGACCTGCCGGCCGGCGTGGACGTCGAGATCAAGCTGCAGTAAGTTCCGATCGGGTTCGCTGCGGACCCGGGTGGTTGCGGCTTCGGCCGCTGCTGCTACAATCGCAGGCTTTTCTGCCCTCGGCACTCCGGTGTCGCGGGCAAAACATCGTGGTGACCCGGCGCAATGCGTTCGGTCGCCTCAGTGAAGTCAGTCCGACCAATCGATGTCGGACATTGGAGAAGAACCATGACTACAGCCAATCCGGGCGATCGCCTCGGCTTGCTGGGCCGCAAGGTGGGCATGATGCGCATCTTCACGGACGACGGCGACGCCGTGCCCGTGACGGTGCTTGACGTGTCCAACAATCGCGTCACCCAGGTCAAGACCGTCGAAACCGACGGCTACAGCGCCATCCAGGTGACATTTGGCGCCCGCAAGGCGTCGCGCGTCACGAAGCCAGAGGCCGGGCATCTCGCCAAGGCGGGTGTCGAGGCTGGCGAAATCCTGCGTGAATTCGCGGTCAGCGCCGAAGTGGCGGCCGAGTACAAGCCGGGCGGCACGCTGCCGGTCGGCCTGTTCGCCGCCGGCCAGAAGGTCGACGTGCAGGGTACGTCGATCGGCAAGGGCTTCACCGGCACCATCAAGCGGCACAACTTCGGCTCGCAGCGCGCGTCGCACGGCAACAGCCGTTCGCACAACGTGCCGGGCTCGATCTCGATGGCCCAGGATCCGGGTCGCGTGTTCCCGGGCAAGAAGATGTCCGGCCACCGCGGCGACGTGACCAAGACCACCCAGAACCTTGACATCGTGCGTGTCGACGAGGCCCGCCAGCTGCTGCTGGTGCGCGGCGCGGTTCCTGGTGCGAAGAACGGTTTCGTGACCGTGCGCCCGGCCGTCAAGGTCAAGGCCAAGAAGGGAGCGAACTGATGGAACTCGAGCTCCTGAACGAACAAGGCCAGGCCGCCTCGAAGGTCGACGCGCCGGACACCGTGTTCGGTCGCGACTACAACGAAGCGCTGGTGCACCAGGTGGTGGTGGCCTACCAGGCGAATGCCCGCCAAGGTACGCGCGCCCAGAAGGATCGCCAGACGGTCAAGCACTCGACCAAGAAGCCGTGGCGCCAGAAGGGCACCGGCCGGGCTCGCGCCGGCATGACCTCGTCGCCGCTGTGGCGCGGAGGCGGTCGGATCTTCCCGAACAGCCCGGAAGAGAACTTCAGCCACAAGGTCAACAAGAAGATGTACCGCGCCGGCATGGCTGCCATCTTCTCGCAGCTCGCTCGTGAAGGTCGCTTGGCCGTGGTGGATTCGATCAAGGTCGAGACGCCCAAGACCAAGGCGCTGGCCGCGAAGTTCAAGGCCATGGGCCTGGAGTCGGTGCTGGTGATCGCGGACGAGGTGGATGAGAACCTGTTCCTCGCGTCGCGCAACCTCGCCAACGTGCTGGTGATCGAGCCGCGTTATGCCGATCCGCTGTCGCTGGTCTTCTACAAGAAGGTCCTGGTGACGAAGGGCGCGATCGAGAAGCTCAAGGAGATGCTGGCATGAGCGCTCTCAAGTTCGATGAAGGTCGCCTGATGAAGGTGCTGGTCGCGCCGATCGTGTCCGAGAAGGCCACGGCGGTCGCCGAGTCGCACAACCAGGTGCTGTTCAAGGTGCTGCAGGACGCGACCAAGCCCGAGATCAAGGCGGCGGTGGAACTGCTGTTCAAGGTCGAGGTCGACAAGGTGTCGGTCGTGAACACCAAGGGCAAGACCAAGCGCTTCGGCAAGGGTGTGGGTCGCCGCGACAACGTTCGCAAGGCCTATGTCTGCCTGAAGGCGGGTCAGGAGCTCAACTTCTCCGGGGAGGCCGCGTAATGGCCGTCGTCAAAGTCAAGCCCACGTCCCCTGGCCGCCGTGCCGTGGTGAAGGTGGTGCATTCGCACCTGCACAAGGGCAAGCCCGAAGCGTCGCTGCTCGAGCCGCAGATCCAGAATGCAGGCCGGAACAACAACGGCCACATCACCATCCGGCACAAGGGCGGTGGTCACAAGCACCACTACCGCGTGGTCGATTTCAAGCGCAACAAGGACGGCATCCCGGCGAAGGTCGAGCGTATCGAGTACGACCCGAACCGAACCGCCCACATCGCGCTGGTGTGCTACGCCGATGGAGAGCGCCGTTACATCATCGCTCCGCGCGGTCTGGAAGTCGGTGCCACCATCCTGAGCGGCTCGGAAGCGCCGATCAAGGCCGGCAACACGCTGCCGATCCGCAACATCCCGGTGGGCTCGACGATGCACTGCGTCGAACTGCTGGCCGGCAAGGGCGCGCAGATCGCGCGCTCGGCTGGCACTTCGGTGACGCTGCTGGCACGCGAAAGCACCTACGCCCAGGTTCGCCTGCGCTCGGGTGAGGTGCGTCGCATCCACATCGAGTGCCGTGCCACGATCGGCGAGGTGAGCAACGAAGAGCACAACCTGCGCCAGTACGGCAAGGCCGGTGCGATCCGCTGGAAGGGCGTTCGCCCGACCGTTCGTGGCGTGGCCATGAACCCGGTGGACCACCCGCACGGCGGCGGCGAAGGCCGCACCGGCGAGGGCCAGGTGCCGGTGTCGCCTTGGAACACGATGACCAAGGGCTACCGCACTCGCAGCAACAAGCGCACGCAGACGTTCATCGTCTCGCGTCGCAAGAAGTAAGGGGCACGCTCGATGGCACGCTCACTGAAGAAGGGTCCGTTCGTGGACCACCACCTGGTGGCCAAGGTCGAGAAGGCCGTGGCGATCAAGGACAAGAAGCCGATCAAGACCTGGTCGCGCCGCTCGACGATCCTGCCCGATTTCATCGGGCTGACGATCGCCGTGCACAACGGCAAGCAGCACGTCCCCGTGTACGTGACCGATCAGATGGTCGGCCACAAGCTCGGCGAGTTCGCCCTGACCCGCACGTTCAAGGGTCATCCGGCGGACAAGAAGGCGAAGAAGTAAGGGGATGATGATGGAAACCCGAGCAATCGTTCGCGGCGTGCGTCTGTCGGTCGACAAGGGTCGGCCGGTGGCTGACCTGGTCCGCGGCAAGAAGGTGGACCAGGCGCTCAACATCCTGGAATTCACGCAGAAGAAGGCCGCCGTCATCATCAAGAAGGCGCTGGAATCGGCGATCGCCAATGCCGAGCACAACGACGGTGCCGACATCGACGAGCTGAAGGTCAAGACGATCCACGTCGAGCAGGGTGCGACCCTGAAGCGGTTCTCCGCGCGCGCCAAGGGCCGCGGCAACCGCATCAGCAAGCCGACCTGCCACATCTTCGTCACCGTCGGCAACTAAAGGCAGAGAAGACCATGGGACAGAAGATTCATCCGGTCGGCTTCCGCCTGCCCGTCACCCGCAACTGGTCCTCGCGCTGGTACGCGTCGAATCGCAACTTCGCGACGATGCTGGCCGAAGACCTGAAGGTTCGCGAATACCTCAAGGCCAAGCTCAAGAGCGCGGCGGTCTCGCGCATCCTGATCGAGCGGCCCGCCAAGAACGCACGCATCACCATCTACTCGGCGCGTCCGGGCGTGGTGATCGGCAAGAAGGGTGAGGACATCGAGAACCTGAAGGCCGAGCTGACGCGCCGCCTGGGCGTGCCGGTGGCCGTGAACATCGAAGAGGTGCGCAAGCCCGAGATCGATGCCCAGCTGATCGCCGACTCGATCACCCAGCAGCTCGAGAAGCGCATCATGTTCCGCCGCGCGATGAAACGTGCGATGCAGAACGCGATGCGCCTGGGTGCCCAGGGCATCAAGATCATGAGCGCCGGTCGTCTGAACGGCATCGAGATCGCTCGCACCGAGTGGTACCGCGAAGGTCGCGTGCCGCTGCACACGCTGCGCGCCGACATCGACTACGGCTTCTCGGAAGCCAAGACCACCTACGGCATCATCGGCGTGAAGGTCTGGGTCTACCGCGGCGATCGTCTCGCCAATGGCGAAGCGCCCGTCATCAAGACCGACGAGCGCGAAGACGACCGTCGCAATCGCCGCGGCCCGCGCAGCGACCGCCCGGCCGGTGACCGCCGTCCGCCGTCGCGCGACGGTGCTCGCCCGGGCCCGCGTGGTCCGCGTGCCGACGCTGGCGCTGCCGCCCCGACGGACAAGCCGGCCGACGGTGCCGCGCCTGCTGCCGCAGACGGCCCGAAGGCCGCCGTGAAGCGCGTGCGCAAGGCCGTCGCCCCTGGCGACGCCAAAGGAGAATAAAAATGCTGCAACCCTCTCGTCGCAAGTTCCGTAAGGAACAGAAGGGCCGCAACACGGGCATCGCCACCCGCGGTGCGAACGTGTCGTTCGGCGACTTCGGACTGAAGGCCACCGAGCGCGGCCGCCTGACGGCACGCCAGATCGAGGCGGCGCGTCGCGCGATCTCCCGCCACGTGAAGCGCGGCGGCCGCATCTGGATCCGCATCTTCCCCGACAAGCCCATCTCGCAGAAGCCGGCGGAAGTCCGCATGGGCAACGGCAAGGGTAATCCGGAGTACTACGTCGCCGAGATCCAGCCCGGCAAGGTGCTCTACGAGATCAACGGCGTTCCCGAAGAGCTCGCGCGTGAGGCGTTCACGCTGGCCGCGGCCAAGCTGCCGTTGCGCTGCACCTTCGTCTCGCGCCAGATCGGCGCCTGACGCTTCGGAGTAATCGACATGAAAGCATCTGAACTTCGCGCCAAGGACGTCGCGGCCCTCGAGCAGGAGGTCAAGGACCTGCTCAAGGCCCACTTCGGCCTGCGCATGCAAAAGGGCACGCAGCAACTGGGCAACACCGCCAGCCTGCGTCTGACCCGTCGTGACATCGCTCGTGCCAAGACCATCCTGGCCGAGAAGAAGAAGGGAGCCGCGCAATGACGACTCAAGAGACCGTCAAGAACACGCGCACCCTCGTCGGCCGCGTGGTCAGTGACCAGCGTTCCAAGACGATCACCGTGCTGGTCGAGCGTCGCGTCAAGCACGAGCTCTACGGCAAGATCGTGGCGCGTTCGCGCAAGTACCACGCGCATGACGAGAACAACGAATACAAGCTCGGCGATCTGGTCGAGATCGCCGAAGGCCGGCCGATCTCCAAGACCAAGGCCTGGGTCGTGACCCGACTGGTCGAGAAGGCCCGCGTGGTCTGAGCCTGACTCGCTGTCCAGGGCTTTGATCGGCCTGCGACGAATGCGACCGGTACGCTGGCATGCTGGCGCACCGGTCGTTTTTCCTTTCGGACCCCCTTCCCTTCCTTCATCAGGAGATGTGCGATGCTGAAAGTCGGTGACAAGCTGCCCGAGGGCGCTCTGCAGGAGTTCATCGAGGTCGAGGGCGAAGGCTGCTCGCTCGGTCCGAACACTTTCGAAATCGGCAAGTTGACCGCAGGGAAGACCATCGCCGTCTTCGCCTTGCCGGGGGCCTTCACGCCCACCTGTTCGGCCCAGCACGTGCCGGGCTTCGTGAAACACGCCGATGCATTCAAGGCGGCCGGTGTCGACGAGATCTGGTGCCTGTCGGTAAACGACGCGTTCGTCATGGGCGCCTGGGGCCGGGAGCAGGGGACCGGTGGCAAGGTCCGCATGATGGCGGACGGTAGCGCGGCGTTCACGCAGGCAACAGGCCTTACGCTGGACCTCAACGCCCGCGGAATGGGACTGCGGTCTCAACGCTACTCCATGCTGGTCGTCGACGGTACCGTCAAGACGCTGAACATCGAGGCGCCAGGCAAGTTCGAGGTGAGCAATGCGGAGACGCTCCTAGCGCAGGCTGGGGCGCTGTGAGCTCGGCCGTTGCGCACACGGGTTGGCGATTGACAACGCTTGA
Source organism: Methylibium petroleiphilum PM1 (assembly GCF_000015725.1). Classification (NCBI taxonomy): domain Bacteria; kingdom Pseudomonadati; phylum Pseudomonadota; class Betaproteobacteria; order Burkholderiales; family Sphaerotilaceae; genus Methylibium; species Methylibium petroleiphilum. The sequence continues at coordinate 3,643,491 of NC_008825.1, read as the reverse complement.
CACGATGCCTGTGGTCACAGATAATTCTTAGCTTCGCCGAACGTCGGCTTGGGATTGCGGGGCCGAGAGCCCCGCCGGGTCGCTCTGGCCCGAATCGCCCAAGATGGCCTCGGTCTCGCCCTAAGCAGAGGGGGTCTTGCGGCAACGCAGGCGCCCGATGACGGGCCCAAGACTGCTCACAAGCGACCCATGGTGGGTCGGGCGCGAGACAAGTTGGGGACGGACAATGATTCAAATGCAATCGCGGCTCGATGTCGCGGACAACACGGGCGCGAAAAGCGTCATGTGCATCAAGGTGCTCGGCGGTTCCAAGCGCCGCTATGCCGGCATCGGCGACGTCATCAAGGTCTCCATCAAGGAGGCTGCGCCGCGTGGTCGAGTCAAGAAGGGCGAGGTCTACAGCGCCGTGGTCGTGCGCACCGCCAAGGGTGTGCGTCGCCAGGACGGCTCGCTGGTCAAGTTCGACGGCAATGCCGCCGTGCTGCTGAACGCCAAGCTCGAGCCGATCGGCACCCGCATCTTCGGCCCGGTGACCCGCGAACTGCGGACCGAGCGCTTCATGAAGATCGTGTCGCTGGCCCCCGAGGTCCTCTGAGCGACTGCGAGGAACACACCATGAACAAGATTCGCAAGGGCGACCAAGTCATCGTGCTGACCGGTCGCGACAAAGGCAAGCGTGGCGCCGTAGCGTCGCGCGTCGACGCCGATCACCTGCTGGTTGATGGCGTCAACATCGTGAAGAAGCACGTGAAGCCGAACCCGTTGAAGGGTTCGACCGGCGGCATCGTCGACAAGACCATGCCGATCCACCAGTCCAACGTGGCGATCTACAACCCTGCGAGCGGCAAGGCCGATCGCGTGGGCATCAAGCTCCTGGCTGACGGCAAGAAGGTGCGCGTCTTCAAGTCCAGCGGCGACGAGATCAAGGCTTGAGGCCGAGGTAAGCAATGGCTCAACAACAGACAGCTCGTCTTCAGCAGCATTACCGCGACAAGATCGTCGCCGATCTGGTGGCCAAGTTTGGCTACAAGTCGGTGATGCAGGTGCCGCGCCTGACCAAGATCACGCTCAACATGGGTGTGAGCGAGGCCGTGTCGGACAAGAAGGTCATGGAGCACGCCGTCGGCGACCTGACCAAGATCGCCGGCCAGAAGCCCGTGGTCACGAAGTCGAAGAAGGCGATCGCCGGCTTCAAGATCCGTGATGGCGTGCCCATCGGCTGCATGGTCACGCTGCGTGGCGTGCGCATGTACGAGTTCCTGGATCGCTTCGTGACGATCTCGCTGCCCCGCGTGCGCGACTTCCGCGGCATCTCGGGCCGCTCGTTCGATGGTCGTGGCAACTACAACATCGGTGTCAAAGAGCAGATCATCTTCCCCGAGATCGAGTACGACAAGATCGACGCGCTGCGTGGGATGAACATCAGCTTCACGACGACCGCGAAGACCGACGACGAATGCAAGGCGCTGCTCGCCGCATTCAAGTTCCCGTTCAAGAACTGAGGTGGCCTGTGGCAAAACTTTCGATCAAGCAGCGTGAGCTCAAGCGTGAGCAGCTGGTCGCCAAGTTCGCGAAGAAGTACGCGGAGCTGAAGGCCATCATCAACGACGCGGGCAAGTCCGACGAAGAGCGCTACACCGCGCGTCTGGCGCTGCAGAAGTTGCCGCGCAACGCCTACCCGTCGCGCCTGCGTAACCGCTGCGAACTGACCGGCCGCCCCCGCGGCACCTTCCGCACCTTCGGTCTGGCGCGCAACAAGATCCGTGAACTGGCGTTCAAGGGGGACATCCCCGGCGTCGTCAAGGCCAGCTGGTAAGCCGGCACGCGAACGTACAGGAGAAAACCCATGAGCATGAGTGATCCCATCGCCGACATGCTGACCCGCATCCGCAACGCGCAGATGGTGGAGAAGGCTGTCGTGGTGATGCCGTCGTCGAAGCTGAAGGTGGCGATCGCCCAGGTCCTGAAGGACGAGGGTTACATCGATGCCTACGCCGTCAAGGGTGAGGCCGAGAAGCCGCAACTCGAGATCGGCCTGAAGTACTACGCCGGACGCCCTGTGATCGAGCGCATCGAGCGCGTGAGCCGTCCGGGCCTGCGCGTCTACAAGGGCCGTCACGAGATTCCCCAAGTCATGAACGGCCTGGGCGTGGCGATCGTGACGACGCCCAAGGGCGTCATGACGGACCGCAAGGCCCGCGCTGCCGGTATCGGCGGCGAGGTCCTGTGTTACGTCGCCTGACGCGAAGGAGCTGAAGAATGTCTCGCGTTGGAAAGATGCCGATCGCCGTCCCCAAGGGTGTGGACGTGGCGATCAATGCTGATCAGATCAGTGTCAAGGGCTCGCTCGGTACGCTGGTGCGTCCGGTGAACCGGCTGGTCTCGGTCAAGAATGAAGACGGCAAGCTGAGCTTTGCGCCGGCCGATGAATCGGCGGCTGCGAATGCGATGAGCGGCACGATGCGCGCGCTGGTGGCCAACATGGTCAATGGCGTCAGCAAGGGCTTCGAACGCAAGCTGACGCTGGTGGGCGTGGGCTTCCGAGCCCAGGCGCAAGGTGCCAAGCTGAACCTGCAGGTGGGTTTTTCGCACCCGGTCGTGAAGGACATGCCGGCCGGGATCAAGGTCGAGTGCCCGACGCAGACCGAGATCGTGATCAAGGGGTCCGATCGCCAGGTGGTCGGTCAGATCGCTGCCGAAGTGCGGGCCATCCGCCCGCCCGAGCCCTACAAGGGCAAGGGCATCCGATATGCCGAAGAGAAGGTCTCGCTCAAAGAGACCAAGAAGAAGTAAGGAGCAGCTCGATGTTGAACCGCAAAGATCAGCGCCTGCGTCGCTCCAAGCAGACCCGTGTGCGCATCGCCTTGCAGAAGGTGGCGCGCCTGACGGTGTTCCGTTCCAACCTGCACATCTACGCCAGCGTCATCTCCGACGACGGCTCGAAGGTTCTGGCCAGCGCCTCGACCGCCGAGAAGGAAGTGCGTGCTCGGCTGGGCGCCGCAGGCAAGGGTGGCAACACCGAAGCCGCAGCCCTGATCGGGAAGCGCATTGCCGAGCGCGCCAAGGCGGCGGGCATCGAGTCGGTCGCGTTCGACCGCGGCGGCTTCGCGTATCACGGTCGCGTGAAGGCCCTGGCCGAAGCGGCGCGCGAAGCCGGCCTGCAGTTCTGAGTGCGTTTGCGCACCTTGACTGCACTGCACATCGAAGGAATCTGACATGGCAAAGTTTCAACCCCGGATCGCTGACGACGGTCGTGACGACGGTCTGAAGGAAAAGATGATCCAGGTGAACCGCGTGACCAAGGTGGTCAAGGGCGGTCGCACCATGAGCTTCGCGGCATTGACCGTGGTCGGCGACGGCGATGGCCGTGTCGGCATGGGCAAGGGCAAGGCCAAGGAAGTTCCGGTCGCTGTGACCAAGGCAATGGATGCGGCGCGCCGCGACATGGTCAAGGTCAGCCTCAAGAACGGCACCGTGCACCACAACGTGACCGGCGAGCACGGCGCAGCCAAGGTGTTGCTGGCGCCGGCAGCGCCGGGAACCGGCATCATCGCCGGCGGTCCGATGCGCGCGGTGTTCGAAGTGATGGGCGTGACCGACATCGTGGCCAAGAGCCTCGGGTCGTCCAACCCGTACAACATGGTGCGCGCGACCTTCAATGCGCTGCGCCGCTCGACGACACCGTCGGAAGTCGCCTCGAAGCGCGGCAAGTCGGTCGAAGAGATCTTCAACTGAGCCGCCAGGGGAACGACATGACGGACAAGAAGACGGTCAAGGTGAAGTTGGTGCGCAGCCCGATCGGCACCAAGGAGTCGCACCGCGCTACGGTTCGCGGTCTCGGCCTGCGCCAGATCGGCAGCGAGCGCGTGCTCGAAGACACGCCCGCGGTGCGCGGGATGATCAACAAGGTGAGCTACCTGGTTCAAGTGCTGTAAGGCGCGGACGGACCTGGAGAAGACGATGGAACTCAACACGATCAAGCCCGCCTCGGGCGCCAAGCATGCCAAGCGCCGTGTCGGCCGTGGTATCGGCTCCGGCCTGGGCAAGACCGCGGGTCGCGGCCACAAGGGTCAGAAATCGCGTGCCGGTGGCTACCACAAGGTGGGCTTCGAAGGCGGTCAGATGCCGCTGCAGCGTCGCCTCCCCAAGCGGGGCTTCAAGTCACTGACGCTGAAGTACAACGCCGAGGTCACGCTGGCCGACCTGCAGGTGCTGGCGGCTGACGAAGTCGACGTCCCCACGCTCAAGCAGGCCGGTCTGGTCGGCGAGCGCGCGAAGGTGGTCAAGGTCATCAAGTCGGGTGAACTGAGCAAGAAGGTCGTGCTCAAGGGCATCGGCGCTACCGCCGGCGCCAAGGCCGCGATCGAGGCCGCTGGCGGCTCGGTGGCCTGAGGCTGCGTGTCCGCACGACTCTAGGATCCCTGCGTGGCAACCAACGCGAATCAACTGGCCAAGAGCGGCAAGTTCGGCGACCTGCGTCGCCGGCTTGTCTTCTTGCTGCTTGCGCTCGTCGTCTATCGCATCGGCGCTCACATTCCGGTGCCGGGAATCGACCCGAACCAGTTGCAGCAGCTCTTCAAGGACCAGCAAGGCGGCATCCTGAGCCTGTTCAACATGTTCTCGGGCGGGGCACTGTCGCGCTTCACGGTGTTCGCGCTGGGGATCATGCCGTACATCTCGGCGTCGATCATCATGCAGCTGATGACCTACGTGGTGCCGACCCTGGAGGCGCTGAAGAAAGAAGGCGAGGCCGGCCGTCGCAAGATCACGCAGTACACGCGCTACGGCACGCTGGGTCTGGCGATCTTCCAGTCGCTCGGTATCGCAATCGCTCTCGAAAGCTCTGCGGGGCTGGTCATCTCGCCGGGCATGGGTTTCCGCCTGACGGCGGTGGTGAGCCTGGTCGCCGGCACGATGTTCCTGATGTGGCTCGGCGAGCAGATCACCGAGCGCGGTCTGGGCAACGGCATCTCGATCATCATCTTCGCGGGTATCGCGGCCGGCCTGCCGAGCGCGATCGGCGGACTGTTCGAACTGGTCCGCACCGGCGCGATGAGTATCGTCGCGGCGCTGTTCATCATCTCGATCGTGATCGCGGTGACCTACCTTGTCGTGTTCGTCGAGCGAGGCCAGCGCAAGATCCTGGTGAACTACGCGAAGCGTCAGGTGGGTAACCGTGTCTACGGCGGGCAGTCGTCGCACCTGCCGTTGAAGATCAACATGTCGGGCGTGATCCCGCCGATCTTCGCGTCGTCGATCATCCTGCTGCCGGCCACTGTGGTGGGCTGGTTCGCCACGGGCGACGGCCTGCGCTGGCTGAAGGATCTGGCGGCGCTGCTGTCGCCGGGGCAGCCGATCTACGTGATGCTCTACGCCGCGGCGATCGTGTTCTTCTGCTTCTTCTACACGGCGCTCGTCTTCAACAGCCGCGAGACGGCTGACAACCTGAAGAAGAGTGGTGCGTTCATCCCGGGTATCCGGCCGGGGGAGCAGACCGCGAAGCACATCGATCGCATCCTCGGTCGCCTGACGCTCGGCGGCGCGGTGTACATCACTGCCGTGTGTCTGCTGCCTGAGTTCCTCGTGCTCAAGTACAACGTGCCGTTCTACTTCGGCGGTACGTCCCTGCTGATCATTGTCGTCGTGACGATGGACTTCTGGGCCCAGGTGCAGTCTTATGTGATGTCCCAGCAGTACGAATCGCTGCTGAAGAAGGCCAATTTCAAGGCCAGCTGAACAGGAACGGTTGACGAGAACACATGTCGAAAGATGACGTCATCCAGATGCAGGGCGAGATCCTCGAGAACTTGCCCAACGCGACCTTCCGTGTGAAGCTGGAGAATGGGCACGTCGTGCTCGGTCACATCTCCGGCAAGATGCGCATGCACTACATCCGCATCCTGCCCGGCGACAAGGTGACCGTGGAGCTGACACCCTACGATTTGAGTCGTGCTCGCATCGTCTTCCGGGCGAAGTGAGAACAGAGCAACACCCGGAAGAGCGCAAGAGGTCAAGGAGAAGGTCATGAAGGTAGCTGCATCCGTCAAGAAGATGTGCCGCAATTGCAAGGTCATCCGTCGCAAGGGTGTGGTGCGCGTGATTTGCACCGACCCGCGCCACAAGCAGCGCCAGGGCTGATCGCTCGGCGACGCGACTAGTTAGAGGACGAACATGGCACGTATTGCTGGTATCAACATTCCCCCGCAGAAGCACGCCGAGATCGGCTTGACCGCGATCTACGGCATCGGTCGCACGACCGCGCAGAAGATCTGCGACAGCTGCGGCATCGCCCGCGACAAGAAGATCAAGGATCTGACCGACGGCGACCTCGAGAAGATTCGCGAGGAAGTCGGTCGCATGACGATCGAAGGCGATCTGCGTCGCGAGACCACGATCAACATCAAGCGCCTGATGGACCTGGGCTGCTATCGCGGCTTCCGTCACCGCCGCGGCCTGCCGATGCGCGGTCAGCGCACCCGCACGAACGCCCGCACCCGCAAGGGCCCGCGCAAGTCGGCCGCCGCGCTGAAGAAGTAAGCACATCCGCCGCGACGCCCCGTCCGACGAACCGCTCAGATTGAAGAGAGTCAAGCATGGCCAAAGCACCTAATACCGCCGCACAGCGCGTGCGCAAGAAGGTCCGCAAGAATGTGTCGGACGGCGTTGCGCACGTTCACGCGTCGTTCAACAACACCATCATCACGATCACCGACCGCCAGGGCAACGCGCTGGCCTGGGCATCGAGCGGTGGCCAGGGCTTCAAGGGTTCGCGCAAGTCGACGCCGTTCGCCGCCCAGGTGGCTGCGGAAGTGGCCGGTCGTGCCGCGCAGGACCAGGGCATCAAGAACCTCGAAGTCGAGATCAAGGGCCCCGGTCCGGGCCGTGAGTCGTCGGTGCGCGCGCTGGCCGCGCTGGGTATCCGCATCGTGTCGATTTCCGACGTGACGCCGGTCCCGCACAACGGTTGCCGCCCGCAGAAGCGTCGTCGCATCTGAGCCGCGTGTTAGGCCCGGGCGACCGGGCTACAATACGCAGTTACCCGATTCGCCGGTGGGCACTTCAGTGCACGCCGGCGGTTTTCGTTGAAGCCGCAAGGCTTCGCTAAGCCCACCGTCTGGCTGTCCAAGAAGAGCGACCCTAGAGCGCTCGAACCCCCGGCCAGACTTGCGTGAGGCGCGGCCCCGGCCGCTCCCCACGTCAGAGAACCAAGGAAGCAACGTGGCACGTTATCTGGGTCCCAAGGCCAAACTGGCCCGCCGTGAAGGCACCGATCTGTTCCTGAAGAGCGCGCGTCGCGCCATCGGGGACAAGTCCAAGTTTGAAACCAAGCCGGGCCAGCACGGCCGCACCTCTGGCTCGCGCACCTCCGACTTCGGTCTCCAGCTGCGCGAGAAGCAGAAGGTCAAGCGCATGTACGGCGTACTCGAGCGCCAGTTTCGCCGCTACTTTGCCGAGGCCGAGCGCCGCAAGGGCAACACCGGTGCGAACCTGCTGCTGCTGCTCGAATCGCGCCTGGACAACGTGGTCTATCGCATGGGTTTCGGTTCGACCCGTGCCGAGGCCCGCCAGCTCGTTTCGCACAAGGGCATCACCGTGAACGGTGAGGTCGTCAACATCGCGTCCTACCTGGTGAAGACCGGTGACGTCGTCGCCGTGCGCGAAAAGGCCAAGAAGCAATTGCGGGTGACCGAGTCGCTCAAGCTTGCCGAGTCGATGGGCTTGCCCGCGTGGGTGCAGGTCGATGCGACCAAGCTCGAGGGCGTATTCAAGAAGTCGCCCGACCGCGACGAGTTCGGTTCGGACATCAACGAATCCCTGATCGTCGAACTGTATTCGCGTTGAATTTACAGCGCGCTGCGGCGGTGTCCGGCCTATGGCCCGCGCCGCCCGGCGCGCAAGCGCTTTCCCGGTCCGGGTTCTACGTCGCCGCCAGGCGCGTCGTCTCCGGTGCTCCATCAGCCTTATCGGTGTAACGAGCCGAGGGTAATGACAGGAAGACCTGATGCAAACCAATCTGCTGAAGCCCAAAGCCATCAACGTCGAGCCGCTGAGCGCCGCCAAGGGCGCCCACCGCGCCAAGGTCACGCTCGAGCCCTTCGAGCGCGGCTATGGTCACACGCTGGGCAATGCCCTGCGCCGCGTGCTGCTGTCGTCGATGGTGGGCTACGCGCCGACCGAAGTCACGATCGCGGGCGTGCTGCACGAGTACTCGGCGATCGACGGTGTTCAGGAAGACGTGGTCCACGTCATGCTGAACCTCAAGGGTGTGGTGTTCCGCCTGCACAACCGCGATGAAGTCACGCTGGTGCTGCGCAAGGAGGGTGAGGGTCCCGTCAAGGCCGGCGACATCCAGACCCCGCACGACGTGGAGATCATCAATCCCGACCACGTGATCACGCACCTGTCGCAGGGCGGCAAGCTCGACATGCAGATCAAGGTCGAGAAGGGCCGCGGCTATGTGCCGGGCACGATGCGCCGCTTCGGTGACGAGCCGACCAAGTCGATCGGTCGTATCGTCCTCGATGCGTCGTTCTCCCCGGTTCGCCGCGTGAGCTACACGGTCGAAAGCGCGCGTGTCGAGCAGCGCACGGACCTGGACAAGCTGGTCATGGAGATCGAGACCAACGGTGCGATCACGCCGGAAGAGGCGATCCGCGCCTCGGCCAAGATCCTGGTCGAACAGCTGGCCGTGTTCGCGCAGCTCGAGGGCCAGATCAACGACATCTTCGACGCCCAGCCCGCACAGCGCAGCACGCAGTTCGATCCGATCCTGCTGCGTCCGGTCGACGAGCTCGAGCTCACCGTGCGCTCGGCCAACTGCCTGAAGGCCGAGAACATCTATTACATCGGCGACCTCATCCAGCGCACCGAGACCGAGCTGCTGAAGACGCCGAATCTCGGCCGCAAGTCACTCAACGAGATCAAGGAAGTGCTGGCCTCGCGGGGGCTGACCCTGGGCGGGCGCCTTGAGAACTGGCCGCCGCAAGGCCTGGACAAGCGCTAACGCCAGCCCCCATCAGCCGGCCCTGAAAGCTCGGCATCGGATGACGAGCGCGCGTGTCGCGTTCGATCACGCACCCGCCAGTACCTGATCCGGCTGGCGGTCATTAGCAAGTCAGAAAGCAAGTCGAAAGGACTTCACCATGCGCCACCGTCACGGACTCCGCAAGCTCAATCGCACCTCCGAGCACCGCCTCGCGATGCTGCGCAACATGGCCAACTCGCTGATCCAGAGCGAAGCCATCAAGACCACCGTCCCCAAGGCCAAGGAGCTGCGCCGCGTCGTTGAGCCGCTGATCACGCTGGCCAAGGAGCCGACGCTGGCCAACCGCCGCCTGGCCTTCGATCGAACCCGCGATCGCGATGTCGTCGCCAAGCTGTTCAATGACCTCGGTCCGCGCTACAAGGCGCGCCCGGGCGGCTACACCCGCATCCTGAAGATGGGTTTCCGCGTCGGCGACAACGCGCCCATGGCCTTCGTCGAACTCGTCGATCGCCCCGAGCCTGCGGCCCAAGCGCCGGCCGAGGCGACCGAGTAAGGCGGGTTGATGGTTGGGGCTCCGGGCCGGTGAATCCGCCCGGAGCGCCCGCAACGAGGTTCTGCAAGGCCAGCCATCGTGCTGGCCTTCTTGCTTTCCGTGCCCGCCGGCGCGAGGCGATGGGGACGGAACCGTCAGGAATGACGCAGGGTCCGAACTTCCGATAGCGCTTCGATGACCATGACAGGCTACTCTGCAGGGATTGGCTGCCGACCCTTCCGACCCTCGTTCGACCTGACCGCATGCCCCCCGTGACGCCCATCCGATTCCTGCGCACGCTGCTGCTGTGGCTGACTGCGCTGCTCCCCTTGTTTGCTGCAGCGGCTGAGGATTTCCTGCCGCCCGAGCAGGCCTTTCGCTTCGACGCGCGGGTCCTCGACGGCAAGTCGATCGAGATCGGCTTCGTCGTGGCGGACGGCTATTACCTGTACCGCGAGCCCTTCAAATTTGAAGCACAGGGGGGCGGGGTGGTGCTCGGCGCGCCGGAAATTCCTTCCGGGACGGTGAAGTTCGACGAGACCTTCGAGAAGGATGTCGAGACCTACCGCGGACGCGTGGCGATCCGTTTGCCGGTCGATGCCGCACCGGCGTCCTTCCAACTCGTCGTCACCAGCCAGGGTTGCGCCGATCAGGGGTTGTGCTATCCACCGATGCAGAGCGTGGCCGATGTGCGGCTGGCGGGTTTCGGTGGAGACGGCAGTGTTCGCGTGCCGGCGGACGGTCGCGGGCTCGATGGCGCCCTCGCCGCATCGCGCGCATCGGCCTCCATGGCGGGGGCGAGCCGCAGTGGAGACGCGGCCATCGACCATGCGTTGCGCAGCGGCCGCTTCTGGCTTGTGGTCTTCGCGTTCTTCGTCGCGGGGTTGCTGCTGTCGTTCACACCCTGCGTGCTCCCGATGCTGCCGATTCTGTCGTCGCTGATCGTCGGGCAGGGCGGTCAGGCTGTGGCGCGCTCGCGCGGACTGCTGCTCGCCGGCGCGTATTCGCTCGGCATGGCCTTGGTCTACACCGCGCTCGGCGTGGCCGCGGGTCTGGCAGGCGAGGGCCTGGCGGCGGCCTTGCAGAACGCCTGGGTGCTGGGCGCGTTCTCGCTGTTGCTGACGCTGCTGGCCCTGTCGATGTTCGGCGCCTACGAATTGCAATTGCCAGCGGTGCTGCGCGACCGCCTTGCCGCGTCTTCGGGGCGGCTGCAGGGTGGGCGGCTGGCGGGCGTGTTCGCAATGGGCGGCGTGTCCGCGTTGATCGTCAGCCCCTGTGTTGCTGCACCGCTGGCCGGCGCCTTGCTGTACATCAGCCAGACGCGCGACGTGCTGCTGGGCGGCAGCGCGCTGTTCTCGCTGGCCGCCGGCATGAGCGTGCCGCTGCTGCTGCTCGGTGCGTCGGCCGGGGCCTTGCTGCCGCGCGCGGGGGCGTGGATGGAGAGCGTCAAGCGCTTCTTCGGCCTGTTGCTGCTGGCCGTTGCCTGGTGGATGCTCAGCCCGGTCGTGCCCGCGCCGCTCGCCGTCGCCGGCTGGGGCGTGCTGCTGATCGGTGCCGCGGTGTTCCTGCATGCCTTCGACCGCCTGCCGGAGATCGCCGGCGCTGACCTGCGGCTGGTCAAGGGGCTCGGTCTCGCGCTGGCCGTCGCAGGCGCCACGCAGATCGTCGGCGCTGCGGCCGGGGCGCAGGACGCACTCAAGCCCCTGCAGCCTTTCGTCGTCGGCATCTCCCCAGCTGCGGCTGCGGCGCTGCCTGGCAACGCGATAGCCGCGACGCACGACGGCGTGAGCTTCCGGCGTGTCAGCACGGTCGAGGAACTCGACGCCGCGGTCCGTGGCGCCGGTCGACCGGTGATGCTCGACTTCTACGCCGACTGGTGCGTGAGCTGCAAGGAGATGGAGCGCTTCACCTTCACCGATCCGGCCGTGCAGGCGCGGCTCGGCAAGGCCTTGCTGCTGCAGGCCGACGTGACGCGCAACAGCGAGTCGGACCGGGCGCTGCTCAAGCGCTTCCAGCTCTTCGGCCCGCCGGGTATCGTGTTCTTCGATGCCGGTGGCCGTGAGCTCGAAACGCGTGTCATCGGCTTCCAGAATGCCCAACGCTTCCAGCAGAGCCTGCAGTCGGCGGGCCTGTGAACTGGCGCGACGCAACACGCGCGTGCTATACTCTTGGTCTCAGTCGCGGGGTGGAGCAGTCTGGTAGCTCGTTGGGCTCATAACCCAAAGGTCGTTGGTTCAAATCCAGCCCCCGCAACCAAGATCAACAGGCGCCAGCCTTTTCAAAACGCCCACCGCTCGGTGGGCGTTTTGCTTTGTGCCGCACTCGGTGGACTCGTCGACTTGCGGCTCATCGAGCTGCGTCGTGTTTCGGCATCTCGCTCTCGTGCCAGCGACCGAGCAGCCATTTCGACAGGCCCGAGAACACGAGGAAAATCGCCACACCGAGCAGCGACACCAGCAGCAGCGCGGCGAACATCAAGGGCGTCTCAGTGCGGAAGCTGGCCTCGAGAATGCGCGAGGCGAGTCCGGTGTCTCGCCCGGCTGTGCCGGCGGTGAACTCAGCGACCACTGCGCCGATGAGGCTCAGGCCACCGGCGACTTTCAGGCCCGCCATGAAATAAGGCAGTGCGCTGGGCACGAGCAGGAAACGCAGTCGTTGCCAGCGTGTCGCGCCGTACAGCGTGAACAGATCTCGCAAGCGTGCGTCGGCACTCTTCAGGCCGATAGTGGTGTTCGCCAGGATCGGGAAGAAGGCGACGATCCACGCGCACAGCAGCAATGCCAGCGTGGTGCTTTCGACGTAGATCAGGATCAACGGTGCGATGGCGATGATCGGTGTCACCTGCAGCACGACGGCGATCGGGAACAGCGCCACTTCCACCCAGCGCGACAGCGCGAACGCCACCGCCAGCAACACGCCGCCCAGCACGGCTGCGCCCAGCGCCAGCAGCGTCAGCTTGACGGTGAACCAGAGTGACGGCCCGAGCGTATCCCAGCGTTCGATCAGCGTCCTGAAGATCAGCGACGGCGCCGGCAGGATGTAGTGAGGCACCTTCTGAATGTGGACGACGAGTTCCCAGGTCACCAGCAGCGCCACGATCAGCGCCGCCGGCACGATCGCGCGCAAGGCACGCGCCCGCCATGCCGCGGGCTGCGGGGAGGTATCGGTGCGGGGGCGAGCGACCGGCATCGTCGCAAGCTCAGTCGGGTCCCACCGCAACGCCTTCGACCGCGCGGCGCAGCGCCCGCGAGACCGCGACACATTGTTCGCCGTAGTGCGCGGCAGTCCGGAAGGCCTCGCCGCGCAGTCCGCGCTGCTCGATGCGGATTTCTTCGCGGAGGCGGCCGGGAGCGGGGCCCATCAACAGCACGCGGTCGGCCAGGTAGACCGATTCGTAGACGCTGTGCGTCACGAACACCATCGCGAAGCCTTGCTCGGCCTGGATCGCCAGCAGATCGTCGTTCAGCCTCTGGCGCGTCAACTCGTCAAGGGCGCCGAAGGGCTCGTCCATCAGCAGCAACTGCGGCCGCAGCGCCAGGGCTCGGGCGATCGACGCGCGCATCTTCATGCCGCCCGACAACTCGTGAGGGTAGGCCTTCGCCGCCGCCGTGAGGCCGACCCGGTCCAGCGCCGCGTCGATCGTGGTGGCCGCCGCGGCCCGTGTTCGGCCTTGCAGGCGCAACGGCAGCCACACGTTGTCGGCCACAGTCGCCCATGGCATCAAGGTCGGCTCCTGGAACACGAAGCCGAGCTCCGGCGCGCTGCCGCCGGCCCAGGTCACGGTGCCCGACCCCGGCCGCTCCAGGCCGGCGATCAGCCGCAGCGCCGTGCTCTTGCCGCAGCCCGAAGGTCCGAGCACGCTGACAGTCTCGCCGGCGCGCAGATCGAAGCTCAAGCGGTCGAGGGCCACGATGCCATTGGGGTAGCGCAAACCCAGTTCGCGCAGGCTCAGCAAAGGGGGGGCGTCAGCAGCGTTCATGCGGGCAGCGCCAGCGGTACACGAGCGACCGGATTGTCGTTGGGCGCCTGGGGTGGCGCTCCAAGCCCGGATCAGGCCTGCTGCAACTCTGCGGCACGCAGCGGCGGGACTGCCGAACCGGTCTTCTTCTGCGCCAGGTCGACTCCGTGGCGCACGGCGATCAACTCGGCCAGGATCGACACCGCGATCTCGGCCGGCGTCCTGGCGCCCAGGTGCAGACCGACAGGGCCGTGCAACCGGTCGATCTCGCCAGGCGACAGGTCGAACAGCGCAAGGCGCTCCTTGCGCCGCGCTGTGTTGTCGCGCGACCCCAGCGCACCCACGTAGAAGGCGGGCGACTTCAGCGCCTCGAGCAGCGCCAGGTCGTCGAGCTTGGGATCGTGCGTCAGCGCCACCACCGCGCTGTGCGGGTCGAGTGCCAATTCGACGACCAGATCGTCCGGCATCGCCGTGCTGAAACGGCAGCCCGGCACGTCCCAGCCCAGGTGGTATTCCTCGCGCGGGTCGCAGCAGATGACCTCGAAATCCAGAGCCAGCGCCATCTGCGCCAAGACGCGCGTCAGCTGCCCGGCGCCGATCATCACCAGGCGCCAGCGGGGACCGAACAGTGCACGAAGCGTGTGGCCGTCGAAGCTGAAGGCCTCGCCGCGCGAAGCGGTCTCCAGGGTCACGCTGCCGCTGGACAGGTCGAGGCGGCGCGCCACCAGTTCGTGGCGCGCGGTGCGTGCCAGGAGCTCGTCGATCCAGGCGACCGAACTCAGCGGCTCCTGCAACAGGCGCAGATTGCCGCCGCAAGGCAGGCCGAAGCGGGCCGCTTCCTCCTTGCTCACGCCGTAATTCACGAGCGCCGGGGTGGCGACGCGCTCGCCATGCCGCACGCGGTCGATCAGGTCGTCCTCGACGCAGCCGCCGGATACCGAGCCGACCACCTGGCCGTCGTCGCGCAGGGCCAGGAGCGCGCCCGGCGGCCGGGGCGCCGAGCCCCAGGTTTCCAGCACCGTGACCAGCCAGACGCGTCGGCCTTCGGCGAACCAGCGGCGCGCCTCGGTCAACACCTGCAGGTCGAGACTGTCCATCGTGCACTCGGCGGTCGGGACGTGGACGCGAGGCTCGCGTCGCGCACCCGCGGACGATCAGTCCGCGCTGCTGGTTTCGCTGGTTTCTGCGGCGGCCGCCGCAGCTGCGGCGGCGGCGAGCTTCTTGCTGCGCGGATTCTTCTCGCACAGGGGCTCGCAGACCGGCTGGCTGCGTCCGAGCACCTTTTGCATGGTGCGTCGGTTGGGGGGCTGGTGGGCGCCGCAGAAGAAGCAGGACATGGTGTTCGTCGCGCCCGAGAACGCGCCGGGGCGCGGAGAGAACGGCGAGCCCGGGGCCTTGCTGGTGTAGCGAAGCCCGTCCTGCTGGATGCGGGTCGTGGTGTCTTTGCGTGAGGCCATACCGCTATTGTCTCAGGCTCTGGGCCCTTTTGTCGGCGCGGGGCAACCCGCAGCGAGCGAAAGCGGGTTTCCGGGCCTGCGGCAGGCCCTCGCTCGGTCAGCGCCGGGTCAGCACGATGGCCAATTCTGCCCAGGTGCTGGACGGGTGCGGAACGCGAGCGTAGGGCGGGCGGGGCCAGTCCCAGCGATCGCCCGGCAGCAGCGCCCGCAGCGCGTTCACGTCCACGTGATACGGCGGGCCCTCGATCAGGCCCTGGCCGGCGCCTTCCCGCAGCGCCTGCATCGCCAGCAGGGCCAGCGTGCCGCCCGGACGCAGCCATGCGTGCAGTCGGGCGGCGTAGGCCACCCAGTGGTCGGGATGCAAGGCGCACAGGCAGGTCTGTTCGTAGACCGCGTCCAGCGGCGCTGTGGGTTGCCAGGTCAGCACATCGGCCTGCACGACCTCCGCGGCCAGGCCCGCCGCGGCGAGCCGGCCCTGAGTGAGGCGCACGGCGCCGGGCGCGTAGTCGATGGCGGTGACCGAAAAGCCGCCGCGTGCGAGCGCCACCACCTCATGTCCGCTGCCGCAGCCGGGCACCGCAATGCGCCCCGGTGCCAGGCTGCCGTCGCCCAGCCAGGCGGCAAGCTGCGGACTCGGTGCTCCACGATCCCAGGGCAACTGCCCGGTGTCGAAGCGCTGCTGCCAGAAGTTGAGGTCGGGACCGCTCATGCGAGCCAGTCTAGGGCCTGCCGCGGTGGCCGGCGAGCGCCGCCGCGTGACAGACGCTGCGGCGCGGCGCGCTCATCCGTCGATCGCGCGCACCAGGGCTTCGGTCGCGGGCAGCGACAGATTGAGCAGGCGGGCGATCGCGGCCAGATCGTCCGGCACCGCGGGGTTGTCCCAGCCGCGCACGGGATCCTCGGTGTGGCGGGCCAGCCGGATGGCCAGCACCACGTTCTGCACCTGGGGTTGGGCCGCCTGGCTGTTGTCGTCGGCGATGCGTACCAGCAGTTCGGGCAGCGCCCAGGTGTGCATCAGGGCCTGTTGCAGCGCGAGCAGGTCGATATTCAGCAGCTGACGTTGTGCATGGTCTGAGCGCAGCGTCGGGTCGGCGCGCTGGCGGCGGGCAATCTCGAGCGCCAGAGCCGGCGCGTGGCACCACAGCAGCATCTCCGCGAAGTCATGCAGCAGCGCCGCCAAGTGGAGGACCTCTGCATCGTCGTCCATGCGGTGGACCGCAAAGCCCAGCGAGAAGTTGGCCGCGCGGTGCGCACGCCGCATCACGCGCTGCAGGCCGGCCAGGGCCTCCGGCTGGCTGGCCAGGTGCACCTCGATCTGCGCCATGCCGTTGAATGTGTTGAAGAACGGGCCGATCCCCATCATCACCAGCGCCGCCGTGACCGTCTCGGGCCCGCTGTTGTCGCCGCCGTCCCGCCGGCGGCGCAACTGGGCCACGGCCGCGAGCAGCTTCAGCGACATCAAGGGGTCCTGCCGCACCGGCTCGGCGAGCTGGTGCGCGTCGACGTCACCGCGGGTGGCTTCCACCCGCTCCAGCAACTCCAGCTCCTCCGCCGTGGCCGCCAGCACCGGGATCGGCGCGTCACTGAACCAACGGGTCCAGGCGGGCAGGTCGGGCAAGGCGTGGGTGAGCATGGGGAGGGTTCCGGGCGATGCGTGGTTATCGGCCGCTGAATCCCTGTCTGTAGGGGGCGGGTGCGTTTCGGCGGCACTGGCAGGACCCTGAAAACAAGAAAGCCTCCGGACCGCAGACGGCGCCGGAGGCTGGGCGGGGGACTGCGCCTGATCAGTTCGACAGCGGGAGTTCGCGCCAGTTCAAGCGCCTCAATCCGACAGGGAGACCGAAATTGAGATCGTTCTTGCCCAACTCACCCTTCTCGTCGCCGCGGATCGCCGTCATCTTGCCGTCGACCTTCACGAACTTGAAGTCGGTGATAAGGCTGGTCGTCTGGATATACGAGACAACCGTGGAGTTCTCCAGCAATCGAGAGATACCTCTGGAGAAATCCGCTCCGTAGATACGGCTGATGCCCGAGGGGTTGCAGCTGTCGCCACCAGGCAAACTGGGTGTGAAGGCGACGGTGCCGAAGAAGCTGATAGGGTCATTGGTCAGCCGCCATGCCACCGTGTTGCTCGCGTTCTTGCCGAGATCGATGAACCATCCCATGGGGGCGGCCGCCGTGGCGGTGTAGCCCGCCAGGAGATTAGTGTTCTCGACCAGCTTGTCACGACCGATCGGGAACGAGACGCCGCTCGGAAGCGTGGTGTTGAAGGCGACCGCATTGCCATCTGTGATGGCGTAGAAGCTTTGCATCTGGGCGGACCCGATGTCGGTCGAGTCCAACAGGCGACCGGTGCCGATCATCACCACGCGTTGGCGCGTCGTCGGGTGCACTTCGATCAGAGGCCGCGAAGTCACTGGTTGAGCCCCTTCGGTGGGGTGGCTGAGTGTGGCAAGTCGCAGCGGGGCAGGGTAGCTTCCGGTCGTGCCAGTGACGTTCAGCCGCCAGAGATTGCCGAGCAGATCGCCAGCGTAGATCGCGTCAGCGTAGCCATCGGTGAAGTCGAGCACGTAAGCGTTCGCGTGCGCCAGGCCCGCATCGTTGGCAATCGTCCCCACGCCAGTAGAAACCGCTTCGAGCAGCGCACCCGTCTTAGGATTCACGAAGAACAGGTAGCCTTGACCGTCGGGTGTGTTGTAGCCCGACGTGAAGATCACCGTCCAGCCGTACTTGCGCGTCTTCACGATCATCGGTTCGCCGAACGAATAGCCCATGCGTGAATCGGTGAACTCCCAAAGCACGCGGGCCGCAGCGTCTGCTTCGGAGTTGATTCCGCCCGGATCGGTCACATCGATCGCGTAGAAGCTGCGCCCGCCCTTTCCAAGGCCGCCGACCAGGATCGACCGCCAATCGGACGCCGTCGAGGCCGGCGTGCTGCCTGTCCCGGTCCGGTTGAAGTCCACGTCCTTGACCACCGGCGTGGCGTTCACGAAGAAGCGATGATTGAACGGAGTGCGGCCTAGCGAGGCCAGACCGCTCACATTCGGCGTTCCGTCCGGGCCATTGAATGCTGCATTCGGGATGTAGGCGAAGATCTCACGCCCGGCATCGGTGCCCGAAAGTGCGCCATTGAAAGCGTGGAGCATGCCGTCGTTCGCGCCGACATAAACGACGGTCGGGCGGTTCGCACGGGCCGCTCTGAATGCTCGATAGCCAGGGTTGGTGACGTCCGACAGCGATAGCGAAGGCGGACCGACCGGCAACACACGCGACCCGACGATGTCGCCGAGCAACTCCGTGCGCGTTCGGTAACCGGGGGTCGTCGAGGCCAGTTCGTTCGTCCGATCACCTCGAAGGTAATTCAGATAGTTGACGCTGTCGTCCCCGGCAACATAGCTCGTGTCGAGCAGTGCAAGCTGGGCAGCATTGACTCTTCCGGCGCCGGTGCTGGTAGAGCGAAATGCCACGCCGGTTGCGCCCGCAGGATCCCAGGTCACCACATTTCGGTTGGTGCTCCAGCCCGTGCCGGTGAGCTGCGTCTTCAACTTCTCGGTGGCGCCCCATTGCCGTGTGGGGATGGGGACGCCCGAGCTGAACGACAGCGAGTTCGCCAGCAATTCGCCCGTCCAGCTGTTGTTTTCCGCGTCGTACGAGGCGCTGTAGCTCGCATTGCCGGTGAGGGTCAGGACCGGGTCTACGGTGGAGAACGAGGTGGTGTAGGCGTCCAGGTCTGCGACGATCTTCTCGAAGGCTGCCGTCAGGCCCGCGACCATGGTGTCGGGACGGCCGGCGGTGTAGTAGTTGTCGGGCCGTGCCTGAGTACCGACGGTCTGGCCGGTCGTGGACCACCACTCCTGCGGCAGCGCCGCGGTGCGGGTGGCCGGGTCGTAGTCGTTCGGCACGGTGAAGCCACCGTACTTTGCCGCGAGGTAAAACTGGTTGTTCGCGACGAAAGGTTGCTCGAGCACGTCGACCCAGTAGGTCTGGACCGTCTGCTTGCCCTCGGTGGCGGCATTGCCTGCCACCGTGGGTCGGATGTCGGTGGTGTTGGCGTAGTAGGCCAGGCCGACGATGCCGGCCGAGTTGTTGCGGCCGCTGTAGTTGTTGACGTTCGGTGCGCCCAGACCTTGCAGCGCGAACGCTCGGTTGGTCATGGTCTCGGCATTCACCGTGGTATCGCCCGTGACCGCCGCTGGTTTGGGATTCGGCTCTTCCGTTGTACCTGTGGAGCCGGGGAGATCCTTGTCGCGGTGGGTGTAGATGTCGCCGATGCCGAGAATGAAGTTGCGCTGGCACGAATAGAGGATGGGGTCGTTCCAGTTGGTGATGACCGGAAAGTCGTCGAGGTAGGCCGTCCGCGTGGCAGCATTGGCGGTACCCATCGCCGTGTACTCCGGAACGTTGCCCTGGTTCTTGTAGTAGCGCAGCGCGGTGTAGAACAGTTCGCTGACGGGGTCGTAGCTCTTGTAGTTGTTGGTGTTGAGCTGACCGAACTTGTTCAGGTAGTTCATCACCCCGCTGTTCGTGATCGACACGCTCGGCGTGAAGCTCGCGTTGGTCTGTGTCGCGTCGGCCGCATCGGGGTTGATCGCAAAGATGCCGGTCGTCGCGTCCCATTCAGCCGCTGCGTTCGTGACGGCCGGCTGGCCCGGGACCGGCTGTGTCGGGCCGACGAACTTCTGCTGAGCGCGCAGCACCGCGCCGTCGCGCAGGAAGTCGCTATGGTTCAGGTAGCCGAAGGCGCTGAAGCGGATACGGTTGGAATATTTCTGAACCAGTCCTTCTGGTTTCCAGTTGCTGCCGTACTGCACGCAATTGGCTTCGCGTGTGCCGGCTGTCGCCGAGGAGTCGCAGACTTTCACCCGCATCACAGCGCGGTAGACGACGCCTGCCACGGGTGGGACAGCCGGGTTGTAGTCGACCACGACACCGCCAAGCGCCGCCGACGACGAGGCGAACAGCATGTTGATGCCCTGGCCTTGAATGCGCGTATGGAGGTTGGTGAAGGCCAGCGGCGAAGCCTGCGCCACGGTGGCCGCCACCGTGAGGCTTTTGTCCGGTGCCAGGCCCTGATTGGTGTCACGCGACTTTTGGAGGATCGTCGTTGTGGTTGTGTCGATGATCCGGTAGCCGCCGGTCATTGCCCAGCGAAACGGGTCGATCGTCGGTGTCGAGGACCAGTTCAGGTAATTGCCGCTCCATTCGTCGGTGCCGGTGCAGTTGTGCGCGGTGTTGTCGCCGACCGGATAGAAGTGCCGCAGCTGCGTGGCGGTCTCGGTCGCGTAGTACTGGTACTTGTAGCACTTGTTCGGGTCGAAATAGCCGAGATACGTATCGGTCGTCACGTACGCGGTCGTGTGAGCAGAACGAACCGCAGTCGGCCATTCCACTGAAAGTGCCAAGGCCACGTTGCCTGGGACCGTGGTTCCTGCAAACACCGGGACATCTGCCAGAGCCGTGGCGGCATTCGCGCTCAAGGACGAAGTCATCCAGACTGAACTCAAGACCAGAGCTCTTGCAAGCCCAGCCATCCCGAGGCCGGCGTGATCGCCGCAATTCCATCGCATCTGCGTGGAATGGCGGTCTGGGGTTGGGTAGGGCTTCATGGGGGAGACCTCGCGTGAATACCTGAAGTACCGACGGCTCAGACGCCGCAGCAGGAAAACGTGCTCTGGAAGAATGATTGCGTGTCGCGTGGCCCGGTGGCGCGGATCGTCAGGCGATACACCACCATGCCCGGTGGAGGTGGGCGCTTTTCTTCGGACAGGCTTCCGCCCTCCGGCAACCCTTCGCCCGAGTAGACACAGTTCTCCGGCTCTTCTGTGCTGCCGTTGATGGTGCACAACCGGTCGACCGCGAAGCGCAAGCGGATCTGTTGCGCCGGGACCGTGATGTCGCCATGAGTCCAGCCGGTTGCCGCAAACGCAGCGTCGTCCACGAGGACGAGAGGAATGCCCTGCGCATTGCTGGGCAATACCGTGGCGCTGTAGTTCCAGGCCGGCGCATTGGCGCCACGCGCGGCAATGCCGACCAATGCGCCGCCGGTGCGGAACTGAGTGAGGATGACCTCTGCTGCACGTTCGCTTTGCTGGGCCACATCGCGCTTGAAGGCAAGGTTGCCGGCGGTGGTCAGCGTGATGTCGAAGGAGCGCATCAGCGCGGCCGCCGAGATCAGCATCACCACCAGCACGATCAGGCTGATGATCAGAACGGCGCCGCGCTGCCGGCACATGGCGGGCGTCGCGAACGTGGACGAGCGTCGTAGCTTCATGATCAAGGCCGGAGCAGCAGGTTGCGGACAGGAACGGTCACCTCGATGGCGCGGTGGCGCATGCGTCGATCGGCGGTCGCGATCGCGACGTTCTGCGTCAGCGGGGCGCCACCGCTGGTAAGGTCGGTGAACAGGCCCAGCGTGGCCGGTGCCACGTCCTCCCGCTCGATGAGCGAAGAGCGCATCACGAGGCCGATGCGCACCGCAACGATCCGCCGCAGGTTGGTCGCCGAGGCGGGCGAGCCGTTCATCAGCGCCGCGCTATCCCAGATGCTTCCGGCGGTGGGAGCGAACCAGTCGTTGATCACACCATCGTCATCGGTGTCGACCCCATAGACCGCGCGTAGCGTCATCACGCCTTCGGCCAGCGGCAGCGGCGCGTCGTTGCCGTTGAGCAGCAGCATGTCGTAGCTGAACAGCGTGGTGTTGTCGCCGACGCCAAGCAACTGGAACTGCGGTCGATTGGTGGTCGTATTGCCCAGCGGGATTGCATAGGCGTCCGCCGTGGACAAGGTGGCAAACGTCGTCGACGAGGCGTTGTGGAAACTGCCGCCCAGAGGCACTTGCTGACCACAGTTCAACGGTGGGAACACGGCGGTCGGATCGGCGACGCATGCCGGCTTGTCATCATCCACCTGCGTCAACTGGCACTCGCCACCACCGGCCAGCATCACCAGGTCGTTCGCGAAGAATCCGATCGTATTGGGTGCACGGAACTCGAGCGCGCTCACCGAACCCGGGCGCACCGCCGCGGGGGATTCCGCGAAGCCGGCGGCCCCGTTCATCACCATCAAGACATCGGAGCCAGCGGTCGAGGCCCCCTGAAAAATCACCACCGGCGCCAGCCGAAGCGTGAGCGGGATGGCGGTGAAGGGCGCAGGGAGGGCGGCCGCTCGTGGCCACGTTCCTGCCGCGCCCAACGTTGCGTTCAGTCGGCATCCGCCGACACGGCCCCAGCCCTCGGAGAAGCCGGAGCCTGCGCTGCGGATCATGCGGTCGATCGTGTAGGCGGCATAGGCGCCGGACTGGTTGGCATCATTGATTGAGACCGAGGTGCGCTTGCGGCCCTCGCTGGCTGCCAGCACGCCGAACACCGCGAGCGTGACGACGAGGCCGATGGCGACCGCAACCAGCAGTTCGACCAGCGAGAAGCCGCGAACTGACGCGCCGCGTTTCGAGAGGGTGCAACGGGACGTCATGTCACTTCCTCGACGGTCAGCACAACTTCGGTCGTAAGGCGGTTGACATCGCCTATCGGTTGCCTCGGGTGGCGCCAAGAGATCGTGATCTGTGCCCGGTTGGTGGCGGCGTTCGGGACTATGAGCACTGTGGCGTTCGGGAGCCCCAGACCATTCGGCACATCAGTCTGCAAATCGATGCCTTGCACTCGCTTGGTCCAGGCAGTAATCGCGTCGGCACCTAGCGAAACAGTCCGTGCAAGTCGCATCTGCGCCGCGAGATCGTCAGCGAACAACGCTGCGCGGTTGCGGTCCTCCGCGTCGACCGAATACTGGGTCGCGCGGACCTGCATCGCCACCAGACCGAGGATGCCGAACGAGAAGATCAGCACCGCCACCAGCACTTCAAGCAACGTGCTGCCGCGTTGCCGACGGTTCTTTGACGCAGAAGGGAGCGACAAGGCTTGGTTCATAACGGAGGACACCCATCGGGGTTGGCGGCGGACAGAGTCTTGGCCGGATCGCACATGCGCACGCGACCGCCCAGCGACGCGATCACACGCAGCGGACGGTCGCTGCCAGCGTGCGCCACGTCATAGATGGCATTCGGGTTGCCCGCGTCGATAGCACAGCCTTCAGTGCCATTCGCAACCTGCTGACCCGCTGCGTTGAAGCACACGAGCGTGCTCGCGCTGGTGATCGTGACGCCGTTGTTCACGCCAGCCAGCGCGCCGCCGCGGACGAACTCGCGGGTCGTGCCCGTGAGAGGCAGAACGCGGACGCCCCAGTTCCCGCCGTTGGCATTCGCGGTGGAGTCGGCGTCGGGGTTGGCGGCGGTTGTCAGGAAGAAGCTCACGGTGCGATTGCGCCGCACGGCTTCGGCCTGCGCGAGCCGCAGCCCGTCCTGCAGCACCTGGGCGGTGGTGCGAACGCGGCTGTTGTTGATCCACAGTGCGAACGAAGGCACCGCCAAGCCCAGCAGAATGGCCAGCAGCGTGATCGTGACCATCAGCTCGATGATAGTGAAGCCGCGGAGGCCGCAGCGGGGTCGCGACCATGGGGTCGACATCAGCACTGCCCTCTCCTGACTAGCCAGCAGGCGCCGCCTGTCATCCAGCCGGCGACGGTTGTCGTCGTGGCACGGACATCGGCTTGGGTGACGGTGAAGCCGAAGTTCGCCACAGGGCCGTTGCCAGTCGCCAGCAGCGTGTAGGTGGTGTCCGTCGGACCTGCAGAGCAAGTCACCACGAAGTTGCCGAAGGTCCGCGTCGCGACAGCGCGGGCACAGGGTGTGACGAATGCGCCGACTGTCGCGTAGCTGCGATTGTCCTGAAAATGGCGCTCCATCTCGGCGCGCATCGAGGCGAGGCCGTTGGTGCCATCGACCAATTGCCCGCGGATGATGTAGTCGCGATAGCTCGGGTACGCGATGGCCGCCAGGATGCCGATGATCGCAACGACGATCATCACCTCGATGAGCGTGAAGCCCGACTGCCGCTTGAAAATGAATCGTCGCATGTGACTGTCCCGTTCCGGTTCGCTGGCCTGAAGGCCTGGATCGCGCAGGCCAACTCGAATTTGTTGATCGGAGAGCCGCTGCCCCATGACAGATCGCGGATCCGCTTGCAAGCAGTATGGGTGACGTTGCCGATCGTGCCCATGAAGCATGTCACGCAATCCGCAGGAGGCCGGGCGGGAACCGGACGAAGTGCCGCCTGCGGTCGACGAACGGTCGGAGGGCGTCGCGCGGCCGGCACGGCTGCACGCCTTGAAGGCGAGGGGCCTGCGGCTAGGCCGCGCAGTGCAGCAGCCTCACATGTCCTGCCCAACATGGGCCGCCGCGAGCGCCTGCTGCACCCCCGCCGGTGCCGCCTGGTAGTGGCTGAAGCGGAGGGTGTAGCGCCCTTGCCCGCCGGTCAGGGCATGCAGCCGCGACTGGTAGTTCGCCAGTTCCGACAAGGGCAGCAGCGCCTGCACCACCATCTGCCCTGGTCGGGCCGCGTTGCTGCCGATCACCTGCCCGCGTCGTGAAGCCAAATCGCCGGTCAGATCGCCCATGTGCGCCTCGGGGGCCGTGATCTCCACGTCGACCACCGGTTCCAGCACGATCGGCTGGGCCGCGCGTGCCGCGGCGACGAAGGCCTTGCGCGCCGCCGTCACGAACGCGATCTCCTTGCTGTCGACGCTGTGGTGCTTGCCGTCGTGCACCACCACGCGCACGTCGAGCACCGGGTAGCCGGCGATCACGCCTTCGGCCATCGCCTGGCGCACGCCCTTCTCGACCGCCGGCATGAAGTTCGACGGGATCGTTCCGCCCTTGACGGCGTCGATGAACTCGAAGCCGGCCCCGCGCGGCAGCGGCTCGATGCGCAGGTGCACTTCGCCGAACTGCCCGGCACCGCCGGTCTGCTTCTTGTGCCGGTGCTGACCGGCAGCCGGCGCGGTGACGGTCTCGCGGTAGGCGATCCGCGGCGGCCGGGTCGTCACCTCGAGCCGGTGCAGATCGCGCAGGCGCATCAGCAGCGCCCGCAGGTGCAGCTCGCCTAGACCCCAGACCACCGTCTCGTGTGTGGCCGCGACCTGCTCGATGCGCAGGCAAGGGTCCTCGGCCACCAGCTTCTGCAGTGTGTCCCACACCCGCTGTTCGTCGCCATGGCGCTGCGGTTCGATGGAGAGGCCGTGCACCGGCACCGGAAAGTCGAGTGGCGCCAGGTGGATGTGGTCGTCCTCGGCGGCGTCGTGCAGCACCGCGTCGAAGTGGATGTCATCGACCTTGGCCACCGCGCACAGTTCCCCCGGCCCGGCCCGTTCCACCTCGATCAGGTTCTTGCCCTGCAGCAGGAAAAGGTGCCCGACCTTGAAAGGCTTGCGGCCATCACCCACGTAGAGCTGGCTGTCGCTGGTGACGGTACCCTGGTGAATGCGGAAGATGCCGAGCTTGCCGACATAAGGGTCGACGGTCAGCTTGAACACGTGCGCCAGCACGTGCAGTGCCGGATCGGGCTGCGCGGTGATGGGCATCGCCTGCGCGCCCTCGCCGCGCAGAAAGCGCGGTGGGTTGCCTTCGGCCGGGTTCGGCATCAGCGCGGTCAGGATGTCGAGCAGCTCGCCCACGCCGGTGCCGTGGCGGGCCGACACGAAGCAGATCGGGATCAGGTGCCCCTCGCGCAGCGCCTGTTCGAGCGGTGCGTGCAGTTCGCGCGGGTCGACGTCGCCGTGCTCCAGGTAGCGCTCGACCAGCACGGCGTCGATCTCCACCACCTGCTCGACCAGCGCACGGTGCGCCGCGGCGACCGAGGAGAAGTCGGCCTCGTGGCCGGCGGCGGCCTCGGGGCGGAAGAAGCAGTCGACCACCTCGCTGCCGCCGCGCGCCGGCAGGTTCAAGGGCAGGCATTCCTTGCCGAAGACGCTGCGCAACTGCTCGACCAGCGCCGCCAGATCGATGTCCTGCGCATCGATCTTGTTGACGATGATGAGCCGGCACAGGCCGCGGCTCGCGGCCGTTTCCATCAGGCGCTGCGTGCCGGCGTCCACGCCGTTGGTAGCGTCGATCACGATCGCCGCAGTCTCCACCGCCTCCAGCGCCGCCAGCGCCGGGCCGCTGAAGTCCGGATGGCCGGGGGTGTCGATGAGGTGGACGCGCGTATCCCCATGCTGAAGATGCACGAGCGAGGTGTTCAGCGAATGCTGGAACTGGCGTTCCAGCGGGTCGTGATCGCTGACGGTGCTGCCGCGCTCCACGCTGCCGGGCACGCCGATCGCCCCGGCCCGGTGCAACAGGGCTTCGATCAGCGTGGTCTTGCCCGTGGCGCTGGTGCCGAGCAGGGCCAGCGTTCGAATGGCGCCGATGTCCGGCGCGCTCGAGGGCAGGGCCATGGTGCTCTCCTTGTCCGGCTCGGGAGTGACAGGGGCTGAACCGGAGCGTAGAAGATTGGCTGCCGGGGCACAAGCCGGGCAGGGCCGGATAACCGACGCTCGCTTCCTACTGGAACGCCACCTCCGCAAAGCTCCTCAGCTTGCGGCTGTGCAGCTGGTCGATGCCGTTGCGCCGCAGCAGTTCGATCGCCCGCAGCCCGATGCGCAGGTGCTGGTTCACGCGCTCGCGGTAGAAGTGATTGGCCATGCCGGGCAGCTTGATCTCGCCGTGCAGCGGCTTGTCGCTCACGCACAGCAGCGTGCCGTAGGGCACGCGGAAACGAAAGCCGTTGGCGGCGATGGTGGCGCTCTCCATGTCGAGCGCGATCGCGCGGCTCTGGCTGAAGCGGCGTTCCGGCGTGCTGTGGCTGTGGTGGAAGGGCAGCAGCTCCCAGTTGCGGTTGTCGGTGCTGGCGACGGTGCCGGTCCGCATCACGCGCTTGAGTTCGCTGCGCTCGAGCTGGGTCACATCGGCGACCGCGGCTTCCAGCGCCACCTGGATCTCCGCCAGCGGCGGGATCGGCACCCACAGCGGCAGCTCCTCGTCGAGCACATGGTCCTCGCGCACGTAGCCGTGCGCGAGCACGTAGTCGCCGAGCTGCTGCGTGGTGCGCAGGCCGGCGCAATGGCCCAGCATGATCCAGGCATGCGGGCGCAGCACGGCGATGTGGTCGGTGATGGTCTTGGCGTTGCTGGGGCCGACGCCGATGTTCACCATGGTGATGCCGGCACGATCGTGGCGCACCAGGTGGTAGGCAGGCATCTGCGGCAGCCGCGGCGGCGGCGCGCCGAGGAAGTCGCCCGGCTCCAGCGTGCAGCCGGTGCGCCGCATCACCACGTTGCCGGGCTCGACGAAGGCCACATAGCCGTCGTCCTGGCCACCGCCGCTGCCGCCCTCGAACAGTGAGGCCTGGCCGCGCGGCAGGTGCATCAGCTCGTGACCGAGCTTGATGAACTCGTCGATGTAGAACTGGTAGTTCGTGAACAGCACGAAGTTCTGGAAGTGCTCTGGCGTGGTGCCGGTGTAGTGGCGCAGCCGATGCAGCGAGTAGTCGACGCGCGCTGCGGTGAACAGCGCCAGTGGGTGGGTCGCCGCGCCGGAGGCGTCTGGCGTCGGTTCGTGCGTGCCGTTGGCGATGCCGTCGTCCATGGCGCCGAGATCGGGCAGATCGAACAGGTCGCGCATCAGCGTGCGCCGCTCGGGCGTCAGCGTGCCTTCCACGTGGTCGTGCTCGGCGAACGAGAAGTGCACCGGGATCGGCTGCGTGCTGCTGCCGATCTCCAGCGCGACACCGTGGTTGCGCAGCAGCAGGCGGAACTGCTCGAGGTAGTAGTCCCCGAACAGATCGGGCCGCGTCAGCGTGGTCTCGTAGCGGCCCGGGCCGGCGACGAAGCCGTAGGCCAGCGGCGTGTCGGCCCGCGCCACGGTGTCGATGTGGACGGCCACGCGGGGGTAGCAGGCGCGCACGCGCTGAGGGAAGTCCTCGCCGGCCAGGAAGCGCTGCAGGTGGTCGCGCAGTCGCACCAGACTGGCGTCGTACAGGCTGCGCGCGGCGTCGAGGGCGGCCTGCGCGTCGGTGTAGCGCCGGGGGCCATCGTCTGGAAGAGAGGGCGTCGTCATGACGGCATTCTGCGGCCTGCGTGAGGCGGTGTCTGTGGCGGCCGGCGCACCTGCTGCCGCCTGTCGGCGCGGTCGACGTATGTCCGGCTGTGTAATAAGGTCGCGCCATGCCGACCGCTCCCCGCCGCATTCTGCCGATCATCGTCGCCGCCCAGTTCGCGAGCACTTCGCTATGGTTCGCCGTCAATGCGGTGATGCCCGATCTTCAGCACGCGCTCGGTCTGCCGCCTACCGCTGTCGGCTCGTTGACTTCGGCGGTGCAACTGGGCTTCATCGCCGGCACGCTGGTGTTCGCGCTGGGGTCGGTCGCCGACCGCCATTCGCCGCGCCTCGTGTTCCTGCTGTGCGCGATCTCCGGTGCACTGTTCAACGCCGCGCCCGTGCTCTGGCCGGCAGGCGCGCTGGACCTGCCGACGCTGTGGCTGCTGCGGGCCTTGACCGGCTTTGCGCTGGCCGGCATCTACCCGGTCGGCATGAAGATCGCCGCTGGCTGGTATCCGCAGGGGCTGGGCCGTGCGCTGGGCTGGCTGATCGGCGCGCTGGTTCTGGGCACCGCGACGCCGCATGCGCTGCGGGCCTTGGGCGCGCACTGGCCCTGGCAGCAGGTGATGCTGGTGGTGTCCGGGCTTGCGGTGCTGGGGGGCTGGATGGTGTGGCAGTGGGTGCCGGAGAGCACCCATCTGCCCCGTGCCACGCGCCTGCAGTGGCGTGCCTTCGGCCGCGTGCTGACCGACCGCCGCCTGCGTGCACCCGTGTTCGGCTACTTCGGCCACATGTGGGAGCTCTACACCTTGTGGGTGTTGCTGCCGGCGCTGCTGGCCACGCGGCTCCAGGGGGCAGCCATCTCGGTGGGTGCGTTCGGCGTCATCGCCGCGGGGGCGGTCGGGTGCGTCGCGGGGGGCTGGCTGGCGCAGCGCCACGGCAGTGCGCGCGTGGCGGCGGGGCAGCTGGCGCTGAGCGGCCTGTGCTGCGTGCTCACGCCGCTCGCGATGGCAGCGCCCGCCGCGGTGTTCGCGGCGTGGCTGCTGGTGTGGGGCATCAGCGTGGCCGGCGACTCGCCGCAATTCTCGGCGCTAACGGCCACGCATGCCCCGCGCGAGGCGGTCGGCAGCGTGCTGACGCTGGTCAACTGCATCGGCTTCTCGATCTCCATCCTGAGCATCCAGGGCTTCGTGGCGCTGGCACAGCACCACGATCTGTCGCTGTTGCTGCCGTGGCTCGGTCTCGGGCCGCTGCTCGGCCTGTGGGGCCTGCGGCCCTTGCTGGTCCGCGAGGGCTCGTCGCCCTGAGGACTCCCGCGGTCGCAAGCTTCAGTCTTCCCACTCCAGTTCGGCGTAGGCCGCGGTCACGTTGCGGGCGTGGAAAACGTCCAGCAGTCGCCAGTCGGGTCGATCGGGAGCGATGCGCGCCACCGCCTGCGGCAGCGTCAGCCCGGCCTTGAGTGCCGCGCGCACATCGGACTGCAGCCGGGTCAGGTAGGCCTGCTCGGCATCGAGCGCCGCCGGCCAGGCCCGGCTCGGCGCGCCGTGTCCCGGCACGACGGTGGTGATGCCCTGCCAGCCGCGCAACTGCGACAGCGCGGCCAGCCATCCCTTGAGCCGTCCGTCGACCACCGGCGTGTGGTCAACGAACAGCAGGTCGCCGAGAAAGAGCGTGCCGCTGGTCTCGTCCAGCACGCTGAGGTCGGCATCGGTGTGGGCGGTCGGCCAAGCGCGCAGGCTGAGGCGACGCCCGCCCAGGTCGAGTTCGAGCGTGTCGTCGACCCGCCGGGTCGGGGGCACGATGCGGGCACCGTCGGCGAAGTCGGGACCGAAGTCACGCTTCAGCGCGTTCAGGTAGAACGGGCCGCGCACCGCCAGCGCGGAGGGCAGGCGATGGTGGCCGACGAACTCCGGCGCCGGCTGGCCGGCCGTTCGCCCGGCCTCGGCGAACACGCTGTTGCCGAGCACGTGGTCCGGGTGGGCGTGCGTGTTGATCACGTAGCACACCGGCAGCGACGTCACGCCACGCACCGCCGCCAGCAGGCGCCGGCCGACCGGCGCGCTGCCGCCGGTATCGATGACGGCCACGCAACGGCTGCCGACCACGAAGCCGCTGTTCGAGACATCGCCCTGGTTGGTGGGGCCCCAGTCCTCCAGGGCGCCGCGATGCAGGTAGACGCCCGGGGCGAGCTGCTCGACCGTCGAGGGCCTGGCCTCAGCGGCCGGCGCAGCATGGCCGATGCCGGCCGCCAACAGGCATGCGACGGCGCCGATCAGCGCGCGGCGCAGCCACGGCGACGCATGCGCATGCACCGGACACCGGGCGGCGACGCGGGACAGGCCGGCTACTCCTTGATGCCGACGTCGAAGAAGCAGCTCTTGCGCGCGGCCGCCTGCAGTTCGCGGAAGCGCTTGATTTCGACCTGCATCACCTCCACGTCGCGGATGCTGTTGCCGCGCTCGCCACCCATGCTGTTGGCGTTGGTGGCAGTGCTCATGGTGGTGAAGTCGTCGAAGGAGATCTGGCTCGCCAGTTTGTCCAGCACGCAGGAGCACT
This sequence comes from Methylibium petroleiphilum PM1, assembly GCF_000015725.1. NCBI lineage: Bacteria > Pseudomonadati > Pseudomonadota > Betaproteobacteria > Burkholderiales > Sphaerotilaceae > Methylibium > Methylibium petroleiphilum. The sequence continues at coordinate 3,613,035 of NC_008825.1, read as the reverse complement.
TATTGAGCATCTCGTAGTGATGCCCGGGGTGCAGCTTCATGCACTCCTGCACGTAAGCGACCCGGTCAGCCGTGGGGTAATCGTGCGCGGCAGCGGTGCCCGCACCGATCGCCAGCACGGCTCCGACGGCAGCGAGCGGGAGGAGGTGCGTCGGACGACGCAAGGAGGTCAGGCGTTTCATGGGCATCACTTCTTGCTGGGTTGTTTGTCGCCGGCCGCCGGGCCGGCGAGGGTCATGACTTCTTCAAGCACCGGAGCGTCGCCCGGCAGCGCGCCGGGAAGCGCTGTCCGCACCTGGTACACGCCGCCGGGTACACCGCTGGCGAGCACGAACGTGTAGCGCTTCTGCGCATATTTTTCGAAGCGGGCGCGTAGCGGATCGGTCTCGTAGGGGTTGAGACTCACCTCTTGCGCATCGACCTCTCGGCCTTCGTAGCTGATCTTGGTGTCGCGCACCTTCGCCTCGTCGACCATCGTCATGCGGATGCGCTTGCGGAAGTAGCCCGACTTGCCCTTGGTCAGGCGCTCCATCTCGCGGATGTCGCGCTCGAGAAAGTAGAGGATGACCGGATTGGCCTGAGCCTCTTCGATCTCCGGCAACTTCATCTTGCGCTCGCCGCTGAGGAAGTTGCCATCGACCGTGCAGCACACCTTGCCCTTGCGCTTCACGTCGATGCGCACCTCGTCCTCGAAGCCCGGCTCCAGCGAGCCCGACTTCACGAAGGTGTAGCGCAGCGAGGCGGGGGCCTTGACGTTCGCCAGTTGGTGATCGACGAACACCAGCTTCTCCGCGCGCGAGAATTCGCTCGGATCGGCAGCCAGAGCGGGAAGTGTCGTCGTGCAGACGACCGCGGACAGCAGCAGTGTGGTGATCGCGCTGCGCTCGATGGGGGCTTGCGCCAGGATCATGGTTTCTCCAGTTCGGCCGCGAGTTCGCGGGCCTGTTTCGGGTCGAGCGCCGCAAGGCGCGCGACGGCATTGCGTGATTCGCGCAGCTGGCCCTGCCGCTTGTAGACCTGGGCGAGTCGGGCCCAGCTGCGGTTGTAGGTCGGATCGATCTCCACGCTGCGCTGGAAGGCGCGGATGGAGGGCTCTGGCTGGTGCAGGCCCTCGAAGGCGACGCCCAGCAGGTAGGGTGCTTCCGGATCGTCGCCGGCCTCCTGTTGCCAGCGGTCGGCCAGTTGGGCGAGTGCCGCCCATTGCTGGCCCTGCTCCAGCGCGGCGGCCTGCAGGAAGTAGGGTTGCTCGGTGTCCGGCTGCTCCCAGAAGCTCTTGCCGGCCAGCGGGGCGACCGCGTTGTAGGGCAGTTCGTCGTTGAGCTGCGCGAGCACCCAGTCGGCGGGTGCGGCGAAGTAGTGGCGAGCGCCGCCGCGCAACCGGAAGGTCAGGATGCCGACCAGCTTGCCGTCGGCATTGAACAGCCCGCCACCGCTGGCGCCCGAGCTGAACCAGTTGCTGCTCTGCACGATCTGGCTGCCGGACCAGTGGTGCAGGGCCACCACGTCGCCTTCGCTGAGCTGGATGCCCACCCCGCCGGTGTAGCCCATCGCCAGCACCTGCTGCCCGGGGTGTAGCGAGGCCGCGCGCGCGATCGGGACGGCATCGCCCTCCAGCCTCGGGACCTGCAGCAGACACAGGTCGCGGAGCATGTCGGCGGCCTGCAGGTTGGCCGTCCAGCGCACACCGCCCTTCACCACGTTCACGCGCACCGCGTGGCGCGTCACATGGCAGTTGGTCACCACCCTGCCGGGGCCGACGATCACGCCGGAACCGAGCTGCAGGCCGCCCGCGGCGCTGACCGCCTCGATCTTCAGCACGCTCGGCGCCAGCCGGATCAGCGCGGCGCGGTCGATGTCGGCCCGCGCGCCAGGCGGCAGACCCAGCAGCCAGGCGGCTGCGAAGAGGAGGGGAAGCCGACGCATGGAGCCTGCAACTGCACTCGGCGGCGGGACTGGCGGCTCACTGCCGCGTGGTCGCCGCCGGTTCGTTGTCCAGCAACGGCACGTTGAAGTCGCGCAGGATGGCCGTGATCTCGGGCCGCAGCTTCTCGATCAGCGTCTCGATCTGCTGCTTCCACTCGCGTTCGCCATAGCGCACGCCCATCGCCATCGGGAAATCGAACTTGACGCCCGGCTCCGAGCGCATCGGCACGACCACCAGCTGCGGCTGCTGCACCTTCTTCGCGAAGTAGCCGCCGATCGGCCCCCACACGATAGCGGCGTCGATCTTGCCGCTCGCGAGGTCCTTCTCGATGATCTCGCCCGGGTACTGCTTCGGGTCCGCGTTCATGATCTGGTAGGGCACGCCCTGCTCGACGAGCTGGTGCTTGTTCAGCCACTCCGATGCCGGCGAGCGGTCGTAGAGGCCGATGCGCAGCTTCTGGAGTTGCGCGCGATCGAGTGCGAGAAAGTCGTCGATCGACTTCACGCCGTCCAGGCCCTTGCCCGACGCGTAGACCAGCGCGTAGGTCGACCGGTAGTAGGGCTTGGTGGCCGACACCTGGTCGTAGCCGGCCGGCACGCCCATGATGATGTCGCAGCGGAAATCCTCGCCCGGCAACTTGTAGCGCAGCGTGTTGCGCACGAAGGCCAGCCTCTGCGGGAACGAGTAGTACTCGACCGGCAGTCCGAGTTCCTTGGCGAACAGCTCGGCGATCTTGTTCTCGTAGCCTTGTCCGTCGAGGCTGGAGAAGGGCAGGTTGTTCGGGTCCTGGCAGACGCGGAAGGCCTTGCGCGGCGGCGGCTCCTGTGCGGCGGCCGGCAAGGCCGCGCCGGTCAGCGCGGCCAGAGCCAGCACGCCGGCGGCGACAGCTTCGCGTCGTGCAGCGCGCGTCATTGGATCTCTTCGACCTTGGAGCGGGTGATCGCGCCGTCGGAGCGACCCTTCAGGTAGGCATACAGATGGTCCATGTTGTCCATCACCTGCGGGCTGCTGCCGAAGCTCTGCATGCCCTTGTCGAGGCGGCCGTCACGGACCGTCTTGACGAAATCTTCCTTGCTCAGCGTCTTCAGGCTGTTGATCAGCGACGGGCCGACCATGCCCTCCTGGTTGGCGCCATGGCAGCGGTCGCAGGCCGCCGCACGCCAGGTGCGGAAACCCTTCATCGTGTTGGCATCGACCTTGTAGCCATCGACAACCTTGTAGAGCGGCTTGTCCTGCGCGGACGCCAGCGGGGCCACGCTGCCCAGGGCAACGGCGACGAGGGAGACAAGCAGGCTATTCAGTCGGAACATCATGATCAACTCAGGAAAGTAAAAGACTCTCATTGAACGACAAGGGGATGGCGAGCGTTGACCGTTCACCATCCCCGCAACACACCATTCGCGAGGGGCTCGTGCCCCGTCACGAAGTTAACGCTTGCAGATCAGTTCGGCAGTGCAAAGACCGTCAGCGAGCCGCCGAGTTCCGTGTACTGGTTCAGCTCCTTGTAGCCGCCCACAGCACCCAGGCCGTCCTGGTCCTTCTCGAGGCCCGCTGCCATGCCGATGCCGGCCCAGCCGCCGATGCCCGAGAACACGCCCATGTACTGCTTGCCCTTGTGCTCATAGGTGAACACGTTGCCGATGATGCCGGACGGAGTCTTGAACTTGAACAGTTCCTTGCTGATGTCCTTGGCATCGACGCACTTGAAGTAGCCCTCCAGCGTGCCGTAGCAGCTCAGGCCGCCCGCGGTGTTGAGCGAACCGCTCCACACCGAGAACTTCTCGGCCTTGCTCTGCACGATCTTGCCGGTACCGGCATCCCAGGTGATGTAGTTGCCCATGCCACCATGGCTGCCCGGAGCCGGGAACATCGACAGCGTCGCGCCCACGTACGGCTGGCCCGCGGTGTACTCGACCTTGAACGGCTCGTAGTCCATGCAGACGTGGTTGGTCGGCACGTAGAAGAGCTTGGTGTTCGGGTCGAACGAGGCCGGCTGCTGGTCCTTCGAGCCCAGCGCCGCCGGGCAGATGCCCTTGGTGTTGACATCGGGGCCGTTTTGCGCCGTCGAGTACTGCTTCACGACCTGGGGACGGCCGGTCTTCATGTCGACGTGGGTCGCCCAGTTCACCTTCGGGTCGTACTTCTCGGCCACGAGCAGCGCACCGTTGGTGCGGTCCATCGTGTACGCGAAGCCGTTGCGGTCGAAGTGCACCAGCGCCTTGGTCGGCTTGCCCTTCACGTTGATGTCCGCGAGGATCATCTCGTTGATGCCGTCGAAGTCCCACTCGTCGAACGGCGTCATCTGGTAGACCCAGTTGACCTTGCCCGTGTCGACGTCACGCGACCAGATTGACATCGACCACTTGTTGTCGCCCGGGCGCTGGCTCGGGTTCCAGGTCGACGGGTTGCCGGTGCCGTAGTACATGGCGTTCAGCGCCTTGTCGTAGCTGTACCAGCCCCAGGTGGTGCCGCCACCGATCTTCCACTGATCGCCCTTCCAGGTCTTCAGCGACGAGTCGGCGCCCACCGGAGCGACCTTGCCGTCGATCCAGGTGGTGGTCTTGGCCGGGTCGATCAGCATCTCGGCGTCGGGGCCCACGCTGTAGCCCTTCCACGCCGGCTTGCCGTCCTTCAGGTTGTAGGCAGCGATGAAGCCGCGCACACCCCACTCACCACCGGAGATGCCGGTGATGACCTTGTCCTTGAAGACGTGCGGGGCGTTGGTGTTCACGGCGCCGAGCTTCGGATCGCCGTTCTTCACGCTCCACACCACCTTGCCCGACTTGGCGTCCAGGGCCACGAGGTTGGAGTCGGCCTGCTGCAGGATGACCTTGCCTTCGGCGTACGCCAGGCCACGGTTCACCGTGTCGCAGCACATCTGCGGGATGACCGCCGGATCCTGCTTCGGCTCGTACTTCCAGAGGATCTTCTGGGTGTTCAGGTCGATCGCGAAGACCTTGTTGGGGAACGGCGAGTGCAGGTACATCGTGCCGTCGATGACCAGCGGCGAGCCCTCGTGGCCGCGCAGCACGCCGGTGGAGAAGGTCCACGCGACCTGCATCTTGCCGACGTTGCCCTTGTTGATCTGGTCGAGCTTGCTGTAGCGCTGGTTGAACATGTCACCAGCCTGCATCGCCCAGTTCTTGGAATTGGCAATGTTCTTCTCGACGTCCGCATTCGCTTGCACGACTGCCGGGATCGCGAGCAGCGCCAATCCGAGGGGGCGCATCAGGCGCCAACCCGAATGCTTAGAAACTTTCATCGTCGTCTCCGTAGTTGGAATGAGTGGGTACAGCTTTGGGTTTGCTCCGTAGCGCTCCCCGACTCTTTTGTAGTCCTGACGTGAGGCACCGAGTACCTAGGACAGACCCTGACCGACCCGGTTCGGGCGGACCCGCCTGACTCAGAATGGCGCAGACACTAGGGGTTGCCCGAGGCTGAATGCAAATAAATCGGCCGGGAATGGGCATTGCGGTGTGCGCGTCGGCGTGACGCGGCCGCGTTCAGCGTGCGGTGCGTGTGTGCGGCGATGCTCGCCGCATTGGCGCGTTGCAGACACAGCGCGACCAGCGCACGGTGCGCGCGCCTTGCCTCGTCAAACAACGGAAGCGTCGCCTTGGGAGTCGAAAGCCGCGTCGGGCCAGTGCCGCGCCTGCAGCGGCGGCAACGCGGCCTCGCAGCCGAGCATCGCACCGTCGCACTCTTCGCCGTGAGACAGCGCGCCCACGTCCGGGCCGTCGATCCGACCCCGCCGACACCAGCGCCGCACGTCGGCCACCCATTCGTCATCGTTCGCCATCCGACGCTCCGTCATCGCCCGGAACGCCGGACCGTGGCTGCATCGTCGGCCCGTGGCGCCATCGCGGCAATCGGCCGACAGAGCAGGTCTCTGTAGGACGGGGCCTACAGACCGGGGTGCGCGGTCCGAGGGGCTTCCGCGGTCGACCGCGCCAGACACCAGTGCCGCTCCGCCTTGTCCGAGTGCTGGCCGCAACGCTTGAGCCTGTCGTCCGGTGCGCGCAGCGCCGGGGGCGCCGCGGTGGACGCCTCGGTGGGGCTCGCGCCGCCCACGCCGATCACGAATGCCGATAGCAGGCCGATGGCGAGCGCGCCGCCGGCGGCGGTGAGACGGTGCAGCCAGGCCGGCATGCCGGAGGGGCGGTTTGAGGCGGCGCTGCGATCGCGTGAGGAACCGTTTGTGCGTGTGTTCAAGGCGAGGCTCCAGGCTGGCCGCGGCGGCTGCCGACTCCCTCCAGCGGACGCATGGTGGCGGTGCGGCCGGGAGCCTGCCATCGGCCGGCGCAGCGACGTCTTGTCGGACGGCGCCTACAAACCCGGCGGCTGCGGCGGTTCGCACGCCCGTGGAGCGCGAACTCCGGAAGAACCGGGCCACAATTCGCAACCAACCTGGTTCTCGATGAGTTCGACGCCACCGCCCCCCGTCAAGACCGCTCTGGGTCACGAAGAACTGCGCCAGCGCACGCGCACGTTCAGCCAGCGCCACCGCACCGTGCTGCTGCTGGTCGACGGCAAGCGCCTGCAGGACGAGGTGCTCGCGCTGGCGTTGAAGGCCGGGGTGGCCCCGACCTTTTTCGACGAACTGGTGGCCGCCGGGCTGGTCGACCTGCAGGAGCCGGTGGCGGAGACCGAGGTCGCCGTCGCGCCTGTGAGCGAACCGGGCACCGCGTCGGGTGAGGCCGAGGTGGCGCGAGCCGCCGAGCCGCCTGCGGTCGACCGGACCGACCTGGACGAGGCGGTCTTTCACGACGTGGTGCTGGGGGTCGAGGTGCCGGAGCGGCCCGAGATGCCGGAGCCGGCCCCCTCGACCGACACCCAGGGCGGCCGTGCCGAGGCCCGCCCCGAGCCGAGTTTCGAGGACAGCGTGCCGGTCCCGCTGGTGCTGCCGGCCGGCAGCGCCGAGGCTTTGCCGGTGCGTCCCGCCCGGGTCAAGTTCGCTGCGCCGCTGTACCAGCCGCCACCGCCGCGGCCGGCCGGCACCGAGCGGCGGAGCGCCACCCCGCGGCTGACACCGGGACCTTCGCCGCTCGCGCGCCGTGCCGGCGAGGGTGGGGTGCTGCGCGACGAGCCCAAGCCGGCGCCCGTCGACGAGGAACCCATGCTGGCCGAAGTGCGCAGCCTGCTGATCGGCACCTTGCTGGTGGATGGCCCGGTCAGCAGTTCGCTCACGGTGCTGCGCGTCGGCCGTGCGCGCGACCGCTACGAGCTGATCGGGTTGGTGTGGCAGATCGAGCGCGCGCTGGTCACGGCGCGACGGCCGGTCGAGGCCATGAGCCGACTGCGCCGAGCCCGCGAACTGCTGGGCCTGGGCAATACCGTCGTCGACGAAGACACGAAGCCCGGTTCCAGCACCCACTGAAGACGAAGCCGCCTCGGCCATGACCCTGCTTGCAATCGATATCGGCAACACGCGCCTGAAGTGGGCGCTGTATCCCTCGGCCGTGCCCGGCAGTGAGCCCGTGGCCCACGGTGCGCGCTTCCTCGAGACCATCGACCAGCTCGGCGAGGCCGAATGGGCCGGCCTGGCGCCGCCGCCGCGCCATGTGCTCGGCTGCTGCGTCGCCAGCGACTCGGTGCGTCACCGCGTCGAGGAGCAGCTGGAGTTGTGGGACGTGGCACCGCGCTGGGTGGTGCCGGGCGCGGCCGAGGCCGGCGTGACCAACGGCTACGACCATCCGATGCGCCTGGGCAGCGACCGCTGGGTGGCGCTGATCGGCGCGCGGGCGCGCGTGCTCGCCGCCGGCGCGCGCCGGCCGGTGCTGGTGGTGATGGCCGGCACGGCGGTCACGGTCGACGCGCTCGATGCGGACGGCCGTTTCCTCGGCGGGCTGATCCTGCCCGGCCACGGCATCATGCTGCGCGCGCTGGAGGCCGGCACCGCCGGCCTGCGGGTGCCCACCGGCGAGGTGCGCGAGTTCCCGACCAACACCAGCGACGCGCTGACCAGCGGCGGCAATTTCGCCATTGCCGGCGCCATCGAGCGCATGCACCGCCATCTTCAGCAGCGCTGTGGCGAGCCACCGTTGTGCATCGTCACCGGCGGCGCGGGCTGGAAGGTGGTGCCGGCGCTGACCATCGATCACGAACTGATCGACACCCTGATCTTCGACGGCCTGCTGACCATCGCCGCGCAGCGCGGCTGAGCCGCCCCCGGGTCAGAGAATGAAGCGGGACAGATCCTCGTCGACCGCCAGCGCCCCGAGCTTGCGATCCACGTAGGCGGCGTCGATCGCGATCGTCTGGCCGCCCAGGTTCGGCGCATCGAAGCTCACCTCGTCGAGCAGGCGCTCCATCACCGTCGACAGCCGGCGCGCGCCGATGTTCTCGGTGCGCTCGTTGACGTCGAACGCAATCTGCGCCAGCCGGCGCACACCCTCGGGCCGGAAGTCGAGCCGGACGCCCTCGGTGTCCAGCAGTGCCTGGTACTGGCGTACCAGGCTGGCGTGGGTCTGGGTCAGGATCGCCTCGAAGTCCTCGACCCGCAGCGAGCCCAGCTCCACCCGGATCGGGAAGCGGCCCTGCAGCTCCGGGATCAGGTCGCTCGGGCGCGCCAGGTGGAAGGCGCCCGAGGCGATGAACAGGATGTGATCGGTCTTGACAGTGCCGTGCTTGGTGCTGACCGTCGTGCCCTCCACCAGCGGCAGCAGGTCGCGCTGCACGCCCTGGCGCGAGACCTCGGCGCCGCTGGCGCCGTCGCCGCGCGACGTGACCTTGTCGATCTCGTCGATGAAGACGATGCCGTTCTGCTCGGCGCTGGCCAGCGCCTGCGTCTTGATCTCGTCCTCGTTGACCAGCTTGGCCGCCTCCTCGTCGACCAGCAGCTTCAACGCCTCGGCGATCTTGAGCTTGCGGGTCTTGCGCCGCGTCTGGCCCAGGCTGGCGAACATGCCCTTGAGTTGCTCGGCCATGTCTTCCATGCCGGGCGGGCCCAGCAGTTCGACGGCAGCGCGCGGTTCGGCGAGTTCGAGCTCGATCTCCTTGTCGTCGAGCGTGCCCTCGCGCAGGCGCTTGCGGAAGGTCTGGCGCGCCGTGCTGTCGGCCGGGGCGGGGGCCGGCGAGCTGGTGCTCAGCCCGAAGCCGGCGCCGGCATGGGCGGGCGGCGGCAGCAGCACGTCGAGGATGCGTTCCTCGGCGGCATCCTCGGCGCGGACGCGATGGGCCCGGATCGCGGCCTCGCGCGTCTGCTTGACGGCCAGGTCGACCAGGTCGCGGATGATCGAATCGACGTCCTTGCCGACATAGCCGACCTCGGTGAACTTGGTGGCCTCCACCTTGATGAAGGGCGCGTCGGCCAGCTTCGCGAGGCGGCGCGCGATCTCGGTCTTGCCGACGCCAGTGGGCCCGATCATCAGGATGTTCTTCGGCGTGATCTCCGGGCGCAGCCTGTCGTCCACCTGCTGGCGGCGCCAGCGGTTGCGCAGCGCGATCGCGACGGCGCGCTTGGCGTCCTGCTGGCCGACGATGTGGCGGTCCAGCTCGGACACGATCTCCTGCGGGGTCATCGCGCTCACTGGCTGACGGGCTCCGGGTCGGTCAGCACCTCGATGGTGTGGTGCTGGTTGGTGTAGATGCACAGGTCGCCGGCGATCTCGAGCGACTTCTTGACCATCTCGGCCGGACCGAGCGTCGTGTGGGCCAGCAGCGCGCGCGCGGCCGCCTGCGCGTAGGCGCCGCCCGAACCGATCGCGACGATGCCGTGCTCGGGCTCCAGCACGTCGCCGTTGCCGGTGATGATCAGCGAGGTGTCGCGGTCGGCCACCGCCAGCATGGCCTCGAGGCGGCGCAGCACGCGGTCGGTGCGCCAGTCGCGGGTCAGGTCGATCGCGGCGCGCACCAGGTTGCCCTGGTGCTTCTCGAGCTTGCCCTCGAAGCGCTCGAACAGCGTGAAGGCGTCGGCCGTCGCCCCGGCGAAGCCGGCCAGCACCTGCTCCTTGTAGAGCCGGCGCACCTTGCGCGCCGAGGCCTTGACGACGATGCTGCCGAGCGTCACCTGACCATCGCCACCCAGGGCGACCTCTCGGCCGCGGCGTACGCTGAGGATGGTGGTGCCGTGGTACGAATCCATGGAGAAGCAGTTGAAGGCAGAGGCGGGGGCTTCAAGCCCGGGATCTGGCGGGGAGCGATCCGCGGCGCCGGCTGCATTCGTGCCGTCCGGCGGGCGTGACGCTCAGAGGTTGCGCACCTTCACGCGTGCGTGCTCGTTGATGCCCATCGCGTTGAAGAACAGGCCCAGCAGGCGATGGGCGTCCTCGAAATGGACGAGACGGTTCTCGTTGCGGCGGTGCAGCACCCAGTTGAGCAGGTCGCCGGCCGCGACGAAGTCCATGCGGATCAGTCGCGCGCAGTTGACGCTCACGACCGTGGAGTTGCCGAGCTGGGATTCGAGCCGCTGCAGCACGCTGCCGATGTCGCCGACCAACTGGCCCGACAATTCGACCGCTGCGGTGCGGACGCCGCCGGCCTCCTCGAGCACCTGCGACTCCGCGAAGCCGCTCGTCGCGTCGCTGGTCACCATCGAGCGCGATGCGAGGGTCATGCCGCCAGCATCGGCCATCTTGACGACGCACAGCGACGCCTCCCACGACGGCGGCGACACCTCGTAGGTCACGCAGTAGTCGATCGCGATCTCGTCGAACTGGTCGGGCCGGTTGCACAGCCTCAGCGTCGCCAGGCGCAGCAGCCAGTAGGCGGGGTCGGCATCGCGCACGCCGGTGGGCGCGGCCTCGGCGAGAACCGAGAGTAACTGCTCGGCGCCGATCCAGCGCATCTGCAGCTTCTGCGTGCCCCAGTGGTGCATCAACTGGCTCAGCTCGCCGCAGGCCTGCGCGTCGATCCTGCGCAGCGGGCTCCAGTCCATCACCCACGGCATCGGAAGCTGCAGCGTCCTGGAGCGCAGCAGCGCGACGCCTTCACCATCGAGCTGTTCCGGCGCGGCCCAGCCGATGCTGCCTTGGCTGCGCACCGCCTGCGCAGTGCTGGCCGCGGCCGCATTCTCGGCAGCCACCAGTTGGGGAATCGAGAACCATTGCGGCGCCGACCACCCGAAGCGCTGCACGTAGTCGAGCGCCAGGCTCTCGAACGGAGGTTGCTGGCCGGTGGCACGGTACAGATCGAACAGCACGAGCCAGGTCTCGGCATGGTTCGCGCGTTCGCCGTCGTCCGAGATGAGGCCGCGGATCGAGCGTTCGCAGCCCTCGAATTCGGCATTGGCGAAGGAAATCACCGCCTCGTCGAGCTCGGGGTCGTGGGCGATCTCGTTGACCTCGACGGCGAACGGGTTGCCGAAATCGGACATGCCCGGGCGCCCCAGGTGCACCGCTGGCGGTGCCGCGGCCGCGATGGGGACGCCGGGGGCTGTCGGTGTCGTGATCGGCGCCGGCGGCGAGGCCGGCGCGGCGGTGGGAGCAGGGGCCGCGTCCCAGGCGAGAGGGCCTTCTTGCGGCGGCGTCGTGACGGCAGCGTCGAGCACCGGGATCGACGACACGCTGGCGGGGGCCGCGTCGGACGGCGACGGGGCGCCCGCGCCGTCGATGTTGAACGGCTCGTTCATGGGCGCGGCCCGCTCGTCGAGCGCGCCCTGCACCGTCGAGGCGGTGTAGAACCCCGGGGGCTTCGTCGGGTTGGCGCGTCGGGCGATCACCTCGCCTTCCATCTGCTGCTCGATCTCGTCGATCTTGGCCTTGACCGCCGCGTCGTCCGGACGGGCCACACTGTTGGAGCGCGATTGGTCGGAATCGTCCAGGTCGGAGATCTGCAGGCCGGCCAGACCGTCGGCCGGCAGACCTTCGCGGCGGATCTTGCGCAGCATGTCGAACTCGCGCTTGCGCACGAAGTCGTTGCGCCGCTTGCGCTCGATCATCGCCTTGAGCTCGCTCTTGGCGTAGCCGCTCTGCAGCGGCTCCTCGGTCCCGCCGGGTGTGTTGAGCTCGGTCCAGTCCGTCGCCGGATTGGCGACGAACTTCACCACCTTGCGGAAGAAGCTGGTGCCTCCGGCCTTGGGATCGGGGTCGACGTCGGCCATCGCGGCAGCGAGCTCGGGTTCAAAGAAGTAGAAGGACGAGGACGGGACGGCTCGCTCAGTCGCCGAACATCTTCTGCTTCATCTCGCGGCGCTGCTGCGCCTCGAGCGAGAGCGTCGCGGTCGGTCGGGCGAGCAGGCGGCCCAGGCCGATCGGCTCGCCGGTCTCGTCGCAGAAGCCGTAGTCGCCGGCCTCGATGCGGGCGATCGACTGCGAGATCTTCTTCAGCAGCTTGCGTTCGCGGTCGCGCGTGCGCAGCTCCAGCGCGTGCTCTTCCTCGATCGTCGCCCGGTCGGCCGGATCGGGCACGATCGACGTGTCCTCGCGCAGGTGCTCGGTGGTTTCGCCGGCGTTGTCGAGCAGGTCGTTGCGCTGCTGCATCAGCCGGGTCCGGAAGAACTCCAACTGCTTGTCGTTCATGTACTCGCTGTCGGGCATCGACAACAACTCGTCCTCGGTCAGGTCGCGGCCGGCCTTGGTCTTCCAGACGTTGGCGAGCTTCGGATCGATCTTGCGCGGCGGACGCGGCAGGTCGATGACATTGCTGGCCGGCGGCCGGCTCGGCGGCGGCAGCGGAATCGACGGCGGGTGGATGTCGGCCGGGGCGGCGACGGACTTGGAGGCGCGCAGCCGGGTGGCCGGCTTCACCGGTGCCGGCGGAGGAGGCGCTTTGGGAGGGATCGACTGGCTCACGGACGGGGGCGTCGCTTTCTTGTCAAGGAGGGGCGCTGCCGGCTTGGCGGGCGCCTTCACGGCAGGAGGGGGCGGGGCGGGGGCCCGCTTCGGTGTCTTGGCGGCGGCCGCCGGAGCGGCGGCCTTCTTCGGAGCTTGCTTGGCGGCGGGCTTGGCCGGCGGTCGCTTCGCCGCCGCCTTCGCGGGCGTCTTCGTCGCAGCGCCCTTCTTGGCGGGCGGCGACGCTGCCGCCTTCTTGGCGGTGGGGCGGGGGGCGGCCTTGGCCGGGGTCTTGCTCACAGCGGGGATCTCCTCACGGCGGCTTCACGTCTTCCTCACCCGGGCATGCTCTGTGGATGCCGTGCCCGGGTCAAGCGCCGCGCATTGTAGCGACGTGGTGTCGATGCCACGTGCGGCGCCGGGCGCCAGGGGCCGCTTCAGGCCAGACATTGCTCCAGCCCCTGGAGGAAGACGTCCTTCGGCAGGTCGATGCCGATGAACACCATCTTGCTGCCGCGGGTCTCCCCGGCCGCCCACAGCGGGCCGACGTCGCTGCCCATCAGCTGGTGGACGCCCTGGAAGATGACCTTCTTGTCGAAGCCCTGCACCCGCAGCACGCCCTTGTAGCGCAGCATCCGCGGACCGTAGACGTTGACCATGGTGCCGAGGAATTCCTCCAGCTTGGCCGGATTGAACGGGCGGTTGGAGCGGAACACGAAGCTCTTCACGTCGTCGTCGTGGGCGTGATGGTGGCCGTGCGCGTGCGACGGGTGGTCGCAGTGCTCGCCGTGCTCATGGTCGTGATGGTGGTGCTCGTGGTCGTCGGCCTTCAGGAAATCGGGGTCGATGTCGAGCTTGGCGTTCAGGTTGAAGCCGCGCAGGTCGAACACGTCCTTCAGCGGCACCTCGCCGAAGTGCACCGCCTGCAGCGGCGCACGGGGGTTCATGTGCTTGAGGCGGTGGATCAGCGCGTCGGTCGCGTCCTTGGCGACCAGGTCGGTCTTGGACAGGAAGATCTGGTCGGCGAACCCCACCTGGCGGCGCGCCTCCTGCCGGTCGTCGAGTTGCTGGCCGGCGTGCTTGGCATCGACCAGCGTCAGGATCGAGTCGAGCAGGTAGCTCTCGGCGATCTCGTCGTCCATGAAGAAAGTCTGTGCGACCGGGCCGGGGTCGGCCAGGCCGGTGGTCTCGATCACGATGCGGTCGAAGTCAAGCTCGCCCTTGCGCTTCTTCGCAGCCAGGTCGGTCAGCGTCGCGCGCAGGTCCTCGCGGATCGTGCAGCAGATGCAGCCGTTGCTCATCTGGACGATCTGCTCCTTGCTGTCGGTCACGAGGATGTCGTTGTCGATGTTCTCCTCGCCGAACTCGTTCTCGATCACGGCGATCTTCTGGCCGTGGGCCTCTGAGAGCACGCGCTTGAGCAGGGTCGTCTTGCCGGAGCCGAGAAAGCCCGTGAGGATCGTGGCAGGTATCAGTGACATGGTGGACGCTCGGCCGTGTGAAGAGACTCGCACACATGAGGGTGGGCGACTGTCGATCAAGGTCCCGGGGCTGTCAAGCAAGCTGCAGGCCTGACCGGGGCGAGATGGTATCTGCAGCGCGGGCCCGTCATGGCGCTGGGGTATTCTTGACGTTCCTCCACTCTTGGCACCGCCCGTGTCCGAGCCTCAACCAGGTCGACCTGCCCGCGCAGGCGACAAGGCAGCGCCCCACGCCGACAAGGCGGGCGACCGACGCAGCCTGTTCGAACGCGTCGTCGAGTTCCTCTCGCCCGGCCCGGATTCCAAGGACGAACTGATCGAGACGCTGGCCGACGCCGAGTTGCGCGAGCTGATCGAGCCGGAGTCGCGCATCATGCTCGAGGGCGTGCTGCGCATGGCCGACATGACCGCCGGCGACGTGATGGTGGCGGCGCCGCGGATGGACCTGCTGGACATCGGTGCCCCCTACGACGAGCTGCTGGAGGTGGTGATCGACACCGGCCACTCGCGCTTCCCGGTGTACGACGGCGAGCGCGACAACGTCATCGGCATCCTGATGGCCAAGGACCTGCTCAAGCTGCACCGGGCGCCCGAGCTGAACCTGCGCGCACTGCTGCGCCCGGCGGTGTTCGTGCCCGAGACCAAGGGCCTGAACGAGCTGCTGCGCGACTTCCGCTCCAACCGCAACCACCTGGCCATCGTGATCGACGAGTTCGGCAAGACGGCCGGACTGATCACCATCGAGGACGTGCTCGAGGAGATCGTCGGCGAGATCGAGGACGAGTTCGACGACAAGGACCACGCTTCCGGCGTGTTCACGCTGGCCGACGGCAGTCAGCGCGTTGCCGGAGACGCCGGCATCGCCGAGGTCAACGCCGTGTTCGACACCACGCTGCCGGAGGACGACTTCGACACCATCGGGGGCCTGGTGGCGCACGAGCTCGGCCGCGTCATGCGCCGCGGCGAGACGGTCGACGTCGGCGGGCTGCGCTTCGCCGTGATGCTGGCGCGCGGGGGTGCCGTTCGCTGGTTCAAGGTGACCCGCGCGGACGGCCCGCCGCCAGCGTCGCCGCCCGAGGCTTGACCCCGCTGCCCGCCCCGCCCGCCACAGGTCGGCCCGGGGCGCCGTGGCCGCTGGGGGCCGAACTGCTGCTGATGGCCGTGGCGGGTGGCCTGCACGCCTTCGCGTTCGCGCCGCGTGATGCCGGCTGGCTGCAGCTGGCGGCCGTGACCTGGCTGGCGTGGCGCGTCGGCCTGGCCCGCACGCCAGCGCGCTCGGCGGTGCTGGGCGGCAGCTTCTCGATCGCCTGGCTGGCCGGCGGCACCTGGTGGTTGTTCATCAGCCTGCACCGCTACGGCGGTCTGCCGGCCTGGCTGGCGGTGGTGGCGATCGCCCTGTTGTGCGCCCTTTTGTCGCTCTACCTCGCCGCGGCGATGGCCGCGTGGCATCGTTGGCGGCCCGTCAGTCCGTGGGGTGGTGCGCTGCTGTTCGCCGCACTGTGGCTGCTGGCCGAATTGGCGCGCGGGGTCGTCTTCACCGGCTTTCCCTGGGTTGCGGCCGGCTATGCGCACAGCGACAGCACGCTGGCCGGACTGGCGCCCTGGCTCGGCGTCTACGGCATCGGCGCGGTGTCGGCGGGTCTCGCCGCGCTGGCCGCAGCGGCGCTCGCCGTCGCGGTGCCGAGCCGTTGGGCGCTCGCCGGCGCAGCCCTGGCCCTGTGGTGGCTGCCGACGGCGCTGCCGCAGCAGCACACCGAGCCCACCGGCACGCTGTCGGTCGCGCTGCTTCAGGGCAACGTGGCGCAGGACGAGAAGTTCGCGCCGGAGCGCCAGCCCGAGGACCTGGTGTGGACGCTGCGAACGATGGTCGAGGCGCGCGCCGACCTCGTCGTCGCGCCGGAAACCGCCATCCCGCTGCTGCCCTCGCAACTGCCGGAGGGGCTGTGGGACGGGCTGCGCGCCGCCTTCGCCGACGGCGAACGTGCTGCGCTGGTCGGCCTGCCGCTCGGCGACCCGCAGGCCGGCTACACCAACTCGGTCGCCGGCCTGTCGCGCGAGGCGGCCGCCGGGCCCGGCGGCGCCTACCGCTACGACAAGCACCACCTCGTGCCGTTCGGCGAGTTCATCCCGCCTGGCTTCCGCTGGTTCGTCGACCTGATGAACATGCCGCTCGGTGACTTCAACCGCGGGCCGCTGGTAGCACCTTCGTTCGTGGTCCAGGGAGAGCGGGTGGCGCCCAACATCTGCTACGAAGACCTGTTCGGCGAGGAGCTCGCGGCCCGCTTCGGCCCCGGCGGCGACGCGCCCACGGTGCTGGCCAACGTCAGCAACATCGCCTGGTTCGGCGAGTCGGTCGCGATCGACCAGCACCTGCAGATCTCGCGTCTGCGCGCGCTCGAACTGCAGCGGCCGATGATCCGCGCCACCAACACCGGCGCGACCGTCATCATCGACCACCGCGGCAAGGTCACCCGCTGGCTGGCGCCGCACACCCGCGGCGTGCTCGAGGGCACGGTGCAGGGGCGCAGCGGGCTCACGCCGTTCGCGTGGTGGGCCGGGCGCTACGGGCTGTGGCCGCCGTTGGTCCTGGCGCTGGCGATCGTGGCTCCGGCGGTGTGGCGTGGCCGCCGCACTCGCGGGGGCGATCCGGCCCGAATCTGAATCGGGTCTGAACCGCAGCTGAACGGCGCACTGCGGCGGTGCATGGCGCCCCGGAGCGCGACTACAGTGCAAAGTCAGGAGAAATTCCCATGACCTTGCGCTTGAAGTTTTCTGCGTTGCTGATCTCTGCGTTCGTGAGCTCGGCCGCCCATGCCGACCCGGCCGACTACATCTTCAGCCCGGTCGTCGAACACGGCGAACGCGAGATCGACAGCAAGGCCGGCATTGCCCAGGATCGCAACGGGCGCAGTTTCTGGGGCGGCAAGCTCGGTGTCGAGTACGGCTTCACGCCATGGTGGTCGAGCGAGGCCACCGTCAACTTCGGGCGGGAACTCGGCGAATCGACCCGCGTGCATTCGCTCGAATGGGAGAACCGCTTCCAGTTCACCGACACCGGCGAGCAGCCCTACGAGATCGGCCTGCTGATCGAGGTCGAGCGAGAACGCGAATCCTCCGAGGGCTATGAACTGCGCTACGGGCCGCTGCTGCAGGCGAGCTGGGGCGCGGTGCAGTGCAACCTGAACCTGCTGTTCGAGCGCCGCCTGCATGCCGACGACGGGCACACGCCCACCGAGTTCGGCTACCAGTGGCAGGTGCGCGTACACAGCGACTCGGCGCTGGACTGGGGCGCCCAGGGCTTCGGGCACCTGGGGCGCTGGGACCACTGGGCGCCGCGATCGCAGCAATCGCACATCCTCGGCCCGGCGGTGTTCGCCCAGCTCGGCGACGACGACGAGGACCCGCAAGTGGAGGCCGGCCTGCTGTTCGGCACCGGTGGGGCGGCGCCCCGCGCCACGCTGCGTCTGCAGGCCATGGTGCCCTTCTGAGGCGCGGCGCTCAAGTCGGATTCGCGCACACTCCTCCGGTCCGATGACCGCGAGGAGACGATGCGCGAGCCGAACGAAGCCGATGACGCCGCCGTTGCGAGGGCCCGCGCTGCCGACGCGGCACCGCTGAGGTCGGTGGCTGCGCTGCCGGGGCCGCGGGGCTGGCCGCTGATCGGCAACCTGCTGCAGTTCGACCTGCCGCGACTGCACCGGCAGTTCGAGGACTGGGCCGACCGCCACGGCCCGACCTACCGCCTGCGCCTCGGCCGGCGCGAGGTGCTGGTGATCTCCGATGCGGAGACGATCGCCGCTCTGCTGCGCGACCGGCCCGACACCTGGCGGCGCATGCGGCCGATCGAGGCGGTGATCCGCGAGGCCGGCGGTCACGGCGTGTTCTCCGCCGAGGGCGACGACTGGCGGCGCCAGCGCCGGCTCGTGATGAGCGCCTTCGACCCCGGTCACCTGAAGCGCTTCTACCCATCGCTGCAGCGGGTGACCGAGCGGCTGATGGCCTCGTGGCGCGAGGCGGCGCGGCGAGGCGAGGCCATCGACCTGCAGGCCTCGCTGATGCGCTACACGGTGGACGTCACGACCGGCCTGGCCTTCGGCGTCGACCTGAACACGATCGACGCTCCGCATCCGCTGCAGGAGCACCTGGACAAGTTGTTCCCGATGCTGTTTCGCCGCGTCAACCTGCCCTTCCCCTACTGGCATTACCTGAGGCTGCCGATCGACCGCGAGTACGACCGCCACCTGCGGCGCGTGCACGAGGCGGTGCGTGGCTTCGTGCAGGCCGCAAGGCAGCGCCTGCAGGACGAGCCGACCCGCCGCGAGCGGCCGACCGACCTGCTGGAGGCGATGCTGGCCGCGCGCGACGCCGACGGCAGCGCCTTGACCGAGGAAGAGGTGGCCGGCAACGTGCTGACCGTGCTGCTGGCCGGTGAAGACACCACGGCCAACACGCTGGGCTGGGCGATCTGGCTGCTGCACGAACATCCGGACGATTGGCAGGCACTCGTCGCCGAGGTGGACGCTGCACTCGGCGATGCACGGTTGCCGCCGAGCTTCGACGCGGCCCGGGGCCTGGCCTCGATCGAGGCCAGCGTCGGCGAGGCGATGCGCCTGAAGCCGGTGGCGCCCTTGCTGTTCATGGAGGCCAACCGCGAGACGGCACTGGCCGGCTTCCGCCTGCCACCCGGCGCCGTGGTGTTCTGTCTGATGCGGCGCGCGGCGCTCGATGCCCGGCTGGCCGAGGACGTGGCGGACTTCCGGCCGGGCCGCTGGCAAGACGGCGCAGACCGGGCCGTGCAGAAGGCCTCGATGCCGTTCGGCGCCGGCCCCCGCCTGTGCCCCGGCCGCTACCTCGCGCTGCTGGAGATGAAGATGGTGCTGGGCATGCTGGCGCGCAACTTCGAACTGCTCGAAGTCGGCCCGGAAGGCGGCGGGGCGCCGGGCGAGCGCATGGCCTTCACGATGTTCCCGGTCGGGCTGAAGATGCGGCTGGCGGAGCGGGCGCGGCGTTGATCGCACGGACTGCGGACCGGCCGTGCAACCGGTAGCGCCGCGCCGCGCGCCGGCCGTCCTCGGTGCGCGAAGCGGCCACCTAGAATCCTGGCTCCGCCGCGGCGCTCCGTTGCCGCGGCCCGCCCTCTCCACGACATCACACGATGCTGAGCTTCCAGCAAATCATCCTGCGCCTGCAGCAGTACTGGGCCGACCAGGGCTGCGCCCTGCTGCAGCCCTATGACATGGAGGTCGGCGCCGGCACCAGCCACACCGCCACCTTCCTGCGCGCGCTCGGCCCCGAGCCCTGGAAGGCCGCCTATGTGCAGCCGAGCCGGCGGCCCAAGGACGGCCGCTACGGCGAGAACCCCAACCGCCTGCAGCACTACTACCAGTACCAGGTGGTGCTCAAGCCGGCGCCGAGCAACATCCTGGAGCTCTACCTCGGCTCGCTCGAGGCGCTGGGCTTCGACCTCAAGGCCAACGACATCCGGTTCGTCGAGGACGACTGGGAGAACCCCACGCTCGGCGCCTGGGGCCTGGGCTGGGAGGTCTGGCTCAACGGCATGGAAGTCACGCAGTTCACCTACTTCCAGCAGGTCGGCGGCATCGACTGCCGGCCGATCACCGGCGAGATCACCTACGGCCTGGAGCGCCTGGCGATGTACCTGCAGGGCGTGGACAACGTCTACAAGCTGCAGTGGACCGAAGGGCTCAGCTACGGCGACGTCTACCTGCAGAACGAGCAGGAGCAGAGCGCCTACAACTTCGAGCACAGCAACGTCGACTTCCTGCTCACGGCGTTCGGCGCCCACGAGGGCAACGCGCAGCAGCTGATGACGCAGCAGCTCGCGCTGCCTGCCTACGAGCAGGTGCTGAAGGCCGCGCACACCTTCAACCTGCTCGACGCGCGCGGTGCGATCAGCGTGACCGAGCGGGCCGCCTACATCGGCCGCATCCGCAACCTGGCGCGCGCGGTCGCGCAGAGCTACGTCGACAGCCGCGCCCGGCTGGGCTACCCGATGGCGCCGCGCGAGTGGGTGGCCGAGATCGAGAAGGCGGGCGAAGCCGCCCGCAAGCCCGCCAAGGTCGCGAACGCGGAAGAGGCGGCCCGGGCATGAGCGACACCAAGAACCTGCTCGTCGAGCTGTTTGTCGAGGAACTGCCGCCGAAGGCGCTGAAGAAGCTCGGCGAATCCTTCGCCCAGACGCTGGCCGAGAGCCTGAAGGCCCAGGGCCTGGCCACCGAGCACTCGGCCACCACTCCCTTCGCCTCGCCGCGGCGGCTGGCGGCACACATCAGTGCGGTGCTGCCGGCCGCGCCCGACAAGGCGGTGTCGCAGAAGCTGATGCCGGTGAGCGTGGGCCTGACGGCCGACGGCCAGCCCACGCCGGCGCTGCTGAAGAAGCTCGCCGCGCTGGGCGCCGACGCCTCGGCGCTGCCGCGGCTCGAGTGTCGCCCCGACGGCAAGGCCGAGGCGCTGTTCTTCGACAGCCTGGTGCCCGGCGCGATGCTGGCCGCCGGACTGCAGAAGGCGCTGCTCGAAGCGCTGGCGAAGCTGCCGATCCCCAAGCTGATGAGCTACCAGCTCGAGACCGGCGAGCTGCCGGGCTGGGCCAGCGTGCAGTTCGTGCGCCCGGCCCACGGCCTGGTGGCGCTGCACGGCGCCGACCTGGTGTCGGTGGCCGCGCTCGGGCTCGAGTCGCGCCGTGAGACGCACGGCCACCGCTTCGAGGCGCAGATGGACCCGGTGGTGCTGCAGCACGCCGACCACTACGCGCAGCAGTTGCAGGACCAGGGCGCGGTGATCGCCAGCTTCGCGGCGCGCCACGGCGAGATCGCGCGCCAGCTGCAGGCCGCGGCCTCGAAGGAAGGCCTGGTGCCGATCGACGACCCGGCGCTGCTGGACGAGGTGACCGCGCTGGTGGAGCGGCCCAACGTGCTGCTCGGGCAGTTCGAGGAGAGCTTCCTGGCGGTGCCGCAGGAGTGCCTGATCCTCACGATGAAGGCCAACCAGAAGTACTTTCCGCTGCTCGACGCGACGGGCCGGCTCACGCACAAGTTCCTGATCGTCAGCAACATCAGCCCGGAGGACCCCAGCGCGGTGGTCGGTGGCAACGAGCGGGTGGTGAGGCCGCGGCTGGCGGACGCGAAGTTCTTCTTCGATCAGGACCGCAGGAAGACGCTCGAGGATCGCGTGTCCGGTCTGGACAGGGTCGTCTACCACGGCAAGCTCGGTACTCAGGGCGAACGCGTCGAGCGCGTGCGGGCCATCGCGCGGGCGATCGGCAGCCAGCTCGGCGGCGAGGCACTGGCGGCCAAGGCCGACCAGGCCGCACGGCTCGCCAAGGCCGACCTGCTGACCGACATGGTGGGCGAGTTCCCCGAACTGCAGGGCACCATGGGCCGCTACTACGCGCAGCACGACGGCCTGGGTGACGACATCGCGTTCGCGATCGAGGACCACTACCGCCCGCGCTTCGCCGGCGACGAACTGCCGCGCAACGAGGTCGGCACCGTGGTCGCGCTGGCCGACAAGCTGGAGACGCTGGTCGGCCTGTTCGGCATCGGCCAGCTGCCGACCGGCGACAAGGACCCGTTCGCGCTGCGGCGGCATGCGCTGGGCGTGATCCGGATGCTGACCGAGAAGGCCTTGCCGCTCGAGGTCGATGCGCTGCTGAAGACGGCCTTGCCAGCGTTCGGCGCGCTGATCGCCGACC
The DNA here is from genome assembly GCF_000015725.1 of Methylibium petroleiphilum PM1. Classification (NCBI taxonomy): domain Bacteria; kingdom Pseudomonadati; phylum Pseudomonadota; class Betaproteobacteria; order Burkholderiales; family Sphaerotilaceae; genus Methylibium; species Methylibium petroleiphilum. The sequence continues at coordinate 3,591,211 of NC_008825.1, read as the reverse complement.
CGTCGTCGGCGCTGGCCGAGTTCATCTTCGACCGCCTCGCCGGCAGCCTGCGCGAGCAGGGCTACCGCGCGCAGGAGGTCGACGCCGTGCTCTCGCTGCGCCCGCAGCGGCTGGGCGAGGTGGCGCAGCGCCTGGCGGCGGTGCGGGCCTTCGCGGCCCTGCCCGAGGCGCCCGCGCTCGCCGCGGCGAACAAGCGGGTCGGCAACATCCTGAAGAAGGTGGACGGCGCGGTCGAGCCGAAGGTCGACGCGGCGTTGCTGAAGGAGCCGGCCGAGGCCGCGCTGGCACAGGCGCTGGCGGCGGTGAAACCTGCGGCCGATGCCGCCTTCGCGCGCGGCGACCACGCGGCCTCGCTGCAGTCGCTCGCCGCACTGAAGGCGCCGGTCGATGCCTTCTTCGACGGCGTGATGGTCAACGCGGACGACCCGGCGCTGCGCGCCAACCGGCTCGGCCTGCTGGCCACTCTGCATGCCGCGATGAACCGCGTGGCCGATCTCTCGAAGCTGGCGAGCTGACATGCAGCCTCCCAAGCTCGTCATCCTCGATCGCGACGGCACCGTCAACGCCGACAGCGACGAGTACGTCAAGTCGGCCGAGGAGTGGCACGCCCTGCCGGGCGCACTGGAAGGCATCGCGCGGCTCAACCATGCCGGCTGGCACGTGGTGATCGCCACCAACCAGTCAGGCCTGGGCCGCGGGCTGTTCGACATGTCGGCGCTCAACGCGATGCACGCCAAGATGAACCTCGGGCTGGCGCAGGTGGGCGGCCGCGTCGACGCGGTGTTCTTCTGCCCGCACGCGCCCGACGAGGCCTGCGCCTGCCGCAAGCCGCTGCCCGGCCTGTTCACTCAGATCGCCGACCGCTACGGCGCCGATCTGACCAAGGTGCCCGCCATCGGCGACAGCCTGCGCGACCTGCAGGCGGCCCAGGCGGTCGGCTGCGAGACCCACTTGGTGCGCACCGGCAAGTGCGCGGGCCTCACCGACGCGCAGATCGCCGACCTCGTGCGCCAGGTGCCCGGCACCGTGGTGCATGCCGACCTGGCAACCGCGGCGGAGTTCATCGTGCAGCGCGAGCGCCACGAGCGGGCCATCGCGCGCGGCACCGTCGAGGTGCCCGACAGCAACGCCGGAGCGCTGGGGGCATGAGCCGCCTGCTGGCGGTGCTGCGCTCGGCAGTCTTCATCGCGTGGATGGCCGTCACGGTGGTGCCGATCGCCATCGTGGCGCTGCTGCTGTCGATCTTCGTGCGCGGCGATCCGGTGTACTGGGTCTGCATCAGCTGGCTGCGGCTGTCGATCTGGGGTGCGCGGGTGATCTGCGGCGTGCGCTACCGCGTACAGGGCATGGAGCGGCTGCCGGCCGACCGGCTCTCGCCGGTGATCCTGCTGCCCAAGCACCAGAGCACCTGGGAGACCTTTGCCTTTCCCACGCTGATGTCGCACCCGCTGTGCTACGTGTTCAAGCGCGAGCTGCTCTACATCCCCTTCTTCGGCTGGGCGATCGGGCGGCTCGACATGATCCACATCGACCGCAGCAAGCGCACCGAGGCCTGGAACCGCGTGGCCGAGCAGGGTCGCGAGTACATGGCCAAGGGCAACTGGGTCATCATGTTCCCCGAAGGCACGCGCACGCCGCGCGGCGACCAGGGCGTCTACAAGAGCGGCGGCACGCGGCTCGCGGTGACCACCCGCACGCCGGTGGTGCCGATCGCGGTGAGCTCGGCGAAGTGCTGGCCGCGCAAGAGCTTCGTGCTGCGGCCCGGCGTGATCGACGTCGTGATCGGCCACCCCATCCCCTCCACCGGCCGCCAGCCCGACGAGCTGATGCGCGAGGTGGAGGCCTGGATCGAGGCCGAGATGCGCCGCATCGACCCCGAGGCCTACCCGGCCGTCGCCGCGGCGCACTGAGTCCCGACCGGCGCCACGGCGTCATGACCGGCTTCTATACTCGCCCCCCATGACGCGCCGGGCCGCCGTGGCCGACCCCAACGCCCCCTTTCGCCAGCTCGACCTGCCGCTGTTCGCGCCGGACGAGCCAGCGGTATCCGCGGCCGCCGCACCGCAGGCCGCCGCGTTGGCGGTGCCGGAGCCGGCGCCCCGCCTCAGCGTGCCGGCCGCGCCGCCGGCGCCGTCCCGGCCGCAGGGCGCCGCGCTGAGCCCAGCCTTGTTCCGCCACCCGCGCGCGTCGCGCGAGATCGACCTCGGTCGCGCCGTCATTGCCTATGAATTCCAGCGCGCGCGGCGCCGCTCGATCGGCATGGTGGTCTCGGCCGAGGGGCTGAGCGTGCGCGCGCCGCGCTGGGTCGGCCGCAGCGAGATCGACGCCGCGTTGCGCGAGAAGGCGGCCTGGATCCAGGCCAAGCTGGTCGAGCAGCACGAGCGCGCGCAGAAGCACGCCGCCTCGCGCATCGAGTGGCGCGACGGCGCCAGCCTGCCCTTCCTCGGCGAGACGCTGATCCTCGTGCTCGACCCGCGCGCCACCGGCGCTGTGCTCAACAGCGACGCGGCGGCGCTGCCCGGCGTGCCGCGGCTCACGCTGCACATCGGCCTGCCGCACAGCGCCGCGCCCGAGCAGATCCGCGACGTGGTGCAGGCCTGGCTTCAGCGCCAGGCGAAACGCCTGTTCGAGGAACGCTGCACCCACTTCGCGCCGCGCCTGAACGTGCAGGTGCGCCGGCTGGCGCTGAGCTCCGCCCAGACGCGCTGGGGCAGCGCCAGCGCCGACGGTTCGGTGCGCCTGAACTGGCGCCTCATCCATTTCGCGCTGCCCACCATCGACTACGTGGTGGCGCACGAACTCGCCCACCTGCGAGAGATGAACCACAGCCCGCGCTTCTGGGACGTGGTGCGCTCGGTCATCCCCGATCTCGACACGGCCCGCGGCGCGCTGCGCCACGAGATGGTGCCGGCGTTCGACTGACGCGCGGGCGGGCGTCGGGCTACCAGCCCAGCGGGCCGGCCCAGCCCCGGTAGAGCTTGGGCAGCGGCGTCGCGTAGTCGCCGTGCTTGCTGGTGCGCAGCCCCAGGCCGACCAGCGCCTCGGCCAGCTTGACGGCCGCGGCCACGCCGTCGATCACCGGCACGCCCAGGCGCTGCTGCAGCGTGCCGCACAGACCGGCCATGCCGGCGCAGCCCAGCACGATGGCGCCGCTGTGGTCCTGCGCCAGCGCGGTGCGCGCGCTCGCCTCGATCTGCGCCAGCAGCGTGTCACCGGCTTCCTCGAGCGCGAGCACCGGGATGTCGGTGCCGTGGATGCCGCGGCAGCGTCGCTCGAAGCCGTACTTCAGCACCAGGTGCTCGGCGATCACGCAGGTGCGCGTCATCGTCGTGACGACCGAGAAGCCGGTGGCCAGCATCGAGGCGACGTGGAAGGCCGCCTCGGCGGTGCCCAGCACCGGTGCGTCGGTCGCCTCGCGGGCCGCGTCGAGGCCGGGGTCGCCGAAGCAGGCGATCAACACCGCGTCGGGCGCCAGCGGCGCGGCCTGCCGCACCTGTTCGGCCACGCCGGCGGCGGCGAACACCTCGTCGTAGTGGCCCTCGATCGACGCCGGCCCGAAGCCGGGCTGGGTGGCGATCACTTCGGTGCCGGCGGCGGCGACCGCGCGCGCCGCGTCGGCGATGCCTGCGGTCATGCCGGCGGAGCTGTTGGGGTTGATGAGCAGCAGCTTCATGGGATTCATCTCGTGAACAGGATCAGTGCGTTTTGCATACAAAACGCGCGGGGGGACCAGCGATGGTGCGCGCCTGAGGTCGGTCGAGAGGGCGCCCGCCGCACCTTGCGAGGCGCGTGCAAGGACCGCACCCGGGCGTCGCGGCCGGCAGGGCCGCAGCGGCGGGCCGGCCGCGTCGCCTGGCACATGCTTTGCGTACCGGCTGCACCATGAACCCACGCACCGACCTGGAACTCGTTCACCTGGTCAAGCGCTACGGCGACGCGGTCGCCGTCGCCGGGATCGACCTCAAGATCGCCGCCGGCAGCTACTGCTGTCTGCTCGGGCCCTCGGGCTGCGGCAAGACCTCCACGCTGCGCATGATCGCCGGGCACGAGCTGGCGAGCGAGGGCGACATCGTGCTCGGCGGCCGCAACATCACCAACCTGCCGGCGTCCGAGCGCGGCACCGCGATGATGTTCCAGAGCTACGCGCTGTTCCCGCACCTGAGCGCGCTCGACAACGTGGCCTTCAGCCTGAAGATGCGCGGCGTCGACAAGGCCGCGCGGCAGAAGAAGGCGGCTGACCTGCTGGAGCGCGTGTCGCTCGGCCACCTGGCGCACCGCAAGCCGGCCGAGCTGTCGGGCGGCCAGCAGCAGCGCGTGGCGCTGGCGCGCGCGCTGATCACCGAACCCAAGGTGCTGCTGCTCGACGAGCCGCTGTCGGCGCTCGATCCCTTCCTGCGCATCAAGATGCGCGCCGAGCTCAAGGGCTGGCAGACCTCGCTGGGCATGACCTTCATCCACGTCACGCACTCGCAGGAGGAGGCGATGGCGCTGGCCGACCAGGTGGTGGTGATGAGCCAGGGCCGCATCGAGCAGGACGGCTCGCCGCACAGCGTGTTCAACGCGCCGCGCAGCGAGTTCGTGGCGCGCTTCATGGGCGGGCACAACGTCATTCCCTCGTCGCGCGGCCTGGTGGCGGTGCGCGCCGACAAGACGCGCCTGAGCCGCGACCCGCTGCCGGCCGGCGACACCGTGCTGCCGGCCACCGTGCGCGCCACCGAGTACCAGGGCACCTACGTACTGCTGACGCTGCACAGCGCGGCGGTCGACGAGTTCAACGTCGTGCTGCCCGAGGCTGCCTTCGAGGCCCAGCCCTGGCAGCCCGGTGACAGCGCCTGCGCCCACTGGGACGCCGCCGACATGCATCCGCTGGCCGCCTGAGCCGGCCCTCTTTCCCTCCCAGGAGAACACCACCATGTCCGAAATCCGTCGCCGCCAACTGCTCCAGGGCACCGCCGGCATCCTCGCCACCGGCATCTTCCCCGCCATCCACGCGCAGGAGAAGATCACGCTGCGCTACCTGGGCACCGCGGTGAACCAGGACAAGGCCATCGCCGAGAAGTTCAAGGCCGACACCGGCATCGCCATCCAGTACATCGCCGTCAACACCGACGAGGTGACCAAGCGCGCGGTGACGTCGCCGAACAGCTTCGACCTGATCGACACCGAGTACTTCTCGCTGAAGAAGATCGTGCCGACCGGCAACCTCAAGGGCATCGACACCAAGCGCATCAAGAACGCCGACAAGATCACCACGCTGTTCACCACCGGCGTGGTGGGCGGCAAGGCGGTCGGCGACCAGGGAACGGCGCCGAAGAAGGTGATCTACCTGGAGGGTGAGAAGAGCAAGGTGTTCGCCAAGGCGCCGACCCAGTTCATGAGCCTGATCCCCACGGTCTACAACGCCGACACGCTGGGCATCCGGCCCGACCTGATCAAGCGCCCGATCGACAGCTGGGCCGAGTTGCTGAACCCGGAGTTCAAGGGCAAGGCCGCGATCCTCAACATCCCGTCGATCGGCATCATGGACGCGGCGATGGTCGTGGAGGCCAAGGGGCTCTACAAGTACCCCGACAAGGGCAACATGACCCGGAAGGAAATCGACCTCACGATCAAGACCCTGATCGAGGCGAAGAAGGCCGGCCAGTTCCGCTCGCTGTGGAAGGACTTCAACGAGAGCGTCAACCTGATGGCCTCCGGCGAGGTGGTGATCCAGTCGATGTGGTCGCCGGCCGTCACCGCGGTGCGCACCAAGGGCATCGACTGCGTGTTCCAGCCGCTGAAGGAGGGCTACCGCGCCTGGGCGGCCGGCTTCGGCGTACCGGCCACTTCGAGCGGCAAGAAGCTCGACGCCACCTACGAGTTCATCAACTGGTTCCTCGATGGCTGGGCCGGCGCCTACCTGAACCGCCAGGGCTACTACAGCGCCGTGCTGGAGACCGCCAAGGCCAAGATGGAAGCCTACGAGTGGGCCTACTGGATGGAAGGCAAGGCGGCCGAGAAGGACATCAAGTCGCCCAACGGCGATCTGCTGGCCAAGGCCGGCAGCAAGCGCGACGGCGGCTCCTACGAGCAGCGCATGGGGGGCATCGCGTGCTGGAACGCGCTGATGGACGAGAACACCTACATGGTCCAGAAGTGGAACGAGTTTGTCGCGGCGTGATGACGCTCCCCCCCGTTGCGGCTGACGCCGCTCCCCCAGGGGCCACGAAGAGGCCCTTTCAGTGCCTTTGGGGCGCCGCTGGCGGACCGGCGGAGCCGGATCCGCGGCGGCCGCTCGAAGGCCGGCGTCGCTGCGCTCGCCGAGGGGACGGGGCGTGAAGAGCACGGCGTTGACGGCCGGCCCGCCCGCCTGGCTGCAGGCGCTGCCGTTCGGCGCGGTGTTCCTGTTCTTCTTCGTCGCGCCGCTGCTGCTGATCGGGGCGGTGAGCTTCTGGCCGACCAGCGACTACGAGCTGATCCCCGGCTTCACCGGCCAGAACTACGTGTCGATCTTCGAGGGCTGCAGCAACCTGGCCGAGCCCTGCGTGACGCTGAAGACCTACTGGTCGACGCTGCGGTTTTCGCTGCTGACCTGGGCCGCCGCGCTGCTGATCGGCTTCACGATCGCCTATTTCTTGGCCTTCCACGTGCGTTCGCCGGGCATGCAGACGCTGCTGTTCGTCATCTGCACCATCCCGTTCTGGACCAGCAACGTCATCCGAATGATCTCGTGGGTGCCGCTGCTCGGCCGCAACGGCCTGGTCAACCAGGGGTTGATGGGGCTGGGGGTGGTCGACAAGCCGGTCGACTGGCTGCTGTTCTCGGAGTTCTCGGTGGTGCTGGCCTTCGTGCACCTGTACACGATGTTCATGCTGGTGCCGATCTTCAACTCGATGATGCGCATCGACCGCTCGCTGCTCGAGGCGGCCGACGACTGCGGCGCGAGCGGCTGGCAGACGCTGTGGAACGTGATCGTGCCGCTGTCGCGCACCGGCATCCTGATCGGCTCGATCTTCGTCATCACCATCGTGATGGGCGACTTCGTGACCGTCGGCGTGATGGGCGGCCAGCAGATCGCCTCGGTCGGCAAGGTGATCCAGGTCCAGACCTCCTACCTGCAGTTTCCGCTGGCCGCCGCCAACGCGGTGGTGCTGCTGGCGGTGGTGCTGATGATCATCGTCGCGCTGACGCGGCTGGTGAATCTGCGCAAGGAACTTTGAGATGAACCGTGACCGCCGCTCGAGAGGCTTCTGGCCGCTGGCCCTCGTGTTCGGCCTGTTCGTGCTGTTCCTCTACGGCCCGGTGATCACGATCTTCGTGCTGAGCTTCCAGGGCCCCGAGGGCGGGCTGACGCTGCCGATGCGCGGGTTGTCGCTGCACTGGTACAACGAGCTGTGGAAGGGCCTGGGCGTGGTCGACATCGGCGCCGCGCTGCGCCGCTCGCTCGCGCTCGGCGCGGTGGTGATGGTGCTGACGGTGCTGCTGGCGCTGAGCGCCGGGCTGGCCTTCCGCAAGCGCCTGGCCGGTGCCGACGCGCTGTTCTACGTGACCGTGGCCAGCCTGATCATGCCGTCGATCATCGTCTCGCTCGGCATCGGCCTGCAGTTCCGGCTGCTCGACGGCGGCATCAAGTGGCTGCTGGAGGCCGTCGGCGCCACCGCCACGCTCGAGAGCTACACCACCTCGCTGGGTCTCTACACCTCCGGCCTCGGCGCCCACCTGACCTGGACGCTGCCGTTCGGCCTGCTGATCATGTTCGCGGTGTTCAACCGCTTCAACCCGGCCTACGAGGAGGCGGCGCGCGACCAGGGCGCGACGCCGTGGCAGACCTTCCGCCACGTGGTGCTGCCGCTGATCGGGCCGTCGGTGGTGGGCATCGGCATGTTCGGCTTCACGCTGAGCTGGGACGAAATCGCGCGCTCCTCGCAGGCGATCGGCGACCTCAACACCCTGCCGCTGGAGCTGCAGGGCCTGACCACCACCGTCACCACGCCGTCGATCTACGCCCTGGGCACCGTGACCACCGGCATCTCGCTGCTGGTGGTGGGCCTGGCGCTACTCGGTGCGGCCGCGCTGCGCCGCCGCGGCGGCCGGCGCACCGGCGCATGAGCCAGCGCCGCGTCGCCGGCGTCCCCCCCGACCCGCCGGACGCCTCGCCGGCGCTGCCGACCGATCGCGTCTACGAGGCGGTCTATGCCGCCGTGATCGACCAGCGCCTGCCGCCCGGCACGCGGCTGCGCGAGGAGGAGCTGGCGCAGGCCTTCGCGGTCTCGCGCACGGTGGTGCGCCAGGCGCTGCACCGGCTGGCGCAGGACAGCATCATCGTGCTGCAGCCCAACCGTGGCGCCCGTGTGCCCGAGCCGACGCGGCGTGACGGCGAGCACGTGTTCGACGCCCGCCGCGTCGTCGAGTGCGAGGTGGTGCGTCGCCTCGCCGGCAAGCTGAGTGCGGCGCAACTGGCCGAGCTGCGCGCGCTGGTGGCGGCCGAGGAGCGTGCGACGCGTTCGCAGAACAAGCAGGAGGCGATCCGCCTGTCAGGCCGCTTCCACCTCGAGCTCGCGCGCCTGAGCGGCAACCCGATCTTCCTGCGGTTGCTGGAGGAGCTGTTGCCGACCACCTCGCTGCTGATGGCGCTGTACAAGGCGCCGGGCGAGCCGATGTGCGTGGCGCACAGCCACCGGCGCCTGCTGGCGGGCCTGGAGCGAGACGGGGCGGGCGCCGCGGCGACGGAGATGCGCCGCCATCTCAACGAGATCGAGCGCTCGCTGTCGCAGCCGGCTTCCCCGGCGGTGCCCGCGCTGCGCGACGTGTTCCGCGCCTACCGCGGCGGCGGCACCTGACGGGTGGTGCGGGTCGGGCCGTTCTCGTCAGCCGGCGACGGCGAAGCGGTAGACGCCACTCGCACGGTCCACCTGACGCACCAGCCGCCCGTCGAACCACAGCGCGTGCAGGTGGGCGATCGCCTCGCCCAGCGCGAAGGTGGTCTGGTGCAGGTCGAGCGGGCGCTTGAACAGCACCGGCAGCAGCTCGGTCGCCGTCTTCGGGGCGGCGGCGCAGGCGGCCAGCACGTCGGCGAAGCGTTCGGCATGGTGGTCGCGCAACTGGTCGACGCGGGTGTGAAGGCCGGTGAAGGGGCGGCCATGGGCCGGCAGCACCAGCGTGTCGGGCGGCAGCGCGCGCATCCGCTCGATCGACTCGAGGTAGAGCCGCAGCGGGTCGGCCTCGGGTTCGAAGTCGAGCACGCTGACGTTGGTGCTGATGCGCGGCAGCACCATGTCACCCGAGATCAGCACGCCGAGCGCCTCGCAATGCAGCGCGATGTGCTCCGGCGCATGGCCGTAGCCGACGTGGCAACGCCAGCCATGGTCCCCGACGCGCAGCGTCTCGCCGTCGAGCAGGCGGTGGTAGCGCTGCGGCACCGACGGCACCATCGAGGCGTAGTAGTTCGAGCGCCGGCGGATCTTCTGCAGCGCGTCGGCGTCGGTCACGCCATGGCGCGCGAAGTGGGCTGCCGCTTCGTCGCCGCCGACGCCGGTGGTGCTGCGGCAGGCGATCCGAGCCGCGTTCCAGTCGGTCGCACTGATCCACAGCGGGCAGTCGCGCCCGATCACGCTCCAGCGCGTGGTCAGCCAGTCGGCCAGACCGATGTGGTCCGGGTGCATGTGGGTCACGATCACGCGCAGCACCGGCAGGCCGTCCAGGTGGTCGGCGAACACCTGCTCCCATGCGGCGCGGGTGGTGTCGTCGCCGATGCCGCAGTCGACGATGGCCCAGCCTTCCACCGGGCCGTCCGGACTCTCGAGCCGGTCGCGCAGCAGCCAGAGGTTGATGTGGTCCAGCGCGAACGGCAGCCGCATCCGCACCCACTTCACGCCCGGGGCGACGTCGAGGGCGTCGCCCAGCGCGGGCAGGGCATCGCCGAACGGGTAGCCCAATTGGTGTTCGAGAGCGTTCATCGCAGGTCGGGCTCGCCGCCGTGAAGTCCGGTGGCACGTTAACGCAAACGCCGGGACCGGTCGGTCGCCGACGCGTCAGGGGGCGCCTGCGTAAAATTGTGGCAAAGAGGAGCCGAAGCATGACCACCGACCTGAAAGAGCTGTTCGACAACAACCGCGAGTGGGCCAAGCAGACCGAGGTGCGCGAACCCGGCTTCTTCTCGCGGCTGCTCAAGCAGCAGTCGCCGCAGTACCTGTGGATTGGCTGCGCCGACAGCCGCGTGCCGGCCAACGACCTGGTCGGCTTGCTGCCCGGCGAGCTGTTCGTGCACCGCAACGTCGCCAACGTGGTGGTGCATTCCGACCTCAACTGCCTGTCCGTCGTGCAGTTCGCGATCGACATGCTGAAGGTGCAGCACCTGATCGTCGTCGGCCACTCCGGCTGCGGCGGCGTGGCCGCGGCGCTGGCCGACCGCCGTGTCGGCGTGGCCGACAACTGGCTGCGCCACGTGCAGGACGTGCGCAACAAGCACCAGACCTGGCTCGACGGCGTGCGCGAGATCGACCGCGTCAACGCGCTGTGCGAGCTCAACGTCGTCGAGCAGGCGCTCAACCTGTGCAGCACCACCGTCGTGCAGGACGCCTGGCAGCGCAGCCAGCAGGTCGTCATCCACGGCTGGTTCTACGGTCTGCACAACGGTCTGCTCGAGGACCTGACGATGACGGTCGACAGCGCCGACGCGGTGATCCCCGCCTACCAGCGGGCGCTCGCCACGGTGAAGGCGCGCTACGACGCCCGGGGGGTCGCCTGATGGCGGGCAGCTTCGTCACCACCCTGAACGACCCGCGCGCCTTCGACATCGCCCAGGCGCTGCTCGACGGCTTCAACCGCCACTACAAGCTTTTCCGCCAGACCAGCGCCGAGGCCAAGCAGCGCTTCGAGGCGGCCGACTGGCACGGCCAGCAACGCGCGCAGCGCGAGCGCATCGAGTTCTACGACCTGCGCGTCGACGAGGCCGCGGAGCGGCTGGAGAACGAATTCCGCGCCAGCTCGCTGTCCGAGGAGACCTGGCAGCAGGTGAAGCTGTATTACATCGGCCTGCTGATCAACCACCACCAGCCCGAGCTGGCCGAGACCTTCTTCAACTCGGTCACCACCAAGATCCTGCACCGCAGCTACTTTCGCAACGACTTCATCTTCGTGCGCCCGGCGGTCAGCACCGAGTACATCGAGAACGAGGAGCCGGACTCGCTGCCGACCTACCGCGCCTACTACCCGAGCCGGCCGGGCTCGGCCGAGGGGTTGCGCGAGACGCTGCTGCGCATCGTCGACAACTACCAGCTCCAGCGCGAGTTCGAGGACCTGGGGCGCGACATCGACTACGTGCTGCAGGCGTTTCGCAACCAGTTCGGCGACGTCAAGCTCAGCGCCAACTTCCAGATCCAGGTGCTGGCCTCGCTGTTCTTCCGCAACAAGGGCGCCTACATCGTCGGCAAGGTCATCAACGGCTTTCGCGAGACCGGCTTCGCGCTGCCCGTGTTGCACAACTCGCGCGAACTGCTGACCATCGACACCGCGCTGTTCGGCGAGGACGAGCTGCTGCTGCTGTTCAGCTTCGCGCGCGCCTACTTCCTGGTCGACATGGAGATCCCGTCGGCCTACGTGCAGTTCCTTCGTTCGCTGATGCCGCGCAAGCCGCGCTGGGAGCTGTACAACGCGCTGGGCCTGCAGAAACAGGGCAAGAACCAGTTCTACCGCGACTTCCTCTATCACCTGCGCCACTCTTCGGACAGCTTCCGCATCGCGCCCGGCATCAAGGGCATGGTGATGCTGGTGTTCGACCTGCCGAGCTTCCCGTTCGTGTTCAAGGTCATCAAGGATTTCTACCCGCCGCAGAAGGACACCACGCGCGAGCTGATCCAGAGCAAGTACCAGCTGGTGAAGACGCACGACCGGGTGGGCCGCATGGCCGACTCGCTGGAGTACAGCAACGTGGCCTTCCCGCGCCAGCGCTTCGAGCCCGAGCTGATCGAGGAGATCCGTCACTTCTGCCCCAGCCTGCTGGAGGAGGAGGGCGACAGCCTGGTGCTCAAGCACCTGTACATCGAGCGGCGCATGATCCCGCTCAACATCTACCTGCAGGAGGCCACGCCCGAGCAGATGAAGCATGCCGTCATCGAGTACGGCAACGCCATCAAGGACCTGGTGGCGGCCAACATCTTCCCCGGCGACATGCTGTGGAAGAACTTCGGCGTCACGCGCCACGGCAAGGTGGTGTTCTACGACTACGACGAGATCGAGTACCTGACCGACTGCAACTTCCGCAAGGTGCCCGAGCCGCGTACCGAAGAGGAGGAGATGTCGGGCGACATCTGGTATTCGGTCGGTCCCAAGGACGTGTTCCCCGAGACCTTCGGCCCTTTCCTGCTCGGCAACCCGACGGTGCGCGAGGTGTTCATGCAGCACCATGCCGAGCTGCTGGATCCGGCGTTCTGGCAGGGCCGCAAGGACCGCATCGCCGGCGGCTACGTGCACGACGTCTTCCCCTACGACCCGCACAAGCGCTTCCGCCGGCCGCTGGGGCTGGGCTTCGGCAGCCTCGACGCCGAGGCGGTGTCGCTGCATCCGGCGTCGGCGACCACGCAGCTCGGCCACAACCCCATCTGATCCTGTGAAGGAGTCTTGCCATGTCCACCGATGATCCGGTCGTGATCGTGTCGGCTGCGCGAACGCCGATCGGCGGGTTGCTCGGCGACCTGGCGGCGCTGGCGGCCTGGGAACTGGGCGCCGTCGCGATCCGCGCCGCGGTCGAACGCGCCGGCGTGCCGGGCGACGCCGTCGACGAGGTGCTGATGGGCAATTGCCTGATGGCGGGCCAGGGCCAGGCGCCGGCCCGCCAGGCGGCGCGCAAGGCCGGCCTTCCGGACTCGGCCGGCGCGGTGACGCTGTCGAAGATGTGCGGCTCCGGCATGCGCGCGCTGATGTTCGGCCATGACATGCTGGCGGCCGGCTCGGCCGAGGTGGTGGTGGCCGGCGGCATGGAGAGCATGACGAACGCACCGCACCTGAGCTTCGTGCGCAAGGGGCTGAAGTACGGCGCGGCGGTGCTGTACGACCACATGGCGCTCGACGGCCTGGAGGACGCCTACGAGCGCGGCAAGTCGATGGGCGTATTCGCCGAACAGTGCGTCAGCTATTACAGCTTCCGGCGCGAGGCGATGGACGCGTTCGCGGTGGCGTCGACGCAGCGCGCGATCGCGGCCCACAACGACGGCAGCTTCGACTGGGAGATCGCGCCGGTCACGCTGGCCGGCAGGGCGGGCGACGTGACCGTCGACCGCGACGAGCAGCCCTTCAAGGCCAAGCTCGACAAGATCACGGCGCTGAAGCCGGCCTTCGGCAAGGACGGCACGATCACCGCCGCCACCTCGTCGAGCATCTCCGACGGCGCCGCGGCGCTGGTGCTGATGCGTGCCTCCACCGCCCGCGCGCGCGGCCTCGCGCCGATCGCCGTGCTGCGCGCGCACGCGGTGCATGCGCAGGCGCCGGCCTGGTTCTCCACCGCGCCGGCCGGCGCGATCCGCAAGGTGCTGCAGAAGACCGGCTGGTCGGTGCGCGACGTCGACCTGTGGGAGATCAACGAGGCCTTCGCCGCGGTGACGATGGCGGCGATGACCGATTTCGAGCTGCCGCACGAGCGTGTCAACGTGCACGGCGGGGCCTGCGCGCTGGGCCACCCGATCGGCGCGTCGGGGGCCCGCATCGTCGTGACGCTGCTGGGCGCGCTGCAGCGGCGCGGGCTGCGGCGTGGCGTGGCGGCGCTGTGCATCGGCGGCGGCGAGGCCACGGCACTGGCGGTCGAGCTGCCTTGAGCAGCCTCGGCATCCACGACCTCGGGCTGTTCATGCTGACCAGCCTGGTGCTCAACCTCACGCCCGGTGCCGATACGCTGTACGTCATGAGCCGCAGCGCGCGCGGCGGCTGGCGCCATGGCGTGGCGGGCGCCTTCGGCGTCGGCCTGGGCTGCATGGGCCACGCGGTCGCGGCCGCGCTGGGCGTGGCCGCGGTGCTGGCCGCGTCGCGCTGGGCCTTCGACGCGCTCAAGTGGGCCGGCGCCCTCTATCTGGCCTGGCTGGGCTTGCAGATGCTGCGCGCGGCGTGGCGCGGGGCCGATGCCGCGGCCGAGGCGTCGGACCAGACGGTGGCGCCGCTCCCGACGCTGCGCCAATCGTTCACCGCCGGGTTGCTGACCAACCTGCTGAACCCCAAGGTCGGGCTGTTCTTCCTGGCCTTCGTGCCGCAGTTCGTCGACGTGCATGCCGGCCTGCCGCTGCCGGCCTTCCTGCTGCTCGGCCTGTTGTTCAACCTGAGCGGCGTGAGCTGGCTGCTGCTCGTCGCCCTGCTGACCGACCGGGTGCGGGGCCGGGTGGCGCCGGCGCTGCGGCGGGCGCTGCAGGCGCTCGGCGGCGGGCTCTTCCTGCTGCTCGCGGCGCGTCTCGCGAGCGCCCGCGGCGCGGGCTGAAGGCGGGCCGTTTCCAGTGCGCGTCCGGGTCCGGTCGCGTTGCGGGAACTACGTATGGGGTTAACGACAGCGGCGGCCCGCGAGGGCGCTCCTTACCATCGGTGAGCTTTCAAACAGACCCGGGTTGGCTGTCGCGAACCCGTCGTTAGTGCCCCAATCAGGAGATGTCCATGACCCAGAAGACCGCCCCGCAACGTCGTCGCTTCCTCAAGAAGGCTTCCGCCGGTGCCGTCGGCGCCACCGCGATGGCCGCCCCGATGGTGTCGGTCGCGCAGACCACCGCGCTGCGCTTCCAGAGCACCTGGCCCTCGAAGGACATCTTCCACGAGTACGCGCAGGACTTCGCCACCAAGGTCAACAACATGGCCGGTGGCCGGCTGAAGATCGAGGTGCTGCCGGCGGGTTCGGTGGTGCCGGCCTTCCAGCTGCTGGAAGCTGTCAACAAGGGCACGCTCGACGGCGGTCACGGCGTCGTGGCCTACCACTACGGCAAGAACTCGGCGCTGGCGCTGTGGGGTTCGGGCCCGTCCTTCGGCATGGACCCCAACATGCTGCTGGCCTGGCACAACTACGGCGGCGGCAAGGAACTGCTGGCCGAGATCTACAAGAGCCTGAACATGGACGTCGTGTCCTACCTGTATGGCCCGATGCCGACGCAGCCCTTCGGCTGGTTCAAGAAGCCGATCGGCAAGCTCGAGGACATCAAGGGCACCAAGTTCCGCACCGTCGGCCTGGCGGTGGACATGTACACCGACATGGGCGCCGCGGTGAACCCGCTGCCGGGTGGCGAGATCGTGCCGGCGCTGGACCGCGGCCTGATCGACGGTGCCGAGTTCAACAACGCCAGCTCCGACCGCCTGCTCGGCTTCCCCGACGTGGTGAAGAACTGCATGCTGCAGAGCTTCCACCAGAGCGGCGAGCAGTTCGAGATCCTGTTCAACAAGGGCAAGCTCGACGCGCTGCCGGCCGAGCTGAAGGCGATCGTCGACTACGGCGTGCAGGCCGCCAGCGCCGACATGAGCTGGAAGGCCGCGCACCGCAATTCGCTCGACTACGGCGAGCTGAAGAAGGCCGGCGTGAAGTTCTACAAGACGCCCGACGCGATCCTGCGCGCGCAGCTCGCTGCCTGGGACAAGATCATCGCCAAGAAGGGCGGCGAGAACCCGCTGTTCCAGAAGGTGATCGATTCGCAGAAAGCCTTCGCCGCGCGCGCCGGTCAATGGTGGAACGATTACACGGTTGACTTCAAGATGGCCTACAACCATTATTTCGGCGCCAAGAAGGCCTGAGCGCCCCAGTGATCTGAGCGACATCCGGGGGCGCCGCAGAGCGGCGCCCCCGCTCGTTTGTCCGGACGTTTTTTCTAGGAAGCCTGATGCAGAACCTGCTGCTGGCGATCGATCGTTTCTCCACCTGGATCGGCAAGCTGTTCGCCTGGTCAGTGGTCGGATTGACCCTGTTGATCAGCTGGGAGGTGTTCTCCCGCTATGTGCTCAACAAGCCGCATGCCTGGGTGCTCGATGCCCAGATCATGCTGTATGGCACTCTCTTCATGTGCGCCGGCGCCTACACGCTGAGCAAGGCGGGCCACGTGCGCGGCGACGTGCTCTACGGCTTCTTCCGGCCGCGCACGCAGGCCACGATCGACCTGATCCTCTACATCGTGTTCTTCCTGCCGGGCATCGTGGCGCTCACCTGGGCCGGCTGGTTCTACTTCAACGATTCGCTCTCCATCCGCGAGCAGACCTTCAACGCCGATCCGCTGCCGGTCTACCCGTTCAAGTTCGTGATCCCCTTCGCCGGCGGCGTGCTGCTGCTGCAGGGCCTGGTGGAGATCGTGCGCTGCGTGATCTGCCTGCGTGAAGGCGACTGGCCGTCGCGCGAGGAGGACGTCGAGGAAGTCGACGTCGACAAGCTCAAGGAGATGGTGCACGTGAAGGACGCCGACATCGAGGCACTCGACAAGTTCGTCGTCAAGGAAGGCGGCAAGGCATGAAGCTGCGCAAGGAACTGTGGTTCGGCTTCACGCTGATGGCGATCATCGTCGCCGCCGCGGTGGCGATGGTGCTGAGCGTCGACACCATGACCAATGGTCACTATGGCCTGCTGATGCTGTCGCTGGTGGTCGTGGCCATCATGCTGGGCTTCCCGACCGCCTTCACGCTGATGGGCATGGGCATGCTGTTCGCCTTCTTCGCCTACCACTCCGGCGGGCAGACGGCCGGCGGCGCGATGAAGCAGACGCTCGACCTGATGGTGCAGCGCGCCTTCTCGGTGATGAGCAACGACGTGCTCATCTCGATCCCGCTGTTCGTGTTCATGGGCTACCTGGTCGAGCGCGCCAACCTGATCGAGAAGCTGTTCCGCAGCCTGCACCTGTCCCTGGCGCGTGTGCCGGGCTCGCTGGCGGTCGCCACGCTGGTGACCTGCGCGGTGTTCGCCACCGCGACCGGCATCGTCGGTGCGGTGGTCACGCTGATGGGCCTGCTGGCGCTGCCGCAGATGCTGCGCGGCGGCTACGACGTGCGGATCTCCGCCGGGGCCATCACCGCCGGCGGCTGCCTGGGCATCCTGATCCCGCCGTCGGTACTGCTGATCGTCTACGGCGCGACCGCCGGCGTGTCGGTGGTGCAGTTGTATGCGGGCGCCTTCTTCCCCGGGATCATGCTCGCGGGCCTGTACATCCTCTACGTGATCATCCTCGCCAAGCTCAAGCCGGCGCTGATGCCGCCGCTGACAGCCGCGCAGCGCTTCGTGCCGCTGCCGCAGCCGCTGCAGAGCGCCGGTGCACGCGGCGAGGGCCGAGCGCTGCCCTGGCTGCTGGGCGCGCTGAAGGGCAAGCGCAACCAGGCCGTCAGCACGGGCTTCCTGCTCAAGCAGCTGTTCATCACGCTGCTGCCGCTGATCCTGTTCGCCGCCGTGTCGCTGTGGAGCTACCAGACCGTGACCCGCGTGGCGCCGGTCGACGATTTCTCCGAGCTGCAGCCCATGGGGTTCGGCAGCGCCGCCGAATCGGAAGGCACCGGAGGCCTGCAGGCCCCGCCGAGCGACGAGGGAGGCGGCCTGCAGGAGCCGCCGACGTCGGGGGGGCTGCAGGAGCCGCCGGCCGACAACGGCGGCCTGTCGGAGCCGCCCGCGAGCGCGGGCGAGTCGGCCAGTGCGGCCGTCGCGGAGCCGGCAGCGGCGCTGTCCGAGCCGGCCGCCGCCGTGGCCACGCCGCCCGCCTCCGCGGCGGCCGCGGGCGAAGCGGCCGCCACCACCCGGCCGGCGCCGCAGGGCTACTGGATCGGCCTGGCGGTGGGGGCCGTCGCGATGCTGGCCTACTACGCACTGCTGAGCTTCAACCGGCTCGAAGTCTTCAAGATGCTGCTGTCGAGCTTCTTCCCGCTGCTGGTGCTGATCACCGCGGTGCTGGGCTCGATCGTCTTCGGCCTGGCGACGCCCACCGAGGCGGCGGCGGTCGGTGCGCTCGGCGGTTTCCTGCTCGCCGGGGCCTACCGCCAGCTCAACCTCACGGTGGTGAAGGAGAGCGTCTTCCTCACCGCCAAGACCAGCGCGATGGTGTGCTGGCTGTTCGTCGGTTCGGCCATCTTCTCGGCGGCCTTCGCGCTGCTGGGCGGCCAGGAGCTGGTCGAGAACTGGGTGCTGGGCATGAACCTCACCAAGACCCAGTTCCTGATCCTGAGCCAGGTCATCATCTTCATCCTCGGCTGGCCGCTGGAGTGGACCGAGATCATCGTGATCTTCATGCCCATCTTCATTCCGCTGCTCGACAACTTCGGGGTCGACCCGCTGTTCTTCGGCCTGCTGGTGGCGCTGAACCTGCAGACCGCCTTCCTGAGCCCGCCGGTGGCGATGTCGGCGTTCTACCTGAAGGGCGTGGCGCCGAAGCACGTGACCTTGAACCAGATCTTCGCCGGCATGCTGCCCTTCATGGGCATCCAGATCATCGCGATCATCCTGCTGTACCAGTTCCCGGCCATCGGCCTGTGGTTGCCGGAGGTGCTGTACAAGTGAGCGTGAGAGCGAGCGTCGGCGACACCGCGGCGGTGCGGCAATGAACGCGAGGAACCCGGTCGAGTTCTATTTCGACTTCTCCTCGCCCTATTCCTACATCGCCAGCGAGTGGGTCGAGGCGGTGGCCGCGCGCCACGGCCGCACGGTGCGCTGGCACGCCATCCTGCTGGGGGCCACCTTCCAGGCGGCCGAGCTGAAGAGCCCGGTGTCCTACCCGGTCAAGCGCGAGTACGCGCTGGCCGATTTCCAGCGCTCGGCGCGCTTCGAGGGCGTGCCCTACCGGGCGCCCGAACGCTTCCCGATCCCGACCCAGAACGCCGCGCGCGTGTTCTGGTGGCTCGCCGACCGCGAGCCCGAGCGGGCGGCGGCCTGGGCCCATGCCGGGCTGCGCGCCTACTTCACGCGCGGCGTGGCGCTCGATGCGCCGGCGCCGCTGAAGGCGCTGTGTGCCGAGGCCGGGCTCGACGCCGAGGCGGCCGAGGCCGCCTGGGGCGACCCGGCCTGGAAGGCGCGGCTGAAGGCCGAGAACGACGCCGCGATCGCGGCGGGCGTGTTCGGCGCGCCGTCCTTCCTCGTCGACGGCGAGCTGTTCTGGGGCAACGACCGGCGGGCGCAGCTGGAGCGCTGGCTCGCCACCGGGCCGTTCTGAGTCGCGGCCTCAGCGCGGCGCGCCGTCGGCCACCCGCAGCGCGTGCTCGACATCGCCACGCAGGCGGCGCAACGCGGCCAGCTCGGCCTGCGGCGCCTGCAGGGCCGGGTAGAGCACCGCGAGCAGGCCACGCGCGGTCTCGTCCACGTCGACCGGCCGCTGCTGCAGCACGGCCTCCCACAGCAGGTGCTCCATCGGCCCCAGCACCAGGGTGCGCAGCAGGCGCAGCGGCACGTCGCGGCGGATCTCTCCGCTGGCCTGGCCGCGCGCCAGCAGGTCCATCAGCGGCGCGGTGTAGCGGCGCTGCAGCGGCGCGAAGGCATCGCCCAGCGCCTCCTGTCCCTTCGAGCGGCCTTCCGACAGCACCAGCGCGCACAGCCCGGTGCCCTGCGTCAGGAACAGCCGCAGGTGGGTCTGCACGAAGAACTCGAGCTGCGCGCGCGTGTCGCGCTCGCGCGGCAGGCCGGCCTCGATGGCGGCGATGATCTCGTCGTACCAGTCGCCGACCACGCGGGTGCACAGCTCGCGCTTGCCGCGGAAGTAGGTGAACACGGTGGCCTCGGAGATGCCCAGGCGCTGCGCGATCTCGGTCGTGGTGGCGTGCTCGTAGCCGCGCTCCGAGAACACCTCGCGGCCCACGCGCAGGATGTCGCGCACGCGTTGCTCGGACTTGGCGCTGGCCGGCGCGCGGCGGCGCGGGGCGGCAAGGGCGGACGGACGGTTCATCGTGGCGGCGGCAGCGGGGACGGCAGCGAGGGCACGCCGGATTGTCGGGGATTGGCAATCTTGAGTAAAGCTCAATTAATGCTTGATTCGCCTCAGACGACTCTCTAGACTGCTCGCTGATCCGACATAAAAGCGGTCGAGTCATTCGGTGTTCGCTAATTTTGAGTGAAACTCATGAATGACCGGCGCCAAGCCGCCGCACCGACCACCTGCAGCCCACGGGAGACCGACATGTCCAGCTTCACCGGCCTCGATATCGACCTCGGCGACACGCTGGTCATGCTGCGCGACAGCGTGCGCGACTTTGCCCAGCAGGAGATCGCGCCGCGCGCGGCCGACATCGACCGCGACAACCAGTTCCCCCCCGATCTCTGGCGCAAGCTCGGCGACCTGGGCGTGCACGGCATGACGGTGGGCGAGGCCTACGGCGGTACCGGCCTCGGCTACCTGGCGCACATGGTGGCGATGGAGGAGATCTCGCGCGCCTCGGCGGCCGTGGGGCTGTCCTACGGCGCACATTCCAACCTCTGCATCAACCAGCTGCACCGCAACGGCAGCGAAGCGCAGAAGGGCCGCTACCTGCCGAAGCTGGTGTCCGGCGAGCACGTCGGCGCGCTGGCGATGAGCGAGCCCAACGCCGGCTCCGACGTGGTCAGCATGAAGCTGCGCGCCGAGCGCCGCGGCGATCGTTACGTGCTGAACGGCGCCAAGATGTGGATCACCAACGGCGGTGACGCCGACACGATGGTGGTCTACGCCAAGACCGAGCCCGAGGCGGGCGCGAAGGGCGTCACGGCGCTCATCGTCGAGAAGGGTTTCAAGGGCCTGAGCTTCGGCAGCAAGCTCGACAAGCTGGGCATGCGCGGGTCCAACACCTACCCCGTGTTCTTCGAGGACTGCGAGGTGCCGGTCGACAACGTGCTGGGCCAGGAGGGCGGCGGCGTCAAGGTGCTGATGAGCGGCCTGGACTACGAGCGCGCGGTGCTGTCGGCCGGGCCGCTGGGCATCATGGCCGCCTGCATGGACCTGGTGCTGCCCTATGTGCACGACCGCAAGCAGTTCGGCCAGAGCATCGGCGAGTTCCAGCTGATGCAGGGCAAGCTGGCCGACATGTACACCACCTTCTCGGCCTGCCGCGCGTACGTCTACGCCGTCGGCCAGGCCTGCGACCGCGCCGACCACAGCCGCTCGCTGCGCAAGGACGCGGCCGGCGCCATCCTCTACGCCGCCGAGAAGGCCACCTGGATGGCCGGCGAGGCGATCCAGGTGCTGGGCGGCAACGGCTACATCAACGAGTACCCGGCCGGGCGGCTGTGGCGCGACGCCAAGCTCTACGAGATCGGTGCCGGCACCTCGGAGATCCGGCGCATGCTGATCGGCCGCGAGCTGTTCGCCGAAACCGCCTGAGTCCCCCGGCCGAAGGAGCCCCGCGATGTCGACCCTGGTGTCCCGCCTCGATCCGCGCAGCGACGAGTTCAAGGCCAATGCCGAGGCGATGCGCCGCGGCGTCGACGACCTGCACGCGAAGCTCGCGCAGATCGCGCTGGGCGGCGGCGAGACCGCGCGCGCACGGCACGTGGCACGCGGCAAGCTGTTGCCGCGCGAGCGGGTCGAGCTGCTGCTGGACCCTGACACGCCCTTCCTCGAGATCGCCCCACTGGCTGCGATGGGCGTCTACCGCGACGCGGACGGCAGCGATGCGGCGCCGTGCGCCGGCGTGATTGCCGGCATCGGCCGGGTGGCCGGCGTCGAGTGCGTGATCGTGTGCAACGACGCCACCGTCAAGGGCGGCACCTATTACCCGCTGACGGTCAAGAAGCACCTGCGCGCGCAGGAGATCGCGCAGCAGAACCGCCTGCCCTGCCTCTACCTGGTCGACAGCGGCGGCGCCAACCTGCCGAACCAGGATGAGGTGTTCCCCGACCGCGACCACTTCGGCCGCATCTTCTACAACCAGGCGAACCTGAGCGCCGACGGCATTCCGCAGATCGCGGTGGTGATGGGCTCCTGTACCGCCGGCGGCGCCTACGTGCCGGCGATGAGCGACGAGACCATCATCGTGCAGGACCAGGGCACCATCTTCCTCGGCGGCCCGCCGCTGGTGAAGGCCGCGACCGGCGAGGTGGTGACGGCCGAAGACCTGGGCGGCGGCGACGTGCACACGCGCCTGTCGGGCGTGGCCGACCACCTGGCGCGCAACGACACCCATGCGCTGGCGCTGGCGCGCCAGATCGTCGGCCACCTCAACCACCGCAAGCCGCAGCCGCCGCTGCGGCGCGAACCGGTGGCGCCGGGCTACGACGCGGCCGAACTGCTGGGCGTGATCCCGACCGACACGCGCAAGCCCTTCGACGTGCGCGAGGTCATCGCCCGCATCGTCGACGGCAGCGAGTTCGACGAGTTCAAGGCGCGCTATGGCGCCACGCTGGTGACCGGCTTCGCGCACATCGAGGGCCTGCCGGTCGGCATCGTGGCGAACAACGGCATCCTGTTCTCGGAGAGCGCCAACAAGGGCGCGCATTTCATCGAGCTGTGCTGCCAGCGCAAGATCCCGCTGGTGTTCCTGCAGAACATCACCGGCTTCATGGTCGGCCGCAAGGTCGAGAACGAAGGCATTGCGCGCGCGGGTGCCAAGATGGTCACCGCAGTGGCCTGCGCCAACGTGCCCAAGTTCACCGTGATCATCGGCGGCAGCTTCGGCGCGGGCAACTACGGCATGTGCGGCCGCGCCTACTCGCCGCGCTTCCTGTGGATGTGGCCCAACGCACGCATCTCGGTGATGGGCGGCGAGCAGGCCGCCAGCGTGCTGGCCACCGTGAAGCGCGACGGCATCGAGGCCAAGGGCGGGCACTGGTCGGCCGAGGACGAGGCGGCCTTCAAGGCGCCGCTGCTCGCGCAGTACGAGACCCAGGGGCATCCCTATTACGCCAGCGCTCGGCTGTGGGACGATGGCGTCATCGATCCCGCCGACACGCGCCGCGTGCTCGCGCTGGGCTTGAGCGCCAGCCTGAACGCGCCGATCCCCGACGCGAAGTTCGGCGTGTTCCGCATGTGATGGAGGGCGCCGCGATGCCGCACAGCCAGGGTCCCGCCGCATGAGCGCCGACACGACCGTCCGCCTGAGCCGACCGTCGGCCGCGGTGGCGCGGGTGACGCTGTGCCGCCCCGACGTGCGCAACGCCTTCAACGACGAGATCATCACCGCGCTGACGCAGGCCTTCCGCGCGCTCGATGCCGACGACACCGTGCGCGTCGTCGTGCTGGCCGCCGAGGGCCCGGCCTTCTGCGCCGGCGCCGACCTGCACTGGATGCGCCGCATGGCGGACTACACGCGCGCGCAGAACCTCGACGACGCGGCCGGCCTGGCCCAGATGCTGCGCAGCATCGCCGGCTGCCGCAAGCCGACGATCGCGCGCGTGCAGGGCGATGCCTATGCCGGCGGCGTGGGCCTGGTGGCGGCCTGCGATCTCGCGGTGGCAGTGGACACCGCACAGTTCTGCCTCAGCGAGGTGAAGCTCGGGCTGGTGCCGGCGACGATCGGCCCCTACGTGGTCCGCGCGATGGGCCCGCGTGCCGCGCAGCGCTACATGCTCACGGCGGAGCGCTTCGATGCCACCACCGCGCAGCGCACGGGCCTGCTGCACGAGGTCGCGCCGGCCGAGGCGCTGGACGCGGCGGTGCAGGCTCTCGTCGACGCGCTGCTCGCCGCCAGCCCGCAGGCGCTGGCCACCGGCAAGCGCCTGCTGCACGAGATCACCGGGGCGCCGCTCGATGCGGCCCTGATCGCGCGCACCGTGGAGTTCATTGCCGATGCGCGCGCCTCGGACGACGGCCGCGAGGGCGTGCAGGCCTTTCTCGGCAAGCGCCGTCCGCGCTGGCAGGCGTGAAGGAGCGACGATGGAACTGCCGGCGGTGAACGCGCTCGACACCACCCATCTGATCGCGCTGGCCGCCGCGCTGGGCTGGGCCAGCGGCCTGCGGCTCTACGCGGTGCTCGCCATCACCGGGCTGGTGGGCTATGCCGGCTGGGTGCAGCTGCCGCCCGGCCTGCAACTGCTGCAGCACCCGGCGATGCTGGCGGGCAGCGGCTTCATGCTGTTCGTCGAGTTCTTCGCCGACAAGATCCCCGGTCTCGATTCGCTGTGGGACCTGGTTCACACCGCGGTCCGCATCCCGGCCGGCGCGGCGCTGGCCGCCTCGGTGTTCGGCGCCGACCACGCCACCGCCGCGGCGCTGGCGGCCCTGCTGGGTGGCACGCTGGCCGCGACCAGCCACGTTGCCAAGGCGACCACGCGCGCCGCGGTCAACACCTCGCCCGAGCCGTTCTCCAACATCGGCATGTCGCTGCTCGGTGATCTGGCGGTGCCGTCGATGTTGTGGCTGGCGTTCGAGCACCCGGTGCTGGCGATCGCCGGCGTGGCCGCGGCCTTCGTCGGCATGCTGATCCTCGTGTGGCTGCTCTCGAAGTTCCTGGCGCGCTTGTGGGCCCGGTTGAAGATGCTGCTGGGTGCGGCGTCGGCCACGGCAACGGAGTCCCGTTGATGTTCAAGAAGATCCTGGTCGTCAACCGCGGCGACCAGCCGCGAAGCGGCGCAGCGACGAAGTCAGATGGCCTGGCGCGCGAAGCGCGCGCGGGCGATGGAGCCGCGGGGGCAAGATGTTCAAGAAGATCCTGATCGCCAACCGCGGCGAGATCGCCTGCCGCGTGGCCACGACCGCGCGGCGGCTGGGCATCGCGACGGTCGCGGTGTACTCCGATGCCGACGCGAACGCGCGGCATGTCAAGGCCTGCGACGAGGCGGTCCGCATCGGCGCCGCCGCGCCGCGCGACAGCTACCTGCGCACCGACCGCATCCTCGAGGCCGCGATCGCGACCGGCGCGCAGGCGGTGCATCCGGGCTACGGCTTCCTCAGCGAGAACGACGGCTTCGCCGAGGCCTGCGCCGCAGCCGGCATCGTGTTCATCGGCCCCACGCCGTCGGCCATCCGGGCCATGGGCCTGAAGGCCGAGTCCAAGCGCCTGATGGAAGCGGCCGGCGTGCCGCTGGTGCCCGGCTACCACGGCGCCGACCAGGACCCGGCGCTGCTGCGGAGCGAGGCCGCGCGCATCGGCTACCCGGTGCTGATCAAGGCCAGTGCCGGCGGCGGCGGCAAGGGCATGCGCGTGGTGAGCGAAGAATCGGCGTTCGATGCGGCTCTCGCGTCCTGCCGGCGCGAGGCCCTCGGCAGCTTTGGCGACGACGCCGTGCTGGTCGAGCGCTACCTGCAGAAGCCGCGGCACATCGAGATCCAGGTGTTCGGCGATACCCATGGTCACTGCGTCTACCTGTTCGAGCGTGACTGCTCGGTGCAGCGCCGCCACCAGAAGCTGCTCGAGGAGGCGCCGGCGCCCGGCATGAGCGAGGATCGTCGCCGCGCGATGGGGGAGGCGGCGGTCGCGGCCGCGAAGGCGGTCGGCTACGTCGGTGCCGGCACGGTGGAGTTCATCGCCGAGCCCGACGGCCGCTTCTACTTCATGGAGATGAACACGCGGCTGCAGGTCGAGCATCCGGTGACCGAGGCGATCACCGGGCTCGACCTCGTCGAGTGGCAGTTGCGCGTCGCGGCCGGCGAGCCCCTGCCACTGCAGCAGCACGAACTGCGGATCCATGGCCATGCGATCGAGGCGCGCCTCTGCGCCGAGAACCCCGATGCCGACTTCCTGCCGTCCACCGGCCGCCTGCACGTGCTTCGCTGGCCGGCGCATGTGGCCTTCGAGCGTGCCAACGGCGCCGAGTCGGCGGCGGTGCGGATCGACGCCGGCGTGGGCGAAGGCGATGCGATCACGCCCTACTACGACTCGATGGTCGCGAAGCTCATCGTCTGGGGCCGGGACCGCGAGCAGGCGCTCGTGCGCATGGACCGGGCGCTGGCGCACACCCATCTGGTCGGGCCGCAGAACAACGTGGCCTTCCTGCGTCGCGTGGTCAACAGCCCGTCGTTCGCCACGGCCGACCTCGACACCGGACTGATCGAGCGGGAACGCGCAGGCCTGTTCGATGCACCGCCGCTGGCGCCGGAATGGGTCGCCGCGGGCGTGGTCGCGCACGCGCTCGCGCACGAGCGGGCCGGTGAGGACGCCGACCCGTGGTCGCGCCGCGATGGCTGGCGCCTGCATGGCAGCGCCTTGCGGCGCTTCGAGATCGAACACGCCGGCATGTCGCTGCGCGCGTCGCTGCAACGCACGCGCGACGGCGCGATGCAGTTGCAGGTCGACACGGTGGTACAGGCCTTCGAGGTGCAGGCGCTCGGCGCGGAACGCCACGATGTCCGGCTCGGCGCACGCCGGCTGATGCTGTCGGCCTATGCGGTCGGCGAGCACCTGGCCGTGTTCACGCCCGACGGCTCGGCCTGGGTTCGCGAGGTGGACGTGCTCGCCCATGCCGGCGACGGTGCCGGCGAAGGCGGGCGCCTGACGGCGCCGATGCCCGGCAAGGTGGTGGGCTTTCTGGTGGGTGCCGGCGAACGTGTACGGCGCGGCCAGGCCCTGGCCGTGATGGAGGCGATGAAGATGGAGCACACCTTGAATGCACCCTGCGACGGCGTCGTCAAGGGCCTGCGCTTCGCCGCCGGCGAACAGGTCGCCGAAGGCGAGGCGCTGCTGGACTTCGAGCCGGCGGCGGCCGCTGCCGCGTGAGCCGGTCGGCGCGTCGTCAGGGAGCGGCGCTGTCCTGCCGATCGCGGCCGATGCCCAGCCAGTTCGACGGCGAGAAGCGGCTGATGCGCGCCGGCGCGGGCAACGCGGTGTCCAGGGCTTGGAGGGGGCGGCTCAGACCGAATCCGCTGGTGTCCTGCGACCACGCGAGTTCCTGCTGCGCGACCGGTGCACGGCGCGGGATCTGCGCCAGCGCGGCGCGCGCTTCTCGCGCGGCAACTTCCATGTGGATCTTGATGTCCTCGGCGGCGGTGGCGTCCTCGAAGCGATCGGCCAGTTCATGCAGCGCGTAGTCGCTGAGGCTGCGGCACACGCTCGCCACCTCTTCGGCGTAGTGGCGCTGCCGCAGCATGCGGGCCACGTCGATGCCTTCGCCCAGCGTGCGCAGCAGCGTGAAATGGATGCGGGTGGCGAGCTGAAGGCGGGTGAAGGTGGTGGACATCGCAGCGAGCCCCGGAAGTTGAGCGCATGGTGCGTTACCGGTGTCGTCACGCCCATCCCGCACAATGGGGAGAGCCGTCCGCCCGTTCACGGGGGGCGCTTCGGCGCACCGAAATGCACCGCCAAATGTTTGTGAGGAACCACACATGTTGCCGAGCCGGGTGACGCTGGTCGACGTCGGTCCACGGGACGGTCTGCAGAACGAGAAGCAGCCGGTCGCTGCAGAGCACAAGATCGAATTGGTGCATCGGCTGCAGTCCGCCGGATTGCGCGAGATCGAGGTCACGAGTTTCGTCAGCCCGAAATGGGTGCCGCAGATGGCCGACAACGCGCAGGTCATGGCGGGTCTGCGCCGCCGGGCCGGCGTGCGCTACAGCGTCCTGGTGCCGAACCTGAAGGGACTCGAGGCAGCGCTGCAGCCGGCACGCGACGGATGGCCCGACGAGGTCGTCGTGTTCGGTGCCGCGAGCGAGGCCTTCAGCCAGAAGAACATCAACTGCAGCATCGCCGAATCGATCGAGCGCTTCGCGCCGGTGGTCGCCGCGGCGCGCGAGGCCGGCATCAAGGTGCGAGGCGCGATCTCCTGCGCGCTGGCCTGCCCCTACGAAGGCGAGGTGTCGCCCGACCGCGTCGAGCAGGTGGTGCGTCTGATGCAGGGCATCGGCGTGCAGCACGTCGGTGTGGCCGACACCATCGGCGTCGGCACGCCGCGTCGGGTGCAGGCCGCAATGGAACGCGCGCTGAAGCACTACCCGCTCGCCGAGGTGAGCGGCCATTTCCACGACACCTACGGCCAGGCGCTGGCGAACATCTACGCCTGTCTCGAACTCGGCGTGCACTGCTTCGACGCCAGCGTCGCCGGTCTCGGCGGCTGCCCCTACGCCAAGGGGGCGACCGGCAATGTCGCGACCGAGGACGTGGTGTTCCTGTTGCACGGGCTGGGCATCGAGACCGGCATCGATCTCGACGCTCTGGTGGACACGGCGGCCTTCGTTTCCGGCGTGCTGGGTCGCAAGCCGGTCTCGTGCGTGGCGAACGCGGTGCTGGCAAAGCGCGGTGTGCCGGCATGAGCGACGACGCATCGCTGGCCCAGCGGCCCGAGGGCTTCCGCCGCGTCACGCAACTGCTGGCCGAGCGCGGCCATGCGCACGCGCCGCGCTGGCTGGACGTGGCCGCCCGCACCTCGCAGGAGGCGGCCGACGCGCTGGGCATCGCGCTCGGCCAGATCGCCAAGAGCGTGATCTTCCGGCGTCGAGCCGACGACGTGGCGGTGCTGGTCGTCACGTCGGGTGACCGGCGTGTCGACGAGAAGAAGGTGGCTGCCCTGGTCGGTGCGGTCGGCCGCGCCGACGCCGACTTCGTGAAGGCGCGCACCGGCTACTCGATCGGCGGCGTGTCGCCGATCGGCCATGCCTCGCCCTGCGTCACGCTGATCGACCGCGAGCTGTTCCGCTTTGCCGAGGTGTGGGCGGCGGCCGGCCATCCGAACGGCGTGTTCGCGCTGAGCCCGCAGGCGCTGGAACAGCTGACGGCCGCGCCGGTGGCCGACGTGGTGCAGTCATGAGCCCGACGCACGGCCGCCCGACGACGAGGGACGACGACGTGACGCCGGTCGCCTCGCCGTGCATCGACATCTGCCGCATCGACGCGGCCAGTGGCTGGTGCGAGGGCTGCTACCGGACGATCGACGAGATCGCCGCCTGGTCGCGCCTCGACGATGCCGGCAAGCGCGCCGTCTGGCTGCAGCTCGACGTGCGGCGCAAGCCGGAGGAGTCCGCAGGATGACGCCGATCACCTTCTGGTTCGACCCGATCTCGCCCTACGCCCATCTGGCCTTCGAGCGCCTGCCGCAGGCGCTCGAAGGCTGCAGCTACGTGGTCGACTACCGACCGGTGTTGTTCGCCGGCCTGCTGAAACAGTGGGGCCAGCTCGGCCCGGCCGAGATCGGCTCGAAGCGCGACTGGACCTACCGGCAGGTCGTTTGGCTGGCGCACCGCCACGGGATCGACTTGCAGCTGCCGGCGGTCCATCCGTTCAACCCGTTGCCCTTGCTGCGCCTGCTGGTCGCCTGCGGTCGGGGTGGGCTGGCGAACCGCCATCAGTGTGAGACGGTGCTGCGCCATGTGTGGACCGGTGGCGCGGAGGTCGACGAGCCCCGGCGGCTCGCGGGCCTCGAGGCGCGGCTGCAGCCGGCGCGCGACCCGCGCTCCGACGCCGTGAAGCAGGAACTGCGCGCCAACACCGACGCCGCCATCGCGCGCGGCATCTTCGGCGTGCCGACGCTCGAGGTGCACCGGGCCGACGCGGCGGCGCCGCGCCTGTTCTGGGGTTTCGATGCCCTGGACATGGTGGCCGATTGCCTGCGCGGCGCCGAGGGTTTCGACCAACGCTGGCGTGCGGCGGTCGCCGTAGAGGCCGGGGTTCAGCGACCCCGGTGAAACTACCCAGACCGATTCCGGTCTGGTTCTCACATCGCAAAAACTGATCCGCGGGTTCTCCCGGGGGTTGTCAGTTGCAGTTGGTTTCGCGTCAGAGACAGGTCAGAGCAGGCAGCGATCCTTCTCCCAACGCCGCATCCCGCGGCGAACTTCAAGATTGAAGCAGGAGACAAGCCATGGCTGCTGTTCTACCCACCTCCGGCGCCGCTGCGGCGCGCCCGATGACCGCGGAGGAGAAGAAGGTCATCTTCGCGTCCTCGCTCGGGACCGTGTTCGAGTGGTACGACTTCTACCTGTACGGATCGCTGGCGGCCATCATCGCCAAGCAGTTCTTCGCGGGGCTGGATGCCGGCTCGGCCTTCATCTTCGCGCTGCTGGCGTTCGCCGCCGGCTTCATCGTGCGACCGTTCGGCGCGATCTTCTTCGGCCGTCTGGGCGACATGATCGGCCGCAAGTACACCTTCCTGGTCACGATCCTGATCATGGGTCTGTCGACCTTCATCGTCGGCATCCTGCCCAACTACGCCGCGATCGGCGTGGCCGCGCCGGTCATCCTGATCGGCCTGCGCCTGCTGCAGGGCCTGGCGCTCGGCGGTGAGTACGGCGGTGCCGCCACCTACGTGGCCGAGCACGCTCCGCACGGCAAGCGCGGCGCCTACACCTCGTGGATCCAGACCACCGCGACGCTGGGCCTGTTCCTGTCGCTGATGGTCATCCTGGGGACCCGCACGCTGGTCGGCGAAGCGGCGTTCGCCGACTGGGGCTGGCGCGTGCCTTTCCTGGTCTCGATCTTCCTGCTCGCGATCAGCGTGTGGATCCGCCTGAGCATGAACGAATCGCCCGCCTTCAAGAAGATGAAGGAGGAGGGCAAGACCTCCAAGGCGCCGCTGACCGAGTCGTTCGGCCAGTGGAAGAACCTGAAGATCGTGATCCTGGCGCTGATCGGCCTGACCGCCGGCCAGGCCGTGGTCTGGTACACCGGTCAGTTCTACGCGCTGTTCTTCCTGACGCAGTCGCTGAAGGTCGACGGTGCCACCGCGAACATCATGATCGCGATCTCGCTGCTGATCGGCACGCCGTTCTTCATCGTCTTCGGCTCGCTGTCGGACAAGATCGGCCGCAAGCCCATCATCCTGGCCGGCTGCCTGATCGCCGCGCTGACCTTCTTCCCGCTGTTCAAGGCGCTCACCGAGGCGGCCAACCCCGACCTCGCCGCCGCGCAGGCGAAGAACAAGGTGCTGGTGCACGCCGACCCGGCCGAGTGCTCGTTCCAGTTCAACCCGACCGGCACCGTCAAGTTCACCAGCTCGTGCGACATCGCCAAGCAGGTCCTGGCCGCCGGCTCGGTGAGCTACGACAACGTGGCGCATGCCGCCGGCACGCCCGCCACCATCACCATCGGCGAGACGGTCATCCAGAGCTACAGCTCCAAGGGCCTCCCGCCCGACGAGGCGAAGGCGAAGGACGCCGAGTTCAAGAAGTCGGTCGCCGAGACCCTGAAGGCCGCCGGCTACCCCGCCAAGGCCGATCCGGCGAAGATGAACAAGCCGCTGATCGTCGGCATCCTGGTGATCCTGGTGATCTACGTCACCATGGTGTACGGGCCGATCGCCGCGATGCTGGTCGAGATGTTCCCGACCCGCATCCGCTACACCTCGATGAGCCTGCCGTACCATATCGGCAACGGCTGGTTCGGCGGCCTGCTGCCCACCACCGCCTTCGCGATCGTGGCCCAGACCGGCAACATGTACAACGGCCTCTGGTACCCGATCATCATCGCCGGCATCACCTTCGTCGTGGGTCTGATCTTCGTCCGCGAGACCAAGGACGTCGACATCTACGCCAAGGACTGAGGAGCCCAGGACCATGTGGAAGATCGCACTCGGATTCATCGCCTTCGCCGCCGTCGTGCTGTACGTGCTGTCGAAGAGCGGTGGCGACATCGACATGAGCGGAGAGAAGCACGGGATCGAGGTGCCGCCGGCTGCGTCGGCGGCGTCGTCCACCGGCTACTGACCTCTCCCCACCCACCGCATTCCGATGCGACGGCGCGCTGCTTATGCAGCGCGCTTTTTTTTGTTTCGCGCGCAAGCCGGCAGGCAGGCAAGATGACGGCGCCGGTCGCCGTGGTGTCACGGTCGCCGATGCCCGACGAGGAGACCGCGATGAGCGATGAGGCGCTCCCTGCTGCCGCACCCCGGCCCTGCGGGCCGCTGCTGGGCCACCTGTGCCAGCTGCTGCGACGTTACCTGCCCTTCTCGCACATGGCGACGGTGGATGTCGAGCGCTTCGTCGCCGCGGCGAGCGAAGCCTACTTCGCGCCCGACGAGTGCGTACTGCGGCCCGAGGACGGGCCGGTCCGGCATCTCTACTTCATCCGCGACGGTGCGGTGAGTGCCGTGCGGGGGGCCGATCAGGTCGACGAGGGCGGCTTCCAGTACGAGACCGGCGACATGTTTCCGGTTGCCGCCCTGATGGCGCGACGCGCGGTGAGCGCCGTCTACACCGCCACGCGCGACACCTTCTGCCTGCTGCTGCCTCTGGAGGCCGTCGACGAGCTCGTCGCGGCGAGCCCGCCGTTCGCCGACCTGCTGAACCGGCGCATGCTCAACTTCATCGACGCCTCGCGCCAGGCCTTGCAGTCGGCCTACGCGTCGCAGGCGTTCGCGACCCAGTCGCTCGAGCGCCGGCTCGGCGAACTGGCCACGCCGGCCCCGCGGACCTGCCGTCCCGACACGCCGCTCGCGCTGGCGCTGCAGGCCATGCAGCAGCACCGCATCGGCTCGATGCTGGTCACGGACGACCTGGGCGCGCCGGCCGGCATCCTGACGCGCTACGACATCCTGGACCGCATCACGCTGCCGCAGTTGCCGCTGTCGACACCGATCGCCGCGGTGATGACGCAGCCGGTGCACGCGCTGACGGTCGACCACACCGCGCAGGACGCCGCGTTGCTGATGTCGCGCCACGGGCTGCGCCACGTGCCGATCACGTCGTCGGGCCGGCTCGTCGGCGTGGTGTCGGAACGCGACCTGTTCGTGATGCAGCGTCTTTCGGTGAGGCAGCTCAGCAGCTCGATCGGCAGCGTGGACACTGTCGACGCGATGCCGGCCGTGGCGGCCGACCTGCGCCGGCTCGCCGCCGCGCTGCTGGCGCAGGGCGTGCAGGCTCGTCAACTGACCGAGCTGATCAGCCACCTCAACGACCTGCTCACGCGGCGGCTGATCGAGCTGACCGCTACACGCCACGGCCTGGACCTCGCGCGCGCCTGCTGGCTCGCCTTCGGCTCCGAGGGTCGGTCGGAGCAGACCATCGCCACCGACCAGGACAACGGCCTGATCTTCGAAAGCCGCGAGCCCGCGGCCGACCGTCCGGCCTGGCTGGCCTTCGCGCGGGATGTCAACGAGGCGCTCGATGCCTGCGGCTATCCGCTGTGCAAGGGCCAGGTCATGGCGAGCAATCCCGAATGCTGCCTGACGCCGGCGGAGTGGCAGGAGCGCTTTGCGCGCTGGATCGAGCACGGCGCTCCCAGGGACCTGCTGGCGGCCAGCATCTACTTCGACTTCCGCCCGCTGGCCGGGGCCGTTGCGCTGGCCGGCCCGCTGCGCGACTTCGTCACGCGACGCGCTCGCGAGGTGCCCCGCTTCTGCCGGCAGCTGGCCGAGGACCTGCTGCGCACGCGCGCACCGCTCGACTGGCTGGGCGGCATCGACAGCCAGACGATCGAGGGCGTCCGGGCGATCGACCTGAAGCTCCACGGCACGGCGATCTTCGTCAACGCCGCGCGCTTGCACTGCCTGGCGCTCGGCGTGCCCGAGGTCAACACGCGCCGTCGGCTCGAGGCGATCGCCCGGGCGCGCGGCGCGCCGCCGCAGCACGGCGAGGCCTGGATCGGCGCCTTCGAGTTCCTGCAGATGCTGCGGCTGCGCGTGCAGCTCGAAGGCCTGGCGCCAGGCGACGCGCGGCAGCATCCGAACGCGATCCGGCTCGACGCCCTCAACGAACTCGACCATCGCATCCTGAAGGAGGCGTTCCGTGTCGCGCGCCGCCTGCAGCAGCGCATCGAGCTCGATTACCTGCGCTGAACGGGGCGGCGGATGACGACGCTGCTGCAACGCTGGCGCTCGCGGTGGGGGCGCGGCACGGCGCCCGCCGCGGGGGCGCTCGACGACGCGCGCTGGATCGTGGCCGACGTCGAGTCCGGCGGACTCGATCCGCGGCGCGACCCCCTGCTGGCGATCGCCGCGGTCGGCGTGCATTTCGCGCCGGTGCAGGGCGAGCGCGGCGGGCGACGTCCGCGCATCGTGCTGGGTGACCGTTTCGAGTTGCTGTTGCGCCCGTCCGGGGCGCCGTCCGCGAGTCCGGACAAGGCCAACATCCTCGTGCACGGCATCGGCATCGGCGCCCAGCGTGCGGGCCTCGATCCGGCCGAGGCGCTGCAGGCGTGGGAGTCCTACATCGGCAGGTCGCCGCTGGTGGGTTTTCACAGCGCCTTCGACCGCACGCTGATCGAGCGGGCCGGCCGCGACGCGCTCGGGCGCGCCCCGGACAACCCCTGGCTCGATCTCGAGCACCTGGCTGCCGTGCTGCATCGCGAGCCACGGCAGCGCAGCCTTGACGACTGGCTGGCGCACCACGGCATCACCTGTCTGGCTCGCCATCAGGCCTCCGCCGATGCGCTGGCCACGGCCCAGCTGCTGCTGAAGCTCTGGCCGGCGCTGCGACAGCGCTGCGACGGCCGGTTCAGCACCGTGCTCGACCTGGCTGCCGGCCACCGCTTCCTGCCGCTGCGCCATTGAGGCCGCTTCGGCCGGCGAGCCGCGGGCGGCCTGCGCGGGATGCCCCCAGGGCGCGCTGCGGCTAGCCGCAGCACGCCCCGACGTGACGGGCCCGATCCCTAGAATCTTCCGCTCACCCCCCGGAACCCCCATGCCCAACGGTCAGCGCCCTCCCGGCGTGATCCGCATTCGCGGTGCACGCCAGCACAACCTGAAGAACCTCGACCTGGACCTCCACACGGGAGAACTGACGGTCGTCACCGGGCCCAGCGGCTCGGGCAAGTCCAGCCTGGTGTTCGACACGCTGTACGCCGAGGGCCAGCGCCGCTACGTCGAGACCTTCAGCGCCTATGCGCGCCAGTTCCTCGACCGCATGGACCGCCCGGCGGTCGACCATGTCGAGGGCGTGCCACCGGCCATCGCGATCGACCAGACCAACCCGGTGCGCACCTCGCGCTCCACGGTCGGCACCATGACCGAGCTGAACGACCACCTGAAGCTGCTGTTCGCGCGCGCCGCGCAGCTGTTCGACCGGCAGACCGCGAAGCCGGTGCGCGAGGACGATCCGGAGTCGATCTACCGCGAACTGCAGCAGCGCGCCGCGCCCGGCCAGCGCCTCGTGGTGACTTTCCCGGTCGAGCTGCCGGCCAGCGCGACCGCGGCCGACGTCGAGCAATGGCTCGCCGCCAGCGGCTACACGCGCGTGCAGGCCGAGCGCGAGATCGCCACGCCCACCGGGCCGCGCAAGCTGCTCGACGTGGTGGCCGACCGCTTGCGGCTCGACGGCACCGAGAAATCGCGCGTCGTCGAGGCGCTCGAGGTGTCGCTCAAGCGCGGCGGCGGGCGCGTCAACGTCTATGCCGTGGCGGGAGAGGGCGAAGAACAGCTCTGGCGCTTCTCCTCCGGCCTGCACAGCCCCGACAGCGAGCTGCGCTACAGCCATCCGCAGCCGTCGATGTTCTCGTTCAACTCGGCCTTCGGCGCTTGCGAGACCTGCCGCGGCTTCGGCCGCGTGATCGGCGTCGACTGGGGGCTGGTGATGCCGGACCACCGCAAGACGCTGCGCACCGGTGTCGTCAAGACCATCCAGACGCCGGCCTGGAAGGAGATCCAGGCCGACCTGCTGAAGTACGCCGGCGAGGCCGGCATCCCGCGCGACACCGCCTGGAGCCAGCTCAGCGACGCGCAGCGCGACTGGGTGCTCGACGGCACGCCCAACTGGAAGGGGAACTGGAACAAGCAGTGGTACGGCATCAAGCGCTTCTTCGAGTACCTGGAGAGCAAGGCCTACAAGATGCACATCCGTGTGCTCCTGTCCAAGTACCGCAGCTACACGCCGTGCCCGGCCTGCGGCGGCGCGCGCCTGAAGCTGGAGTCGCTGCAGTGGCGCATCGGCACGAAGGAGGGGGCCGATGCGGCCCTGAAGGCGGCCCAGCGCTTCCTGCCGGTCGGCGCGGCCTGGTCGCGCGAACAGCTGGAAGCGCTGCCGGGCCTGAGCCTGCACGACCTGATGCTGCTGCCGATCGATCGGCTGCGGCGCTTTTTCGACGAGCTCACCTTGCCGAGCACGATGCTCGACGACGCACTGGAGCTGCTGCTCGACGAGGTGCGAACCCGGCTCAAGTACCTGTGCGACGTGGGCATCGGCTACCTCACGCTCGACCGCCAGAGCCGCACGCTGAGCGGCGGCGAGGTGCAGCGCATCAACCTCACCACCGCGCTCGGCACGTCGCTGGTCAACACGCTGTTCGTGCTGGACGAGCCGTCGATCGGCCTGCACCCGCGCGACATGAACCGCATCGTGCAGGCCATGCACCGCCTGCGCGATGCCGGCAACACGCTGGTGGTCGTGGAGCACGACCCGGCCGTGATGCTGGCCGCCGACCGCGTGCTCGACATGGGCCCGGGCCCCGGCACCCAGGGCGGGCGCGTCGTGTTCGACGGCACGCCCGACGACCTCAAGCGCGCCGACACGATGACCGGCGCCTACCTCGGCGCGCGCCGCAGCATCGGCCTGGGTCTCAAGCGGCTGGTGACCGACGGCACGCCGAGGCTCATCGTGGAGGGCGCGCGCGAGCACAACCTGCGCGGCATCACGGTCGAGTTCCCGCTGCAACGCCTGGTGGTGGTGACCGGCGTGTCCGGCTCAGGCAAGAGCACGCTGATCCAGGACCTGCTGTTCCCCGCGCTGGCGCGCCACTTCGGCAAGGCCACCGAGACGCCGGGCGCGCACGACCGCCTGCTCGGCGCCGACTGGCTGAGCGACGCGGTGTTCGTCGACCAGAGCCCGATCGGCAAGACCGCGCGCTCCAACCCGGCTAGCTACGTCGGGGCCTTCGACACGCTGCGCAACATCTTCGCCGAGGCACCGATGGCGCTGCAGCGCGGCTACGGCGCGGGCATGTTCAGCTTCAATGCCGGCGACGGCCGCTGCCCGACCTGCGGCGGTTCGGGCTTCGAGCACGTGGAGATGCAGTTCCTCAGCGACGTCTACCTGCGCTGCCCCGACTGCGACGGCAAGCGCTTCCGCGCCGAACTGCTGGAGGTGAAGGTCCAGCGCGGCGGCAAGTCCTTCGACGTGAGCGAGGTGCTGGAGCTGACCATCGCCGACGCGGTGCGCTACTTCGCCGACGATCGCGAGGTGTTGCGCGCGCTGCAGCCTCTGGCCGACGTGGGCCTGGACTACGTGAAGCTCGGCCAGCCGGTGCCCACGCTGAGCGGCGGCGAGGCGCAGCGCCTGAAGCTCGCCGGCTTCCTGGCCGAGGCCGCAAAGAACGGCAGCAGCTCGCGCCAGGCGGTGGCGAAGAAGGGCACG
The DNA here is from genome assembly GCF_000015725.1 of Methylibium petroleiphilum PM1. NCBI lineage: Bacteria > Pseudomonadati > Pseudomonadota > Betaproteobacteria > Burkholderiales > Sphaerotilaceae > Methylibium > Methylibium petroleiphilum. The sequence goes on along the minus strand of NC_008825.1, from coordinate 3,554,216 downwards.
CTGTTCCTGTTCGACGAGCCAACCACCGGCCTGCACTTCGACGACATCGCCAAGCTGATGCGTGCCTTCCGCAAGCTGCTGGAGGCCGGCCATTCGCTGCTGGTGATCGAACACAACCTCGACGTGATCCGCGCGGCCGACTGGCTGGTCGACCTGGGTCCCGAGGGCGGCGAGGCCGGCGGCGAGCTGGTCTGCTCCGGCACCCCCGACGACGTGAAGCGGCACCCCACGTCGCACACCGGCGCGGCGCTGCGCGAGTACGAGCAGAGCCTCGGGCAGGGCGGCCTCGCGGTCGAGGAGGGGCTGCCGCTGCAGTCGCTGCTGACCGAGGCGCGGCGCGCCCGGCGCGAGCGCGAGGCCGGCGCTGCCGCCCACGCGATCCAGATCGTCAATGCCCGCGAGCACAACCTCCAGGGCCTGTCGGTCGACATCCCGCGCGGGAAGTTCAGCGTGGTCACCGGTGTCTCCGGTTCGGGCAAGAGCACGCTGGCCTTCGACATCCTGTTCAACGAGGGCCAGCGCCGCTATCTCGAGAGCCTCAACGCCTACGCGCGCAGCATCGTGCAGCCGGCCGGCCGGCCCGAGGTCGACGCGGTGTACGGCATCCCGCCCACCGTCGCGATCGAGCAGCGCCTGAGCCGCGGTGGCCGCAAGAGCACCGTCGCCACCACCACCGAGGTCTATCACTTCCTGCGCCTGCTCTACGTCAAGCTCGGCACGCAGTACTGTCCCAAATGCACGGCCGACGCCAGCGTGGCGGTGCGACCGCAGACGCCGGAGTCGATCGCCGCGCAGCTGCTGCGCGACTACAAGGGCCAGCACATCGGCCTGCTCGCGCCGCTGGTGGTGAACCGCAAGGGCGTCTACACCGACCTCGCGAAGTGGGCCGCGCAGCGCGGCCACACGCACCTGCGGGTCGACGGCGAATTCCTGAAGACCTCGCCGTGGCCACGCATCGACCGTTTCAAGGAGCACACGCTGGAGCTGCCGGTCGGCGACATCGTCGTCACGCCCGACAACGAGGCCGAACTGCGCGCGCTGCTCGCGAAGACGCTGGAGCTCGGCAAGGGCGTGGTGCACCTGCTGGGCCCGCTCGACGGCCTGAAGGCGGCGATGGCCGCCGGCGCGCCGACGCACCGCATCGGCCGCGTCAAGGTGTTCTCGACCAAGCGCGCCTGCCCCGCCTGCGGCACCAGCTACCCCGAGCTGGACCCGCGCATGTTCTCGTACAACAGCAAGCACGGTTGGTGCCCCGATTGCGTGGGCACCGGCCTCACGCTGACGCGCGAGCAGCGCAAGGCCCTCGACGATTCGGTGCGCGACGACGACACCGGCGGGCGCGAGATGACCTTCGCCGAACCCGAGATCGAGGACGTGGCCGACGCGCCCTGCGGCACCTGCCATGGCGCGCGCTTGAACCCGGTCTCGCTGGCCGTGCGTTTCGGCCGCGGGGCGGAGGGCGAGCAGTCGATCGCCGCGGTGGCGGCGCGCGCGGTGAACGACGCGCGCCGCTGGATCGAGACCCAGAAGCTCGATGGCCGCGAGGCCACGATCGCACGCGACGTGATCGCCGAGATCCGCTCGCGGCTGGGCTTCCTCGACCAGGTGGGCCTGGGCTATCTGACGCTCGATCGCGCCGCGCCCACGCTGAGCGGCGGCGAGGCGCAGCGCATCCGCCTCGCGGCGCAGCTGGGCAGCAATCTGCAGGGCGTGTGCTACGTGCTCGATGAGCCGACCATCGGTCTGCACCCGCGCGACAACCGCGTGCTGCTCGATGCGCTGCACACGCTGGGTTCGCAGGGCAACACGCTGGTGGTGGTGGAGCACGACGAAGACACCATCCGCCGCGCCGACCACATCATCGACATCGGCCCCGGCGCCGGCAAGCGCGGCGGCCGTCTGGTGGCGCAGGGCACCGCCGCCGACCTGCTGCGCGCCCCCGACTCGCTGACCGGCCGCCTGCTCGAGCACCCGATGCGCCACCCGCTGCAGGCGCGGCGCGCGGTGCCGCCGGGCGTGCCCTGGCTCACGCTGCGCGGCGCCACGCTGCACAACTTGGCCGGGCTCGACGTCGGCGTGCCGGTCGGGCGGTTGGTTGCGGTGACGGGCGTTTCCGGCTCGGGCAAGAGCACCGTCGCGCGCGACGTGCTGCTGGTCAACGTGCACGCGGCGGTGGCGATGAAGGCCACGAAGGCCGGTCGCGATGCGTTGGCCGCCGGCAAGCGGCCGGCCTGGGTGGGTTGCAGCCAGCTCGAAGGCTTCGAGCCCATCGATCGCGTGCTCGAGGTCGACCAGACGCCGATCGGCAAGACGCCGCGTTCCTGCCCGGCCACCTACATCGGCTTCTGGGACACGATCCGCAAGCTGTTCGCCGAGACGCTGGAGGCCAAGGCGCGCGGCTATGCCGCCGGCCGCTTCTCGTTCAACACCGGCGAGGGCCGCTGTCCGGGCTGCGAGGGCCAGGGCCTGCGCACCATCGAGATGGCCTTCCTGCCGGACGTGAAGGTGCCCTGCGACCTGTGCCACGGCGCGCGCTTCAACCCCGAGACGCTGGCCGTCACCTGGCGCGGCAAGAGCATCGGCGACGTGCTGCAGATGGAGGTGGACGAGGCGGTCGACTTCTTCGCCTCCATGCCCGCCATCGCCCACCCGCTGCAATTGCTGAAGGACGTGGGCCTGGGCTACCTGACACTGGGTCAGCCCTCGCCCACGCTGAGCGGCGGCGAGGCGCAGCGCATCAAGCTCGTCACCGAGCTCAGCAAGGTGCGTGACGACGTGACGCGGCGCGGCCAGAAGCCGCCCCACACGCTCTACGTGCTGGACGAACCGACGGTGGGCCTGCACATGGCCGACGTCGAGAAGCTGATCCGCGTGCTGCATCGGCTGGTCGACGGCGGCCACAGCGTGGTGGTGATCGAGCACGATCTCGACGTCATCGCCGAAGCCGACTGGGTGCTCGACCTCGGTCCCGAGGGCGGTGCCGGCGGTGGCCGTGTGGTGGCGGCGGGCACGCCCGAGCAGGTGGTGGCCGCGGGCACGCACACCGGCGTGGCGCTGGCGCCGGTGCTGAAGCGGTGAGGGGGCTGAAGCCGTTCCGTTGCAGTGCCGCAATGCGCCGGCCGCCCGATACACTGTGATCTTTGTCGCGTTTCTTCCCTCTCGCCCGCCCCATGACCGTCGACCAGAGAACCGGCAGCTCTGCCAGCTTCGAGTTGAAGAGTGCCGCGCTGATGCTGGTCGCGGTGATCCTGAAGACCACCGATCTGTCGGCACTGGCTCGCGAGCTGGACGAGCGGATCGCCGACACACCGGGCCTGTTCGAGCGCGATCCGGTGGTGATCGACCTGTCGCAGGTGCGTGAGGCCGAGGCCGCGATCGATTTCCCGGCGCTGATCGAGCTGCTGCGCCAGCGCCAGATGCTGCCGCTCGCCGTGCGCGGCGGCAACGACGCTCAGATGGCCGATGCGCTGGCCGCGGGGCTGGTGGAGGCGCCGGCCGGCGCGAACCCGTCGCCGCCGGCCCGCGCGCCGGCGCCGGTGCCTGCCGCGCCGCCGGTCATGCTGACCGAGGTCATCCGCGAGGTGCCGGTGGCCGGCCCCGGCACGATGGTCATCGACCGGCCGCTGCGTTCGGGCCAGCAGGTCTACGCCAAGGGTTGCGACCTGGTGGTGCTGGCGGCGGTGAACGTCGGCGCCGAGGTCATCGCCGATGGCCACATCCATGTCTACGGGCCGCTGCGCGGCCGGGCGATCGCCGGCGCCCGCGGCAACGCCGACGCCCGCATCTTCGCCACCTGCATGGAGCCGCAGCTGGTCTCCATCGCGGGCACCTACCGCACCACCGAAACCCCCTTGCCTGCCGAGGTGCTGGGCAAGCCGGCCCAGGTGAGGCTGCAAGGCGACAAGCTCCTGCTCGAGGCCCTGAAGGCCTGACGAGCGTTCCATCTACTGAAAGGATCTGCTACCGATGGCCAGAATCATCGTCGTGACCTCCGGCAAGGGAGGCGTGGGCAAGACGACCACCAGCGCCAGCTTCGCATCTGGCCTGGCGCTGCAGGGCCACAAGACGGCCGTGATCGACTTCGACGTCGGCCTGCGCAACCTCGACCTGATCATGGGCTGCGAGCGCCGCGTGGTGTACGACCTCATCAACGTCATCCACAACGAAGCCAACCTGAACCAGGCGCTGATCAAGGACAAGCAGAGCGACAACCTGTTCGTGCTCGCCGCGTCGCAGACCCGCGACAAGGAAGCGCTGACCAAGGACGGCGTGGAGCGCGTGCTGAAGGACCTGGCGGACATGGGTTTCGAGTACATCGTCTGCGACTCGCCGGCCGGCATCGAGACCGGTGCGCTGATGGCGATGCACTTCGCCGACGAGGCGCTGATCGTCACCAACCCCGAGGTCTCGTCGGTGCGCGACTCCGACCGCATCCTCGGCATGCTGTCGTCGAAGACCAAGCGGGCGATCGAGGGCAAGGAGCCGATCAAGGAGCACCTGCTGATCACGCGCTACAACCCCAACCGCGTGGTGGGCGGGCAGATGCTCTCGCTGGAGGACATCCAGGAGATCCTGCGCATCGACCTGATCGGCGTGATCCCCGAGTCCGAGACGGTGCTCGACGCGTCCAACCAGGGCGTGCCCGCGATCTACATGCGCGGCACACCGGTGTCGGAAGCGTACAAGGACGTGGTGCGCCGCTTCCGCGGCGAGAACCCGCCGATGCGCTTCGTCGAGGCCGATCGGCCGGGTTTCTTCAAGCGCGTGTTCGGAGGGAGGTGAACCCATGTCCCTGCTTTCCTTCCTGCTCGGAGAAAAGAAGAAGACCGCCAGCGTCGCCAAGGAGCGGCTGCAGATCATCCTGGCCCACGAACGCAGCGGGCGCGGCGGCAGCCGGCCCGACTACCTCGAGGCCCTGCAGCGCGAACTGGTGGCGGTGATCTCGAAGTACGTGTCGATCAAGCCCGAGGACATCAAGGTCCACCTGCAGAAGCAGGACAACCTCGAGGTCCTCGAAGTCAAGCTCGAGCTGCCCGAAGCCGCACGCGGCTGAACCGGGGGCCGCCGCCGCGGGCGGCGGCTACTTCACGTACATCACGCGCATCCCGAGCAGCTTGCCCTCGGGCCGGTCCAGCACATGGATCGTGGTCTGGCGCGGCTTGAAGCCCTCGGGCATCGGTACGCTGCCGCGCAGGCTCTCGTGGCTGCCCACCGAGATCGCGACCGGCTTCAGGCTGACCGTGGTCTCGGTGCCGCGCGCGGTCTCGCCGGCGACGATGAACTGCATCACGCCGGCGAGCGGCTTGCCGGCCGTGGCGCGGTCGCGGGTCAGGATCACGTCGTAGGCCAGTGCCGAGCCGTCGACGGTGAATCGCCCGGCACGCACCTCCACCGTGCCGCCGCGCGGGTCGGGCGGCAGCGAGGCCACCACCGCGGCCACGTCCTTGCGCAGGCGCTCGGCGGTGTCGCGGCTGGCACCCAGCTCGTCGGCCAGCCCCTTCTTGTCGGCGAGGGCCGCCTCGAGCTGCTTCGTGGTGTCGGCGAGCGCGCCCTCCAGGCGCAGGCGCTCGGCCTCGGCCTTCTCGTACGAGGCGCGCAGCGCGGTCGACGCGCTGGCCGACAGCCGGGGCGGCAGGTAGCGCTCCTGGATCAGCACGACGCCTCCCGCGCCGATCGCGATGCCGACCAGCAGCAGCACCAGCCAGCGGGGCAGGCGCCAGCGCGAGCGCCTTCTTCCATAGGGATCAAATGCAACAGGTTTCATGAACCGGACATCCGTGTTGTTGTGGTCTGAGCGGGGTGGCAGAACCCAAAGGTTACAACCCTCCGGCCCCGGCGCTGAAACACGATGTCAGGCGGCCGGTCGGACGGGCGCCGATCGGGCCTCGTCGGATCGTGACGGACTCGACGCAAAAGGGCTCTGGCGGGTCTTCGCTGGCGCGATGCCGGCCTTTTGACACGCAAGTGCAATCGCCACCCGCCGACATCAGCGGACATGGTGAACTGCATTCGCATTGCGCCGCCATCGCCCCTGGGGCATGGCCTGCGCCTGATCCTCATCCTCGCGGCGGCCATGCTGGTCGTCGGCTGCGGCACGGTCCGCCTGCCCGGCGGCACACCGCCGCCCGCGCCGTCGGTCGAACCCGAAGCCAGCCCAGCGCCGCTGCCGGAGCCGCCGCAAACCCGCACGCCGCGCGTCGCCAAGCGGGCCCCCGCGCCGCTCGTCGATGCCGTGCCGCGCGTGGAGCGCATCCGCCAGGGGGCACCGAACCATCCATATGTGATCCGCGGCGAGTCCTACGAGCCCGATGACACCGATGTGCCGTGGTTCGAGATCGGCGTGGCCTCCTGGTACGGCGAGCCCTTCCACGGACGCCGCACCGCCAACGGCGAGGTCTACGACATGCACGGCATGACGGCGGCGCACAAGACGATGCCGCTGCCCAGCTACGCGGTGGTGCGCAACCGCGTCAACGGCCGGCAGGTGGTGGTGCGCGTGAACGACCGCGGTCCCTTCATCGACGGCCGCGTGATCGACCTCAGCTTCGCGGCGGCCCGCAAGCTCGGCATCCGCGGCCTCGGCGAGGTCGAGGTCCGCCGCCTGACGCACGACGAGATCCGGGCCGGCAGCTGGAAGAAGCTGCCGCAGACGATGGCGGTGGGCGAGGACCGCGCCAAGCTCGAGTAGCGCCGCGTCGCGCCGCTCAGCCCGCGAACCGCAGCGCGTCGGGTCGCCGGGCGCGCCCTTGCAGGCGGTGCATCAGCAGGCTGCCGATCACGCCAGCCTGGCGCATCAGCGAGATCTGCGTCGCCGACCACTCGACCGGCGCGCCGGTCTGTTCGCCGCACAGCAGGCCGGTGCGCCGGCCGTTGACGGCAAACGGCACGTCGAGCAGCGAGTGGATGTCGTGCGGCAGCAGGTAGGCCTCGCGCATCGAGCGCAGTGCCGGATGGCTCTGGGCGTCGTTCGCGCTCAGGATGCCCCAGCGGTCGAGCTCGCGGAAGTAGTCGGGGTGCTGCTGCTCGACCAGCGGCGGCAGCGGCGTGGCGTCGTGGCCCGCGTGGTGCAGCCGCTCGCAGTGCAGTGCCTGCTGCGGTCCGCGCTGCGAGTAGGTCCATACGCTGACGCGGTCGCAGCCCAGGCCCTCGGCCAGCACCGGCAGCGCCTGCGAGAAGAAGTCGTCCAGTCCCAGCAGCTCCTGCTCGTGCAGGTGGACGCAGTGCCGGATCCGTGCCAGCGCACGGCGTCCGGGAGCGGAGAGGAGTTCTGACGGCATGGTCTTGAGGCTGCGGTGAGCGTGCCGGGTTATCGGCCGGGACCCGCAGCGCTTGAGGGGCGCGGCCCGGCTCAGCGGGCCACGTAGCGCCCCGGACGGTGGTTGATGGCCAGCACCAGATTCAGCGCCACCGCACCGGCCACCGACAGCAGCACCTGCCGGGGCGCGACGACCGCGAAGGCCAGCGCGACGATGCTGCAGTCGAGTGCCATCTGCAGCTGGCCGGCGCGCCAGCCCCGCTGCTGCTGCAGCACCACCGCGACGATGCCGATGCCGCCCACGCTCGCCTGGTGGCGGAACAGCGCGAGCATGCCCATGCCGATCAGCGTGCCGCCCATCAGCGCGGCATACAGCGGCTGCAGCGGCGCAAAGCCGATCCAGCGCGGCAGCCACTCGCTCTGGACCGACAGCAGCGCCACGGCGACGAAGGTCTTCAGCGTGAAGGCATGGCCGAGATGGCGCCAGGCGAGCCAGTAGAACGGCAGGTTGATCGCGAAGAACAGCGCGCCGAAGGACCCGCCGGTCGCGTAGTGCAGCAGGAAGGCCAGGCCCGCGGTGCCGCCGGCCAGCAGCCCGGCCTGCTGGAACATCGCGATCCCCAGCGCCATGGCCGCCGTGCCGAGCAGCAGCGCCATCGCGTCCTCGAAGACGGAGTGGCGGGTGATGCCGTCTTCGTCTTCGTCGTCGTTGCGTTCGGTCATGTCCATGGGCGCGAGGTGGCGCAAGCTCCGTGCCGGGCAGCCGTGCCCGCGCGAGCTCAGGCGCCAGCGCTCAGCGCGTCGCCGAGCTCCAGCACCAGCGCGGGGAGCGCATCCACCTCGGCCGCCCCGGTGCCGAAGTTGACGATGCAGGCCCGCAACCAGAAGCGGCCGTCCACCACGGCCGGGCCGAGCCAGGCGCGGCCATCGTGCTGCAGGCGCTCCAGCAGGCGGCGGTTCAGCGCGTCGAGCGCGGCCTCGTCGTGGGCTTCACGGGGGTCGGGCCGGTAGCGCAGCGTCGCGATGCTCAGGCCGCCCGGGCCCGCCTCGAGCCGTGGCGTGGCCTGCACGCGCTCGCGCAGCCGCCGGGCCAGCGCGATGTCGTCGCCGATCATCTGCCGGTAGCCTTCGCGGCCGGCCATCCGCAGCGCGAGCCAGACCTTCAGCGCGCGGAAGCCGCGCGTGTTCTGCGGTCCGAGCTCGTGGAAGTTCACGCCCTCGTCGTCGCGCGGTGCGCCGTAGTAGGGCGGGCGCTGGCTGAAGGCGTCGAGCAGGTGGCGCGGGTCGCGCACCAGCACGCAGCCGGCCTCGATCGGCGCGTAGAGCCACTTGTGCGGGTCGAGCGCCAGCGAGTCGGCCTCGCGCAGGCCCGGCAGGTCGGCCGGTGCGGCGTCGCCCAGGCAGGCCGCCGGCGCGCCATAGGCCCCGTCGACGTGGAACCACAGGCCGTGCCGGCGGCACAGCGCGGCCATGGCCGGCAGCGGATCGATCGCGCCGGTGCTCACCGTGCCGGCCGTGCCCACCGCCATCAGCGGCTGCACGCCGGCGGCGAGATCGGCCTCGATGCTCGCGGCCAGCGCGCCCACGTCGAGGCGTTGCTCGGCATCGGTCGGGATCCGGCGCACCGCCTGCAGCCCGAGGCCGGCGATGTCGACCGCCTTGTGCAGCCAGGCGTGCGTCTGTGTCGACGCGTAGACCGCCAGCGGCGCCACCGCCCGCAGTCCCTGTTCGCGCACCGCCGGGCGCACCGCGCGCCGCGCGGCCAGCAGCGCCACCAGGTTGGCCAGCGTGCCGCCGCTCGTCAGCAGGCCGCCGCAACCGGCCGGGTAGCCCACCAGCTCGGCCAGCCAGCGCACGGTCTGGGCCTCGATCTCGCTCGCCAGCGGCGCGGCGTGCCAGAGCGCGACGTTGGCGTTCAGCGCCGCCGCCAGCAGCTCGGCCAGCACGCCGATCGGTGCCGGCGACGCCGAGATGTAGCCGTGAAAGCGCGGGTGGCCGCTGCGCAGCGAGTGCTCGAACAGCAGCGTCGCCGCGCCGTCGAGCAGCGCGGCCGGGTCGGTGCCCGCGCGGGGCAGCGGGCCGTCGCCGACCAGCGCGCGCACCTCGGCCGGGGTCTCGCCGTGGCTCACCGGGCGCTGCGGCAGCGCGGCCATCATGTCGGCGATGCGATCGACCAGCGCGTGGCCGAGCGCGCGGAACTGCGCCGGCGCCATGGCCAGTGCCGCCTCGCGTGCCGGCGACTCGGGCTCGGTCGGCATGGCGCCCTAGCCGACCACGCCCTTGCTGCGCAGGAACTCGTCGACCAGCTTCAGCCGCACCAGCGGGTCGGGCAGTTCCATCAGTTTCTGCTTGGCGGCCACCGAGATCGGCAGGATCTCGCACCAGCGGTTGGCGATCCAGCCGGCGTCCTCGAAGCGGTAAGGCTCGAGGAAGGGGGCGTTGCCCTGCTGCTTGAGGGTGGCGATCGCGTTCGCGAGGCCCTGGGCCGAACCGACCAGTTCCTCGGTCGGCAGCACGGTCTCGTCGTCGGGCAGCAGCCGGGCCTGGGCGACCCACAGGTGGTTGGCCTGCTGCGAGGTGCCGGCCGTCTCGAAGCGCCGGGTTCCGCGGCAGCGCACCTGCAGGATGCCGGACTGCGGGCTGTCCACGTCGATCAGCTCGGCCAGGCAGCCGATCGACTCCAGCGCCACGTCGCCGGGCGCGCCGTTGCCGCGCACCTCGCTGCCCTTCTTCAGCGCCACCACGCCGAAGGGCTTGCGTTCGCGCAGGCACTCGCCCACCAGGTCGAGGTAGCGCGCCTCGAACACCTTCAGGCCCAGCAGGCCATCGGGGAACAGCACCGACTGCAGCGGGAACAGCGGCAGTTCGAAGGAGGGCGTATCCGTCATCGGCGACCGGCTTCTCAGAGCGCGTCGAGCTCGCGGTGGCGCACCAGCGTCGCACCGCGGTCGCGGAAGCGCCGGGCGAGCTGCTCGACGAAGTAGACCGAGCGGTGCTGGCCGCCGGTGCAGCCGATCGCGACGGTGAGGTAGGCGCGCTGGTCCTGCTCGAACGCCGGCAGCCAGCGCACCAGGAAGGCTTCGATCTGCCCCAGCATCTCGCCCACCTCGGGCTGCTGCTGCAGGTAGTCGGCGACCGGCGCGTCGCGACCGGTCAGCGGGCGCAGCTCGTCGATGTAGTGCGGATTGGGCAGCACGCGCACGTCGTACACCAGGTCGGCATCGAGCGGCACACCGTGCTTGAAGGCGAAGGACTCGAACACCAGCGTCAGTGCGCCGGCCGGTGCCTGCACCAGCTGCCGCACCCAGGCGCGCAGCTGGGCGGCGCGCAGCTGGCTGGTGTCGAGGACGGTGGAGGCCTCGCGCAGGTCGGCGAGCAGCTCGCGTTCGAGCTCGATCGCGTCGGTCAGTGCACGGTGCTGGTCGAGCGCCTCGCCGGGGGCGCCGGTGCTCAGCGGGTGGCGGCGCCGCGTCTCGGAGAAGCGCCGCACCAGCGCATGCGTGCTGGCGTCGAGGAAGATCGCGCGCACCTTCACGCCCTCGCTGCCCAGCTGCGACAGGCTCGGCAGCAGCGCCGGCAGCGAACGGGCGCTGCGCACGTCGACCGCCACCGCGATGCGGCGCATCGCGCCGTCGGTGCGGGCCTGCTCCAGGCGCAGGAACTGCGGCAGCAGCTCGGGCGGCAGGTTGTCGACGCAGTAGAAGCCGGCGTCCTCCAGCGCATGCAGCGCCACCGACTTGCCCGAGCCGGAGATGCCGGTGACCAGCACCACCTCGCGCGGTGCGTCGGGCAGGGCCGGCGCCACGGTGTCCTGGCTCATGCCCGCTGCCGCTTGCGTCCACCACCACTGGCCGCGGCCGGAGGCGCCGGCGGGGCCGATGTCGCGGCCGCCAGCAGCGCCTGCGCATGGGCCAGGCTGGTGCCGCCGGCCGCGCCGCCGCCCAGCATGCGGGCGATCTCCTGCACCCGCGCCTCGCCGGTGACCGGGTCGACCTGGCTGCGCGTGCTGCCGCCCTGCGCGGCCTTGCTGACCACGCAGTGGTGGTCGGCGCAGGCGGCCACCTGCGGCAGGTGGGTCACGCACAGCACCTGCCGGTCGCGGCCCAGGCGGCGCATCAACTGCCCCACGGCGTCGGCCACGCTGCCGCCGACGCCGGCGTCGATCTCGTCGAAGATCAGCGTGCCGGTCTCGCCGAGCTCGCTGGTGGTGACCGCGATCGCCAGCGCGATGCGCGACAGCTCGCCGCCCGAGGCCACCTTGGCCAGCGCGCGCGGCGTGCTGCCGGCGTGCCCCGCCACGCGAAACTCTGCCGCCTCGCGGCCGTGCCGCTGCGGCTCGGCCAACGGCTCCAGCGCCACCTCGAAGCGCCCGCCGGCCATGCCGAGCTGCTGCATCGCCGCCGTCACCGACGCGGCGAGCCGCGGTGCCGCGGCCTTGCGTTGCGAGCTGACGGCCTGCGCCGCGGTGTCGTAGGCCTGGCGCGTGGTCTGCACCCGGGCCTCCAGCGCGTCGAGGTCGGTCGCGGCGTCGAGCCGGGTGAGCTCGTCGCGCCAGGCGGCCCGCAGTGCCGGCAATTCCTCGGCCGGCCGGCGGAAGCGCCGCGCGAGGCCCATCCACGCCGCCAGCCGCTCGTCGAGCGCCTGCAGGCGCTCCGGGTCCAGCTCGCCGTGGCGCAGCGTGGCGTGCAGCGTGTGGGCGGCGTCCTGCAGCTGGGCCTGCGCGCTCTTCAGCACCTCGAAGGGATCGCGCAGCGCCGGGTCGTGGTCGAGCACACCTTCGAGCGCACCGATCGCCTGGGCGCTGCGCGCGTCGGCCGAGTCGTCGTCCTCGCTGATCGCGGCCAGCGCCGCCTGCACCGCGTCGATGATGGCCTGCGCGTGGCTCAGGCGGTGGTGCTCGGCGTTGAGCTCCGGCCATTCGTCGGCGCCGGGGGCCAGCTTGTCGAGCTCGGCGATCTGCCATTGCAGCCGCTCGCGCTCGCGTTCCAGGTCGGCCTGGCGGCTGCGCGCGTCGGCGAGCTGTTCGCTTGCGCTGCGCCACGCGCTCCAGGCGGCGGCCAGCGGCGCGGTGTCGAGGCCGGCATAGCCGTCGAGCAGGCCGCGCACCGCGTCGGGCCGCGTCAGGCTCTGCCAGGCGTGCTGCCCGTGGATGTCGACCAGGTGCTCGCCCGCCTCGCGCAGCTGGCCGATGGTGGCCGGGCTGCCGTTGATCCACGCACGGCTCTTGCCCTGGGCGTCGAGCGTGCGGCGCAGCAGCAGGGGGTCGTCGCCACCGTCCTCTTCATCGGCGAAGCCGGCATCGGCCAGCCAGGGCCGCAGCGAGGCCGGCGTGTCGAACTCGGCGCTGATCTCGGCGCGCGTCGCGCCCTCGCGCACCACGCCGGCGTCGCCGCGGTGGCCGAGCGCGAGCTGCAGCGCATCGACCAGGATGGACTTGCCGGCACCGGTCTCGCCGGTGAGCGCGGTGAACCCGGCCTGCAGGTCGAGCTCGAGCGCGGGCACGATGACGAAGTCGCGCAGGGCGATGCGCTTCAGCATGGGGTCTTCCTCAGCGTGCCGCCCACGGCTCAGGAGTGCGCGCCGTCGGGCAGCACACCTTCGTTCCAGTGCAGCTTGCGGCGCAGCGTGGCATAGAAGTTCCAGCCGCGCGGGTGCAGCACGCGCACGCGGTGCTCGCTGCGGCGCACGCAGATGCGGTCGCCGTGCAGCAGGCTGGCGAGGCTCTGGTGGTCGAAGTTCACGCTGGCATCGCGGCCGGCGACGATCTCGATGCGCACCTCGCTGTCGTCGGGCAGCACGATGGGGCGATTGGACAGCGCATGCGGCGCGATCGGCACCATCAGCCAGCCCGAGATGCCCGGGTGCAGGATCGGCCCGCCGGCCGACAGCGCGTAGGCGGTCGAGCCGGTGGGCGACGAGATGATCAGCCCGTCGGCGCGGAAATTGGCCACGAACTGGTCCTGCACATCGACCCGCAGCTCCACCATGCCGGCGCTGGCGCCGCGGCTCACCACCACGTCGTTGACGGCGAAGGTCTCGTAGATCACGTCGAACTCGTCGCCCGAGGGCCGCTTGACGCAGCCTTCCAGCATGGTGCGGTGCTCTTCCTCGTAGTCGCCGGCGATCATGGGTGCGATGGTCTCGCGGAACTCTGCCATCGGGATGTCGGTCATGAAGCCGAGCCGGCCCTGGTTGATGCCGATCAGCGGCACGCCGTAGCGCGCCAGTTGCCGCGCGGTGCCGAGCATGGTGCCGTCGCCGCCGACCACGACCGCCAGGTCGCAGTGCTTGCCGATCTGGGCGGCGTCGAGCGCGCCGTAGTCGGGCAGGCCGACGGCCATGGCGGTGGTGGTGTCGAGCGAGACCTCGAGCCCCTGGTTCGTGAGGAACTCGGCCACGCTGGCAAGCACCTGGCGACTGCCCGGCGCCTGGTATTTGCCGACGAGGGCAGCGTGACGGAAACGGCTCGCCATGGTGAGAGAAATTACACCACAGCCATTCGACGCGGCGCGCACCTCGCCACATGCCCGCAAAACCGCGCCCTACAATGATTTCCACCATGCTCGACGAACGTGCCAAGACCCTGTTGAAGACGCTGGTCGAGCGCTATATCGCCGATGGTCAGCCGGTCGGGTCGCGCACGCTGTCGCGGGCGTCCGGGCTGGAGCTGAGCCCGGCCACCATCCGCAACGTGATGGCCGACCTGGAGGAGCTGGGCCTGATCGCCAGCCCGCACACCAGCGCCGGGCGCATCCCCACGGCGCGCGGCTACCGGCTGTTCGTCGACACCATGCTCACCGCGCGGCCGCTCGACATGGCGCGCAGCGAGCCGGGCCTGGCCGCTGCGCAAGAACAGCTGCAGCCTGACCAGCCGCAGCGCGTGATCACCCATGCGGCCCAGGTGCTGTCCAACCTGTCGCAGTTCGTCGGCGTGGTCACCGCGCCGCGCAAGGCCGGCGTGTTCCACCACATCGAGTTCATGCGCCTGGGCGAGCGGCGCGTGCTGGTGATCCTGGTCTCGCCCGACGGCGACGTGCAGAACCGCGTGATCTTCACCGCGCGCGACCACAGCCCGGCCGAGCTGGTGGAGGCCAGTAACTTCATCAACGCCCACTACAGCGGCCTCAGCATCGAGGCGGTGCGCGAGCGGCTCAAGACCGAGATCGACGCGCTGCGCGGCGAGATCGCCCTGCTGATGCAGGCCGCGGTGCAGTTCGGCAGCGAAGCCGCCGACGGCGAGAACGAGCAGGTGGTGGTCTCGGGCGAGCGCAACCTGCTGACGATGCAGGACTTCTCCAGCGACATGGGCTCGCTGCGCAAGCTGTTCGACCTGTTCGAGCAGAAGACCCAGCTGATGCGCCTGCTCGACGTGAGCAGCCGCGCCGAGGGCGTGCGCATCTACATCGGCGGCGAGAGCCAGATCGTGCCGTTCGAGGAGCTGTCGGTGGTGTCGGCGCCGTACGAGGTGGACGGCAAGATCGTCGGCACGCTGGGCGTCATCGGCCCCACGCGCATGGCGTACGACCGCATGATCCAGATCGTCGACATCACCTCGCGGCTGGTGACGCAGGCGCTGAGCCAGAAGTAGCGCTCAACCCGGCCCGATCATCCGCTCCGGCCGCACCCACGCATCGAACTGCTCGCCCGTCAGGTGCCCCGAGGCCACGGCCGCCTCGCGCAGCGTCAGCCCCTCGGCGTGCGCCTTCTTCGCGATCTGCGCGGCCTTGTCGTAGCCGATGTGCGGGTTCAACGCCGTCACCAGCATCAATGAGCGTTGCAGCAGTTCGGCGATGCGGCCACGGTCCGGCTCGATGCCCCGCGCGCAATGCGCATCGAAGCTGCGCGCGCCGTCGGCCAGCAGCCGGAGGCTCTGCAGCACGTTGTGGATGATCACCGGCTTGTAGACGTTGAGCTCGAAGTTGCCCGACGCGCCGGCGACGTTCACCGCCACGTCGTTGCCCAGCACCTGGCAGCACGCCATCGTCAAAGCCTCGCACTGCGTGGGGTTCACCTTGCCGGGCATGATGGAACTGCCCGGCTCGTTCTCCGGAATGCGCAGCTCGCCCAGCCCCGAGCGCGGGCCCGAGGCCAGCCAGCGCACGTCGTTGGCGATCTTCATCAGCGACGCCGCCAGCGTCTTCAGCGCGCCGTGCGCATGCACCAGCGCGTCGTGCGCCGCCAGCGCCTCGAACTTGTTCGGCGCCGACACGAAGTCGGTCCCCGCGGCCTGCGACAGCGCCTGCGCCACCCGCGTGCCGAACTCCGGGTGCGCATTGAGCCCGGTGCCCACCGCGGTGCCGCCCAGCGCCAGCTCGCGCAGGTGCGGCAGCGCGGCGCGCAGGTGGCCGATGCCGTGCGCCAGCTGCGCCACCCAGCCCGACATCTCCTGCCCCAGGCTCAGCGGCGTGGCGTCCTGCAGGTGGGTGCGGCCGATCTTCACCAGCTCGGCGTAGGCGCGTGCCTTGCCGGCCAGCGTATCGTGCAGCGTGGCCAGCGCCGGCAGCAGCGCGTCCTCGATCGCGCGGACCGCGGCCACGTTCATCGCGGTGGGAAACACGTCGTTCGACGACTGCCCGCGGTTCACCTCGTCGTTCGGATGCACCAGCCGCTGCTCGCCCACCGGCCCGCCCAGCAGCTGCGAGGCGCGGTTGGCCAGCACCTCGTTCATGTTCATGTTGCTCTGCGTGCCCGAACCGGTCTGCCACAGCGACAGCGGAAACTCGTCGGCATGCTGTCCGGCGATCACCTCGTCGGCGGCGGCGATGATGGCCTCGGCCTTGCGCGCGTCGAGCACGCCCAGGTCGCGGTTCACCTGGGCGGCGCAGCGCTTCACCAGCGCCAGCGCCAGCAGCAGCTCCGGCGGCATGCGCTCGGTGGAGATGTCGAAGTGGTGCAGCGAGCGCTGCGTCTGCGCCCCCCACAGCCGGTCGCCGGGCACGGCGATGTCGCCGAAGCTGTCGCGTTCAATGCGCGCTGGTGTCATCGTCGTGGGTGTCGTCATGGCGTGCCTCCCGATCGCAGGGCCAGAGCCATGGTAGCGATGCCTACAATCCGCGCTGGTGCCGGGTCGATCGCCTTCCTGGAAGCAAGCGCTTCGCGGAACGCCATGGTCCCGAGCAAGGGGCCGTTAGCTCAGTTGGTTAGAGCAGAGGACTCATAATCCTTTGGTCGTTGGTTCAAGTCCAACACGGCCTACCAGCAAACACCAAGCGATCTGCGCGCGGTCCCCGGGCGGCGTCATCGTTGGCCGAGATCAGCCTTCGAGCTGTATTCTCTAAATACAGCGTAACTTGAGTAAATCAAGATTACAGCCTATAGTGCGTTTAACGACGCTACCAACGAGCGGCTGTATGGACGAGTTCCCGGTGCGCACGGCAGACCAGCTTCCCGGCCTGCTGCAGAGCTTTCGCAAGGCGGCCGGCCTGACGCAGGCAGACCTTGCCGCACGGCTCGGGGTCACGCAGCAGACGCTGTCTGCGCTCGAGCGCAATGCAGGCACCGTCAGCGCGGCCCGGCTGATGAAGCTGCTCAGCATCCTCGATGTCGAGCTCGTGCTGAGGCAACAGCGGTCTTCGGGAGCTGCTTCACCCAAGGCGGGCGGCGTACCCGGCGGGTCCGAAAAGGCGCAGTGGTAGCTGCCGATGGGAAGGCGATCGCACACGCGCACGCTCGCTTTGTGGATGAACGGCGAGCGGGTGGGGGCCTGGAGCACCTCGCCCGCCGGAGACGAGTTGCGCTACGACGCGGGCTGGTTGCGCTCGCCGCAGGTGAGGCCGCTGTCCCTGTCATTGCCCTTCAGGCCGGGCAATCCGCCGCACAAGGGCAACGCCGTCCGCGACTACTTCGAGAACCTGCTGCCGGACAGCCGACCGATCCGTGAACGTCTGGCACGCCGGTTCAAGACAGCGACCACAGACGCCTTCGACCTGCTGACCGAGATCGGCCGCGATTGCGTCGGTGCGCTGCAGATCCTGCCCGACGGGCAGGACCCCGGCGATGTGAAGACCGTCCAGGCCCGGCCGCTCGACGAGGCGGGTGTGGCGCGGGCGCTGAACGCCGCGCTCACGCCCAGCGGCTTCGACCAACGAACCGCGGACGCGGACGAGTTCCGCATCTCGATCGCCGGTGCACAGGAGAAGACGGCGCTGCTGTGGCACGAGGGTCGGTGGTGGCGTCCGATGGGACCGACACCCACCACCCACATCCTGAAGTTGCCGCTGGGCCTGGTGGGGAACATGAAGCTCGACCTGCGCGACTCGGTGGAGAACGAATGGCTGTGCGCCCAGGTGCTGGAGGCCTACGGCCTGCCCGTCGCGCGCTGCCACCCGCTGGCGTTCGAGGGCCAGCGCGTCCTCGGCGTCGAGCGTTTCGACCGGATGTGGGCAGACGATGGCGCCTGGATCATTCGCCTGCCGCAGGAAGACATGTGCCAGGCCACCGGCACGCCGGCACACGCCAAATACGAGGCCGACGGCGGCCCGGGCATCGACGGCATTCTGGAGGTGCTGAACGCCTCGCGTCGTCGCGTTCAGGACCGTGAGAACTTCTTCCGGGCCCAGCTGATGTTCTGGCTGATGTGCGCGCCGGACGGGCATGCCAAGAACTTCAGCATCGCGCTGCACGCGGGCGGTGCCTTCTCGATGACGCCGCTCTACGACGTGGTGTCCGCCTATCCCGTGCTGGGCAACGGCCTCAACCGGATTTCTCCGCATCGCGTCAAGCTGGCGATGGCGCTGCGGTGCACCAACGCGCACTGGCGCATGCGCGACATCCTGCGCCGGCATTGGGAGGCGGTCGGGCGGCGGAGCGGGATCGTGTCCGCGTCGGGGCAGGGCGTGGACGGGTTGATCCAGGACATCATCGACAGGACCCCCGTCGCCCTGGACGCAGTGGCCGCGAAGCTGCCGCCGGGCTTTCCGGCCTACGTCGCCGATTCGATCCTGGGCGGCATCCGGGCCGCCGTGGGCCGGCTCGAAGCGGCGAAGGCCTCGTGAAGGCCCCTCACGCCGCCGTCGCCCGCGGCCCCTCACCCAGCCCCGGCAGCTCGCCAGCCGGGACCGGTCGCCCGAACAGGTAGCCCTGGCCGAGGGCGCAGCCCATGCGCAGCAGGCGCGTGGCGTCGGCTTCGGTCTCGATGCCTTCGGCGACGGCCGGCACGCCGAGGCTGCGCGACAGGCCGATGATGGCGTCCACCACCTTGGCGCTTTGCGGACGCTCGCGCAGCGTGTGCACGAACGAGCGGTCGATCTTGATCTTGTCGAAGTCCAGCTCCGCCAGGTAGGCGAGGCTGGAGTGGCCGGTGCCGAAGTCGTCGAGCGTGACGGTGAAGCCCGCCAGCTTCAGGTCGCGCATCACGCGCCGTGCCGCGGAGGTGTCGCGCACCAGCGCGGTCTCGGTCAGTTCCACGTCCAGCCGGGCCGGAGGCACGCCGTGCTCGGCCAGCAGGGCCAGCAGCTGCGGCACCAGCGTCTCGTCCTGGATCTGCTGCGGCGCCACGTTCACCGACACGCGCCAGTGCGCCGGCAGGGCCGGCAGCTCGGCGAAGGCATTGCGTAGCACCGACAGCATCAGCGCGCCGATCAGACCCGCGTCTTCGGCCAGCGCGATGAACTGCGCCGGCGGCAGCAGCCCGCGCTGCGGGTGCTGCCAGCGTGCCAGCAGTTCCACCGACTGCACGCGCTGGCTGTTCAGTTCGACGATGGGCTGGAAGTACGCCACGAACTCGCCGCGGGTGAGGCCGTCCCGCATGGCCTGTTCCAGCGCGGCGCGCTCGGCCACCAGCTCGTCGAGGCCCACGTTGTAGAAGCTCAGCCCGCCGCGGCTCTCGGCCTTGGCGCGGTAGAGCGCCGAGTCGGCCTTGCGCAGCAGTTCGTCGGCGTCGCGCCCATCGTCCGGAAAGCGGGCGATGCCCACGGTCGCGCCGATGGTCACGCTGAGCGGCCCGATCTGCATCGGCTCGCTCATCGCGCGCACCACGCGTTCGGCCAAGTGGTGCGCCGCCGAGGGCTGAACGTCGTCGTCGACCAGCACCACGAACTCGTCGCCGCCGTAGCGCGCGCAGGTCTCGCCGCCGCGCAGGATGTGGCACAGGCGCCGTGCCACTTCCTTCAGCACCCGGTCGCCCACCAGGTGGCCGTGGCGGTCGTTGATCGGCTTGAAGCGGTCCAGGTCGATCATCAGCACCGCGAGGTGGGTGCCGGCCCGTTCGGCGCGCGCCATGGCGGCGGCCATCTCGTCGTGCAGTGCCGCGCGGTTGGGCAGGCCGGTGAGCAGGTCGCTGGCGGCCAGGTGCTTCACGCGCTGCTCGGCATGCAGGAAGCGCGTGCGCGAGCCGGCCAGGCGGCGCCAGAGAAAGGCCCCGAGCAGCCCGCCGCACACCAGCAGCCCGGCCCCGAACAATGCATTGCGGCGGCGCAGCGCGTTGATCTCGGCGCCGGCGGCGGCCACGGTGGCCTCGCTGAAGTCGGCAATCGCCTGCTGCAGCAGCGCGGATTGCTCGCGGTAGCGGTTGCCCTCGAAGATCTTGCGCGCGACGTCGGCCGCGCCCACGGTCACCGCCTCGAAGGCCGATTCGCGCATGTCTTCCAGTTCGGCCGTCGCGCTGAGCGTCTCGCTGTCGAAGCGCTCGATGGCGTGCGCCGGCGCCAGGCTGCGGGCCTCGGCCTGCAGGCGCTCGAACTCGAGTCGCTGGCTGTCGAAGCGCTCCACCCAGCGCGGCTGGCCGGTGATCACGGCCATCTGGGCCGCCGTGGTCCGCTCCAGGTCCACCAGGCGCATCGCCCCGGCCACCCGCAGGGCTTCGGCGTGGCGGCGCGCGGCGGCCTGCTCGGCGGTGCTGGACAGCCAGCGCTCGCCGACCAGCATGGCAAGCAGGACCGCCGCACCCACCAGCACCAGGCCCAGGGCGCGGCGGGCCTCGCCCATCGCCTGCCCGACGATCGACGCCGTGGGCAGCAGGTTGCCCGGCGCATCGGCCGCCTCGGCGGGCGCCCGCATGTCGCGGCCGTCCGCGGCCGGGGCGTTGGCGGCGTCTAGGAAATGGCGGCGGCGGGGCATGGGCGTGGCAAGAACAGGTAACAGGGAACCGAGACCGGAACGGTCTTGCCGTCAACTTCGGCCGAATGTAGCCCGGCTTGAACGCCACCGGGCCTGCCCGGGCGTGGAGTACCCAATACCGGTGCGGTATGAGTCACGCGGCGCAAAGGTATTGGACGCCTCGACGCGGCGATTTCTAAACTGGCTGCAACGTCATCGAGGAACGCCGTGCGGACGCTGCAGCATTTCATCAACGGCGAGTTCACCTCGTCTTCCCAGGGCAAGACCTTCCACAAGCGCTCGCCGGTGGACGACCGCGTGATCGCACGCGTAGCCGAGGCCGGCGAGGCGGAGGTGGACGCCGCGGTGATGGCGGCGCGGCGCGCGCTGCACGGCGACTGGGCGCGGCTCGGCACCGACAAGCGGGTGGCCATGCTGCACGCGGTGGCCGACGAGATCACGCGCCGCTTCGACGACTTCGTCGAGGCCGAGGAGGCCGACACCGGGCAGCCGCACCATGTGATCGCGCACGCTTTCGTGCCGCGCGGCGCGGCCAACTTCAAGATCTTCGCCGACGTGGTGAAGAACGCGCCGGCCGAATCCTTCCAGATGGAAACGCCCGACGGCCGCGGCGCGCTGAGGAAGCGCTGATCAACCCGCTTCGTGACCGCGACTCGGCCGACAGCGGGCGTTGATGGCGACTCGTGAACTCAGAAGTGGCACCGATGAGCCCCTTCTGCGGCACTTCGAGGCCGCTCTCAGGCCCCCGTTCATGCAGCAGACGCACTGAGGCCTTGGGCCAGCAATCGGCGCCGGGCGATGTACAAGTTGGCCAGCGCAGCGTGCGCCTTCGCGCGAGCTTCGTTCTTGGAGATCCCGCGGTAGCTGACCTTGCGGTAGCCGAACAGGTTCTTGATGACGTGGAACGGGTGTTCGACGATGGCCCGCACCTGAGCCTTGCGCCGTTCGAACCACTCGTGCATCGCCTTGGCCGGCCCTTCGGGCATGGCCTTGAGTTGGCCGCGCTTCATGGCGATACGCCAATCCATGTCCTGGCGCAGCCTGCCCTCTTCCTGCGCCGTCGTGATCTCGTCTCGCCTCTGGATGCCGGTGTAGCCGCTGTCGCCGTGAACTTGGCTCTCCTGGCCATGCAGCAGTTCGTGCGCGTGCGCCACGTCAGCCTCGTTGGCCGCGGTGCAGACCACGCTGTGGATCAGACCCGACTCGGCATCCACGCCCGAGTGCATCTTCATCCCGAAGTGCCACTGGTTCCCCTTCTTGGTCTGGTGCATCTCGGGGTCGCGCTTGCCGTCCTCGTTCTTCGTCGAACTTGGCGCGGCAATGATGGTGGCGTCCACCACCGTGCCCTGGCGCATCAGCAGCCCACGCTCGGTGAGGTGCGCGTTGACCTCGGCCAGGATGGCCGACGTCAAGTCGTGCTGCTCGAGCAGGCGGCGGAACTTCAGCAGCGTTGTGGCGTCGGGTACGTTCTCCCGCCCAAGGTCGATGCCGATGAACTCGCGCATGGCCTGGCTGTCGTACAGCGCGTCTTCCAGTGCCTCGTCGGCCAGCGTGTACCACTGCTGCAGGAAGTACATGCGCAGCATCCGCGGCACGCCAATCGGCGGTCGGCCCACCTTGCCGCTCTTCGGGTAGTGCGGCTCGATCAGCGCCTCAAGCCGCGCCCACGGAACCACCACGTTCATCTCGGCCAGGAAGCGCTCCCGGCGCGTCTGGCGCTTCTTGCCGGCGTACTCGGCAGTGGCAAAACTCGTCTGCTTCATGGCAGCATCATCGCCGCTGAATTCGCCGCACGCCATCGTGGCCTGCACGGATAAATCAGTGCTTCCCTGAACTACGCGATCCGCAAGCCCAAGGGCGTGATCGCGGTGGTCTGCCCGTGGAACGCGCCCTTCCTGCTGATGACCTGGAAGGTCGGCCCGGCGCTGGCCTGCGGCAACACGGTGGTGGTCAAGCCCTCGGAAGAGACGCCGCTGTCCGCCACGCTGCTCGGCGAGGTGATGAACACGGTCGGCGTGCCGCCGGGCGTCTACAACGTCGTGCACGGCTTCGGCCCCGGCGCCGCGGGCGAGTTCCTGACCCGCCACGACGGCGTGGACGCCATCACCTTCACCGGCGAGACGCGCACCGGCACCGCCATCATGAAGGCCGCCGCCGTCGGCATCCGCGACGTGTCCTTCGAGCTCGGCGGCAAGAACGCCGGCATCGTGTTCGCCGATGCCGACTTCGACGCCGCGGTCGACGGCATCTTCCGCTCGGCCTTCATGAACACCGGCCAGGTCTGCCTGGGCACCGAGCGGGTCTACGTCGAGCGACCGCTTTTCGATCGTTTCGTGCAGGCGCTCAAGCTGCGCTGCGAGGCGGTGAAGTTCGGCCGCCCCAGCGATCCGGGCGCCAACTACGGGCCGCTGATCAGCCAGGAGCACCGCCGCAAGGTGCTGTCGTACTACGAGCGCGCGGTCGCCGAGGGCGCCACCGTCGTGACTGGCGGCGGCGTGCCGCCGATGCCGGCCGAACTGGCCGACGGCGCCTGGGTCCAGCCGACCCTCTGGACCGGCCTGCCCGAGACCGCCAGCGTGGTGCGCGAGGAGATCTTCGGCCCCTGCTGCCACGTCCGGCCGTTCGACAGCGAGGACGAGGTGGTGGTGCTGGCCAACGCCAACCGCTACGGCCTGTCGACCACGCTGTGGACGCGCGACCTGGCCCGCGCCCACCGCGTGGCGGCCGCCATCGAGGTGGGCATCACCTGGGTCAACAGCTGGTTCCTGCGCGACCTGCGCACGGCGTTCGGCGGCTCGAAGCAGTCGGGCATCGGCCGCGAAGGGGGCGTGCACTCGCTGGAGTTCTACACCGACCTGCGCAACGTCTGCATCAAGCTCTGAGGCGGCCGCGACAGCACCATGATGAACAACGAAACCATCGAACGCTACGGTGACGAGCTGTACGAGGCGCTGCTCGCGCGCCGCGTCGTCGCGCCGCTGCTGGAGCGCGAACCGCAGATCCGCGTCGAGGACGCCTACCGCATCCAGCAGCGCATGGTGGCGCGCCGCGTGGCGGCCGGCGAGCGCGTGGTCGGCAAGAAGATCGGCGTGACCAGCAAGCCGGTGCAGGACTTCCTGGGCGTCTACGAACCCGACTTCGGCCAGCTCACCTCGGGCATGGCGCGCAGCGAGGCCGAGGGCGTGGACCTCGGCGCGCTGATCCAGCCCAAGGCCGAGGCCGAACTGGCCTTCGTGCTGGAGCGCGACCTGGTCGGGCCGGGCGTGACCGCCGCCGACGTGATCCGCGCCACCGCCTATGTCAGTCCCTGCTTCGAGATCGTTGATTCGCGCATCCGCGACTGGAAGATCAAGATCCAGGACACGGTGGCCGACAACGCCTCCTGCGGCGTCTACCTCATCGGTGAGGCCAAGGCCCACCCGCGCCAGCTCGACGTCGCGCTGGCCGGCATGGTGCTCGAGAAGAACGGCGAACTGCACTCCACCGGCGTCGGTGCCGCGGTGCAGGGCTCGCCGGTGCATGCGGTGGCCTGGCTGGCCAACACGCTGGGCGCGCTGGGGTTGCCGTTTCGCGCGGGCGAGGTGATCCTGTCCGGCTCGCAGTCGGCGCTGGTGCCGGTGACCGACGGCGACGAGCTGGTGTGCACCATCGGTGGCCTGGGCACCTGCCGCGCGCGTTTCCATGGAAGGAGTGCCCTGTGACCCTCACGCTGAGCCGCTCGGACATCGAGCGCCTGGCCGATCGCGTGGAGGCGGCGCAGGACAACGCCCGCGCGATCCCCAAGCTGACCGACGACTTCCCGCGGATGGGCCTGGCCGACGGCTACGCGGTGCAGTCCGAGCTGCGCCGCCGCCGCATCCGGCAGGGCCACCGGCTGGTCGGCTGGAAGGCCGGCCTCACCTCCAAGGCCAAGATGCTGCAGATGGGCGTGGACGTGCCGTCGATCGGCTTCCTGATGTCGAACATGGCCCGCACCGACAACGCCCAGGTGCGCACCGACGACCTGGTGCACCCGCGCGTCGAGTGCGAGGTGGCCTTCGTGACCAAGAAGGACCTGCACGGGCCCGACTGCACGCGCGACGAGGTGCTGGCCGCGACCGACTTCGTGCTGCCGGCCATCGAGGTGATCGACTCGCGCTTCGCCGGCTTCAAGTTCGACCTGCCGAGCGTGGTGGCCGACAACGGTTCGTCGGCGCGCTTCGTCACCGGCGCCCGGGCGCGCGACGTGGCCGACCTCGACCTGCGCACGCTCGGCGTGGTGTTCGAGAAGAACGGCGTCTCGATCGGCATGGGCGCCACGGCCGCCGTGCTGGGCCATCCCGCCGAGGCGGTGGCGATGCTGGTGCGCGTGCTGGCCGAGCTCGACGAACCGCTGCCGGCCGGCAGCTTCGTGATGAGCGGCGGCATCACCGAGGCGGTGGCCGTGACGGCGGGGGACCACGTCGTCGCGCGCTACCAGGACCTCGGCAGCGTGTCGGTCCGCTTCATCTGAAGAAACTACGGCGAAGGAGTTCCATCATGCCCATCATCCAGATGAACCTGCTCGAAGGCCGCACGGTCGAGCAGAAGCGCAACGCGGTCGCGGCCATCACCGAGGCGGTGGTGCGCACGCTGGACGTGCGGCCCGACCAGGTGCGCATCCTGATCAACGAACTCGGCGTCGAGCACTTCTCGGTCGCCGGCCAGACCGCGGCCATGCGTCAGGCCGCCGCCGCGAACGCGAAGGACCTGTGATGGCGACGAAGAAGATCCGCTGTGCCCTGATCGGCTCCGGCAACATCGGCACCGACCTGATCTACAAGTTGAAGCGCAGCGCGGTGCTGGAGCCGGTGTGGATGGTCGGCATCGACGCCGCCTCCGAAGGCCTGCAGCGCGCCCGCGACCTGGGCCTGAAGACCACCGCCGAGGGCGTGGACGGCCTGCTGCCGCATGTGAAGGCCGACGGCATCCAGATCGCCTTCGACGCCACCAGCGCCTACGTGCACCCCGAGAACTCGCGCAAGCTCAATGCGCTGGGCGTGCTGATGGTCGACCTCACGCCCGCGGCGGTGGGCCCGCTGTGCGTGCCGCCGGTCAACCTGCGCGAGCATGCCGCCAAGCTGGAGATGAACGTCAACATGATCTCCTGCGCCGGCCAGGCCACCATCCCCATCGTGTATGCCGTTTCGCGCGTGCAGCCGGTCGACTACGCCGAGATCGTGGCCAGCCTCGCCTCCAAGTCCATCGGCCCGGGCACCCGCGCCAACCTCGACGAGTTCACCTACACCACCTCCGACGCGCTGGTGCGCGTGGGCGGCGCGCGGCGCGGCAAGGCGCTGGCGGTCATCAACCCGGCCGAGCCGCCGATGATCATGCGCAACACCATCAACTGCCTGACCGACGACGAGCCGCAGCAGGCCCGCATCATCGACTCGGTGCTGTCGATGATCGAGGAGGTGCAGCAGTACGTGCCCGGCTACAAGCTGGTCAACGGCCCGGTGTTCGACGGCAGGCGCGTCAGCGTCTTCATGCAGGTGGCCGGCCTCGGTGACTACCTGCCCACCTATGCCGGCAACCTGGACATCATGACCGCTGCGGCCTGCCGCACCGCGGAGATGTTCGCCGAGGAGATCCTCGCCGGCACGCTGCAACTCACCCCCGTGAAGGAGGCTGCCTGATGAGCGCCACACGTTCGATGGAACCCGACCTGCGTGGCCGCAAGGTCCTGCTGCACGACATGTGCCTGCGCGACGGCATGCATGCCAAGCGCGAGCAGATCCCGGTGGAGCAGATGGTCAAGGTGGCGATGGCACTCGACGCCGCCGGCGTGCCGCTGATCCAGGTGACGCACGGCGCCGGACTGGGCGGCAACTCGCTGCAGCACGGCTTCGCGCTGGCCAGCAACGAGGCCTACCTCAGCGCCGTGGCGCCGAAGATGAAGCAGGCCAAGGTCTCGGTGCTGCTGATCCCCGGCCTGGGCACGATGCGCGAGCTGCAGTCGGCCTACAACTGCGGCGCGCGCAGCGTCACCGTGGCCACCCACTGCACCGAGGCCGACACCGCGCCGCAGCACATCGCCTACGCGCGCAAGCTCGGCATGGACACGGTGGGCTTCCTGATGATGGCGCACCTGAACGACCCGGAAGGGCTCGCGAAGCAGGGCAAGCTGATGGAGGACTACGGCGCGCAGACCGTCTACGTGACCGACTCCGCCGGCTACATGCTGCCGGCCGACGTGCGCGCCCGCGTGGCCGCACTGCGCGCGGTGCTGAAGCCCGAGACCGAGATCGGCTTCCACGGCCACCACAACCTGGGCATGGGCATCGCCAACTCCATCGCCGCCATCGAGGAGGGCGCGAGCCGCATCGACGGCTCGGTGGCCGGGCTGGGTGCCGGCGCCGGCAACACGCCGCTGGAGGTGTTCCTCGCGGTCTGCGACCGCATGGGCATCGAGACCGGTGTCGATCTCTTCAAGCTGATGGACGTGGCCGAGGACGTGATCGTGCCGATGATGGACCACCTGGTGCGCGTGGACCGCGAGTCGCTGACGCTGGGCTTCGCCGGCGTGTACTCCACCTTCCTGCTGCACGCCAAGCGCGCGGCGGCGCGCTTCGGCGTGCCGGCGCGCGAGATCCTGGTCGAGCTGGGCCGCCGCAAGATGATCGGCGGCCAGGAAGACATGATCGAGGACACCGCGATGAGCATGGCCAAGGAACGCGGCCTGCTGAAGGACGTGAGCCGCAAGGCCGCTTGAGGAGGACAGGAACGTGAGCCAGAAACCCAAGGACATCGCCGTCGTCGTGGGCGCCACCGGCGCGATGGGCGCCGTGATCAGCCGGCGCCTCGCCGCCGAAGGCCTGAGCGTGCTCGCCGTGGCCCGCAAGGCCGACGCGCTGGCCTCGCTGGTGGACACCACGCCCGGCGTGCGGCCCTGCGTGGCCGACATCTCCAATGACTCGTCCATCGACGCCATCCAGGCCGCGCTCGACGCACCGGTGCGCATGGTGGTGCACGGCCCCGGCGTGGCCACCGCGGGCGGCGTGCTGGTCGCGCCGACCGCGGCGGTGGTGGACGCGGTGAACATCAAGGTCGGCGGCATGATCCGGCTGGTGCGTGCGGTCGACGGCAAGCTGGTGCGCGGCTCGCGGCTGGTGGCCATCGGCGGGCACTACGGTTCCGAGCCCAACCCCTGGGCCGCGACCGCCGGCGTGGGCAACGCGGCGCTGACCAACCTGATGCGCCAGTATTCGTGGGCCTACGGCGCGCGCGGCGTGACGGCGCATGTGGTGCAGCCCGGCCCGGCCGACACCGACCGGCTGCGCCGCATCGCCGCCGACCGCGCGGCGCGCGGCGGCATCACCCTCGAGGCGGCGCTGGACGAGTACCGCGCCGAATCGGCCCTCGGCGCACTCACCACGCCCGAGCAGGTGGCCTGGGCCATCGCGCTGCTGCTCGCGCCCGAGGCCGATGCGCTGGCCGGCAGCACCCTCTTCATGGACGCCGGCCGCCGCAAGGGCATGGCCTGACGCCGAACGCCGCTCCGCCATGCCCATCCTCGAATACCGCCTCACCGCCGGCCGCCACAGCGACGACCAGATCGGCGAACTGTTGCTCGCCTCCGCACGGCTCTATGCCGAGGTGCTGAAGAGCCCGCTGGACCGCGTGCGCGTCACCGCCACGCTGCACCAGCCGCAGCATGCGGTGGTGGCCGGCCGGCTGGTCAGCGACGGCGCCCCGTCGGCACCGTTCTTCCATTTCCTGGTGCTCGAAGGCCGGCCGCTCGACGAGTGCCAGGCGCTGATCGCCGGCTTCACCGACCTGGTGGTCAGCATCCTCGGCGTGGACCGCAGCCTGGTGCGCGGCGGCTGCTGGCCGATCCCGCCGCAGCTCTGGGGCATCGCCGGCACGCCGGCCAGCGTGATGCGGGCGCAGGAGGTGGCCGCGCGTGCCGCGGCGGCCGCGGCCGCGGCGCCGGGCGCCTGAGCGCGCCGCGCGCGATGAACGTCTTCATCGTCCACGCCCACCCGGAGCCGCGCTCGTTCAGCAGCGCGCTGTGCTGGACGGCCACCGAGCAGCTCCGCGCGCTGGGCCACGAGGTGCGGGTGTCCGACCTGTACGCCGACGGCTTCGACCCGGTGGCGAGCGCGGCCGACTTCGGCGCACGCAAGAACCCCGACTACCTGGTCTATGCGCTCGAGCAGCGCCACGGCTACGAGGCCGGCACGCTGGCCGAGGACATCCGCGGCGAAGTGGCCAAGCTGCTGTGGTGCGACCTGCTGATCCTGAACTTCCCGGTCTTCTGGTTCGCGCCGCCGGCCATGCTCAAGGGCTGGATCGACCGCGTGCTGATCTCCGGCCTCACCTACGGCGGCACGCGCTTCTACGACCGCGGCGGCCTCGTCGGCAAGCGCGCGATGGTCAGCCTGACGCTGGGCGGGCGACCGCACATGTTCGGCCCCGACGCGATCCACGGCCCGCTCGACGACATGCTGCGGCCGCTGCTGCGCGGCACGCTGGCCTACACCGGCCTCACGGTGCTGCCGCCCTTCGTGGGCTGGCACGTGCCCTACATCAGCGAGGCCGAGCGCGCGCAGATCCTGGTCGACTACCGGCGTCACCTGACCCGCCTGGACACGCTGGCCCCGCTGCGCTTTCCCAGCCTGGACGACTTCGACGCGAAGCTGCACCCGAAGGTGGCGAGCCACGTCTGAGGGGACGGCTGCGCCGTCCGGGCCGAATGCACTCCCGACGGTCCGGCGCAACGCTTGCGTGGAGAATCGCCGAGCCACCTCCGGCGGACTTTCCGAACGCGCAACGACATGGATCGCCTGCAGGCCATGACCACCTTCGTCGCTGTCGTCGACAGCGGCGGCTTCGCCAGTGCGGCGCGCAAGCTCAACCTGTCGCCGCCGGTCGTGACGCGCGCCGTGGCCGAGCTCGAGGAGCGGCTGGGCCTGCGGCTGCTGACGCGGACCACGCGCGTCGTCCGCGTGACCGATGCCGGAGCGCGCTTCGCGGAGGACTGCCGCCGCATCCTGGCCGACATCGACGAGGCCGAGATCACCGCCACCGGCACCCACGCCACGCCGCGGGGCACGCTCACGCTCACGGCGCCGGTGCTGTTCGGGCAGCTCTACGTGACGCCCATCCTCGTCAGCTACCTGCAGCGCTTTCCGGAAGTGGAGGCCCAGTGCCTGTTCCTCGACCGGGTCGTCAACGTCGTCGAGGAGGGGATCGACGTCGCGGTGCGCATCGGCGAGCTTCCCGATTCATCCCTGCAGGCGGTTCGCGTGGGACGCGTCAGCCGCGTGCTGGTGGCGGCCCCGGCCTACCTGCAGGCGCAGGGCACGCCCCGGCGCCCGGAAGACCTGGCCGACCACACCCTCGTGTCCGCGGCCGGGGTGAACCCGGTGTCGGAATGGCGATTCAACAACGCGGGCAAGGTCCTCATGCAGCGCGTGCAGCCTCGCATGCGCACGGTCACGAACGACTCCGCCATCGCGGCCACCCTGGCGGGTCTGGGCATCACGCGGCTGTTGAGCTACCAGGTCGCAGCGCATCTGCGCAGCGGCGCGCTGCAGGTCGTGCTCGAGGCGTTCGAGCCGAACCCGCTGCCGGTGCACGTCGTCCACCACGAGGGGCGGCGCGCGACGCAGAAGGTGCGCGCCTTCGTCGACCTGGCCGTCGATCGGCTGCGCGGCGATCCGGCGTTGCACTGACGCGGCTCACGACGGCTGCGGCGGGCTGGCCGCGGTGTCGCCGCCGGGGCCGGCCAAGGCCGCGAGCCGGGCTTCCAGCGCGGCGATGCGCTGGTCCCGTTCGTCGAGTGCGCGCTGCACGTCTTCCGCATCGAAGCGGACCGGGATGTGCTGCGGGCAGTTCCAGTCGTAGCCCTCGACGGTGACGACCATGGCGCGTTGCGGCCGCGCCTGATAGGCCGGGTCGATCAGGGCCTTGGCCAGCGCATCGTCGGGCGCCAGGTCCTTCACCGCCAAGCGACCGAGCAGCTTCAGGCGCACGCGCCGCGCGTAGTCCATCAGGATCAGCGAGACACGGTCGTTCACGGCCAGGTTGCCCACGCTGATGAGCTGCCGGTTGCCGGCGTAGTCGGCGAACGCCAGCGTTCGGTCGTCCAGTGCCTTCAGGAAGCCTTTCGGGCCACCTCGGTGCTGCACATAGGGCCAGCCGGTCTCGGACACGGTGGCCAGGTAGAAGCTGCGCTGCGCGGCAATGAACTCGAGCTCCGCCTCGCCCAGGCGATCATGGGACGCCGGGGCGTCGCCTTCGAAGCTACGCGCATAGCCGGCCCGGCTGCCGTCGCGCTGCTGCGCGGCCTTGACGGACGGTGTGAAGGCGATGTCGGCAAATGCGTGGGACATGACGGGCTCCTCGGGCTGATGCGCTGCAAGGGCTGCGCATGACCGTCACTGTGGCCGAATCGTCCTCACGGCGGAATCGCCGCAGAAGCCAAGTCAGTGTTTCGCGTCCTGAAAGAAAGGGCCGCGCGCCGGCTGCGACGCGACCCGTTCGCGGGCTACGAGGCAGCGTGCGCCTCCCACTCGAACAGCACGTCCTGTGCGCCCTGCTTCGAATTAGGACGGGCTGATCACCGGGATGGTATGCAGCGGGGAGACTTGCACTGACCGCTCTGGGCACTCGCCGTCCGTTGGCCGTGATGCGCTGAGCTGCGGCTTTGCAGCGCTTGCTGTCCCTGGTTTCCGCCGGACGTAATCACACTGTCCGTCGTCAGGCAGCCGTTGGCACGAACGCAAAGCGCCAACTTCACCGGCTGCTTTACGAGATGCTGCAGCCGTATCGCTCTCCGGCCCGGGTCGGCATCAGTTGACCATCGAGGTAAAGACCTCGACGCAAGGCACTTCTGGATTTGCCATGCTCACCCGCAACGAGTGGGAAATGGCTATGGAATCAGAGCGCCACGCCTTTTATTTTTGGAATCTGCGAGACCCATTAAAACCCAAGCTTGCCATCGTCAGTAGCGAGACCATGCTCAATCACATGCCACAAGATCAGGGCATGGGGCAGTGGGATTGCACCAAGGTTCCGTTTTCTGCGTTCACGGAACAGTTCGCCTCGCTTGACAGGAACAAGTCGCCTATTTGAATAGTAGAACCCTGCTGCCCGCGTGTGACGAAGATGCCGAGTATCGAGGCTGTCCGCTGTCCCCTTTCGTCGGTATTGCGGGCATACCGGCCCTGGCCCGTCGAACGGCCGGTGACGAACGCCGCCGCCGCTCAGGATGTCAACATCGAGTGACTCAGTTCAGTCTCAAGCCGCCCTTCACTGGCGCTCCGCTGGAGTATTGGGCGCCGCTCGGCCCAAGGTCACACGAGGCCCTGCCGCGCCGCCACACCAGCGACGAAGCAGCCAAACGCATCCAGCAGCGGCGCAGCGTCGAAGCTCGGGCCTTCCAACATCGCCAGCGCCTGCACGGTGGCTTCCAGCGTCGAGACCTGGTCGGCCCGCCGCGCAGCGCGGATGGTGCGGTACCGCGTGGGCGCCGGTGCCTCCAGCGGCAGCCGCGGCAGCGCCGCCAGGGCCGGGTGCTCCAGCAGCATCCGCAGGCTCTTGCGCCACGTCGCGTCGATGACCACCAGCCGCAGCGGCGCGCCCGCTGGTGTTGCCGGCGCTGGCGGCGCGGGCGCGGCGGGCACGTCCGGATAGAGCAGCCGCGTCTCCCGTCCGGGGCGGTGCAGCAG
Source organism: Methylibium petroleiphilum PM1 (assembly GCF_000015725.1). Classification (NCBI taxonomy): domain Bacteria; kingdom Pseudomonadati; phylum Pseudomonadota; class Betaproteobacteria; order Burkholderiales; family Sphaerotilaceae; genus Methylibium; species Methylibium petroleiphilum. Next base: position 3,522,209 of record NC_008825.1, on the reverse strand, counting down.
GGACTGCAGCGCTTCAGGCGCGAAGCGCTCGCCGACCGCCACCTCGCAGTGCGCCAGAGACAGGCGCAGCAGCGCCACGCTGTTCTTCGCCTGGCGCTGTTCCTGCGGGTGCTGCAGCACCAGCACCTCGGTGTGGTGGCCGGTCGGGCGCGCCAGCGTGCACAGGCAGGTGGCCTGGGGGCGCAGGCAGCGCGAGCAGGCCGCGCGGCCGCGGGCGGGCGGGCCGTTCAAGCGGGAAAGGGCGCCAGCCTGTCGGCCCACCGGCGGCCTTGCCGATCGCGGCCTTCCCGCGGTCCTGCACTCACTCCCGCCGCTCCCACTTGTCGCGGTACTCCCGCACGATGCCCAGAAACGACCGCAGCAGCGGCGAGGGGTCGGTGGCGCGGTACAGGCAGCTGAGGTCGATGGTGGCCTGCGGCGCGTCGGCGAGCGGGCGGTACACCACGCGCGGCATCTGCAGCGAGGTGATGGATTCGGGGATCAGCGAGAGGCCGTAGCCGCTGGCCACCAGCGCGATGCCGGTCACCGCGTCGCCCACCTCCTGCGCGATCTGGGGCTCGAAGCCCTGCTGCTTGCACAGCTCGATCACCTTGTCGATGAAGCTCGGCCGCCCCACGTTCGGAAACAGCACCAGCGGGTGGTCGGCCAGCGCGCGGAACGGCACCGCCGCCAGCCCGGCCAGCGGGTGGCTCTCGTGCACCGCCACCAGCAGGCGCTCGGTGGTCACCAGCTCGCGGCCGATGTCGGGCAGCGGCGGCATCATGCGGTTGAAGCCCACGGTGATGCGGCGCTGCCGCAGCCCCTCGATCTGCTCGTTCTTGGTCATCGTGTGCAGCACGATGCTCACGCCCGGCAGCCGGGTGCGGAAGGCCTCCAGCAGCTCCGGGATCACGCCGTAGATGCCGGAGCCGAAGATGCCCACGTCCAGCCGGCCGAGCTTGCCTTCGCCGGCGCGCTGCACGCGGTCGATGGCGCCTTCCACCAGCATGCGGATGTTGTTGGCCTCGGTGCGGAACATCTCGCCGGCCTGCGTGAGCTCCACGCCCTTGGGCGTGCGCACGAACAGGTCGACGCCCAGCTCTTCTTCCAGCGCGCGGATCTGTCGCGTGAGCGGCGGCTGGGAGATGTGCAGCCGCGCCGCGGCGCGGCCGATGTTCAGCTCCTCAGCCACCGCCACGAAGTACTTGAGGTGTCGCAGGTCCATGAGGTGCAGGGGAAAGGTGGGGAGGGCGGCCCGACGGGTATGGCCGCCGGGCGTGAACGGTATTGGCTTTGCCTCGGGGTCTCAAGTATCTTCGCGTCGCCGCGGATCGGCGCACGCCGACCGCCGCACGGTGATAACCCTGAGAGGAGCCCCGAGGTGCCCGTCGACCCCTGTCCGTCATCGCACCGCGTCACGATTGCCGACACCGGCGAGGCCTACGCCTGCAACAGCGCCGAGACCGTGCTGGTCGGCCTGGCGCGGCTCGGCAAGCGCGGCATCCCGGTGGGCTGCCGCGGCGGCGGCTGCGGTGTGTGCAAGGTGGAGGTGGTGTCGGGCCAGTACCGCAAGCGCGTGATGAGCCGCAACCACGTGAACGCCGACGACGAGGCCTGCCACCGCGTGCTGGCCTGCTGCATCTACCCGATCAGCGACGTGGTGGTGCGCGCCATCGGGCCGATGCAGAAGTCGCTCAACCGCGGCAGTGCCGCCGCTGCATCAGCCGCCACCACGCCGGAGGCGGCCAAGGCCTGAGCGAGGCACGGTCGCCACCGCGGGGCCGCACAAGGCCCCGCATGCCCGGCCTCAGGTCACGATGGTGAGGAAGCTCTCGTGCAGCTTGCCGTTCGGGTAGTCCAGGCCGTGGCCGAAGCCGTCGTGGGTCCAGGTGATCGGTTCAACGTCCGGGTAGGGGTCGTAGCCGCCACAGAAGGTCTCGAAGCGGTTGCCCGAAGGGTCCCAGGCGTAGATGGTCTCGCCGCGCGTGGTGCCGTGGCGGGTGGGGCCGATGTCGATGGGCACGTTGTTCATGCCCATGATGTCGCCGGCGCGCAGCACGCGCTCCCAGGTCGGCATGCGGAAGCTCAGGTGGTGCAGCTTGCCCGGCTCGGGGTACTCGACGAAGGCGATGTCGTGCGTCTTGTGCGAGCACGCCAGGAAGATCGCCACCTCGGGTTCGCCCGCTTCCTTGGGGCCGAGGATGCGCTCCACCAGGTAGAAGCCCAGCACCTCGGTGAACAGCTTCTTGTTGGCGGCGATGTTGGTGCCGTACAGCAGGCAGTGGTCCAGGCGGGTGGGCGCCATGCCGCGCTCCGAGTCGGGGCCCCAGGGCGCGGGGTTCACCTGGCCGAGGCCGTTGCCCACGTGCTTCTTGTCGGCATACAGCTCGAACAGGTGGCCGGTGGGCAGCTGGAAGCGCACGCGCTCGCCGGTCTCCAGCAGGTCGCCGGCCGGCACGCGCTCGGTCTCCAGGCCGTAGGCGCGCACGTCGCGCTCCAGCTGGTCGAGCGTGGCGCGGTCCAGCACCTTGTAGCCCACGAAGTCGATGCCGGCGGTGTCGGCCTCGCGCAGCACCACGCTGTGGTGGTCGCGCTCGTCCCAGCACTTGAAGTACACGCGGCCCTGCTTGTCGGTGCCGGTCTCCACGAGGCCGATCACGTCACGATAGAACTTGCGGCTGACTTCCAGGTCGAGCACGCGCAATTGCGCGTGGCCGGGACGCAGCACTCCGGTCATTGCCATGGGGGGTCTCCTCGAGGTGGCGGTGTGCGGTGGGCTCGTGCGACGTCTCGGGCGGTCGCGGCAGCTTGTTGTTGTTGTCGAGCGGTTGCGGGGAAGTGTAGGAAGCGCTCCGCCCGGCGGTCCAATACCGATACTGGGCTGTCGCGATACCTTGTAGGTATCCGCCGGGCCCCGAGGCCGCGGCTCAGCCCTGCGGCGGCGGTGCCAGCGCGCGCAGCCGGTAGATGAGCTGCGCGCGCGTGATGCCCAGCAGCCGCGCCGCGGCGGACTGGTTGTCGTGGGTGCGCGCCATGGCGCTGCGGATCAGCGCGGCCTCGATCTGGTCGAGCGGCGCGCTGGACACGTCGCCGCTGCCGCTCAGCAGCGCCATCACGCGCTGGCCCAGCTCCTGCGGGCCGTGGGGGCCGGGTTCGCCCTCGGCCGCGGCGTCGAGCGGCGAGGGCCCGGCGTGCAGCGAGCCGTCGCGCTTGAGCGCGAGCAGGCCGCCGTCGACCTGCTCGCCGCCGAAGAACAGGTGCACGGTGTCGATGGCGCCCTGGTCGGGCGCCAGCACCACGCCGCGCTCCACCAGGTTCTCGAGCTCGCGGATGTTGCCCGGCCAGTCGTAGGCCAGCATCGCGTCGATCGCGCGGCTGGTGAAGCCGCTCACGCGCCGGCCGTCGCGCTGGTTGAACTTGTGCAGGAAGTGGTTCATGAACACCGGGATGTCCTCGCGCCGCTCGCGCAGCGGCGGCACCCGCACCGGCAGCACGTTGAGGCGGAAGAACAGGTCCTCGCGGAAGCGGCCGGCCTTGACCTCCTCGCGCAGGTTCAGGTTGCTGGCCGCCACCACGCGCACGTCGACCTTGCGCGCCTGCGTGCCGCCCACGCGCTCGACCTCGCGCTCCTGCAGCGCGCGCAGCAGCTTGCCCTGCGCGGGCCAGGCCAGGATGCCGATCTCGTCGAGGAACAGCGTGCCGCCGTCGGCGCGCTCGAAGCGGCCGGGCCGGTTGCTCACGGCGCCGGTGTAGGCGCCCTTCTCCACCCCGAACAGCTCGGCCTCCACCAGCTCTTCGGGGATGGCCGCGCAGTTGATGGCGACGAAGGGCCCGGCCGCGCGCGGGCCGATGCGGTGCAGGCTGCGCGCCAGCACCTCCTTGCCCACGCCGCTCTCGCCCTGGAACAGCACGGTGGCCTGGGTGTCGGCGGCGCGGCGGATCATGTGGCACACCGCGTTGAAGCCGGCCGACACGCCCACCACGTCCTCGCCGCCGAGCAGCGAGCGCGCCTCCGGCGCCGCCGCGGCGCCGCGGTTGGCGGCGCTCAGGCCGCTGCTCAGGCTGTCGGCCTGCAGCGAGCGCAGGTCGTCGTCGGCGTCCTCCCAGTCCTCGACCGGGCGGCCGACGATCACGCAGTGCGGTGCGCCCTGCGCGCAGCACTGCACCTCGCGGAACATCACCGGCCGGCCCATGAAGCGGCTGACGAAGCCCGAGGCATAGCCCACCTGCTGCCAGCACGCCACGTCGGTGCCGATGCCGTAGAGGCGGATGTGCTCTTCGGCCTCGGCCGAGCCGTGCCAGTTGAACTCGCCGTAGAAGCGGCCGTGCTCCTCGTTCATGTCGAGCCGCACCGGCTCGACGCGCGCCACGCCCTCCAGCATGTGCAGCTGCGGGCCGACCAGCATGGCCTCGGTGGGGTGGGTGGAGCCGCGCAGCTTGCGCGCGAGGTCGGCGTCGTGCGAGCCGGAGTTGTAGCCCACGCGCGTGATCAGGCCGCGCGCGCGATCGATGCCCAGGCTCTCGATCAGCTCCTGCCGCAGCACGCCCTGACCCGACACGTGCATCAGCAGCATGCGCTGCTCGTCGAGCCAGATGCGGCCTTCGCGCGCGTCGAAGTGGATGCGCGACACGAGGTCGTCGATCGCCGGCGTGGCGGCGCTCTTGGGGGGCGGGGTCTTGTGCGAGGCCATGGGCGGCGCTTGTAGAAATTCAAACAGTGCAGGCCGCGGATGCTAGCGGCGACCTGCATGAATTGATACACGCGTTTGAGCCGAGTGGCTCGCGACACGGCCGCAAACGCGTTCGCGAGGCCGATTCCGGCGCTCGCGGCGACCAAAGATCAGGGTGTTCCCTAGACCCTGGCGCGATGGCACAGGCCGTGCGAAAGCAGGCCATCTCGACTCCCGTTTCATCACGCATGTCCGTCGTGCCGTTTCATCCGCCAGGGGCCGCTCCGGCCTGCTGGGTGCGCCTGCGCAACGAGCGTCGCGACGGCTTCGTCGAGTTCGATTTCTCGCTCGGCGACCCCGACCTGTGGGTGGAGCTGATCCTGCCGCGCCCGGCCTTCGACGCCTTCTGCACCGCGCAGCGGGCGCGTTCGCTCGGCGCGGCCGAAGGCGCGCGCATCGACGCCGAGCAGGCCAAGTGGCGCTACGGCCGACACGGACCCGACGAATAGCCCACGGCCCCGACACCGGAACGACAAGACACCAGAACACCAGGAGACAAACAGACCATGACCGTCGAAATCCGCACCCAGACCGTCAAGCCGGTGCGCCAGACCTTCGGGCACCTGGCGCGGCGCTTCGGCGACAAGCCGGCCACGCGCTACCAGGAGGCCACCTACGACATCCAGTCCGAGGTGAACCACCACTACAAGCCGCTGTGGGACCCCGAGCGCGACCTCTACGACAAGCGCCGCACCGCCGTCGAGATGGCCGACTGGTACGCGCTGAAGGACCCGCGCCAGTACTACTACGGCAGCTACACGATGGCGCGCGCCAAGCAGCAGGAGGCGCTGGACCGGCAGATGGAGTTCGCCGACCGGCGTGCCCTGCTGGCGCAGCTGCCGGCCGAGGCGCGCGAGGCCATCGTCTTCGCCCTCGTGCCGCTGCGCCACTACGAGTGGGGCGCCAACACCAACCTGAGCCACGTGGCCGCCTACGGCTGGGGCACCGCGGTGACGCAGGCCGCGGTGATGGGCGCGATGGACCGCCTGGGCCTGGCCCAGCACCTCTCGCGCATCGGCCTGCTGGTGGACGGCAACACCGGCGCCGCGCTCGACCAGGCGCACCGCCACTGGGTCGAGCACCCGGCCTGGCAGGGCCTGCGCCGCGAGGTGGAGAACCTGTTCGTCACGCGCGACTGGTTCGAGGTGCTGGTGGCGCAGACACTGGTGGCCGACGGCCTGCTGTACCCGCTGTTCTTCCAGCACTTCGACGCGCACATGGCGCAGCGCCACGGCCCGGCGCTGTCCACCGTGCTCGACCACATCAACCGCTGGCAGGACGAGACGGTGAAGTGGGTCGACGCGACCGTCAAGACCGCGGCGGCGGAGAGCGAGGCCAACCGGGCGCTGATGCAGGGCTGGGTGAACCACTGGCGCAGTGCGTTGAAGGCGGCGCTCTCGCCGCTGGCCGAGGCCACGCTGGGCGAGCAGGGCGCGGGCGCGCTGGCGGCGGCCGATGCGGCCCTGGGTGCGCGGCTGGCCCGTCTGGGCCTGGCGGCCTGAGGCGCGTGCCATGAACGCCCCCGCTTCGCTGCAGCCCGTGTTCATCGCGCTGCAGGCCAACAACGACACCCTGCCGATCGTCGAGGCCATCCAGGCCGACAACCCGCACGCGGTGGTCCAGGACTACCCGGCGATGGTGAAGATCGACGCGCCCGGCTCGCTGGTGATCCGGCGCGCGTCGATCGAGGAGCGCATCGGGCGCGACTTCGACCTGCGCGAACTGCAGCTCAACCTGATCTCGCTGTCCGGCGGCATCGACGAGACCGACGACGAATTCATCCTGCAATGGAAGGCCGCCTGAGGGCGCCACGGAGAACCCCATGAACGACACCCCGCAAGCCCGGAAGCTGTCCCTGAAGGAAAACTACGCGCTGCTCACGCGCGGCCTCGACTGGGCGCCGAGCTACCAGCCCAAGGACGAGATCTTCCGCACCGTCGCCTTCGAGGGCATCAAGATCCACGACTGGGACAAGTGGGAAGACCCGTTCCGCCTGACGATGGACGCCTACTGGAAGTACCAGGGCGAGAAGGAGAAGAAGCTCTACGCGATCATCGACGCGTTCCAGCAGAACAGCGGCCAGTTCAACGTCAGCGACGCGCGCTACCTGCAGGCGCTGAAGATCTTCCTGACCGGGGTGAGCCCGCTGGAGTACGCGTCGCACCGTGGCTTCTGCATCCTCGGCCGCGAGTTCCCGGGCGTGGGGCCGCGCATCGCGGCGCAGATGCAGGCCATCGACGAGCTGCGCCATGCGCAGACGCAGATCCACGCGATCAGCCAGTACAACAAGTACTTCACCGGGCTGAGCGAGTTCCCGTTGATGTTCGACCGGACGTGGTACCTGTCGATCCCGAAGTCCTTCTTCGAGGACGCGATCACCGCGGGCCCGTTCGAGTTCATCACCGCGATCTCGTTCGCCTTCGAGTACGTGCTGACCAACCTGGTGTTCATGCCCTGGGCGTCCGGCGCGGCCTACAACGGCGACATGTCCACGGTGTCGTTCGGCTTCTCGGCGCAGAGCGACGAGGCGCGCCACATGACGCTGGGCATCGAGGTCATCAAGTTCCTGCTCGAGCAGGACCCGGCCAACGTGCCCATCGTGCAGGGCTGGATCGACAAGTGGTTCTGGCGCGGCTACCGGCTGCTCACGCTGCTCGCCACGATGATGGACTACATGCTGCCCAAGCGCGTGATGAGCTGGAGCGAGGCCTGGGAGATCTACTTCGAGCAGAACGGTGGCGCGCTGTTCGCCGACCTGGCGCGCTACGGTATCCGCATGCCCAAGCACTGGGAGGTCACGGTCCAGGAGAAGGGCCACGTGGGTCACCAGCTCTGGTGCACCTTCTACCAGTTCCGCCATGCCGCCGGCTTCCCGGTCTGGCTGCCGAGCGACGAGGAGATGGACTGGCTGTCGGCCAAGTACCCGGACACCTTCGACCGCTACTACCGGCCGCGCTACGAGCACTGGCGCGAGATGGAGGCGCAGGGCAAGCCCTTCGTCAACGCCACGCTGCCGCAGCTGTGCCAGGTGTGCCAGTGGCCGCTGCTGTTCACCGAGCCCGACGACCCGACGCAGATCGCCTACCGCGAGGAAACCTACCTCGGCGAGAAGTTCCAGTGCTGCTCCGACGGCTGCCGGGACATCTTCCGCAACGAGCCCGAGAAGTACGTCCACGCGCACCTGCCGGTGCACCAGATCTACCAGGGCAACTACTTCAACCCGGGCGTCGACCCGACGGCGCCGGACTTCAACCCGCTGGTCGAGGCCCTGAAGTACATGGGCATCGCGCCGGGGGTGGACGGCGGTGACTTCGCGACCCACATCGACGCGGTGAACTGGGAGCGCTGGACCCAGCGCCCCGCCAACATGGCGGCGCCCACCGCCACCGCGGACGCCCTGGCCCGCAGCCAGGCCGCCGAACGCCGGTCCGCCTGAGGAGACACGACGATGAGCGTCAAGGCCATCCGCCCCGACTACCACGGGGACATGAAAGACAGCGTGGACAAGTTCCACGGCCAGCAGCTGCTGGCCATCGGCTGGGACCAGCACCTGATGTACGCCACGCCGCTGTGCGTGCCGGTGCCGCCGCAGATGCCGTTCGGCGCGCTGGTCGGGCAGGTGCTGCCCGCGCTGTTCGGCCAGCATCCGCAGTTCGCGCAGATCGACTGGGCGCGGGTGCGATGGTTGCGCGCCGGGCAGCCGTTCGAGCCGGACGCGGACGCGAGCCTGGCCGACAACGGCCTGGCCCACAAGTCGGTGCTCCGCTTCCGCACGCCGGAGCTCGCGGGCCTCTACGGCGTGGGCTTCTGAGCGCCATGAGCTACCGCCTGTTGACGATCACTGAAAACTGACCCACCTGAGGGCATTGCGATCGTTCAAAACTGACCCACGCAAACACACTGCCCTGCTCGATGAACGAGCGGGGAGAGCCAGGAGTGATCAGCGTGGCGATGTTGGCCAAGATCAGACGGATGCACCTGCGAGATGGCCTGTCCATCCGCGAGGTGGCGAGGCGCACGGGCTTGTCGAGGAACACCGTGCGGCAGTGGTTGCGCGAGGAAGGCGTGACCGAGCCGAAGTACCCCGAGCGCAGCACGGCGAGCGTGCTTGACGCCTGGGCCGAGCACTTGGAGGCGGCACTGCGTGCCGATGCGCACCGCCCGGTGCGCGAGCGGCGCACGGCCAAGGCCCTGTTCGAGCAGATCCGGGCGCTGGGCTACGCGGGCAGCTACCCGCGCGTGGTCGTGTGGGTGCGCCGCTGGCGCGAGCGGCAGGCCAGCGCCCCGCGGCGTGCGGCCTTCGTGCCGATGAGCTTCGAGCTGGGCGACGCCTTCCAGTTCGACTGGAGCTGCGAGTACGTCTTCGTGGGCGGACTGCGCCGCCGGCTCGAGGTGGCGCACACCAAGCTGGCGGCCTCGAGGGCCTTCTGGTTGACGGCCTACCCTGCCCAGAGCCACGAGATGCTGTTCGACGCGCACGCCCGGGCCTTCGAGGCGCTGGGTGGCGTGCCGCGCCGGGGCATCTACGACAACATGAAGACCGCCGTGGACAAGGTCGGTGTGGGCAAGGCGCGCTCCGTCAACGCCCGCTTCCAGGCCATGTGCTCGCACTACCTGTTCGAGCCCGAGTTCTGCAACCCGGCCTCGGGCTGGGAGAAGGGCGTGGTCGAGAAGAACGTGCAGGACCGCCGGCGCCAGGTGTGGCGCGAGGCCGGCGAGCGGCGCTGGAGCGACCTGGCCAGCCTGAACGCCTGGCTGGCCGAGCGCTGCCGCCAGGGCTGGGAGGAGACGGCACACCCCGAGTGGTCCGAGCTGAGCGTGGCCGACGTGCTGCAGGACGAGCGCACCCGCCTCATGCCATGCCCGAAGCCCTTCGACGGCTACGTCGAGCAGCCCGTTCGGGTGTCGGCGACGGCGCTGGTGCACTTCCAGCGCAACCGCTACAGCGTGCCGACCCGCTGGGTCAACGAAGTGCTCAGCCTGCGCGCCTACCCCGAGGCCGTGGTGCTGGTGGCCGAGGGCGTCGAGGTGGCCCGGCACACGAGGAGCTTCGAGCGGGAGCTGACCTTCTACGACTGGCAGCACTACATCGCGCTGGTGCAGACCAAGCCGGGGGCGCTGCGCAACGGCGCGCCCTTCAAGGCCATGCCCGAGGTGCTGCAGACGCTGCAGCGTCACCTGCTGCGCCATGCCGGCGGCGACCGGGTCATGGCGCAGGTGCTGGCGGCCGTGCCGGTGCACGGGCTGGAGGCCGTGCTCGTCGCAGCGGAGATCGCGCTGGAAGCCGGCAGGCCGAGTGCCGAGCATGTGCTCAACGTGCTGGCGCGGCTGAAGGATGGGGCGCCGGCGCTGCGCGAGCTGACGCAGCCCGCCCCGACGCTCAAGGAAGAGCCCCGCGCCGACGTGCAGCGCTACGACAGCCTGCGGGAGGCCCAGCAGCCATGAGCGCCGAGATCGTCACGCGCCTGAAGGCGCTCAAGCTACACGGCATGGCGGCGAACTGGCCGGAGCTGGTGGCGCGCTGCCGGCATGCGGCGCTGGAGCCCGAGCAGTTCGTCGAGCAGTTGCTCGATGCCGAGGGCGCCGAGCGCAACGTGCGCTCGATCGCGTACCAGATGACGGCGGCCCGGTTCCCGGCGCACCGGGACCTGGCGGGCTTCGACTTCGCCAGCAGTGCGGTCGATGAAGCGCTGGTGCGCAAGCTGCACACGACGGCGTTCACTGAGGCCGCCCACAACGTGGTGTTCATCGGCGGGCCGGGCACGGGCAAGACGCACCTGGCCACCGCGCTCGGCATCGAGGCGGTCCAGCGGCACGGCAAGCGGGTGCGCTTCCACTCGACGGTGGAACTGGTCAACGCGCTGGAGGCGGAGAAGGCCGCAGGCCGGGCCGGGCAGATCGCGCACCGGCTGACCTACGTGGACCTGCTCATCCTGGACGAGCTGGGCTACCTGCCGTTCAGCCAGGCCGGCGGCGCCTTGCTGTTCCACCTGCTGAGCAAGCTCTACGAGCACACCAGCGTGGTGATCACGACCAACCTGAGCTTCGGCGAGTGGGCCAGCGTCTTCGGCGACGCGAAGATGACCACTGCGCTGCTGGACCGGCTCACGCACCACTGCCACATCGTCGAGAGCGGCAACGACTCCTGGCGCTTCAGGCACAGCAGCACGACCACCGCTGCGGCACGAACCCGATCAACGACGCAACGCAGGAAAGGACCGACCCAAGACCCCAGAACCGCAGAGATATCCACAGACCAAGGCACCCTCGGGTAGCCTACAGGGGTGGGTCAGTATTGAATGATCGCAGCGGGTCAGTTCTGGGCGATCGTCAACACCCTGAGCGCCTACTCGCGCGGCCTCGGCGGCCTCGAGCCCCTCGGGCGCTTCCGCGCCGGCCCCATCGGCTCGGCATGGAAGGAGAACGAGATCTTCCTCACCGCAAGGTATCAGTTCTGAAGCAGGAGACAACAATCATGACAACGAAGATTCAACAAGTCGGCCTGGCCTTGCTCACCGCAGGCCTGGCCTTCGCCAGCGTCCCCGCCGGCGCTGCCACCGAGGCCGACGTCGAGGCCTCGTTCAACCCTTACAAGAACGGCTTCCCGAGCTTCTCCGGGATGGCGCCCGGCCTCGTCATCAACAAGGCCAACGTCGAGCAGTTCAAGGACGCGCTGGACCCCGGCCTCTACGAGATCGTCAAGAACGGCTGGGACGAGATCAAGGTCGGCCCGACCACGCAGTTCACGATGGACAAGTTCTACGTCGAGGCGACGAAGAAGAACCTGAACACGACCAAGCTGGGCGCCCAGAGCGGCGAGATCACCGGCTTCGTGGCCGGGCGGCCCTTCCCGGAGGAGCCCAAGGTCGATGACCCGCGCGCGGGCGAGAAGATCGCCTGGAACTACAAGTACGGCGTCAACTGGGGTGACAACGCGGCGATCTACCCGTTCTACTGGAAGTACCGCAACATGACGAGCGGCCAGGTCGAGCGCACGCTGAAGTTCAACTTCCACTTCCTGAACTTCAAGCACCGCGTGCAGCACGCGCCGGTGCCCGAGGTGACGCCCAACCCCTCCGATCTGTTCCGCGGCATCTACCTCACGGTGCTCGAGCCGCAGGACCTGAAGAACACGCAGCTCCTGATCCAGCGCTACGAGAACGACCTGAAGTTCGACGACGCCTACCTCTACCTGGGCTTCCAGCGCCGCGTGCGCCGGCTCGCCACCGGGCAGACGACGGACGCCTTCCTCGGCGCGGACCTGATGATCGAGGACTTCGAGGGCTACAACGGCCGCATCTCGGACATGAAGTGGACGTTCAAGGGCACGAAGAACATCCTGATGCCCTACTACAACCATAACGAGCTGCAGCTGACCGACGAGTTCAAGGACCCGAGCGGCTACAAGTTCGTGGACTTCGGCGGCCAGGGTGGCTGCTTCCCGAAGATCACCTGGCAGCTGCGCAAGGTCTATGTGCTGGAGGCCGCACCGGTGAACCCGGCGCACCCGATCAGCAAGCGCGTCTTCCACGTCGATGCGCAGGTCTACAACATCAACCGCACGCTGATCTACGACCGCAAGGGCGAGCTGTGGAAGACCTTCACGATCGGCAAGTCGCACCCCGACCACCACCTGCCGGTCAACAAGGGCACCGGCATCGCGATCGACGACTCGTTCTCGATGGTCGACGTGCAGGCCAAGCACTGCACCACCGGCCAGTTCAAGGGCCAGGTCGATCCCAAGCTCAACCCCCCAAGCCTGTTCCAGGTGCAGAACCTGCGCGGAGGAGACTGACATGACCGCACCGACCCTCAGCCGTGCGGCGATGGAGAAGGTGATCCGCACCTACTACGACGGCTGCAACGAGGCGGACGAGGCGAAGATGATTGCCTGCTTCGTGCCGGAGGCCGTGCACTACTTCCCGGCCGGCATGTACGGCGGCGCCTTCCGGGGCGCCGCGCAGATCGCCCACCGCTGGCGCACGGCGGTGGAGACGCTGGGTTCGTACTGGACGATCGACGCGCTGGTGATCGACGCCGAGACGGCCGAGGCGGCGATCGAGTGGACGCACTTCAAGACGAACCAGGACAAGGTGCTGCGCGGTGCCGAGTGCGTGGAGTTCGACCGCGCCTCGGGGCTGATCCGCGAGATCCGTGCCTTCTATGCATCGCCGCAGGCCGAGGGCATCGCCCGGCTCGAACTGGGCGACTTCGACTACGCGGGGCGCGGCTACCGCGTCACGTCGCCGCGCAAGCCGGCCTGAGGCAGCCACCGTGCGGGACAGCACGCCCTCGGCCTGCAGGGCCCGGGGCGTGCGCTCGCTGGTACGGACCCTGCTATTTCGGGGCAACGCTTCCACGCGGCTGCCACGCGCCGAGCAAGATGCCACAGAGTTCGACAACGACGCACGCAGAGCGTGCACCCACCCGGCCCCAGACCGGTGCCCCGGCGACGCTGAGGCTGTCAGGCGAGGTCTACGGCACGCTGATCAACCTGTCCGGGCGCCGGCGCTTCACCTCGCAGCGCGTGGTGCTGTATGCGGTGCTGGCGACGCAGGGCCGCGATGGCGCGCTGGCGATGTCTGCCGAAGCGCTGGCGGTGTTCCGAGCGGCCCACGCCGCGCTGGTGGACGGCGACGACACGCTGCCGGGCCTGTACTGCGACGAACTGCGTGACGCCTACTTCGGCGCGATCGGCGCCGACCGCGTGATCCGCGCCTTCATCGCGCTGGCCGAGCGGGTGCTGGAAGCCATCCCGCTGCGCACCCGCGCGGTGGCCGGCCTGCTGGAGCAACTGGTCGAGAGCGCCACGCCGCTGCTGGCGGTGCTGAACCGCGTGACCCAGGTCTACGAGGACCTCGCGAAGCGCCAGGCCTCGACGGTGAAGAAGCAGCTGATGGGCGTGATGGGCGAGATCGAGACGATCGCGAAGCAGGCGCGCATCGTGTCGTTCAACGCGCAGGTGATCGCTGCGCGGGCCGGCGATTCGGGACGGGAGTTCGCGGTGGTGTCGGCCGAACTGACGCAGATCACCGGCAAGCTCGACGGCCTGGTGCGCGAGGCGATGCGCAGCTCGGTGGCGTGATCCGGCTCAGGCCAGCCATTGGCTGGCCACCACGTGCACGCCCAGCCCGACGCTGAACAGTGCAACCACGGCGCTGAGCGCGCGGTGGCAGCGGCCCAAGTGCATGGCGGTCAGGCGCATCGGCAGCGCCACGGCGCAGGACAGCGCGGCCATGCCGGCCACCGAGCCCAGGCCGAACAGCAGCACGTAGAGCAGGCCGATCCAGGGGTCGCGCACCTGTTGCAGCGTCAGCAGCACCAGCGCGGCCGAGCCGGCCAGCCCGTGCACCATGCCGACCAGCAGCGCACGCAGCGGCAGCGGGCGATGTTCATGGCGGTGCTGGTGGCGGTCGTGGGGCCCGGTGTCGCCGCGGTGCGAGTGCGCGTGGAAGTGCGGCACGGCGCCGGCAGGGGCGGCGGCGCCGTCGAGCGAGGCGGACTCCACCGTTTCCGCCGGCGCATGGACGTGGGCATGGAAGTGCACCCGCTCGCGCCACAGCCGGCGCAGCAGGTCCAGGCCGAGCAACACCAGCATCACGCCGACAGCGCCCTCGAGGCCGTGCACCCAGCGCTCGGACAACACCACGCCGATCACCATCACCACGCCGCCGAACAGCAGCAGCGTGAGGGTGTGGCCCAGTCCCCAGAACACGCCCTGGCGGACGGCGCGGCGGGTGTCCTGCTCGCGCGTGACCAGCGTGGCCACCGCGGCCAGGTGGTCGGCCTCCAGCGCATGCTGCATGCCGAACAGCAGGCCGAACAGGAGCACGGTGCCGGTGATCATGAGGTGGGAAATCCGAGAGCGATGAGGCGGCTGCGCGAGGTGCCGGCATTCTCGGCGATCGGCGCAGGGGACTGCAGTCGCAGCGGAACGACAAGTCCCTTCAATCGACGGGCCCGGTCGTGATGCCCAACGCAGTGCCGACGGCCTCGATGCGTCGCTGCTGAATGGCCGTGCCGACGGCCGGCCCGCTTTCGCCGCGCGCTGCCGCGGCGGCCGCGACCTGCGCCGTGTCGACGGCGCGCGCCGCAACGAGCGCGGCCGCCAGCCGCGGCGACGGCGCATAGGCCGTGTCCTCGAAGCCGAGCCGCCCGCGCGCGTCGCACTCGCAGGCCTGCAGCACCTCGTGGAAGCGCGCCGGCTTGCGGAAGGCGTCGCAGCGCTCGAGCAGGCGCACCAGCGCGGCGGCGCCGAACTCGCCGCTGCGGTGCACGTTGCCGTGTTCGCGCGCCACCACGTCGGCGAGTTCGCGGCAGTCGATCGGCACGCGCAGTCGCTCGTTCAGCCCCCGCAGCAGCGCCACGCTGCGCTGCTCGTGGCCGATGTGCCGCGGCAGCAGCTCGGCCGGGGTGCTGCCCTTGCCGAGGTCGTGGCCGAGGCAGGCGTAGCGCACCGTCAACGGCGCGTCGAGCCGCGCACTCATGTCCAGCACCATCATCAGGTGCACGCCGGTGTCGACCTCGGGGTGGTGTTCGGCGCGCTGCGGCACGCCCCACAGCCGCGCGACCTCGGGCAGCAGCCGCTGCAGTGCGCCGCATTCGCGCAGCAGCTCGAACATGCGCGACGGGCGCGGCTCCATCAGGCCGCGCGCGAGTTCCTGCCACACGCGTTCGGGGACGAGGTGGTCGACCTCGCCGCCGTCGACCATGTCGCGCATCAGGGCCAACGTCTCGGGTGCGACGGAAAAGCCATCGAAGCGCGCCGCGAAGCGTGCGACCCGCAGGATGCGCACCGGGTCCTCGGCGAAGGCCGGCGACACGTGGCGCAGCACGCGGGCTGCCAGATCGCGCTGGCCGCCGTAGGGGTCGATCAGCGTGCCGTCGGCCGCGCGGGCGATGGCGTTGATGGTCAGGTCGCGCCGTGCCAGGTCCTGCTCCAGCGTCACGTCCGGCGCAGCGTGGAAGCTGAAGCCGTGATAGCCCGGACCCGTCTTGCGTTCGGAGCGTGCGAGTGCGTACTCCTCGTGCGTCTGCGGGTGCAGGAAGACCGGGAAGTCGCGTCCGACCGGCAGGAAGCCGGCGTCGAGCATCTGCTGCGGCGTGCTGCCGACGACCACCCAGTCCCGATCTCGACCGGCGATTCCCAGCAATTCGTCGCGGACGGCGCCGCCGACAACAAAAACTTGCGCGTCTTGTGGCGCTGTGGCGACGAAATGAACCCCTTGTTCGGGGGGTGAACCTTGAGTCACGGGGTACCGCTCAAAGGGGGGCGCGCATACAAACGGTGATAGCGAGATGCGGTCCTTTCGACGCCAAAAGCGTCACCGCCGCAAAAGCATCTTAAACAGGGAAATGTCATGTTCATCAAACCGCTACTGGCTGCCGTGGTACTCGCAGGTGCTCTCGCACCGAGTTTCGCCGACCAGAAAGCCAAACCGGCGATCGCGGCCCAGCCGACCGAAAGCGAAGTCGCATTGAGTGCCACCGCCCCGGCTTCCGAGCCGAGCAATCTCGCGTTGATGCTGGCCGCCGTGGGTGTGCTCGGTTTCGTGGCGCACCGTCGCGGCCGTCACCGCTGAGCGCGCGTCAGGCAGCGCAACGACAACGGGCCTTCGGGCCCGTTTCTCATGGAGCGTCCGCGGCGTCCGTCCGGGACTGGCGGTACGGCTCCTCGAAGTCCAGGAACTCCTGCTCGGCCAGGGCCTCGGCCACCCAGGCCTGCATGCCGGGCAGCGCGAACACCGCGTCGATATAGGCCGCGGCGATGGGCGGCACCGGCAGCCCATAGGTCCTCAAGCGGCTGCACACCGGCGCGAAGTAGGCGTCGGCGATGGTGAAGCGGCCGAACAGCAACGGGCCGCCGTGCGCGCCCAGCAACTCCGACCATAGCTCGACAATGCGCCGGAGGTCCGCCCGCAGCCCGGGCTGCTCCTGCAGCAGGCGGGCGCCCACATCGGGCAAGCGGGCCTCGATGTTGAGCGGGCAGTGGCTGCGCAGCGCGCCGAAGCCGGCATGCATTTCGGCGCAGACGCTGCGGGCGCGGGCACGCGCCTTCGGATCGGCAGGCCACAGGCTCGCCTGCGGGAACTTCTCGGCCAGGTACTCGGCGATCGCCAGCGTGTCCCAGACCACGAAACCGTCGTCTTCGATCAGCACGGGCACCTTGCCGGCCGGCGTGTGCCGGGCCAGCGCCTGCTGGAACTTCGAATCGGCCGCCAGGCTGTCGAAGCGGATCATCACCTCCTCGAAGGGGATGCCGGCCTGGCGCATCAGCACCCAGGGCCGCAGCGACCACGACGAGTAGTTCTTGTTGCCGATCACGAGCTGCATGGGGCCTCCTGTGGCCTCGATGCTAGCGGGACGCCCCGCATCCCGGATTGCATTCGCTGCATCGGATTGATGCACGCCGGCGGGCCTCGCCGGGCGGGCGCTTCAGTGCCGTCGTGCCAGCGCGCGAAACCCGTCGAGCCGCGCCGGGCCGCGCCCGGGACTCAGGTAGCTCGGCCCGACCGCTTCCAGTGCCGCCGGCGTGATGCCGAGCGCCTGCAGTCCGGGCAGGCTGCCGCTGGCCACGTTGGGCACGCGCATCGACGCCAGGTTGTCGGCCGACATCAAGGGCGTGCCGGGCAGCAGCGCAAGCAGCGCGGCCTGGGCGCGGCCCAGCGTGTCGGGCAGCGGCAGCACGGGCCGCGCATGGCCCGACCAGCGGCCGGCGAGCCGCACCAGCTCGGCCAGTGTGTAGACGTGCGGGCCGACGCATTCCACGACCTCGGGCGCCGGCGACACCAGGCTGCGCACGATCGCTGCAGCCACGTCCTCGACCCACACCGGCTGGAACTTCGCGTCGGCGCCCGCCAGCGGCATCAGCGGGAACACCGCCTGCAGCTGCGCGAACAGGTTCAGGAAGCGGTCGCCCGACCCGAAGATGACCGACGGCCGCAGCACCGTGAGGTCGAGCCCGGCTGCGCGCAGCGCCGCCTCGCCGGCGGCCTTGGAGCGCAGGTAGTTCGAGGGCGCGTCGGCCGCGGCGCCGAGAGCGCTCACGTGCACCACGCGCGGGACGCCGGCCACCTTGCAGGCCCGCGCCAGCCGCTGTGGCAGCGCGACGTGCACCCGCTCGAACTCCTCGGCGCTGCCGTGCAGGATCGCCACCAGATTGATCACCGCGTCGCGGCCGAACAGCAGCCGCGTCAGCCGCCCGTCGTCGTGGAGGTCGGTCTCGACCAGCTCGACGGTCGGCAGCATCGCCAGCCGCTTGGCGCGCTCGGCGCGACGGGTCGGTACCGTGAGGCGGGCGCCCGCTGCACCGAAGTGCGCGACGAGCTTCTCGCACAAGGCACTGCCGACAAAGCCGGTGCCACCGAGGATCAGCAGGTTCTTCATGGGGCAGGCTTCGTCAGGGCAGCTCGCGCTCGGCCGGATCGGCCGCGCCGGCGTGCGGGCCGATCGCGCCGCCCAGCCGCGCGCGCAGCGACTGCGGCTGGCCGCTCAGCAGCGCGGCGTAGTCGGTGGCGTTGGAGAGCACCTTCTTCACGTAGTCGCGCGTCTCGGTGAAGGGAATGTTCTCGGCCCAGGCCGCCGCGTCCAGCGACGGCCCCTCGCGCCACTTGCGCGGCCGGTTCGGGCCGGCGTTGTAGCCGGCCGCGGCCATGGCCTGCGAGCCGTCGAAGCTGTCGAGCACCATCTTCAGGTAGCCGGTGCCGAGCCGCAGGTTGGTGCCGTGCTCGGTGATGCGGTCGTGCGTGTAGTCGATGCCCAGCTTGCGGGCGGTCCACCTGGCGGTGGCCGGCATCAGCTGCATCAGCCCCGAGGCGCCGACCGACGAACGCGCGCTGGTGATGAAGCGCGACTCCTGGCGGATCAGGCCGTAGACGTAGGCCGGGTCCAGCCCCGCCTCGCGCGCGCGCGCCACCACGTCGCTGCGGTAGGGCGTGGGGAAGCGCTGTGCCATGTCGACCTGCTCGCGGGTGCGCTCGCTGGTGTTGATGCAGCGGTCCCACACCTGGCGCTCGCAGGCCAGCTGGGCAGCGGCCAGCAGCTCGCGCTCGCCCATGCCGAACAGCGAGAAGTTCCATTCGCGCACGCCTTCGCTGCGCAGGTCGAGCTCGATCAGCAGCAGCGCGCGCTTCAGGCCGGGGTGCTGGGCCGCGGCGTTGCGCTCCTCGGGCGTGAGCGGTGCCGGTGCGGCGGGCAGGACCAGCGGTTGCCCGAGGTCTTCCATGGCCAGCTTGCCGTAGAAGTGCAGCGGACTCGCGATCGACGCGAGCAGCTCGCGCGCCTGCGCACCCAGCGCGACGCCGTCCTGGCTGCTGCCGGCCAGCGCCTGCAGCGCGCGTGCCTTCCAGTAGATCCACGCGGGTTCGCGCTGCTCGCTGCTGCTCATCGCGGTGACCGCCTGCATCACCTGCTGCCAGCGGCCCGCGCCGTTGTTGGCGCGCAGCGCGGCGCGCAGCTTCCAGGCCAGCGTGTCGTCGGGCAGCGCCACGTCGACGTTGCCGGTGCGTGTCAGCTCGGCACGCTGGAAGTGGTCGGAGGCGCTGTTGCTGAGCTTGAGTGCCGCCTGCTTGCCGATGCTGGCCCACACCCACGCGGACAGGTCGGCCGGCAGCCGCGCGGCCCAGCGATCGTTCATCGCGGTGGCCGCCACGTCGGGGTCGTTCGCGGCGCTGCGGATCAGCGCCAGCGCGGTCAGCTCGCTGGCACCGCGGCCCTGCGTCGCGGCCTTGCGCGTCAGGTAGCGCTGCGGGTTGTCGTTCAGTTCGCTGACCGCATTGGCCATGTCGTCGCCCAGCAGCGCGGCGGCCTGGCGGGCCATGCGGGGGCGGTTGGCCTCGACCGCCAGCCGCGTCTTGCGCCAGACGTCGTCGCGGCCGATCCGCTTGGCATCGAACAGCGTGCTGGCCAGCAGCGCGCAGCCGTCGTCGGCATCGCGTTGCGCGAACCAGGCGGCGCGGGCGTCGTCCGTCACGTCCTGGCCATCGAGGTGCCGCGTCAGCAGCGCGTAGCAGCGCACCTCGCGATCGTCGTCGAGCTTGAAGCGCGGGTATTCCGCGCGGAAGTTGCCCCAGTCGCGACGGCGGCCCAGCTCGAGCAGCCAGTCGTTGCGCAGCCGGTCCTCGACATAGGTGCCCGGCCAGCGCGCATAGAAGGCATTCAGTTCGTCCTGCTGTGCATCGGCGAGGCGGTTGCCGAGCTCCCAGTAGTCGGGCCACATCGCGAGCGGGTGGTTCGCGGCCAGTGCCGCCGCACGCGTGGCCGCCAGGCGCGGCTTGTCGCGCTTGCGCAGCGCCTCGCGGGCTTCGAGAACCGTGTCGTTGGTGGTCTGCGCGGCGACCGGCGCGGAGGGCAAGGCCAGGGCCCCGGTGATCGCGGCAAGTGCGACCGCGCGGAGCAGGATGTGGCAGCGGAGGGGTGTCGGGGTCTGCAGGGTCATGCCACGGAGGGAGCCGTCACGATGGGCTTCGGTTCCGCTCGAATTTTACGCAGTCACCGGGCGCGTGCATCTGACATGCTGCCGAGCGCAGGGTCAATCGAACTCGGTCTCGCCGATGGCCTGGCGCGTCGACGCGCCCTGCGCCTGCACCCAGCTCGCGAAGCGTTGGACCTCCGCACGGTCGCGCTTGCTGCCGGCGATGATCAGCCAGTAGCTGTAGGGGCTGCGGGTGCGGAAGGCCGGCCCGAAGGGTTCCACCAGCTCGCCGCGCGCCAGCGATTCGTCGACCAGCGCCAGCCGGGCCAGCGCGATGCCCTGGCCGGCCAGCGCAGCCTGCACCTGCTGGTAGGTGAAGTTCAGGTAGATCCAGCGTCGCGGCTCCAGCGCGGGCAGGGCCTGCACCGCCAGCCAGTGCCGCCAGCTGACGAACTGGGTGCTCGCCTGCAGGCTGTCTTCCTCCAGCAGCGTGTGCAGCGCCAAATCGGCCGGTGTGCGCAGCGGCGGCGCGGCGCTGCTCGCGGCCTGCTCCAGCAGGCGCGGGCTCGCTACCGGCGTCAGCGTCTCGCCGAACAGCCGCACGGCGCCGGCCGGGGCACGCTGCGCGCTGCAGTAGCGGATCACGATCTCGACCTCGGGGTCGTCCAGGTCGGCCAGCCGGTCGTTGGCGTCGATGCGGATGTCGAGGTCGGGGTGGTCGCGCTGGTAGGCCTCGATGCGCGGCAGCAGCCACAGCGAGGCGAACGACGGAAAGGTGTTGAGGTTCACGCCGCGCCGGCCGCGCGCGCTGCGGATCTGGCGCACGCCGGCATCGAGCCGCTCCAGCGCCGGCGTCACCGCGGCGAGCAGCGCGACACCGTCGCCGGTGAGGGCGACGCTGCGCGTGCCGCGTGTGAACAGCGAGCTGCCGACCTCGTCCTCCAGCGACTGGATCTGGCGGCTGATGGCCGGCTGCGTGAGGTGCAACTCCTCGGCCGCGGCACGGAAGCTGAGGTGGCGCGCCACCGCCTCGAAGGCGCGGATCGGACCGACGGCGAGCGGGCGCTGGCGTGAGGTATTCATGCGTGTATGTTATCAATGAGGGGCCGCGATCTCATTGGATCGTGGGCTGGTTCTTCACGATGATATGACGCATGGAACCACCAATGCAGGGTCCGATGGAGCGCGACATGAGCATGCAGCAATCGCAAGAATCGATGGGCCGGGTCGACCCCGTCTGGCGGCTGGTCCGAGGCCAGACGCTGCGCCTGCAGGCGGCCCGCAACACCCGCTGGCTGCGGCTGCGCGAAGGCCGGCTCTGGGTGACCGCCGAGGGCCGCCTCGGCGGGCAGATCCCGGAAGACTGGTGGCTCGCGGCCGGCCAGAGCCTGCGACTGCCGGCCGGCACCGAGGTGCTGGCCGAGGGTTGGTCAGTGGCCAGTTTCGAGGTGCTGGAAGAGCCGGCGGCCTGAGGCCTCTGGCGAACGCGCCCGCCTACCTGGCCGGCTTGCGGCGGCGTGGTGCGGCAGCGGGCTTGCGGACCCTCGCCGCCTGGGCGCGCAACGCCGCCTCCAGCGCCAGCCGGGCCCAGGGCCGCAGCGCATCGGGTGACTCGGTCGCCTCGTCGGGCGGCGTCCAGTAACTCATGGTGGCGGTCCGCACCACGCCGTCGCGTGAACTTTCGTAGACGAAGGCTCGCCCGCCGGCGTCTCGCCACTGCGGCAGCGTCTGCGCGTCGGTCTTGAGGTAGAGCTGATCGGCGGCGATCAGGCCGATCATCAGCCCGTCGAGGTAGAGGCCGTGGCCGCCGAACATGCGCTTCGCATGCGCCGGTCCCACGGAGGACAGCAACTCGACGCAGTGCGCCGCAAATTCGTCGCGGGGTGGGGTCATTGCCACAGTGTAGGCAGCGACCTTGAGGCGCAGGCCATCCTGCGGGGCAAAATCCGGGCTGCCTCGATGACACGCCGCGCCAGCCCGCCACGGACCCGCCCATGACCCTGCCCTACGACCCGATGAGCCGGCCGGACAAGGCGCAACTGCGTCGCATGCTGCAGGCCGAGCGGCAGAGCCTGACCGATCGCCTGGAGCGCGCCGAACAGTTGCAGGGCGTGCTGCGGGTGTGGCTCACGCAGCGGGAGGACGTCACGATCGGCGCCTACTGGGCCATCAAGGGCGAGTTCGATCCCCTGCCGTCGCTGCACCGCTGGACCGAGGGCGCCGGACACGGCACCGGCGAGGGTCCGCCGCGCCGGATCGGCCTGCCGGTGATGAACCGCCAGACCAAGCAACTGCGCTTCCACCAGTGGTACCCCGGCTGCCCGATGGAGGAGGATGCCTACGACATCCCGAAGCCCAAGGGCACCGACCTCGTGATGCCGACGTTGTTGCTGGTGCCCTGCGTCGGCTTCGGCCCGAAGGGCCTGCGGCTCGGCTACGGCGGCGGCTTCTACGACCGCACGCTGGCGGCACTGGAGCCGCGGCCATTCACCGTCGGCATCGGCTACCGGCACGGCTACATCGACTGGCTCGAGGGTGAGCCGCACGACATCCCGCTCGACGCCATGCTCACCGAGGACGGTGTCGCCTGGTCGCGCGAGGACTGATCGCGCGCCGCCTCTCAAGGAAACGCCGGGCCGCCCCAAGTTTCCCTGGCCCCCGCGGGGGGGCGGGCTGGGTGCAGACCAGCCCTGGGGGTGCTCAGAACCGCCAGCCGAGCCCCACGCCGAACAGCACCGGGTCGACCTTGAAGGTCCCCGCCTTCACCCCTGCGGCCGACACGTCGGTGCGGATCTGCACCTTCTTCACGTCCACGTTCAGCACCAGCCGGTCGCCGAGCGGCACGTCCACGCCGGCACCCACCGCCAGGCCCACGCTGTTCTTCTCGATGCTGAACGGCGCCGGTAGGTCGACCGACGAGAAGCGCGTGTAGTTGATGCCCGCGCCGAGGTAGGGCTGGACCGCCGCGCCGGGCAGGAAGTGGTACTGCAGTGACAGCGTCGGGGGCAGGTGCTTGAGGCTGCCGATGCGCGTGCCGGAGGCACTCACGTCCTGCTTCTGCGGATAGGTCAGCACCAGTTCGGCGGCCCAGTTCGGCGTGAAGAAGTAGCTGATGTCGAGTTCGGGGAAGGTCTTGCTGTCGATGGCCAGGCCGACGCCAGTGCTGTCCTTGTTGGCCGGGTCGAGGTGCAGCGCGCGCACGCGCACCAGCCAGTCGCCGCCGGTCGGCGCGGCGGTCGCGGCGCCACCGAGGGCGGCGAGGGCGAGGGCGGCGAGGATCTTCTTCTTCATGATGAGCTTCACTCCGGAATGCACGGGGAGCTTCCCGCCCGTGCATTGCAGTGCGTGGCGGGACGCCGCGGCTTGCGTTGGCTCAAGCGCGCGGTCGCGCAGCGTTGGAGCCGCCGCGGCTTTCTGAGGCAGATCAACCTCGCGCGTCGCGGTGTGCACGCGGCGCTACAGTCGCCGCACCGCCTTCCCAGGAGTCGCGATGGCCCGCTCGACCGCCTACCTGAAGACCTACCGCGTCGGCCGCAAGCTGCGGCTCAAGGACATCGACCCCGGCGCGCGGCCGGCCGCCAGCAGCAGCCGCGAGGCCGACGATGCGCGGCTCGCCGAACTGGCGATCGAGATCGACCGCCTGCAGGACCTGCTCTACGCCAACGGCAGTGCCGGCCGGCCACCCAAGCTGCTGCTGGTGCTGCAGGGCATGGACACTTCGGGCAAGGACGGCACCGCGCGCTCTGTGTTCCGCCAGTGCAGCCCGCTCGGCGTGCGCGTGGCGGCCTTCAAGGCGCCCACCGAGGTGGAGCGCGCGCACGACTTCCTGTGGCGCGTGCATGCGGTGGCACCGCGGGCCGGCGAGGTGGTGGTGTTCAATCGCAGCCATTACGAAGACGTGCTGGTGCCCTTCGTCGAAGGCTGGATCGACGCCGCCGAGCGCCAGCGTCGGCTGGCCCACATCAATGCCTTCGAGCGCCTGCTGCACGACAGCGGCACGACCATCGTCAAGTGCTTCCTGCACATCTCGAAGGACGAGCAGCGCGAACGGCTGCAGGCGCGTCTGGACGACCCCGCCAAGCGCTGGAAATTCCAGGTCGGCGACCTCGAGACGCGCGAGAAGTGGAAGGCCTACCTGGCCGCCTACGAGACCGCGCTGGCGGCCACCTCGACCGCCTGCGCGCCCTGGCACGTGGTGCCGGCCGACAGCAAGAGCAACCGCAACCTGATGATCGCGACGCTGGTCGCGCAGGCGCTGGCCGGCATGAAGCTCAAGCCGCCGAAGCCCGACTTCGACCCGGCGGCGGTGCGCGTGGTCTGAGCGCGTCGCGCGCGTATCAAGCGCGCGCCGACGCGAGCCGGCGGCAGACCTCCAGCGTCAGCGCCGACTGGTTGAGCGTGTAGAAGTGGATGGCCGGTGCGCCGCCGGCGATCAGCCGCTCGCACAGCCGCGACACCACCTCGATGCCGAAGGCGCGGATCGACGCGGCGTCGTCCATGTAGCCCTCCATCTTCAGGGCCACCCAGCGCGGGATCTCGATGCCGTCGCGCATCGCGAACTGCGCGATGCGCGCGTAGTTGTGGAACGGCATGATGCCCGGCACGATCGGCGCGTCGACACCCAGCGCGCGCACCTCGTCGAGGAAATGGAAGTAGGCGTCGGGGTTGTAGAAGAACTGCGTGATCGCCGCGTCGGCGCCGGCCTTCATCTTGTTGGCGAAGTGCTGCAGGTCGCGCCGCGCATAGCGCTGCTGAGGGTGGTACTCGGGGTAGGCGGCCACCTCGATGCGCAGGTCGGTTCCCTGGGTCTCGCGCACGAAGGCGATCAGCTCGTTCGCGTAGCGGAACTCGCCGGCCGTCGCGGTGCCGCTCGGCAGGTCGCCGCGCAGCGCGACCAGGCGGCGGATGTTTTGCGCGCGGTAGGTGCCCAGGATCTCGGCGATGCCGACGCGCGTCGAGCCGACGCACGACAGGTGCGGCGCCGCCTCGAAGCCCAGCGCGGCAATGTCGCGCACCGTCGACAGCGTGCGATCCCGCGTCGAGCCGCCGGCACCGTAGGTCACGCTGAAGAACTCGGGGGCCGCGCTGCCCAGCTCGCGCACCACGGTCTTCAGCTTCTCGCTGCCGGCCTCGGTGTTGGGCGGGAAGAACTCGAAGCTCACCGGCACCGGCAGCCTCAGGGAGGGTGTGTCGCTCATGTGTCTGACTCCAGCGGCCGGCCCGCGGGCACGGCACAGATGAAAAATTCGCGGTTCCCGTCGCCGCCGGCAACCACGCTGTCCAGCCACGCCGTCACGTCCAGGCCCAGTTCGCCGCAGGTGGCCCGCAACTTGCGCTGCACCTCGGCGTAGGAGGCGGCGCTCTTCACCAGACCGCCCTTGCCGATGTCCTTGGGCTGCAGCTCGAACTGCGGCTTGACCAGCGCGAGCAGGTGGCCGTCGGCCGCGAGCAGCGGCACCAGTGCCGGCAGCACGGTGGTCAGCGGGATGAAGCTCAGGTCGGCGACGACCAGGCCGAAGCCGCCGGCCGGCATGGCCGCGCCCAGCGCCTCGCGCGTCAGGCCGCGGGCGTTGATGCCTTCGAGGACGGTGACCTGCGCATGCCCGCGCAGCGAGGGATGCAGCTGGCCGCGACCGACATCGACGCCCACCACGTGCGCCGCGCCGTGCGCCAGCAGCACCTCGGTGAAGCCGCCGGTGCTCTGGCCGACGTCGAGCGCGGTCACGCCGGTCACCGCCAGGCCGCACTGCGCCAGCGCGCCGTCGAGCTTGAGCCCGGCGCGCGACACCCAGCGCAGTTCGGCGTCGTCGGTGATGCGCAGCTCGGTGGCCTCCGGCAGGTCCTCGCCGGATTTGCGCAGCCGCACCCAGTCGACCGCCGCGCGCCGCTCGACCGCGCCACGGTCGATCAACCGCTGCGCCGCCGAACGCGTCGGCGCAAGCCCACGCTGGACAATCAACTGATCAACTCTTGGCATGAGATAGAACCGAGTGGACGCCGCGGGTCCGGCTCCGCCGGCCCGCCAGCGTCGCCCCCTTCGAGGGGGAGCGGCGCAGCCGCAACGGGGGTGGGTGTCAATACCGATAGGTGTCGGCCTTGTACGGACCGGACTTGCTGACACCGATGTACGCAGCCTGCTCGTCGGTGAGCTCGGTCAGCATCGCGCCGACCTTCTTCAGGTGCAGGCGCGCCACCTTCTCGTCCAGGTGCTTGGGCAGCACATAGACCTTGCCGACCTGGTAGTCGGCGCTCTTCGTGAAGAGCTCGATCTGCGCGATGGTCTGGTTGGCGAACGACGAGCTCATCACGAAGCTCGGGTGGCCGGTGGCGCAGCCCAGGTTGACCAGACGGCCCTTGGCCAGCAGCGTGATCTTCTTGCCGTCCGGGAAGACGACGTGGTCGACCTGCGGCTTGATCTCGTCCCACTTCAGCTTCTCGAGCGACGCGACGTCGATCTCGTTGTCGAAGTGGCCGATGTTGCAGACGATGGCCTCGTCCTTCATCGCCGCCATGTGCTCGTAGCGGATCACGTTCTTGTTGCCGGTGGCGCTGACGAAGATGTCGGCCTTGTCGGCGGCGTACTCCATCGTCACGACCTTGTAGCCTTCCATCGCGGCCTGCAGCGCGTTGATCGGGTCGATCTCGGTCACCCACACCTGGGCGCTCAGCGCGCGCAGCGCCTGCGCCGAGCCCTTGCCCACGTCGCCGTAGCCGGCCACGCAGGCGACCTTGCCGGCGATCATCACGTCGGTCGCGCGCTTGATGCTGTCGACCAGCGACTCGCGGCAGCCGTACAGGTTGTCGAACTTGCTCTTGGTCACCGAGTCGTTGACGTTGATTGCGCGGAACAGCAGCGTGCCCTTCGCGCTCATCTCGTTCAGGCGGTGCACGCCGGTGGTGGTTTCCTCGGTCACGCCGATGATCTGGGCGCTCTTGCGCGTGTACCAGGTCGGGTCCTGCGCCAGCTTGGCCTTGATCGCGGCGAACAGGCAGGTCTCCTCTTCGCTGGTGGGCTTGGAAATCACCGACGGGTCCTTCTCGGCCTTCTGGCCCAGGTGCATCAGCAGCGTCGCGTCGCCGCCGTCGTCGAGGATCATGTTCGGGCCTTCGCCGTCCGTTCCCTTGGCGCCGAAGTCGAAGATGCGGTGGGTGTAGTCCCAGTAGTCCGTGAGCGTCTCGCCCTTGTAGGCGAACACCGGCGTGCCGGCCGCCACCAGCGCGGCGGCGGCGTGGTCCTGCGTGGAGAAGATGTTGCACGAGGCCCAGCGCACCTGGGCGCCCAGCGCCTGCAGCGTCTCCACCAGCACGGCGGTCTGGATCGTCATGTGCAGCGAGCCGGTGATGCGCGCACCCTTCAGCGGCTGGCTTGCGGCGAATTCCTGGCGGATCGCCATCAGGCCGGGCATCTCGGTCTCGGCGATCTTGATTTCCTTGCGACCCCAGTCGGCGAGCGACAGGTCGGCAACGTGGTGATCGTGGGTGGGGGTGGGCTTGAGGACGGCGCTCATGGACGGGTCTCCGTGATTCAGGAAACCGCAGGACGCCGCAGGGGAGGGTGTGCTCACCGGCGGCGGGGGCCTGCGGGTGAGCGCCGTTGCATCGGGGGATGACTTTCGAGCCTGGCTCCCGGGCGGGAGTTGCAACGCTCCTCGAAAGTGAGCGGATTCTAGCCGGTCTGCCCGCCATCCCCGGTTCGCGGCAGGGTCTCGGGCCGGCCGCCGTGCTCAGGTGCCCGGCATCGCCCGGTAGCCCGGCAGGGCGCGGACGCGCTCGATCCAGCGCGCGATGTGCCGGTACGGCGCGAGGTCGATCCCGCCCTCCGGCGCCAGCGCGACGTACGGGTACATCGCGCAGTCGGCGATGGTCGGTCGGCCGATCGCCAGCCAGTCGTGGTCGGCCAGGTGGGCGTCGAGCAGCGGCAGGATGCGGGCCGCCCGGGCCAGCGTGTCGGCCTTGTCGAGCGTGTAGCCGAAGCGGTCGACCAGCCGCGCCGACGCGGGGCCGTTCTGGATCTCGTTGGCCGCGGTCGACAGCCACTGCACGATCTCGGCCTGCAGCGGCGCCTCGGCCGGCCACCAGGCGGCGCCGCCGTAGCTGCCCGCCAGGTGCACCAGGATCGCCTGCGAGTCGCGCAGCACCCGCTCGCCATCGACCAGAATCGGCAGCTCGCCCCAGGGGTTGAGGTCGGTCAGCGGCGGCCGCTTGTGCGCGCCGCCGAGGAAGTCGACCGGCACGATCTCCAGGTCGATGCCCGCCAGCGCCGCGAACAGCCGCACCTTGTAGCAGTTGCCGGACAGTTCCAGGTCGTAGAGCTTCATGCCGTGTCTCCTTGGGGGATCAGTTGGTCGAATTCGAGGACGTTGCCGTCCGGGTCGCGGATGAACAGCGCGATCCGGCGGGGGCCGAGCCGCCGCGGCCCTTCGGTGATCGCGATGCCCTGCCGCTGCAGCCAGTCCTGCAGCGCGGCCAGGTCGTCGACCACGAAGGCCGGGTGGGTGATGCCGGGCAGCTTGACCGGCTCGTCGAGCAGCGCGTTGCGTGCGCCCGGCCGGCGCGCCGCGTTGAAGATCAGGTTGATGCGCACGCCGTCGGCGCTCTCCATCTCGTTGGCCTCGTGTCCCGGGAAGCGGGCGCGCTCGACGAAGCCCAGCGCCTCGTAGAAGGCCAGCGCGCGTCGGCGGTCGCTGACGCGGATGCCGACGTGGTCGTAGGCGACGAGGCGGACCGGCGCGTGCGACGCTTCGGCCGGTGCGGCGCGGGGCGGGGAGACGGCGGCGGCGAGGCTCATCGGGGCGGACGGCGAGGGGCGGGCGATGAGCGGCAGTGTCGGCAGCCGGCCGTGCCGCGCCAATGCCGTCGCGCTGACAACACCATTGCGCCCGGCGCACAGACGAAAGGCGGGCGATGGACCGGCTGAAAGCCATGGCGACCTTCGTGCGCATCGTCGAGGCCGGCAGCCTGAGCGCCGCCGCCGAGGGCGCGGGCCAGTCGCCCGCGGCGGTCGTGCGCGCGCTGGCGGCGCTGGAGCGGCACCTCGGCGTGCGCCTGCTGAACCGCAACACGCGGCGCCTGGCGCTGACCGACGAGGGCGCGGAGTTCCTGGCCTGGAGCCGCCGCATCCTGGCCGAGTTCGACGCGGTCGAGCACGGCTTCGACGCGCGCCGCCACAGCCCCGGCGGCCTGCTGCGGCTGACCGCGCCGGTCGAGTTCGGGCGGCGCCACGTCGCCCCGCTGGTGAACGCCTTCCTCGCCGCCCATCCCGCGATGCGCATCGAGCTGACGCTGGCCGACCGCGTGGCCGACCTGCTGGACGAGGGCCTGGACCTCGCGCTGCGCATCGGCCGCCTGCCCGACTCCTCGATGGTCGCGGTGCCGTTGGGCCGCACGCGACTGGTGGTCTGCGCCAGCCCCGCCTACCTGCGCGAGGCCGGGCCGGTCGCGCACCCGTCGGCGCTGCGCGGGCTGGCCTGCATCGCCTTCGCGCCGCACGGGCGCCACTGGCACTTCCAGGACCGGGGCGCGCCGCTCACGCAGACCGTCTCGGCCCGGCTGGTGGCCAACCAGGTGCAGGCCGCCAGCCTGGCCTGCACGCAGGGCCTCGGCATCGCCCGGTTGCTGCACTATCAGGTCGCCGACGAGCTGGCCGACGGGCGGCTGCTGCGCCTGCTGCCGGCCTTCGAGCCGCCCGACCTGCCGATCCAGCTCGTCTACCCGCACGCGCGCCTGCTGTCGCCGCGGGTGCGCCAGTTCATCGACTGGGCCGCGCCGCGCCTCGCGGCGGCGATCCCCGACCCGTCCTGAGCCGACCCCGGCGCAAGCCCTCCCAGGGCGCGACAAGGCCCTCCACCTAAAATCGCGCCTCGCGCCGGGCGGACCCCGGTGCTGGAAAGAGAAGAGGCCACGGCCCGCCGCGCGCAGCGCCGCCGGGACCCTGCGGTCGTGGCCGCGCACCTGCCGAGATTGGGAAAGTGATGTCGAACGTTCAGATCGCCGATGAAGTCCAGCGCAGGCGCACCTTCGCGATCATCTCCCACCCCGATGCCGGCAAGACCACGCTGACCGAGAAGCTGCTGCTCTTCTCGGGCGCGATCCACATCGCCGGCTCGGTGAAGGCGCGCAAGGCCAGCCGCCATGCCACCTCCGACTGGATGGAGATCGAGAAGCAGCGCGGCATCTCGGTCGCCAGCTCGGTGATGCAGATGCTCTACCGCGACTGCGTGATCAACCTGCTCGACACCCCGGGCCACAAGGACTTCTCCGAAGACACCTACCGCGTGCTGACCGCGGTGGACGCTGCGCTGATGGTGATCGACGCGGCCAACGGCGTGGAGCCGCAGACGCGGCGGCTGATCGAGGTCTGCCGCCAGCGCGACACGCCCATCCTCACTTTCGTCAACAAGATGGACCGCGAAGGCAAGGAGCCGCTGGAACTGCTCGACGAGATCGAGCAGGAGCTCGGCATGCCCTGCGTGCCGATGACCTGGCCGGTCGGCCAGGGCAAGGCCTTCGGCGGCATCGTCGACCTGCGCAAGCAGCAGATGCGTCTCTTCAAGGCCGGGGCCGACAAGCGCAGCGACGAGGGCGACGAGGTGGTGCCGCTGTCGCAGGCCGACACGCTGCGCGCCCGCTTCGGGCACGACTACGCGCTGGCCGAGCAGAACATCGAACTGCTGACCGCCGCCGCACCGGCCTTCGACGAGGCGGCCTTCGTGGCAGCGAAGCAGACGCCGGTGTTCTTCGGTTCCGGCGTCAACAACTTCGGCGTGCAGGAGGTGCTGGACGCGCTGGTCGACCTGGCGCCGCCGCCGGCCTCGCGCCACGTGACGCGGGCCGACGGCAGCGAGCACGAGGTGCCGCCGCAGTCGGCCGGGTTCTCCGGCGTGGTATTCAAGGTGCAGGCCAACATGGACCCGTCGCACCGCGACCGCATCGCCTTCGTGCGCGTCAACTCCGGGCGCTACACCTCGGGCATGAAGCTGCGCGTGCAGCGCACCGCCAAGGAGCTGAGGCCCACCTCGGTGGTCACGTTCCTGTCGCAGCGGCGCGAGGCGGTCGAGGAGGCCTACGCGGGCGACATCATCGGCTTCACCACCCACGGTGGCGTGCAGCTCGGCGACACCATCACCGACAGCGAGGCGCCGGCGAGTTTCGGCACCTACACCGGCCTGCCGTTCTTCGCGCCCGAGCTGTTCCAGACCGTCGAGCTGGCCAACCCGATGAAGAGCAAGCAGCTGCAGCAGGGCCTGCTGCAGCTCGGCGAGGAGGGCGCGATCCAGGTGTTCCGGCCCACGGTCGGCGGCTCGATGCTGCTGGGCGCGGTCGGCCAGCTGCAGTTCGAGGTGGTGCAGCACCGCCTGAAGGCCGAGTACAGCGTGGATGTGCGCCTCACCGGCAGCCGCTTCCACGGCGCGCGCTGGGTGACCTGCGACGACGACGCGGCGATGCGCAAGTTCACCGACGAGGCCGCCAGCAAGCTCGCACTCGACGCGGCCGACACGCTGGCCTACCTGATGACCTCGCCCTACGACCTGCGCCTCACGCAGGACCGCCATCCCAAGGTGGTGTTCCACCCGCTGCGCGAGCACGCCGGCCTGGCGCTGCAGCAGGCCGCTTGAGCGGCCGTCCGCGGCGGCGGCGCGCGCGGGCTGGACGGCCCGGGCTGCCTCGTTGCAAGATGCGCGCACGGAGGGCTGCGCCATGTCCCACACGCCGGTGCTCATCGTCGGGGCAGGCCCCACGGGCCTGATGCTCGCCTGCCAGCTGGCCCGTCACGGGGTCGAGTTCCGCATCGTCGACGGCAAGGCCGGCCCGACCCGCGAATCGCGCGCCCTCGGCGTGCAGGCCCGCACGCTGGAGCTGTTCGACGCGATGGGCATCGCCGCCGAGGCCGTGACGCAGGGCCGGGCCACCTTCGCGGGCAATATCTATGTCGGGCGCCGGCGCGTGCAGCGCATCCCGCTCGGCGACATCGGCCAGGCGGTGACGCCGTTTCCCTACCTGCTGATCCTCGAGCAGAGCCGCAACGAGGCGCTGCTCTACCAGACCCTGCGCGCCGCCGGCCGCGACGTGGAGTGGCAGACCTCGCTCGCCGACCTGCGCAACGAAGACGCGACCGGTGCCGTCGCCACGCTGCGCCACGCCGACGGCCGCAGCGAGACGCTGCACTGCGACTGGCTGGTCGGCTGCGACGGCGCCCGCAGCCCGGTGCGCGAGCAGCTCGGCCTGCCGTTCTCCGGCGGCACCTACGAGAACGCCTTCTACGTGGCCGACACCCGCGTCGACTGGGCGCTGCCGCACGGCGAGCTCACGGTCTGCCTGTCGAGCGAGACCTTCGTGGTGTTCTTCCCGATGCCCGGCGAGCAGCGCTACCGCGTCATCGGCACGCTGCCGCGCGACGCCGGCGGCGACGCGCCCGTGCTGCGCTTCGAGGACATCGAGGCGGCGGTGCGCGCGCAGATGGACATCGAGGTGCGCTTCGGCGAGACCGCCTGGTTCTCGTCCTACCGCGTGCACCACCGTTGCGTGGAGCGCCTGCGGGCCGGGCACTGCTTCGTCGCCGGCGATGCCGCGCACGTGCACAGCCCGGTCGGCGCGCAGGGCATGAACACCGGCCTGCAGGACGTGTGCAACCTGGCCTGGAAGCTGGCATTGGTGGTGCAGGGCTGTGCGCGCGACGACCTGCTCGACAGCTACCACGCCGAGCGCTGGCCGGTCGCGCAGCAGCTCCTGAAGACGACCGACAGCGCCTTCCAGTTCATCATCAGTCCCAACCCGCTGGTGCGGGCCTTCAGGCTGCACGTCTTCCCGCGCATCGCGGCGCGCGTGATGGCCCGGCCGGCGGTGCGCAAGCGCCTGTTCCGGGTGATCTCGCAGACCGGCTTCATTACCGAGACAGCCGCCTGTCGCAAGGCCCGGGCGTCACGCCGGCGGCTGCGGCGATGACGGTGCGCGCCGGCGATCGCCTGCCGTATGCCGAGATCGCCGCGCCACTGGCGGACCCGTCGGCATCGGTCTACGCCTGGCTGGCGGCGCCGGGCTTTCACGTGTTGCTGCTGCAGCGCGAGCGAGAGGGCCTGGAGGCGCGCGCTTCCGCTTCCACCTGGGCCGCCCAGCTGGAAAGGGCCTGCCCCGGCTGGTTCCATGTGCACGCCGTCGCGTCCGGTCAGGGTGCCGATGCGCTGTTCGACGCGCTCGGCGTCACCGGGCGCGCGATGGTGCTGGTGCGCCCCGACCAGTACATCGCCTGCGTTGACGACCGGATCGAGTCACCGGTGCTCGAGGCCTGGCTCGAGCGCACGCTCGGCCTGCGCATCGCCTGAGCCGGCGCGCGCGCGTCAGTCGCGTGGTCCGGCCGCGGGCACCGTGGCGGCCGACTTGCGGTACTCGCGCGGCGAGGCGCCGTAGCGCTGCTGGAAGCTGCGGCTGAAATGCGCCGCATCGCTGAAGCCATGGCTGTAGGCGATCTGCGTCAGCGTGTGCCGCGCCGCGCGCGGGTCGATCAGGGCGCGTTCGCAGGCGGCCAGGCGCTGAGCCCAGATCCAGCGTTCCAGCGTGCTGCCCTCGGAGCGGAACAGCTGGTGCAGGTAGCTGGTCGACAGCCCCAGCGTCGCGGCGATGCCCGGCACCGACAGCTGCGGATCACCCAGGTGGGCGACCACATGGGCCTTGATGCGCGCCAGCAGCGTGCGGCGCGAATGCGGCGTCGCTGCACGGCTGTCGGCGTCGCCGCGCAGGCCGCCGCCGACGGCGCCCAGCAAGGCCTCGGCCAGCGCCGGACGCGACAGGCGCGTGCCACGACAGGCTTCGCGGACCTGGTGGATCAGCCGTCGTGCGGAGCTGCTGGCCGCCGAGATGGCCTGTGCCGTCTGCGCATCGCAATCGGGCGCACGCGCCATCAGCGTGGCGCAGGGGATGCGCAGCACGGCCTGCTGGTAGTCCTCTTCGAGCAGCAGTTCGTAGGGGCGCCGGGTGTCGTAGATCGCGAACTGCCCTGGCGCCAGCCGCGTCTCGCGGCCGCCCTGCGCGATCCAGCACGAACCCTCGAGCTGCACGCTGACCAGGAAGAAGTCCTCGTGCGCGCGGGCCACCTGGCGCTGCGAGCGGGTGATGTGCTTGAAGCCGTGGCCGACCGAGGTGATGCGGGTCACCGACAGTTCGGCGAGGTCGCGGTGCAGCATCGAGGCGACGAAGCGGTCCGGGTCCTGCACCTTGAAGCGGGATTCGACGAAGCGGTCCGAGGCGGCCTCCGTCCAGCGCGCGACGCGCTGGCCCGGCGGCAGGTGGAGGGTGGAGAACGCACGGTCGTGGCCCATCGGCGGCTGATCCTTCAGTGGGAACCCTAGGGTGCACTCTCAGGCAAGACCGCCGGCCGCCGCCGAGACACCCTGCGGCATTGTGTTGGCAACCGGCGCGGGCAAATGAGTTCAGCAGAACAGCTTCAGGACTGGCGATCGATCGCGCAGCGGGTCGAGGCCGAGGTCGCCCGCGCGGTGATCGGCCAGCCGCAGACGATCCGGCTGATCAACGTGGCCACCTTCGCACGCGGCCACGTGCTGCTCGAGGGTGACGTCGGCGTCGGCAAGACCACGGTGCTGCGGGCGTTCTCGCGCGCCATCGGTGGCGACTTCGAGCGCGTCGAGGGCACCGTCGACCTGATGCCCGGCGACCTGATCTATCACACCTATGTCGACGCCGAGGGCAAGCCGCGCATCGATCCGGGCCCGCTGCTGCGCCACGGCGAGGGCCTCACCACCTTCTTCTTCAACGAGATCAACCGCGCCCGCCCGCAGGTGCAGTCGCTGCTGCTGCGCGCGATGGCCGAGCGCACCGTGTCGGCCTTCAACCGCGAGTACCGCTTTCCGCACATGACGGTGTTCGCCGACCGCAACAAGGTGGAGAAGGAAGAGACCTTCGAACTCGCATCGGCGGCGCGCGACCGCTTCATGTTCGAGCTCAACATGAGCAAGCCCACCGACCGCGGCATCCGCCGCGCGCTGGTGTTCGACACCGCGTTCCACGACGCCGACCGGCTGATCGAGCAGGTCCCCGCGGCGCTGCTGCCGGCCGACCGGCTCAACGAGATCGGCGCGCTGATCCAGTCCAGCGTGCGCAGCAGCGAGACCATCGAGCGCTACGTGCTCGACCTGTGGGAGGCCAGCGAGGACCCGCTGCGCTTCGGCGTGCACCTCGAGGGCGTGGACATGAAGCGCCTGATCCTCGCCGGCGCCAGCCCGCGCGGCATGAGCGCGCTGATGCGCGCCGCGCGCGTGGTGGCGTGGCTGGCGGGCCGCGACCACCTGCTGCCCGACGACGTGCACGCGGTGCTGCCGTCGGTGCTGGGCCACCGGGTGTTCTTCACGCCGATCTACGAGCTGCGGCGCGCCGAGCTGGCGCCGGCGCTGGTCGAGAAGATCATGGACCGCGTGGCTGCCCCCTGAACCGAGAGCGCCGACCGCCGCCGCCGATGAGCCCGACGCACGACGAATTCCACTACCGCCTGCCACTGCGCTACGGCGGTCAGCGCCCCGGTGCGCATCGAGGCTCCAGCCTCGGCTCGGGGCAGGGTTTCGCCGCGCACCGGCGGCTGTTCGACCACCCCGACCCGCGCCGCATCGACCTGCGCGCCAGCCTGCGTGACGTGGGCCAGGAGTGGCTGGTGCGCATCCAGCGCCAGCGCGTGGCGGTGCCGGTGCACGTGGTGGTCGATGTGTCGGCGTCGATGCACTTCGGCGCGCTGCGCAGCAAGCTGCAGGTGGCCGCCGACTTCGTCGAGGCGCTCGGCCCCAGCGCCTTCCGCGTCGGCGACGCGGTGGGCCTGCTGGCGTTCGACCACGAGGAGCGCGAAGACCTGTTCATGCCGCCGCGCCACAGCCGAGGCGCCGGCATCGCGATGGCCGAGGCGCTGCGCCGCTGCCGCTCCGAGAACGCCTGGCAGCACGACACCGTGCGCCACAACGGCGCGGCGGCGCTGCAGCGCGTGGCGACGCGCCTGTCGGGCCGCCAGGGGCTGGTGTTCCTGGTGTCCGACTTCCACTGGGATCTCGGCGGGCTCGACGCGGTGCTCGACCTGCTGGCGCCGGCCTGCGTGGTGCCGATGATCGTCTGGGACCCGGCCGAGACCGAGCCGCCGCCGGCGCGTGCGCTGGTCGCTGTCAGCGACGCGGAGACCGGCGTGCGGCGCAGCCTGTGGATGCGCGAGCCGCTGCGCGCGCAGTGGCGCGACGCGGTGGCCGCGCGGCGCGACGCGCTGCATGCGCTGTTCGACGCGCACGGCATGGCGCCCTTCCACCTGCATGGCGGCTTCGATGCCGAGGCGATGACGCGCTACTTCCTGGAGACGGTGGCATGAAGCGCGGCCCGAGCATTCGGGTCGGGCGTGCGGCTCGGCCGTGGCGGCGGCAGGTGGCGGTGCTTGTGCTGGCCCTGGGCAGCATGGCTTTGCCGTGGCGAGCCGCTGCGGGCGGCGGAGCCGGAGCCAGCGAACCCGGTGAGGCGGCCAGCGCGCCGGCGCCGGCGGCTGCGGTGACCCCGGCCACGGTCGAGCAGCCACGCGCCTTCGGCCATGCGATCGGCGACGTGTTGACGCAGCGCGTGCTGCTGGAGCACGCCGGTCGCGCGGTCGACGTGGCCACGCCGCCGGCGGCCGACCGCGTGGGTCTGTGGCTGGAGCGCCGCGCGGCGCGCGCCGAGACCGACGACCAGGGCCGCCGCTGGCTGGCGCTCGATTACCAGGTGGTCAACGCACCCCGCGCGCTGACCACGCTGAGTCTGCCGGCCCTGTCGATCCCCACGCGCGGCGGCGCATCGCTGACGCTGCCCACGTGGCCGATCAGCGTGGGGCCGTTGACGCCACCCGAGGTGGCGGGCCAGGGTGCGCTGCAGACCTTGCGCCCGGACCGGCCCGTCGAGGCTGCACCGACAGCGGCGATCGAGCGTCGCTTCAAAGGGGCGCTGCTCGCGCTGGGGGGCGTGCTGCTGGCCTGGCTGGCGTGGTGGGGCGGGCGCAACTGGCGCGAGTCGCGGCGCCTGCCGTTCGCCCGCGCCTGGCGCGAACTGCGTCGTGCGGACGCGGCCAGCCCCGAGGCCTGGCTCAGCCTGCACCGCGCCGTCAACGCCAGCGCCGGCCGCGTGGTGCACGGCGCCTCGCTGTCGCGCTGGCTCGACGAACGGCCGCACCTGCGGCCGCTGCAGGCGCAGCTCGAAGGCTTCTACCGCCATTCCAGCGAACGCTTCTTCGCCGGTGGTGCGGTAGCCGACTACCCGCTGCACACGCTGGGCCGCGCGCTGCGCGACGCCGAGCGCCGGCAGCACCGCTGAGCCATGGGCCTCGACTTCGTCCAGCCGCTACTCCTGCTGCTGCTTCCGCTGGCGGCGCTGCCGCTGCTGCGCCGCCGCAGCGACACGCTGGTCTACTCGGCCATCGCCTGGCTGCCGGTCGACCGCATCGGGCGCATCGCCGGCTTCCTGTGGCGCGCCTTCGCGGTCGCGGCGATGGCCGCGGTGGTGATCGGCCTGGCCGGGCCGGGGCAGTCGGGTGCGCAGGTGCTGCGCACCGGGCGCGGCGCCGAGATCCTGATCCTGATGGACCGCAGCAGCAGCATGGACGCCAACGTGGTGCCCAAGGATGTGAAGGCCGGAGGGCAGTTCAACGCCAGCATGCCGACCAAGAGCCAGGTGGTGCGCGAGCTGTTGAGCGAGTTCGTCGCGAAGCGGCCCGACGACCGCTTCGCGTTCATGGCCTTCAGCACCAGCCCGATGCGCATCGTGCCGTTCACGCAGCAGGGCGACGTGATCCAGGCCGGCCTGGCCGCCACCGGCGTGGGCCGCGGCCTGCCCGACACCCACATGGGCAGCGCGCTGCTGGCGGCGATCGGCGAGTTCGAAGGCCGGCCGTATGCCGGCAGCCGCGTGATCCTGGTGGTGTCCGACGGTGGCGCGCAGCTCGACGAGACCACGCGCCAGCGCATCGAGGCCGGGCTGGTGCGGCAGAAGATCGGTCTGTACTGGATCTACATCCGCAGCAATCCCAACTCGCCCGACCTGACGACCGACGCGGTCGGCAGCCTCGACTCGGTGGAAGAGCTGGCGTTGCACAGCTTCTTCCGCACGCTGCCCACGCCCTATCGGCTGTTCCAGACCGACGACGCCAGCGCGATGGCGGCGGCGATGGCCGAGATCGACCGCCTGCAGAACTTTCCGCTGTCGGTGGTGGAGCGGGTGCCGCGGCGCGACTTCAGTTCGGCCTGCTACGGCGTGGCGCTGCTGTGCTGCCTGGGCCTGCTGGTCTGCCGGGCGCTGCAGTTGCCGAGTTGGGCGCCGGCGTGGCGCGACGGACGGAGTGCGTCATGAGAAGGCTGTCGGTGCATGGCGTGTTCGCGGCGGCGGCGGCGGTCTGCGCTGGCGTGCTGCTCTGGCAGGGGCTGCACTGGCGGCAGGTGGTGGCACTCAACGAGGCCGTGGCCGCGGCCGCACGGCCGCCCGCCGAGAAGGACGCAGAGAAGAAGGACGCACCGGCGCCGCGCGACGCTCCGCGCGAGGTGAGGCTGGCGCGCGCGATCGCGCTGGCCCAGGCGGGCGCCCACGACGCGGCCTTCAAGAGCTACAGCGGCCTGATCCAGCCCGGTGCGCTCGATGCCCTCGGCCGCCAGGCGCAGTTCAACCTCGGCAACATGTATTTGCGCCAGGCGCTGGCGGCGTCGCCGGGCGGTGACGCCGCCGCGCCGTCGGCCGAGACCGCGCCGTTGATCGAACTGGCCAAGCAGCGCTACCGCGACCTGTTGCGCGCCGACCCCGGCGACTGGGACGCGCGCTACAACCTCGAGCGCGCGCTGCGCCTCGCGCCGGAGGAGCAGGAGGCCTACGCCGAGGACCCGAACGTGCCGGTCGAGCGCCGCCGGGTGCAACTCCGCGGCATGGACCCGGGGGACCTGCCTTGAACCGCGTCGTGCGGGTCGGCCGCTGGCTGGTCCGCCAGGGCCGGCGTGCGGACCTCGTGCTCACGCTCGCGTTGCTGCTGCTGGTGGCCGCGGTGGCGTTGCCGCCCTTCATGCTGCAGCGGGCGACCTTCCACTACCTGGTTGCCTTCGACATCACTCAGAGCATGAACGTGGAGGACGTGGAGCGCGACGGCGCCCCCCTGAGCCGCCTGGCCTATGCCCGCTCGGCGATGCGCGACGCGCTGCGCGAGATGCCCTGCGGCTCGAAGATCGGCTGGGCCGTGTTCGCCGACTACCGCGTGATGCCGCTGCTGCTGCCGGTGGAGGTGTGCAGCCACTACGAGGAGCTGCTCGCCTCGCTGGACCGCATCGACGGCCGCATGCGCTGGGCCAATGCCAGCAACATCGGCAAGGGCATGAGCTGGACCATCCGCACCGCGCGGGCGATCGATCCGAACACGCGCGTGGTGTTCTTCACCGACGGCCAGGAGTCGCCGCCGCTGCGCGACGGCGCCGAGCTGCCGCCGATCCAGGACATCACGCCCGGCGAGGTGGGCGGCTGGCTGATCGGCGTGGGCGGCGACCTGCCGGCGCGCATCCCGCGCACCGACCGCGACGGCAACCCGGCCGGCTACTGGGCCGCGACCGACGTGGTGCAGCGCAGCGGCGCGCAGGCGGCGCAGAGCCACGAGCACCTGTCGGAACTGCGCGAGCCGCACCTGCAGTCGCTCGCCAAGCTGATGGGCTTCGGCTACCGGCGCCTGGCCGCGCCCGACGTGCTGGGCCAGGCGATGCGCGACCCCGCCTTCGCCCAGCCCGAGCCCGTGCCGACCGACCTGCGGTGGCTGCCGGCCGCGCTGGCGCTGGCGCTGCTGGCGTGGCGCTTCCTGCCCGACCGGCGACCGCGCCGCAGCGCACCGCTGTAGGACGCGGCCCGCAGTGCGTCGCGGCGCCGTCCCATCGCGCGGCGGTGTGCCGCTGCCCATACTGGCATCAGCGAGGCCCGGACGCATGGCCGTCCCTGCGATCGCTGCCCATCACTCAGCAGGAGCCGTTGCCATGATCGAGAAGAACGCCAGCGTCCATTGGGAAGGCCGGGGCAAGGAAGGCCAGGGCCAGGTCAGCACCGAGACCGGTGCG
This sequence comes from Methylibium petroleiphilum PM1, assembly GCF_000015725.1. Lineage (NCBI taxonomy): Bacteria > Pseudomonadati > Pseudomonadota > Betaproteobacteria > Burkholderiales > Sphaerotilaceae > Methylibium > Methylibium petroleiphilum. The sequence continues at coordinate 3,482,013 of NC_008825.1, read as the reverse complement.
CTGCAGGCCTACCCCTACGGCTTCGGCAGCCGTTTCGAGGACGACCGCCGCGGCAGCAACCCGGAGGAACTGCTCGGCGCGGCGCACGCGGCCTGCTTCACGATGGCGTTCTCGTTCGCCTGCGACAAGGCCGGCTTCGCGACGACCGCGGTCGACACGCGTGCCGCCGTGCGCCTGGCCAAGCAGGGCGAGGGCTTCGTCATCGACCGCATCGCGCTGCAGCTCGACGCCGCCGTGCCCGGGATCGACGAGGCGATGTTCCAGCAACTGGCGCAGAGCGCGAAGGAGAACTGCCCGTTGTCGAAGGCGCTGGCCAGCGTGCCGAGCATCACGCTCGTGGCGACGCTGCGCCGTTGAAACGGCGGCGAGCCTCATCGAGGAGAGTGTGATGAGCACATCGAGATCGTGGCGCCGGCTCGCGGCCGGCTGGCTGGGAACGCTGGCCTGCACGCTGGCCGTCGCGCAGATGGACACGCCGGCGCCGCCCGGGCCGCCGGCCGCGCAATCGGTGCAGCGGCCGCCGGCGAAGACCTTGCCCGCATCGCCGCCTGCCGCTGCGTCGGCGAGCCCCTTGCAGACCCTGCCGCCGACCCACCCGGGCGATCCGCAGATCAGCGTGCCGCTCGGCAAGCCGGCCCCGCCGCCGGGGGCCCCGTCCTCCGCACCGGTGGCGCCGCCGCCGCCCGCCGCCGATCTGCGTGGTGAGTCGATGGCGAGTTGCGATCGCCTGTCCGGCAAGGCCGCGGTGGCCGAATGCCGCCGCCGCGTGGCGACGCAGGGCAGTGCGCGCCCGACGCCGCCCTGAGCTCATCGGTTCAAAAAGAAGCCCGGTGCGGCTCGCGCCACACCGGGCAATTGACGATGATCATTCCTGGTGGATTGGCGTCCAGAGGAATGGATTCATCCTAGTGGCTGGCCGCCGCCTGCGGGCCGGGAAAGCCTCCCGAAGTGAGGGGGCGGCGGGCCGGTGGCGGGGCGCTCAGGGACCGTTCGGGACGGTCAGCGCCCGCAATTGCCGGTCGTGCCGGCGCGCCAGCAGCCACTGAGCGGCCATCGCGCCGAGCCACGCGCAGAACATGTCCTTCTGGGTGTCGAAGGGGTCGCCCTGGGTGCCGAGAAACTCATCGGCGCCGCCGCCCAGCGCCTCGGCCGCGCCCCACTCGATCAGCTCGTAGAGCGCGCTGATCGCCAGGCAGACGGCGGTGACCAGCGTGAACAGCCAGCCGCCGCGCATCTCGGGCCGCGCCAGGGGCGTGAGCCGCAGCAGCACTTCGCGCGCCACGATGGCCGGCACGAAGCCCTGCATCAGGTGTCCGATGCGGTCGTAGTGGTTGCGCTCGAAGCCGAACCACTGCTGCATCCAGTGGCCGAGCGGCACGCGTGCGTAGGTGTAGTGGCCGCCAAGGATCAGCACCGCCATGTGCAGCGCGATCAGGCCGTAGAGCAGCGGCGTGAGTGGGAAGCGCCGGTGCGTGGCCAGCAACAGCGGCAGGGCGATCAGCACCGGTGCCACCTCCATCAGCCAGGTGCCGCGCTCGTACGGCCCGATGCCCGACCAGAGCAGCAGCGCCAGCACGGCGGCGGTGTAGATCCACAGACCCTTGAGCGACAGGCTGGCAGTGTTCGGCGGCATGCGCCGATGCTGCCAGAGGAAACGGTCAGCCGCCGGCGTCGGCGAGCGCCAGCTGCTGCGGGCCCACCGCCTCGATCTGCGGGTTCATGCTCAGCATGCGGGCCGGGCCGAACAGCGTGGCGAAGGCCACGTCCTTGGCGTCGCGGCCGCTGGCGATGCGGACCAGATCGTCCACCGGCGACATCCGCGTCGGGTCGAACAGCACCCAGCGGCCGCCCAGCCAGGCCTCGAACACCGCGTGAAAGTCGGGGGGCGGCTCGTCGAAACGCGCATAGCCGACCGCCAGCCGCGCCGGGATGTTGAGCGCGCGACAGAAGGTGACGCCCAGGTGGGCGAAATCGCGGCACACGCCGGCGCGCTGCACGAACACCTCGCGCGCCGTGGTGGTGGGTCCGGTCGAGCCGATCGCGTACTCGATGTGCTCGAAGATCCAGTCGGCGATCGCCTGGACCCGCGCATGGCCGGGTGGCAGGTGACCGAACAGCTTGTAGGCGGCGCGGCCCAGCAGGTCCGACTCGCAGTAGCGCGTGGGCGCCAGGTTGTGGAGCACGTGGTCGGGCAACTCGTGGATCGGCTGCTCGGGGGCGCGCAGATCGCGCGTGAACGGCCGCTTCTTCACCAGGGCCCGGTACAGCAGCGTGAAGCGGCCGGCCTCGACGTGCACGCGCGTGAAGCGGTGCCCCTGCGTGGGGTCGGCGAAGACGTGGAAGGCGGAGTCGCTGTGGAAGTCGATCGATTCGCCGGCGATGTGCTGCTCGGCGTCCTTCAGCGCGTGCACCAGGAACACGAAGTCGGTCGGGGCATCGACCTCGTAGGTCAGCTCGCAGTCGACCCGGAAGGCCCGCTCGGCGGCGCGCCGCGAGGACAGCCGAAACGGTTTGAGGAGGGCGGAGAGCGGCATGGCGGACGGTGGGGAGGACATGGCGACGATTTCATCCTCGGGTGGCCTCCCGAGCCATCGGACGCGTTGCCGCGACCGCGTAGGACGCCGCCGCAGCACCGAGATGGCGCACGTGCCGGGCTGCATCGCCCGTTCGCGGGCTCGGGTCCGCGGCGTCGCGGCGACATCGCAGCGCTGGAGGCGAACACTACAATGCCGCGGCCTATGCGTCCGTCCATCGTCCGTCTGCGCTCTGCTCTCGTCCTGGCCGTGCTGGCCTGGTTCGCGCAGCTCTGCCTGCCGGTGGCGCACGCGGCGGTCATGTCTTCGCCCAGCACCCAGCTGCTCGGGTGGTGCGGCGATCCTTCTGGCGCGCTCGCGATCGCGGCCGAGCTGCCCGCCGAGATCCGCGAGGGACTCGGGCTGGACGGCCTGCATCCCGATCACCTCGCTTGCGCGCAGCTTTGCGCGGCCGGGACCACGCCACCGACGGTGCCCGTCGCGAACACGGTGCTGCTGCGCGCGGCCGGTCTCGAGCCCGCACCGGCGCGCGAGCGGCCTGCGCCGCGCACGCGCGCTCAGGCGCCGACGCCGCCTTCTCACGGCCCTCCGGCGCACGCCTGAGACACCGGCGCGTCGGGCGGTTCCCGACGCCGCCTCGCACGCTCCCACGCCATCCCGATCGACACGGTGCTTCCGTGCGCATCGGTTCGCGCTGCGGCCCGCCCAGGGCGCGGCGACGGCGTGCCGAACGACGCGCGCCCGACGCCGGCCCGACCGGCGGCAGCGCTGACTCAGCTTCCGGAACTTCGCACCATGCTTTCAAGATCACCCGCAGTCCTGTCTGCTCTCGTCCTCGGCCCGTGCGCGATCGCGCAGGCCCAGAGCCCGCAAGAGGCGCAACTGCCGCCCATCGTCATCACTGCCGAGCGAGAGACCGATCAGGTCAGGAAGGCACTGACGGCAGAGCAGGCCGTCACACCTGGCGCCGTGACGCTGGTCGACGGCGAAGCCCTGCGCCAGCGCAACGTCACCAGCCTGGCCGACATGCTGCGCTACGTGCCCGGCCTATGGGCTGCCAGCGGCAGCACCGGCGACTCGTCCTTCCTGTCCAGCCGCGGCTCCAACCTCGACGCCACCAACTACGACGGCAACGGCATCAAGCTGCTGCAGGACGGCCTGCCGGTGACCGCCGCCGACGGCAACAACCACAACCGCGACGTCGACCCGCTGTCGGCGCGCTACGCCATCGTGGCGCGCGGCGCGAACGCGCTCACCTATGGCGCCAGCACGCTCGGCGGTGCGATCGACTTCATCACGCCCACGGCGCGCGACGGAGCACCGAACGAGCTGCTGCTCAACGGCGGCAGCCACGGCCAGCGGCAGGCCCGCATCACGCTGGGCACGGTGGCCGGCGCCTTCGATGCTCTGGTCACCGCCGAGGGCAAGCGCAGCGACGGTTATCGTGATCACCACCGCCAGGAGCGCAGCGGCCTCTACGCCAATGCCGGCTGGCAGCTCGGCGATGCCGTGCGGACGCGCTTCTACGCCACCGCGATCGACAACGACCAGCAGTTGCCGGGCGCGCTGACGCGCGACGAATGGCGAGCGAACCCGCGCCAGGCCCAGGCCGCCGCGCTGGCCGGCGACTACCAGTACAACGTGAAGACCTGGCGCCTCGCCAACAAGACGACGTGGGACATCGACGCGAACAGCAGCCTCACGGCCGGCCTGTCGTACGAGGAGCAGCAGCTCTACCACCCGATCGTCTACGCGCCGCCGTTCTTCAGCCTGTTGATCGACACCGAGCAGCGCAACCTCGGCGGCACGCTGCGCTACCAGCGTCGCATCGGCGAACACGACCTGCTGGTCGGCCTGAACGCGGGCCTCACCACCGTGAAGGGCGGGAACTACGGATACGAGCCCGGCGGCGCCGCGACGCTGTCGACGCAGGTGGACAACCGGGCCGACAGCCTGGAGCTGTTCGTGATGGACCGCTGGCAGTTCGCGGCGGACTGGACCGCGGTCTACGGCGCGCAGGCCGTGTCGTCCCGCCGCGAGATCCGCAATACCACGGTGTCCAGTGGTGCCCTGCGCAACCCGGAAGACGGCTACCACAGCATCAACCCGCGGGTGGGCCTGATCCACCAGCTGGCACCCACCGTCCAGTTGTTCGCCAACCTGAGCCGCCTGTACGAGGCGCCCACGCTCTACGAACTGGAGGACGACGTGCGCGGCGACCAGTCGACGCTGGAGGCGATGAAGGGCACCGTGCTGGAGGTCGGCACGCGCGGCACGCACGACGCGGGCCGCAGCCAATGGCACTGGGACGTCGCCGTCTACTACGCACGGCTGCGCGACGAGATCCTGTCGCGCGCCCCGGTGCCCGGCGTCAGTCTGTCGACCAACGTCGACGGCACGGTCCACGCCGGCGTCGAGGCCCTGCTGGGCGCCAGCCTGGCGATCGACGACGCCGGTGCCCACCGCGTCGAGCCGCTGCTCAACCTGACGGTCAACCACTTCCGCTTCAAGGGCGATGCCGACTACGGCAACAACCGGCTGCCAGCCGCGCCGACCTATGCGGTGCGCGGCGAACTGCTCTACCGCCATGCGAGCGGCTTCTTCGCCGGGCCCACCTTCGATCTCGTGGGGCGCCGGTACGCGGACTTCGCCAACACCTACACGGTCGACCGCTACACCCTGTGGGGCCTGCGCGCCGGCCTGACCCGCGATCACTGGGAGCTCTACGCCGAGGCTCGCAACCTCGCCGACCGGAACTACGTCTCGCTGTTCAGCGTGCAGGACAGGGCGGAATCCAACGCGGCCATCCTCACGCCCGGCGAGCCCCGCTCGGTGTACGTCGGTGCGCGCTTCAAGTTCTGAGGCCGCGATGAGCGACGCGATCCCCGCGGAGGCTGCTGCCGCCACCTCCGAGTCCGCGCTGTACCGGCGCGTCTGGCGCTGGCACTTCTACGCCGGGCTGGTCTGCCTGCCCTTCCTGGCGTTGCTGGCGACGACCGGCGCGCTGTACCTGTTCAAGGACCCGATCGAGTCGCTGCTCTATGCACGGCTGCGCGTCGTCGAAGCCGGGCCCGCGCCGGGGCTGGCAGCGTCCGCACTGGTCGACAGGGCCCTCGCGGCCGAACCCGGCGTGGCGGTGCGCTTCGTCGCGCCGGCCCGGCCAGGCCGCAGCGCCGAGGTGGGCATCCGCACGGCCGAGGGCATCGTCGCGGTCTACCTCGACCCGGCCGACGGCCGGGAACTGGGCAGGCTGCGCGACGACGACCGGCTGATGGAGGTCGTCAAGCGCCTCCACTCGCTGGCGATCGCCGGCCCGGTGGCCAACCACTGGATCGAGATCGTGGCCGGCTGGGCGCTGGTGCTCGTCGTATCCGGCGTGTTCCTGTGGTGGCCGCGCGGGCGCTCGGGCGGTGTCTGCACCGTGCGCGAGCGCCCGGCGCAGCGCCTCTGGTGGCGCGACGTGCACGCGGTGACCGGGATCGTCGCCGCCGTGGCGATCGTGTTCCTGGCCGTGACGGGCATGCCGTGGTCGGCGTTCTGGGGGCAGCAATTCGGTCGCCTGAGCGCCGAACGGGGCCTGGGCGTGCCGAAGCACGTGTGGGGGCCGGCACCGCCGTCCGCGGTGCCCCCGCTGGCCGGCCTGCAGGCGGTGCCCTGGGCCGTGGGTCAGGTGCCGCCGCCGCGTTCGTCGGAGCCGCCTCGCCCTGCCGGCGAGCCGCATCACGGCGAGCACGGCGGCGGAGCTCACGTCGCGCCAGCGACGCCGGCGACGGAGGCCCTGCAGGCCGACGGCCTGGGGCTGGACCACGCGCTGCAGATCCTGGCGCGGATGGGCGTGCCGGCCGGCACGCCGGTGCGCCTGCCCGACGGTCCGCGCGGTGCCTATACCGCGATGCACTTCCCGGGTGACATCCGGGAGGTGCGCGTGGTCCATCTCGACCGCTACTCGGGCGCCGTGCTCGCCGACATCCGCTACGCCGACTACGGCATCGTCGGCCGCGCGACCGAGTGGGGCATCAGCCTCCACACCGGGCGCCAGTTCGGCTGGATCAACCAGCTCGTGATGCTGGCCGCCTGCCTGGCCATCGTGGTGCTGGCGGTCTCGGCCGTGGTGATGTGGTGGAAGCGCCGCCCGCACGGCCGGCTGGCGGCGCCGCCGCGCAAGGCGGGCGACCGGGCGGCCGTCGGCGCGATCGCGGTCGCGCTGCTGCTCGGACTGATCTATCCGCTGCTCGGGGCGTCGATGCTCGTCGCGCTGGTCGTCGATGCCCTCGTGCCCGCGGGCTGGCGAAAGCGCTACGGCTTGTAGATCGATCGGCGAGGCTCCTGTCCTCGATGCTGCGCGGCGGGCACGCCTGCCGCGCCACGCCGCATCAACTGCCCGCCGTCGCCTCCGCCTCGAGCTCGCGCAGCACCGCGGCCACGGTCGAGAACGAGCCGCACACCAGCACGCGGTCGTCCGGGCCGGCCGAGGCCAGCGCGTCCCGGTAGGCGTCGAGCGGCGACGCGCTCAGGTGCACCGTGCGCTGCACCTGAGCGGCGTCCAGCGCCGCGGCCATGTCGGCGGCCGAGGCGCCGCGCCGTTCGGCGATGCCGGCGACGAACCAGGCGTCGACGCCGTCGCGCAGCGCCTGCGCGGTGCCGGCGATGTCCTTGTCGCGCAGCATCGCGAACACCGCGAGCGTGCGGCCCGGCACCGGGTGCTGGGTCAGCGTCAGCGCCAGCCGCTGCGCGGCATGCGGGTTGTGCGCCACGTCGAGCAGCACCTCGGGGGCACCGGGGTGGCGCCGCCAGCGCTGGAAGCGACCGATCAGCTGCACCTGCCGCAGGCCGCGGTGGATCTGCGCGGCGTCCACCGGCAGGGTGCGGGCCAGTGTCTCCAGTGCCATCAGGCAGGCGCCGGCGTTGTGCAGTTGCACGTCGCCGGCCAGCGCCGGCAGCGGCAGGCCGCCGAGTTCGCCGCTGCGGCGGCTCAGGGTCCAGGTGTCACCGGGGTCGCGGCGCACCCGATAGTCGCGCCCGCTCTGCAGCAGGCGAGCGCCGAGGCGCCGGGCCTCCTGCGCGATCGTGGCCGGCGGCTCGGGGTCGGCGCAGATCGCCGGCCGGCCGGCGCGGAACACGCCGGACTTCTCGACCGCGATGCTCTCGCGCGTCGGGCCGAGGTATTCGACGTGGTCGATGCCGATGCTGGTGACGATGGCGCAGTCGGCGTCGAAGGCGTTCACCGCGTCGAGCCGGCCGCCCAGCCCCACCTCCAGCACCGCGGCGTCGAGGTCGGCCTCGGCGAACACGCACATCGCCGCCAGCGTGCCGAACTCGAAGGGCGTGAGCGGCGTGTGGCCGCGCGCGCCCTCGACCCGCGCATAGGCCGCGCACAGCGCCGCGTCGCCGACCGGTGCGCCATCGATGCGCACGCGCTCGTTGTAGCGCAGCAGGTGCGGCGAGCTGTAGACGCCGACGCGGTAGCCCGCGGCGCCCAGCACCGACGCGAGCAGCGCGCAGGTCGAGCCCTTGCCGTTGGTGCCGGCCACGGTGATCAGCGGGAAGCCGGGCTTCAGGCCCAGAGCGTCGCGCACCTTGACGACGCGCTCCAGCCCCATGTCGATGGTCTGCGCGTGCAGCGCATCGGCGTGGGCCAGCCAGGCGGCGAGGTCGGCGCCCTGGCGCGGGCGGCGCACACGCAGTGCGGGCGCGGCGTCGGCGCGCAGGGGGGCCAGCATGGCAAGGGCTCCGGACGGTGAGGGGCCGCTCAGAACAGGCCGACGACCTTGCCGTCGTCGCCGAGGTCGATCTTCTCGGCCGACGGCACCTTGGGCAGGCCGGGCATCGTCATCACGTCGCCGCAGATCATCACGATGAACTCCGCGCCGGCGGCGAGGCGCACCTCGCGGATGTCGATCGTGTGGCCCGACGGTGCGCCGCGCGCACTGGGGTTGGTCGAGAACGAGTACTGGGTCTTGGCCACGCACACCGGGTAGTGGCCGTAGCCGGCGTCCTGCAGCTTCTTGATCTCGCCGGCCACCTTGGCGCTGGCGTTGACCTTGGCCGCGCCGTAGATCTTGGTGGCGATCGCGGTGATCTTGTCCATCAGCGGCAGGGACTCGTCGTAGACGAACTTGAAGCCCGCGGCGCCGCTCTGGCCCTTCTCGACGATCTCGACCACCGCGCGCGCCACGTCCTCGGCGCCCTTGCCGCCCTCGGCCCAGTGGCGCGCCACGATCACCGGCACCTCGTGCTTCGCCATGCGGTCCTGCAGCAGCTTCAGCTCGGCCGGCGTGTCGAAGGTGAAGTTGTTGATCGACACCACGCAGGGCAGGCCGTAGTGCTCGCGGATGTTGGCGACGTGGCGCTCGATGTTGGCGATGCCCTTCTCCAGCGCGTCGAGGTTCTCGGTGTTGAGCTCCTTCACGTCGACGCCGCCATGGAACTTGAGCGCGCGGATGGTGGCCACCAGCACCACCGCGTCGGGGCGCAGGCCGGACTTGCGGCACTTGATGTCGATGAACTTCTCGGCCCCCAGGTCGGCGCCGAAGCCGGCCTCGGTGACCACGTAGTCGGCCAGCTTCAGGCTGGTCTGGGTGGCGATCACGGAGTTGCAGCCGTGCGCGATGTTGGCGAACGGCCCGCCGTGCAGGATGGCCGGGTTGTTCTCCAGCGTCTGCACCAGGTTGGGCTTGAGCGCGTCCTTCAGCAGCACGGTCATCGCGCCATGGGCCTTGAGGTCGCGCGCGGTCACCGGCTTCTGCTGGCGGGTGTAGCCGACCACGATGTTGCCCAGGCGCTCCTTCAGGTCCTGGATCGACGTGGCGAGGCAGAAGATCGCCATCACCTCCGAGGCCACCACGATGTCGAAGCCGTCCTCGCGCGGGTAGCCGTTGCCGGGGCCGCCGAGCGAGCAGGTGATGTCGCGCAGCGCGCGGTCGTTCATGTCGAGCACGCGCTTCCAGGTGATGCGCCGCACGTCGATGTCGAGCTCGTTGCCGTGGTGGATGTGGTTGTCGATCATCGCGGCCAGCAGGTTGTTGGCCAGCTGGATCGCGTTGAAGTCGCCGGTGAAGTGCAGGTTGATGTCCTCCATCGGCACCACCTGTGCATGGCCGCCGCCGGCCGCGCCGCCCTTCATGCCGAACACCGGGCCCAGCGAGGGTTCGCGCAGGCACACCAGGGTCTTCTTCCCGATGCGGTTGAGCGCGTCGCCCAGGCCCACGGTAGTCGTAGTCTTGCCTTCGCCGGCCGGCGTGGGGCTGATCGCGGTGACGAGGATCAGCTTGCCGTTCGGGCGGTCCTTCAGCGAATCCACGTAGTCGAGCGAGAGCTTGGCCTTGTAGTGGCCGTAGGGCTCCAGGTGCTCGTCGGCGATGCCGAGCTTGTCGCTCGCCACCTGGGTGATGCGCCGGAGGGTGGCTTTCTGGGCGATTTCGATGTCGGAGGCCATCTTGTCTCTCTCTCGTCTTGTGCGGGTGGGATGGAAGGAAAGCGGAGGCGCGCCTGTCGTCGCGTCACTCGATCAGGATCGCGCGGAAGTCGTTCACGTTGGTCATCGTCGGGCCCGTGACCACCAGGTCGCCGAGCGCCGAGAAGTAGCTGTAGCCGTCGTTGTTGGCCAGGAAGGCCGGCGCATGCAGGCCCAGCGCGCGGGCGCGCGCGAGCGTGTCGGGGCCGAGCAGTGCCCCGGCGTTGTCCTCGGTGCCGTCGATGCCGTCGGTGTCGCATGCGATCGCGTGCATGCGCGGGTGGCCGTCGAGCGCGACCGCCAGCGCCAGCAGGAACTCGGCGTTGCGCCCGCCACGGCCCTGACCGCGCACGGTCACCGTGCCCTCGCCGCCGGACAGCAGCACGCAGGGTGTCCTGCCCGGCTGGCCGTGCTCGGCCACCTGGCGAGCGATGCCGGCATGCACCAGCGCCATCTCGCGGGCTTCGCCCTCGAGGGCATTGCCCAGGATCACCGGTTGGATGCCGGCTGCGCGCGCCACGCCGGCCGCGGCCTCGAGCGACATCTGCGGCGTCGCCACCATCACCTGGCGGGCCCGCGCCAGGCGCGGATCGCCGGGCTTGGGCGTCTCGTCGTGGCCGCGGCGGATGTGGTCGATCGCCGCTTTCGGTTCGGTGATCGCATATTTGGTCAGGATCGCCAGCGCGTCGGCGCAGGTCGTCGCATCGGCCACGGTCGGGCCCGAGGCGATCACCGACGGGTCGTCGCCCGGCACGTCCGAGATCGTCAGCGTCAGCACCTGGGCCGGCGCACAGGCGGCGGCCAGGCGGCCGCCCTTGATGGCCGACAGGTGCTTGCGCACGCAGTTCATCTCGGTGATGTTGGCGCCCGACTTCAGCAACGCGCGGTTCACCGCCTGCTTGTCCTCCAGCGTCAGGCCCTCGGCCGGCAGCGCCAGCAGCGACGAGCCGCCGCCGGAGATCAGGCAGATCACCAGGTCGTCCTCGCGCAGACCCTGCACCATCGCCAGCATGCGGCCGGCGGCCGCGCGGCCCGCGGCGTCCGGGACCGGATGGGCCGCCTCGACGACCTCGATGCGCTCGGTCGGAACTCGGTGGCCGTAGCGCGTGACCACCATGCCCGACAGCTCGCCGGGCCATTGCGACTCCAGCGCCCGGGCCATCGATGCGGCAGCCTTGCCGGCGCCGATCACCAGCGTGCGCCCGCGCGGCAGTGGGGGCAGATGCGCGCCCAGGCAGCGCGAGGGCGCGGCCGCCGCGACTGCGGCATCGAACATCCGGCGTAGCAGGTCTGGACCCTGGGAAGGCATGTCGTTGTGCGACCGGTGGTCGGGGGTTGCGGTGGATCGATTTCAACAGACCGGCTCGTCGCCGGACGGCTTGCGAACGATGTTAGGCGCGGTGCGCGCCGCCGGTCATTGGTCTTTCTGAGCCGGTCGGCCAAAAAGACTAATGAGTCATTTCGACGACCCGCTCCTAGACTTTCTTCACGGTCTGCAGCGGCTTCCAAAGTCGCAACGGACCTCCGAATCAACCCGACTGGAGCCCGCCGTGTTCGATCCCTCCCTGCGCATTGCCGATACCGATCCCGAGCTGTGGACTGCGATGCAGCACGAGCTGCAACGCCAGGAAGACCACGTCGAGCTGATCGCCTCCGAGAACTACGTCAGCCCCGGCGTGATGCGGGTGCAGGGGTCGGTGCTGACCAACAAGTACGCCGAGGGTTATCCCGGCAAGCGCTACTACGGCGGTTGCGAGCATGTCGACGTCGCCGAGCAGCTGGCGATCGATCGCGCGAAGGCCTTGTTCGGCGCCGAATATGCAAACGTACAGCCACATTCGGGCTCGCAGGCCAATGCCGCCGTCTACATGGCGATGCTGCAGCCCGGCGACACCATCCTGGGCATGTCGCTGGCCCACGGCGGCCACCTGACGCACGGCGCGAGCGTGAGCTTCAGCGGCAAGCTCTACAAGGCGGTGTCCTACGGCCTGGAGCCCGAGACCGAGACGATCGACTACGCGCAGGTGGCCGAACTGGCCGCGACGCACAAGCCGAAGATGATCGTCGCCGGCGCGTCGGCCTACTCGATGGTGATCGACTGGCAGCGCCTGCGCGACATCGCCGACCGGAACGGTGCCTACCTGCTGGTCGACATGGCGCACTACGCCGGTCTGATCGCCGCGGGTGAATACCCCAACCCGGTCGGCATCGCGCACTTCGTGACCTCGACCACCCACAAGACGCTGCGCGGTCCGCGCGGCGGCCTGATCCTGTCGAACGCCGAGTTCGAGAAGCCGCTCAACTCGATGATCTTCCCCGGCATCCAGGGCGGCCCGCTGATGCACGTGATCGCCGCCAAGGCGCTGGCCTTCAAGGAGGCGGCCTCGCCGGCGTTCAAGACCTACCAGCAGCAGGTCAAGTCCAACGCCAAGGCGATGGCGAGGACGCTCACCGAGCGCGGCCTGCGCATCGTCTCTGGCGGCACCGAGAGCCACGTGTTCCTGCTCGACCTGCGCGCCAAGAAGATCACCGGCAAGGCCGCCGAGGCCGTGCTCGGCCGTGCGCACATGACCGTGAACAAGAACGCCATCCCCAACGACCCCGAGAAGCCCTTCGTCACCAGCGGCATCCGCATCGGCGCCCCGGCGATGACGACGCGCGGCTTCGGCACGACCGAAGCTACCGCGATCGCGAACCTGATGGCCGACGTGCTGGAGGCACCCGAAAACGATGCCGTGATCGCGCGCGTCGCCACCGAGGTCACGGCGCTGTGCCGGCGATTCCCGGTCTACGGCGCCGACGTCCACGGACTCTGATCGCGCGCACTTTCCCTGCACTTCGACGACCCACCGATTCCGAATCCCAGCAACCAAGGAGACTCACATGGCTGGCCGCAATTTCCTGTTCGTTCCCGGACCCACCAACGTGCCCGAGCGCGTGCAACGCGCGATGGTCGTGTCGATGGAAGACCATCGCTCGTCCAAGTTCCCCGACCTGACCAAGAGCGTGCTCGAGGACCTGAAGGCGGTCTTCAAGACCACCACCGGCACGCCGATCATCTTCCCCGCCACCGGCACCGGCGGCTGGGAAGCGGCGCTCACCAACACGCTGTCGCCCGGCGACCTGGTGCTGGCCTCGCGCTTCGGCCAGTTCAGCCACCTCTGGATCGACATGATCACGCGCCTGGGCTTCCAGGTGGAGACGGTCGAGTGCGAGTGGGGCGAGGGCGTGCCGGTCGAGAAGTACGCCGAGATCCTGGCCAAGGACAAGGGCCACAAGATCAAGGCGGTGATCGCCACCCACAACGAGACCGCCACCGGCGTGACCAGCGACATCGCCGGCGTGCGCAAGGCCCTCGACGACGCCAGGCATCCGGCGCTGCTGCTGGTCGACGCGGTCAGCTCGCTGGGCAGCATCGACTTCCGCATGGACGAGTGGGGCGTGGACATCTGCGTCAGCGGCTCGCAGAAGGGCCTGATGCTGCCGGCCGGCCTGGGCATCGTGTGTGCCAGCGAGAAGGCGCTGAAGGCGCGCGAGTCCTCGACGGCGCCGCGCTGCTTCTTCGACTTCGGCGACATGATCAAGGCCAACGCCACCGGCTACTTCCCGTACACGCCGGCGCTGCCGATGCTCTACGGCCTGCGCGAGTCGCTGACGATGATCAAGGAAGAGGGCCTGGAGAACATCTTCTGGCGCCACACATACCTGGCCTCGGGCGTGCGCGCAGCCGTGCTGGACGGCTGGAAGCTCGGCCTGTGCGCGAAGGATCCGAAGTGGTACTCCGACACCGTGTCGGCGATCGTCGTGCCCGAGGGCATCAACGGCGCGCACGTGATCGACGTGGCCTTCCGCCGCTACAACCTGTCGCTGGGCGCCGGCCTGAGCAAGGTGGCCGGCAAGGTGTTCCGCATCGGCCACCTGGGCGACCTGAACGAGCTGATGGTGCTGGGCGCGCTGGCCGGCGCCGAGATGTCCATGCTCGACGTGGGCATCAGGATCGAGCCGGGCTCGGGCGTGGCCGCGGCGCAGAAGTACTTCCGCACCCACGACAACGTGCCCAAGAAGAAGGTCGCCCGCAGCGAGGTGGTGTATGCGTCGCAGTCGATGGGGTCGACCGAGGGCGCGCATTGATCGACCCCCCCGTTGCGCCTGCGGCGCTCCCCCCGAGGGGGCGCCGCAGGCGGACCGGCGGAGCCGGATCCGCGGCGGCCGCGCGGCTGCGCAGTGGTTGGGTGAGTGGGTGGTGATGAAGAACGATGGAGACTGACATGAGCCATTCCGTGGTGTTCCTGGACCGTGAATCGCTGAAGGCGAAGGTCCGCAAGCCGGCGCAGGCCGAGAGCTATGTGGAGCACGCCAAGACCTCGGTCGACGAGGTGGTCGCGAAGCTGCAGGGCGCGACCGTGGCGATCACCAACAAGGTGCCGCTGCGGGCCGAGACGCTGAAGCAGCTGCCGCAGTTGAAGATGATCGCGGTGGCCGCCACCGGCTACGACGTGATCGACGTGCCCTACTGCAAGGAGCACGGCATCGCGGTCGCCAACATCCGCAACTACGCGGTGCACACGGTGCCGGAGCATGCCTTCGCGCTGATCCTGGCGTTGCGTCGCAACATCCTGGCCTACCGGCAGGACGTGGAGGCGGGCGTGTGGCAGAAGTCGGACCAGTTCTGCTTCTTCACGCACGACATCGGCGACCTGCACGGCGCCACGCTGGGCATCATCGGCGAGGGCGCGATCGGCCAGGGCACCGCGGCGATCGCGCGTGGCTTCGGCATGAAGGTGCTCTTCGCCGACCACGAGCCGCCGAAGATGCCGGGCGTTGAGTTCACGCCCTTCGAGCAGGTGCTTGCCGAGAGCGACGTGATCTCGATGCACTGCCCGCTGACGCCGTCGACGCGCAACCTGATCGGGCTGGAGCAGATGCGCCGCATGAAGCGCAATGCGCTGCTGATCAACACCTCGCGCGGCGGCCTGGTCGACGAGGCGGCGCTGATCCAGGCGCTCGACGAAGGCCTGATCGCCGGCGCCGGCTTCGACGTGCTCACCACCGAGCCGCCGAAGAACGGCCACCCGCTGCTGGACGTGCGGCGCCCGAACTTCATCCTCACACCGCACGTGGCCTGGGCCTCGGACGGCGCGATGCAGTTCCTGGCCGACCAGCTCATCGACAACATCGATCGGTGGGCCGAAGGCCGACCGCAGCATCTGGTGACCTGAGGAGCCGGCGATGAAGAAACTGCTGTACCAATTCGACACCGACCCGCATCCGGCAGTGTTCGACAACGTCGTCGCCTACGACGGCGGCGCCGATCACGTGACGGCCTATGGCGGCATCACGCCGGCCAACGTGGGCGGGCTCGTCGACGGCGCGATCTTCACGCGCGCGCCGAAGGACAAGAAGAACACCGCGATCTTCGTCGGCGGGTCCAACATGGCCGACGGCGAGGCGCTGTTCAAGGCGGTGCGCAAGAAGTTCTTCGCCAACTTCCGCGTGTCGGTGATGCTCGACAGCAACGGCTCGAACACCACCGCCGCGGCCGGTGTGGCGTGGCTGGCGCACGGCCGCTCGCTGGCCGGCAAGCGCGCCGTGGTGCTGGCCGGCACCGGCCCGGTGGGCCAGCGCGCCGCGGTGATGCTGGCGAAGGAGGGCGCGCGCGTGGCGATCACCAGCCGCACGCTGGAGCGCGCGCAGGCGGCCGCACGGGCCATCGCCGAGCGCTTCAAGATCGAGGTCGACGCGATCGAGGCGGACGACAACGCGGCCCGCGCCCGCGCCATCGAAGGCGCGAACCTGGTGTTCGCCACCGGCGCGGCCGGTGTCGCGCTGCTCGACGAGGCGGCCTGGAAGGACCACCCGCAGCTCGAGCTGCTGTCGGACGCCAACGCCACGCCCACGCTGGGCATCGAGGGCATCGACATGATGGACAAGGGTGCGCAGCGTCACGGCAAGACGGTGTTCGGCGCCATCGGTTTCGGCGCGCTGAAGATCGCGCTGCACCGCGCCTGCATCGCCCGCATGTTCGAACAGCAGGATCTCGTGCTCGACGGCGAAGAGATCTACGCCATCGCGAAAACCATGGTGGGGTAGATGACGACCCCCCCGTTGCGGCTGCGCCGCTCCCCCCGAGGGGGCGCCGCTGGCGGGCCGGCCAAGCCGGACCCGCGGCGGCCACTCGGGGGGTCGTGAGATGCGGACGGGGTGTGTGAAGGAGACATGAACGTGATTGACGATCTGACGACAAGCAAGTTTCTCGACGCACTGGCCAGCGGCAACGCCACGCCGGGCGGCGGCAGCGCCGCCGCGATCATGGGCGCGATGGGCGCCGCGCTGGTGTCGATGGTGGCCAACCTCACCATCGGCAAGAAGGGCTACGAGGCCGTCGAGACCGAGATGCGCCAGCTGCTGGCCGAGTCGGAGGCACTGCGCGTGCGCTTGGCCGACATGGTGGCCGAGGACGTGGCGGCCTTCGACACGCTGATGGCCGCCTACAAGCTGCCGAAGGCGAGCGACGACGAGAAGGCCGCGCGCAGCGCGGCCATCCAGGCCGGCCTGAAGCTGGCCACCGAGGCACCGTTGGCCTGTGCCCGCGCCTGCGCCGAGGCAGTGCGCCTGACCGAACGCGCTGTCGCGCACGGCAACCTCAATGTCATCAGCGACGTCGGTGTCGGCGTGGTCGCGGCCTGGGCCGCGCTGCGCAGCGCCGCGCTCAACGTGCACATCAACGCGCCGCAGATCAAGGACCGCGCCTGGGCCGACCGCGCGCTGACCGAGCTGCAGGGCCTGCTCGCCGAATGCGGGCCGCTCTCCGAGCGCGTGCACGACACGGTCAAGGCCAAGCTCGGCTGAGCCGGGCTGCTCGCCGCCCGCCGAATTCCACAGAACCCACAGGAGACCACGATGGACATTCATGAGTACCAGGCCAAGGAACTGCTCGCCGGCTTCGGCGTGCCGGTGCCGCGCGGCAGCGTGGCCTACAGCGCCGACCAGGCCGTCTACGCCGCCACCGAACTCGGCGGCTGGCACTGGGCCGTGAAGGCGCAGATCCACTCCGGCGGCCGCGGCAAGGCCGGCGGCGTGAAGCTGTGCCGCACCTACCAGGAAGTGGCCGCCGCCGCGAAGGCGATGCTCGGCGCCACGCTGGTGACCTACCAGACCGGCCCGGCCGGCAAGGTGGTCAACCGCCTCTACGTCGAGCAGGCCGAACCCTTCGAGCGCGAGCTCTACCTGGGCTTCGTGCTGGACCGCAAGATCGAGCGCATCCGCGTCATCGCCTCGGCCAACGGCGGCATGGAGATCGAGGAGATCGCGCACGACAAGCCCGAGTCGATCCTGCAGATCGAGGTCGAGCCGGCGGTGGGCCTGCAGCCCTTCCAGGCGCGCGAGATCGCCTTCGGCCTGGGCCTCAACATCAAGCAGGTGAGCCAGGCGGTCACGGCCATCATGGGCTGCTACCGCGCCTTCCGCGACCTCGACGCGACGATGGTCGAGATCAACCCGCTGGTGGTCACCAAGGACCAGCGCGTGCTGGCGCTCGACGCCAAGATGAGCTTCGACGACAACGCGCTGTTCCGCCGCCGCCAGATCGCCGAGATGCGCGACGTGGCCGAGGAGGACCCGCGCGAGGCCACCGCCAACCAGCATGGCCTGAACTACGTGGGCCTCGAAGGCGACATCGGCTGCATCATCAACGGCGCCGGCCTCGCCATGGCGACGATGGACATGATCAAGTACGCCGGCGGCGAGCCCGCGAACTTCCTCGACGTCGGTGGCGGCGCCTCGCCCGAGCGCGTCGGTCAGGCCTTCAACCTCGTGCTGTCGGACCGCAACGTCAAGGCGATCCTGGTCAACATCTTCGCCGGCATCAACCGCTGCGACTGGGTGGCGCAGGGCGTGGTGCAGGCCGCCAAGGGCCTGCGCGTTCCGCTGATCGTGCGGCTGGCCGGCACCAACGTGGAGGAGGGCCAGAAGATCGTGCGCGAGTGCGGCTTGCCCATCATCACCGCCGACTCGCTGGCCGAGGCCGCGCAGAAGGCCGTGCAGGCCGCGCGCGAGCACGTGCCCGCCTGAGCCTGACGACGACGACCCTCACCGACGAGAAAGCGAGACACCCATGAGCATCCTGATCGACGAGAAGACCCCCGTCATCGTGCAGGGCTTCACCGGCGACAAGGCGACCTTCCACGCGAAGGAGATGATCGCCTACGGCACCAACGTGGTCGGCGGCGTGACGCCCGGCAAGGGCGGCCAGCGCCACCTGGAACGCCCGGTGTTCAACACCGTCAAGGAAGCGGTCCGAGACACCGGCGCCGAGGCCAGCCTGCTGTTCGTGCCGCCGCCGTTCGCCGCCGACGCCCTGATGGAGGCGGCCGACGCCGGCCTGAAGCTGGTGTGCATCATCACCGACGGCATCCCGGCGCAGGACATGATGCGCGTGAAGCGCTACCTGCGCCGCTACGCGAAGGAGCAGCGCACCACCATCGTCGGCCCCAACTGCGCCGGCATCATCAGCGCCGGCAAGGCCATGCTGGGCATCATGCCGGGCAACATCTACCAGCGTGGCAACGTCGGTATCGTGTCGCGCTCGGGCACGCTGGGCTACGAGGCCGCCGCGCAGATGAAGGCGCTGGGCATCGGCGTGACCACCAGCGTGGGCATCGGCGGCGACCCGATCAACGGCAGCTCCTTCCTCGACCACCTCGAGCGCTTCGAGCAGGACCCGGAGACCAAGGCCGTGATCATGATTGGCGAGATCGGCGGCCCGCAGGAGGCCGAGGCCTCGGCCTGGGTCCAGGCCCACATGAGCAAGCCGGTGGTCGGCTACGTGGCCGGCCTCACCGCGCCGAAGGGCCGCCGCATGGGCCATGCCGGCGCCATCATCTCCGCGGTGGGCGACACGGCGGCCGAGAAGGCCGAGATCATGCGTTCCTACGGCCTGCTGGTGTCGCCGAGCGCGGCCGAGCTGGGCAAGACCGTCGCGCAGGCGTTGACGCGCGTGCAGTGATGGGCGAACGTTCCCGCCCCGACCTCGCGGACCCCGACGAGTCGGCCGCCGGCGCCGAACGCGCCGACGCGCTGGCCCGCTCGGAGCTGCTGCGTGCGGCGCTGATCGGCGTCATCGAACGCTACGAGCCCGAGGTCGCGCGCGTGCTGCGCGGCGAGGCGCCGCTGGAGCGCATGTCCACCCGCCTGCTGGCCCGCACGATCCAGGCGCAGGCGATCTGGTTCCAGCTGCTCGCCATCGCCGAGCAGAACCGCGACATGCGGCGCCGCCGCGAGGTCGAGCGCCAGCGTGGCCATGCGCAGGTGCGCGGCACCTTCGCGCACGTGTTCCACACCGCCGTCGAGGCCGGTCTCGATGCGAAGCAGATCCGCGAGGCGCTGTGCAGCCTGCGCATCCGCCCGGTCATCACCGCGCACCCGACCGAGGCCAAGCGCGTGACGGTGCTCGAACGCCACCGCCGCATCTACCTGCGCCTGTTCGACCTGGAGTCGCCGCGCTGGACCGACCGCGAGCGCGAGGACCTCACCCGCGCGATCAGCGACGAGGTCGAGCTGCTGTGGCTCACCGGCGAGCTGAAGCTCGACAAGCCCACGGTGGACCAGGAAGTGGCCTGGGGCCTGTACTTCTTCGACGAGAACCTGTTCGACGTCGTGCCGCAGCTCTACGGCCGCATCGAGGCCGCGTTCGCGAAGCAGTTCCCCGGCGAGACGCTGGAGCTGCCGGTGGTGTTCGGCTTCGGCTCGTGGATCGGCGGCGACCGCGACGGCAACCCCTTCGTGACCAGCACGGTCACGCGCCACACGCTGTGGCAGATGCGCCTGGCGAGCCTGCGCCGCTACCGCAGCCGGCTGGCCGACCTGGCGCGCAACCTCAGCATCAGCGAGCGGGCCGCCGCGTTGCCGGAGGACTTCCGCGCCGCCGTCGCCGCGGCGCTGGCTGCACTGCCCGACGGCGCCGGCGTGGCCGCGCGCAACCCCGGCGAGCTGTTCCGGCAGTTCATCGCCGGCATGCTGGCCAGGCTCGACGCGACGATCGCACGCAACGGCGAGCAGCCCGAGCCGGCCGACGCCGCGCGCGATGCCGCGCCCTACGAGCATGCCGACCAGCTGATCGGCGACATCGAGCTGATGCACCGTGCACTGGTCGAGACCGGCGCCCAGCCGCTCGCGAAGACCTTCCTCGCACCGCTGCTGCGCGAGGTGCGCACCTTCCGCTTCGCGACGGTGCGCCTGGACATCCGAGAGAACACGATCCGCATCAACGCCACGCTCGGGGAGCTCTACCGTGCCGTGCGGGGCAGCGAGCCGCCGGCCAGCGACAGCGCCGAGTGGAAGGACTGGCTGCTCACCGAGCTGGCCGCGCCGCGCCGCGCCGGCGAGGCGCCGCTCGCCACCGCGGGCCTCACGCCGGAGGCGCAGGAGACGCTGGCGACCTTCCGCACAGTCGCCGAGATGCGCGACCGCGTCGACCGCGAGGCCTTCGGCACGCTGATCCTCAGCATGACCCACAGCGCCACCGATGTGCTGGGCGTCTACCTGCTGGCCAAGCATGCCGGGCTGTTCAACGATGCGCAGGCGGTGGAGCGCTGCACGCTGCCGGTGGTGCCGCTGCTCGAGACCATTCCCGACCTGCGGCGCGCGCCGGCCATCCTGAAGGAGCTGCTCGCGGTGCCGCTGGTGCAGCGCTCGCTGCGCCTGCACGGCAACGTGCAGGAGGTGATGATCGGCTACTCGGACTCCAACAAGGATGGAGGCTACTTCACCGCCAACTGGGAGCTGAGCAAGGCGCAGGCGACGATGACGCGGCTGGGCGAGGATCTCGGCGTCAAGATCGCCTTCTTCCACGGCCGCGGCGGCTCGGTGAGCCGCGGCGGCGCGCCCACCGGCCGCGCGATCGCGGCGCTGCCCGCGGGCTCGATCCGCGGCGGCTTCCGCAGCACCGAGCAGGGCGAGGTGGTGTCGTACAAGTACGCCAACCGCGGCACCGCGCATTACCAGGTGGAGCTGCTCGCGTCGTCGGTGCTGCAGCACGTGCTGCTGTCCGAGCGCGAGTCCGCGCTGGTGCCCAAGCACGAGTTCGACGAGGCGATGGAGGCGATCTCCGGCGTGTCGTGGACGGCTTACCGCCAGCTGATGGAGTCGGAGCACCTGCTCGCCTACCTGCAGGGCTCCAGCCCGCTGGAGGAGCTGGCCCTGCTCAACATCGGCTCGCGGCCGGCGCGGCGCACGCAGGCGCGCACGCTGGCCGACCTGCGCGCGATCCCCTGGGTGTTCGCGTGGACGCAGAACCGCCACATGCTGACCGGCTGGTACGGCCTGGGCAGCGGGCTGGCGGCCTTCGTCGAGGTGCGCAAGGCGCGCGGGCTCGACCTGCTGCAGCGCATGTTCCACGAGGGCCGGCTGTTCCGCACCGTGATCGACGAGGTGGAGAAGACGCTGCTGACGGTCGACCTCGACATCGCGCGCGAGTTCGCCGGCCTGGTGGCCGACCCGGCGGTGCGAGAGCCGATCTTCCAGGCCATCGAGCGCGAGTACCGCCTCACCTGCGAGATGGTGCTGAAGGTGTCGGGCGGCAGGCAGGTGGCCGAGCGCTTCCCGCAGCTGCGTCGCCGTCTGGCGCGCCGGCTGCAGACCATGAACCAGGTCAGCCGCGAGCAGGTGCAACTGCTGCGCGCGCTGCGCGACGGCGGCGACGACGACGTGCGCACCGCCTTCCTGCTGTCGATCAACTGCGCGGCCGCCGGCCTGGGCGCCACCGGCTGACGCGTCGGGCGACCCACTGCCTTTCTCCGCTTTCCCCTTTTCCATCATCGAGGACTTGCTGCCATGAGCTTCACCATCATCGACCAGGCCACGCCGCGCCTGCACCGCTCCGAGCTGGCCGTGCCTGGCACCAACACGGCGATGTTCGAGAAGGCCGCCGCGTCGGCCGCCGACATCGTGTTCCTCGACCTCGAGGACGCGGTGGCGCCCGACGACAAGCCGCAGGCGCGCAAGAACATCATCCAGGGCCTCAACGAGGTGGACTGGGGCACGAAGACGATGATGATCCGCATCAACGGCCTCGACACCCACTACATGTACCGCGACGTGGTCGACATCGTCGAGGCCTGCCCGCGGCTCGACATGATCCTGATCCCGAAGGCCGGCGTCGCCGCCGACGTGTACGCGATCGACATGCTGGTCACGCAGATCGAGAACGCCAAGGGGCGCAGCAAGCGCATCGGCTTCGAGGTGCTGATCGAGACGGCGCTCGGCATGGCCAACGTCGAGGCGATCGCTCAGTCGAGCCGGCGGCTGGAGGCGATGAGCTTCGGCGTGGCCGACTACGCCGCGTCGACGCGCGCCCGCACCACGGTGATCGGCGGCGTGAACAAGGACTCGGTGGTGCTGACCGACAAGGACGAGCAGGGCAACCGCCAGGCGTTCTGGACCGACCCCTGGCATGCCGCGCAGACCCGCATGATGGTGGCCTGCCGCGCCTACGGCCTGCGCCCGATCGACGGCCCGTTCGGCGACTTCGGTGACCCCGACGGCTACAGGGCCGCGGCCAACCGCGCGGCCGTGCTGGGCTACGAGGGCAAGTGGGCGATCCACCCGTCGCAGATCGAGCTGGCCAACGGGGTGTTCACGCCGTCCGAGGCCGAGGTGACCAAGGCGCGCCGCATCCTCGAGGCGATGGCGCAGGCCGCGAAGGAAGGCCGCGGCGCGGTCTCGCTCGACGGCCGCCTGATCGACATCGCCAGCATCCGCATGGCCGAGGCGCTGCTCGCGAAGGCCGATTCGATCAGCGCGGCGGCCAAGGGCTGAGGCGGCGCGGGGACGCGCGCCCGGCTGCCTCGGTCACGCCGCGCTGCGCACCACCTTCTTGCGCGCCGGGACGGTCGGCTCCGCGGCGGCAGCGCTCACGGCCGGTGCCCCGGCCGCGGCGCTCTTGCGCCGCATGTGCTCCAGCCGCCAGTGGATCCAGGCCTGGCCATGCACGCGCAGGAACTGCTCGAAGGCGGCGGCGGCGGCGGGCACCGGCCGGCCGGCCAGGTGCATCACGTGCCAGTCGCGTTCGATCGGACAGTCCGGCATCGGCAGGATGGCCAGCATGCCGGTCTCCAGCTCCAGCACGCAGGAGTGCAAGGAGAGGAAGGCCACGCCGAAGCCGGCCGCGCACATCTGCTTGATGGCCTCGTTGCTCGACATCTCGGAGCCGATGGTCAGCGACACGCCGGCGTCCTTGAACAACTGCTCGACCGTGGTGCGCGTGCCGGAGCCGCGCTCGCGCACCAGCAGGTTGGCCTGGTTCAGCGCAGCGAGGCCGGGCTTGGGCGTGGTCATCAGCGGGTGCGACGGCGCGGCGACGAAGGCCATCGGGTGCTTCGCGAACGCGGCGGAGATGGTCTTCAGCTCGGCGGGCGGGCGGCCCATGATGGCCAGGTCGATGTCCTGTCCGGCGAGCTGGTTCACCACGTCGGCGCGGTTGCCGATCTGCAGCTTCACCTTCACCTGCGGGTGCTCGCGCACGAACTCCAGCAGCAGCGGCGGCAGCAGGTACTCGGCGGTGGTCACGGCGCCGATGCGCAGCAGGCCGGCGATGTCGCCGCAGTGCGCCGCCATCGCGTCGCCGGCCTCGCCCCACAGGTCGAGGATGCGGCTGGCGTAGCCGGCCAGCAGCTCGCCGGCCTCGGTGAGCTTCACCCCCCGCGCGCTGCGCCGCAGGAGCGGCGTGCCGGCCGCGTCTTCCAGGATGCCGAGCTGGATCGACACCGCCGGCTGCGTGAGGTGCATCTCGTCGGCCGCGCGCGACACGCTGCCGAGCCGCGCGACCGCGTTGAAGGCGGCGAGCTGGCGGAAGGTGGCGTTGCGGAGGGGGTTGCTCATCGGACGGCGTGTCGACCCATTAGGCTACGCGATCGGCCCGGCCCGTTCCTGTTTTGCAGAACCGAATAGCCCGGTCGCAGTCAGGGCGACTCCCTGGGGGCTTGCCCCCGGCGGGATGGCTGCGGGACAGCCGGTCTGGCCGCAGCGTCGGGTCGCCACGGCCTGGACGGCCGCTGCATCCTGTCAGCGGCTGCGCCGAGGATTCTTCTGGCTGCGGCACGGGCCTGGAGGCCCTTCACTTCGCTGGCGCGAAGTGAGCCTGCGCCGCAGCTTTGTGGTCTGCGTTCACGTCGTTGCGCGACATGAACTTCGCCCCAAGGCGAACGAGGCGCTACGCGCCTGCCGGGCTCAACGCCCGGCCGCTGCTCGCAGCGCGTTCGCCTTGTCGGTCTTCTCCCAGCTGAACTCGGGTTCTTCGCGGCCGAAGTGGCCGTAGGCTGCGGTTTTCTCATAGATCGGGCGCAGCAGATCGAGCATCTGGATGATGCCCTTGGGGCGCAGGTCGAAGTGCTCGGCCACCAGCCTGGCGAGCTGGTCGTCGGGGATCACGCCGGTGCCTTCGGTGTAGACCGTGATGTTCATCGGCCGCGCCACGCCGATCGCGTAGGCCACCTGGATCTGGCACTGCCGCGCCAGGCCGGCGGCGACGATGTTCTTGGCCACGTAGCGCGCGGCATAGGCGGCCGAGCGGTCGACCTTGGTCGGGTCCTTGCCGGAGAACGCACCGCCGCCGTGCGGGCAGGCGCCGCCATAGGTGTCGACGATGATCTTGCGGCCGGTCAGGCCGCAGTCACCCTGGGGGCCGCCGATGACGAAGCGGCCGGTCGGGTTGATCAGGTACTTGGTGTCCTTCAGCCATTCCTTGGGCAGCACCGGCTTGATGATCTCTTCGATGATGGCCTCGGTGAACGAGGCCTTCATCTTCTTCGCGGTCTCGCTCTGGTCGGGGCTGTGCTGGGTGGACAGCACCACGGTGTCGATGCTGTGCGGCTTGCCGTCCACGTAGCGCATCGTCACCTGGCTCTTCGCGTCGGGCCGCAGGAAGGGCAGGCGGCCGTCCTTGCGCAGCTGCGCCTGACGCTCGACGAGGCGGTGCGCATAGTAGATCGGCGCGGGCATCAGCTCGGGCGTCTCGTCGCAGGCGTAGCCGAACATCAGGCCCTGGTCGCCGGCGCCGGTGTTCAGGTGGTCGTCGCTGGCCTGGTCGACGCCCTGCGCGATGTCGTTGCTCTGCTTGTCGTAGGCCACCAGCACCGCGCAGCCCTTGTAGTCGATGCCGTACTCGGTGTTGTCGTAGCCGATGCGCTTGATCGTGTCGCGCGCGACCTGGATGTAGTCGACGTGCGCGTTGGTCGTGATCTCGCCGGCCAGCACCACGAGGCCGGTGTTGGTCAGCGTCTCGGCCGCCACGCGCGAGCGCGGGTCCTGCGCGAAGATCGCATCGAGGATGGCGTCCGAGATCTGGTCGGCCACCTTGTCGGGGTGCCCTTCGGAGACGGACTCAGAGGTGAAAAGGAAGTCGTTGGCCACTCTTAAACTCCATCAATCGATCCATTGCAACTCGCGTTGCCGGCCCGGGTCGGGAGGAGCGGCGAACGCTTTAGCGGTTTGTTGGGTCCTTCGACCCGGCAGACCCGACCGGCCCTGCAATCGCCCCGCAAGTAGTTCCGTAACTCGGCGACGCCACAATTCTAACGACCCTCGATGAGCCGATTCCTGACGACCCTGATGCGCGTGCTGTCCGGCTGGCCGCTGTGGCTGCTGCACGGCCTCGGCGCGCCGATCGGCTGGCTGGTCTATGCCGCCTCGGGCGACTACCGGCGCCGCTTCCGCGCCAACGTGGCGCTCGCCGGCGTGCCGTGGCCGCAGGCGCGGCAGGCCATCGGCGCGGCCGGCCGCATGCTCACCGAGCTGCCACCGCTGTGGGCCCGCCCGCCCGAGGCCGCGCTGCCGATGACGGTGCAGTGGCAGGGCGGCGAACTGATCGAACGGGCCCAGGCCGCCGGTCGCGGGCTGGTGATGCTGACGCCCCACCTCGGCTGCTTCGAGGTCGTGGGGCAGTCGTATGCCGAGCACTACGGCGCCGGCCGCGGCGCGATGACGGTGCTCTACCGCCCGGCGCGCAAGCCCTGGCTGCGCCCGCTGGTCGAGGCGGCGCGCCGCCGGCCCGGGCTCGATGCCGCGCCCGCCACGCTGGGTGGCGTGCGCCAGATGATCCGCGCGCTCAAGCGAGGCGAGGTCGTCGGCCTGCTGCCTGACCAGGTACCGCCCGAGGGCCTGGGCGTGTGGGCGCCGTTCTTCGGCCAGCCGGCCTACACGATGACCCTGGCCGCGCGCCTGGTGCAGCAGACCGGTGCGGCGCTGCTGCTGATCTGGGGCGAGCGCCTGCCCGGCGGCGCTGGCTACCGGGTGCGCGTCAGCGAGCTCGGCGAGCCGCTGCCCGCCGACCCGGCCGAGGCCGCCGCGGCCATCAACCGCGCGATGGAAGGCCTGATCCGCCAGTGCCCGCAGCAATACCTGTGGGGCTACCACCGCTACAAGCAACCACGCTCCGGCGGTGTCGCCGGCGCCGACGACTGACATGCGCCTCGTTCTCTTCCTGCTGTGGCTGCTGCACTGGCTGCCCTTGCCGATCCTCGCCGCGCTGGGCCGCGGCCTCGGGCGGCTGCTGTGGCACGTGGCCGGGTCGCGCCGGCGCATCGCGCTGCGCAACCTCGCGCTGTGTTTCCCGGCCTGGACCGAAGACCAGCGCCAGGCGCTGGCGCGCGAGCATTTCCATTGGCTGGGCCGCAGCCTGCTCGAGCGCGGCCTGCTCTGGTATGCCTCGCCGGCCCGCCTGCGTCGCTTGATGCACATCGAGGGGCCGGCCAGCTTCGCCGATACCCACGACGGCCCGGTGATGTGGCTGGTGCCGCACTTCATGGGCCTCGACGTGGCCGGCGCCGCGGTGCAGCTGTTCGTGGCGCGGCCCGGCTGTTCCATCTACCAGGCGCAGAGCAACAAGGTGTTCGACGCAGCGCTGCGACGCGCCCGGCTGCGCTACGGCAACGCCAGGATCTTCGCGCGCAACGAGACCGCCAAGCCGCTGATGCGCGCCATCAAGGACGGCATGGGCTTCTTCAATCTGCCCGACATGGATTTCGGCGCCAAGGATGCGGCCTTCGTGCCCTTCTTCGGCGTGCCGGCCGCCACGCTGCTGGCGCCGTCGCGCATGGCGCGGCTGCTGGGCATGAAGGTGCAGCCGGTCATCGCCTACATGCTGCCCGGCGGACGCGGCTACCGGGTGCGCTTCTTCGAGCCCTGGGACGACTTCCCGACCGTTGATGCCGAGGCCGACACCCTGCGCATGAACCGCTGGATCGAGGAGCGCATCCGCGAGCACGTGGCGCAGTATCTTTGGGTCCACAAGCGCTTCAAGACGCGACCGCCCGGCGAGGCGCCGCTGTACGGCGGCTGAACTTCCCCGACGGAGCGCGCTCCACCCGCTACACCCTCGACAGGAGACGCCCCATGAACCTTCACGCCATGCTCGCGCAGCGCGCCGCCGACGGCCGCCCGCTGCGGGTGGCCCTGATCGGCGCCGGCAAGTTCGGCTCCATGTTCCTGAGTCAGGTGCGCCGCACCCCCGGACTGCACCTGGTGGCGGTGTCCGACCTGAGCCCGGCACGCGCGAAGGCGGCGCTGCTGTCGGTAGGCTGGGACGAGGACCGGCTCGGCGCGAAGACCCTGGACGACGCCCATCGCAGCGGCAGCACCTGCCTCACCGACGACACGCCGGCCGTGATCGCCAGCGACGCGGTCGAGGTGGTGATCGACGCCACCGGCTCGCCGGCCGCCGGCATTGCCCACGTGCTGGCGTGCTGCCGGCACGGCAAGCACATCGTGATGGTCAACGTGGAGGCCGACGCGCTGGCCGGCCCGCTGCTGGCGCGCAAGGCGCGCGAGGCCGGCATCGTCTACTCGCTGGCCTACGGCGACCAGCCGGCGCTGATCTGCGAGATGGTCGACTGGGCGCGCACTGCGGGCTTCCAGGTGGTGGCCGCCGGCAAGGGCACCAAGTACCTGCCGAGCTACCACGCCAGCACGCCCGATACGGTGTGGAACCACTACGGCCTGAGCGCCGACGACGCCAGGGCGGGCGGCATGAACGCGCAGATGTTCAACAGCTTCCTCGACGGCACCAAGAGCGCCATCGAGATGGCCGCGGTGTCCAACGCCTGCGGCCTGACACCGGCCGACGACGGGCTGGCCTTCCCGCCCTGCGGCGTGGATGACCTGGCGCGCCTGCTCAAGCCGCGCGCCGACGGCGGCCTGCTGCAGCACCGCGGCCAGGTGGAGGTGATCTCCTCGCTGGAGCGCGACGGCCGCCCGGTGTTCCGCGACCTGCGCTGGGGCGTCTACGTCACCTTCGCGGCCGACAGCGAGTACGTGCGCCGCTGCTTCAAGGAGTACGGCCTTGTCACCGACCCGAGCGGCGAGTACTCGTCGATGTACAAGCCCTTCCACCTGATCGGCCTGGAACTCGGCATCAGCGTGGCCAGCGCCGGCCTGCGCCGCGAGGCGACCGGCGCGGCCACCGGATGGCGCGGCGACGTGGTGGCGACCGCCAAGCGCGCGCTGCGTGCCGGCGAGGTGCTCGACGGCGAGGGCGGCTACACCGTCTACGGCAAGCTGATGCCGGCGGCCACCTCGCTGGCCGGCGGCTACCTGCCGCTGGGGCTGGCGCACAAGGTCAGGCTCAAGCGCGACATCGCCGACGGGCGGCCGGTCGGATGGAACGACGTGGAGTTCGATGCCCGCAGCGAGGCGGTGCAGTTCCGCCGCGAGATGGAAGCGGCCTTCCGCTGAACGTCGGGGCCCGGGAAGCGCATCCGTGGGCGCCGGGAAGGAGAACGCAATGGACGAACAGGCAGCCTCGGAATTCCGGCGCGGCAGCGTGCGCGCCGCCGGCCTGCAGTTCCACTATCTCGAGGCCGGCAGCGGGCCACTGGCACTGTGCCTGCACGGATTTCCCGATTCGCCCTGGACCTACCGCCATCTGCTGCCGCGCCTGGCCCGGGCCGGCTACCGCGCCGTGGCACCCTTCATGCGCGGCTATGCGCCGACCGGGGTGCCGGCCGACGGCGACTTCTCGAGCCGCGCGCTGGCGAACGATCCCAACGCGCTGCACCAGGCGCTGGGCGGCGCCGGTGACGCCGTGCTGATCGCCCACGACTGGGGTGCCTTCGCCGCCTACGGTGCGCTGGCCGCCGAGCCCGCGCGCTGGCGCCGCGCGGTGATCGGCAGCGTGCCGCACTTCCGCGTGTTCGGGGCGATCGCGTCGCGCTACCCGCAGCTCAAGCGCTCGTTCTACTTCTGGCTGTTCCAGATGGACATCGCCGAACGCTGGGTGGCCGCGAACGACCTGGCCTTCCTCGAGCAGTTGTGGCGCGACTGGTCGCCGGGCCACGAGCCTGCGGCGGAGATGGCGCACGTGAAGGCCTGCCTGCGCGACCCGGCCCACCTGCACGCGGCGCTGGGCTACTACCGCGACTTCTTCGCTCCGCAGCGCTTCGGCACGCCGGCCTGGGCCGACGAGCATGCCGCGGTGCTGGGCCGGCCGGTGCCGCAGCCCACGCTCTACCTGCACGGCAACGACGACGGCTGCATCGCGCTCGACGCGGCGGCGGCCGAGGCCATGCTCGGCCAACTGGGCCCGGGCTCCGAGGTCGACCGCATCGACGGCGTGGGCCACTTCTTCTGGGTCGAGCGGCCCGATGCGATCAACGATCGCGTGCTGCGCTTCCTGCAGACTCACTGAGGGGCCGCTTTCTCCCGCACCACGGCGCCACCCGACGCGCGTGCGGCCGAGCGCCCACCGCCTACCGACCGCAAGGAGACACCATGTCCAGCGCTGCCACCTCCCAACTGCTCGCCCTGCTCGGCACCGAGCTGCCGATCATCCAGGCGCCGATGGCTGGCGTGCAGGTCGGCGCGATGACCGTCGCCGTCAGCAACGCCGGCGGGCTGGGCTCGCTGCCGGCCGCGATGCTGGGCGCAGACGCGCTGCGCAGCGAGCTGGCCGCGATCCGCGAACGGACCGCACGCCCCTACAACGTCAACTTCTTCTGCCATGCACCGCCCGTGCCCAGCAGCGAGCGCGAGGCGAACTGGCGGGCCACGCTGGCGCCGTACTACCGCGAGTTCGGTATCGACGCCTCGGCCATCCCGCCGGGCCCGGGGCGACGCGCGTTCGGTGCCGAGGAGGCGGAGCTGCTGGCCGAGTTCGAGCCGCCGGTGGTGAGCTTCCACTTCGGGCTCCCGTCGGCCGAGCTGATGGTGCGCGTGCGGCGCTGGGGCGCGAAGCTGCTGGCGTCGGCCACCACGGTCGACGAGGCGCGCTGGCTCGAGGACCACGGGGTCGACGCCGTCATCGCCCAGGGCCTGGAGGCCGGCGGCCACCGCGGCCACTTCCTGTCCGACGACCTGAGCGCCCAGCTCGGGACCTTCGCGCTGCTGCCCCAGGTGGTGCGGGCGGTGCGCGTGCCGGTGATCGCGGCCGGCGGCATTGCCGATGCGAACGGCGTGGCCGCAGCGCTGGCCCTGGGCGCGGCCGGCGTGCAGGTGGGCACGGCCTACCTGCTGTGCCCGGAAGCGACCACCAGCGCGCTGCACCGCGCCGCGCTGCAGAGCGACGCCGCGCGCCACACGGCCCTCACGCGCCTGTTCACCGGCCGGCCCGCGCGCGGCATCGTCAACCGTGTGATGCGCGAGCTGGGGCCGATGAACCCGGCCGCGCCCGCGTTCCCGCTGGCCACCGCGGCGATCGCGCCGCTGCGCGCACACGCCGAGAAGCAGGGCAGCGGCGACTTCTCGCCGCTGTGGTCGGGGCAGAACGCGAGCGGCTGCCTCGCGTTGCCGGCCGCCGAGGTGACGCGTTCGCTGGCGGAGGGTCTGCTGTAGCGGCGCGCCGCTGCGGGCCGTTCAGCCGGCGCTGCCGGGTTGCGGCGCGGCCTCCGCGCGGTCGGTCGCCAGCAGCGTCTCCAGGCATTGCTCCTGGACGCCGTAGTAGTCCTTCAGCGCGCGCACCTGCTCGCGCAGCGGTTCGGCGGCCCTCGGGTGCTCGCGCTTCACCGCCAGGATCATCTTGTTCTTCTGGGTGTGCTCGAGCGAGGTGAACTCGAACACCTGGGTGTCGTAGCCCTCGGCCTCCAGCAGCAGCGCGCGCAGGCCGTCGGTCAGCATCTCGGCCTCCTGGCCGAGGTGGATGCCGTGCCGCAGCAGCGGCAGCAGCAGCGTGGGGCTGCGCAGCTGCGGGCGCAGCTGCTTGTGGCAGCAAGGCGAGCACATGATGATGCGCGCGCCCGAGCGGATGCCCATGTGCATCGCGTGATCGGTGGCGATGTCGCAGGCGTGCAGCGCGATCATGATGTCGACCGGCCGGGCCGCGTAGCTGCGCACGTCGCCCAGCTCGAAGGACAGGCCGTCCAGGCCGAGCTGCTGCGCGGTGGCGTTGCCCAGAGCGACCATGTCGTCCTTCAGGTCGACGCCGGTGACCCGGACCGGGCGGTGCAGCGTGCGGCGCAGGTGGTCGTGCACCGCGAAGGTGAGGTAGCCCTTGCCGGCACCGAAGTCCAGCACCTGCAGCGGCTGCTCACCCTGAGCCTGCGCGAGCGACGGAGCCGACGCCAGCGCGTGGGCCAGCACCTCGATGAACTTGTTGATCTGCTTCCACTTGCGTGCCATGGCCGGCACCACGCGGTGCTGGGCGTCGGTGACGCCCAGGGCGACGAGGAAGGGCTGCTGCGGGTCGACGTAGCGGTGCTTCTCGCGGTCGTGCGAAGGCGGTGCGGCCGTCGGCGCGTCGGACCCGCCGTTCGCCAGTGCGGAGGGCTGTTCCGGGTTCTCGGCGGCGGCATCGGCCGGCGCGGCGGGCTTGCGGCTGCGCCGCAGCGTGGCCTTGCCCTTGCGGCTGATGGCGAGCTGCAGTTCGCCGTCGGGGGTCAGCAGGTGCAGGTTGTCGAAGGCGCTGTCGATCAGCTCGGCCACCGTGGACAGGCCCTCCTCGACCGGCAGGTTCTTCGTCACGTCCTTCGTGCGGTGGTTGTAGGTCAGCGACAGGCAGGCGCGGCCCTTCAGCGTGAGCGGCCGCACCAGCACGCGCTGCAGGTCGGGCCGGGGCCCGCGCGGGCCGGCCAGCACCATCTTGACGAGGCGGTGGTCGGCGAGGGCGGCGCGCGCCTCGTCGAAGAACTGCGTGCGCGGTTCCGCCGCGGGCGGCCGGGCCGCAGCGGCGGGAGGGATCGGGGTCGTGGGCACGGAGGAGCGGCGCGGAGCCGGGATCGAGGACGCCTCATTGTCGGCTGGCGGCACGGGAGGGGTCGATAATCCCGTCATCATGAAGCTGCGGTTCACCAAGATGCAGGGCGCGGGCAACGACTTCGTCGTGCTCGACGCCACCCGAGAGCCGCTGACGCTGAGCCCGGCGCAGTACCGCTATCTGGCCGACCGGCGCTTCGGCGTCGGCGCGGATCAGGTCCTGATCGTCGGCGCGAGCGACGAGCCCGGCATCGACTTCACCTACCGCATCGTCAATGCCGACGGCAGCGAGGTCGAGCAATGCGGCAACGGGGCGCGCTGCTTCGTTCGCTACGTGCGCGAGGCCGGCCTCACGAAGAAGAGCGCGATCCGCGTGCGCACCGCCGGCGGCGTGATCGAACCGCGCTGGCTGGTGGACGGCCGCGTCACCGTGGACATGGGTGCGCCGGTGTTCGAGCCCGCCCGCGTACCGTTCGACGCCGCCGGCCTGCAGCCGCGCGAGCTGAACGGCTTTGCGCTGTGGCCGCTGGACGCGGCGGACCGCACGGTGGAGGCTGCGGTGGTGTCGATGGGCAACCCGCATGCGGTGATGAACGTGGCGCAGTTCGGCAGCGGGGGCGTCGACGAGGCGCCGGTGGCCGAACTGGGCCCGCTCGTCGAGCGCCACACGCGTTTCCCGCAGCGCGTGAACGCCGGCTTCCTGCAGGTGCTGAGCGATACCCATGTGAAGCTGCGCGTGTACGAGCGCGGCGCCGGCGAGACGCTGGCCTGCGGCACCGGTGCCTGCGCCGCGGTGGTGGCGGGCATCCGCCTCGGCTGGCTGCGCGCCGGCACGCCGGTCGACGTGGACACGCGCGGCGGCGAACTGACGATCGAATGGGCCGGCCGCAGCGACGCGCCGGTGTGGATGACCGGCCCCGCCGAGAGCGTGTACGTCGGCGAGATCGATTTACCGGAACAGGGAGACTGACCCAGATGAGCACGCAAGGCATTACCGAGGACGACATCGCGAGTTTCCTGCAGCAGACGCCTGGCTTCTTCGAGCGCCATGCCGACACGCTGGCCAGCGTGCAGCTCACCAGCCCGCACGGCAACCGCGCGGTCTCGCTGCAGGAGCGCCAGATGGAGATGCTGCGCGAGAAGATCCGCGGCCTCGAGATGCGGCTGGTCGAGATGATCCGCCACGGCCAGGAGAACGTGGCGATCGCCGACAAGCTGCACCGCTGGACGCGCTCGATCATGCTGACCAACAACGCCAGCGACCTGCCGACCGTGCTGGTGGAGCAGCTGAAGCACGAGTTCCTGATCCCGCAGGCCGGCATCCGCGTGTGGGGCGCGGCCGATGCCTTCGAGTCGCTGGCCTTTGCGCGCCCGGTGAGCGACGAGGTGAAGAGCTTCGCGACCAGCCTGACGCAGCCCTACTGCGGCGTGAACTCGGGATTCGAGGCCGCCGGCTGGTTCGACGAGTCGGGCGCGGTGGTGTCGCTCGCGATGCTGCCGCTGCGCCACGACCCGTCCGCGCCGGCCTTCGGCATGCTGGTGCTGGGCTCGCCCGACCCGACGCGCTACACCGCCGACATGGGCACCGAGTTCCTGGTGCGCATCGGCGAGCTGGCCAGCGCCGGCCTGCACCGGCTGCTGCCGGTGCACTGACGAGGCCCATCGTGCCGTCGGCGCCCGCGGCCGCCCGACGCCGGAGCGCCGTCGCCACCCGCCGCGAGCCTCCGGATGGCACACCGGCCGCGCCGCTGCCGCTCGACGCCGATGTCGTCGGGCACCTCCAGCACCTGCGCGTCGAGCGCCGCCTGTCGGCCAAGACCCTGCTCAACTACGAGGAGGCCTTTCGGCGGCTCGGCGAAGCGGCGCAGCGCGACGGCGTAGCCCTGCGTGCCGTGCAGCCGCACCACGTGCGCCACTGGATGGCGCGGTTGCATGCCGGCGGGCTGGCGCCGCGCAGCATCGCGATCGCGCTGTCGGCCTGGCGCGGGCTGTACCGCTGGCTCGGGCACGAAGGCCGGGTGGCGCTGAACCCGGTCGAAGGGCTGCGGGCGCCTCGCGCGGCCAAGCCGTTGCCGAAGGCGCTGTCGGTCGACCATGCCGTGGCACTGGCCGATCACCGGCAGGTCGACGGCGATGCGCGGCTCGAGGCGCGCGACCGCTGCCTGGTCGAACTGCTCTATGGCTGCGGCCTGCGGGTGGCCGAACTGGTGGACCTGGACGTGACGCCCGGCGGTGGCGCGCTGGGCTGGATCGACCGCGCCGACGCCGAGGCGCACGTGCTCGGCAAGGGCAGCAAGCGGCGCAGCGTGCCGGTGGGCCGGGCGGCGCTTGCCGCGCTGGACGACTGGCTGGCGCAGCGCGGCAGCGTGGCGCAGGTCGACGAGCCGGCGCTGTTCGTCAGCCGCCACGGCCGGCGGCTGACGGCCTCGCAGGTGCGCACGCGGCTGAAGGAGCGGGCCATCCAGGCCGGCCTGCCGACCCATGTGCACCCGCACATGCTGCGGCACAGCTATGCCTCGCACCTGCTGCAGTCCAGCGGCGACCTGCGCGCTGTGCAGGAGCTGCTGGGGCACGCCAACATCACGACCACGCAGGTCTACACCAAGCTCGACTTCCAGCACCTGGCCAAGGCCTACGACGCGGCCCACCCGCGGGCGCGCAAGAAGTCGTGATGCGTCGCCGGCGGCGCCGGCGGCGCCGGCGCGCGCCGCCCCACGCGACAATCCGGTCATGAAATCGATCCGTCTGCGCGCCGGCAAGGAGCGCTCGCTGCTGCGCCGCCATCCCTGGGTGTTCGAGGGCAGCATCGCCTCCGGGAAAGCCGATCCGGGCGAGACCGTGCGGATCGACGCCCACGACGGCAGCTTCCTCGCGTGGGGTGCCTACAGCCCGGCGTCGCAGATCCGCGTGCGGGCCTGGAGTTTCGATGTGGCCGAGCGCGTCGATGCGAGCCTGTTCGCGCGGCGCGTCGAGCGCGCGGTCGCGCTGCGTGCGCGGTTGGCGATCGACAGCGACGCCCAGCGCCTGGTGCATGGCGAAGCCGACGGCCTGCCCGGGCTGATCGTCGATCGCTACGGCGACACGCTGAGCGCACAGTTCCTCGGCGCTGGCGTCGAGCGCTGGAAGCCGGCCATCGCCGAGGCCCTGCTGGCGGCCACCGGGTGCGCGCGGCTGTACGAGCGTTCCGACGCCAACGTGCGCGAGCTCGAGGGCCTGCCGAGCGCGACCGGCTGGCTGCGCCGGCCCGCTGCCGACGAGGGCGCGACCGAACTCACGATCCGCGAGCACGGTTGGCAACTGAAGGTCGATGTGGCGGAGGGCCACAAGACCGGCTACTACCTCGACCAGCGCGACAACCGGCTGCGCTTCATGCAGCTGGTGCGGCAGTTCGGCTGCCGGCGCGTGCTGAACTGCTACAGCTACACCGGCGGCTTCTCGGTCGCCGCGCTGGCCGGCGGCGCGCAGCAGGTGATCAGCGTCGATTCGTCCGGCCCGGCGCTGGCGCGGGCGAGCGAGCACGTGCAGCTGAACGGCTTCGATGCGGCGCGGCACGAGGCGCTGGACGCCGACGTGAACGGCACGCTGCGGCGCCATCTCGAGCTCGGCGCGAGCTTCGACGCCATCGTGCTCGACCCGCCGAAGTTCGCGCC
Source organism: Methylibium petroleiphilum PM1 (assembly GCF_000015725.1). NCBI lineage: Bacteria > Pseudomonadati > Pseudomonadota > Betaproteobacteria > Burkholderiales > Sphaerotilaceae > Methylibium > Methylibium petroleiphilum. Next base: position 3,446,203 of record NC_008825.1, on the reverse strand, counting down.
GACGGCGGCGCACGCCGAGCGCGCGTCACGCGCCTACAAGGACATCAACCGCCTCGCGCTGAAGCTACTGGTGCCCGGCGGCCTGCTGTTCACGTTCTCGTGCTCCGGCGGTGTCGACGCCGCCCTGTTCCACAAGATCGTCGCCGGCGCCGGACTCGATGCCGGGGTCGACGGCTACCTGCTCGAACGGCTGGAGGCGGCGCCGGACCACCCGACGACGGTGAACTTCCCCGAGGGCGAGTACCTGAAGGGGCTGGCGATCCTGAAGCAGTGAGCGTGGCGCAACGCCTTGCTCCCTCCCTCTCAGCGCTCGCGTCGCCGCCAGAAGCGCTCCATCTCCAGGTACAGGAAGGACGCGGACCAGCCGATCAGCAGCAGGCCGTTGAGCGCCTCGACGCCGGCCAGCAGCCGCACCGGGCCGGCCGGCACCACGTCGCCGAAGCCCAGCGAGGTGTAGGTCTCGGCCGAGAAATAGAGTGCGCTGCCGAGGTCGGGCGTGGCGGTGCCGCCCAGCGACCCGTGGCCGGCGCTGATGATCAGCAGCCAGTAGCCGGCGCCGTAGAGGAGGATCTCCGCGCCGTGGCCGATGAAGCAGCCGAGCACGGCGACGATCAGCTTGGCCCGGCCCGGCCAGTGCAGCCGGTCGAGCAGGCGGGTCAGCAGGTTCAGCACCTCGTAGTGCGTCAGCGTCGTGGCGACGATCAGCAGCACGCAGCTGAAGACGACGAGGGCCATGGCCGACAGGAATGCGCTCAGGCGTAGGGATCGGCGTAGCCGAGCGCACGCAGCACCTCGGTCTCGCGCGCTTCCATCGCCTGCGCCTCGGCCTCGATCTCGTGGTCGTGGCCCTGGGCGTGCAGGGTGCCGTGCACCAGCAGGTGGGCGTAGTGGGCTTCCAGTGAGCGGCCCTCGTCTCGGGCCTCGCGCTCGACCACCGGGGCGCACAGGATCAGGTCGGCCACCACCACCGGCTCGGCCTCGTAGTCGAAGGTCAGCACGTTGGTGGCGTAGTCCTTCTGCCGGTAGTCGCGGTTCAGCGCGCGGCCTTCGTCGGTTCCGACGATGCGCACCGTGATCTCGGCCGGCACGTCCAGTGCGGCGCGGATCCAGCGCAGTACCTTGTGGCGCGGCAGCTGGGCCCGATGGCTTGCATCGGCGAACTGCAGCGACAGCTTCAGCACCGGACGGGCGGGGCGCTTCATCCTAGGACACCGGCTTTGCCGCGGTCTCGTAGGCCTCGACGATGCGGGCCACCAGCGGGTGGCGAACCACGTCCGCCGACGTGAAACGCGTCATCGCGATGCCCTTGACGCGCCGGAGCACGCGCTCGGCCTCGATCAGGCCGCTCTCCACGCCCTTGGGTAGGTCGATCTGGCTCACGTCGCCGGTGACGACGGCCTTGCTGCCGAAGCCGATGCGGGTGAGGAACATCTTCATCTGCTCGGTGGTGGTGTTCTGTGCCTCGTCGAGGATGACGAAGGCGTGGTTCAGCGTGCGTCCGCGCATGAAGGCCAGCGGCGCGATCTCGATCGTGCCTTTCTCGAAGGCCTTGGTGACGCGCTCGAAGCCCATCAGGTCGTAGAGCGCGTCGTACAGCGGGCGCAGGTAGGGGTCGACCTTCTGCGCCAGGTCGCCGGGCAGGAAGCCCAGACGTTCGCCGGCCTCGACGGCCGGCCGGGTGAGGACGATGCGCTGCACTGCGCTGCGCTCCAGCGCATCGATCGCGCAGGCCACGGCGAGGAAGGTCTTGCCGGTGCCGGCCGGGCCGATGCCGAAGGCGATGTCGTGGTCGAGGATGTGGCGCAGGTACTGGGTCTGGTTGCCGGTGCGGCCGGCCAGGTCGGCATGGCGGGTGCGCAGGGTGATGGCGCCGTCGCCGGGGTTCGCGTCGCGGACGCCGCCGCCCTGGGCGGCCTCGACCAGCGCGAGCTGGAAGCTCTCGGGGGTGATGGGCTTCTTGGCGCGGTCGTAGAGCGACTGCAGCAGCGCCGTGGCGCGCTCGGCCTGCGCCTTGGCCCCTTCGATGCGGAAGGACTCGTTGCGGCGCGTGATGCCGACGTTGAAGGCCGCCTCGATGGCACGCAGGTGCTCGTCGAGCGTGCCGCACAGGTGCGCGAGGCGGATGTTGTCGAGCGGGATGAAGGCGTGGCGCAGGATCACGGGCAGGGCGGTCGCGTGGGGAGCCCGATTGTGGCGCGGCCGGGCGCCGGCGACAGGCACGCCCCGCGCACCATCCTGCACAATCGCCGCCCATGCTTCGCCACCTCTCCGCGCCCGGGCGCCTGTTTCTGCTGCTGTGGCTGGGCCTGTGCGGCGGCCTGCCGTTCGCCGCTCCGACGGTCGCCCAGACGACGGACCTGCTGACGCTGCGCAGCGCCCAGGTCGCCAGCGTGCCGTCACTGACGCTCGCGCCGCCGGTCGGCGGCGGTTTCGAGACCGTGGCACTCCCGGACGACTGGTCGGCGCAGGGCCCGGCGGGCGAACAGGTCAAGTGGTACCGGCTGCGCTTCGATGCGCCGCAGCAGGCTGCGGGCGCCTTGCTCTCCGCCTACATCCCGCGGGTGTGCTCGAACCTCGAGGTCTACCTCAATGGCCAGTTGCTCTATCGCGGTGGCAGCCTGCGCGAGCCGGTCACGCGCAACTGCTACCAGTCGCAGCTGGTCAGCCTGCCCGCCGGTCTGCTGCATGCCGCCGGCAACGAACTGGCGCTCCAGGTGGTGGGCTACCCGCTGCCGCGCGTGGCGGGGCGTCAGCGTGCCGGTGGCTTGTCGGAGGTGCTGATCGGGCCCTATCCGCAGTTGCGCGAGCTGCATGAGCGCCAGCGCTTCTGGAACGTGAGCTTCGCGCAGATCGTGGCGGCGACGCTCGTGATGATCGGCGTGGTGATGCTGGCGCTGGGCTGGGTGCGGCGCGTGTCGCACCTGAAGTACTTCGGCGTGGTGTCGCTGGGCTGGGCGCTGCTAAGCGCTCGCATCTGGTGGCGCGACATCCCGCTGCCGAACGGCACGCTGGAACTGCTGAGCTGCATCGCCTTCGTCCCGCTGTCGGTGTGTGCGGTGCTGTTCCTGCTGCGCTACTGCGGCATGAAGTGGCGCGCCGTCGACATCGCCCTGTGGACCCAGTGCCTGGTGATGCCGGCCGGCCTGTTGCTGGCCGGGCCGGAGCGGCTGTTCTCAGGGGCGGTGCTGTGCTATTCCGTGCTGGCGCTGGAGGTGTTCGCGGCGATCGGCTTCTGCCTCGCGCACGTGTGGCGCACGCGGCGCGGCGAGTTCTGGCTGCTGGGCTCGATCCTCGCACTGGTCGTGGTGGTGATCGGCATCGAGGTCGGTGTGCAGGACAGCTTCCTCAAGCTGCCCAATGTCCATGTCATCCACTTCGCGATCCCGCTGCTGTTCTGCGTGCTGGCGTTCCGGCTGGTGCAGACCTTCGCGAACGCGCTGACCGCCGCCGAGACGGCGCGCCAGCAGCTCGAGCAGCGCGTCTACGAGATCTCGGCCGAGATCGAGCGCAACTTCTCGCACCTGGCCGAGGTGCGGGTGGAGCAGGTGGCCGAGAAGGAGCGCAAGCGCATCGCCGCCGACCTGCACGACGACCTGGGTGCCAAGCTGCTGACCATCGTCCACACCAGCACCGACGAGCGTATCTCGACGCTGGCGCGCGAGGCGCTCGAGGAGATGCGGCTGTCGGTGCGTGGCATCGCCGGCAAGCCGGTGCAGCTGACCGACGCGCTGGCCGACTGGCGTGCCGAGACGGTGTCGCGGCTGGGCGATGCCGGCATCGAGATCGAGTGGCACAGCACCGAGCCGACCACGCCGCGCACCCTGGCGGCCCGTTCCTATGTGCAGACGACGCGCGTGCTGCGCGAGGCCACGAGCAACCTCATCAAGCACAGCGGCGCCTCGCGGGCGACCGTCACCTGCCGCATCGGCGACGAGTTCCAGCTGGTGATCCGAGACAACGGGCGCGGCATCCCGCTCGAACTCGACGGCCGCCTCGACCGCGGCCACGGCATGGCCAGCATGAAGCAACGCGCCAAGCAGATGCAGGGCCAGTGCCTGATCGAGTCGGGCCCGGGCTATGGAACCGTGATCCGGCTCACGCTTCCGCTGTGAGCAGCGCCCGGTCGCTTGCGGGCCTTGCCGTCAGCGCTCAGACTGTTACCATGAAACGGTGAGTGACATGACCCACATCCTGCTGCTGGAAGATCTGCCCGAGATCCGTGTCTGGTTGAAGGCACTTGCGTTGCAGGTGTTTCCACAGGCGCAGATCACCGAGGCCGCCCGCGTGCACGACGCGCGCGAGCACATCAGCGCCCAGCGCTTCGATCTGGCATTGGTCGATCTGGGCCTGCCCGACGGTTCGGGCGTGGAGGTGGTGGCGGCGCTGCGCGAGGCCCAGCCCGAGGCGCAGTCGGTGGTCGTCACGATCCACGACGACGACGACCACCTGTTCCCCGCGCTGCAGGCAGGAGCCTTCGGCTACCTGCTGAAGGAGCAGTCCCGCGAACAGCTGGCCGACCAGCTGCGACGCATCAGCGCCGGCGAGCCGCCGCTGTCACCGTCGATCGCGCGCCGCGTGATCCAGTATTTCGCGGCCCAGCAGCGCAGCCAGTTCCGCGAGAAGACGCCGCTGATGCCGGGCGTGACGCTGACCGAGCGCGAGAACGAAGTCCTGCTGCGCGTGGCCAAGGGCTTCACGCTGCCGGAGATCGGCGTGCAGCTGAACCTGTCGCGCCACACCATCGCCGACTACGTGAAGCAGATCTACCGCAAGCTCAACGTGAGCTCGCGCGCTGAGGTGGCCCTGGAGGCCCAGCGGCTCGGCCTGTTCCGGCGTTGAAGACGGCGCACCCGTGCGCCGCGACCGCCGCGGCAGCCTAGGATGCTCGGTCGCCTCACCGGCCTGCTGGCCGAGAAATCCCCGCCGCAGGTGCTGATCGACGTCGGCGGCGTCGGCTACGAGGTCGACGTGCCGATGAGCAGTTTCTTCAACCTGCCCGCCATCGGCGAGAAGGTCACGCTGCTGACGCACTTCGTCGTGCGAGAGGACGCGCAGGTTCTGTTCGGCTTCCTCACGGCGCCCGAGCGCGAAACCTTCCGGATGCTGATCAAGATCTCGGGTGTCGGGCCGCGCACCGCGTTGTCCATCCTGTCCGGTCTGACGGTGGGTGATCTGGCGCAGGCGGTGACGGCGCAGGACGCCAGCCGCCTCGTCAAGGTGCCGGGCATCGGCAAGAAGACCGCCGAACGGCTGCTGCTCGAACTGAAGGGCAAGCTCGGTGCCGATCTGGGCCCCGCGATCGGCGGCAAGCCGGCCAGCGACGCGCAGGCCGACATCCTGCAGGCGCTGATCGCGCTGGGCTACAGCGAGCGCGAGGCGCAGGCGGCGGTCAAGGCGCTGCCGGCCGAGGTGGGCGTCAGCGACGGCATCAAGCTCGCGCTGAAGGCGCTGGCGCGTTAGCGCGCCGCGAGCAGCTTCTTCAGCGGCGCCGGCAGCCCCACGGTATCGAGGGCGTCGAGCGCGATCCAGCGGCCGGGGCCCAGCGCGGCCTCGACACCCTCTGCGCTGTCCAGCACCGCGCGCCGCGGGTGCAGCGTCCAGTCGAAGTGGGTCAGTGCGTGCTCGATCAGCGGCTGCGGCTCCACCGGCACCTGCCAGCGCTGCACCACCGCACCGAGCGCGGCTTCGTCGTCGAGCAGTGGCAGGCTCCACAGTCCGGCCCACACGCCGGTCGCCGGGCGTTTCTGCAGCCACACCGCGCCAGCGTGCTCCAGCCACAGCCACCAGTGTTCGCGGCGGGTGCGCTTGAGCTTGCGCGTCTTCACCGGGTAGGCCTCGGGCCGGCCCTCACGTCGCGCCACGCAGTCGCCCTGAAGCGGGCAGAGCAGGCAGTTCGGCTTGCGGGCCAGGCAGACGGTGGCACCCAGGTCCATCAACCCCTGGGTGTAGGTCGGCATGTCGGCCGACGCCGGAGGCAGCAGCTCGCAGGCCCGAGCCCACAGGCCGCGCTCGTGGCGGGCGACGGCGAGGTCGGCGCTGAAGCCCAGGACGCGCGTCAACACGCGCTTCACGTTCCCGTCGAGGATCGCGGCCCGCTCGCCGAAGCAGAACGCGGCGATGGCGGCGGCGGTCGATCGGCCGATGCCGGGCAGCGTGGCGAGCTGCTCGGCGCTGGCCGGGAAGCGGCCGCCGTGCTCGGCCATCACCGCCTGGGCGCAGCGGTGCAGATTGCGCGCGCGGCTGTAGTAGCCCAGGCCAGCCCAGGCGGCCAGCACGTCGTCGAGCGCCGCGCGCGCCAGCGCGGCCACATCCGGAAAGCGTTCGAGAAAGCGGACATAGTAGGTCAGCACGGTGCTGACCTGGGTCTGCTGCAGCATGATCTCCGACAGCCACACGCGGTAGGGATCGCGCTCGCGCTGCCAGGGCAGTCCGTGGCGACCCTGGGTGCGCTGCCACGTCACCACGCGCTCGGCCAGGCTGGCCGTGGTGGCGGTTGCGCCGGTGTCGGGCGCGGAAGCCGGCGTCCTGCCGCTCGGGGCCGGTGGGGACACGGCGGCGCTCAAGCGCGGGCCGGATCGATCTCGAAGTCGAGCAGCAGGTCGATCGAGTCGTCGAGGAGTTCGCTGGTGCTGACGGTATCCCGCTCGGACAGGTCGCCGCGCGGATCGGCGTGCAGTCGGGTGCCCTCGACCAGCTCGGTCACGCGCTGCTGCAACTGCTGCAGGCGCGCATCCTGGCTCTCGAGCTCGCTCAGGCGCGACTCCAGTTCGCCGGCGGCGGCCTGGATGCGTTCGAGTGCCTCGCGCCGGCGCTTGAAGCCCCGCCGACGGTCGCGCAACTGGGTGTCGATCTGAGCGGACGCGGTCTTGTTCCACAGCTCGAGTTCGCCGCTGGCGCTCTCGAAGACGACGCGCAGCCGCGACACCAGCATGCGGCGGAACTGCTCGAGGAAGCGCTCCTGCGTGAGCTTGAGTGCCTGCGTCAAGCCCAGGTACTGCACGTAGTTGCGTTCGATCAGGTCGAGGTCGCCGATGAAGCGGCCGAGTTCGGGCGTGGGCGCGACCAGCAGGCTGAACCCGAATTCGGTGTTCAGCATCTCGAACGACGCCTCGAGCATCGAGTGGATCTCTTCGCTGCGCGATTGGGCGCGCTTCATGCGCTCGCGCAGCTTGCCGCACAGCGTCATGAAGGCCTTCTTGGCGCCGAGCTGCAGCAGCGAGCTGCGGATGCCTTCCTGCATCTCGCCCACGTGCTCGCGCAGCCGGTCGCTCGACAGGTCGAGCAGCGCGTCCTTCAGCATGCGGGTGTGCACCACGCGCATCGCCTGCAGGCGCGAGATGCACTGTTCGAACTCCGCCGCCTCGGCATCGACGCGCGTCAGCATCAGCTTGACCTTGGTGGCGTTCTTGCCGCGCAGGCCGCGCAGCTCGAGCAACTGCTCGGCGATCTGACGGCGCCGGTCGGTCAGGCGCCGGCCGACCTGCTGCTCGACGATCGCGATGCCCTCGACGCCGATCTGCGCCAGCATTTGCTGGCGTTGGGGTAGCAGCCGTTCGCTCAGGGCCTCCTCGAGCGCGGGAAGGCGGCTTGCGACGAGATCGGCCTCGTCACCGGCCACGCGCGCCGCCAGGGCCTGCTTGGCCGACAGCGGGAACACGCGTTCGCGAGGCATGTTGAGCGTGTGGGCCACATCGTTGCACTGGCGTTCGATCTGCGCCTCGGTCTCCTCGGCCGTGCTGAGCGGGTCGACCAGTGTGTCGATCTTGTTGAGCACGACATAGCGGCTCACGCCCTGCACGCCGAGGTGGTCGCGCCAGATGGCCAGGTCGGACTTGGTGACGCCGGTGTCGGCGCTCAGCACGAACACGGTGGCGTGGGCCGCCGGCAGCAGGCCGACGGTGAGCTCGGGCTCAGCACCAATGGCATTGAGGCCCGGCGTGTCCAGCACGACCAGGCCGCGTTTGAGCAGAGGGTGCGGCAGGTTGATCAGCGCATGACGCCAGGCCGGCACCTCGACGCATCCCTGTTCGTCGAGCGGCGGGTTGTCGTCCGGCGTGTCGTCGTTCCAGAAGCCGAGGTCGCGCGCCATCGTCACGCTGACCGACCGGGTCTGGGTCACCTGGGTCAGCGCCTGCGCCAGACCTTCGGTGTCCTCCATGTCCAGCGGCGTCAGCTGCCAGGCGCGGGGCTGGCGGCGCAGGTCGGCGAGCGAGGGGCTCTGCAGGCGCGTGTCGATCGGCAGCAGCGCGAGGCCGGGCGGCTCGTCGGCCTCGTAGCCGATCTCCACCGGGCACATCGTGGTGCGGCCCGGCGTTGCCGGCAGGATGCGGCGGCCGGTGTCGGCGAAGAAGATGGCGTTGATCAGCTCCGACTTGCCGCGCGAGAACTCGGCGACGAAGGCGACGATGAGCTTCTCACCCGCGAGCCGCTGGCGCAACGACTCGAGAAGGCCGGTCGCGGGCTCGTCGAGCAACTCGTGCTCGCGCAGGAAACGGGCGAGTTCCCGCACCCTGGATTCCAGCGTGCTGCGCCAGTGACCAAGGGTGTCGACACTGTGGGCGAACGAGGCGGACGGGTGACTTTCCAACGCGGGCTCTCTGTGCAGAAGATGGTAGCGCAGGGCCCTTCTCGCCGGCGTGCCGCCGTCGTCAGCACGTCACGCCCGCGCCGCTCAAGACGTGTGCATTTGTGACAGCGGGCCGCTGCGTCGACCGCGCTAACGGCGCTGGCAGTGGGGACAGAAGTAGGTCGAGCGCTGCCCCTGGACGATGCGGCGCACCGTGCCGCCGCAGGTCGTGCAGGGCTCGCCCTCGCGGCCGTAGACCCGGGCCTCGTTCTGGAAGGCGCCGCCCAGACCATGGGCGTCCCGGAAGTCGCGCAGCGTCGAACCACCCACCGCCACGGCGCGGGCGAGCACCGCGCGCACGGCATCGACGAGGCGCTCGCAGCGCGCGAGGCTGATGCGATGGCCCGGCGTGCGCGGGTCGATGCCCGCCAGAAACAGCGCCTCCGAGGCGTAGATGTTGCCCACGCCGACCACGATGTCTCCGGCCAGCAGTGCCTGCTTGACGGCGACGCGACGGCCTCGCAGGCGCGCGTGCAGCAGTGCGGCGGTGAAGCCGGCCTCGAGCGGCTCCACGCCCAGTCCCGCCAGCAGCTTGCCGGCCGCGCCCTCGTCGCGCGAGGACGACCACACGGCCGCGCCGAAGCGGCGTGGGTCCGTCAGCCGCAGGAGGCCATGGCTGGTCGCCAGGTCGAAGTGGTCCCAGGGGCCGGGCGGCTCGGCGTGCGTCGACAGGTTCAGCGAACCCGACATGCCGAGATGCAGCAGCAGCCCGCCGTCATCGGCCGCGACGCCGGGCCGCGCTCCCAGTGCGAACCACAGGTACTTGCCGCGGCGGTTGACGTCGAGCAGGCGCCGCCCGACCAGTGTCGACGGCGCGCAGCCGAGCGGCCAGCGCAACGGCTTGCCCACACGCACCCCGGCGATCTCGGCGCCGCGCAGCCGATCGACCAGGCTCAGGCGCGTGACTTCCACTTCGGGCAACTCGGGCATAGGGCCATTATCTGGGGATGCATAGAATGAAATTCGACTTTGGAGTGTCCATGGCCCCTTTCCGATTCGCTGTCCTGGCCCTCGCGGCCTCCAGCGTTCTTGCCGCGACGGCGTGGGCCCAGCCCGCTCCGGCGGAAGCGCCGGCATCCGGGCCGGGCGCTGCGGCACCGGTGGAAAATTCGGTCCTCGACGCACCGCTGTTCTACCAGTTGCTGATCGGCGAGATGGAGCTCAGCCAGGGCGATGCCGGTACCAGCTACCAGGTCCTGCTGGATGCGGCCCGCAAGACCCGCGACGAGCGCCTGTTCCGGCGCGCCACCGAAGTCGCTTTGCAGGCACAGGCCGGCGAGCAGGCGCTCGATGCGGCACGCGCCTGGCGCCAGGCCGTGCCCGGCTCGATCGACGCCCACCGCTTCGAGGTGCAGTTGCTGGTCGCGTTGAATCGCACCGCCGAAACCGTGCAGCCGCTGCGGGCCACGCTGGCGCTGGTGCCGCCGGCCCAGCGGCCGGCGGCCATCGGGTCCTTGCCTGGCTATTTCTCGCGCACCACCGATCGCAAGGCGACCACGGCGGTGCTCGAACAGGTGCTGCTGCCCTATGCAGAGCAGCGCTCGGCGGGCGAGCCGCAAGCCACCGCGGTGGCCGCCTGGGTGGCGCTGGGCCGCAGCCGGCTGGCCGCCGGCGATGCGGCGCGCGCGCTCGACGCCGCGCGCCGTGGTCAAGCGCTGAGTCCGCGGTCGGAGGCCGTGGCGCTGCTCGCCATTGAACTGATGCCGACCGAGCAGCGGGCCGAGTCGCTGGTCACGGCCTTTCTCGAGGCCCAGCCACCGGCTCCGGCCGCCACGCGCAGCGCGGTGCGGCTGGTCTATGCCCGCACGCTGGCTGTCGCGCAGCGCTATGCGGACGCCGCGCCGCAGCTCGAGGCGGTGACGCGCGACGCGCCGCAGTTTGTCGACGCCTGGCTGACGCTGGGCGCCTTGCGGCTGGAACTGAAGCAGCCGGCCGAGGCCGAAGCGGCGCTGCGCGAGTACCTCGCGCGCCTCGAGGCCGGCAGCGAGGCGGCATCGACCGAAGCGGCCGATGCCACGCAGGACGAGGACGCCGCCACGCCCATGCAGCGTCTGACGCAGGCCTACCTGCTGTTGGCCCAGGCCGCCGAGCAGCGGCGCGACTTCAAGGCCGCCGAGGGCTGGCTGGCCAAGGTCGACAGCTCCCAGGCACTGACGGTGCAATCGCGGCGCGCATCGTTGCTGGCGCAGCAGGGCAAGCTCGCCGAGGCGCGCAGCCTGATCCGCGCGCTGCCGGAACGGCAGCCGGAGGACGCGCGCTCCAAGCTACTGGTGGAGGCGCAACTGCTGCGCGACCAGAAGCAGTGGTCGGAGGCACTGGGCGTCCTGACCGAGGCCAACGACCGCTACCGCGACGACACCGACCTGCTGTACGAGCAGGCGATGATGGCCGAGAAGCTCGACCGCATGACCGAGATGGAGCAGTTGCTGCGTCGCGTGATCGCGCTGAAGCCGCAGCAGCCGCAGGCCTACAACGCGCTGGGCTACTCGCTCGCTGATCGCAACCAGCGCCTGCCGGAAGCGCGCCAGCTGATCATCAAGGCCCTGGAGCTGTCGCCGGGCGATCCGTTCCTGATCGACAGCCTGGGCTGGGTCGAGTACCGGCTCGGCAACCATGACGAGGCGATCCGCTGGTTGCGGCAGGCACACGGCGCACGACCGGACACCGAGATCGCCGCGCACCTGGGTGAGGTGCTCTGGGTCAGTGGCCGGCGCGACGAGGCTCGTCGGATCTGGGCCGAGGCCCGGGCCCGCGACGCCACGAACGACGTGCTGAAGGAAACCCTGGCGCGGCTCAAGGTCGATCTGTGAGGCGTGGCTGCGCACTGCTCGCCGCCGCGTGTGCTGCGGCAGTGTGGCTGGCGGGGTGCGCCGGCGTTGGCACGCCGGCGCCCCAGGGCGAGCGGCTGGCGGGACGGCTGTCGGTGCGTGTCGAGGGCGACGCGGCACGGAACTTCAATGCGGCGTTCGAACTGGAAGGTTCGTCCGAGTCGGGCCAGCTGTCGTTGACGACGCCGCTCGGCATCCAGCTCGCCCGCGCCGACTGGTCGCCGCGGCAGGTTCGCCTGCGCTCCGGCGACGGCGAGCGCCTCTACCCCGACCTAGAGAGCCTGGCGGAAGACGCGCTGGGCGAGCGGGTACCGCTCGCCGCGCTGTTCGACTGGCTTCACGCCCGGCCCTGGCCCGGCGCGCCGAGCGCGGCGCAACCGCAGGGCTTTTCGCAGCTCGGTTGGGTGGTCGACGTGTCGCGCCGGGCCGAGGGCTGGGTCGAGGCGCGCCGCGCCGCGCTCCCCGTGGTGAGCGTGCGCGCCAAGCTCGACGATGCCCCCTGAGAAGGCCCGCCGATGAGTCTGCAAGCCCTCTACGACGTTCCCGCGCCAGCCAAGCTGAACCTGTTCCTGCACGTGACGGGCCGGCGCGACGATGGCTACCACCTGCTGCAGTCGGTGTTCGCGCTGATCGATTGGGCCGACACCCTGCATTTCGAACGCCGCCTCGACGGCCGCCTGGTCCGCCACGACCTGGCCGCCGCGCTGCCCGAGGACGACCTGTGCCTGCGCGCGGCGCGCCTGCTGCAGCGCGAGAGTGCCTGCCCGCTCGGCGCCGACATCTCGATCGACAAGGACGTACCCTGGGGCGCCGGCCTAGGCGGCGGCAGCTCCGACGCCGCCAGCACCCTGCTGGCGCTGAACCGCCTGTGGGGCCTGCACTGGTCGCGCGAGCGGCTGCTGGCGTTGGGCCTGCAGCTCGGCGCCGACGTGCCCTTCTTCGTGGGCGGTCACAACGCCTGGGTCGAGGGCATCGGCGAACGACTGACGCCCATCGAGCTGGCGCCGCGCTGGTGGGCCGTGCTGAAGCCCGCTGTGGCGGTGCCCACCGTGGCGATCTTCGGCAGCCCGCTGTTGGTGAGGAACACCGCTGCTGCTACAATCTCGGACTTCTCTGCAAACGCAGTCGAGTTCGGCCACAACGATCTGCAAACGCCCGCAATGGCGTACAGCGACGAGGTGGTCCAGGCTCTGGCGCTGCTGCAATCCCGCTACGGCGCAAGCCGCATGTCGGGATCCGGCAGCGCGGTGTTCGCGGAGGCCGGCACCGGCGAGTCACCGACGGTTGCGATGATGGAAGCGGCTTCGCTTCCTCCGTCGTGGGTGGGACGCATGTGCCGCGGCTTGACGGTGCATCCGCTGGCGCTCTGGGCCGGCTGATCGTCGCCAAGCGACGGTTTCGGGCGTGGCTCGGGCGCAAGCCAGAGCGGTGTCCTGTGTAGGGGAGTCGCCAAGTTGGTTAAGGCATCGGATTTTGATTCCGACATGCGAAGGTTCGAATCCTTCTTCCCCTGCCAAAGCTTTACCCAGGAAGCATGGCGCCCGCGTTCCGGGCGCCATGTTTTTTGATCGGACAGGTTTTTTCCAACGAACGACCGCCTCGGAGGCGTGATGCTCTCCTCCAACACCGTGATCTTCACCGGCAATGCGAATCCGGCGCTGGCGCAGGAGATCGCCACCTCGCTCGGCATCGAACTGGGCCGCGCGGCCGTCGGGCGGTTCTCGGACAGCGAGGTCACGGTCGAGATCCAGCAGAACGTGCGGGCGCGCGACATCTTCGTCGTGCAGCCCACCTGCACCCCGACGAACGAGCACCTGATGGAGCTCTTCATCATGGTCGACGCGCTCAAGCGTGCCTCGGCCGGCCGCATCACCGCCGTGATCCCCTACTACGGCTACGCGCGCCAGGATCGCCGCCCTCGTTCCACTCGTGTGCCGATCAGCGCCAAGGTCGTTGCCAACATGCTCGAGGCCGTGGGTGTGAACCGCGTGCTGACGATGGATCTGCACGCCGACCAGATCCAGGGCTTCTTCGACATTCCGGTCGACAACATCTACGCCTCGCCAGTGCTGCTGTCGGACCTGAAGAGCCGCCGCTACGACGACCTGATCGTCGTCTCGCCCGACGTCGGCGGCGTGGTGCGCGCCCGCGCGCTGGCCAAGCAGCTCAACTGCGACCTCGCCATCATCGACAAGCGCCGCCCCGCGGCCAACGTGTCGGAAGTCATGCATGTGATCGGTGAGATCGACGGCCGCAACTGCGTGATCATGGACGACATGATCGACACCGCCGGCACCCTGGTGAAGGCCGCCGAGGTGCTGAAAGAGCGCGGCGCGAAGAGCGTGTTCGCCTACTGCACGCATCCGGTGTTCTCCGGCCCGGCGATCGAGCGCATCAAGAACTCGCAGATCGACGAGGTGGTGATCACCAACACCATTCCGCTCAACGCGGCGGCCAAGGCCACCACCAAGATCCGCCAGCTGTCGGTGGCCTTCCTGTTTGCCGAGACCATCCGCCGCATCTCGGACGGTGAGTCGGTCACCTCGCTTTTCTCGGAGCAGAACAACAACTTCTGAGCCGGGTTCTGCCCGTGCGCATGGGGCGTGCGGGTTCACACAGGGTGCCTGGTCGCGGGCGCCTTCCTTTTGGAGAAAACTCATGAAATTCGTCGCTTATCCGCGCGAACTGCAGGGGACCGGAGCGAGCCGCCGCCTGCGTATTTCCGGCAAGGTGCCGGGCATCGTCTACGGCGCCGGCGAGCCGCTGAAGATCGAGCTCGACCACAACGCGCTGTTCCACGCGCTCAAGAAGGAAGCCTTCCACGCCTCCCTGCTCGACATGGAATTCAATGGCAAGAGCCAGCAGGTGCTGCTGCGTGATGTGCAGATGCACGCCTTCCGCCCGCAGGTGCTGCACGTCGACTTCCAGCGCGTCGACGCCACCACGCGCGTCACGAAGAAGGTGCCGCTGCACTTCGTCAACGAAGAGAACGCGCCGGGCGTCAAGCTCGACAAGGGCCTGATCTCGCACGTGGTGACCGAACTCGAGGTGGAGTGCCTGGCCTCGCAACTGCCCGAGTACCTGACGGTCGATCTGGGCGAACTGGCCAAGGGCCAGTCGCTGCACGTCAATGACCTGAAGCTGCCCCCGAGCGTGAAGGTGGTGCTGCGCGGCAAGAAGAACCCGGTGATCGCCACCGTGGTGATGCAGGCCGCGGAAGAAGCCCCGGCCGAAGTCGCCACCCCGACCGCTGCCGCGCCAGCTGCCAAGGGCAAGAAGAGCGAGAAGCAGAACAAGAAGTGATTCTTCTTGGGTGTTCGCTGCCCATGCTTCCAGCCCCGCTTCGGCGGGGCTTTTTGTTGCCCGTGTCGCACCGGGGCCCGCTACACGATCTGGGCAACTCCCTCTCATGGGGGCGCGACCACGGATGCGGGCTTCAAGTACGCTGAGATCTCCACACAGGGACATGCCTTGCCTACGCAGACTCGACCTGTTCCGACTCGATGAAAGATCGCAAGAGGAGAGAGAAGCTCCTTCGTGGCTGCACGCTTTCCACGGTGTGGCTCGGTCTGGGTCCTCACGATAATCTTTGTCATGATTCGACTGATGGTGGGGCTCGGCAACCCGGGCCCAGAGTACGAGGCCACTCGCCACAACGCCGGCTTCTGGTGGGTGGACGCCGTCGCGCGCCAGCTCAAGGCCTCGCTGCACGCGGAGCGCGCGTACCACGGGTTGGTGGCGCGAGTGAACACGCCTGTCGGGCCGGTGTGGCTGCTGGAGCCGCAGACCTACATGAACGTGTCGGGCAAGTCGGTAGCGGCGCTGGCACGCTTTTTCAAGATCGCTCCGGAGGAGATCCTGGTGGCCCACGACGAGCTCGACCTGCCGCCGGGCGAGATGAAGCTCAAGCAGGGCGGTGGCCATGCCGGCCACAACGGCCTGCGCGACATCCATGCGCAACTCGGTTCCACCGACTACTGGCGTCTGCGGCTGGGCATCGGTCATCCGGGTGTGAAGGCCGAGGTGGCCAACTACGTGCTCGGCAAGCCCATGCGCGAGCACCGTGAGGCCATCGATGCCTGCATCGTGCGCTCGCTGACTGCTGTCGACGCCTTGCTGTCCGGTGACATGAGCAAGGCCACGCTGCGCCTGCACACCAGCAAGCCGCCCCGGCCGAAGCCGCCGCGGCCGGTGGCGGTCGCGGGCACTGGGGTTCCTGCTGCGGCGGATGCTCCTAGGGCGCCCGATATTGCCGGCAGCGCCCCGGCCACCACCCAGGGCGATCCTCCATGAAGCATGGGATGCTGTCACTGCTGGTGCTGGGCTTGTTCGCCGCCGCGGCACCGCAGGCCGCCAGCGCCCAGGGGGCTGTCTACCGCTGCGGCGCCGACGGACGCAGCTACTCGCAGCAGCCTTGTGCGGACGGGCGCACGCTACGCGTCGATGACGACGTGCGCACGCCGGCCCAGCGCCAGCAGGTCATGGAGGCGGCGCGGCGCGATGCCCGCTTGGCCGATGCGCTCGCCCACGAGCGACGCCAAGCCGAGTCGGTGAGCGTGAGGGCGGCTTCGTTGAGCGCGCCAACGCAGAAGGACGCAGAGGTGCACGCGACTGCCGGCAAGCCGAACCCGAAGAAGCGGCGGCACGCGAAGCGGCCTGCAAACCCTCCGGCCGGTGCTTCCGGAGATTTCAAGGCGACAGGGCCTGCGCCGCCCGGTGCCAAGAAGAAGACGCGCGCCGGAACGGCGGCCCCGCCGACCCGTTGAACACAGAACGGCGATTCAGCCCGCAGCGGTGCCGGAGGGGGGCAGCGGCGACACGTCTGGCGACGCGGGTTCACCGACGAGCGCCCTGAACTTGGCCCACAACTGCGGCGGGCTCTCGACGTGCGCCGGATTCACCGGGATGCAGGCGACCGGGCAGACCTGCACGCACTGCGGTTCGTCGAAGTGACCGACGCACTCGGTGCACTTGGCCGGGTCGATGATGTAGATCTCGGGCCCGAGCGAGATGGCTTGGTTGGGGCACTCGGGCTCGCAGACGTCGCAGTTGATGCAGTCGTCCGTGATCATCAGGGCCATGGGGAGCTCCGATGCAGCGGCGCACGGCCGCCGAGCCCGCGGCGGGCGTTGTCGATCGGGACGGACATCCGGTGTGTCATGTGGCCTGGCTGACGCGCTGTTTCAGGCGCTGGAGGACCGAGGGTGCCACGAACTTCGAAACATCACCGCCCAAGGTGGCAATCTCGCGCACGAAGGTGCCGCTGATGAACTGGTACTGGTCGCTCGGGGTCAGGAACACGGTTTCCACGTTGGGCATCAGCTGGCGATTCATGCCGGCCATCTGGAACTCGTATTCGAAGTCGCTCACGGCGCGCAGGCCGCGCACCACCACCTTGCCGCCGTGCTCGACGACGAAGTCGCGCAGCAACCCGCGGAACGCGATGACTTCGACGTTGCGATGCGAGGCCAGCAGTTCCTGCGCGATCTCCAGCCGTTCGGCGATGGTGAACATGGTGCGCTTGTGGTGGCCGGCGGCCACGGCGACGATCAGACGGGGGAACAGCGCGCTGGCGCGACGCACCAGATCCTGGTGTCCGAGCGTCATCGGGTCGAAGGTACCGGGGTAGACGGCGCTCAGGCCGGGGTTGAAGGGCACGGTGTTTCCTTCGCGGAGCGGGCAGGGTGGCGAAGTTTATGCCGCAGCGTCACGGTCCGCGGGGCGGAGCAGGTGCGCATGCACCTGCCCGGCGCGGGTGTGCCGATCGAGCGCGAAGCCGAGTGGCTCCAGCGTCTCGGCCTCGAACGCCCGGTCGGCTTCGAGGTAGGCGCGACCGGTGGGTGCCAGCACGCGCTGCGCAGCGCGCAGCGCCGGCTCGAACAGGCCCCCGTCGAAGGGCGGATCCAGCAGCACCAAGTCGAAGGGCGCGCCGGCGTAACGCGTCATCCACGCCAGCGCGTCGGCGGCCTCGATGCGCACCGCGTGGGCCGCCAGTCGCGCCCGCACTGCGCACAGTCCGCGCACCAGGGCGGCGTCGCGCTCGAGCAGCATCACGTCGCTGGCGCCGCGCGAGGCTGCCTCGAAACCGAGCGCGCCGCTGCCGGCGAAGGCATCGAGGCAGCGCCAGCCGCTCAGGTCCTGGCCAAGCCAGTTGAACAAGGTCTCGCGCACGCGGTCGGGCGTGGGGCGCAGCCCCGGAGCCACGGGCACCGGCAGCTTGCTGCGCTTCCACTGCCCGCCGATCAGTCGGACCTCACCCGGCCTGGCTGGCGTGGCGGCGGGGCGGGCGGCAGCGGGGGCACGGGCCATCGGCCGATTCTAGGCAGCCGCTTCTCCGGTGCGCCGGTGACGATCGCTCGCGCGCCGGGCTCACCGTGGTGCGTGTGGGGCGCTGCGTCCCAGAGAGGCAGCGGCGGCCTGTCCCTAGAATCCGGGCCACATGTTCAGTTTCTTCAAGAAGAAGGCGCCGGTCGTGGCGCCACCGCCGACCGGCCCCGAGGCCCCAGCAGCATCCGCACCGTCTCCCGGGCCTGCTGCCGAAGTCCGCGTGGCTGCTGCGGCGCCAGCCGAACAGCGCCGCCCCTGGCTCGACCGGCTCAAGAGCGGGCTGCGGCGCACCGGATCCGGCATCACGCAGGTGTTCACCGGCACGCGCATCGACGAGGCGCTGTACGAGGAACTCGAGGCGGCGCTGCTGATGGCCGACGCCGGCATGCCCGCCACGCAGCACCTGCTCGCCGACCTGAAGCGGCGCGTCAAGGAGCACAAGGCCACCGATCCTGCCGCGGTGAAGTTGTTGCTGGTCGACGCGCTGGCCGAATTGCTTGCGCCCCTGCAGCGGCCGCTGGTGCTGGGCGAGACGCGGCCGACGGTGATCATGGTTGCGGGGGTCAACGGCGCGGGCAAGACGACCAGCATCGGCAAGCTCACGCGCCACCTTGCCGACGGCGGCCTGAAGGTGCTGCTGGCGGCGGCCGACACCTTCCGCGCAGCGGCGAAGGAGCAACTCGCGGTGTGGGCGGACCGCAACCGCGTCGAGATCGTCAGCCAGGAAGGCGGCGACCCGGCCGCGGTGAGCTTCGATGCCGTGAAGGCCGGGCAGGCCCGCGGCTGCGATGTGGTCGTCGCCGACACCGCCGGCCGCCTGCCGACGCAGGCGCACCTGATGGAAGAGCTGCGCAAGATCAAGCGCACCATCGGCAAGGCCATGGACGGCGCGCCGCACGAGGTGCTGTTGGTGGTGGACGGCAACACCGGGCAGAACGCGCTGGCCCAGGTCAAGGCCTTCGATGCCGTGCTGGGGCTGACCGGGCTGGTCGTCACCAAGCTCGACGGCACTGCCAAGGGCGGGGTGCTGGCGGCGATCGCGCTGTGGTCGCGCGAGCGTGACGGCGCCTCGCCGGTGCCGGTCTATTTCATCGGCGTGGGCGAGAAGCTCGCGGATCTGGAGACTTTCGACGCGCGCGAGTTCTCGCAGGCGCTGCTGACCTGAGCCGGACGCGCCGGGTTCAGCGGGCCGGCGCGTCGAGCGGCATCGACGCGGACGACAGATCGTCGAACCAGGTCGACTGGGCGGGCTCCGCCAGCGTGGCGCCGTCAGCTGCCTCGCGGTCCAGGTCCTCGAGCACGTCCTGCAAGGTCACCATCGTGGGCCGCGCCGCCGGCGCGGCGCTGCCGGCGACCTCGGTCACGAGCACCCCCGGCATGACCGCTGCCGGGCGAGTGCGCACACGGCTGCCGCCGTCCTCGGTGCGAAGGCCCTGCGACGTGTTCACCACTTGGTCGCGCACCATCGGGACGCTCGGCAGTGCGTCCTCGTTCCAGACGATCACGCGGATGCCGGCTTGCTGCAGCACGCGGTCCATGCGCTCGTGGCGGCGCACGGTGCGTTCACCGTCCTTGCCGGGCGGGCGGCGTACTTCGACGACGGCAATCACCTGCGAGACCGTGTCGCAGACCACCAGGTCGGCGCAGATCTGGCCGACGCGGCGCATCCACTCGTGGTACGAATTGCGGGTCGGCACGCGGATGAAGCGGGCCAGGGGCACCTGCGCCAGCACGGTGTACTCGGGCAGGGCCTGCTGCAGCACCAACTGCGCCTTGCGCTCCTTGAGCGTGAGCACGCGGGTGGCTTCGGGCGGCCACGCGGCCACGGTGTCGAGCGCCTCGACGCGCTTGTCGCGCTGCTTGTCGCGGCCCGGACTTTCCGGGCGTTCACGGCCACCGCGGCGTCGCGCCAGTACCACCAGCATCAGGCCCGCCAACAGCACCGCCAGCGCCTGCAAAACCATCGGATCGCCCATCATCGTCATCCTCCAAAACCCCGACGATGAACGTAAGTGGGGCGCCGAAGAGCGTCAAGAGAACAACGCACGCTTTCGGGCTAGCGAACAAATCCTTTCATTCCGCCGCCGCCCATGCGCTTCATCATCTTCATCATGCCGCCGCCCTTCATCTTCTTCATCATCCCCTGCATCTGCTCGAACTGGTTCAGCAGGCGGTTGACCTCCTGCACCTGAACGCCCGCGCCGGCGGCGATGCGGCGCTTGCGGCTGGCCTTGAGCAACTCGGGCTTGCGCCGCTCGAGCGGCGTCATCGAACGGATGATTCCTTCCATGCGACGCACGTCGCGCTCGGCACGGTCCATGTCGGCGGCGCCGAGCTGTGGCGTCTTGCCACCGGTCATCTGCGCGGGCAGCTTGTCGATCAGGCCCGACAGGCCTCCCATGTTCTTCATCTGCGAGATCTGCGAGAGGAAGTCCTCGAGGTCGAAGCCCGAGCCCGACTTCACCTTGTCGGCGAGCTTCTGTGCCGCCTGCAGGTCGACGCCCTGCTGCACCTGCTCGACCAGCGCGAGGATGTCGCCCATGCCGAGTACCCGTCCGGCGTGGCGCTCGGCATCGAACAGCTCCAGGCCGTCGATCTTCTCGGACACGCCGGCAAACTTGATCGGCGCGCCGGTGACCTGGCGGACGCTCAGCGCGGCGCCGCCGCGCGAGTCACCGTCCAGCTTGGTCAGAACAATGCCGGTCAGCGGCAGCGCTTCCTTGAAGGCCTTGGCAACGTTGATCGCGTCCTGGCCCTGCATCGCGTCGACGACGAACAATGTCTCGATCGGGTTCAGCGCCGCGTGCAGCGCGCGGATCTCGGCCATCATCGCTTCGTCGATCGCCAGGCGGCCGGCGGTGTCGACCAGCAGCACGTCGAAGTAGTGCTTCTTCGCGTAGTCCACCGCGGCCAGCGCGATGTCGACCGGCTGGTCGCTGGCCTGCGACGGAAACCACTCCGCGCCGGCCTGCTGGGTCACCGTCTTCAGCTGCTCGATCGCGGCCGGCCGGTAAACGTCGCCCGACACCGTGAGCACCTTTTTCTTGCGCCCGATCAGGTGCCTGGCGAGCTTGGCTGTCGTCGTGGTTTTGCCGGCGCCCTGCAGGCCGGCCATCAGGATCACCGCCGGCGGTTGCGTCGCGAGGTTCAGCTCGGCCACACCGCCGGCGCCCATGGTCGCCGCGAGCTCCTTGTGCACCACGCCCACCAGCGCCTGCCCCGGCGACAGCGAGCCGACGACCTCCTGACCCAGTGCCTTTTCCTTCACGCGGGCGATGAAGTCGCGCACCACCGGCAGCGCGACGTCGGCCTCCAACAGCGCCATGCGCACCTCGCGCAGCATGTCCTGCACGTTGTCTTCGGTGATGCGGGCCTGGCCGCGCATGGTCTTGACCAGGCGGCTCAGGCGTTCGGAAAGGGCGGATGCCATGGGAGGAGGTCTCGGGTTGGTGCTGTGTCGGGGCGCGGCGCGCTGCGGAGCCGGCCGTCCGGCGCGCACCCCTTGCGGCCCGGGGCGCGAACGTACACTGCGCAGCATGATTTTATCGCCCGGCCTCTCCGCTGCGAGCCTGCTGCCGCTGGCCGCGACGAGCATCGTGGCGCTGCTGGCCTACCTTGTCGCTGCGTTCAGGCGCGAAGCCACATGGCTCGGCGTCGTGCTGGCGGTCGGATGGATCGGCCATGGCCTGGCCATCGGCCTCCACGCGGCCGGCGTCGGCGAGGCGCAGCCGGGCGCTCGCTTCGGTTTCGCGCCCGCGCTGTCGGTGACGCTGTGGCTGGTGCTGGCGGTGTATGCGATCGAAAGCCGCTTCGTGCCGCTGGCCGGCGTGCGGCGCACGCTGGCCGTGCTGGGTGCGGCTGCCGTCGTGCTGACCCTGGTGTTTCCCGGCGAACTGCGCCCGCACGCTGGCTCACCGTGGGCGCCGTTGCACTGGATCCTCGGCATTGCATCGTATGGCTTGTTCGGCACCGCGCTGCTGCACGCCGCCTTGCTGCGGCGTGCGGAGCAGCGCCTGCGCAGCAAGCCGGCGGCAGGCGAAGCGCCGCGCGTGCCGTCGCCCGGGCTGCCGCTGCTGCGGCTGGAGAAGTTGACCTTCCGCTTCGTGGCGGCTGGCTTCGTCGTGCTGTCGGCCACGCTGCTGCTCGGCTGGTGGTTCTCCTCGCCCTGGCGCTGGGATCACAAGAGCGTGTTCTCCGTGCTGGCCTGGGGTGTGTTCGCGGCCCTGCTCGCCGGGCGCCGCGCTTTCGGGTGGCGGGGCCGGCTGGCGACGCGCTGGCTCTATGTGGGGGCCGGGCTGCTGCTGCTCGCCTACGTCGGCTCGCGCTTCGTGCTGGAAGTGGTCCTCCACCGCACGACCTGACGGCGAAGCACGGCCTTCTTCTGTCTTTCCGATGTCCCTTCACGCATGAAGTACCTGGTCCTGCTGCTGGTGATCGTGGCCGTGCTGTGGCTCGTGCGTTCGCGGCCACGTGCGGTACGCCCCGACCGTGCGCCCGCGTCCGAGGGCAGTGCGCCGCAGGCCATGATCGAGTGCGTTCACTGCGGCGTGCACCTGCCGCGAGCCGAGGCCGTGGCGGGCCTGCAGGGCCACTACTGCAGCGACGCGCACCGGCTCGCCCACGGCGACTCACGCTGATGGCGGGCACGACCGGATCGGGTCGCCGTCGCGCCCCTGCGGATGGCGGGGCGTCGTGGTTCGGGTCGATCGATCTCGGCCTGCCCGGTGACGACGATGCGGCGCAGTCGCGCTTCGACCGTGGCGAGTGGCGCGAGACCGATGCTGCCGATTCGCGCTTCCTGTCGCGTCAGGCGCGGCGGATCGCCGGGTCGGGCCAGAGCGCGGTGTACCGGCTCTACCGTGCCTTCGTGGCCTCGCGCGCGGTGCTCGGTCTCGCGCTGCTGGCCACCGAGGTGGCGATCACCTGGCTGAGTCCGCGGCCACAGCGAGAGCTGGTGCTGTCGCTGTGTTCGCTTTACGCGATGGCCGCGCTCCTGTTGTGGGTGCTGCCCAACCTGCTGGGTCCGATGCAGCCGGCGCTGCAGTCGCGTCTGCGACGCCGCCACTGGATGGCGACGATCGGGGTCGACATGTTGAGCTTCGGCGTCCTGCATCTGCTGGCCGGCGGCGGCGTGCTGAACTACTCGGCGCTGCTCGTGCTGCCGGTGCTGATGGCCGGTGTGCTGACGCCGCGTCTGCAGGCGTTGGGAGTGGCCGCCGGGTGCACCTTGATCCTGCTTGCTGCCGCGGGGCTCAATGTGGACGTGACCGGCGAGGCAACGTTGCAGCTCACGCAGGCGGGCCTGGCCGGCGTCGGCCTGTTCGTGGTCAGCCTGATGGCGGGCGAGTTGTCCGGTCGGCTGGCGCGCGAGGAGCTGACGGCGCGCGGCAGCCTCGAATTGGCGCGCCAGCAGGCGCAACTCAATCGCCTCGTCCTCGAGGAAATGCAGGACGGCGTGATGGTCGTCGACCGCCGTGGCCGGGTGCGCGCCGCCAACCCGGCGGCGCGCCATCTGCTCGACGAGCCGCTGATCAGCGCCGCCGACAGCTTCTCGCTGACCGGTGTGCAGGCCTGGGAGCCCCTGATCAGCGCCGCCGACAGCTTCTCGCTGACCGGTGTGCAGGCCTGGGAGCCCCTGGTCAGGGCCGTGGACCGGGCCTTCGGGGAGGGCCACTGGCCCGAGGGGGGGCGCGACGTGGTGTTGCCCCGTGTGGCCTCCAGCGATACGGGGCCACGACAGCTGCGCCTGCGCGTGCGCTTCACGCGTCGCCGCGAGACGGGGGCGCCGGAGGACTACTGCGTGCTCTTCCTGGAGGACCTGCGCACGGTGCAGGCGCGCGTGCGCCAGGAAAAGCTGGCGGCGATGGGTCGCGTGTCGGCCGGCATTGCGCACGAGATCCGCAATCCGCTGGCGGCGATCATGCAAGCCAATGCGCTGCTGGCCGAAGACGCCAGCAGCGCGCAGCAGGTGCAGCTCACGCGCATGGTGGGTGAGAACGCCGAGCGCCTGAAGCGCATCGTCGACGACGTGATGGAGGTTGCACCGAGCCTGCTGCCCGAGCCGGCGCCGCTCGACGCGAGTCTGCAGGTCGCCACCATCTGCGGCGAGTGGGCCCGCACCGCGGGCCTGGCGATCGGTGCCGACAGCGTGCTGCGGGTCGACCTGCCGAGCGAGCCGCTCGGCGTGGTGTTCGATGGCGAGCACCTGCGCCGCGTGCTGGTGAATCTGCTCGACAACGCGCTGCGGCACGGAAGCCGGACGCCCGGTGCGGTCCAACTGCGGCTCGCTGCGGCGAGCGAAAGCCGAGCCCTGCTCACGGTGGGAAGCGACGGCGAGCAGATCGCGCCGGAGGTCGAGCGTTACCTGTTCGAGCCCTTCTTCTCGACGCGCAGCCGCGGCACCGGACTGGGACTGTATATTTGTCGTGAGCTGTGCGAGCGCTACGGCGCCAGCATCGAATTCAGCTCACGCGGCGCGCCGGAGCGCCACCGCAACGTGTTCTCGGTCGCCATGCGGCGCACGCTGCTTCCGGACGGCGATTCCCGGCTTCACTTCAGCGCATGAGAATTTCAGTGCCCAGCGACTTCAGCCCTTCGACGGCACATGACCTGTCGGCGCGGCGATGCTCCACCGCGGGAGCGACGCCATGAGCCCGGCCTCGCATTTCAGCCTGCTGGTGGTCGACGACGAGCCTGACCTGCGCACCCTCTACGAGCTGACGCTGCTGCGCGAGGGCTACGAGATCGAGACCGCAGCCTGTGTCGAGGACGCCTGGGCGCAGCTCGCCGACCGTACGTTCAGCGCGGTGATCACCGACATGCGTCTGCCCGACGGCAGCGGGCTCGACCTGCTGCATCGCCTGGAGGAAGCCGGGCGCCGCGAGAAGACCATCGTCATCACCGCCTACGGCTCGGCGGAAAGCGCCGTCGAGGCGCTGAAGGCCGGCGCCTACGACTACCTGACCAAGCCGGTCGACCTGAAACTGTTCCGCAGCGTCGTGGCGTCTGCCCTCGGTCGGGCCGCGGCCAGCGGTCCGACGGTGCAGCCCGATCAGTTGCCGTCCGAGTCCGGGGCGGCGCGGCCCTCGCGCGCCGGCGTTGCCGCACGCCCGGTGCCGACGATCGTGATCGGCCCGGCCGCTGCGGTGGTCCCTCCGGCCGGCGCGCTGGCGCGGATGGCAGGCAACTCGGCCCCGATGCAGCAGGTGCGTTCGCTGATCGAGAAGGTCTCGCGCAGCATGGCACCGGTGCTGGTGCATGGCGAGTCCGGCACCGGCAAGGAGCTGGTCGCACGGGCGATCCACGACAGCGGCGTGCGCCGGAGTCAGCCCTTCATTGCGGTGAACTGCGGGGCGATCCCTGAGCAGTTGCTGGAAGCCGAGTTCTTCGGCTACCGACGCGGTGCGTTCACGGGGGCGAACGAGGACCGCGACGGTTTCTTCCAGGCCGCGCGTGGCGGCACGCTGTTCCTCGACGAGATTGGTGATCTGCCGCTGTCGATGCAGAGCAAGCTGCTGCGCTCGATCCAGGAACGCTCGGTGCGGCCGGTGGGCGCGACGACGGAGACGGCGCTGGACGTTCGCATCGTCAGCGCGACACACAAGAACCTGGCGGCCGACGTGCAGGCGGGGCGCTTCCGCCAGGACCTGTACTACCGGCTCAACGTGATCCAGATCCGGGTGCCGCCGCTGCGCGAGCGGCTCGAGGATCTGCCGGCGATCTGCGAGCGCGTGTTGGAGCGCATCGCCGCCGACGCCGGAGTCAGTCCGCCGCCGCGGCTGACGCGTGACGCGCTCGCCTACTTGCTGCGCTACCCCTTCGGCGGCAACGTCCGCGAACTCGAGAACCTGCTGCACCGGGCCGTCGCGCTCTGCGATGGCGATGTGATCGATGTCGGCGACCTCGATCTGCCCGAGTCGGCGTTCAGCGACAGCGGGCGTGCCGAGCTGGCGGCGCTGCCAGCGGATGTGCCGCCGCCGAGCGCCGCCGAGTTCCCGGCGAGCGCGGCGCTGCCGACGCCGTTGCCGGACGATCTCGCCGCCTACCTCGACGGCGTCGAGCGCGACATCCTCGTGCGTGCGCTGGAGCGTTACCGCTTCAATCGCACTGCTGCAGGCGCCAGCCTCGGTCTCTCGCTGCGACAGATGCGCTATCGCATGGCGCGGCTGGGGGTCATGGTCGCCGAGCATGGCGTGGCCATCGGGCCGGGTGCCGACGACTCGGATGACGAACTGCCGCCCGCCGGATCGGGGCGGGCGTGAGCCTGCAGGGCACGCACTGGCAGGACGGTTGGTGGTCGGCTGCGCGCCGCGTCGATTCGCCCAACCATGGGCCGCGGCCAGAAGGCACCGAGGTCACGCTGGCGCTGATCCATTCGATCAGCCTGCCGCCTGGCAGCTATGGAGGCGACTCGATCGAGCGGCTGTTCACCAACACGCTCGACTGGGATGCTCACCCCTATTTCCAGCAGATCCGCGGCCTCGAGGTGTCGTCGCATTTCGTCGTCCGGCGCGACGGCGAGCTGCTGCAGTTCGTGCCGACAGCGCGGCGGGCCTGGCATGCCGGCCGCTCGGCGTGGCGAGGCCGGGAGAACTGCAACGACTATTCGATCGGCATCGAGCTCGAAGGTCTGGAGGGCGAGCGCTTCGAGCCGTCGCAGTACGAGCGCCTCGCCGAGTTGCTGCACGCGCTCGCGCGGCAGCACCCGTTGCGCGACGTGGCCGGGCATGAGCACGTGGCTCCCGGGCGCAAGCTCGACCCCGGCGCCGGCTTCGAGTGGGTGCGCCTGCAGTCGCTGACAGAATGGCCGGATCGGTACTTTCCCAAGGGTGTGCTCGCCTCGCGCTGAAGGCGCGAAGCGAGCGCGTTTGGCGAAGGCAGGTTCCATGCGGCCTGGCGGCCGATTTTCGCGCTGGAGGCGCGTCACTCGTGGGCTTGGCCATCGTGCGCAAGCACTGATGCGGCTTGTCTCCGAGGTGTGAGAAAGGTCGCCACGTTTCAAGTCGTGACACGCTACATATAGTGCTTGTAGAGGCGGCGAGCGCTAGATATAGTGTGCCGATGCCTTCCCGTCCTGCCTGAGCCGAGCACGTCCGGGGTCGCTCTCGCGTGAACATCGACCTCGTGGCCGCCCCGTCCGGGCGGCGTTGTACAGCCCGGCGCTGCGTCTGCTCCGATCGTCCCGCTGTCACGATGGCGATCGGCAGTTCATGGCGCACCGTGTCCCGTGCACGCTGGTACCTCGAAGGCTGAACCCGGGCGATCACCCGCAGTCGAACCCCTTGCGCCGGCCCGTCGCAAACACCGTCATCTCATAAGAACCGAAAGGGACCTCATGCAATCCATCAGCTCCAGCGTTCCGGCCGCCGCTCTTGCCGGCGGCGCGCTCGCCGCCACCGCAGTTTCGCGGGCGGCTCCCGGCAGCTCGGCCTATGCCGGCTACCAGATCATCCGGCGCAACGGAGCGGTGGTGGCGTTCGAGCCGAACAAGATCGCCGTGGCCTTGATGAAGGCCTTCCTGGCCGTGCACGGCACGCAGGGTGCGGCCTCGGCCAGCGTCCGCGAGATGGTCGATGGTCTGACCGAATCGGTGGTGCGCGCGCTGCTGCGTTCACGTCCGGGCGGCGGCACCTTCCACATCGAGGACGTCCAGGATGCGGTTGAACTTGGGCTGATGCGCGGCGGGCACCACGAGATCGCCCGCGCCTATGTGCTGTACCGCGAGCGCCGCGCTCAGGAGCGCGCCAAGCAGGGCGCTGCGCCGGTGACGCCGGCCGTCGCACTGCACGTGATCGATCGCGGCCAGCGCGTGCCGCTCGACACCGGCCGGTTGCAGGCCCTGGTGGAATCGGCCTGTGCCAATCTCGGCAGCGAGGTGCAGGCTGCGCCGATCCTCGCCGAGACCCAGCGGAACCTGTACGACGGCGTGCCGATCGACGAGGTCTACAAGGCCGCCATCCTGGCCGCCCGCACGCTGATCGAGAAGGACCCGGCCTACACGCGGGCGACTGCGCGGCTGCTGCTGCACACCATCCGCCGCGAAATCCTCGGCGGCGAGGTGCTCCACGAGGAAATGCAGCAGCGCTATGCCGACTACTTCCCGGGCTTCATCAAGCAGGGTGTCGAGGCCGAACTGCTCGACGAGCGGCTGATGCAGTACGACCTGCGCCGCCTGGGCGAGGCGCTCAAGGCCGACCGCGACCTGCAGTTCGACTACCTCGGCCTGCAGACGCTGTACGACCGCTACTTCCTGCACGTTCGCAAGGCGCGCATCGAATTGCCGCAGGCCTTCTTCATGCGCGTGGCCATGGGCCTGGCGCTGAACGAGGTCGACCGCGAGGCGCGGGCAATCGAGTTCTACGAGGTGCTGTCGAGCTTCGACTTCATGTCGAGCACGCCGACGCTGTTCAACAGCGGCACGCGCCGCTCGCAGCTGTCGAGCTGCTACCTCACGACCGTGGCCGACGACCTGGACGGCATCTACGAGGCGATCAAGGAGAACGCGTTGCTCTCCAAGTTCGCCGGTGGTCTGGGCAACGACTGGACACCGGTGCGTGCGCTCGGCAGTCACATCAAGGGCACCAACGGCGAGTCGCAGGGCGTCGTGCCATTCCTGAAGGTCGTCAACGACACCGCGGTGGCCGTCAACCAGGGCGGCAAGCGCAAGGGGGCGGTCTGTGCCTACCTGGAAACCTGGCACCTCGACATCGAGGAGTTCCTGGAGCTGCGCAAGAACACCGGCGACGACCGCCGTCGCACCCACGACATGAACACCGCGAACTGGATCCCCGATCTGTTCATGCGGCGCGTCATCGAAGGCGGCGACTGGACGCTGTTCTCGCCGTCCACCTGCCCGGACCTGCATGACAAGTTCGGCATCGCTTTCGAGCAGGCGTACACCGCATACGAACAGAAGGCCGATCGAGGCGAGCTCAAGCTCTACAAGCGCGTGCCGGCCAAGGACCTGTGGCGCAAGATGCTGTCGATGCTGTTCGAGACCGGGCATCCGTGGATCACGTTCAAGGATGCCTGCAACGTCCGCTCGCCCCAGCAGCATGTCGGCGTGGTGCACTCTTCGAACCTGTGCACCGAGATCACGCTCAACACCAACGGCAGCGAGATCGCGGTCTGCAACCTCGGCTCGGTCAACCTCGCCCAGCACCTGATGCACGGCGCCGAGGGTCTGGAGATCGACCACGCCAAGCTGAGGAAGACGGTGTCGACGGCGATGCGCATGCTCGACAACGTGATCGACATCAACTACTACGCGGTCAAGAAGGCACGCGACTCCAATCTGCGCCACCGCCCGGTCGGCCTGGGCGTGATGGGCTTCCAGGACAGCCTCTACCAACTGCGCATTGCCTACGCTTCGCAGCAGGCGGTCGAGTACGCCGACCGTTCGATGGAGGCGGTGTGCTACCACGCCTATTGGGCCTCGACCGAACTGGCCGAGGAGCGCGGCCGCTATTCCAGTTACAAGGGTTCGCTGTGGGACCGCGGCATCCTGCCGATCGACAGCCTGGATCTGCTGGCCGAGCAGCGCGGCGGCTACGTCGACGTCGACCGTTCCACCTCGCTCGACTGGGACGCGCTGCGCGCGCGCATCCAGCAGCACGGCATGCGCAATTCCAACTGCGTGGCGATCGCTCCGACCGCGACCATCTCCAACATCATCGGCGTGGACGCGTCGATCGAGCCGTCGTTCAGCAACCTGTCGGTCAAGTCCAACCTGTCGGGCGAGTTCACGGTCATCAACGAGTACCTCGTGCGTGAT
Organism: Methylibium petroleiphilum PM1; assembly: GCF_000015725.1. Taxonomy (NCBI): domain Bacteria; kingdom Pseudomonadati; phylum Pseudomonadota; class Betaproteobacteria; order Burkholderiales; family Sphaerotilaceae; genus Methylibium; species Methylibium petroleiphilum. The sequence goes on along the minus strand of NC_008825.1, from coordinate 3,416,649 downwards.
CTGAAGAAGCTCGGTCTGTGGGACGACGTGATGGTGATGGACCTCAAGCACTTCGATGGTTCGCTGCGTCGCATCGACCGCGTGCCAGAGGAACTGAAGTCGCTCTACGCGACGGCCTTCGAGGTCGAGCCGACCTGGCTGGTCGAGGCGGCGGCACGCCGCCAGAAATGGATCGACCAGGCGCAGAGCCTCAACATCTACATGGCGGGCGCGTCCGGCAAGAAGCTCGACGACACCTACAAGCTCGCGTGGCAGCGTGGCCTGAAGACCACCTACTACCTGCGCACGGTGGGCGCGACGCATGCCGAGAAATCGACGGTGAAGGCGGGGCACCTGAATGCCGTGTCGAGCGGCAGCGGTGGTGTCGATGCCGTGGCTGCCGCAGCGCAAGCGCAGTTCGATGCTGCGAGCAGCGTGCCTGCCACCGACATGAAGTTCTGCGCGATCGACGACCCGACGTGCGAGGCCTGTCAGTGATTCGCCAATGCGTGTCGTGCGGTCGTGGTCGCCTGCAAGCGATGCACGACCGCAACAACTTCAGCGCTTCGATGTCAACAAGTGCTTGGTGTTTGAACACAACACTCCGATAATTCAGTTCACAGGAAGTACACCATGCTGGTTTGGGAAGACGACGCTCGTTCCGCCTCCACTGCGACGCATCACACTCCGCCCTCATCGCTGCGCGATGCACGGGCCACAGACCCGTCATCCCCGATTTCCTCGTCGCCCGCAACGCAGTCTGCTGCCTTGTTCGATGCGCCTCCGGCTGCGGCCCATGCCGTGAAGCCTTCGGCGGCAGCGGGCACGCGCCGCGTCAACGTGGCCGACAAGCGCATCATCAACGGCCAGACCGACGTCAACCAACTGGTGCCGTTCAAGTACAAGTGGGCGTGGGAGAAGTACCTCGCCACCTGTGCGAATCACTGGATGCCGCAAGAGGTCAACATGTCGCGCGACATCGCGACCTGGAAGGATCCGAACGGCTTGTCGGAAGACGAGCGCCGCATCATCAAGCGCAACCTCGGCTTCTTCGTGACCGCCGATTCGCTGGCCGCCAACAACATCGTGCTGGGCACCTACCGCCACATCACCGCGCCCGAGTGCCGGCAGTTCCTGTTGCGCCAAGCCTTCGAAGAAGCGATCCACACGCACGCCTACCAGTACATCGTCGAGTCGCTGGGCCTGGACGAGAGCGAGATCTTCAACGCCTACAACGAGGTCCAGTCGATCCGCGACAAGGACGAGTTCCTGATCCCCTTCATCGGCGCGATCATGGATCCGAACTTCCACACCGGCACGCTCGAGAACGATCGCACGCTGCTGAAATCGCTGATCGTCTTCGCCTGCCTGATGGAAGGTCTGTTCTTCTACGTCGGCTTCACGCAGATCCTCGCGCTCGGTCGGCAGAACAAGATGACGGGCGCGGCCGAGCAGTACCAATACATCCTGCGTGACGAGTCGATGCACTGCAACTTCGGCATCGACCTGATCAACCAGATCAAGCTCGAGAACCCCCAGCTGTGGACCGCCGAATTCAAGGCCGAGATCAAGGCCCTGTTCATGAAGGCCGTCGAACTGGAATACCGCTACGCCGAAGACACCATGCCGCGCGGCGTGCTCGGTCTGAACGCGTCCATGTTCAAGGGCTACCTGCGTTACATCGCGAACCGGCGCGCGACGCAGATCGGCCTGGAGGAGCTCTTCCCGAACGAGGAAAACCCGTTCCCGTGGATGAGTGAAATGATCGACCTGAAGAAGGAGCGCAATTTCTTCGAGACCCGCGTCATCGAGTACCAGTCCGGTGGCGCGCTCTCCTGGGATTGAAGCACCTCGTGCGCACGGCGCTCGGGCCCTGAAGAAGAAGGAAGACAACAAATCAAGATCTGTGGGTGAGACGTTAGCGACGCAGAAGCGCAACGCATTGCCCACGACCCCATTCACTGCACCGGAGCGTCTCTCCAAGGCAGCCCCATGGGCAGTGAATCGCTGTGCCGTATCGAGCGGCACAGTGCTCTTTGCAACTTGATCAAGGAGAATCGTGATGGCAACTGCGAAGAAACCGGCCGCTAAGAAGGCCCCGGCGAAGAAGGCTGCGGCCAAGAAGGCCCCGGCGAAGAAGGTCGCGGCCAAGAAGGCCCCGGCGAAGAAGGCTGCAGTCAAGAAGGCTCCGGCCAAGAAGGCGGCAGCGAAGAAGGCTCCGGCCAAGAAGGCGGCAGCGAAGAAGGCCCCGGCCAAGAAGGCGGCGGCGAAGAAGGCTCCGGCCAAGAAGGCGGCGGCGAAGAAGGCCCCTGCCAAGAAGGCCGCGGCGAAGAAGCCTGCCGCGAAGAAGGCCGCCAAGAAGCCGGCTGCGAAGAAAGCCGCGAAGAAGCCGGCTGCGAAGAAGGCTCCCGCCGCCCCTGCTGCGCCTGCAGCACCGGCAGCGAAGACCACGCTCAGCCCGCAAGCGGCTTGGCCTTTCCCGACGGGCACCAAGCCCTGAGCGATTGGCTCGACCAGTTGAAAGCCCGGCTTCGGCCGGGCTTTTTCATGGGCGCAGCAGCAGCGGCAGTACGCAGTCGGTCTAGAGAGGTTGCGTATCGGCGAAGCCGTTCGCAGGCAGGGCCGTCGCGAGTCGGCCGCGGTCGAGGTTCTCGGCAAGTTCCTGCTTGCGCGCGGCGGCATCGGCGGCCTTGTCGCGGGCTTCGCGCTGAACTGCACTCAGCGCCGGGCGTTCGGCCAGTTCCTTCTGCAACTGTGCGATCTGGCGTTTGGCCTGCGTTGCATTCTGGCCCGCGACGGCGCGGGCCTTCTCGAGGCGTTGCAGCACGGCACTCAACTGGCGTCGATACCACCAGGCGCACATCAGCCACGAAAGCGCGGCCAGCGCGAGCGCAGCGCCCATCAGCAGCAGCCAGTTCGTGAGAGTCATCGCACACTCCTTCGGCAGCCGCAGTTTCACCGGCCACTCAGCCTGATGCGAACGATAGCTGCTCGGCCGCCACTGCGTCCGTGAATCCATCTCGCGTGTCGCTGTCTCCGAGGGGCGCCGCTGCCTCACGACTGTGCATTACGGCACAGTCGATACCAATTCAGAGTCCGAGCGCGGCTCGATCGATGCGGTGGTTCTGCGGGCCGGCGCACGCAATCTTCAGCGCGCCGACGCGGTTTCCGAGTTCGGCGCAGCGCGCCAGGGGCCAGTCGCGCTCCAGTCCGTAGAGCAGCGCACCGCGGAAGGCGTCGCCGCAACCGGTCGGATCGACGATCGCCGTGGCGGCCACGCCAGGAACGCGCCGGACCTGCCCCTGCTCCCACACCTCGCAGCCGTCAGCGCCCAGTGTGACGAACAGGCCGCGCAAGTGGGAGCGCGACAGTTGTTCGAGGCTCAGGCCGGTGCGGTCACACAGCATCCTCGCCTCGTAGTCGTTCACCGCGACCCAACTCGCCTGCTCGACGAATCGGCGCAGTTCGGCGCCGTCGAACATCGGCAGGCCCTGGCCCGGATCGAAGATGAACGGAATGCCGGCCTCGTGCAGCTGCTGGGCATGCTCGATCATCGCGTCGCGGCCGTCCGGTGCCACGATCGCGAGCGTCAGGTCACCCCGTGGGGGCACCGCCGTGCGCTGTGCGAACTGCATCGCGCCGGGATGGAAGGCGGTGATCTGGTTGTTGTCCTGGTCGGTGATGATGATCGCCTGCGCCGTGTAGCTTTCATCGATGCGTTTGACCAGGGACGTGCTCACGCCCCAATCGCGCAGCCGCTGCAGGTAGCCGTCGCCGTCGGCGCCGAGCGTCGCCATCACCACCGGCGTGCCGCCCAGCTGCTGGTGGGTGTAGGCGATATTGCCGGCGCAACCGCCGAATTCGCGCTTCAGCGTGGGTACCAGGAAGGACACGTTGAGGATGTGGATCTGCTCAGGGAGGATCTGTTGCGCAAAGCGGCCGGGGAACATGGTGATGGTGTCGAACGCGAGCGAACCGCAGATCAGGGCCGGCATGGCAACTCCGAGACGAGGAAGAATAAAAGGGCGGTCGATCGGCGACGAGCGAGGGGCTCAGGGATAGAACAGCTCGACCGTGTAGCCACTGATGCGTGCGCCGCGCGCCGTCAGCAGTGCTTGCAACTGACTTTCCGATCCGGGGGCGAGCGCCACGCCGGGCACTGAACCGCCCGTGGCGGTGCGGAAATCGGCCGGCGCCAGCGCGCGCCGCGAGACCAGGGTGCCGCTGTTGTCGGTCACACTGAGATCGACCGACGGCAGGGCGATATCCACCTGGCCCCGGTTGTGCAGCGTCAGGCTCAGCCGGTAGGCATCACTGCCTTCCACCTGCGTCAGCCCACTCGATTCGACGGTGATGGCCGCAAGGCGCCGCAGCGGCTCGATGCGGCAGTCCAGCACCTCGCACAGCGTTTCCAGTGTCGGCCGCGCCTGCGGCCATTGTGCCGCGAAGGCGTCGCGGTACTGCACAGCGATCTGGGTGAGCAGCGTGCCGATCAGCAGTGCCGCAGCCACGACGAGCGAGGCGCGCACCCGCGGGCGGCGCCAGCGCGCCGCATCCTCGGCCTGGCGCAGGAAGCCTGGGGTGCCGGCAACGGCCGGCGCAGCGGGCGGCGGCATCGCCGCCTCGTCCCCGATCGGCGCCTCCAGCAGCGAACTCATCGCGGCCGCCTGTCGCGCGGCACGGCTGTCGCGCCAGCGCTGCAGCAATGGCGTGGACGGCGGCGCGCTCTTGGGGCTGGCTGGCGGCAGCGCATCGACGGGATCTTCGGTCGCGTCCGGTTCCAGTGCCGCGGCGTCGGGCGGGAACTCGCTCGGAAAGCGGGCATCGGCGAAATCGGGGTGCTCGTCCGAGCGGCTGTCGTCGGACTGCGGCGCGAAGAAGCGCGACTCGATCGCGTCATGCTCCTGGGTCGCGGGCATGGCCGGCAGTGCGCCGTGTTCGCTGTTGCCGGGGTGATGGCTCGCAACGAACTCGGCCATGCCCTCGACCACCGACTGCGTAGCGCCGGCCTTCGGGATACGCTGCGGCGGTGCCTCGCGCTCCAGATCGAACAGGCCTTCGAGCGCGTTGAAGGTGTCCTGGCAGCGGCCGCAGCGCACCCAGCCTTCCGAGACCTTGAGCTGGTCCTGCACGACACGGAAGATCGTGCCGCAGGCGGTGCAGCGGGTGGCCAGGCTCATGCTGCGAATGATGCCATCGCGCAGGCCCCTCTCAGGCGGCGCGGCGGGCGGTCATCAGGATCCAGCCGTCTTCGCGATCGCTGACCTCGAGCGCCAGCCATGGCGCATAGGCGGCCTGCAGCTCGGCGGCCTGGCGCTCCAGGATGCCGGCCAGCACGAGGTGGCCGCCCGCGGCGACATGGGCGCTGAGCAGCGGTGCCAGCAGCTTCAACGGTGTGGCCAGGATGTTGGCCAGCACCAGCGGATAGGCGGCCGACGGGCTGCCGGCGCGTTCGGGCAGCCCGGCTTCGAGCGTCACGCCATTGGCATGTGCGTTGTCCCGAGTCGACTGGATCGCCGCCGGGTCGATGTCGACCGCGTCGATCGGCGCGGCCCCGAACAGTGCGGCACCGATGGCAAGGATGCCCGAGCCGCAGCCATAGTCGAGAACGCGCCGGCCGCGCACCGCAGCCTCGTGCGTGGCGATCCAGCGCAGACACATGCGCGTCGTCGGATGCGTGCCGGTGCCGAAGGCGAGGCCAGGGTCGAGCCGTATCACCTGCGTCGCCGCGGCCGGCGCCTCATGCCATGACGGCACGATCCAGAAGGTCGGCGTGATCTCGACCGGCGCGAACTGCGACTGCGTCAATCGCACCCAGTCCTGTTCGGGCACCGGCTGCAGCGAGTGCACCTGTAGATCGGCCGCCCACTCCTGAGCCAGCAACAGCGTCGCCGCATCGGTCGCGCTGGACTCGTCCGGAAACAGGGCGCGCAGCGTCGAGCGCTGCCAACCGGCCTTCGGTGCAGGCATGTCGGGTTCACCGAACAACGCCTGCTCGGACGGTGTGTCGGCGTCCGCGTCTTCGACCGAGATGCTCAGCGCTTCGAGTTCCATCAGCGCGTCCGACACTGACTCGACCTGCTCCTCGCGGGCGAGCAGCACCAGCTCGAACATGCTCGTGTCTGCCACGTCAGCGCTTGCGCTGGGCCATCCAGCCTTCGAGGTAATGGATGCTCGTGCCGCCCTCGACGAATTTCGCGTCGACCACCAACTCGCGGTGCAGCGGCGTGTTGGTCTGGATCCCTTCGATCACCGTCTCCAGCAGCGCCGTGCGCATGCGGGCCAAGGCCTGCTCGCGGGTGTCGCCGTGAGTGATGATCTTGCCGATCATCGAGTCGTAGTTCGGCGGCACGAAGTAGTTGGTGTATGCGTGCGAATCGACCCGCACGCCGGGGCCGCCCGGCGGATGCCACATCGTGATGCGGCCCGGTGACGGCGTGAACTTGTAAGGGTCCTCGGCGTTGATGCGGCACTCGATCGCGTGGCCCCGCATCTCGATCTGGCGTTGCGTGAACGGAAGCTTCTCGCCGGCGGCGATCTTGATCTGCATCTGCACGATGTCGACGCCGGTCACGAGCTCGGTCACCGGGTGCTCGACCTGCACGCGGGTGTTCATCTCGATGAAGTAGAACTCGCCGTTTTCGTACAGGAACTCGAAGGTACCGGCGCCCCGATAGCCGATCTTCTTGCAGGCGGCGACGCAGCGTTCGCCGATGCGCTCGATCACGCGCCGCGGGATGCCGGGCGCCGGAGCTTCCTCGATGATCTTCTGGTGGCGACGCTGCATCGAGCAGTCGCGCTCGCCCAGCCACACCGCGTTGCGGTGGGTGTCGGCCAGCACCTGGATCTCGATGTGGCGCGGATTCTCGAGGAACTTCTCCATGTAGACGGTCGGGTTGCCGAAGGCCGCGCCGGCCTCGGCGCGCGTCGTCTGCACCGCGTGGATCAGCGCCGCCTCGGTGTGCACCACCCGCATGCCGCGTCCGCCGCCACCACCGGCGGCCTTGATGATGACCGGGTAGCCGATCGCGCGCGCCTGGCGGATGATCTCCTTCGGGTCGTCCGGCAACGCGCCCTCGGCGCCCGGCACCGTGGGCACGCCCGACTTGATCATGGCCTGCTTGGCAGCCACCTTGTCGCCCATCACGCGGATCGACTCCGGCGTCGGGCCGATGAAGGTGAAGCCGCTCTGTTGCACGCGCTCGGCGAAGTCGGCGTTCTCACTGAGGAAGCCGTAGCCGGGGTGGATGGCCTCGGCATCCGTCACCTCGGCGGCGGCGATGATGGCCGGCATGTTGAGATAGCTCTGCGCCGAGGCCGGCGGGCCGATGCAGACCGCCTCGTCGGCGAGCTTCACGTACTTGGCGTCGCGGTCGGCCTCCGAGTAGACGATGACGGCGCGCACGCCGAGCTCGCGGCAGGCTCTCTGGATGCGGAGGGCGATCTCGCCTCGGTTGGCGATCAGGATCTTCTTGAACATCGAGTGCTCTGCCTCACTCGATGATGAACAGCGGCTGCCCGAACTCGACCGCCTGCCCGTTCTCGCAGAGGATCTTGGTGACCGTGCCCGACTTGTCGGCCTCGATCTCGTTCATGATCTTCATCGCCTCGATGATGCAGATCGGCTCGCCTTCCTTGATCTCCTGGCCGACCTCGGCGAAGGCCTTGGCGCCCGGGCTCGACGAGCGGTAGAAGGTGCCGACCATCGGTGACTTCACGCTGTGTCCGGTCGGCGCGGCGGGCTCCGGCGCAGCCGCCGCCGGTGCCGGCGCGGCGGCGACCGCCGCGACCGCGGGGGGGGCCACGGGCGCCGCCACCGGCGCGGCCACAACCGTCGCCACCGGCGCGCTCTTGACGATGCGCACCTTGCCGTCGGCCTCGGTGATCTCCAGTTCGGAGACGTTGGACTCCGACACCAGGTCGATCAGCGTCTTCAGTTTGCGCAGGTCCATGGATTTCTCTCTCCAACGAATGTCGTTATGGTTTCTTCAAACCGGGCCTGCGCGGCGGTGTACCGCGGCAGGGCCACCGCTCAGTTGTGTGTGCCGTCGAGCCGTTCGAGCGCGAACTCCAGCGCCAGGCGGTAGCCGCTGGCGCCCAGACCGACGATCACTCCTTCGGCCAACTCCGAGAAATAGGAATGGTGACGGAAGGCCTCGCGGCGGTGCACGTTCGACAGGTGCACCTCGATGAAGGGCAGGGCCACCGCGGCGAGCGCATCGCGCAACGCGACGCTGGTGTGCGTGAAGGCGGCCGGGTTGATCAGGATGAAGCGGGTGCCGTCGCTGCGCGCCTCCTGTACCCGATCGACCAGTGCGCCCTCGTGGTTGCTCTGGAAGCTCGCCAATCCGAACCCGGCCTCGCCCGCGCGGCGCAGCAGGGCCGCGTCGATCTCGGCCAGCGTGGTGGCGCCGTAGACCGCCGGTTCGCGGCTGCCGAGCAGGTTGAGATTGGGTCCATGAAGGACGAGTATTTCCATCAGATGCGAGTTCGATGCCGGCAGATCCCCCGGCGAAGCCGCGACTTTACGCGCAAACGGGGCGATGGTCGATCACGAAGCGGGCGTGCTCAGCCCAGCTCCCGCGCCCAGGCGGCGAGGTCTTCGTAGCGGGTCTCGCCCAGCTTGCGCTGCACCGGCCGGCCGCTCGCATCGAAGGCCACGGTGAAGGGCAGGCCGCCCTGTTCGTTGCCCAGTTGGCGCGACAGTTCGCTGCCTTCGAAGCCGGCCAGCCCGATCGGAAAACCCAGCTTCAGGCGACCCAGGAACTCGCGGACCGGGGTCGGCCCGTCGACGGCCAGGCCGACAACTTGCCAGCCTTTGGACTGGAAATCACGATGAAAGCGATCAATTTCCGGCAATTCTCGGACGCAGGGTGCGCACCATGTGGCCCAGAAATTGATCAGCAGCGGCTTGCCGCGCAGGCTCTGCATCGCCAGCGTACCGCCCTCGGGGCGGTCGAAACTCGACGCCCACAGCGCCGTGACGGTCGGGTCGAGCGCCGGTGCCTGCTGCCGCAGCGCCAGCCACACCCCGGCGGCTACGCCGGCCCCCGCTCCCAGGCCGAAGACCAGTCGGCGGCGGCGTGCCGAAGCGATGGGGGGGGGATTCATCGGGCGTCCTTCGTCATCAATTGGCGCAGTGCTGCGGCATCGCCGCGGGCACTGCGGCCGTGGGCGTCGCGCTTGAGCGCGCCGCGGAGGTCGTTGTGGTCCAGGATGCTGAGATGTACCGTGACCGATTCATTCAACGTGGCGCAGGGCTGGGCCAGGCTCAGTACGTCGATGGTGCGCCCGTTCGGGCTCCGGGTGCTGCCGACGTCGTAGCCGATGCCGGCATTGAGCAGCGCGATCTCGGCCGCCTTCGAATCGTCGCAGTAGAGCTGCAGGTGCACGTCGTTCAGCCGGGTGGCGGTGCCGCGCCAGACCGCGCCGCTCAGGTGCGGGCGGAACTCGGCCAGCCGCTCCATCCAGCCCAGTGCCACTTCGCGCAGGGCCGCCAGTTCGCGCGGTTGGGTCTCGGCGCAGAACAGTTCGATGTAAGTGCGGACTTCGTATTCAAGCAAGTCGTTGTCGGGCAAGTCTCGCGCCGGCAGGCCACGGTGGCCGAGCAGCTTCAGGGCCCGCTGTTTGGCCGGCCCGTATTCGAGTCCTTCTTCGACGACGAGCCGGGCCGCGGTCGCGGCGATCTCGGCACTGAGCGCGGACGGGGCGGAAGAGGGCATGGCACGGGTTGGAGCGGAGAGCCGGGGTCCCGGTTCAGGGCAGTTCGACCGCCGACATGCGCGACACGATGGTCGCAGCGCGACCGCTGACATAGGCCGAGCCGGGGCGCTTCTCGAAGCGCTTGGGGGCCGGCAGCATCACGGCCAGGCGAGCTGCCTGCATCGCGCTCAGCTGGCCGGCATCGACGCGGAAATAGTGGCGGGACGCAGCCTGCGCGCCGAACACACCTTCGCCCCACTCGACGTTGTTCAGGTAGATCGCCAGGATGCGTTCCTTGTCGAGCAGCGCCTCGAGCATGAAGGTGATGACGAATTCCTGCCCCTTGCGGGCAAGGCTGCGCTCGCCCGACAGGAACAGGTTCTTCGCAAGCTGTTGGCTGATGGTCGAGCCGCCGACGATCTTCGCCACCGGGGCCGGGCGGGGCGGCGCCGACCGGGCGTTGGCCGCCCGCCGCTGCTGCTGGCTCTCGAGCTGTGCCTGCAGCTTCTCGGCGCGTGCCTCGGCGCGCTGGTTGCGCTCCCAGGCCTTCTCGATCGCTTCCCAGTCCACGCCGCCGTGGTCGGTGAAGCTGGCGTCTTCCGACGCGATCACCGCCCGCTTGAGTGTTGCGGCGATGCGCTCGTAGGGTTGCCAGCGCTGAGACCACAGGACCTCGTGGCGCTCGGTCGCCAGGCGCCAGATCTCGCTGCGCTGGAAGGTGGTGGACTCGGGATCGACGAAACGCATCATCGCGATGCGGAGCACGAACACCCCTTGCAAGGCGATGGCGCTGAGGGCCAGCAGCACCAGCCAGCGGACCAGGCGCTTCATGTGTCGGCCCCTTCGATGACGGCACGCAATTCGGCCAGCACGGCCGGCGTCGGCGGGCGCACGCCGCGCCAGAACCAGAACGACTCTGCTGCCTGCTCGACCAGCATGCCCAGGCCGTCACGGCCGTGTGCGCCGTGCGCCGCCGCCCAGCGCAGAAAGCCCTGCGCTGCGGGCCCGTACATCATGTCCAGGGCCAGTGCGCCGGGGCGCAGCACGCGCGCGGTGACCGGCACCGTGGCCCCGGCGAGGCTGGCGGCGGTGGCGTTGACGACGATGTCGTAGCCGTCGCCGCAGTCGTCCAGCGCGGCCGCCTCGAGCGTCACGCCATGCAGCGCCGCCAGCGCCGCATGGCGCTCGACCAGCGTGCGGGCCCTGTCGGGCGAGCGATTCGCCAGCACCAGCCGTTGCGGCCCGGTCTCGAGGAGCGGCCCCAGCACGCCGGCCGCCGCGCCGCCGGCGCCGACCAGCAGCAGTGTGGCGCCTTGCAACGCAACGCCGGCATGGACCGTGATGTCGCGCACCAGCCCGGCGCCGTCGGTGTTGTCGGCCTGCCAGCCTTCGGCATCGAAGCGCAGGGTGTTGGCCGCCTGGGCCAGTGCGGCGCGCGGTGTGAGCTGCGCGGCGAGCGCGACGGCCTCGAACTTGAATGGCACCGTGACGTTGCAGCCGCGCGCCGGCCCGAGCCCGGTGCCGGTCGATGCCGCAAAGGCGCTCACGGTGGCGGCGAAGCCATCGAGCGGGCAAGGCAGCCGGCCGTAGTCGATCGGCTCTCCCGTCAGCGCGGCGAATCGCGCATGAATGAACGGTGAGCGGCTGTGCTCGACCGGGTGGCCGGCGACCGCGTAGCGATCGCGGGCCGCGGCGTCCGCGCGGTCCTTCATTGCGGCGACGACTGCAGGAGCCGCGTCTCGAAGCCCTCGTCTCGCGTGAAGCGGAAGCGCGACACGACGACGATCTGGTCGGCCTGCTTGCGCATCGCGTCGGTGAAGGGGCCGAACGGCGATGCCGCGCGCACGATGGCCTGAGCGCGACGATCGAGCGTGCGCTGGCCCGAGCTCTGGACGATCTCCGTGTCGAGCACCTGGCCGAGCGCGTCGACGGTGACGATCATCGTCAGCTCGCCGTAGAGCTTGCGGCCCTTGTCCTCGGGGAAGTTCAGGGTGCCGCGTTCCTCGATCTTGCGGCGCAGCACGTCGTAGTAGACGGCGTACACCGCCTCGCTGGTCGACGGGCTCACGTAGCGCTTCTTCGGACGGGCATTGGCGTCGTTGATGCGCTTCTCGATCTCGGCCAGCATCTGCAGCATCTGCTGGCGCTGTTCGGCCTGGGCGCGGGCGTCCGGGCTCCCCTCGTCGCGTTGCGGGTCGGGCGGCGGCAGGCGCGCCAGCTCGCGGCGGATCTGCGCCAGCAGCTGCATCTGCTGCTCCTGCAGCGACTGGATCTGCTGGCGCGCGTCTTCCAGCGAATCGCCGACCTCGGTCAGGGCGGACGGTGGCAGCGGCGAGGTGGCGCGGCCGGCCTGGGCCTCGCCGCCGCCCGCCAGCGCGGCCTGTGCGATCGCCTGCGCCTTCAGCGGCGGCTCGGTCGAGCGCGCGTTGACCAGGATGACCTCGAGCGGCGTGTCCTTGAACACGCGGTTGAAGCCTTCCGGATCGACGAAGCGCACCGTCAGCAGCACCGCGTGAACACCGAAGGAGATCAGCAGCGCGACGTGCAGTGCGGTGAGTCGCCGGAGGCGCTCTGCCCAGCGTTGCGGAATCAGCTTCATGCGTCGGGCATCCTAGGCGGCGCCGGAGGGGGCCGGGTCGGCGGCATTGTCGCCATCCTGCAGGTCGATCGCCAGCGCGAGCGGCGCGGCGGCCTCGGCCGCTTCGTCGGCCTCCTCGGCATCGACCGGCGCATCGTCGGCCGGCGTCGCCGGATCGTCGAGCCGGGCGACGAGGCTGGCGTGCAACTCCAGCGTGAGCAGGTCGGCCCCTGTGATGCGCACGCGCACCCGCGCTCCGCGCGGCAGCGACTCGCAGCCGAGGGCCCGGAACACCAGCGGCAGCGTGTCGGCGCGGACCAGCCCGTCCTTCATCACCGCGGCCTCCAGCTCGGTCAGGCCCGCCTGCTCGAGGTGACGCATCGTCCAGTAGCGTTCCAGCCCGTTCTGGAACTGGTTGTAGGCCGTGTACGCGGCGTCGAAGCCCGAGATGACCGAGAACAGCTCGGCGTCCTTGGGCTTGAACGGTGCGGCCAGCGCCGCGGTGCGGCCGTGCCGCGCGCAGGCAATGATCTGCCACTGGTTGACCAGGTCCACGTAGCGCCGCAACGGGGAAGTGGCCCAGGTGTACTGCTTGACGCCCATGCCGGCATGCGGCGCCGGCTTGGTGCCCATGCGCACCTTGATGCCCGGCGCCATGCTGGCCTGGCTGCGGTAGATGCCGGGCACGCCACATTCGGCGATCCAGCCGCCCCAGTGGCTGTTGGCGAGGATCATCGCCTCGGCGACGATCAGGTCCAGCGGCGAACCGCGTTTGCGTTCGGTGATGACGACCGTCTCGCTGCCGTCGGGCTCGCCGGCGTCTCCTCCGTCGAGCCTGAAGTTGTAGTCCGGCCGGTTGAAGTTCTCGGGCTTGCCGCGCACCAGCTCGCGCTGCGCCTTCAGATGCCGGGCCAGGCGGAAAGCGAACGCGAGCTCGGGCGCGAAGGCGTAGCCGGCCGGCGCCTCGCCGGCCAGCGAGGCTTCGGTGACCACCGCGTCGAGCTGGTCGTGGCGCAGGTTCGCGGCAATGTGCACCTGTTCGAGCTTCGTTTCCACCGCCTTCACGGTCAGCGACGCCGCGTCGAGACTGAAGTACACCGACACCGCCGGGCAGTCGCGCCCTTCGAGCAGCGTGTAGCTCTGCACCACCTCATCGGGCAGCATGGTCAGCTTGTGGCCCGGCATGTAGACGGTGGACCAGCGCGTGCGTGCCACCTGGTCGACGGCCGAACCCGGCTGGATGGCCAGGCCCGGCGCGGCGATGTGCACGCCGAACACGATGGTGTCGCTGCCCAGCCCCTGCACCGACAGCGCATCGTCGATCTCGGTGGTGCTCGAATCGTCGATCGAGAAAGCCTGCACCGCGGCCAGCGGCAGATCGTTCTTGATCGGCGGCGCCTGCAGCGGCGGGAAGGCCGTGCCCTTGGGGAAGAACTCGAACAGGAAGCGCTTCCAGTGGAACTGGTAGGGGCTCGTGATCGCGCCGGCGTCCTTCAGCAGGTCGAGCGGCGCCTTGTGCGAACGCTTCGCGGCCTCGACCACGGCCTTGTACTCGGGGCCGTTCTTGTCGGGCTTGAACAGGATGCGGTAGAGCTGCTCGGAGATCGGCGCCGGGCAGTGGCCGCCGGCCAGCTTGACCGCCCAGGACTCGATCTGCGCGGCCTGCTGCGCCTTGCGCTCGATCGCCACCAGGGCCTGCTTCAGGATGTCTTCCGGCGCCTTGCGGAAGCGTCCCTTGCCGCGCCGGTGGAAGTAGTGCGGCGCATCGAACAACCGCAACAGCGTGGCCGCGCGCTGCGGTGCGTCGGGCTGGGCATTGAAGTACTCGCGAGCAATGTCGTCGAAGCCGAACTCCTCGTCCGGCGCGACCTCCCAGATCAGGTCGAGGTCGATCTCGCCCGACAGGCTGTGCGCCTGCGCCAGCAGCTCGGCTGGCGCAGGTTTCGCAAAACGCAGCAGCGCGTTGGCGCTCTTGACCTTGACGCGCTTGCCGGAATCGAGCTCCACCTGCAGCGAGCTCTCGGCCTCGGACATCACACGGCCGGCGAGGAACTTGCCGGCTTCTTCGAACAGGGCGTAGGTATCGGACATATCGGGGCGGATTGTCCCATCCGCCAATGCGCGGTCAGCCCAGGTCGAGAAAGCCCAACAGATCCGGGAGGTGGTCGTCGAAGTCGCTCAGCGCGTGGTCGCCGCCCTCCAGCAGCTTGATGCGGGCGCCGGCGTAGCGGGCCGTCATGTCGCGCCAGTCGAGCACCTCGTCGCCCTTCGCGATGACGGCGAGGTAGCGCGCCGGATCGCGCAGGCGCGGCGGCCGCATCACCCGCAGCTCCTCGACGTGGGCCGCGGTGAACTCGAAGCGCAGGGCCGGGTCGTGCCAGCCGGTCTGCTCGCCGATCTGGCCGGCCAGCGTGTCGGCCGGGTCGACGGCCGGATTGAGCACGACCGCGCGGCAACCGCGCTGCTCGGCCAGCACGGTGGCATAGAAGCCGCCCAGGGAACTGCCGATCGCCGCCATGCGATCGGACGGCCAGTCATGGGTCAGCGAATCGATCAGCGCCTTTGCCGCGGCCGGCGACGGCGGGAGTTGGGGACAGCACCACACCAGGGAGTGGCCCGCGTCCTGCAGCCGGGTGACCTCGGCCGCCACGCGCTGCGCCTTGGCCGAACCGGGCGAGGAGCGGAAGCCATGCAGGTAGAGCAGATGCGACGGCGGCTTCATCGCGCGAGCGCGGCGAGCAGCTTGTCGTGGATGCCGCCAAAGCTGCCGTTGCTCATGCACAGCACGTGATCGCCGCTGCGCGCCGCCTGGACCACGCGCTGGACCAGCGCGTCGATCGAGTCGCCGACGACCGCGCGGTCGCCCAGTGGCGCCAGCGCCTCGCCGGCGTTCCAGCCCAGGCCGCCGCTGTGGCAGAAGGCCAGGTCGGCCTCCTCCAGCGCCCACGGCAGCTGGGCCTTCATCGCGCCGAGCTTCATGGTGTTGGACCGCGGCTCGAACACGGCCAAGATGCGCTGCTCGCCGATCCGGCGCCGCAAGCCGTCGATGGTGGTGCGCATGGCCGTCGGGTGGTGAGCGAAATCGTCGTAGACCTTGATGCCGCGGACCTCGCCGCGCAGCTCGAGCCGGCGCTTCACGTTCGCGAAGCCGGCCAGCGCGCGGGCTGCGTCGGCCGGCGCGACGCCGACATGTTCTGCCGCCGCGATGGCGGCGAGCGCATTGAGCTGGTTGTGCTCACCCAGCAGCGCCCACTCCACGCGGCCGACCTGCACGCCGGACTTCAGCACGTCGAAGCTGTGCGGCTCGCCGCGGGCCCGGAAGCCGGGCACGTCGCCGCGCACGCCGAAGCGCTGGACGTCGCTCCAGCAGCCGCGCTCGAGCACGCGCGCCAGGCTTTCCTCGCGCGCGTTGACGATCACGCGTCCACTGGCCGGCACCGTGCGCAGCAGGTGGTGGAACTGGGTCTCGATGGCCGCCAGGTCCGCGAAGATGTCGGCGTGGTCGAACTCCAGGTTGTTCAGGACCGCGGTGCGCGGCCGATAGTGCACGAACTTGCTGCGCTTGTCGAAGAACGCGGTGTCGTATTCGTCGGCTTCGATCACGAAGGGCTGGCCCTCGCCCAGCCGTGCGCTGACCTCGAAGTTCTGCGGCACGCCGCCGACCAGGAAGCCGGGCCGGCGCTCGTTGTTCTCCAGGATCCAGGCCAGCATCGAGGTTGTGGTGGTCTTGCCGTGCGTGCCGGCGACCGCCAGCACATGTCGCCCCTGCAGCACGTGCTCGGCCAGCCATTGCGGTCCGCTGGTGTAGGGCAGGCCGGCGTCGAGGATCGCCTCCATCAGCGCGTTGCCGCGCGAGACCACGTTGCCGATCACGTACAGGTCGGGCTTCAGCGCGAGCTGCTGCACGTCCCAGCCCTCGATCAGCTCGATGCCCAGCGCGCGGAGCTGGTCGCTCATCGGCGGGTAGACGTTGGCATCGCAGCCGGTGACCCGGTGCCCGGCCTCGCGAGCCAGTGCGGCCAGGCCGCCCATGAAGGTGCCGCAGATGCCGAGGATGTGAATGTGCATGGCCGATCATTCTAGGGACGCGGGTTGCCGCGGCGACCGCCGAGACTGCTACCTTCTGCGACATGGAAGCACAAGCCGTTCCACTCGTGCTGCCGGCCTGGACCTGGCTGGCCCAGCACCCCTGGCTGTACCCGGCGCTCGAGGCCGTGCACCTGTGCGGCATCGCGCTGCTGTTCGGCAGCCTGGTGGTGTTCGAGCTGCGCCTGTGGGGCGCCGCGCCGGCCCTGAGCGTGCCGGCGCTGGCGCGGCTCGCGCTGCCGGTCACGCTGCTGGGCTTCAGCGTGGCGGCCGTGTCCGGTGCGCTGATGTTCAGCAGCCAGCCGGGCGACCTGCTGGCGAACCGCTACTTCACGCTGAAGATGGCGCTGCTGCTGGCGGCCGGCAGCAATGCGGCGATCTTCCATGCCCGCGGCAGCCTGCACCGGTTCGATGTCTGGGCGCGCGCGCAGACCGTGCTGTCGCTGGGGCTATGGATCGCCGTCATCATCTGCGGTCGCTGGATCGCCTACGCCTGAGGCCGGAAAGGAGAAGCCGATGAAACGTCGCCACCTGATGCTCGCCGCGTGCGCCGGCGCGGTGCTGCCGCTGCGGGGGCAGGCCCACCACGGCTGGAGCCGCTTCGACCAGGGCCGCCCGATCTACCTCGAGGGGCGCGCGGTCCGGGTCGCTTGGCGCAACCCGCACGTGGAACTCGACCTGGAGGTAGCGTCCGACCTGCGCCTGCCTGCCGACTTGGCAAAGCGCCCGCTGCCCGCGCAGAGCGCCCAGGTCGACGGGCCCGGGCTGCTGGCCGCGGCGGTGCTGCCGACGCGCAAGGACCGGCTGTGGCATGTGGAACTCGCACCGCTGACGCGCATGGAGGCCTGGAAGGTCGCCGAAATCCGACCCGGTACCTCACTGGCCCTGCTGGGCTTCACCTTCGGTGGCGAACAGGGCGAGGCCGTGCTGCGGGCCGAGTATCTGTTCGTGGCCGGGCAGGCCTACGGCCTGCGGTCGTCGCCGGCCTGAGTACGAACCGGCGAACTCAGGCCTGCAGGGTCTGTCGAGCGAACCACTCCTGGCCCGCGGCCAGCGGCACGGGCCGGCCGATGCAGGCGGTCTCGATGCACAGCATCTGCAGCCAGTCGTCGTCGGGCAGGTCGGCCATCGCTGCCGCCTTCTCGGCGCCGGGGTTCCAGAGCACGCGGTCCGGGAAGCCTTCCGCGCTGATGGAGACGCGCCGCTGCGGCGCCTGCAGCACCACCGGCGACACGACGTTCCAGTAGATGCGATCGATTTCGCCGACGATCGCCTGCGGCTCGATCTCCTGGCGGTGCGTTGTGCCGCGCAGGCTGTCCTCGAAGTCACCGCCCAGCAGCCCCGAGACGCGGGCCTCGCGCACGTCGTCGCAGCGCAGGTAGGTGTGCAGCGCGGCGGTGAACTCGAAGGCCCGATCGCCGGTGTTCAGCACGGCCAGTTCCATCTCCAGCGCGCGACCCGACAGGCTGACGGTCAGTTCGGCCTCGAACGCGTGGGGCCACACCGCGCGGGTGGCGTCGGTATCGGTCAGGCTCAGCACCGCCTGGGTGTGCTGGCGCTGCGGGCCGTGCTCGACCAGCGTCCACGCGCGATCGCGTGCGAACCCATGGCGCGGCAAGGGCCCGCGGCGTTCGAACTGCGGAAAGATCACCGGGATGCCGCCCCGCACTGCCTGGCCGGGGCCGGCCTGCGCCCGTGGTGAGAGATAGAGCTGCTCCGGCAGGCCCGCAGGTCGCCACGACACCACATGGGCACCGTGCAGCAGCACCGTCGCCTCGGCGCCGTCCGCGGTCCGCAGGACCACAGCCGCCTGGCCGAGCACCTCGGTCATCGCCATGCGGGCCCGGCCGCGATCAGGCCGCTGCCAGCGTGGCGCGGGCCGCGGCGAGCGTCGCCTCGATGTCGGCCGGCGTGTGCGCGGCGCTGACGAAGCCGGCTTCGTAGAGAGCCGGCGCCAGATACACGCCGCGGTCGAGCATGCCGTGGAAATAGCGGTTGAAGCGCTCGCCGTCGGTGGCCATCACCTCGACATAGTTCTGCGGCAGCGCGGCTTGCGCCGTCTTCGGGAAAAAGAAGCCGAACATGCCGCCCTCGCAGTCGCCCACCATCGGCACGCCAGCCGCAGTGGCCGCGTGCAGCAGTCCGTCGAGCAGGTCGCGCGTGCCCGCTGCCAGCGATTCGAAGAAGCCCGGCTTCTGGATCTCGCGCAGCGTGGCCAGGCCGCACGCGGTGGCGACCGGGTTGCCGCTCAGCGTGCCGGCCTGGTAGACCGGGCCGAGCGGTGCGAGCTGTTCCATGATGGCGCGCGGCCCGGCGAAAGCCGCGAGCGGCATGCCGCCGCCGATGACCTTGCCGAACACGCTGAGGTCGGGCTTGAAGCCGGGAATCGCCTTCGCATACAGGCTCTGGGCGCCGCCGAGCGCGACGCGAAAGCCCGTCATCACTTCGTCGAACACCAGCAGCGCCCCGTGCTGCGTGCACAGCTCGCGCAGCCGCTTCATGAACGGGAGGCCGGCCCGCACGAAATTCATGTTGCCGGCGATCGGCTCGATCATCACGCAGGCGATCTCGGCGCCGTGCGCACTGAAAGCCGCCTCGAGGCCCGTCACGTCGTTGTAGGTCAACACCAGCGTGTGCTGCACCACCTCGGTAGGCACGCCGGCCGAGGTGGGGTGGCCGAAGGTCGCGAGCCCCGAGCCGGCCTTCACCAGAAGCGCGTCGGCATGGCCGTGGTAGCAGCCCTCGAACTTGACAATCTTCGAGCGCCCAGTCGCGCCGCGCGCCAGCCGCAACGCGCTCATCGCCGCCTCGGTGCCCGAGCTGACCAGGCGCACCTGCTCGGCACTGGGGACCAGTTTCAGGATCTCCTCGGCCAGTTCCACCTCGCGCTCCGTCGGGGCGCCGAAGCTGAAGCCCTCGGTTGCTGCCTTCTGCACGGCCTCCAGCACGGCGGGGTGGCCGTGACCGAGGATCATCGGTCCCCAGGAGCCGATGTAGTCGATGTAGCGCTTGCCGTCGGCGTCCCACAGGTAGGCGCCGTCGGCCCGGGCGATGAAACGCGGCGTACCGCCGACTGCGCGGAAGGCGCGGACCGGCGAGTTCACGCCCCCGGGGATGCTGCGGCGGGCCCGTTCGAACAGGCTGGCATTGCGCGAGTCGGCCATCGTGGAGTTGCTTTGATCAGTGGATGCGGCGCGGCCCGCGCTCGGCGGACGGCAGTTCGTCGGTGGCAGGCTCGCCCATCAGTCCCTCTTCCTCGGCGCCGGGCTCGGCTTCCGGCAGCGCCCAGAAGAAGCGATCGGGGACCACATTGCCCATGCCGGGGCGGAACCCGGCGTCCAGCGCCTGGTCGAGGAAGCTGAGCGCCTCCGAGACCGCGAGGTGGAGATCCTGGCCGCTTGCCAGCAGCGAGGCCAGTGCGGCGGCCAGGGTTTCGCCGGCTCCGAGGAAGGTGGCGTCGAAGCGCTCGAACTTCTCCCCGGTGATCGCGCCTTGCGGCGACGCCAGCACATTGTCGACCTGGGCCTCGGCCCCGCGGCTGGCGGGCAGGGCGATGCCGGTCACCAGCACGTAGCGGGCGCCGAGCTCGCCCGCGGCGACCGCCAGCTCGCGGGCCGAGGGCGGCCGTTCGGCCTCCCATTCGGGCAACAGGAAGTCGACCAGGGTCTGCTGGTTGCCGACCAGGACCTCGGTGGCCGGCAGGATCAGCTCGCGGTAGGCGTCCTGGTAGGCCTGCTGGTCGTCTTCTTCGAGCCAGGACACGCTGGTCAGGTAGGCGACCAGCGGCACGTCGGGGTAGTCGCTCAGCACTTCGGCCACGCCGGCCACGCCCTCGGCGCTGCCGAGAAAGCCGACCTTCCACGCCGAGATGGTCACGTCCTCGAGGATGCTGCGGGCCTGCTCGACGATGGTGTCGGCCTCGATCTCGTGCGATTCGAAGACCTCGGCGGTATCGCGCATCACGATGGCGGTGACAACGGGCAGGGCGTGTGCGCCCATCGCGGCGATGGTGGAGATGTCGCCGGCCAGCCCGCCGGCACCACTCGGGTCGCTGGCGTTGAAGCTCATCACGCACGCCGGCGGCGCGTCGCTCGCAGCGGGCTCGGTGGGTTCGGTAGCGCTGGGCGCGATCGTGTTCATGAGAGGGTTCGATCAGGGCTTGGAGCCGTGGCCGCGCATGCAGTCACGGAGTTCCAGAAAATGATGAGGAATGTTGCGTATGTGCCCACTAACCCTTGATTTTTTGCCAAAGGCGATCGCTACAATCTTTTGTCATTGTAGTGAGCAGCCAAGACACCGTGAGCGAATCGAAAACCTGGATGTGCCTCATCTGCGGATGGATCTACGACGAGGCCGCCGGGGATCCGGAGCACGGCCTCGCTGCAGGCACCGCCTGGGCCGACGTCCCGATGAACTGGACCTGTCCCGAATGCGGCGCACGCAAGGAGGACTTCGAGATGGTGCAGATCTAGCAACCTGCCGCTGAGGAGCACATCCTTTGAACGAGGCGCTGACGCAAGAAGGACAGGAGGGCGGGGAGGCTGCAACTGCCGAAGCCATCCGCGTGCTCGTCATCGACGACAGCAACACCATCCGGCGCAGCGCCGAGATCTTCCTGAAGCAGGGCGGATACGTGGTCGTGCTGGCCGAGGACGGCTTCGATGCGCTGGCCAAGGTCAATGATCACCAGCCGCATCTCATCTTTTGCGACATCCTGATGCCGCGACTCGATGGCTACCAGACCTGCGCCATCATCAAGCGCAACCCCAAGTTCTCCGGCGTACCGGTGATCATGCTGTCCTCGAAGGACGGCCTGTTCGACAAGGCCCGGGGCCGCATGGTCGGCTCCGAGGACTACCTGACCAAGCCTTTCACCAAAGACCAGTTGCTGCGAGCGGTGGAACAGCACCGCCGCGTTGCGTGATCGTGCCGGGCCTGGCGCAGCAGGCGTGGCGCCCCCGGTTGCCCGCGCAAGTTTGAGGACACCATCATGACGATCGCGAAGATCCTGCTCGTCGACGATTCCAAGACCGAACTGCATTTCCTGTCCGAACTGCTCGTCAAGCGCGGCTATCAGGTGCGCACCGCCGAGAACGGCGAGGAGGCAATGCGTCGGCTCGGCGAGGAGAAGCCCGACCTCATCCTGATGGATGTCGTGATGCCGGGGCAGAACGGGTTTCAGCTCACCCGAGCCATCACGCGGGACGTGCGCTTCACCGATGTCCCGGTGATCATGTGCACCAGCAAGAATCAGGAGACCGACAAGGTCTGGGGCATGCGGCAGGGCGCACGCGACTACGTGGTCAAGCCGGTCGACGCCGACGAGCTGATCGCCAAGATCCGCGCGTTCGACTGAGCCGTCGGTCAATCTCTACCGCAACCGAGTCGCGACGGCATGGCCAAGAAGGAAGCGCTGCGTGAACTGCAGACCCGGCTCGCCGAGCGGCTGCAGGCCGCGCGACTGCAGAAGTCCGAGACGGCCACCTGGCTGGCTGTCGAGTGCGGCGGGCAGGGCCTGTTGCTGCCGCTGGGGCAGGCGAGCGAGATCTTCCCGCTGACGGCGCTGATGCCGGTGCCGCACACCGGTGCCTGGTTTCTGGGTGTGGCCAATCTGCGGGGGCGCCTTCATGGCGTGGTCGATCTGGCGGTCTTCCTGGGCCTGCGCGCGGCGCCGCCCCAGGAGTTCGGCCCCCAGTCGCGACTGATCGCGTTCAATCCGGCGCTGGAAGTCAACTGCGCCTTGCTGGTCGATCGACTGGCCGGCCTGCGCTCGGCCGACCAGTTGCGGGTCGTGCCCGACGAGGCGGCCCATCCGGCCTTCGCCGGCGCTACCTATGCCGACGCCGGTGGCCGGCGCTGGCAGGAGATCGTGCTGGCGGAACTGGCTGGCGAAGAGGCATTCCTGAGGATCGCCCGGTGACCGCTGGCCACAGCGCACCGGGGCACCGCGACCGAATCACCGAGGTGAGCGAGAGGCGTTTATGAGCTTTCTGAACAAGTTCAAGAATCTGGGCCAGCGCAAGTCGCAGGACGATCCTGCAGACGACCTGCCGTTCGACGACGCCTATCCGATGGCCGAGGATCTCGTGGTCGGGGGGCACGACGGCAGTGCCGCGCTCGACACGACGGCGATGTCGCCGCCGCCGGCCTTGCACGACGACTCTTCGATCATTTCCGAATCGGCGCCGTCGGAGTTGGGCGATGGGTTCAGCGAGACGCGCGTCGAGAACAGCGGCGGCCTGGCGGCCGTGGGCGCAGCGCTCCCCCTGATCGGCGGCCTGTCGATCGGCAGCCAGCAACGGGTGCTGGGCGGCATGCTGTTCGTCGGCCTGCTTGGTCTGGTGGTGGTCACCGTTGCCGCGCTGACCTCTGCCGATCGCAGCGCCGGTCAGGTGGCCGCGACCGGCGACGTGCTCATGCAGTCGCAGCGGCTCGCGAAGTCGGTTTCGCAGGCCCTGATCGGCAACGATGCGGCTTTCCCCGAGGTGAAGGAGAGCGCCGGCGTCCTGGCCATGGCGTCGCGCGGACTGCAGGGAGGCAACGAGATGGTCAGTGCGGCCCCGGCTGGCGTGCAACCGCTGATCGAGCCACTGATGCCGTTGATCGACAAGGCCGAGAAGAACTCCAACACCGTGCTGGCGCAGCAGCTGACATTGACGCAGGTGGGGAAGGCGCTGCGTGGCATCAACCGGCAGTCGTCCGACCTGCTGGAGATCGCCGAGACGGTGTCGTCGCTGAAACTGCAGCAGGACGCCTCGCCGTCCGAACTGTCGGCCGTGGGGCAGCTGGTGATGCTCACGCAGCGCATCGGCAAGTCGGCCAACGAGTTCCTCACCGTCGAGGGGGTGTCGCCCGAGGCGGTGTTCCTGCTCGGCAAGGATCTGAACTCGTTCAAGGAGATCGCCCAGGGGCTGCTCGACGGCAACGCCGAGCTGCGGCTGCCGGGGACCCGCGACGCCGCGACACGCGAACGCCTGCAGGCGCTGCTGAAGCAGTTCGAGGAGACGCGCACGCTGGCCGGCTCCATCCTGGGCAATCTGCAAGGTCTGGTTGCAGCACGCGAAGCGCAGTCGTCGATCCTCGCCGACAGCGAGCCGTTGCGGGTCGGGTTCCAGGCCGTTCAGGCCCAGTTGCAAGGTCGGACCGGGCTGGGTGCCTTCAACCTGCTGGTGATCGTGGTCTCGGTGCTGCTGGCTCTGGCCGGCATCGCCGGTCTGCTGTATGTCTACCTGCAGGACCAGCGCCAGCGCGCCGCGGTCGCCAACCTGCAGCGCGAGGAAGCGGAACGGCAGGAACAGGAAGCCAAGCGCGTCAACGATGCCAACCAGGCGGCGATTCTGAGGCTGATGAATGAACTGCAGACGGTCGCCGAAGGTGACCTGACGCAGCAGGCCACCGTGACCGAGGACATCACCGGCGCCATCGCCGACTCGGTGAACTACACAGTCGAAGAGCTGCGCACCCTGGTGTCGCAGGTGCAGGGCTCGGTGTCCCGGATGACGGAGACCACGACACAGGTCGAAGCGACGTCCACCGAACTGCTGGCGGCCTCCGACGAACAGCTGCGCGAGATCCGCGAGACCGGCGAATCGGTGCTGCAGATGGCCGGCCGCATCAATGACGTGTCGGCGCAGGCCACGCAGTCGGCCCAGGTCGCGCGGCAGTCGCTGATGGCGGCCGAGTCCGGCCTGCAGGCGGTGCAGAACGCGATCGGCGGCATGAACACGCTGCGCGACCAGATCCAGGACACGTCCAAGCGCATCAAGCGGCTCGGTGAAAGCTCGCAGGAGATCGGCGAGATCACCGAGCTGATCTCCGACATCACCGAGCAGACCAACGTGCTGGCGCTGAACGCCGCCATCCAGGCTGCCTCGGCTGGTGAAGCGGGGCGCGGCTTCTCGGTCGTTGCAGAGGAAGTGCAGCGGCTGGCCGAACGCTCGGGCGACGCGACCAAGCAGATCGCCGCGCTGGTGAAGACCATTCAGACCGACACGCAGGACGCGGTGGCGGCCATGGAGCGGTCGACGCAGGGGGTCGTCGAGGGCGCCAAGCTGTCAGACAACGCCGGTACCGCACTGGGCGAGATCGACCGCGTGTCGCGCCAGCTCGCGGAGCTGATCGAGGCGATCTCGGCCGAAGCCTCTCGCGAGGCACAGTCCGCCAACATCGTGGCGGCCAACATCCAGCACATCTTCGCGGTGACCGAGCAGACCGGCGATGGCACCCGCTCGACCGCGCAACTGGTGCGGGAACTGTCGCGCACGGCCGAAGAGCTGAAGGCCTCGGTCGCGCGGTTCAAGATCGACTGAAGCGGCGCGGCAGCTTCTTCGTCGCACAGCGCAGACCCGTCACCGGACCGAGCAGCGGATGGACAGCCCACACGACACCCTCGACGACGTCAGTGCCCTGGCCTGGGTTCAGGAGGAACTGCGCAAGTCGCTCGACACCGCGCACAAGGCGCTTCGCCGCACGCTGAAGGAAACCGAATCCACGTTTGAGTCCGACCTCGACGATGTCGAACCGACTCAGCTGCGCACAGCGCGGCAGCAGATCCACCAGGGCGTCGGCGTGCTCGAACTGGTTGGTCTGCCGGCGGGTGCCGCGCTGCTGCGTGGCAGCGAAGCCGCAGTCCAGCGCTACATCTCCAAGCCCCACAAGCTCGACCTGGCGGCGGTCGAGACCATCGAGCGCGCTTCGTTCGCGCTGCATGATTTCCTGGCGCGCCGACTCGCCGGCAAGCCGGTTTCCTCGGTAGCGCTGTTCCCGCAGTACCGCGCGGTCCAGGAGCTGGCCGGCGCCGAGCGCATCCACCCGGCAGACCTGTGGCCTCAGGACTGGCAATGGCACGTGGTGCCTGCCGAGCCCGGCGTTGCGCCGCGGGGTGCCGATGCGGCCATCGTCGCCGAGTTCGAATCGCAAGTTCTCACGCTGATGCGCAAGCCGGGCGTCGACGTGACGCAGCGCCTGAGCGACCTGAGTGCGGGGCTCGCGGTCGGCTCGGAGCAGTCGCAGACCAGGACCCTGTGGCAGCTGGCGGCCGCCTTTTTCGAGGCGCAGTCCGTCGGGTTGCTGGTGCCCGACGTCTATGCCAAGCGCATGACCTCGCGCCTGCTCGCCCAGCTGCGCAGCCAGCAGCGTGGTGATCTGGCGGCCGGCGAGCGGCTCGCGCGCGACCTGCACTTCTTCTGCACACAGGCTGCAGCGCCCGCCATCGGGGAGGCACCGCGCCTGCAGGCGGTGCGCAGCACCTACCCGGCCACGCGCGAGGCCGTGCCATCCGACTACAACGCCGTCCAGCTAGGCCGCTACGACCCAGCTTGGATCGCACAGGCCCGCAAGCGGGTCGCCACGGCGAAGGATTCCTGGTCGGCAGTGGCGGGGGGCGAAATGCACCGGCTGCCCGGCCTGAACGAGCAGTTCGCGCTGGTGGCCGACTCGCTCAAGCGGCTGGTGCCGAGTGGCGACCAGCTCGGTGATGCCCTGTTGCGTGCAGTCGGCTCGTCCGTACAAGCCGGCACGGTGCCGCCGCCGGCGCTGGCCATGGAGACGGCCACCAGCGTGCTCTATCTCGAGGCCGCGCTCGAGGACGGCGCGTTCGACCAGCCCGAGCAGGCCGAGCGCGTCCAGCGCCTCGCGCAGCGCGTCGACGCAGTGCTCGAAGGCGCAGCGCCCGAGCCCCTCGAGACCTGGATGGAGGAGCTCTACCGTCGGGTGTCCGATCGCCAGACGATGGGCAGCGTGGTCCAGGAGCTGCGCGCGTCGCTGTCCGAATCCGAAAAACTGATCGACCAGTTCTTCCGTGCACCGACCGATCCGGCCGTGCTGATGCCTGTGCCCGCGCAGCTGCAGGCGATGCGTGGCGTGATGTCGGTGCTCGGCCTCGACCAGGCGACCCACGCCGTGCTGCGCATGCGCGACGACGTCGACACCCTGGTGTCGGCGGGCGACCAGGCGCGCCACGAGCAGCCGCTGTTCGAGCGCCTCGCCGGCAATCTCAGCGCGCTGAGCTTCATGATCGACCTGCTGGGCGTGCAGCCGCAGGTGGCGAAGTCGCTGTTCCGCTTCGATGCCGCCAGCGGTCTGCTGAGCTCGCAGCTCGGCCGACACAGTACGCCGCTCGAAGACGCCGCCGCACCGCGGCTCGAGCCGTCGCTGATCGCCCAGGCGCAGACGCTGTCGAGCGCGGCCACCGAAACGATGCCGCTGGCCGAGGTCTCGCGCGAGCTCGAGCGCCTTGCGCTGCAACCGGACGTGGCGGCGCAGCCTGATCTGGTGGCCAGCTTGTCGAGCGCGCAGGCGGCGCTCGACCGGGCCGAGGCACCGTTCGCTCAGCGCGAGACCGAGGCCCGCGTGCGAGAGCAGGTGGTTGGTGCCCTGGCCGAGTTCGTCTCGACGGCGTCCGACCCGATCGGCCTCGATGCCGTACCGGTGTCGAGCCGTATGCCGCTGATGTCGTTGACGCCAGCGGCGCCGGTGCAGCAGACCGGACTCGAGGGCGACGACGAGATGCGCGAGATCTTCCTCGAGGAAGCGCGCGAGGTCCTGGACACCGCGCGCTCGGCACTCGTCGCCTTGAGCGACAGTCCCGGCGATGTGGAGCAGCTCACCACGGTGCGGCGGTCCTTCCACACCTTCAAGGGCAGTTCGCGGATGGTCGGCCTGCGCGAGTTCGGCGAGGCGTCCTGGGCTTGTGAGCAGCTCTACAACGACCTGCTGGCCAGCCAGCAGCCCGCGAGTGACGACCTGCTGCGCACGACCGGCGACGCCCTCGATCACCTGGGCCACTGGGTCGAGGCCATCGCCCGCGGGGACACCGCAGGCTGGCACAGCGCCCCACTGCGCCAGTCCGCCGACGCCATGCGGCTCGAGGGACGTTACCTGAACCTGGCGGTCTCCGGCGCACCGGCGGCCCCGACGGCGCCGTTGCCGGTGCCGCCCGGTTTTGTGCTGCCGCCGGCCAGCGACCTCGATCTGCCGGCCCCCACGGTCTCGGCAACCGAAAAGGCCGAAGAGCCCATGCCGGTCCCGGGCCTGGACTTCACCTTCGACCTGGGCGATGCCTTACCTGCGGCGGAGCCGCCTGCCATTGCCGCGACGGCTTTGCCGACGATCGAAGGCCTGGAGGCTCTCGACTCCGCGCCGGCCTTCGAGCACGCTGCGACCGAGCCGCTGCCGCTCGAGGAGTTGCCGTCGGCCGCGCCGGTCCTGGAGTCCATCACCACCTTCGATCTCGAGGTGCCGGAGCTGGCCGAAGACGTCATTGCCGATCCGGCCGCCGAAACACCGGCACTGATCGAGCCGCTGCTGCCCAGCGCCGAAGTGTTGCAGTCCCTCGAGCCGTTGCCGGGCGTGATGGCCCGGGAGGACGGCACCCCGGCCGTTCCGTTCGACGACGTTGCGGACTCCGACACCATGCCCTTCGAGTCGGGCGACATCGTGGTCGCCCTGGAGCCGTCGCGTGCGGGCGAGCTGTCGCCCACGGTCGATGGGCCGTTCGAGGGAGCAGAGGAGCGCGATGAGTCGACCGACGCGACCACCGTCGGCGAGCCGACCAGCGAGCAGGTCAAGATCGTCGGGCCGCTGCAGATCGGCATCCCGCTGTTCAACATCTACCTGAACGAGGCCGACGAGCTGTCACGTCGACTCGGGACCGAGCTGTCCGAATGGGCGCATGAGTTGCACCGCCCGGTGGGCGAGTCGGCCATCTCGCTGGCGCACTCGCTGGCCGGCAGTTCCGCCACCGTCGGTTTCGGCGACCTGTCGTTGCTGGCGCGGCAGCTCGAGCACGCGCTGGTGCATTCTCAGGCGTTGGGCGGCGGGACCAGCGCCGATGCGCAGCTGTATGTAGATGTCGCCGATGAAGTGCGCCGCCTGCTGCACCAGTTCGCCGCTGGATTCCTCAAGTCGCCTAGCGCGGAGCTGCTCGATCGTCTGGCCTTGCACGAGCTCGACCTCGTGCGGCGTGTCGAGGTGCAAGCCAATGCGCCGCAGGACACTGCATCCGGCGCCGCGATCGAGGTGCCGGGATCCGCAGTGATGGGCATCGAACCCGTCGCCGACGCGCCGGCGGCTCCTGCAGCCATCGTTGACCTGGGGCAGGCCGAGTTCAAGGCTTTGGCGCCGCTGCCCGTCGAGCCGCAGCGGGCCGCTCGCATGGCGGCGCTCGACAGCGACGAGGACATCGACGCTGTCGACGCGGTCGACCCCGACCTGTTCCCGTTCTTCGAGGAAGAGGCGCAGGAGCTGCTGCCCGAGTTGGCGGCCCACCTGCGAGCCTGGACGCAGCAGCCGCACGAGGTGTCGCATGCCGCGGCGGCGATGCGGACCCTGCACACCCTCAAGGGCGGCGCTCGCCTCGCCGGCGCGATGCGCCTGGGCGAACTGGCGCACCGTCTCGAGACCGCGATCGAACATCTGCTGGCGCGCGATGCGGCGAGTGAGCACGAGGTCGATCAACTGCTCGGCCGTGCCGACGGTCTCAATGCGACGTTCGAGGCCTTGTGCCAGCGCGATGCGCAGGCCTATGCGGCCGCGCAGGAGGCCGTGCAGCCGCTGATCGACACACCGGAAGCGCCGGTGGTGACCACCGCCTGGCCGCCGCTCGACGAGAGTGCCGTGCTGGACGCGACCGCGATCGAGCTGCCACCGGGCCTGGCTGAGGAATTGCTCGCAACGCCGGAGCCTGCCGCGGAAGCGTCGGCGGTCCCGCCGGGGCCGGCGATCGACTGGGCACGCTTTGCGCAGGAGGCAGACGTGCCGATGGCAGTGGTGGCCGAGAAGGCCATCCCGCTGGCGTCGGTTGCAGCGGTGCGGGTGCGCACCCAGTTGCTCGATCGCATGGTCAACGAGGCGGGCGAAGTGAGCATCGCCCGAGCACGCCTGGAATCTCAGGTCGGGCAGATCAAGAATTCTCTCGGCGACCTGACCGACAACCTCGAGCGCCTGCGCGGCCAGCTGCGCGACATCGAGTTGCAGGCCGAAACGCAGATGAGCACGCGCATGGAGGCGGCCAAGGCCGCCGCGCAGTCGTTCGACCCGCTGGAGTTCGACCGTTTCACGCGCTTTCAGGAGCTGACGCGGATGATGGCCGAGTCGGTCAACGACGTGGCCACCGTGCAGCGCACCTTGCAACGCACGCTGGAAACGGCGGAGGACGAACTGGCCGCCCAGGCGCGCCTGACCCGCGACCTGCAGGACGACCTGCTGCGCACGCGCATGGTCGAGTTCGAGGGGCTGTCCGACCGCCTCTACCGTGTCGTGCGCCAGGCTGCCAAGGAAACCGGCAAGCAGGTGCGGCTCGACATTGTCGGTGGGTCGATCGAAGTCGACCGCGGCGTGCTGGACCGCATGACCGGCGCCTTCGAGCACCTGCTGCGCAACTGCATCACGCATGGCATCGAGCCACCCGAGCAGCGCGTGGCGGCCGGCAAGGACCCGATCGGGACCGTCGTCGTGTCGCTGCACCAGGAGGGCAATGAAGTCAGCGTGGAGTTCCGCGACGACGGCGCGGGCCTGAATCTGCCGCGGATCCGCGACAAGGCCGCGTCCATGGGACTGATCGACCCTCATGCGCCGCACAGCGATGCGGAGCTCGCGAACCTGATCTTCACGCCTGGCTTCACCACGGCCGAAAAGGTGACCGAGTTGTCCGGCCGTGGCGTCGGCATGGACGTGGTGCGTGCCGAGGTCAACGCGGTCGGCGGCCGGATCGAGACGGCCAGCGCCGCGGGCCAGGGCGCCAGTTTCAGGCTGATCCTGCCGCTCACCACCGCCGTGACCCAGGTCGTGATGTTGCGCAGCGGCAATGCGACGGTGGCGATCCCGGCCACGCTGGTCGAGCTGGTCCGACGCGCCAACACCGACGAGTTGGCCGCGGCCTATGCCTCGGGCAGCTACCCGTACGCCGGCCACTCGCTGCCGTTCTTCTGGCTCGGCGCGCTGCTGCAGCTCAGCCGGCGGGGCACCGAACTGGTGGGCCGCTCGCTGCCGGTCGTCGTCGTGCGTTCGGCGCAGCAGCGCGTTGCGTTGCACGTCGACGAGGTGCTGGGCAATCAGGAAGTCGTGGTCAAGAACCTCGGCCCGCAACTGTCGCGCCTGCCAGGGCTGGCAGGCATGACGCTGCTCGCGTCCGGCGTGGTGTCGTTGATCTACAACCCGGTGGCGCTCGCCACGGTGTACGGTGACGTGGCACGCCAGGCAATGGCGTCGCACGAGGCGAGCGATGTGCCGGACCTGACCGAGGCCACCGCACCGGCCGCGAAGGCGGCGCCGCTGGTGCTGGTGGTCGACGATTCGCTCACGGTGCGGCGCGTCACGCAGCGCCTGCTGGTGCGCGAAGGCTACCGTGTGTTGCTGGCGAAGGACGGCCTCGAAGCGCTCGAGCGCCTGGCGGAAGAGCGCCCGTCGGTGGTGTTGTCCGACATCGAGATGCCACGGATGGATGGCTTCGACCTGGTGCGCAACATCCGCGCCGATGCCCAGCTCGCGGCGCTGCCGGTCATCATGATCACTTCGCGTATCGCCCAAAAGCACCGCGATTACGCATCGCAGCTCGGTGTGAATCACTACCTGGGCAAGCCCTACAGCGAGGAAGAGCTGCTGGCGTTGATCGGCCGCTATTGCACGATGCCGCTGGCAGAGGCCTGAAGGCTCAACCTGCCGGCGCCCCCGAGGCGCCGGCAAAGTCCTGCTGGCGCCAGGCCTCGAACACCGCCACGGCCACCGCGTTCGACAGATTGAGGCTGCGCTGGCCGGCGCGCATCGGCAGCCGCACGCGCTGCGCGGCCGGGAAGCGGTCGCGCAGCGTCGGGTCGAGCCCGCGGGTCTCGCAGCCGAACACCAGCCAATCGCCAGCCTGCCACGGCACTTCGGTCAGCGGTCGGCTGCCCCGGGTCGTGAAGGCGAACAGCCGCTGAGGATCGGGTTGCTCCGCCACCAGCAGTGCCTCCCAGCTCGCGTGGCGTCGTACCGCGGCGTGCTCGTGGTAATCGAGTCCGGCGCGTTGCAGTAGCTTGTCTTCCATCGAGAAGCCCAGCGGCTCCACCAGGTGCAGCGTGCAGCCGGTGTTGGCCGCGAGCCGGATCACGTTGCCGGTGTTCGGTGGGATCTCGGGTTCGACGAGGACGATATGGAACATGGCGAATGGGGAGAGGGCAGATGCATTGTCGGCGCTGCGTCCGGCTCAGTCCGGTGTGCGTGCCACCACCCAGACCTGGACCGAGGCCGCGCCGGCCGCGTACAGCACGCGTGTGAGTTCTGCAGCGGTCGCGCCGGTCGTCATCACGTCATCGGCCAGCGCGACGTGGCGGTCGCGCAGCGCCGCCAGGGCCAACGGTTCGACGGCAAACGCGCCGCGCAGGTTGGTGAGGCGTGCCGCGCGAGGGAGTGCTGTCTGGTGCGGTGTGTCGCTCGTACGCAGCAGCCACTGCGGTTCGGTGCGGAGGTCCAGTCGGCGCGCCAGCTGCCGGCCCAGCAACGCCGCCTGGTTGTAGCCGCGCTCGCGCAGGCGCGCAGCGGCCAGCGGCACCGGCAACAGCAACTCGACTGGCGGCGACGGTGTGCGCCGCTGCAAGGCGAGCGCCAGGCGTTGCGCCAGTGGCGCGGCCAGGTCGATCGCGTCGTGGAACTTGAGCGCGTTCAGCAGGCCATCCCACGGGTAGGCGTAGTCGCAGGCCACGACGGCCCGCGACCAGGGAGGCGGGTTTCGCAGGCAGCTGCCGCAGACGGTCACGCCGTCGGGGCGCTGCAAGGCACAGCGTTCGCAGCGTGGCACGTTCGGTGCGAACCGCGTCAGGCAGTCATCGCAGATGCGCGCCGCCGCGCCCCGCGTGCCCGCATGGCAGACCGCGCAGCGGTTCGGCCAGCGGTCGAACATCGCGCGACCCGCGCGGATCAACTCTCGTGGTGAAGTGGCGCCAGCGAGCATGGTCGACTCAATATACTGCCGCGTCCCATGGACCCCACTCCCCAGCCTGCCGCTTCAACGCCCGGCCCGCAGCCGGCTGCGGTGCAGGCGTACCTGCGGCGCGCGGCACGCATGTCCTCGGCGCCCTGGCTGCATGGTGAAATTGCGCGCCGCATGGCCGAGCGGCTGTCCATCGTGAAGGCGACCCCGGCCGTGGTGATCGACTGGTGGTCGGCGCAGGGGGGGGGTGCGTCCGCCCTGCGCGCGCAGTACCCGCGGGCACGCATCGAGGCGGTGGAGCCGAACGAAGGACTGACGCAGCGCAGTGCGCGCACCGCGCGCCGACCATGGTGGCCGCCGAAGCGCTGGATGCAGCCGACGATGCCGGTCTGGACCGAGCATGCGGCTCCCAGGGATGCGCGGGCCCAACTCCTGTGGTCCAACATGATGCTGCATTGGTCTGCCGACCCCGTGCGGCTGTTCGAGCGATGGCGCGAAGCCTTGGCCGTCGATGGCTTCGTGATGTTCTCGTGCTTCGGCCCGGACACCCTGCGCGAACTGCGCGGTCTGTACCGGCGACTGGGTTGGCCCGACGCTGGCCACGCCTTCATCGACATGCACGACCTGGGCGATGCGATGGTGCGTGCCGGCTTCGCCGATCCGGTGATGGACATGGAGCCGCTGACGCTGACCTGGGCCGATGCCTCGACGGCGCTGGCGGAACTGCGAACGCTCGGCGGCAATGCCGCGGCACAGCGCCACGCGGGCCTGCGCACGCCGCGCTGGCGGACCCGGTTGCTGGCGGAACTCGAATCGGCACTCACCGGACCGGATGGGCGACTGCAGCTGAGCTTCGAGATCGTCTACGGCCACGCATTTCGACCGTTGCCGCGTGTCCGGATCGCCGCGGAGACGCGTATCTCGGCTGAGACCTTGCGCAGTCTCGCGCGTGCCGGCGGCAAATCGGCAAGTGATGCTTGAGGCTGTGTCGGGCGCTGGGATAAACTGCGCGCCGGTGTGAAGTGCGGGGGTATGGTCTCCCGAGCTTCCCACACGGTAGGTGATCAGGATCGGTAGCAGCATGTCAGCGCCTTTCGCACCGGACCGGCCCGAGGCACACCTGAAATTCGGTCAGGTCCATGCTGCTCCGGCCGAATCCCGCGGCGGCGCCGCGGTGTCGGTGGAATGGAGCCTCAAGCGCAATTGCTCCTTCTCGCCCGCGCAGTTGCTGTCGGTTTATGCATCGCTGTGCGTGATCTCGTTGGGAATCGCGACATGCTTCTGGTTGGGCGGCGCCACGCTGGTGATGCCGTTCGCGTGGGTGGAGTTGTTTCTGGTCGGTCTGGCCTTGCTGGTGTATGCCAGGCATGCCGCCGACCGGGAACTCATCACTCTGTTGCCGGGGCGTCTGGTCGTGGAGCATCTCAACGGAGGGCGCATCGAGCGTGCCGAGTTCGTTCCGGACTGGGTGCGGGTGGAACCGCGGGACGATGACCGGTCATTGATCGAGTTGTCGGGACAGGGCCGGGTGATCGCGGTCGGGCGCTATGTGCGGCCCGAACTGCGGCGGGCGCTGGCCGAAGAATTTCGCACGGCCCTGCGGCAGATGCCGGGGGGGTGGTGGCCGGCGGGCGTCGCGAGCGACACTGCCTGAGACGGTTTTGTTTGGAAGTGAGCACGATGAAGACGATCAACGCCCTTAGCAACGCCGCGAGCGCCCTCCGACGGCAGGCCATGGCGACCGGTCTTGGACTGGCGGCCACGCTGTACACGACGGCGGCTCTGGCCGTCAACGACCTGCCGGGCGGTCCGGCCGTGAATCAGCTCGACCTGCACCCGCCGGTGACGCGCATTGCGGCTGAACAGCAATGGCTGCACTACTTCATGCTCGTGATCTGCATGGTCATCTTCGTCGCCGTGTTCGGCGTCATGTTCTATTCGATCTTCAAGCACCGTCGCTCCAAGGGGGCGAAGCCGGCCAACTTCCACGAATCGACCACGGTCGAGATCATCTGGACCGTCGTGCCGTTCTTCATCGTGATCCTGATGGCGCTGCCCGCCACCAAGGTCGTGGTCGCGATGAAGGACACCACCAACGCCGACCTGACCATCAAGGCCACCGGCTACCAGTGGAAGTGGGGCTACGACTACCTCAAGGGTGAGGGTGAGGGGATCGCCTTCGTCTCCACGCTCGATACCTCGCATCGCCTGATGTCGGACAGCGGCAAGCCCGAACCGACCGACGACTACCTGCTCAAGGTCGACAACCCGCTGGTGGTGCCTGTCGACAAGAAGGTGCGCATCATCACCACTGCCAACGACGTGATCCACGCCTTCATGGTGCCGGCCTTCGGCATCAAGCAGGATGCGATCCCCGGCTTCGTGCGCGACACCTGGTTCCGCGCCGAGAAGACCGGTGACTTCTACGGCCAGTGCGCCGAACTTTGCGGCAAGGAGCACGCCTACATGCCGATCCACGTGAAGGTGCTGTCGCAGGCCGACTACGCGGTGTGGGTGGAAGGCGAGAAGAAGAAGCTGGCCGCCAAAGCCGACGATCCGGCCAAGGTCTGGGAACTGCCCGAACTCGTGGCCCGCGGCGAGAAGGTCTATGCTGCCAACTGCGCTGCCTGCCACCAGGCGAGCGGCAAGGGCGCGGGCGCGATCAAGCCGATCGACGGTGCCGCCGTGGTGCTCGATGCCGACAAGACCAAGCAGATCGCGATCCTGCTCAACGGCCAGAACAATGGTGCGATGCCCGCCTGGAAGCACCTGTCGGACACGGAGATCGCCGCCGTCATCACCTACACCAAGAACCACTGGTCGAACGCGACCGGTCAGATCGTGCAGCCGGCCGACGTGCTCGCCGCTCGCAAGTAAGCCCCGGTTTCGGAAAGAGGATAGCCCCATGAGTGCAGTTCTTGATCATCACGGCGACCACGCGCACGACCACGCGCACGATCATCCCCACGGCTGGCGGCGTTGGCTGTTCGCTACCAACCACAAGGACATCGGAACGCTGTACCTGCTGTTCTCGCTGACCATGCTGATGATCGGCGGCGTGCTGGCGCTCGGCATCCGTGCCGAGCTGTTCCAGCCCGGTCTGCAGGTGGTGAATCCGGAGCTGTTCAACCAGCTCACCACGATGCACGGCCTGATCATGGTGTTCGGCGCCATCATGCCGGCCTTCGTGGGCTTCGCGAACTGGATGATCCCGCTGCAGGTCGGCGCGGCCGACATGGCCTTCGCGCGGATGAACAACTTCAGCTTCTGGCTGCTGATCCCGGCCGCGCTGATGCTGGTCGGCTCGTTCTTCATGCCGGGCGGCGCCCCGGCCGCCGGCTGGACGCTCTATGCACCGCTGACGCTGCAGATGGGCCCGTCGATGGATGCCGGCATCTTCGCGATGCACATCATGGGCGCGAGCTCGATCATGGGTTCGATCAACATCATCGTCACCATCCTCAACATGCGCGCGCCCGGCATGACGCTGATGAAGATGCCGCTGTTCTGCTGGACCTGGCTGATCACCGCCTACCTGCTGATCGCGGTGATGCCAGTGCTCGCCGGCGCGATCACGATGACGCTGACCGATCGCCACTTCGGTACGAGCTTCTTCAACCCCGCTGGCGGCGGTGACCCGGTGATGTACCAGCACATCTTCTGGTTCTTCGGTCACCCCGAGGTCTACATCATGATCCTGCCGGCGTTCGGCATCGTGAGCGCCATCATCCCGGCCTTCGCCCGCAAGCGCCTGTTCGGCTACACCTCGATGGTGTACGCCACATCATCGATCGCGATCCTGTCGTTCATCGTCTGGGCGCACCACATGTTCACCACCGGCATGCCGGTGACGGGGCAGCTGTTCTTCATGTACGCGACGATGCTGATCGCCATCCCCACCGGGGTGAAGGTGTTCAACTGGATCGCCACCATGTGGCGCGGCTCGATGACCTTCGAGACGCCGATGCTGTTCGCGGTGGGCTTCATTTTCGTGTTCACGATGGGTGGCTTCACCGGCCTGATCCTCGCCGTGGCGCCGGTGGACATCCAGCTGCAGGACACCTACTACGTCGTGGCCCACTTCCACTACGTGCTGGTGGCCGGCTCGCTGTACGCGATGTTCGCCGGCTACTATTACTGGAGCCCGAAGTGGACCGGGGTGATGTACTCGGAGACGCGCGGCAAGATCCATTTCTGGGGTTCGCTGATCTTCTTCAACGTCACCTTCTTCCCGATGCACTTCCTCGGGCTGGCAGGCATGCCGCGTCGCTACGCCGACTACCCGATGCAGTTCGCCGACTTCAATGCGCTCGCGACCGTCGGCGCCTTCGGCTTCGGGCTGATGCAGGTCTACTTCCTGTTCTTCATCGTCATCCCGGCGATGCGAGGCAAGGGTGAGCCGGCGCCGCAGAAGCCCTGGGAGGCCGCCGAGGGCCTGGAGTGGGAAGTGCCGTCGCCGGCTCCCTTCCACACGTTCGAGACGCCGCCCAAGCTCAACGCCTCGGCCACCAAGATCATCGGCTGACGGCTGGGCGGGAGCACGCGATGGCGATCACCCCCGAGCAACGCAAGCGCAACCTGCGCCTCGCGCTGATCCTGGCGTCGGTCGCGTTCGCGTTCCTGGCGGGCTTCGTGGTCAAGATCACGTTCCTTCACCACTGAGCATCGCCATGGCGACCCCCGATCGCGCCGCCGCCCGCAGCGACCGCCGTCTGGGCGGCGACAACCGGCACATGCTGTTCAAGCTTTCGGTCGTCGTGCTGGTGATGTTCGGCTTCGGCTATGGATTGGTGCCGATCTACAAGCACATCTGTGAGGCGCTCGGCATCAACGTGCTGTCGCTGTCGGAGCGCACGGTCAACGGTACGGGCGCGGTGAAGCCTGCCAACACGCAGGTGGACCTCAGCCGCAGCATCACGGTCGAGTTCGATGCCAATGCGCGCGGTCCCTGGGACTTCAAGCCGGCGGTGCGCTCGCTGGAAGTTCATCCGGGCGAGCTGACGACGGTGATGTACGAGTTCCGCAACGTCCAGAACCGCGCCATGGCGGCGCAGGCGATCCCGAGTTACGCCCCCAAGCAGGCGATGTCGCACTTCAACAAGCTGGAATGCTTCTGCTTCAACGAGTACCAGTTGCAGCCGGGGGAATCCAAGCAGTGGCCGGTCGTGTTCTACATCGACCCGAAGCTGCCGAAGGACGTGCGCACGATCACGCTCAGCTACACCTTCTTCGAGGTGGGCGGCAAGACGCCTGCGGCTCCGACCGGCCCCGTGGCGGCCTTGAAGGCGGGGGCGGCGCTTTGAGCGGCTCGCAAGGCGACGCGGGGGCGACGCTGCGGCAGGCTTCGCGTCGCAAGGGCTCGTTCATGCGCACGGCGCGGGCCGTGGCGTGGTCGTTCTTCGGCGTCCGCAAGTCGTCCGAATACGAGCGTGACGTGAACGAGATCAATCCGCTGCACGTCGTGATCGCCGGGGTCGCCGGGGTGCTGCTGTTCATCGGCGCGCTGCTGGTGCTGGTGCGCTGGGTCATCGGCAGCGGTGTCGCGGCCTGAGCGGGCGGGTCGGAAAGATGGTCATGCAGACGAAAATGGGACTGATCGACGCGGTCCGCCGGCAGGCGGCCCGGATCGAGTCAGGCCAGCAAGACAGGCAAGAGTTCTGAGGAGAAAACATGTCGGCAGCAACCCACGGGCAGACGCCCTACTACTTCGTGCCGGGGCCCTCGCGGCACCCGATCATGGCCGCCATCGGCCTGTTGTTCGTGATCTTCGGCGCCGGCCAGTGGGTCAACGGCCATGGCTGGGGCGCCTACGTGCTGCTGTTCGGGCTGCTGTGGTGGGCCTTCGTGCTGCAGCAGTGGTTCCGCCAGGCCATCGGCGAGAGCGAAGGTGGACAGTACAGCGATCGCATCGACGTGTCCTTCCGCTGGAGCATGAGCTGGTTCATCTTCTCGGAAGTGATGTTCTTCGCGGCCTTCTTCGGCGCGCTGTACTGGACGCGCGTGCATTCGGTGCCCAACCTAGGGGACCTCGAGAATGCACTGCTGTGGCCTGACTTCAAGGCGGTGTGGCCGAGCGTTGCCGCTGGCGCCACGGCCTCGCCGGCCGGTATCGTCGAGCCCTTCACGACGATGGGCCCGTTTTGGCTGCCGACGATCAACACCGCGCTGCTGCTCACCTCGGGCGTGACGCTGACCATTGCCCACCATGCCCTGCGCGAGAACCACCGCGGCAAGACCATCGCCTTCATGTGGCTGACCGTGTTGCTGGGCCTGACCTTCCTATTCGTCCAGGGCTATGAATACCACCACGCCTACACCGAGCTGAACCTCAAGCTCAGCAGCGGCGTGTTCGGGTCGACCTTCTTCATGCTGACCGGCTTCCACGGCTTCCACGTGTTCGTCGGCATGCTGATGTTGCTGTTCATCACGATTCGGCTGATGAAGGGGCACTTCACACCGGAGCGTCATTTCGGTTTCGAAGGCGCTGCGTGGTACTGGCACTTCGTCGACGTGGTGTGGCTGGGCCTGTACGTGGTCGTCTACTGGATGTGAGCGATTGCCGGGCGCTGCCCGCCATGCCCGAGGCTGGGCGGAGAGCGCCGAGCGACGAGGTGAAAAGAGCGCCACAGGCGCTCTTTTCCTTTTGCCGGATCAGCGCGGCGACAAGGGCAGGCCGGTCGGCTGGATCCAGCCAAACCGGTAGGCAACGAGGATGAACACGAACAAAGCCACTGACAGCCCGATCCGCCAAGCGAGCGCATGCAGCATGCGGTCTGTCTTGGGAGCGCCGTCACGGCCGTCCTTGAGCAGTGCGCGGCCGGCCGCAGCCAGGGCGAGCAGGATGGCGACGAAGGCCAGGATCACGATCCATTTCATCCGGCCACTGTATGGCATCCGGCCCGGGGCGGTGCGGTGAGCCCGGCGGCGCGCCGCTGGATCGTGCTGCTGGCCGCCGTCGCCGGCGTGGCGTTGACGGCACGTCTCGGTGCGTGGCAGCTGTCGCGTGCGGCCGAGAAGGAGGCGCTGCAGGCGAGCCTCGACACGCGGGGCGCGCTGCCGCCGCTGCCGGCCGTGGCGCTGGCCCGCGATGCCGCGACCGCCGCCGGCCAATGGCACCGGCGCATCACGCTGGCCGGGCGCTGGCGGCCGGAGCACAGCGTCTTTCTCGACAACCGCCAGATGAACGGTCGTCCGGGCTTCTTCCTGCTCACGCCACTGGAGCTTGCGCCCGGTGATGCCGTGCTGGTACAGCGCGGCTGGGCGCCACGCGACCTGCGCGACCGCGCGCTGCTGCCCGACGTGCCGACTGCCGGCGGCCGGGTGGAGTTGGTCGGGCAGATCGCCCCGGCTCCTGCTCGGCTGTATGCCTTTGCCGACGAGGAGTCGGGCCGGCTCCGGCAAAATATCGTCATCGATGCCTATGCCCGAGAAACGGGACTCGGGCTGCGTCCGCTCTCCATCGTCCAGACGGAAGGCGGCGTGCCCGAAGACGGCCTGCTGCGGCAATGGCCGCGACCGGCAGTCGACGTGCACAAGCACTACGGCTATGCCTTCCAGTGGTTCGCCCTGGCCACCCTGCTGACCGGTTTGTATGTCTG
The DNA here is from genome assembly GCF_000015725.1 of Methylibium petroleiphilum PM1. NCBI lineage: Bacteria > Pseudomonadati > Pseudomonadota > Betaproteobacteria > Burkholderiales > Sphaerotilaceae > Methylibium > Methylibium petroleiphilum. The sequence goes on along the minus strand of NC_008825.1, from coordinate 3,376,802 downwards.
GTTCCAACTCCTCCAACCCTGGCTCCGGCGGCGGCGCACCGCGCGCTGAGGCGGCCACCGCGGAGCCGCTGAGCTTCGCCGTGCACAGTCTGCCGTCGCCGACGCTGCCGAACGCCGCAGTGCGTCACGGGCGTCTGAAGATGCTGCTGGTGCTGCTGGTGTGCGCGGCACCGGTGATCGCCTCCTACTTCACCTATTACGTCATCCGGCCCCAGGGACGCACCAACCACGGCATGCTCGTGGAGCCGCAGCGGCCCCTGCCGAGCGCGGAGGAGCTGCCCTTGAGCGACCTGCAGGGCGCCGGTGTCGATCCGTCCCGCCTCAAGGGCCAGTGGCTGCTGATCGCGGTGGCGGGCGGGGCCTGCGATGCGCAGTGCGAGCGCCAGCTCTACCTGCAGCGGCAATTGCGGGAATCTCTCGGCAAGCACAAGGACCGGCTCGATCGCGTCTGGCTGATCGACGATGCCGCAGCCCCCCGTTCCGAGCTGATGCCGGCCCTGCAGGGCGCCACCGTGCTGCGGGCGCCGGCGGCGGCGCTCGACCGCTGGCTGGCGGGCAGCGACCGCCAGGGGCTGGCAGCGCACTTCTTCCTGGTCGATCCGCTCGGCAATTACATGATGCGCTTTCCGGCCCCGAGCGAGCCCGATCGCATCAAGCGCGACCTCGAGAAGCTGATGCGCGCAGCGGCCAGCTGGGACGAGCCGGGGCGCTGAAGGCGGCAGATGGACTCGGCAGCCCTCGTCAACCTCGAGCCGCTCGCGCGCATGGCGCTGCTGGGCTGCGTGATCGCGCTCGGCCCGCTGGCCTGGGTGTGGGCGCGCACGCGCTCCGGCGACGGCCGCGGCCGGTTGCGGGCGCTGACGGTGCTGACGCTCTTTCTCACTTTCGACTTGGTGCTGTTCGGCGCCTTCACGCGGCTCACCGATTCCGGACTCGGCTGTCCTGACTGGCCAGGCTGCTATGGCAGCGCCAGCCCGCTGGGCGCCCGTGACGAGATCCAGGCCGCTCAGAGTGTGCTGCCGACCGGCCCGGTCACGCACGGCAAGGCCTGGGTCGAGATGGTGCACCGCTACCTCGCGACGGCGGTCGGTGTCCTGATCACCGTGATGACACTGCTGAGCTGGCAGCAGTGGCGCCGCGACGGCCGGGGGAGTTCCGAAGCGCCGACGCGGGTCTCTCCTTGGTGGGCCACCGTCACACTGCTATGGGTCTGTGTGCAGGGCGCCTTCGGTGCCTTCACGGTGACCTTGAAGCTCTACCCGGCCATCGTCACGGCGCACCTGCTCGGCGGACTCGCGTTGTTGGCGCTGCTGGCGGCACAGGCCTGGCGTCCGGCCGCCGACCGGGTCGTGGGGGTGAGCTCCGCGTTGCGCCGCAGCTTGGTCATCGTGTCATTGCTGGCCGTGCTGCAGATCGCGCTCGGCGCCTGGGTCAGCACCAACTATGCGGTGCTGGCCTGCAGCGATTTCCCCACCTGCCAGGGGCGCTGGTGGCCGACGATGGACTTCGAGCACGGCTTCGCCGTGCTGCGCCCGCTGGGCGTGGGCAAGGACGGCGCGTGGCTGCCGTTCGCGGCGCTGACGGCGATCCACATGACGCATCGCCTGGGTGCGCTGCTGCTGCTCGGTGGCTTGGCCTGGCTGGTGTGGCGGCTGGCGCGAGAACCGGCGCTGCGCCGCTACGCCGCGGGGTTGGTCGGCGTGGCTGCGTGGCAGGTCGTTACCGGCGTCAGCAACGTCGTGCTCGACTGGCCGCTGCTGGCGGCCGTGGCCCACACCGGCGGCGCGGCCGCGCTGGTACTGCTGTTGACGGCGTTGCTGTTGCGTACCACGTCGGCGCGCCCGGTTGCCGCGTCGTCCCGGGCCACCGCGCCGCTCGTGGCGCGCCGCGCTTCCTAGAATTGCTTCTTGCTGCAGACATGTCCGAGACCCTCGCCACCCCACCCGCCGCGCTGCACACCTGGCTGTCGCGCTGGCGCCAGTTCAGCGCGCTGACCAAGCCGCGCGTGGTGCAGCTCATCGTGTTCTGCGCAGCCATCGGCATGCTGTTGGCCGTGCCCGGCTGGCCGTCGCTGCCTGCTTGGGGCGTGGCCCTGGCGGCCTCGATCGGCATCTGGCTGGTGGCCAGCGCCGCCGCAGCCTTCAACTGCCTGGTCGAGCAGACCATCGATTCGAAGATGAAGCGCACGGCCTGGCGCCCGACAGCGAAGGGCGAGCTGAGCAACACCCAGACCCTCAGCTTCGCCGTGCTGCTGTGCGCGGCCGGCATGGCCGTGCTGTGGGTCTGGGTCAATGCGCTGACGATGTGGCTCACCTTCGCCACCTTTGTCGGCTATGCAGTGATCTACACCGTGTTGCTGAAGCCGGCGACGCCGCAGAACATCGTGATCGGGGGTGCCTCGGGCGCGATGCCGCCGGTGCTGGGCTGGGCCGCGATGCGCGGAGAACTCGGCGCCGAACCGTGGATCCTCTGCCTGATCATCTTTCTGTGGACGCCGCCGCATTTCTGGGCGCTGGCGCTCTACCGCGCCGAAGACTATGCGCGGGCCGGTCTGCCGATGCTGCCGGTGACGCACGGCAACGACTTTACGCGCCTGCAGATCCTGCTCTACACCTTCGTGCTGTTCGCCGCGACCCTGCTGCCCTTCGTCTACGGCATGAGCGGCTGGTTCTACCTGGTCGCGGCCTGCGCGTTGGGCGTGGGCTTCTGCGGCCATGCTTTCCGGCTGTGGCGCCACTACAGCGAAGCGCTGGCGCGACGCACCTTCCGTTTCTCGATCTGGCACCTGTCGCTGCTGTTCGCGGCCTTGCTGCTCGACCACTACCTGGGCCCGCTGCTGCGGGGTACGCCATGATGATGCGCAGGCTCGCCGTACTCACCGTCTGTGCCGCGCTCGGGCTGCTGGCCGCCTGCGACCCGGCGGACAAGCCCGCCGAGCCCTTCAAGGGCATCGACATCACCGGCGCCGACTACGCACGCGACTTCGCTCTGAGCGACGTCGAGGGGCACCCGCGCACGCTGGCCGACTTCAAGGGCAAGGCGACCGTGGTGTTCTTCGGGTACACACAGTGCCCCGATGTCTGCCCCACCACGATGGCCGAACTGGCCGCCGTGAAGAAGCAGCTCGGCGCGGACGGCGACAAGCTGCAGGCGGTCTTCATCACCGTCGATCCGGAGCGCGACACGCCGGAGATCCTGAAGGCCTATATGAGCAGCTTCGACCCGAGCTTCGTCGCGCTGCGCAGCACGCCCGAGCAGACCCAGGCGGTCGCGAAGTCCTTCAAGGCCTTCTTCCGCAAGGTCCCGGGCAAGGCGGCGGACAGCTACACGATGGACCACACGGCGGGCGCGTACGTCTACGATCCGCAAGGGCGGCTCCGTCTGTTCGTGCGCTACGGACAGCCGATCGAGGCCTGGGTAGCCGATCTGAAGCAGTTGCTGGCCTGAAAAAAGGCCGGCCCCATGAACAAAGCGGCCCGCGGGCCGCTTTGTCGTCGCCGCAAGGCACGTCAGGGACTCAGGCGTAGGCGGCCAGCGCCTTGCGCATCTTCTTCATGGCGGCTACCTCGATCTGGCGGATCCGCTCGGCGCTGACGCCGTACTCGGCGGCCAGTTCATGCAGCGTCATGCCGCCTGAACCGTTGTCGTTGACCTTGAGCCAGCGTTCCTCGACGATGCGTCGGCTGCGCGCGTCCAGCACGTCCAGCGCCTCGCCGATGCCGTCGCCGGCCAGCGCGTCACGGCGCTGGGCGTCGAGCACACGCGTCGGCTCGTGGCGGTCGTCGGCCAGATAGGCGATCGGCGCGTAGCTCTCGTCGCCGTCGTCGGTCTGTGGATCGAGCGCGACATCGCCACCCGACAGGCGCGTCTCCATCTCGATCACTTCCTCGCGCTTGACCTTGAGTTCACTGGCCACGATGTCGATCTCGGCATCGGTCAGCGTGCTGCGGTGCAGGTCGCTGTCGGTGGCATCGCCCTTGAAACCCTGTTTCATCGAGCGCAGGTTGAAGAACAGCTTGCGCTGTGCCTTCGTGGTCGCCAGCTTGACCATGCGCCAGTTGCGCAGCACGTACTCGTGAATTTCGGCCTTGATCCAGTGCAGCGCATAGCTGACCAGTCGCACGCCCTGGCTGGGGTCGAAGCGCTTGACGGCCTTCATCAGGCCGACATTGCCTTCCTGGATCAGGTCGCCGTGAGGGAGTCCGTAGCCCAGGTACTGACGCGATACCGACACGACCAGACGCAAGTGCGACAGCACCAAGCGACCGGCAGCCTCGAGGTCGTGTTCGTCACGCAGCCGCTGGCCGAGCGACTGCTCTTCCTCGAGCGTCAGCATCGGCAGGCGGTTCACGGCGGCGATATAGGCATTCAGGTCGCCGAGCGACGGGACCAGCGCCCACGGATCGCGCACCGTCAGCGCCTGCGAGCCCGCGGAAGTGTTCAGGGACAGCGTGGTGTTCATGGCATCGAAAGACATCCAGAACCTCCTTTCGTTCCATCAATATTAGCACTCACGTAAAACGAGTGCTAAAACTCCAAGACGGAAGGGCCAAGGACTGCCCGGATCACGCTGCTTCGATCGGGCAAGCCGAAACCTCTTCGGTAGTGAGCATATGCTTACAAATGCCGCTGCGGTCGAGGTGCGATGGCCCGTCACCCCGGGCGCTGCGAGCTCGCTAGACTGCGTTTCTTACCCGGAGACCGCCATGGCCGCCAGCTTCCATTGGGACGACCCCCTGCTGCTCGACAGCCAGCTGAGCGAGGACGAACGCGCTGTGCGCGACGCCGCGCAGGCTTACTGCCGGGACCGCCTGGCGCCTCGTGTGCTGGAGGCCTTTCGCCACGAGAAGACCGACCCGGCCATCTTCCGCGAGATGGGCGAGCTCGGCCTGCTCGGCGCCACGCTTCCCGAAGCCTATGGTGGCGCCGGCCTCAACCACGTTTGTTACGGCCTGGTGGCCCGCGAGGTCGAACGTGTCGATTCCGGATACCGCTCGATGATGAGCGTGCAGAGCTCGCTCGTCATGGTGCCCATCCACGCCTTCGGGACCGAAGCCCAGAAACAGAAGTACCTGCCCAAGCTCGCCCGCGGCGAATGGATCGGCTGCTTCGGCCTCACCGAGCCCAACCACGGTTCCGACCCCGGCAGCCTGGCCACGCGCGCGCGCGCCGTGCAGGGCGGCTACGTCCTCAGCGGCGCCAAGATGTGGATCACCAACAGCCCCATCGCCGACGTCTTCGTTGTCTGGGCCAAGGACGATGGCGGGCAGATCCGAGGCTTCATCCTGGACAAGGGCATGAAGGGCCTGGAAGCCCCTGCGGTGCACGGCAAGGTCGGCCTGCGGGCCTCGCTCACCGGCGAGATCGTCATGGACGAGGTGTTCTGTCCCGAGGAGAACGCCTTTCCCGAGGTGCGCGGCCTGAAGGGGCCCTTCACCTGCCTCAACAGCGCCCGCTACGGCATCGCCTGGGGAGCGCTGGGTGCTGCGGAGGACTGTTTCCACCGCGCCCGCCAGTACGTGCTCGACCGCCCGCAGTTCGGCCGGCCGCTGGCGGCCAACCAGCTGATCCAGAAGAAGCTTGCCGACATGCAGACCGAGATCACGCTGGGTCTGCAGGGCTGCCTGCGGCTGGGGCGCATGAAGGACGAAGGCACGGCGGCGGTCGAGATCACCAGCATCATGAAGCGCAACTCCTGCGGCAAGAGCCTGGAGATCGCCCGGATGGCGCGCGACATGATGGGCGGCAACGGCATCTCCGACGAGTTCGGCGTGGCGCGCCACCTGGTCAACCTCGAGGTGGTCAACACCTACGAGGGCACGCACGACGTGCATGCCCTGATCCTCGGGCGGGCCATCACGGGAATCCAGGCGTTCTGCTGAGGCCGGATCGCGCGGCCGGCGTGCATCTCCCCTCAGGTTGGCGTCAGCCCACCGTCAGTACGCTGCCGAACGCAGCGGAGACGATGCGGGTCGACGGGGAGGCAGGCCTGCGCGCTACAGTGCGGGCCATGGTCATCGCTTCCACTTCGAACATGATTCACCGTTCCAAGGCACTCGCGCAAGACCCATCCTCCATGCACATCCTGCTGGCTGAAGACGACCCGGCACTGGCCGAGTCGACGGCGCGCGCACTGCGCTCGCAAGGCTGGGTGGTCGACCACACGCCCCGCGGGGAACCGGTCCCGACGTCTGTCAAGACGGATCCCTACGACCTCCTGATCCTCGACATCGGCCTGATCGGCATCGATGGCTTCGAGACGCTGCGTCGTGTGCGCGAGCAGGGCTCGACCCTGCCGGTCCTGATGCTGACCGCGCGCGACGCGATCGAGGATCGCGTGCACGGCCTCGAGATGGGCGCCGACGACTACCTCGTCAAGCCGTTCGCGCTGGCCGAGTTGATCGCGCGGGTGAAGGTGCTGACGCGCCGTCACCAGGCGCGCCAGGGCAGCGTGCTCTCGATGGGTGGGTTGCGCATGGACCTCGAGGCCAACCGGGCCTGGATCGGCGAACAGCCGCTCGATTTGTCGGCGCGCGAATGGGCGGTGCTCGAGTACCTGCTCAGCCGGGTCGGACATGTCGTCGGCAAGGAGCAGATTCTGCAGGCCATCAGTGGCTGGGACGATGCGCTGTCGGAGAACGCGGTCGAGGTCTACGTCTCGCGCCTGCGGCCGAAGATCGAGCCGGCCGGCCTGCGCATCCGCGCCGTGCGCGGCTTCGGCTACCTCGTGGAAGAAGTCGCCGGAGCCGCTCCCTCCGTGCAGTGATGCTCAACAGCCTGAAGGCCACCCTCCTGCTGTGGGTGGTGCTCCTCACGGTGCTGATCGCGCCGGTGCGGCTGTTCTTTGACCTGCGCGGCCAGCTGCAGCGCACCAGCGATGCCTACGACGTCGGACTGAGCGACTGGGCCTTGGCGCTGGGCAACCTGGTGCACGTGATCGACGGGCAGGTGGAGTTCGAGCTGAACCAGCAGACCGAGCAGTCGCTGCGCACGAGCGCAACGGACACCACCTACTACATCGTGCTCGACGCCGACGGCCAGCGGCTGGCTGGCGACGCCCCGCTGGCCAGTCCGCCGATCACGCTCGCTCGTGGCGAGCGCCGGATGTTCAACACGCGGGTCGACGATCATCCCGTGCGGATGGCGGTGCACGCGGTCGAGTGCGGCGCCCGGCTGTGTCAGGTTCGCGTGGCGGAGACGCTGGTCAAGCGGGACAAGGCGCGCAACGAATCGCTGGTGCTGACACTGACGCTCGCGCTGGTGTTCGCATTGGTGTTCGCGGTGGCGATCTGGTGGGTGGTGCGGCACGCGATGCAGCCGCTCGAGTCCGTCAACGAGCAGCTGGCGCAGCGCTCGCTCGACGACCTGCGGCCCCTGCGTCGCGGGCGCATGCCCAGCGAGGTGCAGCCGCTCCTCAACGCGATCGACCAGCTGCTGCAGCGCGTGGCGGCCGACGCGACGCGGCAGCGCCATTTCATCGCCGATGCGGCACACCAGTTGCGCACCCCGCTGACTGCGCTGCGGACCGAGTCCGAGCTGGCGTTGCTGGAAGCCCACCCGCCCGCCGTCCATGCAACGCTCGAGCGCGTGCATCGTTCGACGCAGCGCGTGGCCCGGGCCGCGGACCAGCTGCTGGCGCTGGCACGCAGCGAGGCCAGCAGCAACGAGCCTGGGGATCCGGTCGACCTGAAGGCGGGGGCCCAGGACGCCGCGCAGGACTGGGTTCCGCGCGCACTGGAACGCGGCGCCGATCTCGGGTTCCAGCTCGAGGCAGCGCCGGTGCGTGGGCACCGCCATCTGCTCGGTGAGCTGCTCGCCAACCTGATCCACAACGCGCTGGAGTACGCGACCGGCACCGTCCAGCGGCCGGCCCGGATCACGGTACGCACCGGTGTCCTGAAGCAGCAGGACGGTGCACCGAGGTCGATGTTCGAGGTGGAAGACAACGGCCCCGGCATTGCGGCCGAAGAGCGCGCCAAGGTGTTCGAGCGCTTCTACCGTGCACCGGGCTCGACGGGAGCCGGGAGCGGCCTCGGGTTGGCCATCGTGCGCGACATCGCTCGCTCGCACAACGCGGGGGTCGAGTTGCTCGACGGCGAAGACGGCTGCGGCCTGCGCGTGCGCGTCGTGTTCCCGCCCGGCCGGTGAATCGCGGGGGGCTAGCCGAAGCGGGTCGTCAGCTGCGACAGCAGCTCGTCCAGGACGCCGAGCACCTCGTCGATGGCGACCGGCTTCGTGAGGTAGCGGATCGCGCCGGCCCCCAGGGCGGCCGAGATCTGGGCCGGCAGCGCGTCGGCGGAGACGGCGATGACCGGGATCTCGGCGGTCTGCTCGTCGGACTTCAGGTGCTGGAGCAGCACCATGCCGTCGATGTCGGGCAGGTGCATGTCGAGCAGGATCAGGTCGGGCGCCGAGGTGCGCACGGCCGCCAAGCCGTCCAGCCCGGTGGTCGCGACGGCCAGACGGACCTGCGGACGCAGGCCGAAGATGCCGCGCATCACCTCGACGTTGGTGTCGTTGTCCTCGATGTAGAGCACATGACGACGGTTGTAGGCTGCGTTGGCCTCTTCGTCGGCCTCCTGGCTCGCGGTCATCGGCCGCGCTTGCGAGTCCAGCGGCAGGCGCAGCGTGAAGGTCGAGCCGACACCGGGCTCGCTTCGCACCTTCAGCGACCCGCCCTGGCGCTCGGCCAGCAGCTTGGCGATCACTAGGCCGATGCCGGTGCCTTCGGTCGCGCCACGCTCGCGCCCCAGCCGGTTGAAGGGCTGGAACAGCTGGGTCAGCAGCTGAGGCTCGATGCCCAGGCCGGTGTCGCAGACGTCGAGTTCCAGCATCGGCGTGCCATCGCGGTCCTCAGTGCGACGGGTCGACACACGCACCTCACCCGCCTCGCGGTTGTATTTGACGGCGTTGCTCAGCAGGTTGGTGAGGATCTGCTTGACGCGAGTCGCGTCGCCCAAAACCTGCAGCGGGGCGTGCTCGGCCATCGTGCGGACAAGCGTGAGGCCGCGACCGCGCGCCTGCGGCTCCACCAGTGCCATCGATGCGGCGATCAGCGGCTCCAGCGACAACGACTCGACCTGCAGGCTCAGTGTGCCGGACTCGATGCGCGACAGGTCCAGCACGTCGTTGATCATCTCCAGCAGATGCCAGCCGGCCTGTTGGATCTGCGTTACCCACATCCGGTGGCGCTCGTGCAGAGGCTCGCCGCGGTCGAGGTCGAGCAGTTGCGCGAAGCCGAGCATCGCGTTGAGCGGCGTGCGCAGTTCGTGGCTCATGCGCGAAAGGAACTCGTTTTTCGCGCGGTTGGCGGTCTCCGCGGATTCGCGCGCATGCTCCGCTTCTTCGAGGCGCAGGTGCTCGCTGATGTCCTCGACCAGTCCCACCAGCCGGTGCGGCTGGCCGTGCTCGTCGCGCAGCAGGCTGACCGTCACGCTGACCCACAGTACCGGGCCGTTCCTGGTGACGTAGCGTTTGCGCCGTCGGTACAGCGGCAGCCGCCCGTCCACCAGATCCTGCTGGCTTGCCAGATCGGCGGCACGGTCCTCGGGGTGGGTCAGGCTGGCGAGCGACAGGCTCAACAGCTCTTCTTCGCTGTAGCCGGTCATGGTGCAGTAGGCTGCGTTAGGCTGCTTGATGCGGCCCTGAAGGTCGGTGTAGACCACGCCGATAGGCACCGAGTTGAAGATGCTGCGGAAGCGCTGCTCGCTCTCGCGCAGCGCCTGTTCGGTGGCCAGGCGCTCGGTGATCTCGTGCTCCAACTGCTCGGTACGTTCTGCGACAGCCGTTTCGGTCTGCCGAGTGCGCCCTGTGACGAGCAGAAGCAGCGCACCCATCATGCCGGTGCCGAGCAGCCCGGTCAGTGAGAACAGCCAAGCCGTCGCGCTCTCTCCCGATAGCGGCCCGGCGGCGGGCCCATTGGGAACGCCATTCGGTGCCTGCACCCGAAGCTCCCAGGTGCGACCGGCGAACGGGATCTCCGCGGTGTGGCTCCATAGGGGATTGACGGCAGGGCGCGCGCAGTCGGACGAGCCGGCCAGCAGCCGGCTCTCGGGGGGGGCATCACTGTCCAGCAGACAGAACTGAAGGTAGCGTGGGGCACCGACAGCAAGCCGGGCCAGAGCGTCTTCCATGCGTAGAGTAATGAAGACCATTCCCTGCAAGCTGCGTGATGGCTCGTCCCCACGGTACACGGCGCGATAGACGACAACGCCGGTCTGCTGTGCGGTTTCCTGCGTGAGCCTGAAGCCAGGGGTGACCGTGGCGCCATCGTTCAGGCGCGCGCGCGCGATGGCCTCGCGGGCAGCGCGAATCGACAGCGCGTTGACACCCAGCGCGGTGTCGTTGCCAGCACGCGGCTCGATGTAGCGCATCACCATCAGTTCGGAGTCGTTCGCGCTGAGGGCGCTGTCGCGTTCGAACACGCGGTAGTGCGGTTGACCGAGAGAGCGCAGGCTTGCCTCGAAGGCCGGCAGGTCCTGCCGCGCAACGCGCTCATGCCAACCGATCGCCTGCACGCTCGGCAGCTTGCGCAGCCAGCCGGCGCTGGCCCGCTCGAACTCACGGCTGTCGACGTTCGACGACGCGACATAGATGCTGTGCATCGCATCCAGTGCGTCGAGGTGGGCATTGAGCCGCAGCTCGACTGTACGGCTCACGCTGATCGCATCGCGCTCGAAGCGCGCCGCGTCGCGCTGGCCGTCCCAGCGGGCGACTTGCCAGATGGCCAGCGCCAGCAGCAAGGTGGCAACCACCAACGGCAAGGCCACGGTGTTGCGGCGCGGGCGCCAGGCGGTCCGCGGTCGGCCGATCAGCGTCAGCACCACGGGTGTGGCGATCATCACGCCCAAGGCATCGCCGCCCCACCAGGTCCACCAGGTGTCGAATAGCAGGGCGGTCGGCAGCAGACCGGCCAACCACAGCGCCAGGACGCTCAGGCTTGCCCCGACGGTACAGGCGGCCAACGCACCGAAACCGAACAGGCGCAGGATCGAAGCCGGCCCGTCCAGCGTCAGTGGCTCCCTCAGGCCGCGGCGCACCAGCCAGGCGCCGAGCGCAGTCTGCATCGTCGCACCGCAAGCGATTGCGAGCCCGGTGAGCGAATCGCGGAAGACATGCTGCTGATCGCCGTTGAAGTACACGAGCATCTGCACGCTCAGGCTCCCGAGCATCACCGCCGGCAGCACCCGCCAACCGTAGACCAAGGCCGCGGCCAGCGCGATGCCGGCCGGCGGGAACAGCGGCGAAGCGTAGCCGGGGGGGATCGCGAGTTGCAGCGAGGCCGCGCCCGTCAGCACATAGGCCAGCGCGACCAGCACCAGGGTCACCAGCGATGTGGCGACGAAGGGGGGGGCGGAGGCTGTCGGACTGGAGTGAGTGAGCGTATCGGCCATGAGGACGGGGGCGATCGCCTGCGAGCCTACCACCGGCGATGGGCGTGGCAGCCTCCGTCGGCACACGCTGCAGGCCGTGCCGTGGCCGCCTTCACACCCCGCCAGCGCTTGCGCCGCCGGGTCTCTTCACGAACAGACGCTCAGACGTTGAACAGGAAGTTCAGCACGTCGCCGTCCTTGACGACGTAGTCCTTCCCTTCGGCGCGCATCTTGCCGGCCTCCTTGGCGCCCTGCTCGCCCTTGAACGCGATGAAATCGTTGAAGGCGATGGTCTGAGCCCGGATGAACCCGCGCTCGAAATCGGTGTGGATCACCCCGGCGGCCTGCGGCGCGGTGTCGCCGATGTGGATGGTCCAGGCTCGCACCTCCTTCACGCCGGCGGTGAAGTAGGTCTGCAGGCCCAGCAGCTTGAAGGCCGCACGGATCAGCCTGTTCAGCCCGGGCTCCTCCTGTCCCATCTCTTGCAGGAACATCAGCCGGTCCTCGTCCGACATGTCGGCGAGCTCGGCCTCGGTCTTGGCGCAGATGGCCACAACGGGTGCCCGCTGGCTCTCGGCATAGGCTCGCAGCTTGTCGAGATACGGGTTGTCCTGGAAGCCGCCTTCGTCGACGTTGCCCACGAACATCGCCGGCTTGGCCGTGATGAGGCACAGCGGCTTGAGGATCGCCATTTCTTCCTTGCTGAAGGCGATGCTGCGCACTGGACGCGCCTCGTTCAGCGCCGTCTGGCATTTCTGCAGGACGTCGACCAGCTTGGCGGCTTCCTTGTCATTGCCGGACTTTGCGGCCTTGATCGAGCGCTGCAGCGTCTTCTCGACCGTGGAGAGATCGGCCAGACAGAGCTCGGTCTGGATCACCTCGATGTCGGCGATCGGGTCGACCTTGCCGGCGACGTGGATCACGTTTTCGTCGTCGAAGCAGCGCACCACGTTCACGATCGCATCGGTCTCGCGGATATGGGCGAGAAACTGGTTGCCCAGGCCCTCGCCCTGGCTCGCGCCAGCCACGAGGCCGGCGATGTCGACGAACTCGACGATGGCCGGCACCAGCTTCTCCGGCACGACGATGGCGGCCAGCGCCTGCAGCCGCGGATCGGGCAATTCGACGACGCCGACATTGGGCTCGATCGTGCAGAACGGATAGTTCTCCGCGGCGATACCGGCTTTGGTGAGCGCATTGAAAAGAGTGGATTTGCCGACATTGGGCAAACCCACGATGCCGCATTTGAGGCTCATGGCGGGCGGGGCTTTCGTTGAGAGTGGAAGCAGCCGGCGGCTGCGGCGCCTCGATGCCGGGCGACTGCCAGCGATTTTACCGGCGTGGGCTTATGCTCTCACTGGCATGGATACCAACACGAAGGACATCGGAATGGCGAAATCACTGGCCCAGATCCAAAAAGAAATCGCGACGCTGCAGCGTCAGGCGGAAGCTCTCAAGAAGCGCGAAGTGAAAGACGTGATCGAGCGCATCCGCGAGGCGATAGCGTTCTATGACCTGAGCGCGGCCGATCTCGGGCTCGCCGCGTCGGGCCGCAAACCGCGCGGCACCGGGGCGAAAAAGAAGAAGCCGGCTCGGACCGCCAGCAAAGTGAAGTACCGCGACGACGCCGGCCACAGCTGGTCGGGCCACGGGCGGCGCCCGCAGTGGTTCCTGGATGCGATCGCTGGCGGCAAGACGCCGGAAGACCTCGCTGCTTGATCTTTTGCAGGATCTGCGGCCGGCACGGGCCGCAGTTCCCGCGGGCGCGCTGTCAGGTTGACAGCGTGCGTCCCAGCTTCTGCTGAACGGAGTCGAGCTTCGACTGCAGCCGTCCACCCGGGCCGGCGCGGTAGTCGATCTTGATGTTCGTGCCCACCCGGTCGCAGTCGGCGCTCATCGCCTCGAAGCAGGCGCTGACGACGGCGATCACCTCGTGCCATTCGCCTTCGAGGATCGTGCCCATCGGTGTGAGCTGGTAAGGCACGCCGCTCTTGTCGATGATGTCGAGCGAGCGGGCGACGAAGGGGCTGACGCTCTCGCCCTTGGTGAGCGGTGCCATGGCGAATTCGAGCAGGACCATCGGTGAGTCTCCTGTGAGTGATGTGCGCGTGTCGTTCGACCCGTGCAACGGGTGAACCCGACAGGGCAAGCTTTGTGCCCGTCATCGAAGCTGCGTTTCCGAGGCGCCGGCGCGCTCCAGACGCAGGCTGGACCGTCCGCGCGTTGCATCAATGCGACGGATGTCACGGCCACGCAGGCGACAACTGTCGCTCTGCGTGGGTGGCACCCGTCGATCATTCACCCCAGCGCCGGGCGGCAGCCTCCACCACGGCAGGCAGCGGCAGCATCGCCGCGCGCTGCGTTCGCAGCCAGCGGGCATCGTTGCCCTCGAACAGCGAGTCGCGCAGTAACTGCGTCGCATCGAGCGCCTCCAGGTCGAGCGCGTGCTCGTCCAGGCGCGTCAAGGTACGCAGAATGTCGTCGCGCAGGCGCGAGCGCTGCTTGGTCTTCGGGTCGACGATCTCGCCGTCGAGCCCGAAGCGGCAGGCCTGGAAGCGGTTGAAGGTGTAGACGAGGTAGTCGTCCTCGCTGGGCTCGAAGGGCTTCTCCTCGCGCAGCTGACGGCAGATGCATTGCAGGTAGCACGCCAGTGCCGCGGCCTTGTCGACGCTCAGCGGCGTATCGCAGACGCGCAGCTCGATGGTGCCGAACTCGGGCTTGGGGCGGATGTCCCAGTAGAAGTCCTTCATCGATTGCACGACGCCGGTCGCCGTCATCTTGTCGAAGAAGCCGCCGAACTCCTCCCAGCTGCGCACGAACGGCGCACGGCCCGACAGCGGGAAGGCGAACACCGAGTTGAGCCGTGCCGAATCGAAGCCGGTGTCCTGTCCCTGAACGTAGGGCGATGAGGCCGACAGCGCGATGAAGTGCGGCACGTAGCGCGACAGGGCATGCAGCAGCCACAGCGCCTGGTCGCCGTCAGGGCAGCCGACATGCACGTGCTGGCCGAACACGGTGAACTGCTTGGCGAGATAACCGTACAGCTCGCTGATGTAGCGAAAGCGTTCGGCTGGAAAGATCTGCTGTTCGCTCCAATGCTGGTACGCGTGGGTGCCACCCCCGGCGATGGCGATGTTGAGCTTGCGCGCCGCGCGCGTCAGCTGGTTGCGCATGTCGCGCAGCTCCTCCCGCAGCGGGCCATGACGGCGCTGGATGGAGCTGCCGATCTCGATCATGCTGCGCGTGATCTCGGGCTTGATGTCCCACGCGCCGCTGTGCTTGGCGGTCTCGCGCAGCAGGTCCTCCGCCTGCGGTGCGAGGTCGAAGTCGTGGGTGCTGAGCAACTGCAGCTCGAGCTCGACGCCGAGGGTCAGCGGCTCCGAAGGGGTGAAATCTTGCAAGGCCATGGTCAGCTCCGTTCCGGGACTTCGCGGGCGAGATGGCGCAGTCCCAGCACCGACCACACCGGGCCGCTGAGCTGCATCAGCGTGACGGCGATCACCAGCGCCTGCAGCACGGCGGCATCGACGATCGGCGCATCGGCCGGCCAGCCGTAGGTGGCCGCACCCAGCAGCAGGGCCGACTGCGCCATCGGCTGCAGTGCCACGGTGAGGGCCAGCGACTGCTTCAGACTCAGGCCGCTGGGTCGCGCGAGCGCCGCCACCGCCAGTCCCTTGCCGAGCGCGCGCGCGACGATGATCGCCAGCACCCAGGGCCACAGGCTCCAGAAGCTCTCGACCGAGCTGACCAGCCCCAGGCTCACGAACAGCAGCACGGTCAGCGCGGCGCCGGCGGTGCCGAGCTGCGGCTCGATGGTCAGGCCGTGGCCCATGCGTGCGCGCGCCACGACGCCGGCGACCAACAGCGCCAGCAGCGGCGACAGCGTCCATTGCGTGGCCAGCAGCGCGCCGAGCACCAGCAGGCCGATCTGCAGCACCGCGCTGGCCATCGTGCGGCGCATGGGACGTGACATCCACGTCAGCAGCAGGCCGAGCAATGCGCCGAGCAGGAACGAGCCGCACAGCACATAGACCGCATTGGCCAGTGCCGGGAGCCACTCGGAGCTCAGCGGCGCGTCAGCGGTCGCGATCACGCGCCAGATCTTCAGCGCGAGTACGGCGAGCACGCTGTTGAGCGCGGTCATCATCAGCAGCCGCTCGGTGACCTGACCACGTGGCTGGGTCTCGTGCACGGCGGCCATCGTGATGACCGGGGAGGTGGCCATCGCCACGGCGCCGACCAGCGCCGCCGACATCGCCGGTGCGCCGAGCATCACCAGGCCCGCGGTCACGGCGGCCGCCGCGAGCACCGATTCGGCGATGCACTGCAGCGCCAGGGTGGGGTTGTCGAACAGCCAGCGCGGGCGGATGCGGGCCCCGAGCTCGAACACGAGCACGCCGACTGCCAGATCGAGCAGCGGCTTCCACGGATCGAGATCGGTGCGCTCCAGCAGGCGCAGGGCCAGCGGACTGGCGATCACGCCGACCAGCATGTGGCCGCAGGTGCGCGGAAGGCGCGTCCAGCGACGCACCGCCTCGCCGGTGACGACGGCGATGATGATCAACAGCGCGATCCCCAGCACGGGGTCGGCACCGCGCAGACCTTCCAGGGTCCACAGCGGTGCAGTGGACAGGGCGAGAGCTGATGTCTCCATGGCGTTGTTGTTCTCCTCGGGGCTGTCGCGGTCCGGCTCGCTGGCGCGGGCCGCGGTGGGCAGCAGGGCCGCGCTGCGGCCCGCGGGTCCGGGGTCTCGCGGTCTTGAAAGACCGGCAAGTGGCCCCACAATCTTCGGCGCACATTCGGCTCTCGCGCCCGTGCACCCTGTCAACGATTTTCAGGCCGCCATGAACAAGCAGACCTTGTCATTCCAAGCCGAGGTGCAGCAGCTGCTGCACCTCGTGACCCACTCCTTGTACTCTAACAAGGAGATATTTCTCCGCGAGTTGATCTCCAACGCCTCGGACGCCTGCGACAAGCTGCGCTTCGAGGCCTTGAACGACGCCGCACTGTACGAGGATGCTTCGACCCTGGAAGTGCGCGTGAGTTTCGACAAGGAGGCGCGCACGATCACGATCGCCGACAACGGCATCGGCATGAGTGCCGACGAGGTGATCGCCAACCTGGGCACCATCGCCAAGAGCGGCACCCGCGAGTTCGTCGGCAAGCTGTCGGGCGAGCAGGCGAAGGACGCGCAGCTGATCGGCCAGTTCGGTGTGGGTTTCTACAGTGGCTACATCGTTGCCGACCGCATCACGGTCGAGTCGCGCCGCGCCGGGCTGAAGGCCGAAGAGGGGGTGCGCTGGAGCAGCGCTGGCACCGGCGACTTCGAGGTCGAGAATCTCGTTCGTGCGCAGCGGGGTACCTCGGTGACGCTGCATCTGCGCGACGGCGAGGACGAGTTCCTCAGCGCGTGGAAGCTCAAGTCCGTCATCGGTCGTTACTCCGATCACATTTCCTTGCCGATCCTGATGCGCGGGCAGGTCTGGGACGCGGAGAAGAGCGAGTACGTGACTCAGGACGCATGGGAGACCGTCAACAAGGCGGCTGCGCTGTGGGCCCGCCCGAAGAGCGAGATCACCGACGCGGAATACAAGAGTTTCTACGAACAGTTCAGCCACGACAGCACGCCGCCGCTGGCCTACACGCACAACCGCGTCGAGGGCCGCAGCGAGTACATCCAGCTGCTCTACCTGCCGGCGAAGGCGCCGCACGACCTGTGGAACCGCGACCGCCAGGGCGGCATCAAGCTCTACGTGAAACGCGTCTTCATCATGGACGACGCACAGGCGCTGATGCCGAGCTACCTGCGCTTCGTCAAGGGCGTGATCGATTCGAGCGACCTGCCGCTGAACGTCTCGCGCGAGCTGCTGCAGGAAAGTCGCGACGTGAAGGCGATCCGTGAAGGCTCGACCAAGCGCGTGCTGGGCATGCTGGAAGAGATGGCGGGCAGCGAAGACGCCGCGCGGCGCGACCAGTACGCCGCCTTCTGGCGCGAGTTCGGCGCGGTGCTCAAGGAAGGCGTGGGCGAGGACCACGCGAACCGGGAGCGCCTGGCCAAGCTGTTGCGCTTCGCATCGACCCAGGCCGACGAGGGGGTGTCGCTGGCCGATTACCTGGCGCGCATGAAGGACGGCCAGGAGGCGATCTACTACATCACCGCCGACACCACGGCGGCGGCACGGCACAGCCCGCAACTCGAGGTGTTCCGCAAGAAGGGCATCGAGGTGCTGCTGCTGACGGACCGCGTCGACGAGTGGATGCTCTCTCACCTGTTCGAGTTCGAGGGCAAGCCGCTGCAGAGCGTGGCCAAGGGCGCGGTGGACCTGGGCAAGCTGCAGGACGAGGGCGAGAAGCAGCAGGCCGAGGCAGCGGCCGAGGCCTTCAAGCCGGTGCTGGAGAAGTTGAAGGACACGTTGAAGGAGCGCGCCAAGGACGTACGCGTGACGACACGGCTGGTCGATTCACCGGCCTGCCTGGTGGTGGAAGATGGCGATATCAGCGGGCACCTTGCGCGCCTGCTGAAGCAGGCCGGCCAGAGCGCACCGACGAGCCTGCCGATCCTGGAGGTCAACACCGAACACGCGCTGGTGAAGCGCCTCGATGGCAGCGAGCGCTTCGACGATCTGGCGCAGGTGCTGTTCGACCAGGCCGTGCTGGCCGAAGGCGGCCAGCTCGACGACCCGGCTGCCTACGTGCAGCGCGTGAACCGGCTGCTGGTCTGAGCCGCTCCGTTCTGCGCTGACCGGCGCTACGCGCCGGTCATCACGTCGATCTGCATCAGCAGGTGCTCGATCTGCTGGGACCAGTAGCTCGGCGCGCCGAACCACGGGAACGCGGCGGGGAAGGCCGGATCGTCCCAACGCTGTGCGAGCCAGGCGCTGTGGTGGATCATCCGCAGGGTGCGAAGCGCCTCGACCAGTGCGAGCTCGCGGCGGTCGAAGTCGCAGAACGTTTCGTAGCCCTCCAGCAGCGCGGCGAGTTGCTGTCGGGCGACATCCGGGTCTCCCGACAGCAGCGTCCACAGATCCTGTACGGCGGGACCCATCGCCGCGTCGTCGAGATCGACGAAATGGGGGCCCTGAGGCGTCCACAGCAGGTTGCCAGGGTGGAAGTCGCCATGGAGGCGCAGCGAACGCAGCGGGGCGGCCGCGGCGAAATGCTGGGCCACCAGCGTCAGCGCCCGCTCCGACACGTCTGACCAGCGCGGGCGCTCTGCGGCGGTGACCTTGTCGGTGTCGAGCAGCCACTTCCGCGGAGCATGGCCGAAGGTATCGATGTCAAGCGTGCGCCGGTGCTCGAACGGCCGCTGTCGCCCAACGGCATGCAGACGACCGATGAAGCGGCCGATCCATTCCAGCACCTCGGGATCGTCGAGTTCCGGCGCCCGGCCGGCGCGGCGCGGCGCGACGGCGAAACGCATGCCGCCGAGCGTTGCCAGCGTGGGAGGCGCACCGAGGCATCGCAATGCACCGCGCGCTTGCCGGGGATCCAGCACCAGCGGGGCGACGACCGGCACTTCGGCGGCGTCGAGCTCGAGCGCGTAGGCGTGCTCCTCGAGGATTTGCTCGTTGCTCCAGCGCGCGGGGCGATAGAACTTCGCGACGACGGTGTTGCCGTCCTCCAGCGCCACCTGGAACACGCGGTTCTCGTAGGAGTTGAGTTGCAGCAGCCGACCATCGCCGTAAAGGCCGATGTCGGCCATCGCGTCGAGCACCGCGTGCGGTGTCAGATCGGCAAAGGGCTGGGGCGGTGCGGCATGATCCATGCCGCGATGCTCGCATGCGGGCGTACCCCGGCCGGGAACGCTGGCGGATCGGATCTGCGACGGCGCCTTTCCGAGGCGGGCGAGTGTTCAGCGCAGAGAACCCGAGAGCGAGTCGGGCACTGCCGCGGCCAGTGGCGCAAACTCGCTGCTCGGGCCGTCGAGTCGACTGTCCGGCGCAAAAAAGGAATCCTGCGGGAAGCCGGAGTCCGCCCAGCGGGCCGAGCGCTCGGCGCGGCGCGTGCGGACCGTGTCGGACAAGGTGCTGCGTGCCTGCTGGAAGTTTTTCGGTGGCGCGGCGGCGAGCGGCGCTTGGCGCGGTGCAGCGCCCTGGGGGCGAAGCAGCAATTGCAGTTCGCTCATCGGGGGCAGATTCTCGGCCTTGCACGACAGGTAGCGGATGCGGCACGCATCCAGTACCGATTGCTTGATCTTGCTGGCGCGCCGCGACACGCCGCGCTCCGGCTCGAGGTCGATGACGGCGATGACCCGGCCGTTGGGGCTGCAGACGGCAAAACTCACGTGCAGGCTTCCGAGCAGGTCGAACCAGTAGCGCACCCGCCGCGGGTCGCGCGGTTGGCAGAGGCGGACCAGCGGCAGTTTCGCCAGCACGATGTACTGGGGCAGCCCCTCGCGCAGCATGCGCATGGTGCGGCGTTCGTCGGAATTGAGGACCGGCCGTGCCATCAGCAGCCATTGCCTCGGCAGCGAACGGCGTTGTCGGCGGGCGAGCGAGTAGCGCCCGACGGCAAATGCGCAGACCAGGGCCATGCCCGCGAGCAGCGCATACAGCCAGAGGGGCAGCGTCATGAGGGATACAGTGGCGTGGCAGATTTCGCCGCGGCACGGCGCGGGCGGTCCGGCATGCTAGTCACCGCCGGGCTTGGGCGGCATCCCCTCAGGTGAGTGCTTGTCGCCCCGCGGCGACGGCCGCGGGCTACTCCGAGGCGACGACCAGTCCCTTGGCGAACCGGGCCCGGACCTCGTTCACGGCATCGAACCAGTGCTCCAGTTGCAGCGCGTGACGTTTCAGGCGGTGATTCACCTCGGCGGCATAGGTTTCCACCATCTCCTCGACCTGGCTGCCCAGGGTGTCGGGCGGCAGTTTCAGCCACGCTTCCGACTCGCTGCCGTCGCGCACCACCTTGGCACCGGCGTTGCGTGCAATCTTCAGCATGGCGGTATTTTCGCTCAGCGCATGGATGAACAGGGTCTCCGTTCCGCGGTTGCGGGCGTGCATGACCGCGTGATCGAACAGGCGGGCTCCATAGCCACGCCCACGCGCCTGCGGCAGCACCGACACCCCGAACTCGACCATCGCGGGATGGCTGTCGAGTTGCGGCGCGCGCTCATACGCGAGGTGCGCCATCGCCACCAATTCCAGCCGGCGGTTGAAAATGCCGAAGACCTCGTCGCGCGCGAACTCGATGCTGTCCACGTACTGCGCGATCTGCTCATCGCTTGCGGCGTGGCCGAAGCGCAGATAGCGGTCGCGCGGCGGGAGAGCAACCAGATGGGCGACGATCCGCTCCCGGTGACGTTCGGCGAGCGAGCGGATCGGCACCCATTGCAAGGCACTGCGATGCGCGCGTCGCGAGGCGGGCTGGGCGGAGGGGGCCGCAGACATGCTCGGGCGGGCAGCAGGGGGAAAGGGATCGGCGGCCATGGGGTTTACCCTTATATTTTAGTGGCGATCTCGCTTGACCTTGTGGTGGGGGAGGGGAATGCGCCGCCACGGCCGACTTCGACTCCTGCGCCGTCCGACGGAATGATCTGGCTTATACTGCTTGACTTTCCCGCTTTCTGGCTCCGGGAGAAGCGGTCACCCCAGGGTGGTCGGTATTTCGCCTAAGAGGCCCCACGCCGGTTCGACGGCTCGTCCGAAGGAATGGCATACAAGGGGCACCGACCGCGAAAGCGATGTGAGCCGGGATTTCCACTCTGTTTCAAAGTCATGAAAACCTTCAGCGCCAAACCGGCCGAAGTGACGCACGAGTGGTTTGTGATTGACGCGACCGACAAGGTCCTCGGAAGGGTTGCCAGCGAAGTGGCCCTCCGTCTGCGTGGCAAGCACAAGCCCATCTACACGCCTCACGTCGATACCGGCGATTTCATCGTCATCGTCAACGCCGAAAAGCTCCGTGTCACGGGCAACAAGGCCACCGACAAGGTGTACTACCGGCACTCGGGTTTCCCGGGTGGGATCTACGCGACCAAGTTCAAGGACATGCAGGCCAAGCACCCCGGCCGCGCCCTGGAGAAGGCCGTGAAGGGCATGCTGCCCAAGGGGCCGCTGGGCTACGCGATGATCAAGAAGCTGAAGGTCTATGCCGGTGCCACGCACCCGCACACCGCCCAGAGCCCCAAGGCTCTGGAAGTCTAAGGAGCGGCGATGATTGGCAATTGGAATTACGGGACCGGCCGCCGCAAGTCTTCGGTGGCACGAGTGTTCATCAAGAAGGGCAGCGGCCAGATCACGGTCAACGGCAAGCCGGTCGAACAATATTTCGGCCGTCAGACGTCGATCATGATCGTCAAGCAGCCGCTGTTCCTGACCAACAATGTCGAGGCCTTCGACATCAAGGTCAACGTTCACGGTGGCGGCGAATCGGGTCAGGCCGGCGCTGTGCGCCACGGCGTGACGCGGGCGCTGATCGATTACGACGCGGCGCTTAAGTCCGAGCTCAGCCGTGCCGGTTTCGTCACGCGCGATGCGCGTGAGGTCGAGCGCAAGAAGGTCGGCCTGCACGGCGCGCGTCGCCGCAAGCAGTTCAGCAAGCGCTGATCTTTCTGCGCAGTCCGCGACAAAAGGCCGCCTTCGGGCGGCTTTTTCATTTGTGCTGCAAGTTCATCGTCCGGTTGCACATTGCGCGCTGGCGGCCACGGGGTGGCTGCCTAGAATGGACTTTTGGGCTTTCCGGAACCCCATGCGTTGGAAGCTGCTGCGCCGCCGCTTGTCGATCAGTGCGCCGCGCATGATCGTGCGCAGTCATCTGCCATGGCCGCTGCGCTGGGCGGTTCTGGCGCTGGCCCTTGGATTCTCGGCGGCGCTGGCTCTGTGGGCCTTCGAGTTCGGCAAGGACATCGCCGGCCTCGACCGGCTCGATCGGGTGCCGGTGGCGACGCCGTCGAAGGAGGCGGATGCGATCGACCTCGAGCAGTTGCGCAGCGAGCGCGACAAGGCGCAGAGCATCGCCAACACCGCGGAGAGCCTGCTCAAGACGGAGCGCACGACTCAGGAGCGACTCATGAGCCAGATCAAGGCGCTGGAGGCCGAGAATCTGGCGCTCAAAGGGGACCTCGGCTTCTTTGAGCGCCTGCTGCCGACCAGCGGGAAATCGGAACTGGTGGTGCGCGGGCTGCAGGCCGAAGTCGTCGGCAACGGACAATTGCGCTACCAGTTGCTGGTGATGCAGCAGGGCAAGTCACCAGCCGAGTTCAAGGGACGCTATGAGCTGACGCTGAAGGGTCAGCTCGAAGGCCAGACGTGGTCGCAATCGCCATCCGGAGCGCCGCGTGTGCTGCAGTTCCGCCAGTACCAGCGCGTGGACGGCACGCTCAATTTTCCCGCGCTGGCCGTGGTCGACGCCCTGCAGGTCCGGGTGCTGGACGCCCAGGGCGGTGTGCGCGCCAGCCAGGATGTGAGCCTCTAGCGCGCGGCATGGCACGCCTTTCCTAGGAGATGAAACATGTTCGGAATGCGCAAGCAACCTCCCATCCGCACACTCGTTGGCGAGGGCACGGTGATCGAGGGCGAGATCCGCTTCAGCGAGGGTCTCCGCATCGACGGGCGGGTGATGGGCAATGTGCTGGCCCTCGGCGACGAACGCAACCTGCTCGTGATCGGCGAGAAAGCCAGCATTGCCGGCAGGGTCAAGGCGGGTCACGTGATCGTCAATGGCGAAGTCCGCGGCCCGCTGGAATCGGATGAACTGCTGGAGTTGCAGCCCAAGGCTCGCATAGAGGGCAATGTGCGCTACGAGCGCCTGGAAATGCACCAGGGCGCACAGGTGAACGGGGAACTGCGGCCGCTGGCGTCGGAGGACAAACCTGCGCTGCGACTGGCGGCCAATGCGGTCTTGAGCGCAGTCGGTCACAATACGAGGGCGATCCCGGATCGCGAGTCACAGGAGTCTCCATGAGCGCCGTTGCAGAACACATTGCCACCCAGATGCCCGCCCCGATCGTCTTCACCGACAGTGCGGCCGGCAAGGTCAAGGAACTGGTCGAGGAAGAGGGCAACCCCGAGCTGAAGCTGCGCGTCTTCGTACAGGGCGGCGGCTGCTCCGGCTTCCAGTACGGCTTCACCTTCGACGAGATCGTCAATGACGACGATACCAAGATGGAGAAGAACGGCGTGATGCTGTTGATCGACGCGATGAGCCTGCAGTACCTGGTAGGCGCCGAGATCGACTACAAGGAAGACTTGGAAGGCGCGCAGTTCGTCATCAAGAACCCGAACGCCACCACCACCTGCGGATGCGGTTCGAGCTTCTCGACCTGAGGCGTAGTGCGGGGCTCTCCCGCACCAGCTGCATCACCCAGAAGCCGCCCTCGGGCGGCTTCTTCGTTTCCCGGATCCGATCAAGCCGGGTAGAGCGCCCCCAGCACGCGCGATCCTGCGGCGCCGGTCACTTCCTTCAGGGAACCGCTGCGGCCGTGCAGGCAGGCCCGGCCCAGCCAGGCAAATGCCGCAGCCTCGACCTGCAGCGGTGGCAAGCCGCGTTCCGCACTGGATTGCACCGGCGTGCCCGGTAGCGCGGCCTGCAGCCGGCGCATCAGCTCCCGGTTCAACGCACCGCCGCCGCACACCAGCAGGACGGTCGTGGCGGGCAGGTGGCGCACCAGATCGTCGGCGATGACCCGGGCGGTCAGCTCGCACAGCGTCGCCTGCACGTCCTGCGGATGGAGGCCCGGCCTCTCTGCCAGCAGGCCATCGAGCCACGCGCCATGGAAGTCGTCGCGTCCGGTGCTTTTCGGTGGCGGCAGGGCGAAGTACGGGTCCCGCAGGGCGGCGGCGAGCAGGTCGGGCGCGACGGTCCCGCCAGCGGCCCACTGTCCACCGTCGTCGTATGGCAGGCCACGATGTCGCAGGCACCACAGATCCATCAGAGCGTTGCCGGGACCGCAGTCGAAGCCTCGAACCGGGCGAGCGTCTCCGGGCAACAGCGTCAGGTTGCTGATGCCGCCGATGTTGACCACGGCCACGGCTTCGCTGTCTCGACCGAAGCGGGCGCGGTGGAAGGCCGGGACCAGGGGAGCGCCCTGGCCGCCGGCCGCGACATCGCGGCTGCGCAGGTCGGCCACGACCGCGATGCCGGTCAACTCGGCCAGCAGGGCCGGTGCGTTGAGCTGCAGCGTGTAGCCGATGCCGTCGAATTGACCGGGCCGATGCCGCACGGTCTGGCCGTGCGCTGCGATGGCGCGTACCGGGCCGGGCACGCGTTTGCGAAGTTCGGTCACGACTTGGGCGTACGTCCGGGCCAGGGCGTTCGCCGCCAGGGCAGCGCGGTGCAATTCGTTGTCGCCCGGGGTGTTCAGCGCCAGCAGTTCGGCGCGCTGTGCGGGGTCGAACGCCCGGTGCGCGTGCGCCAGCACCTGCATGCGTTCACCGTCGAACTCGACCAGCACACCGTCGACGCCGTCGATCGAGGTGCCTGACATCAGGCCGATGTAGTTCTCACCCATTGCAGCATCCTAAGCCCCGGGGGCGTGAAAAAGCCCGCCGTGGCGGGCTCGTTCCGCGGTGCGGCGGGCGCCTCACTCGAAGCGTGCCACCGGGCTCACGGCAGAGGCGACGGTCAGCTGCGACCGGGCGGCGGCCGCCATTTCGTCGAACTGCGCCCGCGCGGCAGGCGAGATGGTGAGGGCCTCGGACGCGCGCGCGATCTTCAGCGGGTCCTGGACCTGGCCGCGCTCGCGGAACTCGAAATGCAGGTGAGGGCCGGTGGCCCAGCCGGTAGCTCCCACGGCGCCGACGAGCTGGCCCTGGTCGATGCGCTGACCACGCTTCACATCGAGGCGGCTGAGGTGCGCGTAGCGGGTCTCGCGGTCACCGGCGTGGCGGATGATGGCGATGTTGCCGTAGCCGTTCTGCCAGCCGGCAAACTCGACGACGCCGTCGCCGACGGCGCGCACCGGCGTGCCGGTCGGCGCGCCATAGTCGACTCCCAGGTGGGCGCGCCAGGTCTTGAGGATCGGGTGCAATCGCATCGAAAAGCCGGAGGTCACACGAGAAAAGGCCATCGGCGATGCGAGGAACATGCGGTTCTTGCTGCGACCGTCGAGTCCGAAGTAGCCGCCCTTGGTCTTGCCCGTGGAGGAGGTTTCCTCGAACCACACGGCATCGTGCGTGCGCCCATCGTTGATGAACTGAGCCGCCAGCACGCGACCCGATGCCTGGTTCCACGTCACCGGCTCGCCATCGGCGGTGAGCGCCTCGTACAGTACCGTGAAGGTGTCGCCGCGCTTGAGCTCGCGGCGGAAGTCGATATCCGTGCCGAACAGCTCGGCGAGTTGGATGGTCACTGCGTCGGGCAGTCGCGAGTCGTCCGCGGCCGCGAACAACGAACTCTGGATGGTGCCGGATCCGAGCTTGGCCTCGTTGGACAGCGCCGCCTGCTCGGTGCGCGCTCGCAGGCCAATCGCGTCGCGCTCGATGGTGAGCCGCGTGAAATGCGTCGAGAACTGAGCTGTGCTTTCGGCGGGAGAGCGGGCGATGAGCCGGCTCAACCGGCCGTTGGTGGCGAGTGCCTGCACCATCTTCCCGGCACGGCCTTCGAGCAGCGCGCGCGCTGTGGCATCGCGACGCAGGAAGGCTGCTGCCTCCGCATCATCGATGCCGAGACGCTGGAGCAGCGTGTCGGCCGTGTCGCTGCTGCGGGTGAGTTCGCTGCGGTAGAGCGCTACCGAGTGTGTTTCAAGTGCTTGCAACTGTGCGTCGAGCGCAAGCGGGGTGACGCTTTCCGTTAGAACCCGGCGTGGCAGGTCGGCTGCATCGGGGGCCATCGGCGCCACGCCGAAGGCGGTGACTGCCGAGCCCAGCAGCAATGTCACGACGGCTGCCGTGAGCCGGCGTGGATGGCGCTGCAACAGCGCGTCGGTACGCTCGACGAGGCGAAGCAAGGAAGCAGAAGTGTTCAATCCCAACGATCCTGAAAAGCGAACGACCCGAGCAATCCCGCTGGCGGGGACACATGCGGCAAGTCTGGCGTGGGCAGTCGACGATGCCGGGGGTTGTGCCCCTCTAGAATCCCGTCACTCTGCAAACGCAACGATTGTATCGAGGGGCCGTAGTGGCCCGGCGTAAAAACCCAAATCCTGCTCATGTCCGACCCTGCCGATCAGGTTAGTGCCGCAAAACTCCCCGAACGGCCGGCTTCTGTCGCCAAGTACCCTGTGAACGATGCAGTTCGGGCCGCCATGGCCGTCAGCCTGCGGGGCTGCGACGAACTGTTGCCCCAGGACGACTGGCTGCAGAAGCTGGCACGGTCGAATGCAACCGGCGTGCCACTGCGGATCAAGCTGGGGCTCGACCCGACGGCTCCCGACATCCACCTCGGCCACACCGTCGTCCTGAACAAGATGCGCCAGCTCCAGGATCTGGGGCACCAGGTGATCTTCCTGATCGGGGATTTCACTTCGATGATCGGCGACCCGTCCGGCCGAAATGCCACGCGGCCGCCGTTGACGCGCGAGCAGATCGAGTCGAACGCCCAGACCTACTATCGGCAGGCCAGCCTCGTACTGGATCCGTCGAAGACCGAGATCCGCTACAACTCCGAATGGAGTGACCCGCTCGGCGCGCGCGGCATGATCCAGCTGGCGTCGCGCTACACGATCGCTCGGATGATGGAGCGCGACGATTTCACCAAGCGCTTCAAGGCCGGCGTGCCGATCTCGGTGCACGAGTTTCTCTACCCGCTGATGCAGGGCTACGACTCGGTGGCGCTGAAGTCGGACCTCGAGCTCGGGGGCACCGACCAGAAGTTCAATCTGCTGGTTGGCAGGCAACTGCAGGCCGAGTACGGTCAGGAGCCGCAGTGCATCCTGACCATGCCCCTGCTCGAAGGCCTGGATGGCGTCGAGAAGATGTCGAAGAGCAAGAACAACTACATCGGCATCACCGAGCCGGCCAACAGCATGTTCGCCAAGATGCTGTCCATCAGTGACGCGCTGATGTGGAAGTACTTCACCCTGCTCAGCTTCCGCTCCGAGGCCGAGATCGCCGCGCTGAAGGCCGAGGTCGATGCGGGCCGCAACCCGAAAGATGCCAAGGTGCTGCTGGCCAAGGAGGTCACCACGCGCTTCCACGATGCGGCGGCTGCCGAAGCCGCCGAGGCGGACTTCCAGAACCGTGCCAAGGGCGGTGTGCCCGACGAACTGCCCGACGTGGCGCTGGCCGGCGCACCGCTCGGGATCGGCACCTTGCTGAAGCAGGCCAACCTGGTGACCTCGGGCAGCGAAGGGCTGCGGATGGTCGAGCAGGGGGGCGTGCGCATCGATGGCGTCGCCATCAGCGACAAGGGCTTGAAGCTCGAGGCCGGGACCTACGTCGTCCAGGTCGGCAAGCGCAAGTTCGCCCGCGTGACGCTCCGCTGAGCGCCCGACGCGCGGGTGAGGCCCGCCTCAGGGGTCTGCGAAACGCAGCGTGGCTTCGAAGCCGTGTCCGCCGGCGACCGGCGACCTCAGCTCCAGTTGCGCTCCCGACTGCCGGGCGATCGTCTCGACCATCGCGAGCCCCAGGCCGCTGCCCTCGGCCGCCGATGCGCCGCGCTCGAAGGGGCGCACCAGGCGCGTCAGGCTGTCGGGCGGCACGCCGGGACCGTCGTCGCGCACGCTGATCGAGCCCGGTCCGGCCTGCACCGTGACCTGGGCGGCTGGGCCACCGTGCTTGAGTGCGTTGTCGATCAGGTTGCGCAGCGCGATGCCCAGGGCGTCGGTATCGGCCGCGACGATGACCACCGGCCCGGCCTCGACTCGCAGGCGCCCGCCGGGCCGTGCCTCGGGGAACTCGTCGGCCACCAGCGTGGCCAGCTGAGCCAGGTCGACCGGCTCGCGTTTCAACGCCACGCCCGATTCGATGCGTGCGATCTGCAGCAGGCGGCTGGCCAACGCAGCGAGTCGATCGAGCTGCCGCACCAGTGCATCGGCACGCTCGGTCAGGCCGACGTCACGCGCCTCCTGGGCCAGGCGTTGCGCCTGCGCGCGGGCGGCCGCGAGCGGGGTGCGCAGCTCGTGAGCTCCGGCGGCCGCGAACTGCCGCTCCGCCTGCAGCAACGCGCTCACCCGGGCAAGCAAGGCGTTCAAGGTCTCGACCAGCGGCCTCAGCTCACCCGGCAGGCCATCGAGCGGCAGCGGCGACAGGTCGGCGCCTTCGCGCCGGGCCAGACCAGCGCGCAGCGGTTCCAGTCGTCGGAAGCCGCGCCGCAGCACCAGGTGAACCAGCAGCGCAGCGAGAGGGAGCAGAGCGAGCAAGGGCGTCAGCAGCCACAGTGCGGCCTGGCCTAGCGCCTCATGGCGGACTTCCAGCGGCTCGGCAGCCACCGCCTGCCGGCTGCCGTCGTCACGGCGCTGCACCGACACGCGCCAACCGCCCTCGCTGCGTGTGCCCTTGCGGCGCAGGTCAGCCAGCGGGGTGAGCGGCGCTTCGGCCGAGCGCCACAGCAGGTGGCCATCGCGGTCGAAGATCTGCAGGCGCGCGTGCTCGTCGTCATCGTCGCCCTGTGGCGCTTCAGGGGCCGCGTCGCTGCGCAGCGGCAGGTTCAGCGCGCGCTCCGCGGTGTCTTCCAGGGCGTCGTCGAGCACGTCGTGCAGCTCGTGCTGCTGGCCGACCAGCGCCGTCACCGCACCGACCAGCCACAGCACCGCGAGCGCCAGCAGCAGCTGACGCCGCAGCCGCTGCTCCAGGCGCCACGGCGGCGACGGGGGGGCGCCCGGTTCAGGCTTCAAGCCGGTATCCCAGGCCGCGATGGGTGCTGATCAACGTGGCGCCCAGCTTGCGGCGCAGCCGGCTCACGATGACCTCGAGCGAGTTGCTCTCCACCTCGTCGCGGCCGGCCTGCGCGTGCAAGGCCTGCTCCAGCTCGGCCCGGCTCCAGATGCGCCCCGGGCGGCTCGCCAGCCGTCCCAGCAGCGCCCATTCCATCGCGGTCAGCGTGACTGGATCGCCGTCGCGCAGCGCGCGCTTGGCCTCGAAGTCCAGCGAGGTGGCCTGGGCGCGCACGGCCTGCGGATCGGTCACACCACTGCGGCGGGCGACGGCGTCGATGCGTGCCAGCATCTCCTCGAGGTCGAAGGGCTTGACCAGGTAGTCGTCGGCGCCGGCCTGCAAGCCGCGGATGCGATCGCTGACCTGGTCGCGCGCCGTCAGCACGATCGCCGGGCGCCGCTCGCCGCCGGCGCGCAGGCGGCGCAAGAGGTCGAGCGCCTCGCCGTCGGGCAGTTGCAGGTCGAGCAGCACCAGTTCGATTGCGGGATCGCCGCGCAGCGCGGCCTCGGCCTGGGCGCACAGCTTCATCCACGTGACGGTGTGGCCCTGGGCTTCGAGGTGGTCGACCACCGCCTGGCCGAGATCGATGTCGTCTTCGAGGAGCAGCAGTTGCATGGCGTTGAACATGGATTCTGCAGCCTGATGGCGTTGCCTGAACCGGGGCTGAACGGGGATCGCACCGCGTTCAGCTTCGGTTCACGGGTGGCGCGCAGCATGCCTGCCATGGGGTCGCGCTGGCGGCCTGCCTATTTCCAACCCCTCGAAAGGAGCTTCGATGAACAGACTCTCCCTGTCGCTGGCCGCTGTGGCGGCCGCCGCCCTTCTGGTGAGCGCACCGGTGCACGCCGGCAGCAAGGATCTTTGCGGTGCCGGACCGCGCGATCAATGGCGACCGATGGCCGAGCTCGAGCAACAGCTCAACGGCCAGGGCTGGCGCATCGAGAAGATAGAGGTCGACGACGGCTGCTATGAAGTCGAAGCGCTCGACAAGGACGGCTGGAAGGTCGAGGCCTATTTCCATCCGAAGACGCTGCAGCGCCTGCAGCCCGGCCGCCATGGGCATTGACGCGACCGCGGACATCGGCACGACCCACCCCGCGGGCTTCCGGCGAGCTCACGTGTTTGCCGCCGTGCTGCTGCACGGCGCACTGGCTGCGGTGCTGGCCGTGGCCTGGCTGGGTGCCGAAGCGCACCCCGGTTCGCACGCCGGGCTGGGGCTGGCTGCAGCCGGCGTCTTCGGGTTGTGGCTGGTGACCGCCGGCACGCTGGGTGTGGTGCGCGCCGCCCGTCGGGCGTCGCGTCCGGCCTGGCAGCCGGTGCGCACTGCGTTGCGCTGGGGGCTGGTGCTGGCGGTGTCGCTGGTCGCTGCCAGTGGCGTCCTGCTGGGCGACGCGACCTGGGGGGATCGCAGCATCGTCGGTGACGTGCACGAGGCGATGGCCGGCGCGCTGCCCGGGCTGCTGGGGCTGCACGCCGTCAGCGAACTGTTGCTGCGCTGGCGCAGACGGCAGCCGTAGCGAGCGGCGACCGCTGACCGATCAGCCGACGACAATCGGCGCATGTCGGTCAGCACCTACCTCAAGCTTTCGATCGCCGTTGCGCTGGCCACCATCGCGCTGAAGGCCGGCGCCTGGTGGTTCACCGATTCGGTGAGCCTGCTGTCGGACGCGCTGGAGTCGCTGGTCAACCTGGCTGGCGCGATGTTCGCGCTGCTGATGGTCACGGTGGCCCGTCGACCGGCCGACGACGACCATCCCTATGGTCACCACAAGGCGGAGTACTTCTCCAGCGGTTTCGAGGGGGTGCTGATCTTCGCGGCAGCGCTGGGCATCATCTGGGCCGCGGCGCACCGCTTCCTGGAACCTCAGCCGATCGATGCAATCGGCCTCGGCATCGCGCTGTCGGTGGTGGGTTCGGCGATGAATGGAGCGCTCGCCTGGGCCATGTTCCGCAAGGCTCGCGAACACCGCTCGATGGCGCTGGAGGCCGATGCGCGCCATCTGATCACGGACGTCTGGACGTCGGCCGGTGTGGTGGTCGCGCTGGTGGCCGTGCAGTGGACCGGCTGGCTGTGGCTTGACCCGGCGATGGCCATCCTGGTGGCGCTCAACATCCTGCGCGAAGGGACGTCGCTGGTGCGCCGCTCGGCCGACGGCCTGATGGACCAGGCCCTCGAGCCGGAGGTGCTGCACGACATCGAGGGCGTGCTCGAAAGCTTCCGACATCACACCATTCGGTTCGACCACGTCTCCACCCGGCGTGCCGGTCAGCGGCGCTTCGTCGATCTGCACATGCACATGCCGGCCAGCTGGACGCTGGGCCGGGCTGCGGCGCTGCGCACCTCGGTCGAGCAGGCGCTGATGAGCGCAGTGCCGGGCCTGCGTGCCACCATCCAGCTGCTGCCGAGCGACGTCGAGGCGCATTTCGACGACGAACGGGACTTGCTGTGATCGCGTTGCTGCAGCGTGTCAGCCAGGCGCGGGTCGAGGTCGGTGGCCGCCGAGTCGGCGAGATCGGCCCGGGCTTGTTGGTGCTGGTGTGCGCGGAGCCCTCGGATACCGGAGCCGTGGCCGACAAGCTGGTCGAGCGCCTGCTCAAGCTGCGTGTGTTTTCCGACGATGCCGGCAAGATGAACCGCAGCGTGGTGGAGGCTGGCGGCGGTCTGCTCATCGTCAGCCAGTTCACGCTGGCGGCCGATTGCTCGGGTGGCAACCGCCCCAGCTTCAGCGGCGCTGCACCTGCGGAGCAAGGCCGGGTGCTCTATGAAAGGTTGCTGGCCACGGCGCGTTCTCGGCACACCCCGGTCGAATGTGGAGAATTCGGTGCCGACATGCAAGTGCTCCTGGTCAACGACGGGCCGGTGACGATCCCGCTCGTCGTCGGACATGACAAACTGAGACCATGACGCACCGCCTGTACTCTCCTTGCCGTCGCCGCGAGCGCTGTGATCTGGTGACGACGCGGGCCCTTTCGAGGAGGGCCGCGTGACCGCTCTGCGCCGTCTACTCAACAGCATCGATCGTCGGCTCGATCGCAACAGCCTGCACGAGCCACTGACCCGAAACGAGCGTCCGCCCGGCGGCGGCGTGCCCTGCCTCGTCTCGCACGCGCTGGAGCAGGCCGTGAAGACGGCCCACCAGTTCGATTCCGACGCGCGGCTGAAGCATGTGCTGGCGCCCCAGGGCGTGGCCCGGGACGGCGCAGCCCGGCGCTGGGAGTTCGTGTTCGATCTGCCGCAGCGGCGCGCCAAGTTGCTGAGCCAGTGGTATCTCGACGGCGACCCGAAGTTCGGCCGCTTCGGACGCGAGTGCTTCGACGCGTCGCTGCGGCCCTTCCCTCCACCGGAGAGCCCGCTGGCGCAAGCGGTGGCGCAGGGCCGGCTGCCGTATTCGCAATGCGCCGCGGCCTGGCGCGAGGAACGGCGGCGCACGCCCGACCTGCCGCTCGGGCTGCGCGACTCCGATGCCGTGATGGGCGACCTGCTGCGCCTGGGCCTGCAGGCCGATGCGGGCGGCTGGGTGTTGCGCAACGCGCTGCTGCAGCCGGGCGGGCATGTGTGGCTGGCGCAGGTCGGCGACACGAGCCTGCATTGCCGATTCAGCTGAGCGCCGACGCAAAAAAGCCACTCCGAGGAGTGGCTTGCTGAGTTTGGCCTTCGTGGCCGCGGGTCTTGCCTCAGTCGGCGTACTGTCCGGCGGCCTTGATGACGGGGCCCCACTTGTCGATCTCCGACGAGACCCACTTCTTGTGCTCGGCCGGGCTGGTGCGTGCGTCGTTCACGACCACCGCGCCCAGAGCCTCCTCGCGCTTCAGGAAGTCGGCGTCATGCAGTGCGGTCTTCAGTGCGGCGTTGACCTTGTCGAGCACCGCCTTCGGCGTTCCCTTCGGCGCGTAGAGACCATGCCAGATGCTGACGTTGAAACCCTTCATGCCCGACTCGTCGAGCGTGGGCAGCTTGGCCAGCGCCGGCGTCGTCAGACGCTTGGGCGTGGTGACGGCATAGGCCTTCACCTTGCCGCCCTCGATCTGGGCGGTGGTGTTGGTGGTCTGGTCGCACATGATGTCGACCTGGCCGCCGATCAGGTCGGTCATCGCCGGGCCGGTACCCTTGTAGGGCACGGTGGTCATATCGGCCTTCAGCGTGGACTGGAACAGCAGGCCGCACAGGTGCGAGGCCGCACCCAGGCCGGCGTTCGCGAGATTGACCTTGCCCTTGTTCGCGTCCAGCCACTTCAGCAGTTCGGCGTAGTTCGAGGCCGGCAGCGTCGGCTTGCCGATCAGGGTCATCGGCACTTCGTTGATCAGGCCGAGGTACTCGAAGTCGTCGAGCGTCTTGTACTGCAGGTTGCGGTAGAGCGCCGGTGAGGTGGCCATGCCGATGTGGTGCAGCAGCAGCGTGTAGCCGTCGGGTGAGGCCTTCGCAACCTTGGCGGCACCCAGCGTTCCGCCCGCTCCGCCGACGTTCTCGATCACGATCGTCGCGCCGCCCAGCGGCTTGCGCACGGCTTCGGCGAAGTCGCGTGCCACCTTGTCGGTCGGGCCGCCGGCGGAGAACGGCACGACGATGGTGATCGGCTTCTCCGGGTACTCGGCCAGGGCGCCGGTCACGGCGAGGGCGGCGGCAGCAGTGAGCAGGATGCGCTTCATGCAGAACTCCTTGGGGGAAACGTCAAACGGTGAGCGATGCTAGAGGCTCCCGCGGCAGCAGCCATGCCGGAAACTACGTAAGCGCAGCGGCGAGCTCGTGCGCGCCTGCGGAATGACGTGGTGGCAGGGGGGAAAACCCCGAGCCGTCGCTGCTCACTCGTCGCGGTCGGCCCAGCGCGTGAGGCGCTGCTGCAGCGCCTCGCTGAAGCGCCGGACATCGGCACTGTTGTGCAGCCGTGTCTCGTCCCATTGGGGCGACATGGCCGGCATGCGCACGGTGCGCGCGCGGATCGCGCCACCCTCCAACTGGAGCTCCGCGATCGCGCGACCCTGCAGTTCGAAACGGCCCTCGCGCTCGACGAGCCGCCATTCGCGCAGGCGGCGCTTGAGCGCGGCGAGTGCCTCGTCGGCCTTGAACGCCGGTGGCGCGAAGAAGTCATCGGGCATGGCAGGCTCCGGCCATCGTGGTGTCAGGGGTTGGAGACGCCCGAGGCCACATGTCCCGAAGGGACGTGGTGCGCAGCGTTCTCCACATGGCGGGTCTGGTCGTCGAAGAAGAAGTCGGGCTCGAACTCGCGCAGGAACTCGCCCTTCGGCAGGCCGCCGAGGAACATGGCCTCGTCGACCTCGATGTGCCAGTCCATCAGCGTGCGGATCGCGCGTTCGTGGGCGGGCGCGCTGCGGGCGGTGACCAGCGCGGTGCGCAGACGCATGCGCTCGGTACTGGCCTGCTGCAGTTGCTGCAGGGCATGCAGCAAGGGCTTGAACGGCCCGGCGGCCAGCGGACTGGCAGCGCGATCGGCCTCGTGGCGCTGGAAGGCGTCGAGGCCGCCGCTCTGGAACACCTGCTCGGCCTCGTCGGAAAACAGCACGGCGTCGCCGTCGAAGGCGATGCGCACCTCGTTCGGGTGCGCCTCCGAGGCGCGCGCCGCATGCGGCAGCACGCGCGCCGCCGGCACGCCGGCCTCGAGCGCCGAGCGCACGTCGGCGTCGTTCGCGCTCAGGAACAGGTTGGCGTGCAGCGGCTTCAGGTAGCGCCACGGCGAACTGCCGCGCGTGAACACGCCGCGCTGGATCGGCAGGCCGTAGTGCTGGGCCGAGCGGAACACCCGCATGCCGGAGACCGGGTCGTTGCGCGACAGGATCACCACCTCGACGCGCGGCGCTTCAGGTGTGGTGAAGGCGAGCAGCTTGTGCACCAGCGAGAACGCGACGCCGGGACGCGCGGGCCGATCGAGCCGCTGCAGTTGCAGCTGCATGTAGGCGCGGTCGTCGTTGCCTTCGAAGATGGTGTTCTCTTCTTCGAAGTCGAACAGCGCGCGCGAGGAGATGGCCACGACCAGCTGGCCGGCAAGGGAAACGGACATGCACCGATGCTAGCCGGGCGGCGTGCGCTGCGCCGGCCCGCAGCGAAGAGCGCTACTGCATGAAGCCGATGGCGGCCTTCCGGCCGTGCGCTTCCGGCAGATCGCGCGGCTCGACCGCCGCACGGCCGGCGAGCTTGGCGTTGCCGAAGGCCGTCATCCAGGCGCGCCGCATCTCGCGCGGCGCCAGCTCGGCCATCGCATCGAGCACGTCGTCGCCGGGCTCCGGCGCGAAGCGGCTGCCCCAGTCATGGTCGGCGCGGATGCCGCGGTACAGGCGCGCAGCGATCGCACGCGCCGCGGCGGCATCGGGCATCTGCACCTCGAACACGTTCATGCGGTTCAGGATGGGCTCGGGAATCGCCCGTGCATCGTTGGCGGTGGCGACCCAGATCACCTGGCTGGCGTCGATCGCGACCTCCGCGAACTCGTCGGTGAAGCTGCCGGCGGTGTCGTGCTCCAGCAGGCCGTACAGCGCGCCCAGCGGGTCGTAAGCGTGCTCGCCACCGGTCTTGTCGATCTCGTCCACCACCATCACCGGGTTGGCGTACTGACCGTCGACCAGGGTCTCGAACACCTTGCCGGGCCGCGCACCCTTCCACTGGCTGGAGGCGCCGCTGAGCACCCAGCCGGCTGTCAGGGAACTCATCGACAGGAAGCCCAGGCCGGTGCCGAGCAACTGCGCCATCTCGCGCGCGAAATGGGTCTTGCCGACACCCGGGGGACCCAACAGCAGCATCGGCGTGATCTCGAGCGCGTCGCGGCTGTCGTGGCACAGCGCCAGCTGGCGCTTCACGTCGTCGAGCACGTCGTGGAAATTGGGCAGTTGCTCGTAGAGATGATCCATCGCCGGCACGCCCGAGGGCTTGACCTGGAAGCGCTCCGCGCCCTTTTCGAGCATGCGTTCGTAGGTGGCACGCAGGCTCTCGTGTTCCTTGGGTGGCAGCTTCTCGAGCCGGCGCTCAACGTCACCGAGGCGGTAGACGCTGCGCATGTGGGCGATGGGCAAGCCTGATCGCGGCAGCCCGGTCGGCACGGTCACGAGTTCTGTGGCGGTGGATGGCATTCAGATCCTCCAGACGACAACCCATTGAGATGCATTGCAGCAAAGCCTGCCGCAAGCCAGCCTCGGATCAACGGGGCAAACCCCGAGCAGATCGCATGCAACCCACGTGCCGGGGGGATCGGGAAGAGCAAGCCGATGCCGCACTGCAACAGGTTCTGTGCAGGCAGACACAGATCCGGATATAATGGTTTACCCTAGTGTGACGGTGACGGGCTAAACCCCGTCGATCGACTGCTTCAGAAACGACGGTGACGGTGACCTACGAGGCTGCCGTCGATCGACTGCTTGGTTAGAGGTTCGTCATGAAGACCCTGTTCCGCCCCCTGATTACCCTGTCCCTGGTTGCGGCGGCCTTGCTGCCCGCGCAGGCCGAAACGACCCTGCCGGTCGAGGATTTCGGCGTGTTCGTCGATCTGCCGACGGGTTTTGCCTACGTCAAGACGCCTTCGGGCTGGCACTTCGTGCGCCAGATCGAAGCGTCGCGTCTGTCCGAGTTGCATCCGTCGACCTTCGTGTCGCTGAAGCAGGCCGGCACGCCGCTCAGCGACGCGAGCGCCCTGAACCAGCGCGCATCGTCGAAGGCGACCGTGCTCTGATTCGGCGCAGCGACGTCGTTCGGCAATGGAGGCCGGCCCTGTGGGGCCGGCCTTTTTCATTTGACCCAGGTGTTGAGCTGGATGATCGGCAGCAGAACGGCCAGCACGATCAGCATCACCACGGCGCCCATCACCACGATCAGCAGGGGTTCGAGGATGGTGGCCAGCGCCAGCGCACGGCGCTGCACTTCGGTGCCGAGCTGCGCAGCGGCCCGCTGCAGCATCACGGGCAGCTGGCCGGTCTGCTCGCCCAGGCGGGCAAACATCGCCAGCAGGCCGGGAAAGCGTCGCTTGCCGGCCAGGGCCGAGGCCAGCGGCGCACCCTCGCGCACCTGGATCAGCGCGGCCATCGCGTCGGCCCGCATGGCGCGGTTGCTCAGGGTTTCGGCGGCCGCCTGCAGGGCCTTCAGGATCGGTACCCCGGCGCCGGCCAGCATCGCCAGCGTGCCGGCGAAGCGTGCGGCGTTGTAGCCGCGGGACAGGCGCCCGATCAGCGGCAGCGTGAGCCAGAAGGCGTCGAAGCGCTCGCGGAAGACCTCGTTGCGACGCATGAACAGCAGCGTGCCCACGCCGCCGGCCAGGCCGAGCATGAGCAGCCAGCCCCAGCTGCGCAGGAAGGCGCTGATCGCCAGCATGGCGCTGGTGAGGAAGGGCAGGGCGCGCTTGCCGCCCGCGAACACGCTGGCCACCTGCGGCACGACGTAGGTGACCAGGAAGACCACGATCACGATCGCTACCAGGGACACGATGGCGGGATAGAGCGCTGCGCCGATCAACTTGCTGCGCAGTTCCTGGCGCTCTTCCAGGTCGTCGGCGAGCTTCTCGAGCACCAGGCCCAGTTGGCCGGTCTGTTCGCCGGCGCCGACGACTGCCCGGTAGACGTCGTCGAACTCGCGCGGCGCATTGCCGAGCGCACGGGCGAACGGTGAGCCGGCGTTGACCTCGGCACGCAGGTGGGCCAGCAGTTCGCGCTGGCGTGGGTCCTCGGCCTCGTCGGTCAGTGCGGTCAGCGCGCGTTCGAGCGGCAGGCCGGCGCTCACCAGGCCGGCCAGCTGGCGCGTCCAGATCGCCAATCCGGTGCTGTTGAAGACTCGCCGGCCGAGCTGGAAGCTGCCCCTGTTCGCCGCCTGTCCCAGAACCGGCTTCACTTCCAGCGGCACCAGCTGTTGCAGCCGCAGCTGGGCCCGCGCCGCGCGGGCGTTGTCGGCCTCCAGCAGGCCGCTCTTGGGCTTGCCGGCAGCGTCGAGGGCTTCGAATTTGTAAGCGGGCATAGAGAACGTGGAGCGAAGGCCGAGAGGCTCCGTCTACGGAGATCGGCCAGCGCAGCGCTCGGCAAGCGGCGCGGGCTCAATGCCCGCGTCGCGAGAGCGCTCGAACCACCCCGGGCCGCCCATCATTCCCTCGTCACCCTCAACAGCTCTTCCAGCGATGTCACCCCGCTCTCCACCAACCGCTCGCCGTCTTCGCGCATCGTCTTCATGCCGCCCCGTTCCGCAGCGACGAACAATTGCGACTCGGCGGCACGGCTGTGGATCAGGCTCTGCAGGGCGCTGTCGGCGACCATCAATTCGTAGACGCCGGTGCGACCCTTATAGCCGGTGCTGCCGCAGGTGGGACAGCCGACCGGGTGCCAGCGCCCCTTGTCGTCCTGCTTCTTGCAGTCCGGGCAGAGCTTGCGCACCAGCCGCTGCGCCAGCACACCGAGCAGCGAGCTGCTGAGCAGGAAGGGCTCGACGCCCATGTCGGTCAGTCGCGTGACGGCGCTGGGCGCGTCGTTGGTGTGCAGCGTGGCGAGTACCAGGTGGCCGGTCAGCGAGGCCTGGATCGCGATCTGCGCGGTCTCGAAGTCGCGGATCTCGCCGATCATGATGACGTCTGGGTCCTGGCGCAGGATCGCGCGCAGCGATTTGGCGAAGGTCAGGTCGATCTTCGGATTGACCTGCGTCTGCCCGATCCCCGGCAGCTCGTACTCGATCGGGTCCTCGACCGTCAGCACGTTGGTCGTCTGCGTGTCGACCTGGCCGAGGCCGGCGTACAGCGTGGTGGTCTTGCCCGAGCCGGTCGGTCCCGTGACGAGCACGATGCCGTGAGGCTGTGCCGTGAGGCGCTTGAACTTGGTGAGCGTCTCGCCGCTCATGCCCAGCGATTCGAGCGTGAAGCGCGTGCTGTCGCCCTTGTCGAGCAGCCGCAGCACCGCACGTTCGCCGTGCGCGCTGGGCAGCGTGGACACGCGCACGTCGATTGCCCGGCCCCCGATGCGCAGCGAGATGCGGCCGTCCTGCGGCAGGCGCTTCTCGGAGATGTCGAGCTCGGCCATGATCTTCAGGCGCGAGATCAGCGCGGCGTGCAGCGCCTTGTTCGGCTGCACCACCTCGCGCAGCGTGCCGTCGACGCGGAAGCGCACTGCCGAGCTGCGCTCGTAGGGCTCGATGTGGATGTCGCTCGCGCCGTCCTTCGCGGCCTGCGTCAGCAGCGCGTTGAGCATGCGGATGATGGGTGCATCGTTGGCGGCCTCGAGCAGGTCTTCCACCGCCGGCAGGTCCTGCATCAGGCGCGACAGGTCGACGCCACTCTCGACTTCGCCGATCACCGCAGCGGCGCTCGACTCGCCGCCGGCATAGACGCTGGCGATGCGTTGCGACAGTGCGGCCGGCGCTTCGCGCTCGAGGGCGTCGACGGCGTAGAGGCGCAGCACCTCGCTCAACACGGACGGCGAGACGGCGTCGCCGGCCCACAGCACGAGCTGGCTGCCGTTGTCCTCGAGCAGCAGCGAGTGGGCCTTCGCGTAGGCGTAGGGCAGCGGGTGGCGGGTGGCCATGCCGAAACGCTCAGTTCTGCAGCGGCGGCGAGGCCGGCGGCGTGGGCGCGGGTTGCATCGGCTCACCCGGCGGCGGACGCAGCGGTGGCAGCACCGGCGTGTCGAAGTTCGGCAGCAGCACGCGCGATTCGGGCTGGCTGTTCTGCTGCTGGGCCCGGATCAGATCGTAGCGGTCGAGCGACAGCGCATTGCTGCTCTCGGCGCTGCGCATCACCTGCGGGCGAAGGAAGACCATCAGGTTGCTCTTCGTGCGGGTGCGGTTGTCGCTGCGAAACAGCGCGCCGATGCCGGGCAGCCGGCCCAGGCCCGGCACGCGGCTGGAGTTGTCCTGGAACTGGTCCTGCATCAGGCCGCCCATGACCAGGATGTCGCCGTCGTTCACCACCACCGTCGACTCGATCGAGCGCTTGTTGGTCACCAGCCCCGCGGTGGCGTCGGCCACGCCTTGCGAGACGTTCTGATTCACGACGCTCGACGCTTCCTGGTAGATCGTCATGCGCACGGTGCCGTTCTCGCCGATCTGGGGCTTCACGCGCAGCGTGATGCCGACATCCCTGCGTTCGATGGTCTGGAACGGATTGGTCGCACCGCTGCCGGTCCCCGTGCTCGTGAACGAGCCGGTGACGAAAGGCACGTTCTGGCCGACGACGATCTTGGCTTCCTCGTTGTCCAGCGTGACGAGGTTCGGCGTCGAGAGGATGTTGCCGTCGGCGTTGGTCTCCAGGAAGCGCGCCAGCGCACCCAGCGTGTAGACACCCGCGAAGCGGCGGATGACGCCGAGATTCAGACCCGCCGAGGGCAGGTTGCCGCTGACGGCGGTGCCGCCCTGGGCCGCGGCGATCGACAGGTTGATGATGTTGTCCCCGCCGGTCCCGAAATTGGTGCCACCGATCAGGCCGGTCTTGTCGCCGTCCTTGCCGATCAGGCCTTGCCACTGGATGCCGGCGTCTGCCGCCTTGGTGGCGTTGACCTCCACCAGCATCGTCTCGACGTAGACCTGGGCGCGGCGCGCATCGAGCTGGTCGATCACCGAGCGCAGCTGGCGGTACAGCGGCTCGGCCGCGGTGATGATCAGCGCATTGGTGGCCGGATCGGCCTGGATGAAGCCGCCGGTCGACGGTTGGGCAGCGCCGCTGACGGGGTTGGTCGTCTGCGGTGCAGCACCCGTGCCCGAGGTCTGGTTGCCGAGCTGGGCATTCGCCTGGTTGGACAGGTTCGTGACCGGACTCGCCGCGCCGCCGACCGAGCCGCTGCTGCTGCTGCTGGTATTGCTGGTGAAGGCCGCGCGCAGCACTTGGGCCAGACGCGTCGCATCGGCGTTCTTCAGGTAGACCACGTAGATGTTGCTGCCGCCGGCGCCTGCGGCGCCGGGCTGGTCGAGCTTGCCGACCAGCGAGCGCACCTGGGCCAGCTTGGCCGGGTTGGCGGCGCGCACCAGCAGCGAGTTGGTGCGGGCGTCGGCGATCACCGACAGAGCGCCGCCGCTAGCCGCGGTCGCCGGGGCGCCCGCCGTTGCCGCTGACGCGTCCGACAGGCGCTGCACCAGCACCGCGATGTCGGAGGCGACCGCATGCTGCAGCGGGATCACCTCGACATCGGTCCCCGCCGGCACGTCCACCGTCGCGATCACCTTGGCGATGCGCTGCAGGTTGTCGGCGTAGTCGGTGATCACCAGCGAGTTGTTGCCGGGATTGGCGTTGATGGTGTTGTTCGGGCTGATCAGCGGACGCAGCACGGCCACCAGGTTGTTCGCGTTCTCGTGGTTCAGCCGGAAGATCTGCGTGATGATCTGATCGCCCTGGCGCGTGACGTTGCCGACCGACACGGTGCCGGTCTGCAGCTTGGCATCCGCCTCGGGCACCACCTTCAGCAGGCCGGCGACCTCGACCACCGTGAAGCCCAGGCCGCGCAGCGCAGCCAGGAAGTTCAGGTAGGCCTCGCGCGGCGACAGGGGCTGCTCGCTGTACAGCGTGATCTGGCCCTTCACGCGCGGATCGATCACGATCTGCCGC
The DNA here is from genome assembly GCF_000015725.1 of Methylibium petroleiphilum PM1. Lineage (NCBI taxonomy): Bacteria > Pseudomonadati > Pseudomonadota > Betaproteobacteria > Burkholderiales > Sphaerotilaceae > Methylibium > Methylibium petroleiphilum. The sequence continues at coordinate 3,335,174 of NC_008825.1, read as the reverse complement.
TCCAGGATGGCGCCGATGGCCCGCGCCACGCCCTCGATCTCGGCGTTGACGAAGTTCAGCGTCACCGGCTCGCGCGTCTTGGTCTTCTGCGCCAGGGCCGGCGGCGCGAGGCTGCCGAGCGCGACGCTGACCGCACAGGCCGCAGCCAGCGCGCGCAGCGCCGTGGCGCGGCGGGCGGGCTTCGGTGAAGTGGTCAGGCTCATGATCATCCGATCGAAATGACGGACCGCGCGCCGTCGCGCCGCCCGATGATGTTCAGCAGGTTCGTCAGCGCCGGCTGGTCGGCCTCCGCGGCGCTTGCTTCGCCACGGAAACGCAGGCCTCCGGCACCCAGCGTGCCTTGCCCCGACAGCTGCAACGCGCCCTCGGTCGTGCTCAGGGTCAGTTGTGCGGTCCCGGAGTTGCCCGGGTCGCTGCCGATCTCCAGACGGTAACTGCCCAGCCGTTCCAGTGTCGACACCCGGGATGCGGCATTTGCCACGTCGAGCGCGGCCTGGCCGGTCACGCGCCAGCGCCCCTGCACCGTCTGCAGGCTGATACCCGGTGAACTCAGGCGCAGCACGCCGCCGAGCTGCAGCGTGTTCCAGGGCGTTCCCAGGCCGACCAGCCACTCGGCGGGCCACTGGCCGATCCAGGTGGGCGAGCCCTGCAGGGTCGCGGTGACGGTGCCGAAACCGGGTGTAAGCCGCACGCTCGGCCGGCCGTTGAGGCAGCAGGCATGCTCCAGTTGAAGAGAGAGCGCCAGACCGGCCGGCCGGAGGGTCCACTGCAGCCGGCCCGGCAGCGAGCGGGCACCCCGGCTGTCCGCGCCACCGCTCAACACTGCGACGGCACTGCCTTGCCACAGGCTGCCGCGCGCGTCGGCCAGCAGCACGTGTCCGGCGCTGGCGCGCTCCACCCAGGCGGCGAACCAGGCGGCCGGCGCAAAGGCGATGACGCCGAGCAGGCCCCCGAGCACCGCTCCCCAAAGGGCCCAGCGCCGCCCGGCGTGGCGAGCGCGTTCCCAGCGCAGCCCCTCGTAGGTGGATTCGCCCCATTCACTCGTCCGTGACACGGCCCCGGCATCCCGCGGCCGACGCAGCAGGGACACGCGCCAGGTCGACGGACGCCACTGGGAAGCTGAGAAGGAGCGGGCCATGGGGTGCGTGCGCGTGCAGGTGCGTGTCGGTCAGCCCGGTCGCGGCAACGTAAGCAGCACGCTGCCGCTGTAACCGTTGGGGCCGTGCGAGAGCTTGGCTTCGTCGGGGCGCGCGCGGGCGGCGCTGCGCACCTCACCCAGCCACGCGGCCAACGCTTCGCCGGGGACGCCGCTGAGGGTGAGGGTGGCGCGGTCACCCTGCAGCGTGAGTCGTGCGTTGGTCCCCAGTCGCTCAGTGGCACCACGCAGCGCGGCTTCTGCCTGAGCCGGCTTGACGGTGGGCAGCTTGCGTAGTTCGCGGGCTTCGGCCGCCTGCCGCTGCATCTGCTGCAACTGGAACTCGACCGCGTCGATCTGCGCGGGCGTGTCGCGCAGGCTGCGCCAGGCTGGCTGCACGCCCAGCATCCAGACGAGCGCTACGCCGACCACTATGGCGGCTGCAGTGATGAGCCGGCGTTCACGCCGCGCCATGCGGCGCCAGCGCGCTCGCCATTGCTCGCTCATCGCGGCCAGGGCCGGCGGCAGTGCCGTCTTCATGTACGGGGGCCTGCAGCGACGGCCGTTACGCGACGCAGGGTCACACGGTCATCGACAGCTTCGACCTGCCAGCCGCTCGGCGCCAGGATGTTGCGGAAGGCCCCGACCTGCTGCTCGGTCCAGCCGGGCGTGGCCAGCGTCAGCAGGCCGTTCTCGTAGCCGAGTGTCTGCACCGGTTGCTGGGCCGGCCAGGCGCTGGCCGCGGCCTGCAGCGCAGACTCCAGGTCCGCTTCGCCGGGTCGGCCGGCGGCCACTCGCAAGGCATCGGTTTCTCTCTGCATCTGGACCGGTGCGTCAAGCACGGCGCGGACCTGCGGATGTGTGTCGCGCAGGAGCGAGGTCATGGCCAGGCGTCTGGCTTCGAGCGTGCCGCGCTGCTGCCACGCGGCGACGTTCAGGCCGATCAACTGCACGATGACCAGCGCGGCCAGTCCGAGGCGGACCGGCTGCCACGCCGAACTGCGGAAGCGTCGCAAGCCCTCCCGCAGGGCGTTCAGGCCGCGGTGGCGCGGTGCCAGACTGAACTGCCGCAGGTTCCAAAGCGAGCGAGCCGCCTGCAAGGCATGTTCGGCAGCCGACTGGACCCGCACCGTGCTGCCAAGCCATCGCTCGGCTGGCGCGGCGACCGCCGGGGTGGCGGTGAAACGCACATCGGAGGGCAGCGGCTGCGGCAGCAGGGCCCTCGCCAGCCCGCCTTGCAGCGGCCAGCTGGCCACGCCGTCGGCATGGGCCCAGGTGAGCACGAGCGAGAGTCCCCCGATGCCGTCGGCACCGCTTTCGTGGGTGGCCGTGAAGTGCCCGTTCGGTGGTGTATCCGGCCATGCCGCCGGCACGACACGATCGACCCGCTGCCCGGCGGCTTCCAGCGTGGCGATCTCGCCGGCCAGCCAGGCGCGGTCGGTCACGGCCACCCAGACCCGCTCGCCGCCCTTGGCGCCGGGCGCGAGCGCCAGGTGCAGCTGGCCAGCGTCTTCGAGCAGGGCTTCTTCCAGCACGCCGGCCAGCGCCGCACCGAGGCGGGCCGCCGGGGCCTTGGGACACACGATGTGGTGCCAGCTGACATCGGTGGCGGCGAGCATCGCCACCACCTGGTCGGCCTTGGGCAACAGTGCGGGCGCCGCCTGGCCCTCGCGATCGACCGTCAACCCGTCGATGCTGAACGCGTAGGCGAACTCCGCCATCGCCCGCGGAGCGGGCGCTGAGGCGCCGGGACGCAGACGCGGACGCGGCGGAACGGAGACGACGAGCGTTGTCATGGGGCCAGGGGTGCGCGGAGATTGTAGGTGTGGCTCAGCGGCGACAGCCGGGATTCGGGACGGGGGGCGGTTTCCGGATGTGTGCTCTATCGGCCGAGGCTCTCGACCGACGCAACCCGATCGCGCCGCAGGGTCACGATGTCCAGGTTGCGGCGCTCGACCAGCGCGCGTTCCTCCACGCTGCGGTCCTGCAGGCGCAGCCGGCCGCGCACCTCGAAGAAGGACGATGTCACCGAAACCCGCTCGGTGGCGGCGCTCACGCCCTGCGGCAGCAGCGCGTCGAGCTCTGCCACATTGCGGAACGGATTGCGCTGCCGGGCCTGGATCAGCCGGTCGGCGCTGGCCAGGTCCAGGCCCTCGATCACCGCCGCCAGAACTTCCTTGGGCGCGGTGTTGGCGTTCACGGTGGTGCGCACCGGCAGCAGCGAGACGTAGGGAGTCAACAGCGCCAGGGTCTCAGCATCGAGTCCGATCCAGGCGAGTTGCTCGATGCGCTCCGGCATCAGAGGTGGATCGGTGCTGAGTTCCGCGCCGCTCGACTGACCGCTGGCGAGCGTGGCGGCGCGCAGCCCGCGCACGATCATCGGAGCGAGATCGGAGCGTGCGCCGACGGCATCGAGCAGGCGCTGGAGCACGCGTTCCTCGGCGGCGCTCGCCGTCCCGGAGCCGGCCTCGACCAGGTTGCGCAGGTTGTAGCGGGACTGCGCGTCGGTGATGGAGCCGGACAGGAAAGCCTCTGGCGCGTCATCGGTGTTGTCGCGATCGACGGCCAGGAAGGTCGAGAGCTGGGCCTCGGCCAGCGGCACTGCCCAGGGCTCGCCCAAGTGGTCGGCGCCGCCGGTGCGCGCGTCTTCCCGGAGGATCAGGCGCGCCCAGTCGACCGCACCGGTCAGGATCCACAGGGCCTGCGCACGCGCGCGTTCGGCCACTTCCACCTGAACCGCGCGCCATTGCTGCCAGACCATGGCGCTGGCCAGCGTGGCCACCAATGTGACGATGACCATGGCGGTCAGCAGGGCGGCACCGCGCTGACGGTTCGCGCGTTGGCCGGCAATGCGGCGGCATCTGGGAAGAATCGAAGTCATGAGCCCTGCGGGGACAGGCGCAGGTCGCGGGTCAGGGCACCGACCCGGCCGCTGCCCTCGGTGAAGGCAAGGACCAGGCGCACGCCACCCGGCAGCGCCTGTCGTGTCGCCAGCGTCGGCGTTGCAGCAGTCGCCGGCGCGGCGTCCCCGCTCGATTGGGCGTTGGTCCAGGCGTTGCCACGCCAGTAATAGAGCTGCCAGTTGGCGATGCCGCTCAATGCGCGCAACTGTTCGGCTTCATTGCCGAGCAGTTGCTGCGACTGCAGCCAGGCTTCGCGCAAGTCCGCGCCCCGCGTCACCGCCGGGCCGGCCCATCGCGTCCAGCTGTCCCCGCGCAACGACCAGACGACGAGTTGCAGGCCGGCGGCCTGGCGCCGCGTCAGTCTCAGACTCGCGCCGTCGAACTGCAGCGCCGGGACGATGCCACTGTCCTGTATTTCGGCGAGATCGGCCTCCCATTGCGCGATCACCGACTGCAGTCGAAGTTGTTGCTCGAGCCGCTGGCTGCTGATGTCGCGCGAGCGGACGATGGCATCGATGCCCTGCCAGGACAAGGCGGCAACGATGGCCATGATCAGCAGCGCCACCAGCACCTCGACCAGCGTGAAGCCGGCCTGTGCGGCGTGACGGGAGAGACTGCGCATCGTCAGTACCTCGACAGCACCGTCGACAGCGTCAGAATGGTCTGGCCGCTGGGGGTGAAGACCACCGCATCGGCGCGTCGGAAATTGGGGTTCGGGGTCGGGCGGATCACCATCTTGCCTTGATAGACCACACCGAGCTGCTCGCAATAGAACTCGCTGTCGCCGATACCGGGAAACTGCCGCATGAGCTTGAAGGCGGTGAGCTGGTTGTCCGCGCACCACTCGGCCACCGTCACGTCGGTGAGGCGCTGAGCGTTGTCGGTCAACGCCCCGGCGGCCTTGAGCCCAGCCCCCAGCGTGACCGCCACAATGGCCAGCGCTACCAGTACCTCGATCAAGGTCATGCCGCGAACGTTGCGGCTGGCGGAGCAGTGCGCCCGGAACTCAGCGCGCGACATTTGGGGAGGCCTCGTCGTCGACGACAGCGAACGGCCCGAAGCCGTCGGTCGCGAGCGCCACGGTCTGGGCTTCGAGGCGCAGCACGATGCGCTGGGCCCCGATCACCGGCTCGGGCCCCAGCACCGCCGCCTGCATCCGGCCTCGGCCGTTCCGCACCTCTGCGCTGATGCCGGCCGGCGCGAGCCAGCGGCTCGGCAGGGCCAGTTCGCTGGGCAGCCCGACGAAACGGAAACCGGTCTCGGAGGGCACCCACAACGCCGCCACGCCGGCGGCTCGGGCCTCGGCACGCGCTGCTTCGAGCAATGCGCCCAGCCGGGCGGCCTCGCGCTCGAGCTGGGTGGCTGCCGGGTCGCGCAGCGCCAGCGAGGCAACGGCCGAAACGATTGCAATCAGGCTCACGACGATGAGCAGTTCGATCAGCGTGAAGCCGCGCGACCGGTCCGTCGCGTGGCGCAGGCCCGTTCGGCCGCTGGCCGTGAGCCCGCTCATGTCATTGCCAGGAACCGATGTCCGCGTCCTTGCCTTCGCCGCCGGCCCGGCCATCTGCACCGAAGCTGAACACGTCGACCTCGCCCTTCACGCCGGGATTCGCGAACTGGTAGGCGTTCCCCCACGGGTCGTTGGGCAGCTTGTCGAGATAAGGCTTCCAGTTGGGCGGCACCGGACTGGCGCTCGGCTTGGCGACCAGAGCCTGCAGGCCCTGCTCGCCGGTCGGGTACCGCTGGTTGTCGAGGCGGTACAGCTTGAGCGACTGCATGAGGTTGTTCACGTCGGTGCGCGCCGCGGTGACCCGTGCGTCGTCGGCCCGATCGAGCACATTGGGCACGATCAGCGCGGCCAGCACGCCGATGATCACGAGCACGACCATCAGTTCGATCAGCGTGAAGCCGCGCGCGGAGCGCGGCGACGAGTTCAATGCGGAGGAATTGGGCATCTGGGTTTGGGGGACGGGGTGCACCGTCGCGGGGCGATGATTCGCTTCCATCATAATCGTCAGTCATGCCAGCCCGTATTGCTGCGTTCGTCGTCTGGGCCGCCGTCGCGGCCTGCGTGGCCTTCTGGGGCCTGCGCATCCTCGTGACGCCGCGGCCGGCACCGAGCCAGACGCAACCGGTATCCGCGACGGACAGCCTGCGCGGCGACGTGACGCGGCTGTTCGCTGCCGTGCCGACGGCGGCGACCCCGGTGACCGAGCCGGGACTCGCCAGCCGCTTCAAGCTGATCGGCGTCATGGCACCGAAGGACGGCGATCGTGGCCACGATCAGGGCATCGCGCTGATCGCCGTCGACGAGAAACCGCCCCGTGCCTACCGCGTCGGCGCGCGCATCGACAATGCGCTTGTGCTGCAGTCGGTGGCGCGGCGCAGCGCCACCCTCGGCCCTTCCCAGGGAGCTCCTGCCGTTCAACTCGACCTGCCGCCGCTGCCGTTGCCCGCCACCGGCAGCCTGCCACCGGCCGCCGGCCTGCTTCAGGCGCCGCCGGCCGCCGAGCCTGCAACGGCGGTGCCGATGGCCCCGGCACCGGCCAGTCCACCGCGGGCCCCGATCAATCGCCAGTGAGCCCGCGCTGACGAACGGACTCGCAGCGCTTCAGGGTCGCGTGCTGGAGCCGAAATCGGCTTCGACCGGCGTGTCGAGCGTGGGGAGGGTGGTCGTCGAGGGCAGCGTTGGACCTGCATCCTCGCCTTCGGCCACTTGCGTCAGCAGGGCGGCCGCGCTGTGCACCAGTGGCCAGGCCAGCGTAGATCCTGTCCCGTCGGTGCTTTCCATGCCGAGCTCGAGCAGAGCGCTGGCGCGGAAGAGGTTGAGCGCATGGTCCAGGCCGCGGTGGCCATGGCTGCGGCAGAACACGACATAGTCGGTCACCGGTGCCGAGATGCGGGCCGCCACCAGCAGGGCTGCGCACGCTGGCAGGCCATCGACCATGATCAGGTGCCGCTTGCTGGCCGCGACCAGCATCGCGCCGACCATCGTCGCCACCTCGAAGCCTCCGAAGGCGGCCAGCACCTCGACCGGATCAGTCACGTCGCGGTGGCGACCCTGGGTGCTCTGCAGCACCACCATCGTCTGCGCCAGCGCATCGGGCGGCATATCGGGGCCGGAAATGGTCAGGTCCCGTAGCGGGATGTCCGCCAGCCGCGACAGCACCAGCGACGCGCTCTCGTGGGCTCCGACGCCGATGCCGGCGCAGGCCAGGACATTGCCGCTGAGCGAGTCGGCGATCTCCATGCCGGCGCGGATTGCGGCGTGCGCCTGGTCGATCGACATCGCCGGGCCGGACCGCGCACTGCGGGTGCCGAAACCGATCTTGCGCTGGAGCAGGCTGGGGTAGGGGCTCATCGTCTCGGCCAGGCCGGCATCGACGACCGTGAGGCCCATGCCCTGGATGAACGAGAACACGGCCATCGGCAGCCGTCCGGCGAGCAGGTGCGTGACCTGCTGCGACGTCGAATCACCGCGCGTCGACAGTCCGTCGACGACCAGCCCGTGATCGCCGGCGAACACCACCAACTGCGGGCTTTTCAGCCGGGGCTTCAGCGAGTTCTGGATCAGCCCCAGCCGCACCGCCAAGGGTTCGAGTTCACCCAGGCTGCCGGCCGTCTCGGCGCGGTGCTGCAGCTTCTGCCGCAGCGCATCTTCGAGTCGCGGATGCGCGGTGGGAGCAATGAGGGAGCGCTGGACGGACATGGCGGCGTGGTGGGTTGGTGCCTTGAGATTGTGAGCCCTGCGCCGATGTCGGGACAATCACAGAGGACGACGGTCGGGCTCACCGTTGCCAAGAAGCCCCCGACGCGGTCGAGTCAGCGCAGGAAGAGCTGGTAGACCGGGTTGTCGGTCTCCTCGACGCAGGGGTAATCCAGTGTGGACAGGAACTCTCGCAGTGCGCGCTGCGCGCCGCGGGGAATCTGCAGGCCGACAAGGATGCGACCGTAATCGGCACCCTGATTCCGGTAATGGAACAGGCTGATGTTCCAGTCGGGGTGCATGCGGGTCAGGAAGCGCATCAGCGCTCCCGGACGCTCCGGGAAGACGAACCGGAACAGTCGCTCCTCGCGGGCCAGCTCGGAGCGGCCGCCGACCATGTGGCGGATATGGGTCTTGGCCAGTTCGTCGTGTGTCAGGTCGACCGTCGCGAAGCCCTGCTTCTCGAACCGCTCGGCAATGCGAGCCGATTCGCCGTGTTCCCGCGTGGACAGGCCCACGAACACCTGCGCGGTCTGCGCGTCCGAGATGCGGTAGTTGAACTCCGTGACGCTGCGCGGGCCGAGCAACTCGCAGAAGCGCTTGAAGGAACCCCGTTCCTCCGGGATAGTGACGGCGAACAGCGCCTCGCGCTCCTCGCCCACCTCGGCCCGCTCGGCAACGAAGCGCAATCGGTCGAAGTTCATGTTGGCGCCGCAGGTGATCGCCACGAAGGTCTTGCCCTTGCAGCCGGTGCGTGCCGTGTACTGTTTGATGGCCGCCACGCCCAGCGCGCCGGCCGGCTCCAGGATCGAGCGGGTGTCCTGGAACACATCCTTGATCGCCGCGCAGACCGCGTCGGTGTCGACCACTTCGAAATCGTCGACCCACTGCTTCGTCAGGCGAAAGGTCTCTTCGCCCACCAGCTTGACGGCGGTGCCGTCGGAGAACAGCCCCACGTCGTGCAGCGTCACGCGCTTGCCAGCGCGCACCGAACGCAGCATCGCATCGGAATCGGTGGTCTGGACGCCGATCACCTGGATCTCCGGCCGGACCGCCTTGATGTATGCAGCGATGCCCGAGATCAGCCCGCCACCGCCCACTGCCACGAACACGGCGTCGATCGGCCCCTGGTGCTGGCGCAGGATCTCCATGGCGATGGTGCCCTGACCGGCGATCACGTCGGGATCGTCGAAAGGATGCACGAAGGTCTGCCCGTGCTCCCGTTCGAGTTTCAGTGCATGGGCATAGGCATCGGAATAGCTCTCGCCGTGCAACACGACCTTGCCGCCGAGCGCCCGCACAGCCTCGATCTTGAGTTGCGGCGTGGTGACCGGCATCACGACCGTCGCTTGGCAGCGGAGCTTGCGGGCCGACAGGGCAACCCCCTGAGCGTGGTTGCCGGCGGAAGCGCAGATCACGCCGCGCCCCAGCTGCTGCGGGCTCAGGTGCGCCATCTTGTTGTAGGCGCCGCGCAGCTTGAAGCTGAAGACCGCCTGTTCATCCTCGCGCTTGAGCCAGACCTGGTTGCCCATCCGCTCCGACAGTTGCGGTGCGAACTGCAGTGCCGATTCGATGGCCACGTCGTAGACCCGCGCGGTCAGGATGCGCTGCAGGTAGTCGGGCTTGGCCCCAGCCTTGCGGAGAGCGGGTTTGGCGACGGAAGTGCGGGGGGCGGGGCGCGGCGCGGCGCGGGCCATGGAGTCTCCTTGTTACAAGCGCGCGATCATAAGTCAGGCCCCGGCGCCGAACAGTCGATCGCTGCGGCGCAGCAAGGGCGTCGCGGACACACCAATAAAAAAGCCCAAGGCCGTGAGGCCCTGGGCTGAATCCACCTTTGGAGGAGGGTGGAGGAGACAAGCGGTGATTGGGTCAGAACGCTTCCAATCGATGAGTCATCATACAACGGAGGATGGTGCGCCGCAACAAGCACGAGCGTTCTTTTTCTAGGGGGACGGCTCCAGATTTGTGCGACTCGGCACAATCGGCACGTCTTTCAAAGGAGTTTCAGGCATGGAGTGCACCGTTCGCTGGCAACCCGAGGCCGGCATGGCGTTCAACGCGGAGACCGGCAGCGGCCACCTGTTGTCCATGGACGGGGCCCCCGATGGCGGAGGGCGCAATCTGGCGCCGCGCCCGATGGAGACGGTACTCGCCGGCACCGGCGCCTGTGCCGCGTATGACGTGGTGCTGATCCTGAAGCGTGGACGCCATGACATCCGGGGCTGCGAAGTGAAACTGAACGCGGAGCGGGCGACCGCGGACCCGAAAGTCTTCACGAAGATCCACCTGCAATTCGTCGTTCGAGGTCGCGGCCTGCCCGCCGCGGCGGTGGAGCGCGCTGTCGCGCTGTCCCACGAAAAATATTGCTCGGCGAGCGCGATGCTGGGCAAGACCGCCGCGATGACGACCGGGGTGGAGATCGTCGAGGTCTGACCCGTCGGCAATCACCGGGGCGGCGCGCTCAGATGCGGTGCGCGGTCGAGGTCATGAGCTTGGCCATGCCACGCATCATCCACCGCACCGGCACCGGCAGCGTGGCGGCACCAGCGTGCTCGGCGGCGGCGGCATGCCGGGCTTCGTCTTCGCGCATCTGAGCCACGATGGCCCGCGACTCGACATCGGCCACTGGCAATCGATCGAGATGCTGCAGCAGGTGCTGCTCCACCTGACGTTCGGTCTCGACCACGAAGCCGAGGCTGGCTGCGTCGCCGAGTCGCCCGGCGATCAGCCCCAGCCCGAAAGCCCCGGCGTACCACAGCGGGTTGAGCCAACTGGTGCGTCCGTTCAGTTCGGCGAGCCGCGCCTCGGTCCATGCGAGGTGGTCGGTCTCCTCGCGTGCCGCATGTTCGAACTGGGCTCGCAGTGTCTCGTTCCGCGTGCCCAGCGCCTGTGAGGCATAGAGGGCCTGGGCGCAGACCTCGCCGACATGGTTCACGCGCATCAGCGACGCAGACAATGACTTGTCCTGTGGAGTCATGGCCAAGCCGGGATCGACGGCGGGCTTGGGTGCTGGCCGGGATGCCGAGTGAGCTGCGAACACCGTGCTCAAGGCCTTGTCCAGCGAAGAAATCACCTGATCGGTGCGGCTGAGTGAACGCATGGTCGAAGCGGTGCGGTGAGAGGGTCTTCAGAGGTTGAATGGGCGCTGTTCGTGAACGATTCCATCCATGACAGTCGTATGTCAGGGCATTTATGCACCAATTAAGTGCATCAAAGTTGTCGTCCCGCAACAGAATAAGCATAGAACAAGCTCAGTGCTGGCGGGGGGCGCAACGGTCTGGTGGAATCGCTCCTCAGTTGGGACGGCGAGCAGCTTCGGGTGTCGCACACAGCATCCGAGGTTCCGGCTTCACCGAAACCACATGTTCAACTCTGGAGATAGTTGCAATGAAAAAATCAGTACTCGCTCTGGCCGCTCTGGGTGCTTTCGCCGGTGCCGCTTCGGCGCAATCGTCGGTCACCCTGTACGGCCGTCTGGACACTGCTGTCACCTGGACTGACAGCACGATCGCCGAAGACCGCTTCACGCTGAACAACCACCAGCCGATCGGTGGTTCGCGCTGGGGCCTGAAGGGCAGCGAAGACCTGGGTGGTGGCCTGAAGGCCAACTTCACGCTGGAGTCGGGCTTCAACTCCGACGACGGCACTGGTAATGCCAAGCTATTCGACCGCGCCGCCTGGGTGGGCCTGAGCTCGGCCAGCCTCGGCGAAATCCGCCTCGGTCGTCACGACACGCTGACCCGTCAGTTGAACCTCGGCTACGGCTCGGACCTGACCGCTGAAGGCGAAATCACGGTCGTGGACGGTAATTTTGCAGCCGGCACGGCTCTTGCCCCGACCGGTCGCGTTCTGTTCCAGAACTTCGGCACCCGCGTCGACAACTCGGTCGTCTACCTGTCGCCGAGCTTCGGTGGCTTCCAGGTGCGCGCGCTGGTCGCCGCTGGCGAAGGCGCCACGGCTCGCCAGCAAGGTCTGTTGCTGGGTTATGCGGCTGGCCCGATCAAGGCAGGTCTGTCGTACGAAGAGTACGACGACGCCCCGGGCGGCGGTGGCAGCGCCTACAACAAGGTGTTCACCGCGGGCGGCAGCTACAACTTCGGCGTCGCGACGCTGGGCCTGGGCTATCAGAAGACCAGCGACTTCGGCTCGAACGCTGGCGAGTCGGTTGTGATCAATGATGTCGATGCCTACAACGTCGGCGTGCTCGTGCCGTTCGGCAGCTTCGAGTTCCGTGCCCAGTACACGCACTCGAAGGCTGATCTGGATGCGGGTGGCAGCAACAAGAACGACAAGTACGGCGCTTCGCTCCGTTACGCGCTGTCGAAGCGGACCACGATCTACAGTGCCTACCTGCACCGCGAGTCGGACAACGACGACACGTTCAACCTGACTGGCAAGGACCAGTTCCTGGTCGGTATCGGCCACAACTTCTGAATCGAGTTGTACGCCTGAAGGAAGCGCCCTGCGGGGCGCTTCTTTTTTGGCCGATCGAGAATGGCCGTGCTCGACGATGACCGACCGAATTCCGCCGTGTCCCTCCCGATGAGACGCCTGGCTCTCGGGGTGCTCTGCACCCTCGGCGCCTGCGCGCAGGTTCCGAACCGCGACCCGCTGGTCCTGCAGGCCCCAGCCGGTGCGCCGTGGTCCCCGCACTGCGTTCCGGCCTGGCAACCGCACGCGCTTCCCGGCAAGCGCGGGACACGCTACGACCTCGGCACCGACGCCGGACAGGCCGTGGTGCGCGCGCGGGCCGATGCCTCGGCCAGCATGCTGCGTTACCGGGTGCGCCTGGAGCCCGACGCGTTGCAGACGCTGCGGTTCTCTTGGCGTGTCAATGCACTGATCGACCGCGCCGATGTGCGGCGCCGCGAGTCCGAGGACTCACCGGCGCGCATCGTGCTCGCCTTCGACGGCGATCATGGCGTATTGCCGCTGAAGGACCGCTCGCTGTTCGAACTGGCCGAACTCGTGACCGGCGAGCGCCCGCCCTTTGCGACGCTGATGTACGTGTGGGACAACGGCGCGCCGCTCGAAAGCGTGGTGATCAATCCGCGCAGCGACCGCATCCGAAAGATCGTCGTCGAGTCCGGCCCGGCGCATCTGCGGCAGTGGCGCGAGCACGAGCGCGATATTTCCGCAGACTACCGGCGTGCCTTCGGCGAGGCACCGGGGGCGTTGATCGGTATCGGGCTCATGACCGATGCCGACAACACCGGCACGTCGGCCACCGCCTGGTACGGCGCGGTTTGCCTCAGCGGCGTGCCGCTGAGTTCCACACCGAACTGATCGGCGGCGGCACGCCTGGCGAGCGGCCACAATGGCCGCGCGAAACCCCATAACATGCTCGCCTTCCTGGTTCGTCGCCTGCTCCAAGCCGTGATCGTGATGCTGGCCGTGGCCTTCATCTCGTTCATGCTGTTCCAGCACGTCGGCGATCCGGTGACCCATCTGCTCGGGCAGGACGCGACGCCCGAGCAGCGCACGCAGTTGCGCGCCGACCTCGGCCTGGATCGCTCCGTGCCCTGGCAGTTCGCGCGCTTCGTCGGCAACGCCGTGCGGGGTGACTTCGGACTGAGCCTGCGCCAGGGACGCAAGGTGTCGACCTTGATCGCCGAGCGCTTGCCGGCGACGCTGGAACTTGCGATCACGGCTGCGGTGCTCGCCCTGGGGATCGGCGTGCCGATGGGCGTGATCGTGGCGCTGCGGCGGGGCAGCGTCTTGTCTCAGCTGCTGATGACGGTGTCGCTTCTGGGCGTCTCGCTGCCCACTTTCCTGATCGGCATCCTGCTGATCCTGGTGTTCTCCGTCGGCCTGCACTGGCTGCCGAGCTTCGGCCGCGGCGAGGTGCTGAGCATCGGCGGCTGGACGAGCGGCTGGTTCACCGTCAGCGGCTGGCAGCACCTGGTGCTGCCGTCCATCACGCTCGCGGTGTTCCAGCTTGCGCTGATCATGCGGCTGGTGCGCGCCGAGATGCTCGAGGTGCTGCGCAGCGACTACATCCGCTTCGCGCGGGCGCGTGGCCTGAGCGATCGCGCGGTGCACTTCGGCCATGCCCTGAAGAACACGCTCGTGCCGGTGATCACGATCACCGGGCTGCAATTGGGCTCACTGATCGCGTTTGCGATCATCACCGAGACGGTGTTCCAGTGGCCGGGTATGGGCCTGCTGTTCATCCAGGCCGTGAGCTTTGCCGACGTGCCGGTGATGGCGGCCTACCTGTGTCTCGTCGCGCTGATCTTCGTGGCGATCAATCTGGCTGTCGACCTGCTCTACTTCGTGGTCGATCCGCGCCTGCGCCCTGATCGCGAAGTCGCGCATGGGTGACGCAGACGATCGTGAGATGAACGCAGACGCCCGTCATCGGTTCGTGGACAGCGAGATCTGGCATAGCTTTCGCGCCTCGCCAGTGGCCATGCTGGCGGCGGCCATCGCCGCGGCCTGTCTGCTCAGCGCGTTGCTGGCGCCGCTCGTGGCGCCGCACGATCCCTTCGATCTCGCGACGCTCGACCTCGGCGACTCGCGCCTGCCGCCCGCCTGGATGGCCGAGGGCAAAAGCGCCTACCTGCTGGGTACCGACGACCAGGGCCGAGACATCCTTTCGGCCGTGATGTACGGCGCACGCATATCGCTGGCCGTGGGCATTGCCTCGGTGCTGCTGTCGATGCTGGTCGGCGTGACGCTGGGTCTGGTGTCGGGCTTCGCCGGCGGTCGCGTCGATGCTCTCATCATGCGCGTGTGTGATGTGATGCTGTCCTTTCCTGCCATCCTGGTGGCCTTGATGATCGACGGCGTGGGTCGCGCGGTCTTCCCCGCGGCCCACGAGGCGCTGGCCTTCGGTGTGCTGATCCTCGCCATCTCGTTGACCGGCTGGGTGCCTTACGCGCGCACAGTACGCGGGTCGACCCTGGTCGAGCGACAGAAGGAGTACGTGCAGGCGGCACGCGTGATCGGCGTGTCGCCGGTGCGCATCATGCGTCGCCACGTGCTGCCGAACGTGCTCGGGCCGGTGTTCGTCCTGGCGACGATCCAGGTCGCCACGGCCATCATCACCGAGGCGACGCTGAGCTTCCTCGGCGTCGGCGTGCCGCCGACCTCGCCCTCGCTGGGCACCCTGATCCGCATCGGCAACGATTTTCTGTTCAGCGGCGAGTGGTGGATCGCGCTCTTTCCCGGCGCGATGCTGGTGCTGATCGCGCTGAGCGTGAACCTGCTCGGCGACTGGCTGCGCGACGCGCTGAATCCGAGGCTGAGATGAGCCATCCGCTGCCATGCTGAAGCCGCCCGGCCTGCTCGAGGTGCGCGATCTGGTGGTCGAGTTTCCCGGTCGTCGCGGAACGCTGCGGGCGCTCGATGGCCTGTCGTTCGACATTGCGCCCGGTGAGATCCTGGGCGTGGTCGGCGAATCGGGGGCCGGCAAGTCGCTCACCGGCGCGGCCATCATCGGACTGCTGGCGCCACCGGGGCGCATCGCCGGCGGACAGATCCGCCTGTCGGGCCAGCGCATCGACGACCTGCCGCCGGCCGCATTGCGCCGCATCCGTGGCCGGCGCATCGGCGCGATCTTCCAGGATCCGCTGACCTCGCTCGACCCGCTGTACACCGTCGGCCAGCAACTGGTCGAGACCCTCCGCACCCACCTGCCGCTCGACGCACGCGCCGCGCGGGCGCGTGCCGTCGAGTTGCTGCGCGACACCGGCATCCCGGCGCCCGAGGCACGCATCGACCACTACCCGCACCAGTTCTCCGGCGGCATGCGCCAGCGGGTCGTGATCGCGCTGGCGCTGGCCGCGAACCCGGAGCTGGTCATCGCTGACGAGCCGACCACCGCGCTCGACGTGTCGATCCAGGCCCAGGTGATCGACCTGCTCAAGCGCCTGTGCAGGGAGCAGGGCGCCGCCGTGATGCTGGTGACGCACGACATGGGCGTGATCGCCGAGGCCTGCGATCGAGTGGCGGTGATGTACGCGGGGCGCATCGTCGAGATCGGCACGGTGCGCGACGTGGTGCACGCGCCGGGGCATCCGTACACGGTCGGGCTGATGCGCTCGATCCCGTCGATGAACGAAGACCGCGAGCGGCTCGCGCAGATCGACGGCAGCATGCCGCGGCTGGACGCGATCCCCGTCGGCTGCGCCTTCCATCCGCGCTGCCCACACGCCTTCGATCGCTGCCGCACCGAGCGGCCGATGCTGGCGGACGCGGGCCGCACGCGGGCGGCCTGCTGGCTGGTCGAATCCGTCCCGGAGCGTCCGGCATGAGCGCACCGGGCGAGGCATTGCCGCTGGTCGAGGCGCGTGACCTGGTCAAGCACTTCGACGTCTCCCCTCCGTGGGTCGAGCGTGTGCTGCAGCGCCGCCCGCGACAGACCGTCCAGGCCGTCGACGGCGTGAACTTCGTGATCGAGCGTGGCCAGACGCTGGCGTTGGTCGGCGAATCGGGCTGCGGCAAGAGCACGGTGGCGCGGCTGCTGGTCGGCCTGCACCGGCCCAGTAGTGGGTCGGTGCAGTTCGGCGGCGAAGACCTGTCGCGCGTGCTGGCCGGGCCACAGCGCCGCCTGCAGATGATCTTCCAGGACCCCTACGCCAGTCTCAACCCGCGCTGGAGCGTGCAGTCCATCGTGGCCGAGCCGCTGATCGAGCAGGGCGTGGAACGCCGGCCCGCGGCTCTGCGCGAGCGCGTGGGTGTGCTGCTCGCGTCGGTGGGGCTGGCCGCAGCAGACGCCGGCAAGTTCCCGCACCAGTTCTCGGGCGGTCAGCGCCAGCGCATCTCGATCGCGCGGGCACTGGCCACGTCGCCGGACTTCCTGGTGTGCGACGAGCCGACTTCGGCGCTCGACGTATCGGTGCAGGCCCAAGTGCTCAATCTGATGAAGGACCTGCAGCGCGAGCGCGGTCTGACCTACCTGTTCATCTCGCACAACCTCGCGGTCGTGCGACACGTTGCCGATCAGGTCGGTGTCATGTACCTCGGCCGGCTGGTCGAACTGGCGCCGAAGCGCACGTTGTTCGGTCGGCCCCGGCATCCGTACACGCGCATGCTGCTCGATGCGGTGCCCGATCTGCAGATGAGCGGGCGGCCGCGCATACCGGTCCAGGGTGAAGTGCCCAACCCCTTGCAGCCACCCAGCGGCTGCAGTTTCCATCCGCGCTGCCCGCATGCCGACGAGCGTTGCCGGCGCGAGCGGCCGGCCTGGCACGCGATCGACGGCATCCGCGTGGCCTGCCACGCCGTGAGCGAAGGGCGGCTTTGAGCTGCCCCGCCGGAGGACGTCAGTCAGCGGGCAGCAAATGTTCTCCGCGGAACAGCTCCGCGACGGGTTCGCGTTCACGGATCAGCGTGGCCACGTCGCCATCGACCATCACCTCGGCGGCCCTCGGGCGGCTGTTGTAGTTGCTGGCCATGCTCATGCCATAGGCTCCGGCGCTGAGGACCGCGACGGCATCGCCCGGCTGCAGTGCCAGCGCACGGTCGCGGCCCAGCCAGTCACCCGATTCGCACACCGGGCCGACCACGTCGTAGACGACAGGCACGCCGTCCCGCAGTCGGCAGGGCACGATGCTCATCGTCGCTTCGTACAGGGCAGGACGCATCAGGTCGTTCATGGCGGCATCGACGACGCAGAAGTTCTTGTGCGTACCGGGCTTCAGGTACAGCACCTCGGACAGCAGCACACCTGCATTGCCGACCAGCGAGCGACCCGGCTCGAATACCAGCGTGCGCGCACCGTGCCCCCGGGCGTCGAGGCGCGCCAGCAGTGCGCCGATCAGGGCGTCGGCGGCTGGCGGTCGTTCATCGGTGTACTGGATGCCCAGGCCGCCGCCGAGGTCGAGGTGGTGGATCCGCAGGCCGCTCGATTCGATCGCCTCGACCAGGTCCAGAACGCGGTCGGCGGCATCGAGATAGGGCGCGATCTCGGTGATCTGAGAGCCGATGTGGCAGTCGATCCCCACCACTTTGAGCCCGGGGAGCTGCGCCGCGCGACGGTAGGCCGCGACGGCCCGGTCGTGCGCGATGCCGAACTTGTTGCCCTTCAGTCCGGTGGAGATGTAGGGGTGGGTCTTCGCGTCGACGTCGGGGTTGACGCGCAGGCTGACCGGGGCGACCCGGCCGAGCGACAACGCCACCTCGGACAGCACGTCCAACTCCGCCTCGCTTTCGACGTTGAAGCAGCGCACGCCGATCTCGAGCGCACGCCGCATCTCTGCACGCGTCTTGCCGAGCCCTGAAAACACCACCTTGCCCGGGTCACCGCCGGCCGCCAGTACGCGATCTAGTTCGCCACCCGAGACGATGTCGAAGCCGCATCCGGCCTGGGCGAAGGTCTGCAACACCGCCAGGCTCGAACTTGCCTTCATCGCGTAGCAGATCAGGTGCTCCCGCCCGGCCAGCGCCCGCTGGTACGGCGCCAGCGCGGCGAGCATGGCGCGGCGGCTGTAGACGTAAAGCGGGGTGCCGAAGCGTGCCGCGAGCTCGCTTGCCGCGCAACCGTCGATGAACAACTCCGTGCCGCGGTAGGCGACGAATGGGGCGCCGGGCAGCGTCATCGGGCGACCCCGGTGGGCGCAGAGGCGGCCTGGCCGGGAGCCGGCGCGGGCTTCGACGATCCCGGCAGGTAGAGCGCGCCCTTCTGGCCGCAGCCGCCCAGGGTCAGTCCGCCCAGCAAAGCACACACCGCGATCACGGAGATGCGGCTGCCTAGAATCGAAGCAGGTTTCAACATCATCGGATTCTACGAATGAGCACCGCGACCCCCGCCTCTGCGCTGAGCGACGCCGACTACCAGGCGCTGACGAGAGCCGTGCTGGGCGGCATCGAACTGCAGGTCGATCGCTGGCTGCAGGACGATGTGGTCGATATCGATGCAGCGCGCACCGGCGGTTTGCTCGAGCTGAGCTTTCCGAATGGCAGCAAGATCGTCGTGAACACCCAGCCGCCCTTGCAGGAGATCTGGCTGGCGGCACGCAGCGGCGGCTTTCACTATCGCCATGTGGCAGGCACCTGGTGCGACACCAAGACCGAGGAGGACTTCTTTGTCACGCTGTCGCGTTGCGCGAGCGAGCAGGCGGGCCGACCCTTGAACTTCGCGCCGCCGACGATCTGACGGCATGGCGCCGGCGACGCACCTGCCGGGATGACGATCAGTTCTTGAACAGGTCGAGGATGCTCTTGCGCTCTTCCTCAGTGGGCGCGGGAGCCGCAGGTGTGTCGAGCCCAAGGCTGCTGACGCCGTTGCCCGGGCCGTATTCTTCGTAGTACCACTCGCCGCCGACATTGAGCAGGCCTTCCGGAGGTGTGAGTTCGGTCACCTTCACGCCCTTGAGTGCCACGCTCATGTAATCGATCCACACCGGCAGGGACAGCCCGCCACCGGTTTCCCGGTCGCCGAGCTTGCGCGGTTGGTCGTAGCCGATCCACACCACTGCCACCAGGTTCGGCGTGTAGCCGGCGAACCACGCGTCCTGGGAGTCGTTGGTGGTCCCTGTCTTGCCGTAGACGTCGGTTCGCTTCAGGGTGGCCTGGGCACGCGCTGCGGTGCCTGAGCGCGTGACCTCCTGCAGCAGGCTGCTCATCACGAAGGCATTGCGACCGTCGATCACGCGCGCCGACTCGTCCAGCGGTGCCGGTTCGGTCTGCGCCAGGATGCGGCCGCGGTTGTCGGTGACCCGCGTGACAAGCACCGGGTTGACGCGGTAGCCGCCGTTGGCAAACACCGCATAGCCCGCGGCCATCTGCAGCGGCGTGACCGAGCCGGTTCCCAGCGCCATCGGCAGGTAGGGCTGGTGCTTGTCGGCGTCGAAGCCGAAGCGGGTGATCCAGTTCTGCGCGTAGTCGGTGCCGATCGCCTCCAGGATGCGGATCGACACCATGTTCTTCGACTTCGCCAGCGCGCGGCGCATCGACATCGGGCCGTCGAATGTGCCGTCGTAGTTCTTCGGCTCCCAGGGCTGGCTGCCGGTAGCGGCCGCGTCAAAGAACAGCGGCGCGTCGTTGATCACCGTGGCCGGTGTGAAGCCCTTCTCGAGCGAGGCCGAGTAGATGAAGGGCTTGAAGCTCGAACCCGGCTGGCGCCAGGCCTGGGTCACATGGTTGAACTTGCTCTTCGCATGGTCGAAGCCACCAACCATGGTGCGGATCGCGCCGGTGCGCGAGTCGATGGAGACGAAGGCGCCCTCGACCTCGGGCACCTGGGTGATCGACCAGACGTCCTTCGCCCCCCTGATGACGCGGATCACCGCGCCTCGACGGATCTGGACCTTGGGGCCGGCCTTGGGCGACAGTCCCGAGGTCGCCGGACGCAGGCCTTCGCCGGTGATCGTCAGGGTGTCGCCGCTCTGCAGCACGGCCACGACCTGCTTGGAACTGGCTTCGAGCACGACCGCCGCCTTGATTTCGTCATTGTCTGGATGCTCGTCAAGCGCTTCTGCGACCCGGGCGTCGAGCGCCTTGGGGTCCGCGGGCAGGTCCACATAGCCCTCTGGTCCCCGGTACACCTGCCGTCGTTCGTAGTCCGTGATGCCTCGGCGCAGCGCCCGGTAGGCCGCTTCCTGCTCGACCGCGCGCACGCTGGTGTAGACGTTCAGGCCGCGGGTGTAGGCGCTCTCGCCGTACTGGCTGAAGATCAGCTGGCGAGCCGTCTCGGCCACGTACTCGGCGTGCAGTGGGACCGAAATGTCCCTGCGGTACTTGAGCTGCTCAGCCTTGGCAGCCTCGGCCTGTTCCTCGGTCAGGTAGCCGTTCTCGTACATCCGCTCGATGATGTACTGCTGCCTCTGTCGCGCCCGCGTCGGATTGGCGACCGGGTTGTAGGCCGACGGCGCCTTCGGCAGACCTGCGAGCATGGCCGCCTCGGCGGCCGTCACGTCCTTCAGCGGCTTGCCGAAGTAGATCTCCGAGGCGGCCGCGAAACCGTAGGCGCGCTGCCCCAGATAGATCTGGTTCATGTAGACCTCGAGGATCTGGTCCTTGCTGAGCTGGCTTTCGATCTTCAGCGCCAGCAGGATCTCGTACACCTTGCGGATGAAGGTCTTCTCGGTCGGCAGGTAGAAGTTGCGTGCCACCTGCATCGTGATCGTCGAGGCACCCTGGCTGCGGGATTCGCCTACGTTGGCGAGCCCCGCGCGCACGATCCCGATGTAGTCGACGCCGCCGTGTTGATAGAAGCGCGCGTCCTCGATCGACAGCACCGCCTCGCGCATCACCTTCGGAATCTGACCGATCGGCGCGAACAGTCGACGCTCTTCGCCGTACTCGCCGATCAGTACTTCATCGGCGGAGAAGACGCGCAGGGGCAGCTTGGGCCGGTAATCGGTGAGGCTGCTGATCTCGGGCAGGTTCGGGTAGGCCACGGCCAACGCGATCGCCAGCAGCGCCAAGCCACCCAGCAGTCCTGATACGACGAGCGCCAGTGCTGACCCGCCGACCAGCAGGGGCCACCGGGCCGCGGCGGGCAGGTTGGATAGAAAACCGGCACGGGAAGATGTGGACGCCGTCGGCGAGGGCTTGCGATCTTTGGCGCTCATGAATCTCCAGCAGGACCCGGCGATTATAGAAATGCGCTCCGACCGACATGGATCGCATCCCGGCATGCCCACCGGTGCCCGGTGTGCGAGGGACTAGGTGCTCGCCCGGACCGTGAGTTTTGCAACGTCAGCTTGTCGCGTGGTCGCCGACGCGCAGCC
Organism: Methylibium petroleiphilum PM1; assembly: GCF_000015725.1. Taxonomy (NCBI): domain Bacteria; kingdom Pseudomonadati; phylum Pseudomonadota; class Betaproteobacteria; order Burkholderiales; family Sphaerotilaceae; genus Methylibium; species Methylibium petroleiphilum. Next base: position 3,313,751 of record NC_008825.1, on the reverse strand, counting down.
CGAAAGCATTGGGACACAAAGGCTTTACTGCTAGCATTGAAGTAACTTCTTAACAGCCGTGCAGCGGCGAGCGGGAGACCGTGTGGGCTTTCTAGACGGGTTGATGGGAGGCAAGCAAGCGCCGCTCGTCGGGCTGGACATCAGCTCCTCGAGCGTCAAGCTCGTCGAGCTGGGTCAGTCCGCCTCGGGCCAGTACGTGCTTGAACGTTTTGCCACCGAGAGTTTCGAGCGAGGCTGGATCGCTGACGGCCAGATCGAGAAATTCGATGAAGTGGCCGACGCGGTGCGCCGTGTCGTCAGCAAGAGCGGTACCCGTTCCAAGCGGGTGGCGATGGCGATGCCACAGTCGGCAGTGATCACGAAGAAGATCATGCTGCCGGCCGGCTTGCGTGACGAGGAACTCGAACTCCAGGTCGAGTCCGAGGCCAATCAGTACATTCCGTTTTCGCTGGATGAGGTGAGCCTGGATTTCTGTGTCGTCGGGCCGAGCCCGTCCTCGGTCGGCGACGTCGAGGTGCTGATTGCTGCGTCGCGGAAAGATCGGGTGCAGGATCGCCAGGGCCTCGCCGAGGCCGCCGGGCTGAAGCCGGTCGTGCTGGATATCGAGTCACATGCCTCTCGTCTGGCCATGATGCGCATCGTCTCGGCCTTGCCTAACGAAGGGCGTGACGCGTTGGTGGCGCTGTTCGAGATCGGCGCCGAAACCACCAGCCTCAAGGTGCTTCGCGACGAGGAACTGCTTTACGACCGTGACCAAGCCTTCGGGGGGTCGCAGCTGACACAAATGATCTCGCGCCAGTATGGCTTCTCGTTCGAAGAGGCCGAGCAGAAGAAGCTGGCCAGTGATCTTCCGGAGGACTACGAATCGAGTCTGCTGGTGCCGTTTGTCGACAGTCTGGCGCAGGAGATCGGTCGGGCATTGCAGTATTTCTTCACCAGCACACCGCATCACAAGGTGCACTACGTGATGTTGGGTGGTGGCACCGCAACCTTGCCTGGCTTGAAGGAGCGGGTGACCGAATTGACGGGCTTTGCGTCGATGGTCGTCAATCCTTTCGAAGGCATGCGCCTCGGGTCCGCTGTGCGCGAGAGCAAGCTGCGCCGTGAAGCCCCGGCCTACCTGACCGCGTGCGGCCTGGCGATGCGGAGGTTCCTGTAATGATCTTGATCAACCTCCTGCCGCATCGCGAAGAGCGGCGGCAGCGTCGCAAGAAGGCCTTCTTCGTCGGGCTGGGTGTTGCGGCTGCAGCCGGTATCGCCATTGCGGCGCTCTGGTACCTGGTGCTGCAACAGATGATCAGCACCCAGCAAGAGCGCAATGCCTACCTGACAGCCGAGATCAAGAAGCTCGAGGAGCAGATCAAGGACATCGCGACGCTCAAGGCCGAGATCGACAGCCTGAAGGCGCGTCAGAAGGCCGTCGAAGATCTGCAGACGGATCGCAACATCCCTGTGTACCTTCTGAACGAACTCGTCAAGCAGACGCCCGAAGGCGTGTACCTGACCACGATCAAGCAGGATGGTCAGGTGGTGGCAATCAACGGCATTGCGCAGACGAACGAACGCGTCTCCGAGTTTCTGCGCAACACTGCCTACAACTCGACTTGGCTCGAGAAGCCGGAGTTGGTGGAGATCAAGGCGGCCAGCCTGACGACGCCCAACCGCGAGCAGAAGCGATTGTTTGATTTCGTGGTGAAGGTCGGTCTCAAGCGTCCTCAAGTGGAGACGCCGGACAAATCGGCGGTCCCCGGCGCTGCGGGGGCCTCGGTTCCAGCGGCGGCCGCGTCGGTGCCCCGTTCCTGAGGACGCTCAGATGGCAACGAAAAAGAACCCCGCACTCGATCTGAACTCCGTCCTGCAAGATCTTTCCGGGCAGTTCCGTGGGCTGAATACCAATGAGCCCGGGCAGTGGCCGTGGCTGCCCAAGTTGGTGACCTTCGTGGCCGTGGCGGCCGCGTTGGTGGTGGTGGCCTGGTTCGTTCTGCTGTCGGCGACGGCCGACGAGTTGCAGGCCGAGCGCGACCGCGAACCAGGTCTGCGGCAGGACTACCGCGCCAAGCTGGCCCAGGCAGTGAACCTCGGCGAACTGCGCAAGCAGAAGATCCAGGTTCAGGAGTACGTCACGCAACTGGAGAAGCAGTTGCCGGGCAAGGCCGAGATGGATGCGCTGCTGTCGGACATCAATCAGGCCGGTCTGGGCCGTGGTTTGCAGTTCGAGCTTTTCCGGCCTGGGCAGGTGGCGGTCAAGGACTATTACGCCGAATTGCCGATCGCGATCCGCGTCACGGGTCGGTACCACGACATAGGCTCCTTCGCTGCAGACGTGGCAAACCTGTCCCGGATCGTGACCTTGCACAACCTCAACATTTCCGGCGTCGGACCCGGTGGCGCGCAGAATGCAGCCAGTGCGGGGACCGGCAACTTGAGCATGGACGCCCTGGCGCGCACCTATCGCTACCTGGATCCGAGCGAAGTGGAGACTCAGCGCAAGGCGCGGGAAGCCAGCCAGAAGGCTGCAGCGGGGGCAAACAAATGACCAGGCCGTTGCAACGCACTGCGCTGCTGATGTCCGCGATGGCAGCCTTGATGCTGCTGTCGGCCTGCGGCGCCGAGCAGGAAGAACTTCAGTCCTGGATGGACCAGCAGCGTCGTGAAGTCCGCCCTAGCATCGCACCGCTGTCCCCACCGAAGCGCTTCGATCCGCAACCTTATGAGCAGGCTCGTGCGGTAGAACCGTTCAGCAGCCAAAAGCTCGCGGTGGCCCTCAAGCAGGAGGCGCGTCAGCCGAATTCACTGCTGGCGGGCGAGATGAACCGCCGCAAGGAGCCGCTGGAGGCCTATCCGCTCGACTCCATGAGCATGGTCGGCAGTGTGTCCAAGCAAGGGCGTCAGTTCGCACTGTTGCGAGTCGACAACCTGCTCTACCAGGTCAAGGTGGGTGACTATCTCGGTCAAAACTACGGAAAGATCACAAAGATCTCTGAGACCGAGGTGGGCGTGCGGGAAGTTGTTCAGGATGCCGCGGGTGAATGGATAGAGCGTCCCTCTGCCCTCCAGCTGCAGGAGAAGGCGCGATGACGAAAATTCGGGAGATCACGACCATGAACCAATGGCGAGCACCAGCCATCGCGCTCGCGCTGTTCTTCTCCGCGGTGTCCGCGTGGGCGGAGAACGCGATTCAGGCGATCAATAGCAGCCAGCAGGGCGCGGCCGACGTGGTGCGCATCGAACTGAGCGAAGCGTTGGGGGCCGTGCCGGCAGGGTTCGCTGTCCAGACGCCGCCGCGCATCGCGATCGATCTTCCGGGGGTGAGCAACGCGCTGGGCCGTTCCAGCGTCGACGTCAACCAAGGCAACCTGCGATCCGTCAACGTCGCTCAGGCGGGCGATCGGACCCGTCTCGTGCTGAACCTGAAGCAACCAGGCAATTACTCGGCGACGCTCGACGGCAAGACTCTCGTGCTGACGCTGCAGACCAGTGGCAATGTTGCGGCCGCGCCCACGGCAGCCGCTCCCGTCGCCGCCCCAGCGACGGCGGCCCCGGTCCATTTTGCCGACAGCCTCAATGACGCGCCGCAGGTGCTGCGCGCCGTCGATTTCCGCCGCGGCCAGGACGGTGCCGGTCGCGTGGTGGTCGATCTGCCCAGCAACCAGGTGGGTGTCGACATTCGCCAGCAGGGCCAGAACCTGGTGGTTGAATTCCTGAAGTCCAGCCTGCCGGAGAGCCTGCGTCGCCGTCTCGACGTGACCGACTTCGGCACCCCGGTGCGGACCGTGTCGTCCTTTCAGAGCGGCGACAAGGTCAGGATGGTGGTCGAGCCGACCGGTGTGTGGGAACACAGTGCCTACCAGACCGACAACCAGTTCGTGCTCGAGGTGCGTCCGCAGAAGATCGATCCGAACAAGCTGACGCAAGGTCCGGGCTATGCCGGCGAGAAGCTCTCGTTGAATTTCCAGAGCATCGAGGTTCGTGCGCTGCTGCAGGTGATCGCCGATTTCACCAACTTCAACGTGGTGACCAGCGACACGGTGACCGGCAATGTCACGCTGCGCTTGAAGGATGTTCCTTGGGATCAGGCGCTCGACATCATCCTGCAGGCCAAGGGTCTGGGTGTGCGCAAGAGCGGGAACGTCTTGTGGATCGCGCCGAAGGATGAGATTGCCACGAAGGAGAAGCTCGAACTGGAATCCAAGGCGCAGATTGCGTCTCTGGAGCCAGTCCGCACTCAGGCATTCCAGCTGAACTATGTGAAGGCCGAGGAAGTATCGAAGGGGCTCACGGGGCAGCAGGCCGGGCAAGGTGGTAACGGTGGACAGGGCGGCGGATCGAACAACAGTCGCATCCTGTCGCCGCGCGGCAGCATCGTGTACGAGACGCGCACCAACCAACTCTTCGTCAGCGATATTCCCTCGAAGCTCGAAGAGGTGGCGCAGATCATTGCCCGTATCGACATCCCGGTCCGTCAGGTACTGATCGAGGCACGCATCGTCGAGGCGACCGATACCTTCGGCCGCTCGCTCGGAGCCAAGCTCGGTGCGACCGTCGCACCGTCGTCGAAGGTGAACGCCGGCATCGGCGGCAATTACCTCGGTATCGGCGCCGCCACCGGGCAGGCGCCTCCGATCAACAGCAGCGGGTTAACCACAGGCACACCGTCGACGAACAGCTACTTCGTCAATCTGCCCGCCGTCGGTCAGAACGGCTACGACGCGGCCACGTTCGCGGTGTCGATCTTCAATTCGGCGATGAATCGCTTCCTGAATCTCGAGATCTCCGCGTTGGAAGCGGACGGCAAGGGCAAGATCGTGTCCAGTCCGCGTGTGGTCACGGCCGATCAGGTCAAGGCGCTCATTGAGCAGGGCACGGAGATTCCGTACCAGACGGCGACCTCCAGCGGCGCGACGGCGATCCAGTTCCGCAAGGCGACGCTGAAGCTCGAAGTGATCCCGCAGATCACCCCGGAGGGCAACATCATCCTCGACGTCGACGTGAACAAGGACAGCCCCGGAGCCACCACGGCGGCCGGCATCCTGATCAACACCAAGCACGTCAAGACGCAGGTGCTGGTCGACAATGGCGGGACGGTGGTGATCGGTGGCATCTATGAGCAGACCGAGCAGATCGACAACACCAAGGTGCCGCTGCTGGGCGATGTGCCGGTGCTCGGTGCGCTGTTCCGCAGCCAGACCCGGACGTCGAACAAGACCGAACTGCTGGTGTTCCTGACGCCCAAGGTCGTGACCGACCGCACTGCCGCTGCACGTTGATCGAGGGCGTCGCGGCAAACCGACGACGGCCCGTTGACGGGCAGCAGCCGGACGCTGCAATGCGGCTGGCACTGGTCGGGCTCCCCGGTTCAGGCAAGTCTTCGGTCGGCCGCGTGCTGGCGCGGAAACTCGGCGTCAGTTTCACGGATTCCGACACGGTGATCGAACAGCGGATCGGGGAACCGATCCGCTCCTACTTCGAGCGCGAGGGCGAAGGCCGATTTCGCGATCTTGAGCAGCAGGTGATCGGCGAGCTCTGTGCCAGCCGGCTCGGCGTACTGGCCACGGGCGGAGGTGCCGTCTTGCGGGAGGTCAATCGCCGCGTTCTGCACGAGGACTGCACGGTGCTCTACCTGCGATCCTCGCCGGAAGAACTGCACCGGCGCCTGCGTCACGACACGCAAAGGCCGTTGTTGCAGGTCAAGGATCCTCGGGCCCGGTTGCAGCAGCTCTATCGCGAGCGCGATCCGCTGTACCGCGAGACTGCGCATTTTGTCGTCGAGACGGGGAGGCCGACGGTCCAGACTCTGGTGGGCATGATCCTGATGCAACTCGAGCTGGCCGGGATCGTCGATGCGAACCGGGTGCCCTCCGCCGTCGAGCCGCCGCGCTAGGACGCTCGAACTGGGCCCGTACACTTCGGGCATGTCATCGATCTCTGTGACTCCTCTCTCCGGCATCGAGACCATCGATATCGCCCTCGGCGAGCGGAGCTATCCCATACGCATCGGCTCCGGCTTGCTGCGCGCGCCCGAAAGTTTTGCAGGCGTCCCGCGCAGCCCGTTGGCCGTCATCGTCAGCAACACCACGGTGGCGCCGCTCTATGCGCAGTCCCTGCGGGACGCTCTGCGCGGGAGGCACGCGCAGGTCGAGCTCATCACGTTGCCCGACGGCGAAAGCCACAAGGATTGGGCCGCGCTGAACCTGATCTTCGACGCGCTGCTGGCCAGAGGCGCCGATCGGAAGACGATCCTCTATGCGCTGGGCGGTGGGGTGGTCGGCGACATGACCGGCTTCGCCGCAGCCAGCTACATGCGCGGGGTGCCCTTCGTTCAGGTCCCCACCACGCTGCTGGCGCAGGTCGATTCCTCCGTGGGTGGCAAGACGGGTATCAACCACCCGCGCGGTAAGAACATGATCGGCGCGTTCCATCAGCCGGTCTGCGTCGTCGTCGATCTGGAGACGCTGAGCACGCTGCCGATGCGGGAGTTGCGCGCCGGCCTGGCCGAAGTCATCAAGTACGGGCCGATCGCCGATGCGAGCTTCCTGGGTTGGGTCGAAGCCAACCTGGATGCATTGCTTGCTCGCGATGTGGCCACCCTGCGCCATGCCGTGCGACGGTCGTGCGAGATCAAGGCGGCCGTCGTCGGTCAGGACGAGCGCGAGGCCGGCTTGCGGGCCATTCTCAATTTCGGCCATACCTTCGGTCATGCGATCGAGGCAGGTCTGGGTTACGGAGAGTGGCTCCATGGTGAGGCTGTCGGTTGCGGCATGGCGATGGCAGCCGAAACCTCGGCGCGACTGGGCCTGCTGCCCGAGGGGGACGCGGAGCGCCTGATCCGGCTCATCGATCGTGCGGGTTTGCCGGTGAAGGGGCCGGACCTGGGGGCGGATCGCTATCTCGAGCTCATGCGCCTCGACAAGAAGGCGGAAGCCGGCGAAATCAAGTTCGTGCTGCTCGACGCCATCGGGCATGCCGTGCTGCGCAGCGTGCCGGATGCAACCTTGCGTCAGGTCCTCGCTTCGCGCTGTACGTGATCCCCGCGATGCGCTGACGATGTCGCTCGCGTCCTACGCCAGCGATCCGGCCAGCGGCCGTGGCCGCCTTCACGCCGAAGCGCCCGCACCGACCCGGGACGATTACCAGCGCGATCGCGATCGCATCGTTCATTCCACCGCGTTCCGACGCCTCGTCTACAAGACCCAGGTCTTCCTCAACCACGAGGGCGACCTGTTCCGGACGCGGCTCACGCACTCGCTCGAGGTGGCGCAGCTCGCGCGTTCGATCGCCCGTGCTCTGCAGCTCAACGAAGACCTCACGGAAGCCATCGCGCTCGCGCACGATCTGGGACACACCCCGTTCGGACATGCGGGGCAGGATGAGTTGAACGGCTGCTTGCGACGCATCGATCCGCAGGGCTCGGGGTTCGAGCACAACCTTCAGTCGCTGAGGGTCGTCGACCGACTCGAACAACGATACGCTAGCTTCGAAGGATTGAATCTCAGTTTCGAGACAAGGGAAGGCATCCTCAAGCACTGCTCCAGACGCAACGCGCAGGCGCTCGAGCTGCAGGAGCCGGGCGGTGTCGGGCGCCGTTTTCTCGATGGCACGCAGCCCAGCCTGGAAGCGCAGTTGTGCAACCTCGCCGACGAGATCGCCTACAACGCACACGATGTCGACGACGGCGTGCGTTCGGGTTTGATCGGTCTCGAGCAGCTTCGCGAAGTGCCCTTGGTGGCAACCCACATGGATGCCGCTCGACGTGAGCATCCTGGCCTCCAGGGCCGCAGGCTCTTGTTCGAAACCTTGCGGCGCTTGCTGTCCGCCCAGGTCTACGACGTGATCGATGCCACTCGCGACGCGCTGCGGCAGCATCGCATCGAGAAGGTGTCCGATGTGAGGATGTCGCCGTTGCTGGTGCAGTTCACGCCGGCGATGCGGGACGAGAGCCTGGTACTGAAGCGCTTTCTGTTCGCGCAGCTCTACCGCCACCCGCAGGTCGAGAGCACGACGCACCGCGCAAGATGCGTGGTACGCGAACTGTTTGAGGCCTACGTGACGGGAGCTGCCGAGCTGCCGTCGGCTGCGGCCGAAAGCGCCACGCCGTTCCGCGCTGTTACCGACTATGTGGCGGGCATGACGGATCGCTTCGCGATCAGCGAGCACCGGCGCATCACGGGCCGCACTGTCTTCGAAGACCACGGACGGCTGTCTGGAGGGTAGTCTCTACTCCCTTGTGAGCAAATCGCAACATCCCCGTGTTGACCCGCTACGGGGCTCCGGGGGGCGTCGATACAGTCATTTGCAGAGGTTGTCGAGGCAGCGCCACGATGGCCCGATTCGAGAATCTGCAGGAGACGTTTCCCATGAACAAGACCCTCATCGCATTGGCCGCGACATCGGTTTTCGCCGCGTCGGCTCAGGCACAGAACTCGGTCACGCTATACGGCAGCGTGGATGCCGGTATCAACTACGTTTCGGGTCAGGACGCCGCCAAGACGCGATTGGCGAGCGGCATCATGGAAGGCTCGCGCTGGGGGTTCAAGGGCAATGAAGATCTAGGGGGTGGCTACCGCGCGCTCTTCGTGCTCGAAAGCCGTTTCGAGGCCGACACCGGCGCCATCAGCAATCGGGCGGCATCGGGCATCCAAGTCCCGGACCGCTTTCTCGATCTGCAGTTTCTCGGCGTGCCGCTGATCCCGCTGGCCCCGGGCGTGACGACCCAGACCGTCGTGAACCAGGTCGGCGCGCAACTGGGCAGCCAGATCGGCGTGAACCTGACCAACAACGTCTTCGACCGGCAGGCGTTCGTCGGTCTCGTCACACCGGTCGGTGCCGTGCTGGCGGGTCGGCAGTACACGCCGGCCTACGAGATGTTCTACGTGTTCGATTCGATGCAGACCGATTCCAGCCTGTCGGCCGCACAGATCGCCACGCTGCCGGCGGCAGTCGACATCCGTAAGAGCAACGCCCTGGCCTATCGACTGCAGAAGGATGGTTTCACGGCCACGCTGATGTATGCCTTCGGCGAAACCGGTGATTCCACCTCCAACAACCGCTACATGAGTGCCAACGCGTACTACAAGGGCAACGGCTTCGCGGTGGGGGCGGCCTACGGCACCAACAACAATGCCGTCGGCGACAAGGCTCTGACGGATGTGCTGCTGGGTGCTTCAGTGGACCTGGGTCCCGGCAAGCTGTCGACGCTCTATGCAACCTTCAAGGACGACAATCCTGGCGTTGGCGCGGACGTGACTGCGGGCTTGATCGCACAAAACCCGAGCCCCGCATTTGCGCCGCTCGCCACCTTGATCGGCAATGCTTTCGAGCGTGCGTTGCGCCAGGATTCCCGCTTGTTCCACGTGGGCTATCGTTTCAACTTCGGCCCGAGCACCGTGACGGTGGCCTACAACCACTACGACGATCGCACCATCGCCGATGCGGACGTTCAGTCCTACGGCGCTGTCTACACCTATGCACTCTCGAAGCGCACCGACGTCAATTTCGTGCTGACCCGCTTCGACAATGACGACAACGCTCAGGCCGCCCCGGGCGGCGGCGGATTCTTCGGCGGTGTGACCTCCGAGGCGGGCAAGGGCGCTCACAACATCGCGCTGGCGCTGCGCCACCGCTTCTGAGTCCCCTGCGGCCGGCGGCCCGCGCCGCTGCCGCGGTGTACCCTCGCGCGCCATGGCCCGATTGCCCCGCTTGATCGTTCCGGCGCTGCCGCACGTGGTGAGCCAGCGCGCGCAGCACGGCCAGACGATGGTGCAGGATGACACCGACCGCCAGTCATTGATGCAGTTGCTGCGCGAGGTGGCGGCGCAGCATCACGTCGCAATCCACGCCTACTCGGTGCTCGAGTCGCGTCTCGATCTGGTGGCTACGCCCGAGCAGGCGAGTGGTCTGAGCCTGGTCATGCAATCGGTGGCGCGCCGGCATGCGTCGGCCTTCAACCGACGCCACGGCCGTGTTGGCGGCTTGTGGGAAGGCCGCTTCCGGGCGGCCGTCATCGAACCGACCTCGTGGTTGCTGCCTTGCATGGTGTATGTCGAACGACTGGGGCATGGCGCTCAGGCGGCAGCAGCCGTGTCGCTGCCGTGTTCCAGCGAAGCGGCCCACCGCGGTCACGCTGCGGACCCGTTCCTGGTGCATCCGGCGGCGTACTGGGCGCTTGGCAACACACCCTTCGAGCGAGAGATGGCCTACGGCAGCATGCTCGAGCACGCGTTACCGGACCGCCAGGTGCAGGCCATCGAAGCGGCACTGCGGGGGGGCTGGGCGCTGGGATCCGACCGTTTCGTCGCGCAACTGGCCTCGGCCTCGTCACGACCGGTCGCGCCGAGGCCCAGAGGCCGACCACCGAAGATTCGGCCGGCGCACCAAATTTGATATGTCACCATTTAATTTCGCACCAGTGTCGAGCGCTCAATAATAAGAATCTGACCCTGAATTTTTTGATTGTCAGTTTTGCTGCGCTGCCGTAATCTCTTGGCCGTTTCCCGCCAGGAGAGCGCCGTGACCTCGTCCGCCCCAAGCCAGCAAGACATCGACACCCTTCGCCTCGAAGGCCTCTACGATCCGGCCCATGAACACGATGCCTGCGGCGTCGGCTTCGTGGCGCACATCAAGGGCCTCAAGGCACACAGCATCGTCGGCCAGGGGCTGAAGATCCTGGAGAACCTCGATCACCGTGGCGCGGTCGGGGCTGACAAGCTGATGGGTGACGGCGCTGGGATCCTGATCCAGATTCCCGACGAGTACTACCGCGCCGAGATGGCTCTCCAGGGCATCGAACTGCCGCCGCCCGGCGAGTACGGTGTCGGCATGATTTTCCTGCCCAAGGAACACGCCTCGCGACTGGCCTGCGAGCAGGCGCTGGAGCGCGCCGTGCACGCCGAAGGGCAGGTGCTGCTGGGCTGGCGCGACGTGCCGGTCGACCGGGCCATGCCGATGTCGCCCACGGTGCGGGCCAAGGAGCCGGTGATCCGTCAGATCTTCATCGGCCGTGGCGCCGACGTGATCGTGCCCGATGCGCTGGAGCGCAAGCTCTACGTGATCCGCAAGACGGCATCGGCGGCGATCCAGAAGTTGCAGCTCACGCACAGCCACGAGTACTACGTGCCCAGCATGAGCTGCCGCACCATCATCTATAAGGGTTTGCTGCTTGCCGATCAGGTGGGCACTTACTACCTGGATCTGCAAGACGAACGCACGGTGTCGGCGCTTGCGCTGGTGCACCAACGCTTCTCGACCAACACCTTCCCGGAATGGCCGCTGGCGCACCCCTACCGGATGGTGGCGCACAACGGCGAGATCAACACCGTCAAGGGCAACTTCAACTGGATGCGCGCGCGCCAGGGCGTGATGAAGTCGCCGGTGCTGGGGGATGACCTGAACAAGCTGTATCCGATCAGCTTCGATGGCCAGTCCGACACCGCGACCTTCGACAACGCGCTGGAATTGCTGACGATGGCCGGCTACCCGCTGGCTCACGCCGCGATGATGATGATCCCGGAGGCGTGGGAGCAGCATGCGACGATGGACGAGCGGCGCCGTGCCTTCTACGAATACCACGCTGCAATGCTGGAGCCGTGGGACGGTCCCGCCGCGATGGTGTTCACCGATGGCAAGCAGATCGGCGCCACCCTCGACCGCAACGGCCTGCGTCCGGCCCGCTACATCGTCACTGACGACGATCTGGTGGTGATGGCCTCCGAGTCCGGCGTGCTGCCGATCCCGGAGAACAAGATCGTCAAGAAGTGGCGCCTGCAGCCCGGCAAGATGTTTCTGATCGACCTGGAACAGGGCCGCATCGTCGACGACGAGGAACTGAAGAACACCTACGCCTCGGCCAAGCCCTACCGGCAGTGGATCGAGAACGTGCGCATCAAGCTCGACGCCATCGCCGCGCCGGCCGAGGCCGCGCCGGCCTTTGCCGAAAACCTGCTCGATCGCCAGCAGGCTTTCGGTTACACGCAGGAAGACATCAAGTTCCTGATGAGTCCGATGGCCCAGACCGGGGAAGAGGGCATCGGATCGATGGGCAACGACTCGCCGCTGGCCGTGCTGTCCGACAAGAACAAGCCGCTGTACAGCTACTTCAAGCAGATGTTCGCGCAGGTCACCAACCCGCCGATCGATCCGATCCGCGAGGCGATCGTGATGTCGCTGAACAGCTTCATCGGCCCCAAGCCCAACCTGCTGGACATCAATGCGGTCAACCCGCCGATGCGGCTGGAGGTCGCGCAACCCATCCTCGACTTCGAGGACATGGCGCGCCTGCGTAGCATCGAGAAGCCGACGCACGGCAAATTCAAGTCGTATGAGCTCAACATCGTCTATCCGTACGCCTGGGGCGGTGAGGGCGTGGAGGCCAAGCTGGCATCGCTGTGCGCCGAGGCGGTGGACGCGATCCAGGGCGGCCACAACATCCTGATCATCACCGACCGTCGCATGAGCCGCGACCAGATCGCGATCCCCGCGCTGCTGGCCCTGTCTGCGATCCACCAGCACCTGGTTCGCGAGGGCCTGCGCACCACCGCCGGCCTGGTGGTCGAGACCGGCTCGGCGCGTGAGGTGCATCATTTCGGCGTGCTTGCCGGCTACGGCGCCGAGGCCGTGCACCCCTACCTCGCGATGGAGACGCTGGCCTCGCTGCACAAGGAGTTGCCAGGCGACCTGTCGGCCGACAAGGCGATCTACAACTACGTGAAGGCGATCGGCAAGGGCTTGTCGAAGATCATGTCCAAGATGGGCGTGTCGACCTACATGTCCTACTGCGGTGCGCAACTGTTCGAGGCGATCGGCCTCAACAAGCCGCTGGTCGAGAAGTACTTCCGCGGCACGGCCTCGCAAGTCGGCGGCATCGGCGTGTTCGAGGTTGCCGAAGAGGCGTTGCGCATGCACAGGGCAGCTTTCGGCGACGACCCGGTCCTGGCGACGATGCTCGACGCTGGTGGCGAGTACGCCTGGCGTACACGCGGCGAGGAGCACATGTGGACGCCGGACGCCATCGCGAAGCTGCAACACAGCACGCGCGCGAACAAGTTCGACACCTACAAGGAATACGCCCAGCTGATCAATGACCAGTCGCGCCGGCACATGACGCTGCGTGGGCTGTTCGAGTTCAAGCTCGACCCCAGCAAGGCCATCCCGCTCGATCAGGTCGAACCGGCCAGCGAGATCGTCAAGCGTTTCGCCACCGGCGCCATGTCGCTCGGCTCGATCAGCACCGAGGCGCACAGCACCCTCGCGATCGCGATGAACCGCATCGGCGGCAAGTCCAACACCGGCGAGGGCGGCGAGGACCCTGCGCGCTACCGCAACGAGCTCAAGGGCATCCCGATCAAGCAGGGCACGATGGTCAGCGAAGTGGTCGGCAGCAAGGTGATCGAGGCCGACTACGAGCTGAAGGACGGCGATTCGCTGCGCTCGAAGATCAAGCAGGTGGCGTCGGGGCGCTTCGGCGTGACGACCGAGTACCTGGTCTCGGCCGACCAGATCCAGATCAAGATGGCCCAGGGCGCGAAGCCCGGCGAGGGCGGCCAGTTGCCGGGTGGCAAGGTGTCCGAGTACATCGGCATGTTGCGCTACTCGGTGCCGGGCGTCGGCCTGATCTCGCCGCCGCCGCACCACGACATCTACTCGATCGAGGACCTTGCGCAGCTGATCCACGACCTGAAGAACGCCAACCCGCGCGCCTCCATCAGCGTCAAGCTGGTGTCGGAGGTGGGTGTCGGCACGATCGCCGCCGGCGTCGCCAAGGCCAAGAGCGACCACGTGGTGATCGCCGGTCACGACGGCGGTACCGGGGCCTCGCCGTGGTCCAGCATCAAGCACGCCGGCACGCCCTGGGAGCTTGGCCTGGCCGAGACCCAGCAGACGCTGGTGCTCAACGGTCTTCGTGGCCGCATCCGCGTGCAGGCCGACGGCCAGATGAAGACCGGCCGCGACGTCGTGATCGGTGCGCTGCTCGGGGCCGACGAGTTCGGCTTCGCGACCGCACCGCTGGTGGTCGAGGGCTGCATCATGATGCGCAAGTGCCACCTCAACACCTGTCCGGTGGGCGTGGCAACGCAGGATCCGGTGCTGCGCGCCAAGTTCCAGGGCAAGCCCGAGCACGTCGTCAACTACTTCTTCTTCGTTGCCGAGGAAGCGCGCCAGATCATGGCGCAACTGGGCATCCGCAGCTTCGACGAACTGGTCGGTCGCGCCGATCTGCTCGACACCAAGAAGGGCGTGTCGCACTGGAAGGCGCGCGGCCTCGATTTCGGGCGTGTGTTCCACCTGCCGCAGGTGGGCGCGGACGTGCCGCGTCGCCAGGTCGACGTGCAGGATCACGGCCTGGCCAAGGCGCTCGACGTGCGCCTGATCGAGAAGTGCCGTCCAGCCATCGAGCGTGGCGAGAAGGTCCAGTTCATGGACGAGACGCGCAACGTCAACCGCACCGTCGGCGCCATGCTGTCGGGCGAATTGATCCGCCACCGGCCCGAAGGCCTGCCCGACCACACCATCTTCATGCAGATGGAAGGCGTGGGCGGCCAGAGCTTCGGCGCCTTCCTGGCGCAGGGCATCACGCTCTACCTGATCGGCGATGCGAACGACTACACCGGCAAGGGTCTGAGCGGCGGCCGCGTGGTGGTGCGCCCGAGCATCGACTTCCGAGGCGACGCCACGCAGAACATCATCGTCGGCAACACGGTGCTCTACGGGGCCACCAGCGGCGAGGCCTTCTTCCGCGGCGTGGCCGGCGAACGCTTCGCGGTGCGACTGTCGGGCGCGACCACGGTGGTCGAAGGAACCGGTGACCACGGCTGCGAATACATGACCGGCGGCACGGTGGTCGTGCTCGGCAAGACCGGGCGCAACTTTGCGGCCGGCATGTCGGGCGGCATCGCCTACGTCTACGACGAAGACGGCAGCTTCTCGCAGCGTTGCAACACCGCGATGGTCGCGATGGACAAGGTACTCACGGCCGACGAGCAGCGCAGTACCCAGGAAGCCGCCATCTTCCACAAGGGTGTGGCCGACGAGGTGCTGCTGCGCAAGCTGATCGAGGACCACCACCGCTGGACCGGCTCGCTGCGCGCGCGCGACATCCTCGACCACTGGCCGGCGGCACGCGGCAAGTTCGTCAAGGTCTTCCCGCACGAGTACAAGCGGGCGCTGGGC
The DNA here is from genome assembly GCF_000015725.1 of Methylibium petroleiphilum PM1. NCBI lineage: Bacteria > Pseudomonadati > Pseudomonadota > Betaproteobacteria > Burkholderiales > Sphaerotilaceae > Methylibium > Methylibium petroleiphilum. Next base: position 3,298,589 of record NC_008825.1, on the reverse strand, counting down.
GAGATCCACGCCAAGAAGGAGGCCAGCGAGACCATCGCCAAGGCCAGGACCAACGACAAGAAGTCGAGCAAGGCCAAGGCCTGAGGCCGGCCTTCCAGAGCGGCCGCACGGAGCATCACACCATGGGAAAAGTCACCGGATTTCTGGAATACGAGCGTCTCGAGGAAGGCTACGCGCCGGTCGAGCAGCGGCTCAAGCACTACAAGGAATTCGTCATCGGGCTGAAGGACGAGGAAGCCAAGGTCCAGAGCGCACGCTGTATGGACTGCGGCACGCCGTTCTGCAACAGCGGCTGTCCGGTCAACAACATCATTCCCGACTTCAACGACCTCGTGTACCGAGGGGACTGGGCGAACGCGATCGCGGTGCTGCACAGCACGAACAACTTCCCCGAGTTCACCGGTCGCATCTGCCCGGCGCCGTGCGAGGCCGCCTGCACGCTCAATGTCAACGACGACGCGGTCGGCATCAAGAGCATCGAACACGCCATCATCGATCGCGCATGGGCCGAGGGTTGGGTGCAGGCACAGCCTGCGCGCCACAAGACCGGCAAGACGGTGGCGGTCGTCGGCTCGGGGCCGGCCGGCATGGCGGCGGCACAGCAGCTCGCACGGGCCGGCCACGCCGTCACGCTGTTCGAGAAGAACGACCGCATCGGCGGCCTGCTGCGCTACGGCATCCCCGACTTCAAGATGGAGAAGACGCACATCGATCGGCGCGTCGAGCAGATGAAGGCCGAAGGGGTGGTGTTCCGAACCGGGGTGCTGGTCGGTCACCTGCCGGAAGGCTCGAAGGTCACGAACTGGGCCAAGGAGATCGTGTCGCCCGAGCAGCTGAAGGCCGAGTTCGATGCCGTCGTGCTGACCGGGGGTGCCGAACAGAGTCGCGACCTGCCGGTGCCGGGGCGTGATCTCGACGGCGTGCACTTCGCGATGGAGTTCCTGCCGCAGCAGAACAAGATCAATGCCGGCGACAAGCTCAAGGGCCAGATCCGCGCCGACGGCAAGCATGTCATCGTGATCGGCGGTGGCGACACGGGCAGCGACTGCGTCGGCACCAGCAACCGCCACGGCGCGAAGAGCGTGACGCAGTTCGAGCTGATGCCCATGCCGCCGGAGCAGGAGAACAAGGAGCTCACCTGGCCCTACTGGCCGTACAAGCTGCGCACCAGCTCCAGCCATGACGAGGGTTGCGAGCGCGAGTTCGCGATCGCCACCAAGGAGTTCATCGGCGACAAGGGCAAGGTCACGGCGCTGAAGACCGTGCGCGTCGAGTGGCAGGGCGGCAAGATGGTCGAGGTGCCGGGCAGTGAGCAGGTGCTCAAGGCCGATCTGGTGCTGCTGGCGATGGGCTTCGTCAGCCCCGTGTCGACCGTGCTCGACGCCTTCGGCATCGACAAGGACAGCCGCGGCAACGCCAAGGCGACGACCGACTTCACCGGGGGCTACCAGACCAATGTGCCCAAGGTGTTCGCTGCCGGAGACGTCCGCCGTGGTCAGTCGCTCGTGGTGTGGGCGATCCGCGAAGGGCGCCAGGCCGCCCGCGCCGTGGACGAGTTCCTGATGGGATACAGCGACCTGCCCCGCTAGGGCCTGCCGCAACGCCGAGCCCGTGCGGACGGGCCGGCCTCCGGGCGCTGCGCAGCAGGCGCCCCGGGTATCCCCTATCATCCGCGAAGCCGGGTCCTCTGATTCGGCTTTTTCACTTCGGCCCATGACAAGTCCAACAGCGCCGTCGAACCCCGGCCGCGACCCGAACGCTCTCGTCGAACTCCAGCATGTCACGTGCGGCTACGGCGAGCGCGTGATCCTGCGCGACGTGGATCTGGTCGTACCGCGCGGCAGCGTGCTCGCGCTGATGGGCACTTCGGGCGGCGGCAAGACAACGGTGCTACGACTGATCGGTCGTCAGCTCGAGCCGATGAGCGGCAAGGTGCTGTTCGACGGCACCGACCTCGCCACGCTGGGCCGGGACGGCCTCTATGCGGCGAGGCGCCGCATGGGCATGCTGTTTCAGTTCGGCGCCCTGTTCACCGACCTGTCGGTGTTCGACAACGTGGCGTTTCCCCTGCGCGAACACAGCGGGCTCGGCGAAGCCATCATCCGCGATCTGGTGCTGATGAAGCTCAACGCCGTCGGCTTGCGCGGTGCTCGCGATCTGATGCCGAGTGAGGTGTCCGGCGGCATGGCGCGCCGTGTGGCGCTGGCCAGGGCGATCGCGCTCGACCCCGAACTGATGCTTTACGACGAGCCCTTCGCGGGTCTGGACCCGATCTCGATGGGCGTGGCCGCACGGCTGATCCGCGAGCTCAACCGGGCGCTCGGCATCACCAGCATCGTGGTCTCGCACGATGTCGACGAGACCTTCTCGATTGCCGACCAGGTGGTCTTCATTGCCAACGGCGGTGTGGTCGCGCAAGGCACGCCAGCCGAGATGCGGGCCAGCGAGGATCCGCTGGTGCGTCAATTCGTCGACGCCCAGGCCGACGGCCCGGTGCGCTTCCATTACCCCGCCGCGAGCGCGAACGAGGACTTCCAGGTGGGCTCCTCATGAGCTGGTACCGCCCGTCGGACGTCGGATACGCGGTGCGCGCCCAGCTCACAGGCCTGGGTGCCGCGGCGCGCCTGTTCGGGCGCATGCTCGCGAGCTTCGGTCCGGCCCTGCGGCGCGGGCGGCTGGTGGTCGACCAGGTGCACTTCCTGGGCAACCACTCGCTCGCGATCATCACCGTGTCGGGCCTGTTCGTCGGCTTCGTGCTCGGCCTGCAGGGCTACTACACGCTGCAGCGCTACGGCTCGTCGGAAGCGCTCGGCCTGCTCGTCGCGCTGTCGCTGGTGCGCGAACTCGGCCCGGTGGTCACCGCGCTGCTGTTCGCCGGGCGCGCGGGCACCTCGCTCACCGCCGAGATCGGCCTCATGAAGGCCGGTGAGCAGCTCACCGCGATGGAGATGATGGCGGTCGACCCGGTGCAGCGGGTGCTCGCGCCGCGTTTCTGGGGCGGTGTCTTCGCGATGCCGCTGCTGGCAGCGGTGTTCAGTGCCGTCGGCATCCTGGGGGGCTGGGCGGTCGGCGTGCTGCTGATCGGCATCGACGCTGGCGGATTCTGGTCGCAGATGCAGGGCGGGGTCGACGTGTTCAAGGATGTCGGCAACGGCATCGTGAAGAGCATGGTGTTCGGTGTCACGGTGACGTTCGTGGCGCTGTGGGAGGGCTACACCTGCCAACCGACGCCGGAGGGTGTGTCCCGGGCCACCACACGCACCGTCGTCGTGGCCTCGCTCGCCGTGCTCGGGCTCGATTTCGTGCTGACGGCGATGATGTTCTCGATTTGACGACGGACGAGGCGCCCGTCAGGAGTAGGAAGATGCAGAAATCCAAGCATGACGTGTGGGTCGGTCTGTTCGTGATGATCGGTGCCGCGGCGATCGTGTTCCTGGCCCTGAAGGCCGGCAACCTGCTGAGCCTGAGCTTCGACGACACCTACACGGTCTCGGCTCGCTTCGACAACATCGGCGGGCTCAAGGTGCGCGCGCCGGTGAAGAGCGCCGGTGTCGTGGTCGGGCGCGTGGTCGCGATCGGCTTCGATGCCGACACCTACCAGGCCCGCGTCGAGATCGATCTCGAGAAGCGCTTCGGCTTCCCGGCGGACAGTTCGGCCAAAATCCTCACGTCTGGGCTGCTCGGCGAGCAGTACATCGGCCTTGAGCCAGGCACTGAGGAGAAGCTGATGGTCACCGGCGACAAGATCCGCGTCACGCAGTCGGCGGTGGTGCTGGAGAACCTGATCAGCCAGTTCCTGTACAGCAAGTCGTCCGACTCGAACAACGGCGAGGGAGCGAAGAAGTGAAATCGGGTGTCTGTCGATCGGCGATCCTGGCGGTGGCCCTGGCGCTCGGCCTCGTCGGCTGCGCCACCGTCGAGCAGCCCGACCCGCTGGAGAAGCTCAACCGCAAGACCTTCGCGTTCAACGAGACGGTGGACCAGTACCTGATCGCGCCGCCGGCGCGCGTCTATCGCGAAGTTGTGCCCTCGGTCGCTCGCCAGGGCATCGACAACTTCTTCAACAACCTGCGCGATGTCTGGTCGGCCTTCAATCTGATCCTCCAGGGCCGCTTCGGCGACAGTGCGAACGACGTGATGCGTTTCGGCACGAACACCGTGTTCGGCCTCGTCGGCTTCGTCGACTGGGCCTCCGCGCTGGGCCTCGCGCCGCACTACGAGGATTTCGGCCAGACGCTGGGCGTCTGGGGCTTCGATGCCGGTGCCTACCTGGTGCTCCCGGTGCTGGGGCCGTCTTCGGCGCGCGATGCGGTCGGTCTGCCGGTCGACCTGCTGGCCTCGCCGGACCAGGTGGTCGAATCGGTCCGGTTGCGCAATGCGCTGACCGGCCTGCGCGTGATCAACACGCGCGCGGGGCTGCTCGACGCCACCGGGCTGCTCGACGACATCGCGCTCGACAAGTACAGCTTCGTGCGCGACGCCTACCTGCAGCGCCGCCGCAGCCTGGTGGAGGACGGCCGGCGTCGCGATGCAGGAGCGGTCGAAGAGGATTACGTTCCCGACGAACCGGCTACTCCTGCCTCTGCGCCGGCGGAGCCCGCCAGTGCGCCAGTGCCACAGGCCCGACCCTGAGCGCGGCGTGGTGATGCGCCCGATCCTGAAACCCCGGGCGCTGCGTCGCGTTGAACCTCATTGCAACGTCATGTAGCGTGGCGAACTTGTCGCCGCAAACGGTCTCCAAAAGGCTCGATCGTGGTCGTTTCCACTGAAAGGCAAACAAACATGCTGAAACGTCAATTCCTGTCGCTGAGTCTGGTCGCCCTCGGTCTGGCGCACGGCGTCGCGCTGGCCCAGACCGTGGCGCAGACGCCCGACGGCCTGGTCAAGCAGGTGTCCACCGAGGTGCTCGATTCCATCAAGGCCGACAAGGCCATCCAGGGTGGCGACACCCAGCGCATCCTCGCGCTGGTCGACGCCAAGATCCTGCCGCACGTGGACTTCGACGCCATGACCGAGTTCGCTGCCGGCAAGGCGGCCTGGAGTCAGGCGACGCCGGACCAGCGCGCCCGGCTCCAGGACGAGTTCAAGGTCATGCTGGTGCGCCAGTACGCGGCGGCGTTTGCGCAGGTACGCGACCAGACGATCGAGTTCGGCCGGGTCGTCAAGAGTCCGGACAACCCCGGTGAAGTCATCGTGCGCACCAAGATCGTCGGCCAGCGCGATCCGGTGCCCATCAACTACTACCTGCGTCGGACCGGCGATGCCTGGAAGATCCACGACCTGGATGTGCTGGGCATCCGCCTCGGCCTGAGCTACCAGCAGCAGTGGATGCCCATCATCAAGGCCAAGGGCATGGACGCCCTGATCGCCGAACTGGCCCAGCGCAACAAGAGCGCTGGCGCCCGGGGCTGAGCGGGCATGCTGCTGCTGCCCGAGACGCTGACCCTGAACGAGGCGCGCGACACGTTGCGGCTGCTCAAGGTCTCGCTGGAGCGCGAGGCCGAGCCGCTGCTGGTGATCGACGGATCGCAGCTGCAGCGCTTCGACTCCACGGCACTGGCCGTGCTCCTCGAATGCCGCCGGCTCGCCCAGGCCTGGGGCAAGCGTTTCGAGCTGACGGCCGTGCCCGAGAAGCTCAGCGAGCTGTCCCGGCTCTACGGGATCGACGATTTGCTCACGCCCTCGCCAGTGCAGGCGTGAGTTCGGTGCCCTGGCGGGCGCGGTGCGGGACGGGTGTCGGTTTACCATCGACGCTCACTCGACCGTGTCGTGCGCGAAGCCCATGTCCAGCCAACTCGAGCAGCTCAAGGCCTACACCACCGTGGTCGCCGACACCGGCGACTTCAAGCAGATCGCGGCCTTCGCGCCGCGCGATGCCACCACCAACCCGTCGCTGATCCTGAAGGCCGTCAGCCAGCCGGCCTATGCGCCGCTGCTGGCGCAGACTGCCGCGGCGCACCGCGGCCAGCCGCTCGACGCGATCGTCGACCGCGTGCTGGTGCGCTTCGGCTGCGAAATTCTCAACGTCGTCCCGGGACGCGTTTCGACCGAGGTCGACGCCCGGTTGAGCTTCGATGCCGCGGCCACCGTGGCGCGGGCCCAGCGCATCATGGCGCTGTACGAATCCGAGGGCATCGCTCGCGAGCGCGTGCTGATCAAGATCGCCGCCACCTGGGAAGGCATCCAGGCCGCCAAGGCGCTCGAGCACCACGGCATCCACTGCAACCTGACCCTGCTGTTCGCGTTCTGCCAGGCGGTGGCCTGCGGCGAGTCGGGCGTGCGGCTGATCTCGCCCTTCGTCGGGCGCATCCACGACTGGCACAAGAAGGCGGCCGGCGCGCGCTGGGACGAGGCCGCCAATGCCGGTGCCAATGATCCCGGCGTGAAGTCGGTGGCGCAGATCTGGCGCTACTTCCGCAAGTTCGGTATCGAGACCGAGGTCATGGGCGCCAGCTTCCGCAACACCGGGCAGATCCTGGCACTGGCGGGCTGTGACCTGCTGACGATCTCGCCGGAGCTTCTGGCCCAGCTGCAGGCCAGCGAGGCGACGGTGATGCGGGCACTCGACGTCGATGCCGCGCTGCACTGCGATGCCAAGGCGCTGAGCTTCAACGAGGCGAGCTTCCGCTACGCACTCAACGAGGACGCGATGGCCACCGAAAAGCTCGCCGAGGGCATCCGTGCCTTCGCGGTCGACGCCGCGCAGCTCGACCGGCTGATCCAGGCGCTGTGATGTCCGCTTCCTGGGTGCGTGGCGACCGCACGGCGGCCTGGGCGGACTTGAGCGCGCATTTCGCCGCGTCGGCCGCGAACTTCGACCTGCGCACCGCCTTCGCCGGCGATGCGCGGCGCTTCGAGCGCTTCGGTGTCGAGGCCCCCCACTTGTTCGCCGATCTGTCGAAGAACTGGCTGGATGCGCCCGCGCTGGCGCTGCTGCTGCGTCTGGCGCGTGAGGTCGGCCTGGAAGGGCGGCGCGACGCGATGCTCGCCGGCGCACCGCTGAACAACACCGAAGGCCGCGCCGTGCTGCACACCGCGCTGCGGGCGCCGCGCGACGCAGCGCCCCACGGCAGCGAGGTGCACGCGACGCTCGATGCGATGCTGGCCTTTGCCGAGCGCGTGCGCGACACCGCGCACAGTGGCATCACCGATGTGGTGAACATCGGCATCGGTGGCTCCGACCTCGGCCCGCAGATGGCGGTGCCCGCGCTGCAGGCCTACACGCAGGCCGGCCTGCGCAGCCATTTCGTCTCCAACCTCGACGGCCACGAGCTCGCGCCGCTGTTGACGCAGCTGGATCCGCAAAGCACGCTGTTCATCATCGCGTCCAAGACCTTCACCACCCAGGAGACGATGGCCAACGCCGAGACGGCCAAGGCCTGGTTCCTGGCGCGCGGTGGACGCGACATCGCTCGCCACTTCGTCGCGACCACCACCAACGTCGACGCCGCGGTGGCCTTCGGCATCGACACCGCCTTCGGCTTCTGGGACTGGGTCGGCGGCCGCTACTCGCTGTGGTCGGCCATCGGCCTGCCGGTGGCCATCGCGCTGGGTGCCACGCACTTCCGCGCACTGCTGGGCGGCGCCCATGCGATGGATCGCCATTTCGCGACGGCGCCGCTGGAGCGCAACCTGCCGGTGCTGCTGGGCCTGCTCGACGTCTGGTACCGCAACTTCCACGGGCTGACGAGCCGCAGCGTCGCGCCCTATCACCAGGGCCTGCGCCGCCTGCCGGCCTATCTGCAGCAGCTCGAGATGGAGAGCAACGGCAAGTGCGTCGACCGCGACGGCGAGCCGCTGCCGTTCGCGACCTCGCCGGTGGTCTGGGGCGAACCGGGCACGAACGCTCAGCACGCCTATTTCCAGATGCTGCACCAGGGCAGCGACGTGATCCCGGTCGAGTTCATCGCCGTGCGCGATACCAGCCATGCACACCTCGATCTGCCGCCGGCCCTTCAGCCATTGCTGGCCGAACAGCAGCGCAAGCTGCTGGCGAACTGCCTGGCGCAGTCCCAGGCGCTGATGGCGGGTAAAAGCGAGGCACAGGCGCTGGCCGAGCGGGCCCCGACGGCCGCAGCCGACATGCCGCGCGACGTGCTGGCGCGGCACCGCAGCTTCCCAGGCAACCGACCGAGCACCACGCTGCTGCTGGAGCGCCTCGATCCGGCGACGCTCGGCGCGCTGATCGCGATGTACGAGCATCGCGTCTTCACCAGCGGCGCAGTCTGGGGTATCAACAGTTTTGACCAGTGGGGCGTGGAGCTCGGCAAGGCGATGTGCAGTGAACTTCTGCCGCGGTTGACGACGGGCGACGCGAGCGGTCTCGATGGTTCGACCGTCGGCCTGCTGCGCAAGCTGGGGACGCCATGACGCAGCGCGCGGTGGTGTTCGATTTCGGTGGCGTCGTGTTCCGCTGGCAGCCGCTGCAGCTGCTGCAGCAGGTGCTGCCTCAGCACGCCGGCGATGCCGAGGCCTCGCAATCCCTGGCCGAGCGCATCTTCCAGGGTTTCCGGCTGGGCAGCGACTGGGCCGCGTTCGACCGCGGCACGGTCGGCACCGACGAACTGGTGGCGCGCATCTCGGCGCGCACAGGTCTGGCCGACGACGAGGTGCGTGCCGTCGTTGAGGCCGTGCCACCGCATCTGGAGGTGCAGGCCGGCACGCTGGCCCTGATGCGGTCGCTGCGCGAGGCCAAGCATCCGCTCTACTACCTGTCGAATATGCCCGCACCCTATGCCGACTACCTGGAGCGGCACCACGAGTTCTTCGCGTGGTTCGAGGCGGGCCTGTTTTCGGCGCGCGTGGGGTTGATCAAGCCCGAACCGGCGATCTTCGAGCGCGCCGTAAGCGACTTCGGCATCGACCCGGCGCGCAGCATCTTCATCGACGACCATGCCGACAACGTCGCCGCAGCGCGGGCTGCAGGATGGCAGGCCCTGCATTTCACCAGCCCACAGGGCTGCGAAGCGGCGCTGAAGGCCGAAGGTTGGCTCTAGCCGCCGTTGCGGCCCGTTCGCGGTGTTTTCGATCAGCGCGACGTCGCCAGCCAGCGCTCGGCCAGCCGCACCCACAGCGTTGCCCCGAGCGGGATCAGGTCGTCGTTGAAGTCGTAGCTCGGGTTGTGCAGCATGCACGGGCCCAGGCCGTGTCCGCCCTCGCGGTGCGCGCCGTCCCCGTTGCCGATGACGAAATAGCAGCCGGGCCGGTGCTGCAGGTAGTAGCTGAAGTCCTCGGCCCCCATCGTCGGCTCGAACTCCAGCACGTTCTCGGCGCCCACCACCTCGGTCATCACTGACTGCGCGAACGCGGTCTCCGCCGCATGGTTGATGGTGGGCGGGTAGTTGCGCGAGAACTCGAAGCGGCAGCGCGTCTCGAAGGCCGCGCAGGTGGCGTCGGCGATGGTCCTCATGCGCTGCTCGATCAGGTCGAGCACCTCGGTCGTGAAAGTGCGCACCGTGCCGCGGATCTCGCAGCTGTCGGGCATGACATTGGTGGCCTCGCCGGTGTGGATCATCGTCACGGAGATCACGCCGGTGTCGAGCGGGCGCTTGTTGCGCGTGATGATGGTCTGGAAGGCCTGCACCATCTGACAGGCCACCGGGACCGGATCGACACCGAGATGAGGCATCGCCGCGTGCGCGCCCTTGCCCTGGATGGTGATGCGGAACTCGTTGCTGCTCGCGAACACCGGACCGGTCTTCAGCGCGAACTGGCCGACCTTCAGCCCGGGCCAGTTGTGCGCGCCGAACACCGCCTCCATCGGGAAGCGCTCGAACAAGCCCTCCTTGATCATCTCGCGCGCGCCGCCGCCGCCTTCCTCGGCCGGCTGGAAGATCAGGTAGACGGTGCCGTCGAAATGCCGGTGCCTGGAAAAATGCTGGGCGGCCGCGAGCAGCATCGCGGTGTGACCGTCGTGGCCGCAGGCGTGCATCTTGCCGGCGTGGCGGCTGGCGTGGGGGAAGGTGTTGTGCTCGGTGATCGGCAGCGCGTCGATGTCCGCACGCAGGCCGATCGCGCGGTCTGACGAGCCATTCTTGACGATGCCGACCACGCCGGTCGTGCCCAGCCCGCGGTGCACCGGGATGCCCCAGTCACCCAGGGCGCGGGCGATCACGTCCGCGGTGCGGCGCTCCTCGAAGCACAGCTCGGGGTGGGCGTGCAGGTCTCGGCGGATCGCGGTGACCGCGGCACTGTCGGCGAGGATGGATTCGATCAACTGCATCGGCGTCTCCCCAGCGGGCGAAGATTCCACTTCGGCATGGTAATGCCGCGCCCGGCGACGCAGCCGCGGCAGGGTCGTTCTGCAGCCTCGGCCGGCACGAGGCACACTCCATGCCGGGCCGGCCGAGATGCGGGCGGCAGGGAGGACCGCGATGAGAGGACGAAGCTTTGTCGGTGCCGCCGTGGCGTTCGGGGCGCTGGCCGCCGGCAGTGCGGCGCTGGCCCAGGTCGCCAATTACGGCTTCCTGCGCAACACGCCGATCAGCCGCTTCAACGAGCAGGACTTCAAGCTTTACCGCGCCGCCGTCACGCAGGCACTGGTCGCGCCCGAACTGGGCGTGCCGGTGACCTGGCGCAACGAACGCAGCGGCAGCGAGGGGAGTGTCACGGCGCGCGAGGGCGAGCGCGCCGGTTGCCGCGTGGTGGTGATGGAGAACCGGCACAAGGCACTCAGCGCCCGCAGCGAGCAGCAGCTCTGCAAGGTGGACGGCAAGTGGAAGGCGACGGCGGGCTGACCCGCAGCGTGCGCGGCGCCTGCCCGCACGACTGCCCCGACACCTGCGCGCTGCGCGTCACGGTGCGCGACGGCCGCGCGGTCAAGGTCCAGGGCGATGCCGACCACCCGACCACGCACGGCGCGCTGTGCACCAAGGTCTCGCGCTATCCCGAGCGCACCTACCACCCCGAGCGCGTGCTGCACCCGCTGCGGCGCGTCGGACCCAAGGGCGCCGGGCGCTTCGAGCAGGTCGGCTGGACCGAAGCGCTGGACGCCATCGCGACGCGCCTGCAGGCGATCGCCGCGCGCGACCCGCAGGCCATCGTGCCATACAGCTATGCCGGCACGATGGGTCTGGTGCAGGGCGAGAGCATGGCCGCGCGCTTCTTCCACCGCCTGGGGGCCTCGCTGCTCGACCGCACCATCTGCGCCAGCGCCGGCGGCGAAGCGCTGACGGCGAGCTACGGAGCCAAGGTTGGCATGCACGTGGAGCACTTCGCCGAGGCGAAGCTGATCCTGATCTGGGGCAGCAACAGCATTGCGTCGAACCTGCACTTCTGGACCTACGCCCAGGCTGCCAAGCGCGCCGGCGCGAAGCTGGTGTGCATCGATCCGCGCCGCTCCGAGACCGCCGACAAGTGCCACCAGCACCTTGCGCTGCTGCCGGGTACCGACGGTGCGCTGGTGCTCGGCCTGATGCGCGAGCTGATCGTCAACGACTGGCTCGACCACGACTACATCGACCGCCACACCGAGGGCTGGCCGGCGCTGCGCGAGAAGGCGCTTGCCTGGACGCCCGAGCGCACCGCCGCCGTCTGCGGCGTGGACGCCGAGCAGGTGCGTGGCCTGGCGCGCGACTACGGCAGCACGCGCCCGGCCGCGATCCGCCTCAACTACGGCATGCAGCGCGTGCATGGAGGCGGAAACGCGGTGCGCCTGGTCGCCACGCTGCCCTGCCTTGTCGGCGCCTGGCGGCATCGCGCCGGCGGGTTGCTGCTGTCGAGCAGCGGCTGGTACCCGATCGATCACGGCGCTCTGCAGCGGCCCGAGCTGCTGGGCGCGCGCCGCCCGCGCACGATCAACATGAGCACCATCGGCGACGACCTGCTGCACGAGAGCTCGGCCGGCTTCGGCCCGAAGATCGAGGCGCTGGTGGTCTACAACAGCAATCCCGTCGCGGTGGCGCCCGAATCACCCCAGGTCGTGCGGGGCTTCGCGCGCGAGGATCTGTTCACCGTGGTGCTGGAGCACTTCCTCACCGACACCGCAGACCACGCCGACTTCGTGCTGCCCGCGACCACGCAGCTCGAGCACCTGGACGTGCACCGCAGCTACGGCCACACCTCGGTGCTGATCAACGAAGCGGCGGTCGCGCCGCTGGGCGAGGCGCTGCCCAATACCGAGATCTTCCGGCGCCTTGCCGCGCGCATGGGCTATGACGAACCCTGCTTCGGCGACAGCGACGAGGCGATCGCCCGCCAGGCCTTCGGCCACCATGTCCACTTCGACGAGCTGCGGGCCCGCGGCTGGGTCCAGCTGCCACTGCCCGAGGCGCCGTTCGCCCACGGCGGCTTCCCCACGCCGAGCGGGCGCTGCCGCATCGACGCGCCCGGCTGGGGCGTGCCCGACCACGTGCCTAACCACGAGTCGGCGCAGAGCACGCCCGCGCTCGCCGCGGCCTATCCGCTGGCGATGATCTCGCCGCCGGCGCGCAACTTCCTCAACTCCAGCTTCGTCAACGTGAAGAGCCTGCGGGACATCGAGGGCGAGCCGGTGCTGGAGATCCACCCGGGCGACGCGGCGCCGCGCGGCATCCACGATGGTGCGCTGGTGCGTGTCTTCAACGAGCGTGGCCAGTATTGGTGCAAGGCCGTGCTCAGCGAGCGGGCGCGCCCCGGCGTGGTCAACGGCCTGGGCATCTGGTGGCGCAAGCTCGGTGTGCGCGGCAGCAACGTGAACGAAGTCACCCACCAGAAGCTCACCGACCTCGGTCGGGCCCCGAGCTTCTACGACTGCCTGGTCGAGGTGAGCGCGGACTGAGCAGTCCGTCACGCGGCCGATGCGTCGCATGGGAGTCCGCTCGCCGGCGAACGCGATGGCATGTGTCTTGCCACGTTGCCGCGTCACCAGAACGTTGGGAATCTGTCTTGAAACCTGCTGTCCGTCGGGCCGCGCGTCCTTTCGCGTGCGCCGTCCTGCTCGCGAGCCTCGCGGCCGCCTCCCACGCCGCCGACCCCACGACGATCGAACAGCTGAAGTCCGGGACCGACATGGTCTGGATGATGGCCGCCGGCGCCCTGGTGTTCTTCATGCAGGCCGGCTTCGCGCTGCTCGAGAGCGGCATGAGCCGCGCCAAGAACGCGATCAACGTCATCATGAAGAACTACTGCGACACGTGCTTCGGCGCGGTCGCCTACTGGGCCGTCGGCTTCGGCCTGATGTTCGGCGCCAATGCCAGCGGCTGGATCGGCACCGACCGCTTCCTGCCGCACGCGATGCCCGAGGCCGACTACGGGCTGCTGTTCTTTCAGATGATGTTCGCCGCCACGGCGGCCACCATCGTCAGCGGCGCGATCGCCGAGCGTGCGCGTTTCTGGGCCTACATCGTCAGCTCCGTGCTCATCACCGGGCTCATCTACCCGGTGTTCGGGTCCTGGGCCTGGGGCTCGCTGTTCTCCGGCCAGGGCTGGCTGCGCGAGATGGGCTTCATCGACTTCGCCGGATCGACCGTCGTGCACTCGGTGGGCGGCTGGTCGGCACTCGCTGCCATCCTGGTGATCGGGCCCCGGCTCGGACGCTTCGGACCCAACGGCGAGGCGCGCCCGATGCTCGGCCACAACCTCACCTCGGTCGCGCTCGGTGGGTTCATCCTGTGGCTGGGCTGGTTCGGCTTCAACGGCGGCAGCACCGCCGCGGCCACGGTGGGCATTGGCAAGATCGTGCTCAACACCCACCTGGCCGGCGCGGCGGGCGCGATCGGCGCGCTGGCGGTGCTGGCGCTCGGCCGCCAGCCGGTGCTGATGACCGCGGCCGTCAACGGCAGCATCGCCGGCCTGGTGGGCATCACCGCCGGCTGCCACGTGATGGAGCCGGCCTACGCGCTGCTCACCGGCTTCGTGGCCGGCGGGCTGAGCGTGCTGGCCGGCTGGCTGCTCGAGGCGGGTCGGATCGACGACGTGGTCGGGGCCGTCTCGGTGCACGCGGTCGGCGGCGTCTGGGGCACGCTGGCGGCCGGGCTGTTCAAGCACGACGCGATGTTCGACCTGCGGCAGCTCGGCGTGCAGGCGATCGGCTGCGGCGTCGCCTTCGCGTGGTCCTTCGGCACCGCGCTGCTGATGTACTGGCTGCTGGCCCGCGGCGTGGGTCTGCGTGCCAGCACGCTCGACGAGCAGCGCGGCCTCGATTTCACCGAACACTACGAGATCGGCTACCCCGAGTTCCAGCAGGACGCGGTGCACCGGGGCAAGCGATGAGCGGCGGTGCGTCGACGATGGCGAGCCGCGACAACGACCCGGTCACCGTGCGGCGTGCGCTGGCGCACGCGCTGGCCGAGTACCTGGAGGCGCCGCGCGTGCGCGACGCGGTGATGCTGTGGTGCCAGCAGTTCCAGGGGCGCGGCGCGCTGTTCCTCGGCCTGAGCCGCTACTGCCGGCAGATCGCCGACGGCTTCGGCCTGGCCGGCAAGGAAGCCGAACTGCACCTCAGGATCTTCCGCGCGCTGCAGAGCGACCCGCGGCGCCTGCCGGACGATCCACTGTCCTCGCAACCCTTCGAGTCCACCGAGCCGGGCAGCCTGCCACCGGGCTCCGTCGCGCCGGTGGCGCCGCGGCTGGGCGAGGGGGTGGCGGCCCTGCAGGCCTTCTTCGCGGCGATCGAGGCCCAGCTCTCTCGCGACCTGCCGGTCGGCCTGACGCCGGCGCGCGTGCGCCGCGCGCTGATCCGCCACGCTGCCAGCCTGCCGCGGCCCCAGCAGCACGCGGCCTCGCTGTGGTGGAGCGGGCAGGTGAGCACGCTCGATGGCGACTGGCCGGCCGGCGGCCATGGCACGCTGCTGATCAACGTGATGTACGTGGCACTCGCCGAACTGCTGGGGCCGGTGCGCGCAGACGCCTGCTTCACGCAGGCCGTCGACCGGCTCGAGGCCAGTGGGGTCCCTGCGCTGACCGGTATCCGCCGCTACCTGTAGCGCCCCGCATGGGGCCGTAGACTGCGCGCCATGCTGCTGCGTGCACGGTCCTGGTGGTTCACTCTTGTCGCGGTCGGTGCTGCGCTGGCGCTGCTGGGCGGTTGCGGCAGCGTCGCCTACCTCTCGCAATCGGTGCAGGGCCACCTCGGCGTGATGCGCGCCGCGAAGCCGGTCGACGACTGGCTGGCCGACGCCGGCACGCCGGCCGTGCTGCGCGAGCGCCTGCTGCTGAGCCAGCGCATCCGCGACTTCGCTGTCCAGGAGCTGGGCCTGCCCGACAACGCCAGCTACCGCCGCTATGCCGACCTCGGCCGGCCTGCCGTGGTGTGGAACGTGGTCGCGGCGCCCGAGCTGTCGCTGAGGTTGAAGACCTGGTGCTTCCCGGTGGTCGGCTGCGTCGGCTACCGCGGTTACTTCGACCGCGGCGCGGCCGACGCGCTGGCGGCCGAGTTGCTGTCCCAGGGCCAGGAGGTCAGCGTCTACGGTGTGCCTGCCTATTCCACGCTCGGCAAGCTGCCCGGTGACTTCTTTGCCGATCCGCTGCTCAATACCTTCATCGGCTACCCCGAAGGCGAGCTGGCACGGCTGATCTTCCACGAGCTGGCGCACCAGGTGGCCTATGCAAAGGACGACACCGAGTTCAACGAAAGCTTCGCGACCGCGGTCGAACGCCTCGGTGGCGAGCGCTGGCTCGCGCAACGGGCCGATGTGTCGGCACGCGAGGAGTACGAGCGCTACGACGCACGCCGCCGCGACTTCCGCACGCTCGTGCTCGCCACCCGCACGCAGCTCGACGCGCTGTACCGCGGGCCCGGCAGCGAAGCCGACAAGCGTGCCGGCAAGGCCACGTTGATGGCGCAGATGCGCGCCGAACACGCGCGCCTCAAGGCAGGTCCGTGGGCTGGCTACGGCGGCTACGACGCCTGGTTCGCGCGGGCCAACAACGCCAGCCTGGGGGTGCAGTCGGCCTACAACGCGCTGGTGCCGGGCTTCGAGGCACTGTTCGCCGCCGAGGGTCGCGACTTCGCGCGTTTCTACGCCGAGGTGCGGCGCCTCGCCAGCTTGCCGCAGGCCGAACGCCGCGCCACACTCGGAGCCGGCCGTCAGCTGCCGCCGCCCTGAACCGAACCGAGTGCCTCCATGCCCGACATCGCCCTGCATCGCCCCCACCAGCTCGGCCTCAAGCGCGCCCGCGAGATCGCGTGGAAATGGGCCGAAGATGCGGAGGCCAAGTTCGGCATGGAATGCACGGTGGAGGAGGGCGATGACGAGGACGTGGTGCACTTCACGCGCAGTGGCGTGAACGGCACGCTGCTCGTGCGCAGCGATGCCTTCGAGCTCGCCGCGAAGCTGAGCTTCCTGCTCGGCGCCTTCCAGAAGACCATCGAGGGCGAGATCGAGAAGAACCTCGACGGCCTGCTGGCGGCGGAGCACAAGCGCGCCAAGGCGCCGGCTGCGGCGAAGAAGGCAGCGCGCAAGAAGACCTGACAAGGTCTGCACGTTTCATACGGCCTGTATGCGAGCGCTGAGCGGGCGCCGCGCCGGTCCACTGTGTTGCGTTCATGTCCCCCGAGCCCGCCCTCCGGCCGGGCTCTCCTCCTCTACTTCACTCCACACAGCGGCCCGTCACGGCGCTTCAATACACCGCGGTGTGCTGGGGTTGTAAAGCCTTCGCGTGCCGCGGTGGTGCGTGCGACCAGGGCATCGGGTGAATGGCGAAGTGAGGTAAAGGAGGAGCGGTCGGCCCGCGGGGCCGGCCGCGGGGGACACGAACGCAGCCGTTCACCCGATGCCCTGGTCAGCAGCGCTCACACGCTGCACATGCCAAGCGCGACTCCCTACTTCAGCGACTCGATCAACTCGATGTAATCCTGCTGCGCAGACTCGCCGGCGGTGCCCTTCAGTTCATTCCACGCGTCCCACTTCGCGCGACCCACCATGTCGGAGAAGCCGGGGCGCTTGCCGTCCACGTCGCCGGCGGTTGCCTGCTTGTAGAGGGCGTAGATCCTCAGCAAGGTCTGGTTGTCCGGCTTCTCCGGCAGGGTCTTGGACGCAGCGACGGCGGCATCGAAGCGGGCTTTCAGATCGGCCATGGAGCGCTCCTCGTGGGCAGGGGACAGCAGTGAAAATCAGATTGACGCTGTCGATCTTACCGAGCATCGTCGCGGCCAAAACCCGAGAACAACCCGAGGAGACCCTTGATGGCCACCGCCACGCCGGAGCGCATGTCGCGTGTCGATACCGCGTGGCTGCGCATGGACAACCCGTCCAACCTGATGATGATCCTGGGCGTCTGGCTGCTCGAGCCCGGCGTGTCGCATGCGGCGCTGTGCCAGCGTGTCGAGGAGCGCCTGCTGAAGTACAGGCGCTTCCGCCAGAAGGTGGTGGAGGACGCGATGGGCGCGAGCTGGGTCACCGACCGCGCCTTCGACCTGCAGCGCCACGTGCGCAGCGAGCGACTGTCGCCGCGCAAGGGTCAGAGCCCGCGCCAGGCGCTGGAGGCGCGGGCCGCCGAGCTGGCGACCACGCCGCTCGACCCGGCCCACCCGCTGTGGCAGCTGCACCTGATCGAGGACTACCCCGACGTCGAAGGCCGGCGCGGCAGCGCGATGATCGCGCGCATCCACCACTGCATCGCCGACGGCATCGCGCTGATCTCGGTGATGCTGTCGATCACCGACGGCGGCAAGCCGCCGCCCGAGCGCGCGCAGAAGCCCGACGACGAGAAGGACTGGCTGAGCGACGCGGTGCTCAAGCCGATCACCGACGTCGCGATCAAGGCCATCGGCCTCTACGGCGACGGCGTGGCCAAGTCCGTCGAGTTGCTGTCGAAGCCGCAGCAGCCGCTGTTCGGCTCGGTCGAGATGGCGCTCACCGGCGCCCAGATCGTCAAGGACGTCGCTGCGCTCGCGCTGATGCCCGACGACTCGCCGACGCGGCTCAAGGGCAAGCCCGGCACCGGCAAGCGCGTGGCCTGGTGCGAGCCGATCCCGCTGGACGACGTGCGCTCGGTCGGCAAGGCACTGGGCGCGTCGATCAACGACGTTCTGCTGGCCTGCGCCGCCGGCGCAATCGGCGGCTACCTCGCGGCGAAGGGCGAAGATCCCACCGGCAAGGAGATCCGTGCGATGGTGCCGGTCAACCTGCGGCCGCTGGAGAAGGCACATCAGCTGGGCAACCGCTTCGGCCTGGTGCCGCTGGTGCTGCCGATCGGCATCGCCAACCCGGTGCAGCGTGTCTACGCGGTGCGCCGCCGCATGAACGAGCTCAAGGGCAGCTACCAGCCGGTGCTCGCGTTCGGCGTGCTCGCCATCGCCGGGCTGCTGGTCAAGCCGGTGCAGCACGCGCTGCTGAACCTGTTCGCCAAGAAGGCGACGGCGGTCATGACCAACGTGCCGGGACCGAAGGAACCGCTGAAGTTCTGCGGCGCCACGCTGCGGCAGACCATGTTCTGGGTGCCGCAGTCGGGCGATATCGGCATGGGCGTGTCCATCCTCTCCTATGGTGGCGGCGTGCAGTTCGGGCTGATCACCGACTCGACGCTGTGCCCGGACCCCGAGGCGATCATCGAGCGCTTCGCCCCCGAGTTCGAGAAGCTGCTGCTGGTGACGCTGATGCTGCCGTGGGGTGAGTGAGGGCGCCTCACGCACGCCCGGCGGTGGCGATCACGGCGGCGCCGGCAGGCCGGCCAGGTAGCGCTCGGCCAGCGTCCGGTCGATGAAGCGCCGGGCATCGTCGACGTCGAAACGCTTGCCCTCGACCAGGCCCTCGGCGTACTCGAAGAAGGGCGCGAACAGCCCGCCCTGGTCGACCGGTGCGCGCAGCGCGAAGCGCGGTTGGGCGCTGCCGATGCGGCGCCAGGCGGCGCGCACCTCGGCCCAGAACGGCTCGGTGCGCTCGAAGTAGGTCTGGCCGGCGCTGAAGTCGTGGCCGGTGATGCGCTCGTAGCGCGCCACGCCGTACTCGCGCGCCAGATAGGGCAACGTCGCGCGCGGCCGGCCGCCGTCGCCGAGCGCGAGCTTCAGGTTGTTCTCCTCCTGCACCCAGCCGCCGGGCGTGATGGTGTGACGGTTGCTGCCGACCAGCACCTGGTAGTCGCTGCGCACGCTGAACTCGCGCCGCGGCAGCGGGCGCCAGGTCTCGTCGCCGATCCAGGTGGAGAAGCTGTCGCCATGCTGCCAGCGCCCGCGCGCCGCGTAGCGCGGCGAGTCGTCGACCTGCAGCACGCTCTGCACCCAGCTGCCGCT
This sequence comes from Methylibium petroleiphilum PM1, assembly GCF_000015725.1. Lineage (NCBI taxonomy): Bacteria > Pseudomonadati > Pseudomonadota > Betaproteobacteria > Burkholderiales > Sphaerotilaceae > Methylibium > Methylibium petroleiphilum. The sequence goes on along the minus strand of NC_008825.1, from coordinate 3,279,439 downwards.
GCGTTCGCCGGCCGGCACCGGCCGGCGCACCCAGGTGTTGCGGCCTTCGTAGGCGAGCAGGCTGTCGGCCTCGTAGCGCCACTCCTGCCGCCAGTGCCGCACGACGATGGGCTCACTGACCTGGCCGTCCTGCATCTGCACCCTCATCACCAGAATGTGCTGCAGCGCGATGAAGTCGCCGCGGTCCTCGGACACGAACACCTGCTCGGTGCCCCAGCTCTGGTAGGGCGCGTCCGGCTTCAGCGCGGGGTCGAAGCGCAGCACTTCGAGGAAGTCGAAGCTCACGCGGTAGGGACCGGCCATCGCGAGGATGGCGCGGCGGTCGCGCTCGCGCGCGCTGAGCCCGGGCTCGCGCAGCCGCTTCCAGGCCTCGCCGGCCGCGGTGTCGAGCTCGACCGGCACGCCGCGCGTGCTGGCGCCGCGCGGCTTCAGTGCCGCCTCGCCGAGCGGCCAGGCGAAGATGAACTGGCTGGGTGCGGCGGCCGGAGTCGCCTCGGTGTAGGCCGCAGCGGCCCAGGGCAGGGTCAGCAGCGCAAGCAGGAACAGCAGTGCGGGGGACTTCTTCATGCGGCGCATTCTGTGCGCGTTCGCGCGGCCGGCCGCAATGCACCTGCCGAATGTCCGGGCTTGGCGCTCGCCCATGAAAAACGGCGCCCTGGGGCGCCGTCCTGTGTCGATCGGGTCAGGCTCAGAACTGGAACGCCAGCCGCACGCCGCCCCAGTGGCGACCGTTGACGGTGATCGGTGCTGCGGCTTCCTTCATCAGCACGAAGTTGCCGCCGCCCATGTCGCGCCGGTAGGTCTGCAGCAGGAAGGGCCGGGTGTTGCGCGCCGACGCGAGGCCGGTGCGGTCGTTGAAGATGCGGCGGTAGCGGCTGTTCGCGGTGTTCCACACCGGGTCGTTGCTGCGCTGCGGGTTGCAGTACTGGCGGTTGTGCGTGGCGACGTAGCCGTTGCGGTCGACCGCGATGCAGTAGACGACCTTCTGGTTCAGCGTCAGCAGGCGCTCCTGCACCTGCGGGAACAGCCGGTCGGCCAGCGCGACGAAGCGCGTGGTGTGCTGGGCCGGGTTGGTGCCGGGCACGGCCTGGTAGTTCTCGTCGAACAGGTCGGCGATGGCGATGGTGTTGGTGCGCAGCGCGTCCTCCAGCAACTTGCTGATCTGCGAGGCCGCCTCCTGGACACCGCGGATGTAGGGCGTGTCGTCGGTGTCGATGCCGCAGTCGGCCACCACCTCGATCATGTTCTCGCTGACCTTCAGGAAGGCTTCGCTGCGCGCCGTGGCGCTGCCCAGCGTCTGGCTGGAGCGCTGCATCTCGCGGTCGATCGCGGCCATCTGCTCGTTCAGGCCGTCGCAGATCGTGCGGCTCTGCACCGCCGCGGCGCTGATGCTGCCGACCCCGCCCTGCACCTCGGCCAGCGCCCGGTGGAAGGCGCCTTGCGGCGCCTCGCCCTCGCGCAACTGGATCTCGCGCGCCAGCGCGCCGACGCGTTGGTCGAGCTCGGCCACGGTGCTCATGATCTGTTTCGACGAGGCCTCGACCTTGGCCGACAGGTCCTTCACCGCGTCGGCCACGACACCGAAGCCGCGTCCGGCCTCGCCGGCCCGGCCGGCCTCGACCGAGGCGTTGAACGCCACCAGCCGCGTCTGCAGCGCGATCTGCGTGATCTGTCCGGCCGCGGCCGCCACCTGGCGCAGCGTGTCGACGATGCCGCCCACCTCGGTGCCCACCTGCTCCACCGCGGCGCGTGCGCGCTCCACCGCCTTCAGGCTCTCGGTGGTGGTGGTGCCGATGCCCCCTTGCGCGCGCTGCACCTCGCCCAGCTGGCTGCCGAGCGTCTGCAGCGCCTGGACCTGGCGCTGGTTGACCTGGTTGCTGTCCTCGATCAGGCCGCGCACCTCGGCCGCGTCACGGCCGAGACGGGAGGCCGCCTGGGCGATGCTCTGCACCGCCTGGCGCAGGTCGGGAGCTGGCGCCGCGACGGGTGCCGGGTCGGTGGCCGCGCTCGGGGTCTTCTTGAACAGGCTCAGCATGGTTGTCTCGTGCTCGCTTCTTGTTTGGGTTTCAGTGATCGCGCAGCTTGGCGCGCAGGCGCGCGATCGACTGGCTGTGCAGCTGGCAGACGCGCGATTCGGTCACGCCCAGCACTGCGGCGATCTCCTTGAGGTTCATGTCCTGCTCGTAGTACATCCCCATCACGAACTGCTCGCGCTCGGGCAGGGTCTTGATGGCCTCGATCAGCGCCAGGCGCATGCGATGGTCCTGCAGCAGGGCCACCGGGTTCTCGTTCTCGTCGGCGACGTGGCGGTCGAGGAAGTCGTTGTCGCCATCGTCGCCGGACATGTCCTCCAGATAGACGAGCTGCGTGCCGCGCACCTTGCCCAGCAGCTCCTGGTAGTCGGCAAGCGACAGGCCCATCTGCTTGGCGATCTCGCTCTCCGCCGGCGCGCGGCCGAGCTGCTGCTGCAGCTTGTGCACCGCGACCTCGATCTCGCGCTGCTGCTTGCGGTTGCCGCGGCTCATCCAGTCGCTGCCGCGCAGCTCGTCGAGCATCGCGCCACGGATGCGCTGGGTGGCGAAGGTCTCGAACTGCACGCCCTGCGCACTGTCGAAGCGCGACATCGCGTCGGTGAGGCCGATCAGGCCGACCTGGATCAGGTCGTCGATCTCCACGTTGGCCGGCAGCTTGGCGATCATCTGGTGCGCAAGACGACGCACCAGCGGGCTGTACTGCTTGATCATGGCGTTCGTTTCGAGGCGACCGGTGGCGGTGTACATGTCGGGCTCCAGGCGGTGTTCGGCGGTTCGTTCGGTCTTCGATCGGGGATTCAGCGCGACCGCGGCAGGCGCGAGCCCAGCGACGGCAGCGCGGAGCGTGCGCCGATCTCGCCGGCCAGTGCGCCGAACACGCTGTCGCTCACGGTGTGCGGCAGTGCGCAGGCGAGCTGTTCACGTGCCAGGCGCTTCAGCCGCAGGCTCGGGCCATCGGTGGGCGCCTCGGCCGGGTCGACGGCCACCCAGTCGTGCAGCGTGGCCCCCAGGAAGTCGTCGGCGCAGCGCGCCATGCGTTCGGCCACCTTGGCCGCGCGCGGCGAATCGGGCGGGGCGCTGAACAGCAGGTCGTGCGTCAGCAAGGCGGCGCGCGTCGCCAGCAGCTTGATGGCCGCATAAGCGTGCGTGACGCTGTCGGGCTGCTCGTCGCACAGGACGATGGGGCGCACCGTGGCCGCCTGCAGCTCCTGAACGCGACGCGCGAACAGACGGGCCAGTTCGGCAGCGCTGGCATGCACCAGCAGCACATCGATGTCGGGAGCGGCTTCGGAAATGGCGTCGAGGAAGCCGGAGGTCGAGCCGCTCGCATCCACGAAGCGCAGCGTCAGGCCGCCGGCAGCGAGGTAGCTCACGTGCGGGCTCAGCGTCTCCACGCCCTCTGCGAGGTCGAAGCTCGCCAGCTCGGCTGGTGCGCGGGCGTTCTCGCCGGCGTCGACCACGAGCGTGCGCAGACCCTGCTCGGCGTAGGCGCTGCACAGGCGCTCCAGCAGGGCACCGCCGAAGGCGATCTTCGGGTTGGACACCACCGGGATGCAGCGCATCGTGCGGCTCACGAACAGGCGGCGCAGGCCCTGGGCCTGGTCGGCCGGTGCGGGGTGGGTCGGCAGATCGTCGAGCTGGTTGTACCAGCTGTCGGTGGCGGGGCGGCAGGCGCGGCGGGGCAGGTCGGTGGACATGGCGGCAGCGGGGTCGTCGGGATCTGGAAGCTCAGGCGCGGCCGGCCGGTACGGGGCGGCGCTCCGTCATCTGCGGCGTGGCGAACACCAGGTTCATCTCGCTCGCGTCGAAGTTGTAGGCCGGGCTGCCGGTGGCGCGCAGCGCGCGGTGCACCAGGGCCTGACCCGACAGGCGATGCCAGTCCTCGGGCACTCGCTGGCCGTTGGCCACCGCGACGATCTTCTGCTTGTGGCGGATCACGGCGTCGAGTGCCGGCGCCAGCTTCACGGCCTCGTCGAGCTTGGACAGCACGATGCCCTTGCAGGCGGCGGCACGGTAGGAGGTCATCACGTCGTCGATGGTCTCGCCCTGCACGGCGGTGTTGACCACCAGCAGCTTGTTGATCGAAGGGTGCGCCAGCATGTCGAGCAGTTCGCGCGTGCGGGTGTCGCGCTGGGCGACGCCGGCGGTGTCGATCAGCACCATCTTCTTGGCCGACAGCAGCTCCAGCAGGTCTTCCAGCGCGGTGCGGTCGTGGGCGGTGTGCACCGGCACGCCGAGGATGCGGCCGTAGGCGCGCAGCTGTTCGTGGGCACCGAGACGGTAGGCGTCGAGGGTGATCAGGCCGAGGTTGGACGCGCCATGCCGGGTGGCGAAGGCGGCGGCCAGCTTGGCGGTCGAGGTGGTCTTGCCGACGCCGGTGGCGCCGATCATCGCGAACACGCCGCCCTGGTCCTCGATCGGCAGCTCGCGCTCGCCGGTCATCAGGTTGCGCTCCAGCACGCTGGCGGCCCAGGCCTGCTCGTCGCCGACGTCGGCCGTCATGCCAGCCACCAGCTTGCGGATCAGCACCGGCGAGAAGCCGCACTCGAGCAGCTTCTGGGTCAGCTTGGCCTGAGCGGGCTCGCGCTGCAGCTTCTCCATGAAGGCCAGCGCGCCGAAGCGCTCTTCGATCAGCCCCTTCATCGAGCGCAGCTCGCTCAGCATCGTGGCATCGGCCTGGGCCTCGCGCAGGATCGGCGGGCTGGCGGTGGCGGACTGTGTCTGGCGGCCGTAGACCACCTGCTCGCGCAGCACCGGCATGGTGGCGGCCTGCTGGCTGGCAATCCGGTGCTGCACGGCATCGACCGCCGCGTCGACCGCATCGTCGTCGTCCAGATCCTGGGCGTACAGCGTCGCCTGGGCGGCGGCACGGGCCGGCGCCATCGGGGCGACGTTGAGGGTCGGCTCGGTGCGTTCCTCGCGCAGCGCTTCGCCGCGCAACGCGGCCTCGCGCTTCTTCAGCATGCGGTCGCGCACGTAGTCCTGGAAGGACAGCGTGCTCATCGACAGTTGTTCCACGTCCTGCTGCACATCGTCGGCCGTCGCGGAACGGCCACCCTTGGCGGCCTTGACCGGCTTCGCGGGCTTGGCGGGCGCCGGCTGCGCGGCGGCGGCCTGCTGCTGCACGGCGGCCTGGCGCTCGACCGCGGCCAGCGCGCCCGGCGCCATCGCCAGCATCTCGATGCCTTCGGGGCAGGGCTTGGTCGACAGCACCACGGCGTCGTCGCCGAGGGCCTGGCGCATCTTGGTCATCGCGTCGCGCGAGGTACGGCCTGTGAAGCGTTGGACGTTCATGCGGAGCCTCTGGGTCGGGGTCTGTCAGGGGGGCGGATCAAGCGGCGGCGCCGATGATCGAGCCGATGCGGATCGAATGGGTGTCTGGGATCTCGCTGTGCGAGAGCACACGCAGCCGCGGCGCGGCGCGCTTGAGCAAACGGGCGATGGGCACGCGGATCGCATCGGGCACCAGCAGGCAGGCCGGGTGGCCCAGGTCCTCCTGGCGCTTGGCGGAGTCGGCGGCGGAACGGGTCAGGATGTCGGCCATGCTGGGGTCCAGCACCGGGCCGTTCTGCGAGGTCAGGGCCTGCGACAGCAGGCGCTCGAGGTCGGGCTCGATGGCGATCACCTCGAGCTCGCGCACCGGGCCGTAGATCTGCTGCACGATCGCAGGCGCCAGTGCCACGCGGATACGGCGCGACAGCTCCTGCGGGTCGTTGGCGAGGTTGGGGTTGGCGCCGACGTGCTCGGCCAGCGCTTCCACCACCGAGCGCATGTCGCGGATGTGCACGCCTTCCTCCAGCAGCAGCTGGAGCAGTTTCTGGAGGGCGGCGATGGGGACCATCTTCGGGACCACGTCTTCGATGAGTTTGGGTGCCAACTTCGTCACATGCTCGACCAGCTGCTGCGTTTCCACGCGGCCCAGCAGGCGCGCTGCATTCACTTGCATCAAGTGTGAGAGGTGGGTCGCCACCACGGTCGAGCAATCAACGACCGTATAGCCGGCCATTTGCGCCGCTTCGCGCTGGCGCTCCTCGATCCACGTGGCGGGCAGGCCGAAGGCCGGGTCGGTGGTGGTGGTACCGATCAACGGCGTGCTGGCGTGGCCGGGGTTGATGGCCATCAGCATGCCGGGGAAGGCTTCGCCCTCGCCGATCACGGCGCCGCGCAGCGTGAGCCGGTACATGCTGGGGCGCAGCTCGAGGTTGTCGCGGATGTGCACCGACGGCGGCAGGAAGCCCACGTCCTGCGCGAACTTGCGGCGCACGCCCTTGATGCGCGTCATCAGGTCGCCCTGGCGTTCCTTGTCCACCAGCGCGATGAGGCGGTAGCCCACTTCCAGGCCCAGCGTGTCGACCGGCTGCAGGTCGTCCCAGCTGGCCTCGGCGTCGGGGGCCGGGCCGGCCGCGGCGGCCGGCCTGGGGGGCGCCAGCTTGGCGCGCTGCTCGCGCTGGTGCATCAGCCATGCGACGTAGCCGAGCGCGCTCGCGATCAGCAGGAACACGAAGTGCGGCATGCCCGGGATCACGCCCAGCAGCCCGATCACGCCGGCAACGATGCCCACCGACTTGGGCGTCTTGAACATCTGGCCCATGATCTGTTCGCCGACGTCCTGCTCCTTGCCGACGCGCGACACCACCATGGCGGCCGCCACCGAGATCAGCAGGGCCGGGATCTGCGCCACCAGCGCGTCGCCGATGGCCAGCAGGATGTAGCTGTCGGCGGCCTTGCCGGCGCTGAGGTCGTGCTGGACCACGCCGATGATGAAGCCGCCCACGATGTTGATGAACAGGATCAGCATGCCGGCGATCGCGTCGCCGCGCACGAACTTGCTGGCACCGTCCATGGAGCCGAAGAACTCCGCCTCGTTGCCCACCTCGGCGCGACGGCGCTTGGCCTCCTTCTCGTCGATCAGGCCGGCGTTCAGGTCGGCGTCGATCGCCATTTGCTTGCCGGGCATCGCGTCCAGGGTGAAGCGCGCGCCGACCTCGGCGATGCGCTCGGCGCCCTTGGTCACCACGATGAAGTTGATGACCACCAGGATCGCGAACACGATGATGCCGACCGCGAAGTTGCCGCCGATCAGGAAGTGGCCGAAGCTCTCGATCACCGCGCCGGCGGCGCCCGGGCCGGTGTGGCCTTCCATCAGCACCACGCGCGACGAGGCCACGTTCAGCGACAGCCGCAGCAGCGTGGTCAGCAGGATCACCGCCGGGAAGGCCGAGAAGTCCAGCGGCTTGACCATGTAGGCCGACACCATCATCACCATCAGCGCGATCGCGATGTTGAAGGTGAACAGCAGGTCCAGCGCCAGCGGCGGCAGCGGCAGCACCATCATCGCCAGCACCATCAGCACCAGCAGCGGCACTGCCAGGCTGCGGATCATGCGGGCGTTGGGACCCAGCCAGGCCTGGACTTGGGAGAGCATCGGGTTCATGACCGCCCCCCGACCGGCGAGTACGCCGTTCGCCCCCCCGTGGGGGTGCGGGCCGGCTTGGGAGCGGCCCGGCGCTCGGCCCGCTCAGCTCCGATGGGTGTCAGTGACTTCATGCGAGGGCTCCGGCATCGGAAGACGGTTTGTTGTGCGGGTCGAGCTCGGCGGGCACCGGCAGCTCGGGCAGTTCGCCCGGCAGCGGTGCCTTGCCGGCCAGCGCGGCGCGCAGCTGGTACACATAGGCCAGCACCTGGGCCACCGCGGTGTAGAGCGCGATCGGAATCTCGCGGTCGAGCTCGGCGTGCGCGTACAGGGCACGCGCCAGCACTGGGGCCTGCAGTACCGGCACCTTGGAATCCTTGGCGAGGTCGCGGATGCGCATCGCCATCAGGTCGGCGCCCTTGGCGACCACGCGCGGGGCACCGCCCCGGCCTTCCTCGTACTTCAGCGCGACCGCATAGTGGGTCGGGTTCATCACCACCAGGTCGGCCTTGGGCACGGCGGCGAGCATGCGGCGGTTGGCCATCTCGCGCATGCGCGCCTTGACCTTGGCCTTGACCTCGACGTTGCCCTCGTTCTCCTTGTGCTCCTGCTTCATTTCCTGGTGGCTCATCTTCAGCCGCTTGGCGTGCTGGAAGCGCTGCAGTGGCACATCGATCAGGGCGAACACGGCCAGCGCGAGCAGCAGGAACATCAGCCCGTAGAGCACGTCGTTGCCGGCCTGGGCCAGCGCAGTGGGCAGCGGCAGCGTCAGCGTGCTGGTGAACTGGAAGACGTTCTGCGACAGATAGAAGGCACCGACCAGCCCGATCACCAGCGCCAGCACGCAGCTGCGCACGGTGTCCACCAGGCGGTCGGCCGACAGCATGCGCGGGAGACCGGTCAGGGGGTTGAGCTTGCTGAACTTGGGCTCGATCGCCTTGAGCGTGAAGTTCCAGCCGCCGACCGTGAGGCTGCTCGCCAGCGCCGCCAGCACCATCACCGCCCCGATCGGCAGCATCGCCCACGCGAACTGCACGCCCAGTTCGGCCAGGCGCTCGGACATGCTGGCGGTGCCGTTGAGGGTGCCGGCATCGAAGCGCAGGCCGCTCTGCAGCAGCCGCGTCATCCAGCCGGTGGCAGTGGGGGCCATCGCCGCCAGCAGGGCGATGCCGGCCGCTACGGCCGCGAAGTGACCGAGGTCGCGCGAGCGCGGCACCTGCCCGTCTTCACGCGCCTTCTTCAGCTTGCGTTCTGACGCGGGCAGGTTGCGGTCTTGGGCGCCTTGATCGGCCATGGTTCCTCGGAAGAGTCCTGAAGGAGGATTCTTCCGGGAGGCCGCGAAAACTTGAGCGAGATAAGCGGGGCAGGGACCGTGCTTTTCCGGTCGCGGGCCGAATGCCGCCCGGAATGCGAACGGCGCTCCTGAGAGCGCCGCGAGGAAGAAGCCTGGGGTTCGCCGGGCCTCAGGCCTTCACCACCCCGCTGTGCGCGGCCAGCGCTGCTGCGCCGCGTGCGTTGTAGACGGCTGCTTCGCGCGGGATCAGCACCTCGATCGCGCGGTCGAGGGCCGCGGTGGCGCGCGCCAGCGTGTCGCGTTGCGAGGCGACCTGGCCGCTGGCCTGGGCCAGGCGCTGGCGCAGGGCCGTCGGCACCGGGCCGCGGTGGCGGCTGAAGCAGTCGAGGGCGGTGGCCAGGGCGCGTTGCAGCTCGACGGCGGCCGTGTCGACGCCGCGGCTGTCGCGCTCGAGCAGCGCCTGCGCCAGGGCGGCCAGGCGCTGCTCGACGTCGGCGATCGAGGCCTCGAGGATCTGGGGCGCAGACGCGCGCAGCTGGGTGGAGCTCGGATCGGTCTGCATGAGGGCGTGGGGAAGGGCGGTGGGAATCGGCGGACCGGGCTCAGCGCTTCACGGCGTCGAGCATTTCCTGCGCATTGGCGATCAGCTTGTCGGCGATGACATCGGCGTTCACCTTGAAGGAGCCGTCGGCGATCGCCTGCTTCATGCGCTCCACCTTGGCAGCGTCGAACTCCGGGCTGCTGGCGCCGGCCAGCAGGGCCGTCGCAGTGCTGGAGAGCTCCACCGTGCTGGTGCCGGCGTCTGCGGCCTGAGCGACGCGGGCCTTGGCCGCTGCGGCGCCGGCTTCGGCATTGGAGCGAGCCAGGATCGCAGCATCGGCGGCGGGCGTGGAGGTTTGACCGATCTTCATGACGGACTCCTGCAATCCAGGGGCAGAGCCCCCGGACGGTTCAACATCCCAGCGGTATCGACGAGGGCTCGCCGAACTTGAGAGATTCTTTTGTAACAGCGACGCGATGGCACGGCAAGCTCCGGGTTCAGGCGCGGGTCACAGCCGCAACTCGACGCGCCGCTCGCCGACCGGCAGGCCGGTGACGATGCGGCCGCTCTCGGTGCGCACGCGCACCGGGCTGCCGTCGAGGCCCGGCGTGATCGCCTGGCCTTCACTCTGGACGGAAAAGCCGGGGCCGACGGCGACCAGCTGCACGGTCTCGCCAGCGGCGAACCACTGGCGGGCGCGCAGCAGGTTCTGGCGCAGGTCTTCGCCGGCGCTGACCATGCGCAGCAGCGAGCGGCCGATGGCCTCCTGCGGATCGGTGAGGGCGGCGGCCGGATCGGCCGCGAGGTCGATCTCGGCTTCGCGCAGGTCGGCGGCGGTGAGCACGGTACCGGCCGGCAGCGCGCTGGCGGCGACCAGCGCGCGGCCGTACACCCTGACGGTGATCGGCAGGTAGACGTTCCACTTCTTCTCGCCCTGCAGGCAGCGCAGGCCCACGCGCGTGCGGCCCCACGGCTTGAAGCCGGTGGGCAGATAGGGTTCGATCTGCTGGCAGGGCGCCAGCTTGAGGCGGGGGTCCAGCGCGCCGGCCTCGACCTCGACCCGCAGGCCGGCAGCCGGCTGCGAGCTCTTCAGGGCCAGGCTGCGCACCTGTTCGGCCAGCACGGCGGTGGCCGCGGCGTCCTGCGCCCGGGCGGGCAGCGACGCGGTCGCGACGGCCAGCAGGAGCAGGCACAGGGCGAGGGCGGCAGGGACGGCGTTCGGCTTCATCGAGCAGGACTTTAGGGGGCGGCCTGCGTCGGCGGGCCGGGAATTGAGCGGGGAAGAGGGTCCTATTCCCGCTAATGTTTCAGACGGTCACGACCAAGAATGCCCACCATTGCCACCCAGCGTGGCCATCCGTCCGGGCACTTCATCATGATGGACCGACTCACGAACTCGCTGAACTTCCAGACCCAGGCGCTGCTGCTGAGGTCGGAGCGCCAGCGCCTGATCGCGAGCAACATCGCCAATGCCGACACGCCGGGCTACCAGGCCCGCGACATGGACTTCGGTGCCGCGCTGCGCGAGGCCACGGGCGCCGCAACGCCCGGCAATGCGCTATCGGCCACGCAGGCCGGGCACTTGAGCCCGACCGCCGGTGCGCGCAGCGAAGCCGGACTGAAGTACGCCACGCCGAGCCAGACCAATCTGGACAGCAACACGGTCGACATGGACCGCGAGCGCGCGGCCTTCGCCGACAACGCCGTGCACTACGAGGCCACGCTGCGCTTCATCAACGGCAGCGTGCGCACCATGCTCAGCGCGATCACCGGCCAGTAAGGGGAACGATCATGTCGATGTTGAACATCTTCAACGTGAGCGGCAGCGCGGTGAGCGCGCAGAGCCAGCGGCTCAACGTCGTCGCCTCCAACCTGGCCAACGCCGACACCGTGGCCGGCCCCGACGGCAAGGCCTACAAGGCGCGCCAGGTCGTGTTCCAGACGCTGCCCTTCCAGCAGCCCGGCGAAGCCGGCACCGCCGCCGGCGTGCAGGTCTCGCAGGTCACCGAGGACAACGCCCCGGGCCGCAAGGTGCTCGACCCCAAGCATCCGCAGGCCGATGCCGACGGCTACGTGACCTACAGCAACGTCAATGCGGTGGAGGAGATGGTCAACATGATCTCGGCCTCGCGTTCGTACCAGAACAACATCGAAGTGATGAACACCGCCAAGACCCTGCTGCTGAAGACGCTGCAGATGGGTCAGTAACGACTCCTTCCTGAACAGGATCCGCCATGGCCACCGCCCCCGTCACCAACAGTTCGTCCAGCGTGTACGACGCGCTGAACGGCAGCACCACCACCAAGACGGACGACGGCTCCGAACGCTTCCTCAAGCTGCTGGTCACGCAGATGAAGAACCAGGATCCGATGAACCCGATGGACAACGCGCAGGTCACCAGCCAGATCGCGCAGATCAACACGGTGACCGGCATCAGCACGCTCAACCAGACCGTGAAGTCGCTGTCGAGCCAGATGCTGTCCTCGCAGGTGCTGCAAGGCGCCGGGCTGGTGGGCCACACCGTGCTGATGGCAGGCAGCAAGCTGCACTTCGGCGAGGACGGCACGACGGCCGGCGGCTTCGAGCTCGCCAACGCAGCCGACAGCGTGAAGGTCGAGATCCTGTCGCCGAGCGGCCGGGTGGTCGACACCATCAACATGGGGGCCGCCTCGGCCGGCCGCAGCGGCTTCGAATGGACTGCGCCCACCGGCACCAGCACCGACGGCATGACCTTCCGCGTCACGGCGAAGGCCGGCAGCACGACGCTGACGGCCACGCCGCTCACCACCGATCTCGTGAAGGCCGTCTCCACCAGCGGCGACACCCTGAACCTGGAGCTGCTGTTCGGCGGCTCGATCCCCTACACCCAGGTCAAGGCCATCTCCTGAGCCGCGCCTGCCGCCCCCTACCGAAGAGGAATTCCCCATGAGCTTCCAGCAAGGTCTGTCCGGTCTGAACGCCGCCAGCAAGAACCTCGAGATCATCGGCAACAACGTCGCCAATGCATCCACCTTCGGGGCCAAGAGCTCGCGCGCAGAGTTCGGCGACGTGTACGCCAACGCGCTGAACGGCTCGGGCACCAACATGGTCGGCATCGGCGTCAATCTGGCCACCGTGGCCCAGCAGTTCACGCAGGGCAACATCACCACCACCGACAACCCGATGGACCTGGCGATCAACGGCTCAGGCTTCTTCCAGGTGAGCGACGGCAAGAACCCGACCATGTACGCACGCAACGGCCAGTTCAAGATCGATCGCGAGGGGTTCATCGTCAACAACTCGGGCTACAAGTTGCTGGGCTACCCGGCCGACGGCCAGGGCGTGATCGTGCCGGGCCAGGCCCAGGCGATCCAGCTGCCGACCGCCGGCATCGCGCCGCGCGCGACCGACCGCATCGCGATCGAGATGAACCTCGACGCGCGCCAGGCCGTCACCACGCCGGCCACCGGCGGCATCGACTTCGACGATCCGGCCACCTACAACAACGCCACCTCGGTGACGGTCTACGACGCCAAGGGCCAGGACGTGGCGCTGACCTACTACTTCCAGAAGTCCGGCGCCGACCAGTGGGACGTGTACGTGACCGCGAACGGCACGCCGATCAGCGTCGACGGCACTGGCGCCGCGCTGCCCAGCACCACGATGACCTTCCCGGCCAACGGCTCGGCGCCGACGGCGCCGGTCGGTGCGGTGCCGATCAACATCCCCGCGACCACCAACGCCGCCGGCGGCACCACGCTGCCGATCACCGGCATCGAACTCGACGTGACGAGCGCGACGCAGTACGGCTCGGGCTTCGGCGTGACCGACATGTCGCAGACCGGCTACGCGCCCGGCCAGCTGTCGGGCATCTCGATCGAGGCCAACGGCGTGATCATGGCGCGCTACAGCAACGGCCAGTCCAAGCCGGGCGGCCAGCTCGAGCTCGCCAACTTCCGCAACCCGCAGGGCCTGCAGCCGCTGGGCAACAACGTCTGGGCCACCACCTTCACCTCCGGCGATCCGGTGGTCGGCGCGGCCGGCGATGGCAACTTCGGCGTGCTGCAGTCCGGCGCGCTGGAGGAAAGCAACATCGACCTGACCGGCGAGCTGGTCAACATGATCACCGCGCAACGCGTCTACCAGGCCAACGCGCAGACCGTGAAGACGCAGGACTCGATGATGCAGACGTTGGTCAACCTGCGCTGATTGCAGCGGGCACTGAGGAGTCGCGATGGACCGGATGATCTACTTGTCGATGTCGGGCGCGAAGGCGACGATGCAGCGGCAGGAGACGCTCGCGAACAACCTCGCGAACGCCTCGACCACCGGCTTCCGCGCCGAGCTGCAGGCCTTTCGCGCCGTGCCCGTGCGCGGCGACGGCGCCAGCACGCGCGTCTACTCGCTCGAGACCACCACCGGCTACGACCCCACCCCGGGGCCGATGGCCGCCACCGGCCGCGCGCTCGACGTGGCGATGCAGGGCAACGCCTGGCTGGCCGTGCAGGGGCTCGACGGCACCGAGGCCTACACCCGCATGGGCTCGCTGCAGGTCGACGCCGAGGGCACGCTGAAGACCTCCGGCGGCCTCACGGTGCTGGGCGATGGCGGCCCGATCGCACTGCCGGCGAACTCGTCGCCGCAGATCGCCGCCGACGGCACCGTCAGCGTCAAGCAGGCCAACGGCGGCGTCACCTCGGTCGGCCGCCTCAAGCTCGTGACGCCCGAGGCCGCGCTCCAGCGCGGCGATGACGGCCTGTTCCGCGCCGCCGACGGCGACCTGCCGGTCGACCCGAACGCGCGCGTGGCCGAAGGCACGCTCGAAGGCAGCAACGTGAACCCGATCGAGAACATGGTGGCCATGATCGCTGCGGCGCGCCAGTTCGAGAGCCAGATGAAGATGCTGCAGACGGCCGAGGGCGACGAGAAGGCCGCCAGCCAGCTGCTGTCGATGAACGGCTGATGTCCGGGCCCCGGCGGAACTGGGGCCCGATCCGGGCGCTTATCCCGCTCTCGCTCGCCTTCATCCCCGTCATGATCGGTCGATGAGGAGCCCCCCGCCATGATGCGTTCCCTTTGGATCTCGAAGACCGGGATGGAAGCCCAGCAAACCCAGCTGGACCACATCTCGCACAACCTCGCCAACAGCGCGACGAACGGCTACAAGCGTTCGCACGCGGTGTTCGAGGACCTGATGTACCAGACCATCCGCCAGCCCGGCGCCAACAGCTCCGAGCAGACGCAGCTGCCCACCGGCCTGCAGCTCGGCCTGGGCACGCGCGCCGTCGCCACCTCGCGCCAGTTCAGCCAGGGCTCGCTGCAGCAGAGCACGAACCCGCTCGACCTCGCGGTCAAGGGCCAGGGCTTCTTCCAGATCCAGCTGCCCGACGGCACCACCGGCTACACCCGCGACGGGGCCTTCCAGGTCAGTGCGCAGGGTCAGCTGGTCACGAACAACGGCTACGTCGTGCAGCCCGGCATCACCATCCCGGCCAATGCACAGAACGTGACCATCGGTGCCGACGGCAACGTGAGCGTCACGCTGCCCGGCCAGGCCGCCGCGCAGACGGTCGGCCAGATCCAGCTCGCGAGCTTCGTGAACCCGGCCGGCCTGGAGCCGCGCGGCGAGAACCTCTACACCGAGACCGCGGCCTCGGGCACGCCGAACGCCGGCGCACCGGACAGCAACGGCCTGGGCGCGATCGCCCAGGGCTTCGTGGAGGGCAGCAACGTCAACGTGGTCGAGGAACTGGTCGCGATGATCCAGACCCAGCGCGCCTACGAACTCAACTCCAAGGCCATCCAGACCTCGGACCAGATGCTGCAGAAGCTGGCCCAGCTGTGAGCCTGAAAGCCGCCGCCATGTCCTTCGCCCTCTGCCGTGTCGCTGCGCTGGCGCCGCTCGTCCTGCTGTTCGGCTGCCAGGCGATGGCGCCCAAGGTCGACATCGCCGACACCTCGCCGGTGCTGCCGCAGGCGGTGGTGGCACCGCCGGTCAACAACGGCGCGATCTTCCAGGGTGCCAGCTACCGGCCGCTGTTCGAGGACCACCGCGCGCGCCTGGTCGGCGACACGATCACGGTGCAGATCGTCGAGAAGGTGGCGGCCAGCCAGCAGTCCACCAGCAGCATCGACAAGAACGGCTCGGTCAACGGCAGCATCTCGGCGCTGCCGTTCTTCGCGCCCAACTCCTTCAAGCGCGCCTCGGCCACCGGCAGCAACGAGCAGGCCTTCGAGGGCAAGGGCACGACGGCCAGCGCCAACACCTTCAGCGGCACCATCACGGCCACCGTGATCAACGTGCTGCCGAACGGGCACCTCGTCATCAGCGGCGAGAAGCAGATCGGCGTGAACCAGCATGTCGACGTGCTGCGCTTCTCCGGCCAGGTCGACCCGCGGGCGATCCAGCCCGGCAACTCGGTCGCGTCGGCGCAGATCGCCAACGTGCGCATCGAGCAGCGCGGCCGCGGTGCCCAGGCCGAAGCGCAGGGAATAGGCTGGTTGGGACGCTTCTTTTTGAACGTTCTGCCACTCTAAAGTTTTCCAGAATGGTGGCATCCCCCTGGGAAAGCCACCACCATGCACCGCCCCTTCTTCCCTGCTGAACAGCGCGCCGACCTGCTGCTGCGCCTGCTGATCGCGTTCAGCCTGTTCATCGCCAGTGCGGCCGTCTGGTGGCCGGTCGATGCCCAGGCCGCGCGCCTGAAGGAAGTGGCCGCCGTGCAAGGCGTGCGCTCCAACCAGTTGATCGGCTACGGCCTCGTCGTCGGCCTCGACGGCACCGGCGACCAGACCACCCAGACCCCGTTCACGACGCAGAGCCTCAACGCCATGCTGCAGCAGCTGGGCGTCACGGTGCCGCCCGGCACCAGCGTGCAGTTGCGCAACGTCGCCGCGGTGATGGTCACCGCCTCGCTGCCGCCGTTCGCGCAGCCAGGCCAGCAGATCGACATCAACGTCTCGTCGATGGGCAATGCCAAGAGCCTGCGCGGCGGCACGCTCGTCGTCACGCCGCTGCGCGGTGCCGACGGCCAGATCTACGCGCTGGCGCAGGGCAACCTGATCATCGGCGGCGCCGGCGCCTCGGCCGGCGGCTCCAAGGTCCAGGTCAACACGCTCAACGCTGGCCGGGTGCCCGGCGGCGCCACCGTGGAGCGCGGCGTGCCCACGCCGCTGGCCCAGGGCGATGCGATCCAGCTCGACCTCAACGCCGCCGACTACTCGACCGCGCGTGAAGTGGCGCGCGTGATCAACTCCAAGATGGGCGCGAACACCGCCCAGGCGCTGGACGGCCGCACGGTGCGCGTGCTGATGCCGGCCGACGCGAATGCGCGCGTGGCCTTCCTGGCCGACATCGAGAACCTGCCGATCGACCTGGCCGCGCCGGCTGCGCGCGTGGTCGTCAACGCCCGCACCGGCTCGGTGGTGGTGAACCAGTCCGTCACGCTCAACCCCTGCGCGGTGGCGCACGGCAACCTGTCGGTCACGATCAGCTCGCAGCCGGTCATCAGCCAGCCGGGCCCGCTGTCGAGCGGCCAGACGGTGGTGGCCGAGCGCGCCGACATTGCCATCAAGCAGGACGCCGGCTCGCTGATCCAGTTGCCGGCCGGTACGCAGCTCACCGACGTCGTGAAGGCGCTGAACTCGCTCGGTGCGACGCCGCAGGAACTGCTTGCGATCCTGCAGGCCATCAAGGCGGCGGGCGCGCTGAATGCCGAGCTCGAGGTGATCTGACGTGAAGTCGACCGTCGGCCTCGACGCCAACGCGCTGCGCTCGCTGCAGGCGAACGCGAGCGCCGACCCGCGTGCGGCGATCAAGGAGACGGCCAAGCAGTTCGAGGCGCTGTTCATGCAGCAGCTGATGAAGAGCATGCGCCAGGCCACGATGTCCAGCGGCATGCTCGACAACTCGGGCACCCAGATGGGCACCGAGCTGCTCGACACCCAGTTCGCGCAGAAGCTCACCGGCCTGCCCGGCGGGCTGAGCGCCCAGATCGCGCGGCAGCTCGAGCAGCAGCTCAACGGCAAGGTCGCCGCCGTCACCGCGCCCACGGCGCGGGCCGGCGCTGCCGAGGGCGCGCAGGTGTGGAACCGCCTGCCCGGCGCGTCGCGGGCACAGGACTTCGTGGCGCGCCACAACAGCGCTGCCGAGCAGGCCGAGGCCGAGACCGGCATCCCCGCCGCCTTCATCCTGAGCCAGGCCGCGCACGAATCGGGCTGGGGCCAGCGCGAGATCAAGAACGCGGACGGCAGCAGCAGCCACAATGTGTTCGGCATCAAGGCCGGCGCCAGCTGGAAGGGCGCCGTCACCGAGGTCACCACGACCGAGTACGTGAATGGCCAGCCGCAGAAGGTGAAGGCGAAGTTCCGCGCCTACGCGACGCCGGAAGACGCGTTCCGCGACTACGCCAGCCTCATCAAGAACAGCCCGCGCTACGCCAAGGTGGTGGAGCAGGGGGGCACCGCGCAAGGCTTCGCGGTGAACCTGCAGCGCGCCGGCTACGCCACCGATCCGGCCTATGCCGCGAAGCTCGGTCGCGTCATCAACACCACGCTGCGCCTGCAGCGCACCCTGACCGCGTGAGGAGTAGCCCATGGCCGGCCTGATGTCCCTCGGAACGCGCGCGATGTTCGCGAACTACGCGACGCTGCAGACGATCGGCAACAACATCGCCAATGCCAACACGCCCGGCTACTCGCGCCAGCAGGTCGAGCTCGGCACGGCCGGCGGTCAGTCGACCGGCGCCGGCTTCTTCGGCCAGGGCGTGAGCGTGCAGACCGTGACGCGGGCGAGCGACGCCTTCCTGACGCGCGACGCCGCGATGTCGAAGTCGCAGGCCGCACGCGACGCGGCGCGGCTCGAACAGCTCGAACGCCTGGAGAAGGTGTTCCCGACCGGCGAGTCCGGCCTCGGCTATGCCGCGGGCGACCTGCTGAATGCCTTCGTCGACGTGGCCAACCGCCCGCAGGATGCCTCGGCGCGCCAGGTGGTGCTGGCGCGCGCCGAGGAACTGGCCTCGCGGTTCCGTGCCGCCGACAGCCAGCTCGACGCGCTGCAGAGCGGCGTGACCGAGGACGTGAAGAACTCGGTCACGGTGGTCAATACGCTGGCCAAGCGCGTGGCCGACATCAACCGCCAGATCGCCGCGGCGCAGGGCAGCGGCCATGCGCCGAACGACCTGCTCGACCAGCGCGACCAGCTGATCAGCGAGATCGGCAGCTACGTGCAGGTCACCACCATCGAGGCCGACGACGGCTCGCTCGGGGTCTTCATCGGCGGCGGCCAGCGGCTGGTGCTCGGCAGCAATGCCCAGCAGCTCAAGGTCGTGCCGGACGCCTACGACGCCGCCAAGGTGCGCCTGGCGATCAGCGAGGCCGGCGGCGAGCGCCTGCTGCCCGAGGACTCGCTGGTGGCGGGCAAGCTGCCCGGCCTGCTGGCCTTCCAGAACCAGGATCTGGCCGACGCACGGGCGATGATCGGGCAGCTGGCCAGTGCGATCGCCGGCGCGGTGAACCGCCAGCAGTCGCTCGGCCTGGACCTGGGGCAGCCGGCGGGCAGCGGTGCACCGATGTTCGCGCTCGGTGCACCCGCGGCGCTGCCGGCGTCGACCAATGCGCGCGATGCCGGCGGCAACTTCCTGTCTTCGGTCTCGCTCACCGTGGCCGATCCGAAGCAGTTGCAGGCCAGCGACTACGAACTCCGCACCGACGCCAGCACGCCGGGGCAGTATTTCCTGACCCGGCTCAGCGACGGCGTGACGCGCACCGTCGCCGACGGCGACACCGTCGACGGCTTCACACTCGCCATCGGCACGCCGGCGCCGGGCGCGACCGACCGCTTCCTGCTGCAGCCGGTGAGCCAGGCCGCGCAGGGCATGGCGCGGGTGCTCAACAACCCCAACGGCATCGCCGCGTCGTCGCCGGTGGTCGCGACGGTGGCCTCCGGCAACACCGGCACCGCCACGGTGGGCTCGCTCACCGTCACCAGCACGGCGCTGGACCCGACCCAGACCGCGAACATCAGCTTCACCGATGACAGCGGCAACTACAACTGGGAGCTGCGCGACGCCGGCAACGCGGTGGTCAGCAGCGGCACCGGCACCTGGACCGCGGGGTCGACCATCGCGCTGAACGGCTTCGAACTGACGCTGGCCGGCGTACCGCGCAGCGGCGACGCTGTGCAGGTCGCGCCTACCACCTTCCCGGCCGCGAACAACGGCAACGCGCTGTCGCTGCTGGCCCTGCGCGACGCCGGCATCGTGGGCGAGCAGCTGCTGGCCGGTGGTGTGGTGTCGGCCGGCGAGAGCATCACCAGCGCCTACGCCAGCGCGATGGCCGACATCGGCGTTCGCGTGCAGAGCGCACGCTCGTCGAGCAACATCTCCACCGCCGTCGCGACCAATGCCGAGGCGGCGCGCGCCGGCGTGTCCGGCGTGAACCTCGACGAGGAAGCCGCCCGCCTGATCCAGTTCCAGCAGGCCTACCAGGCCGCTGCCAAGGTCCTGCAGGTGGCGCAGAGCGTGTTCGACACGCTGCTCAGCGTCGCCGCCCGTTGACCGATCGACACGACGAGGATTCCTCCATGCGCGTGAGCACTTCCAGCACCTACGACGCCACCATCGCCAACCTGCAGCGCCGGGCCCAGGAGCTGAGCCGCAGCCAGGAGCAGATGAGCAGCCTGAAGCGCGTCAACCGCGCCAGCGACGACCCGACGGCCGCCGCCCGGGCCGAACGGGCGCTCGCCGTCGAGGCGCGCAGCGCCGCGACGCAGCGGGCCATCGACGCCAGCATGAACGCGGTGAGCCAGACCGAATCGACCCTCGGCGACGCGCTGGGCCTGCTCCAGCAGGCGCGCGACTCGGTGGTCTCGGCCGGCAACGCCAGCTTCAGCGACGCCGAGCGCGCCAACCTCGCGATCAGCCTGCGCCAGATGCGCGCCGAACTGCTGACCATCGCCAACAGCCCCGACGGCGCCGGCAGCTATCTGTTCGCCGGGCAGGGCGCCAGCAACCCGCCGTTCGTCGACACGCCGACCGGCGTGCAGTTCCGCGGCGTGTCGGGCGAGACCGGCGCGCCCTCCACCGAGCCGCTGCCGCTGACGATGGACGGCCGCAGCACCTGGCTGCAGGCCTCCAGCGGCAACGGCGTGTTCGTGACCAGTGCCACCCAGCAGGCGGGCACCGGGTGGATCAACACCGGCAGCGTGATCGATCCGTCGGCTGCGACCGGGGATCCCTACAGCCTGAGCTTCACCGTGGCCGGCGGCGTGACGACCTACACCGTGCTGCGTGACGGCAACCCGACCGCACTGACCGACGTGCCCTACCAGAGCGGGCAGGCGATCGAGATCGACGGCCTGTCGTTCACCGTGACCGGCGCGCCGGCCGACGCCGACCGCTTCGACATCACCCCGTCCTCGGCGTCGCTCAGCATCTTCGATGTGCTCGACCGCGTCGCCACCGAGCTGGAGACGCCCGGGCGCAACAACGGCCAGATCGCGCAGTCGGTGGCCACCGCGCTGCGCGACATCGACGCGTCCAGCGCCAAGCTGACGGCGCAGCGCGCCGTGGCGGGCGAGACGCTGAACCGCATCGACCGCGCCGCCGAGCGCCTGAGCGGGCAGAAGCTCGCCGCGCAGACCGACCGCTCGCAGGCCGAGGATCTCGACATGGTCGAGGCGATTTCCACGTTCCAGAAACAACAGACCGGCTACGAGGCAGCGCTGAAGTCCTATGCTTCGGTACAGAACCTGTCGCTGTTCCAATACCTCAATGTGTGATTCGTCTGCGGAGACCCTTTCGTGAGTGACTCCCTCCTTGGCCAGGTGGCGCTGAGCTACTCCCCGATGATCGACCGGCAGCGCACGGTCAGCGCGACCCGTCTGACGGTGTTCCCGCTGCAGCCCGGCGCCGAACTCGACGCGGCCGGCCTGCTCGAGGAGGTGGCCGGCGTGTGGCCCGAGGGCGGCGGCCAGGTGTCGCTGAACGTCGTCAGCGAGAACCTGCTGACCGGCCTGCTGCAGGCGCAGCCGACGCCGAACGTGATGATCGAGATCCCGGCCTTCATGGCCGGCGACGAGGCGCACACCCAGGCCATCCAGGACCTGCATGCGCGTGGCAGCACCCTGCTCATCAAGGGCCGGCCGCTGCGCGAACTGCCTCGCGAGGTGCTGCCCTGTTTCCGCTACTCGATCGTCGACCTGGCCGACGACCGCCGCGTCGGCGAGACGGCACCGGCCGCCGGCTTCACGCGCAGCATCGGCTACGTGCAGTCGGGCGTGAACACGCTCGTCGACATGGAGGCCTCGTTCGCGCGCGGCGCGGTCGCGGTGCTCGGCTGGCCGATGGACGATGCGATCGCGCACTCGTCGGTCAGCAAGGAAAAGGACCCCAAGGCGGCGACGCCGGACCTGCAGGTGATGGTCGAGCTGATCCACCGGGTCGACCAGCAGGAGCCGATCGAGAAGCTCGAGGACACGCTGCGGCGCGACCCGACGTTGGCCTTCAAGCTGATGCGCTACATCAATTCGCCGGCCTTCGGGCTGAGCGTGGAGATCAGCTCGTTTCGCCACGCCATCATGATGCTGGGCTACAGCCGGCTCAAGCGCTGGCTGGCACTGCTGCTGGCCACCGGCAGCAAGGACGCCAACCTCAAGCCGGTGATGTTCGCCGCCGTGCGCCGGGGCATGCTGATGGAGGAGCTGGTGCGCAACCTCGGCGACGAGGAAATGCGCAACGAGCTCTTCATCTGTGGCGTGTTCTCGTTGCTCGACCGCATGTTCAAGCAGCCGTTCTCCGATCTGCTGAGCACGATCCCGGTGCCCGAGCGGGTGTACCAGGCACTGGCCGACGAGTCCGGGCCCTATGCCCCGTACTGCACGCTGGTGCGCGCGGTCGAGGGCAACGCGCTGGACGCGATCCGCGAGGCCTGCGACGGCCTGTTCACCGATCCGGCCGAGATCAACCGCGGCCTGCTGCGCGCGCTGGCGAAAGCGGCGCAGCTGGACGCCTGAGCGTTCAGCCGTCTCCGGCGGCCACCTTGCCCAGGTAGTTGCCGAAGTCGATCACCCCGCCGGCCGCGGGGACGCGGGCCACGTCCTGCGCCGGCAGCACGTCCTGCACCAGGTCGATCCGCTTCCACTGCGCCAGCGGCGCTTCGCAGGCGGCCTGCGGCACGTACTTCGACGGTGCGATCTTCTGGTGCCGGTGGATGTAGCGCGGGCAGTTGACGAAGATCGACGAGATCGCCAGCCTCACCACCAGCTCTGCCCCCGGGTAGTGGGCCTTCAGCGGGTCGTCGTCGGCGATCGAGGCCTCGCCGTGCACGCGCAGGCGGTGCGGGGTCTCGAAATCGATGAAGAGCAGGCCGATCTTCGCGCTGGTGCGGATGTTGCCGGTGGACAGGAACATGCCGTTGCCGTCGTAGCTCGGGAAGGCCAGCGTCCTGGCGTCGACCACCCGCACGAAGCCCGGGGCGCCGCCCTTGTAGGAGCAGGACGGCTGACCGTCGGCGCCGACCGAGGCGAGGAAGAACATGTCGCGGCTCTCGATGAAGCCGCGCTCGTCGTCCTGCACTTCGTCGTGAATGATCAGTTCGGTGAGGCGGTCCGCCAGCGCGCGGCTGCCGAACCGGTCCTGAAGCTGGCGCTGTGCATCGCCATAGAAATCGCTCATCCGGGGTCTCCTTTGGGGCCGATCGGGCCGTGTGACGCAAGCAAACGCGCTAGGGTAGGGGCGAGCCCGTCCGTTGCGGGCCCAGGATTACCCACAGAACCGCTGCGCCTGCCGGCGCCCGATGGGGCGGTGGCGCGGCCCGCGGTCTAATGTCGCCATGGCCACGCCCACCGTGCCCGCCGGCTGGACCGACACCCACTGCCACCTCGATGCCCCGGAGTTCGATGCCGATCGGACGGCCGTGGTCGAGCGTGCGCGCCATGCCGGGGTGACGCAGATCGTGCTGCCCGCGGTCGCGCCGTTCGACTTCGACACCGTGCGGGAACTGGCGCACCGCCACGGGCTGGCCTATGCGCTCGGCGTCCACCCGATGTACACCGGCCCGCTCGACGACGCGGCGCTCGATGCGCTGCGCGAGGCGCTGGCGGCGCACCGCGACGACCCCCGGCTGGTCGCCGTCGGCGAGATCGGTCTGGATCACTTCGTGCCGGGGCTCGATCGCGCGAAGCAGGAGCACTTCTACGTGCAGCAGCTCGCGATGGCGCGCGAGGCCGGCTTGCCGGTGCTGCTGCACGTGCGCCGCTCGGCCGACAGCCTGCTCAAGCACCTGCGCCGCATGCCGGAGGTCGGTGGCATCGCACACGCGTTCAACGGCAGCGCCCAGCAGGCGCAGTCCTTCGTGGCCCAGGGCTTCAAGCTCGGTTTCGGGGGCGCGATGAGTTTCGAGCGCGCACTGCAGCTACGCCGGCTGGCGACCGAATTGCCGCTGGAGGCCATCGTGCTGGAGACCGATGCGCCCGACATCCCGCCACAGTGGCTGTACCGCACCGCAGCCCAGCGCACTGCCGGCGAGCGCAGCCGCAACGAGCCGGCGGAACTGCCGCGCATCGCCGCCGGGTTGGCCGCCCTGCGAGGCCTGACGCTCGAGGCGCTGGCGCACGCGACCCAGACCAATGCGCGCACGGCCCTGCCGCGCCTGGCCACGCTCGATGCCGTGGAGGCGTCGACATGACCCGACCGCAGGCGCCGGATGCCCTGGCCGCCGGATCGCGGGTCGACGCTGCCACGCTGCCGCCTCTGTCCGGCCTGCCGCCGGTCGTCGGCCCGGCCACGCGCCTGGTGGTGCTGGGCAGTTTCCCCGGCGCGGCCTCGCTGGCCGCACAGCAGTACTACGCGCATCCCCGCAACCACTTCTGGCCGCTGCTGTCAGCGCTGTGGGGCGTGGACCTGCGCGCGCTCGACTACCCGCGGCGGCTGCAGGAGCTCACCGCGCGCGGTCTCGGCCTGTGGGACGTGTACGCCACCTGCCGGCGCGAAGGCAGCCTGGACAGCGCGATCCGCGACGCGCGGCCCAACGACCTGGCCGGCCTGCGCCGGCTTGCGCCGCACTGGCAGGCCGTGGCCCACAACGGTGGGGAGTCGGCGCGGTCGGCGCGCCTCACCGCCGCGCTCGGGCTGGTGGTGCACCGGCTGCCCTCCACCAGCCCCGCCAACGCCAGCTGGTCTTTCGAGCGCAAGCTCGCGGCCTGGCGGGCGGTCTTCGAACAACACGGACTGATCCCTACCTCCTGATGGCGACCTCCCGCAAGCCCAAGTCGCCGACGCTCGCGCCGGCCACGATGTCCGAGTTCGATGGCGTGCGCTACCTGCACCTCGGCACGCCCTGGGTGCAGGGCGCGATGCGCATCGCCAAGCCGCAGAAGATCGAGCTCGAGTACGTGCAGCGGATGATGGCGTGGATGCTGCTTTCGGACCGACTGCACGGCGCCGCGGTCGAGAAGGACCCCGATGGCGAGCCTCCGCATGCGGTGCAGCTGGGCCTGGGGGCGGCGGCCATCACGCGCTTCTGTCACAAGAAGCTGCGCTGGCGCACGACCGCCGTCGAGATCAACCCGAGCGTGATCGGCGTGTGCCGCATGTGGTTCAAGCTGCCGGCCGACGACGCGCGATTGGCAGTGATCGAGGCCGACGCCGGCGCCTACGCGGCCGATGCGGCGCACGCCGGCCAGGCCGATGCGCTGTGCGTCGATCTCTACGACCACGATGCCGCGGCCCCGGTGCTGGACGACGAGGCCTTCTACCGCGGTTGCCGCGCGTTGCTGGCGGAGGGTGGGGTGATGAGCGTCAACCTGTTCGGCCGCGACGTGAGCTTCGATCGCAGCGCGCGGCGCATCGCCGCGGTGTTCGGTGCCGACCGGATCCTGATGCTCAAGCCGACCCGCGAGGGCAACACCATCCTGCTGGCCTGGCGAGGCAGCGATCGGCCGGGGCGTGAAGAACTCGAACGCCGTGCCGCGGCGATCGAGGCAAAGTTCGACCTGCCGGCCCGCAAATGGCTCAAGCTCTTGCAGAATCTGCCCGAACGCCTCCCCACTGCTGCCTGACGAAACCTGCATGACCGCTCGCACTCCCGCTGCCGCGCGCGCGCCGGCCTCCGCTGACACGGCGCTTCCCGCGGCCGACGCGGCGCCGCAAGGGCCGCTGCACTGGCGCCAGCTCGTCACCTGGCTGCTGACCGACGGCGTGATCACGCTGGCCGACGGCAAGCGCGTGGCGCAGCGCTTCGCCGCCGGCGACAGCGCGCAGCACCCGCTGGTGCGGCTGAGCGGCGCCGGGTTGGTGCATGCGACCACCGGCGCGGCGCTCGACGTCGAATCGCTGACCGAGTGGCTGGCCAAGCGTTGCCAGCTGCCTTATGTGCGCATCGACCCGCTGAAGGTCGATGTGGCGCGCGTGGCCGACGTGATGTCGGCCACCTACGCCGAGCGCCGCCGCGCGCTGCCGCTGCAGGTCGGCCCGACCGAGGCGCTGGTGGCGACCTGCGAGCCTTTCGACACCGACTGGCTGCCGCAGATCGAGGCCCACACACGCAAGACCATCAAGCTCGCGCTCGCCAGCCCACTGGAGATCCAGCGCTACACGACCGAGTTCTACACGCTGTCGCGCTCGGTGCGTGCGGCGCAGAAGAGCGGCGATGGCGCCGGGCCGGCCAGCTTCGAGCAACTCGTCGAGCTGGGCAAGAGCAACAAGCAGCTCGACGCCAACGACCAGGGCGTGGTGCAGGTGGTCGACTGGCTGTGGCAGTACGCCTTCGACCAGCGCGCCTCCGACATCCACCTCGAGCCGCGCCGCGAGATGGGGGCGATCCGCTTCCGCATCGACGGCGTGCTGCACACCGTCTACCAGGTGCCGCTGTCGGTGATGGGCGCGATGACGAGCCGCATCAAGCTGCTCGGCCGCATGGACGTGGTCGAGAAGCGACGCCCTCTCGACGGTCGCATCAAGACGCGCCGGCCCGGCCCCGAGGGCACGTCGCGCGATGTGGAAATGCGGCTGTCCACGCTGCCCACGGCGTTCGGCGAGAAGATGGTGATGCGCATCTTCGACCCCGATGCGGCGGTCAAGCCGTTGTCGGGACTGGGTTTCGCGCCGCACGAGGTGCGACTGTGGGAGGAACTCGTCACGCGCTCGCACGGCATCATCCTCGTGACCGGCCCCACTGGTTCGGGCAAGACCACCACGCTCTACTCCACGCTCAAGCGCCTGGCGACCGACGAGGTCAATGTCTGCACCATCGAGGACCCGATCGAGATGATCGAGCCGGCCTTCAACCAGACCCAGGTCCAGCCGGTGCTCGACCTCGGCTTCGCCGAGGGCCTGCGCGCGCTGATGCGGCAGGACCCGGACATCATCATGGTCGGCGAGATCCGCGACCTCGAGACCGCCGAGATGGCGATCCAGGCCGCGCTCACGGGGCACCTGGTGTTCAGCACGCTGCACACCAACGACGCCGCGGCGGCCGTCACGCGGCTCACCGACCTCGGCGTGCCGCCCTACCTGATCGGCGCGACGGTGATCGGCGTGCTGGCGCAGCGCCTGGTGCGCACGCTCTGTCCGTCGTGCAAGCAGCCCGACGACAGTGCCGCCGGCCGCGAGGTGCTCGACGAGGCCATCCGGCCCTGGAAGCTCAACGGCGAGTACCGGCCCTGCAAGCCCGTCGGCTGTCTCGAATGCCGCCACACCGGCTACCGCGGCCGGGCCGGCCTGTACGAACTGCTGGAGCTGAACGACGCACTGCAGTCGAGCATCCATCCTCACTACGACGCCGGAGCCCTGCGCAGGCAGGCGGTGAAGCAGGGCCTGCAGCCGCTGCGACTGGCCGGTGCGATGAAGGTCGCGCAGGGCCTGACCACGATCGACGAGGTGCTGCGCGCCACGCCGCGCTGGGAGGCCTAGACCGACGCTGACATCGCGCCGGGGCTCTCGGACGCTACGTGTAAACCACACAGAGCGTGCCGCCGGGCGCTTCCTAGAATCGGGTTCACAACAGTGCCACAGGGCACGGACCGCGAGGAGGCATCCGGTGAAGATCAAGAGTCAGCGAGATTTCGTGTCCGGCGTGATGTTCGTCGCCATCGGCCTGGGCTTCGCGATCGGCGCGACAACCTACAGCTTCGGCACGTCGGCCAAGCCCGGGCCGGGCTACTTTCCTCTGCTGCTGGGATTGATCCTCGCGCTGCTGGGTGCGGCGGTGCTGTTCAAGGCCTTGACGATCGAGAGCGACGGGGGCGACCCGATCGGGCGCATCGCCTGGAAGCCGCTGCTGCTGATCCTGGGCGCGGTGATCCTGTTCGGCGCGCTGCTGCCGCGGCTGGGCATGGCGATCACGGTGCCGATCCTGATCGTGATCGCCAGCTTCGGCGGGGACGAGTTCCACTGGAAAGGCGTGCTGGCGACCTGCGTGATCCTCACCGTCGGCAGCTACCTGGTGTTCGTGAAGGGCCTGAACCTCACGATCCCGATGTGGCCCACCTTCCTGGGCGGCTGAAGCGAGGCGCACTGTCATGGACCTGCTCAACAACCTCGCGACCGGCTTCGGCGTCGCGCTCTCGTTCCAGAACCTGCTGTACGGTTTCTTCGGCTGCGTGCTCGGCACGCTGATCGGCGTGCTGCCCGGCCTCGGCCCGGTCGCCACCATCGCGATGCTGCTGCCGTCGATCTACGCGCTCGACGCGACGCCGGCGCTGATCATGCTGGCCGGCATCTACTACGGCGCGCAGTACGGCGGCTCGACCACCGCGATCCTGATCAACGTGCCGGGCGAGTCGAGCTCGGTCGTGACCGCGATCGACGGCTACCAGATGGCGCGCCAGGGCCGTGCCGGCGCCGCGCTCGCCACGGCCGGCCTGGGCTCGTTCTTCGCCGGTTGCGTGGGCACCATCATCCTGGCCGCGTTCGCGCCGCCGCTCACCGAGCTGGCCTTCAAGTTCGGCCCGGCCGAGTACTTCTCGCTGATGGTGCTGGGCCTCATCGGCGCGGTCGTGCTGGCCTCGGGGTCGCTGGTGAAGGCCATCTCGATGATCGTGCTGGGCCTGCTGCTGGGCCAGATCAACACCGACGTGATCTCCGGCGTGCCGCGCTACAGCTTCGACATCGCCGAGCTGACCGACGGCATCGGCTTCGTCGCCATCGCGATGGGCGTGTTCGGTTTCGGCGAGATCATCGCCAACCTCGGCCAGCCGCCCGAGCACCGCGAGGTGTTCACCAAGTCGGTGGGCGGTCTGTGGCCGACCAAGGAAGACTTCAAGCTGGCAGCGCCTGCGGTGCTGCGCGGCACGGCGCTCGGTTCGGTGCTCGGCATCCTGCCGGGCGGGGGCGCGCTGCTGGCCTCGTTCGC
Organism: Methylibium petroleiphilum PM1; assembly: GCF_000015725.1. NCBI lineage: Bacteria > Pseudomonadati > Pseudomonadota > Betaproteobacteria > Burkholderiales > Sphaerotilaceae > Methylibium > Methylibium petroleiphilum. The sequence continues at coordinate 3,250,829 of NC_008825.1, read as the reverse complement.
CGCGTACACGCTGGAGAAGAAGGTCGCGAAGGACGCGCGCAAGTTCGGCAAGGGAGACATCCGCGGCGTCGCGGGTCCGGAGAGCGCCAACAACGCCGGCGCGCAGACCAGCTTCATCCCGATGCTCACGCTCGGCATCCCCCCCAACGCGGTGATGGCGCTGATGGTCGGCGCGATGACCATCAAGGGCATCCAGCCCGGCCCGCAGGTGATGACCAGCAACCCCGAGCTGTTCTGGGGCCTGATCGCCAGCATGTGGATCGGCAACCTGATGCTGGTGGTGCTGAACCTGCCGCTGATCGGCATCTGGATCAAGCTGCTGACGGTGCCCTACCGCTTTCTGTTCCCCGCGATCCTCACGTTCTGCTGCATCGGCCTGTACACGCTGAACAACAATAACTTCGATGTCTACATGGCGGCCGGCTTCGGCCTGATCGGCTACCTGTTCTACAAGCTCAGCTGCGAGCCGGCGCCGCTGCTGCTGGGCTTCATCCTCGGGCCGATGATGGAGGAGAACCTGCGCCGCGCGCTGCTGCTGAGCCGCGGCGACTGGAGCACCTTCGCGACCCGTCCGCTGTCGGCCGCTCTGCTGCTGGCGGCGGTGGCGATGATCGTGGTGGTGATGCTGCCCTCGATCCGCAGCAAGCGCGAAGAAGCCTTCCAGGACGCCGACTGACGCTGCGCCCCGGGGGCTCTCCAAGCCCCCGCATCCGGCTGTGGCAGGACGGTCCGGGCAGCGAGCGGCGAGGCCGCTGCCCATAATCGAACCATGAACCCCTTCGACTACCGGGCGGGCTACGGCAGCCAGCGCCTGCCGCTGTTCGCACGCAACGTCGTCGCCACCTCGCATCCGCTGGCGGCCCAGGCCGGGCTGCGCATGCTGGCGGCTGGCGGCAATGCCGTCGATGCCGCGGTCGCCACCGCCGCGGTCATGACGATCGTCGAGCCCTGCAGCAACGGCCTGGGCTCGGACGCCTTCTGCATCCTCTGGGACGGGCAGGCGCTGCACGGACTCAATGCCTCGGGCCGCGCGCCGCAGGCCTGGACGCCCGAGTACTTCCATCGCAAGTACGGTCGCGACACGATCTCGCCGCCGGCGCGCGGCTGGGACAGCGTGACGGTGCCTGGCGCGGTGGCGTCGTGGCTGGCGTTGAGCGAGCGCTTCGGCAAGCTGCCCTTCGGCGACTTGCTGGCGCCGGCGATCGAGGTGGCCGAGCGCGGCTATGCGGTGCCGGTCGTGGTGGGACAGAAGTGGGCCGCCGCCGCCCAGGTGGAGGCGCTGGTGGCTCAGCCCGGATTCACCGAGGCCTTCCTGCCGCAGGGCCGCGCGCCGCGGGTCGGCGAGTTGTTCAAGCTGCCCGGTGCGGCCCGGGCGCTGCACGCGATCGCCGCGACGCGCGGCGCGGCGTTCTATGGCGGCGAGATCGCGGAGGCGCTGGCGCGGCAGGCACGCGCGCAGGGCGGCGCGCTGACCGTGCAGGACTTCGCCGCCTACCGACCCGAATGGGTCACGCCCATCGCGCAGGCCTACCGCGGTCAGGTGCTGCACGAGATTCCGCCGAACGGGCAGGGCCTCGCGGCGTTGCTCGCGGCCGGCATCCTGGCGCACTTCGATGTCGCCGCACTGCCGGTCGACGGCGTGGCGTCGCAACACCTGCAGATCGAGGCGATGAAGCTCGCCTTCGCAGACGTCTACCGCTACGTGGCCGAGCCCGGCAGCATGGAGGTGAGTGCCGAACAGCTGCTGGCCGACGACTACCTGGCCGTCCGGGCCCGATTGATCGACCCGAAACGCGCCCAGGACTTCGGCGCCGGCAACCCGGTCAAGGGCGGCACCATCTACCTCACCGCAGCCGACGAGACCGGCATGATGGTGAGCTTCATCCAGAGCAACTACATGGGCTTCGGTTCCGGCGTGGTGCTGCCGGACTGGGGCTTGAGCCTGCAGAACCGCGGCCACGCCTTCAGCCTGGACACGCGCAGCCCCAACGTCGTGGCACCGGGCAAGCGGCCCTTCCATACCATCATCCCGGCCTTCCTGAGCGATGCCGACGGCGCGCCGCGCATGAGCTTCGGCGTGATGGGCGCGAACATGCAGCCGCAGGGTCACCTGCAGACGCTGGTGCGCATGGTCGACTACGGCCAGGACCCGCAGGCCGCCTGCGACGCTCCGCGCTGGCGCTACAACGCCGGCCTGGAGATCAACGTCGAGGCCGGCATGGACCTGGCCACGGTGCAGGGCCTGGCGGCGCTGGGTCACCGTATGGAAGTGATCCAGGACAGCTACCAGGACTTCGGCGCCGGGCAGTTCATCTGGCGCCTGGGCGATCCGGCGGTCGAGGGCTACGTCGCCGCGAGCGATCCTCGGCGCGACGGCCAGGCGGTGGGCTGGTAGTGTCGCCACCGCCGTCCGCGGTGCGGCCCGGCCTGCCCTGGGGCGGGCTGGCGCTGGCGATGGCCGGTGCGATCGCCTTCTCCGGCAAGGCCATCGTCGCCAAGCTGCTGTACCGCCACGGCCTCGACGCCGTCACGGTGTTGTTCTTCCGCATGCTGTTCGCGCTGCCGCTGTTCCTGGCGATGGCCTGGTGGGTCAGCCGCGGCAGGCGGCCGCTGACGGCGCACGACAGGCGCATGGTGCTGCTGCTCGGCGTCACCGGCTACTACCTGGCGAGCTTCCTCGACTTCCTGGGCCTGCAGTACATCAGCGCCAGCCTGGAGCGGCTGATCCTCTACCTCAACCCCACGTTGGTGCTGGCCTTCGGCGTGCTGCTGTTCGGCCGGCGCGTGACGCGCCCGCAGGCGCTGGCGATCGGCGTCAGCTACCTCGGCGTGCTGCTGGTGTTCGGCCACGAGGTCGGCTTCCAGGGGCCCGACGTCGTGCTGGGCGCGCTGCTGGTGTTCGCCAGCGCGGTGAGCTATGCGGTCTACCTGGTCTACAGCGGCGAGCTCGTGCAGCGCCTGGGCTCGATGCGGCTGGTGGGCCTGGCGAGCACGGTGGCCTGCGCGCTGTGCATCGCGCAGTTCTTCGTGCTGCGCTCGCCGGCGGTGGCGCTGGCCGTGCCGGAGCCGGCGCTGTGGCTGTCGCTGCTGAACGCCACGGTCTGCACCGTGGCGCCGGTGCTGATGGTGATGATGGCGATCGAGCGCATCGGCCCCACGCTGGCGGCGCAGACCGGCATGGTGGGACCGATGAGCACGCTGCTGATGGGCATCGTGATCCTCGGTGAGCCCTTCACCGCCTGGGTCGCTGCCGGGACCGCGCTGGTGCTGGTGGGCATCTGGCTGCTGGCGCGGGCGCGCTGAACGACAAGGAGCACGACATGGATCTGGGCATCACCGGCAAATGGGCGCTCGTGTGCGCCGCCAGCAAGGGGCTCGGCCTGGGCTGCGCGCAGGCGCTCGCCGCCGAGGGCGCGAACCTGGTGATCACGGCGCGCGGGGCCGAGGCGCTGCAGGCGGCGGCGGCCGCGCTGCGCGCGTCGAACCCGGCCATCGAGGTGCGCGCGGTCGCCGGCGACATCACCACTGCCGAAGGGCGTGCCGCGGCGCTGGCGGCGTGCCCGCAGGTCGACATCCTGGTGAACAACGCGGGCGGTCCGCCGACCGGCGACTTCCGCGACTGGGACCGCGCCGCCTGGATCGCGGCGCTCGACGCCAACATGCTGACGCCGATCGAGTTGATGAAGGCGGTGGTCGATCCGATGATGGCGCGCGGCTTCGGCCGCATCGTCAACATCACGTCGGCGGCGGTGAAGGCGCCGATCGACATCCTGGGCCTGTCCAACGGCGCGCGCTCGGGGCTCACCGGCTTCGTGGCCGGCCTGTCGCGCACGACGGTGGCGCGCAATGTGACGATCAACAACCTGCTGCCCGGCCCGTTCGAGACCGAACGGCTCGCCAGGACGCTGGAGGGTGCCGCGCAGGCCAGCGGCCTGACGACGGCGCAGGTGATGGCGCAGCGTGCGCTGAAGAACCCCGCGGGGCGCTTCGGCACGCCGGCCGAGTTCGGCGCGGCGTGCGCCTTCCTGTGTGGCGCCCAGGCCGGCTACATCACCGGTCAGAACCTGCTGATGGACGGCGGGGCCTACCCCGGCACGTTCTAGGGCCTGCGCAGCACGGGCGCGAGCCCTCCGGTCGCGTCAACGGCCCTAGCGCCGCGAGGCCCAGAGCTGCAGGTCGGCCTCCGAGAGCGGCGGCGCGATCCGCAGGCCCTGCAGTTCCTCGCAACCCAGCTCGCGCAGGAAGCGCTCCTGGGCCTCGGTCTCCACGCCCTCGGCGATGACGGTCATGCCCAGGCTGCGGCCGAGCTGCACGATCGCCTGCACGATGGCCGCGGCGTCGGCGTTCTGCGGCACGTCCTGCACGAAGGATCGATCGATCTTCACCTTGTCGATCGGCAGTTCCTTCAGGTGACCGAGCGACGAGTAGCCGGTGCCGAAGTCGTCGACCGAGATGCGCATGCCCAGCGCCTTGAGCTGCGCCAGCGTGGCCTTCACCTCGTCCAGGTCGTCCATCAGCATGCGCTCGGTGAGCTCGAGCTCCAGCCATGCCCCGTTCACCTGCTCCTGCCGCAGCAGTTCGGCCAGCGAGTCGACGAAGCCGCGCTGCTGGAACTGCATGCTGCTGAGGTTGACCGAGATCGGCAGCTCGAGCCCCTGCGCATGCCAGCGCCGGGCGCAGCGCATCGCCTCGCGCAGCACCCACTGGCCGATCGGCAGCATCAGCCGGCGCTCCTCGGCCACCGGGATGAAGTCATCGGGCAGCAGCAGGCCGCGCTCGGGATGGTGCCAGCGGATCAACGCCTCGACCCCGACCAGCCGGCCGTCGCCGGAGCGCAGCTGCGGCTGGTAGTGGAGCTCGAAGGCCCCGGTCTCCAGCGCCTGCGCCAGCTGGCTCTCGACCACCAGCGCGTCGTAGGCGGCGCTGGCCACCACCGGGTCGAAGAACTGCACGTTGGCGCGACCGCGCGCCTTGGCCATGTACATCGCCGCGTCGGCATGCTGGATCAGCTCGGCCGGCGTGCGGCCATGCTCGGGGAACAGCGAGACGCCGATCGACGGCGACACCGAGATCGACCGGCCCGCGGCCTCGAGCGGCGCCTCGATCACCGCCAGCAGCTTGCCCGCCACCTGCTCCACGACGCTGCGGTCGGTCACGCCCGGGATCAGCACCATGAACTCGTCGCCGCCGAAGCGTGCCACCAGGTCGTCGGCGCGAAGGTTGTCGGTGATGCGCGCCGTCACGGTCTGCAGCAGCAGGTCGCCGACCAGGTGGCCGAGCGAGTCGTTGATGCGCTTGAAGTGGTCGAGGTCGATGAACAGCAGCGCGATCTGCGCGTCCCCGCTGCGGTGCGAGGCCGTGAGTCGCTCGAGCTGCAGGCCGAAGGCGGCGCGGTTGGGCAGCCCGGTCAGCGCGTCGTGGTGCGCGAGGTGGTGGATGCGCGCCTGCGCGGCCACACGCTCGCGGATGTCGCGCACGATCACCAGGCGCAGCCGCTCGCCGTTGCGCATGATCGAGCGCGTGATCAGCTCGACCGGGATGCGTTCTCCGGCGCGGCCGAGCGCGACGCTCTCCCACGCCGCCTCGGCGCCGGTGGCCAGCGCCTGCTGCGCGCGCGGCAGGTGGTCGGGCGCCAGGAACTCCGCGGTCTGCCGGCCGATGACCTCGTCGCGGGTGTAGCCGGTGAGCTCGCAGATCGGCTCGTTGATGTCGATCACCGTGCCGTTGCGGTGGAACAGGATGCCCTCGGCGCTCGCCTGCATGAACTTCGCGAGCCGTTCTTCCGATTCGCGCACGGCGCGCTCGGCCAGCCGGTGCTTGGTGATGTCGGTGACCCGCACGAAGGCGCCCGACAGCTCGCCCTCGTCGTCGAAGTTCGGCAGCACGTCGACCTCGAGCCATTGCGGCCGGCCGGCGGCATCGGTCAGTTCGCGCTCGTAGGACACCTGGGCGCGGGTCTCGACCACCCGCTCGATGTAGGGGCGGATCTGTTGCCAGCCGCGCTCGCCGACGATCTCGGCCGCGGTGCGGCCGAGGATGTTCTCGGGGGTCCAGCCCAGTGCGCTCGCATAGTGGCGGTTCGCGAAGGTGCAGCGGAAGCCCTGCTGTTCGTAGTAGGCGATCAGCGCCGGCACGTTGTCGGCCAGCACTCGCAGCTGCGTGGTCTGCTCGCGCAGCGCGAGCTCGGTGCGCTTGCGCGCGCTCACGTCGTGCAGCGCGCACAGGCAGAGCTCGGTGTCGCGGTTCCATCGTGCATCGCACTCGAGCCAGCCGACCTCGCCGCCAGGCCGGCGGAACTGCAGCTCGAGGCGGAAGCGGTCGGCCGTGTCGAGATGGTCCAGTGCCTTCAGCAGCTCGCGGCGCGACGGCGCGGAGAGCCGGTCGAGCCACGCCTCGCCGTCGGCGGCGGCGTCGCGGTGCCAGCCGGTGCATGCCGCCAGCGGTTCGTTCACGGCCAGCAGGCGCGCGTCGCGGCCGATTGCCATCATCAGCCCCGGGAGCCGATGCCAGTCGTGCGCTTGCGGAAGGGCGACGTCGCGGGAGGTGTGCATGGGAGCGGCTGCTTGCGCGGATCATAGCGAGCCGACCGCGCCACGGATGCGACCAAACGTTCGTCGGACTAGGGGCTGGAGAGGGGCTGTCTAGGGGCCGTCGCGGCGTCCGGGCGTCGATCGTCGCGTCGACACCCCGATGCCGGCCACGATCAGTGCGAACGCCACGCCGTGGTACCACTGCGGCAGCTCGCCCAGCAGCGCGGCCGACAGCAGCGCGGCGAACAGCGGCGTGAGGTTGCCGAAGAAGGCCGCCGCCGCCGGACCGGCCAGCGCGACACCCAAGCCCCAGCAGCGGTAGGCGATCAGCGAGGGGCCGACGGCGACGAACAGCAGCGCGGCCACCACCCAGGCGTTCCATCGGATCGGCGCGCTGCCGAGCGCCTGCTCGCCCGCGGCGGCCGCCGCAGCGCTGATCAGTCCGAACGCCACCTGCACCAGCAGCACCTCGGACCAGGTCCACGGGCGCGGCACCTGCCCCTCGGCCTGCAGCAGCGGCTGCCGCGCGCCGCGCAGATGCTCCGGCGGGCGCGCCAGCATCCAGCTGTAGAACGCCCACGCGACGATTGCCACCAGGATGTAGAGATCTCCGGTGACGAACTGCACGCGCGCCAGCGCCGCCGGGTTGCCGCGCGCGATGACCAGCGCCACGCCGGCCAGCGACAGCGCGGCGCCCGCGAGCTGGCGGCGCTGCGGACGCACGCCATGGAACAGCGCGCCGATCGCGAGCATCCAGACCGGCATGCTGGCGGCGATCAGCGTCACGTTGATCGGCGTGGACGTCTGCAGCGCCAGGTACTGCAGCGCGTTGTAGCTGCCCACGCCCAGCGTGCCGAGCAGCAGCAGGTGCGGCCAGCGCGCCGCCAGTTCGCGCGGCGCGCGGAACACCCGCCAGCCCAGCGGCAGCAGCAACAGCAGGGCCAGCCCCCAGCGCAGCAGGTTCAGCGTCAGCGGCGGCACGCTGCCCACCGCGAGCCGGCCGACCACCGCGTTGCCGGCCCACATGAGGGGCGGCAGGGTCATCAGCAGGGCAACGCGAGGGGTCAGGCCGGTCATCGACGCTCAGAGCCGGCTCGGCGGGTCGGGCGGCATGGCGGCGCCGCAGTTCCAGCACTGCTCGAACGGACCGTCGATGCGCTCGCCGCAGCCCGGGCAGACCCACAGACGCGGCGGGCAGTGCGTCAGCTCGTCGAGCATGACGCCGGCGCGGTCGAACTGCTCCTCGTGCTGGATCCAGACCTCGGGCAGGGCCTGGTCGGGCGGCACCTGGCCGGCGATGCTGCTGGCGAATGCCCGCTGCACCGTGGCCGCGATGCCCGCCTGCCCCAGCAGGTCGGCCCACAGCGTGGCGATGGCGAGGTTGGGGGCAGGTCGAAGTCGGCGCATCGGCAAGGGGTTTGGGAACCCTGGCACGATACCGGAGAACACGAAACCCCCGAGGACTCCCGCATGCCCGCAGCCACCGTCAAAGCCATCCAGGTCCCGCACGCCGGCGGTGCCGACGCGATGCAACTCGTCGACCTGCCGATCGGGGAACCCGGTCCCGGCGAGGTGCGCATCCGCCACCATGCCTGCGGGCTGAACTTCATCGACGTCTACCAGCGCAGCGGCCTGTACGCCTTGCCGATGCCGCTCACGCTGGGCATGGAGGGGGCCGGCGTGATCGAGGCGGTCGGCGCCGGCGTGACGCACCTGCGCGCCGGCGACCGCGCCGCCTACGCCAGCGCGCCGCCGGGAGCCTATTGCGAGGCGCGGGTGATGCCGGCCAAGTGCGTGGTGCAACTGCCCGACGGCATCGACTTCGAGACCGGGGCCGCGATGATGCTCAAGGGCCTGACCGTCCAGTACCTGCTGAAGAAGACGCTGCCGCAGGGCGGCCTGCAGCCGGGCGACAGCGTGCTGTTCCATGCCGCGGCCGGCGGCGTGGGCCTGATCGCCTGCCAGTGGGCGCGCGCGCTGGGCCTGCGCCTGATCGGCACCGCCGGCAGCGACGAGAAGTGCGCGCTGGCCGTGCAGCACGGCGCCGAGCACGCCATCAACTACCGGCGCGAGGATTTCGTCGCGCGCGTGAAGGAGCTCACCGGCGGGCGTGGCGTGAAGGTGGTCTATGACTCGGTGGGCCTCGACACTTTCGAGAAGTCGCTCGATGTGCTGCAGCCCTTCGGCCTGCTGGCGAACTTCGGCAACGCCTCGGGCAAGGCACCGCCGGTGGACCTGGGCGTGCTGGCAGCCAAGGGTTCGCTGTACGTGACCCGACCGACGCTGTTCACCCACATCGCCACGCGCGAGAGCACGCAGGCGATGGCCGACGACCTGTTCGCTGTCGTCGGCAGCGGCGAGGTGAGGATCCCGGTCGAGCGTCGCTATGCGCTGGCCGACGCGGCGCAGGCGCACCGCGACCTGGAGGCCCGCCTGACCACCGGCTGCAGCGTGCTGCTGCCCTGAGCCGGGCGGCTCAGCCGCCCGCGGTGCCGGGCGCGCCGACCGCACTGCGGTAGGCATGCCAGGACGCGTGACCCAGCACCGGCCCGATCACCAGCAGGCCCAGGAACCCCGGCAGCATCGCCAGCACGACCAGCACGACGATCAGCGCCGCCCATGCCAGCATCACGCCGGTCTGCGTCAGCACCAGCCGCAGGCTGACCAGGGCGGCGGTGATCGCGTCGGCCGGCCGGTCGAGCAGCAGCGGGATCGACACCGCACTCACCGCGTAGATGAGCCCGGCGAACACGCTGCCGACCCCGACGTAGGCGGTGATGAAGCCGAGGTTCTGCGGGTCCAGCAGCGCGAGCAGCGAGCCCTTGAAGTCGGGCATGCCGTCGAAGCTGAGCGCGAACACGATCAGCGCGGCGCGTCCCCACAGCATCTCGAGGATCAGCAGGGCCCCGCCGAACAGGGCCATGCTGCCCGGCCGTTCGCGCCAGGCCCACAGCGACGCGGCCAGCGAAGGCCGCTCGCCGCGTTCGAGCGCGCGGCTCGCGTGATAGAGCCCGGTGCACAGGAAGGGGCCGACCAGCAGGAAGCCGGCCGACAGCGCCAGCGTGTAGGCCGGTGCATGGCGGAACACCAGCATCAACAACCAGCCCATCGCCACGAAGCAGCCGCCGTAGAACAGGCCCAGTCCGGGACAGCGGCGGAAGTCGCGCCAGCCGGCCGCCAGCCAGCGCAGCGGGTCGCCGAGGTGCAGTCGGGTCAGCGGCAGGTCGAAGGCGGTCAGCGCGGCGCCGGGCGGCGGACCCAGGTCGGGTGCGGGTCCGAGTGGCGCGGGGTCGTCGGAGGTCATGCGCGCAGCGTAGACGCTGCGCGGCCCGCGGTCCTAGCGGGTAGACACCGAGCACAAGGTCGGTGGCAGCGGCGCGGCTGGCCCCGCGGCCGCCCGGTCGTCAGCCGCGTCGCACGCGCCGCAGTTCGTCGAGGATCAGCAGCGCGGCGCCCACGGTGATGGCGCTGTCGGCGATGTTGAAGGCCGGGAAATGCCAGCCGGCCCAGTGGACGTCGAGGAAGTCGACCACGTAGCCGTGCAGCAGCCGGTCGATCACGTTGCCGATGGCCCCGCCGAGGATCAGCGACAGTGCCCAGGCGAACAGGCGCTGGTGCCCCTGGCTGCGCAGCATCCAGACGATGAAGCCGGCCGCCACCAGGCCCAGGCCGACGAAGAACCAGCGCTGCCAGCCCGAGGCGCCGGCCAGGAAGCTGAACGCCGCGCCGGTGTTGTGCACGCGCACGATGTTGAAGAAGCCCGTCACGTGGCGTGCATCGCCGTACTGGAAGTGGCCGAGGATCAGCGTCTTGGTGAGCTGGTCCAGCACGATCACGATCAGTGCGACGCCCAGCCAGGTGAGCAGGCCGCCGCGGCCGAGGGTCGTTGTCCTGGCCATGGCGTCAGGCCACCGTGCGGCTTTCGCCGGCACCGTAGAGATTGTTGGTGCAGCGGCCGCAGATCGTCGGGTGGGCCGGGTCGGCGCCGACGTCGTCGCGGTAGTGCCAGCAGCGTTCGCACTTGGCGGCGCTGCTCGGCGTGACCGCGACCGTCAGCGCGTCGGCCGCCGCCGCGGTGGCGGCCGAGGTGATGAACACGAACTTCAGGTCCTCGCCCAGTGACTGCAGCAGCGCCAGGTCGTCGGCCGGCGCGCCGACCGCCACCGTGGCCTGCAGCGAGGCGCCCACCGCGCCGGCGGTGCGGACGGCCTCGATCTCCTTGTTGACGGCATCGCGGATCTCGCGCACGCGGGCCCACTTGTCCAGGCGCGCGGCATCGGGGGGCGCGAAGGGGGTATAGGTCTGCGTGAAGATCGACGGCGACACGCCCGGCGCGAAGATCGGCCAGGCCTCCTCGGCGGTGAAGCTCAGGAACGGCGCCATCCAGCGCAGCATCGCGCCGGTGATGCGGTGCAGCGCGGTCTGCGCGCTGCGCCGCGCCAGCGATTTCGGGGCGGTGGTGTAGAGCCGGTCCTTCAGCACGTCGAGGTAGAACGCACCGAGGTCTTCGCTGCAGTAGACCTGCAGTTTCGCGACCACCGGGTGGAATTCGTAGACCTCGTAGTGCGCCAGGATCTCGGCCTGCAGCTGCGCCGCGCGGTCGATCGCGTAGCGGTCGATCTCCAGCAACTGCTCGTCCGGCACCGCGTCGGTCGCCGGGTCGAAGTCGCTGGTGTTGGCGAGCAGGAAGCGCAGCGTGTTGCGGATGCGCCGGTAGGCGTCGACCACGCGTGCGAGGATCTTGTCGTCGATGTTCAGGTCGCCCGAGTAGTCGGTGCTGGCGACCCACAGCCGGATGATCTCGGCACCCAGCTTCTCGCTCACCGACTGCGGCACCACGGTGTTGCCGAGCGATTTGCTCATCTTGCGGCCCTGGCCGTCGGTCGCGAAACCGTGCGTCAGCAGGCCGCGGTAGGGCGCACGGCCCTCGATCGCGCAGGCGATCAGCAGCGAGCTGTGGAACCAGCCGCGGTGCTGGTCGTGGCCCTCGAGGTAGAGGTCGGCCTCGGGCCCGCCGTCGTCGCGGCCGGCGCCGGCATGGCTGCCGCGCAGCACGTGGAAGAAGGTCGAGCCGGAGTCGAACCACACATCGAGGATGTCGGTGCTCTTGGCGTAATCGCCGGCTGCCTCGCCCAGCCACTCGCGCGGGTCGAGCCGCGACCAGGCCTCCACGCCGCCCTGCGCCACCAGCGCGGCGGCGCGGTCCATCAGCGCCAGCGTGTCGGGGTGCAGCTCGCCGCTCACCTTGTGCAGGAAGAAAGGCAGCGGCACGCCCCAGTTGCGCTGGCGGCTGATGCACCAGTCGGGCCGGTTGGCGATCATGTCGCGCAGTCGGGCGCGGCCGTTCTCGGGGTAGAAGGCGGTGGCGTCGATCGCCGCCAGCGCGGTCTGGCGCAGCGTCTTCGGCGCCTTGTCGACGGTGAACACGCCCTCGCCCTCGTCCATGCGCACGAACCACTGCGCCGCGGCGCGGTAGATCACCGGCGTCTTGTGGCGCCAGCAGTGCGGGTAGCTGTGCTCGAGCTTTGCGGTCGCCATCAGCCGGCCGGCATCCTGCAGCGCCTGCACGATCAGCGGGTTGGCCTTCCAGATGAACTGGCCGCCGAACAGCGGCAGCTCGGCCGCGTACACGCCATTGCCCTGCACGGGGTTCAGGATCTCGTCGTGCTTCATCCCGTGCGCGATGCAGGAGTTGAAGTCCTCCACGCCGTAGGCCGGCGCCGAGTGGACGATGCCGGTGCCGTCCTCGGCGGTGGCGTAGTCGGCCAGGTAGACCGGGCTGCGGCGCGCGTAGCCCGGGTGCACGTGGGCCAGCGGATGGTGGAACTCCAGGCCCTCGAGCGCCTGGCCGGCGGTCGTGGCGAGCACCGTGCCGGCCAGGCCGTAGCGCGCCAGGCACTTCTCCACCAGCGCATTGGCCAGCAGCAGCAGGCCGCGCTCGGTGTCGACCAGCGCGTACTCGAGCTCGGGGTTGAGGTTCAGCGCCTGGTTGGCGGGAAGGGTCCATGGCGTCGTGGTCCAGATCACCGCGAACGCGTCCTTGGCCAGCGCCGGCAGGCCGAAGGCGGCGGCGAGCTTCTGCGGCTCGGCGGCCAGGAAGGCCACGTCCACCGTCGGCGAGGACTTGTTCTCGTACTCGATCTCGAACTCGGCCAGCGAGCTGCCGCAGTCGAAGCACCAGTACACCGGCTTCAGGCCGCGGTAGACGAAGCCGCGCTCCATCACGCGCTTCAACGCGCGGATCTCGCCGGCCTCGTTGCCGAAGTCCATCGTGCGGTAGGGCTGGTCCCAGGCGCCGAGCACGCCCAGGCGCTTGAAGTCGGCCCGCTGCTGCTCGATCTGCTCGGTGGCATAGGCACGGCTCTTCGCCTGCACCTCGTCGCGCCCCAGGCCGCGGCCGTGCAGCTTCTCGATCTGGTTCTCGATCGGCAGGCCGTGGCAGTCCCAGCCCGGCACGTAGAGCGCGTCGTAGCCGGCCAGCTGACGCGCCTTGACGATCATGTCCTTCAGCACCTTGTTCAGCGCGTGGCCGATGTGCAGCTGGCCGTTGGCGTAGGGCGGGCCGTCGTGCAGCACGAAGCGCGGCCGGCCGACGCGGGCGTCGCGCAGGCGCTGGTAGGTGCCCTGCTGCTCCCACTGCTTCACCCAGCCCGGTTCGCGCTTGGGCAGGTCGCCGCGCATCGGGAAGGGCGTGTCGGGCAGGTTCAGCGTGGCGCGGTAGTCGGTGGGCTGGTCGGTGCTCATGGCGTTCTCGGCGCGGCCGCGCGGGCGGCGCGCGGCGGGGACAGGGCAGGGGGTGCGTCGGCGCAGCGGGCGCCGGCGCCGCAGGGTCAGCGGCCCTGAATTCGATCGCGGGTGGTCTGGCGGCGCTCGGCCGCATGGGCCGCGTGCGGGCTGCTCGTCAGCCACTGGCGCGCCTGGCTCACGTCCTGCGCGATCGCGGCGGTCAGCGCAGCGAGCCCGTCGTAGCGGGCTTCGTCGCGTAGCTTGTGCAGCAGTTCCACGCGGACGAGTTTACCGTAGCCCCCCTCGGCGCCCAGGTGCGCAGGCCAGTCCAGGCAGTGCACTTCGAGGAGCACCCGGCCGCTGTCGTCCACCGTGGGGCGGGCCCCCAAGCTGGCCACACCGTCGAGCGGCTCGGCGGTCAGGCCGTGGGTGCGCACGACGTAGATGCCGTGCGCGGCCGGCTTGGGGTGGGGGAAACGCAGGTTCAGCGTGCGGAAGCCGTCGCCGCCGTCCGGGCCGGCGCCGAGCTCGCGGCCCAGCTTGCGGCCGTGGGTGACGTGGCCGCTGATGCTGTAGGGCCGCCCCAGCAGGCGGGTGACCAGCGCCATGTCGCCGGCGCCCAGCGCCTCGCGCACCGCCGAGCTGCTGACGCGCAGGCCGTGCACCTCGTAGCTCATCATCCGCGCCACGTCGAAGCCCTGGCGTTCGCCGGCGGCGTCGAGCATCGCGTAGTCGCCGGCCCGCTTCGCGCCGAAGCAGAAGTCGTCGCCCACCAGCACGTAGCGCGCCTTCACGCCGCGCAGCAGCACGTCGTCGATGAAGGCCTGCGGCGACTGGTCGGCGAAGGTCTGGTCGAAGCGCAGCACGACGACGCGCTGCACGCCGCAGCGCGCCAGTTCGCCGAGCTTGTCGCGCAGCGTGGCGATGCGCGCCGGCGCCTTGGCCGGGGTGCCGGCACGCGCGGCGAAGAAGTCGCGCGGATGGGGCTCGAAGGTCAGCACGGTGCTGAGCAGGTCGCGGTGCTCGGCCTCGCTCTTGAGCAGCGCCAGCATCGCCTGGTGGCCGCGGTGCACGCCATCGAAGTTGCCGACCGTGACGGCCGACGCGCCGCCATCGGCCAGCAGGATGTGGTGCAGACCTCGGAACACTTGCATCGGCGGATTATCGCGACAGCGCGCGCAGGACCCTGTCGCCTCGGGAGCAGACGCAAAAAGGCCCGCTCGAGGCGGGCCTTCCTGAACCGGCCCGGCGCAAGGCCGGCCGGAACCGTTGTCATCAACGGTTCGAGATGTACATCGTGATCTCGAAGCCGTAACGCAGGTCGGTCGCTTGGGGCTTTTGCCATTGCATGTCGAATCTCCTTCACTCGGGTGGCACAGGGCCGGTTTGGCGGCTGCGGAGTGAACGGTTTCCCGTCAACTCATGGCTCATGATGCCCACGTGAGCGGCCGTCGGGCAGGGTCCCGGCCATGATTCGCGCCTCATGATTTTCTGGAATCGGCGCCGCGCCGGCGGGTGGCCGGCCGATACCATGCGGCGCATGAGTCTGCGCTTGAAGATCCACCTGATCGTCGGTGTGCTGGTGGCGCTGTGCCTGGTGGCCGTCATGGCGCTGCAGGTCAAGAGCGCGCGCGACGCGATCCGGGAGGAGATCGAGGCCGCCAACCGCGTGGCCGCGCAGTTGCTGCAGCGCACGCTGTGGCTGCAGGCGGCGCGCGGCACGCCGGCGATGATCGGCTACCTGCAGGGGGTGGGCCGCGTGCGGGCGAACGACATCACGCTGCTCGACGGCAAGGGCGAACTGGTCTACCAGTCGCCGCCGTCGCCCTACAAGTCGGGCCGAGATGCGCCCGACTGGTTCGTCGATTTCATGGCGCCGCCGCTGGAGCCGCAGAAGATGGATTTCCCCGACGGCACGCTGGTGGTGCGGGCCGACCCCTCGCGCGCGGCGCTCGATGCCTGGGACCAGTTCGCGGTGCTGGGGTTGGCCGCGCTGGGCGTGTTGGCGGTTCTCAACCTGGTGGTGTTCTGGGTGGTCGGCCGCACGGTCGAGCCGTTCGGGCAGATCGTCGCGGCGCTCAACCGCATCGAGGCCGGGCAGCTCGACGTCACGCTGCCGCGCCTGCCGGGCACCGAGGCGGCTGCCATCGGCGCCGCCTTCAACCGCATGGTGGTGGGCGTCAGCGAGCGCATCGAGGCCGAGCGCCGGGCCGCGCAGGCCGAGCACGAGCTGTCCGACCGCCGCGACCTGGCACGCTGGATCGACCGCCACCTGGAGCAGGAACGCCGCCTGATCGCTCGTGAGCTGCACGACGAACTGGGCCAGTCGGTGACCGGCATGCGCAGCCTGGCGCTGTCGGTGGCGCAGCGTGTCGCCATCGCCGACCCCGAGGCCGCGCGCGCCGCGCAGGTGATCGCCGACGAAAGCTCGCGCCTCTACGATGCGATGCACGGCCTGATCCCGCGGCTGGCGCCGCTGGTGCTCGACGTCTTCGGGCTGGCCGATGCGCTGCGCGACCTGGTCGAGCGCACCCGGGTCAGCCAGCCGCAGGCCAGCGTCGAACTGCACATCGACCTGGGCGACGTGCAGCTGGGCAGCGAAGCGACGCTGGCGCTGTACCGTGCGGCCCAGGAGGGGTTGACCAACGCGCTGCGCCACGGCCAGGCCAGGCAGCTGAGCGTCAGCCTGCATGCCGAGTCCGAAGGCGCCGAGCTGCAGGTCGACGACGACGGCCAGGGCCTTGCGCCCGACTGGCGCGAGAAGGCGCGGCAGGACGGCGGCCACTACGGCCTGCGCTGGCTGGCCGAGCGCGTGGAGGCGCTGGGCGGTGTGCTGCGCATCGACAACCGCAGCCCGCGCGGTGTCGCCCTGCGGGTGTGGTTGCCGTTCACCGCGGCGGAGCCGGCGTGAAGCGCGCGTCGGCCGGCGCCGGTAGCGCTCCGCGATGGCACACGGCGGCCGCTTCACTGCGTGCCACGTGGGGGACAACGATAGGAGGCCGTCAGCAGCCGGCTGCGTTAGGCTGTCCCAGCGGCCGGGCCCTCGCGGGCCGGGCTGTCCTGCCGATCTTCTCTTTGCTGCGTCCTGCCTGAACATGATCCGCGTGATGCTGGTCGACGACCATGCGCTGGTGCGCATGGGCTTTCGCATGCTGCTGGCCAATGCCGACATCGAGGTGGTGGCCGAGGCCGAGACCGGCGAGGAAGCCTGTCTGGCGGTGCCCAAGGCGCGACCCGACGTGGTGGTGATGGACCTGTCGATGCCCGGCATGGGCGGGCTGGAAGCGGTGCGGCGGCTGCTGGCCCAGGACCCGAAGCTCAAGCTGCTGGTGCTGTCGGCCCACGAGGACACCGCACATCCGCAGCGCGTGCTGCGCGCCGGCGCGCTGGGCTACTTGGCCAAGCGCAGCGCGCCCGAGGCGTTGATCGCTGCCGTGACGGCCGTCGCGCGTGGCGAGCGCTACGTGGACGCCCAGACCGCGCAGCGCCTGGCGGTGGCACAGATCGACGGCGAGACCAGCCCGGCCGACATGCTGAGCGAGCGCGAGTTCTCGGTCTTCATCCAGCTCGCGCGCGGCATGACGGTGGCGCAGATCGCCGAGACGCTGAAGCTCTCGCCCAGCACCGTCGGCACGCACCTGTACCACATCAAGCAGAAGCTCAACGCCAGCAACCAGAGCGAGATCACGCTGGTGGCGCTGCGCTGGGGACTGATCCAGGCTTGATGCCGGCCTGGCGCGGCGGCGCGGGGCCGCTACTTCTGCAGCAGCCGGGCCCGCTCGTCCGGGCCGACCCAGCGCCACTGGCCGACCGGGAGGTCGTCCAGGGCCAGCGCGCCGATGCGGCTGCGGTGCAGCGCCTCGCAGCGGTTGCCTACCGCCGCCAGCATGCGCTTGACCTGGTGGTACTTGCCTTCGGTCAGCGTGAGGCGCAGCGTGAATTCGCCGGTGCGTTCGGCCGCGGCCGCGCGCACCGGCTGGGGATCGTCGTCGAGCACCACGCCCTCGGTCAGGCGGGCGATCTGCTCGTCGGCCAGCGCATGCTTGGCCGTGATCTCGTAGACCTTGGGCACGTGGTGCTTGGGTGATGTGAGCCGGTGGATGAGCGTGCCGTCGTCGGTGAGCA
This sequence comes from Methylibium petroleiphilum PM1, assembly GCF_000015725.1. Lineage (NCBI taxonomy): Bacteria > Pseudomonadati > Pseudomonadota > Betaproteobacteria > Burkholderiales > Sphaerotilaceae > Methylibium > Methylibium petroleiphilum. The sequence continues at coordinate 3,233,448 of NC_008825.1, read as the reverse complement.
GCAACGCGCCGGTGGTGTCTTCGTCGAGCCTTCCGACCGGCTGCAGACCGCGCACGCGCAGCGGCGTCGGCAGCAGCGAGAGCACGCCGGGATGGTGGCGCGGTTTCTGCGAGCACTCGTAGTGGGTGGGCTTGTGCAGCAGCACCAGCGCCTTGTCGTGGAAGGGCCAGGCCCGGCCCTGCACGCTGAACACCAGGTCCTCGGTCGGCAGCTCCTCGTCGGGGTCGTCGACCACGCGCCCGGCCACCTCGACGGCGCCTGCGTGGATGAGCCCGGCGCAGTCGCGCCGGGTGCCGAAACCCTGGGAGAACAACACCTGCGAGATGCGCATCCGGCAGTGTAGCGAGCGGCTCCATACGCTCACCGGGACTGTGCAGCGCCGCAGCGGCCGGCTGCGGTGATGCCCTGCGTCCCGCACAGGCCGGGGCCTGCGGGCTATCCTGGGCCGAGCGTCCTCGAGCGGACGACGTGTGCCCAGGAGCTTTGCCATGCATGCAGCCCAATGCTTGAGGTCCCTCTTTGCCGCGGCCGCGGTGCTGGTCGCGATGGCCGTGCAGGCGGCGTCGGTCGCGCCGGTGGCGGCCGAGAACGGCATGGTGGTCACCGCGCACCGGCTGGCGACGCAGGTCGGGGTCGACGTGCTGCAGCGCGGCGGCAACGCGGTCGATGCCGCGGTGGCGGTCGGCTACGCGCTGGCGGTGGTCTACCCGGCGGCCGGCAACCTGGGCGGCGGCGGCTTCATGACGCTGCAGTTCGCCGATGGCCGCAGGACCTTTCTCGACTTCCGCGAGAAGGCGCCGCTCGCGGCCACGGCCGACATGTACCTCGGCGCCGATGGCCAGCCGGTCAAGGGTCTCAGCACGCGCGGCCATCTGGCCGTCGGCGTGCCCGGCACGGTGTCCGGGCTCGAGTTCGCGCGCGTGAAGTACGGCACGATGCAACGTGCGGCTCTCGTGGCACCCGCGCTGCGACTGGCGCGTCGCGGCTTCGTGCTGGAGCCGGGCGACATCGCCATGCTCGCTACCGCGACCGACGACTTCCGCAAGGACCCGGCCTCGGCCGCGATCTTCCTGCGCGAGGGAGCGCCGTGGTCCGCCGGCCAGCGGCTGGTGCAGAAGGACCTGGCGCGCACGCTGCAGCGCATCGCCCGCCACGGCAGCCGCGGCTTCTACCAGGGTCCGGTAGGTGAGGCGCTGGTGGCGTCGAGCCGGGCCGGTGGCGGCCTGATCACGCAGACCGATCTGGACCGGTACGCGACCCGCGAGCTCGCGCCGGTGGAGTGTGACTACCGCGGCTACCGGATCGTCTCGGCGCCGCCCCCGAGCGCCGGCGGCGTGATCCTGTGCGAGCTCCTCAACATCCTGGAGGGCTATCCGCTGCAGGAGCTGGGCTATGGCGCGGCGCAGGGCGTGCACTACCAGATCGAGGCGATGCGCCACGCCTACGTCGACCGCAACAGCTACCTGGGCGACCCCGACTTCGTGCACAACCCGCTGGAGCGCCTGCTCGACAAGGATTACGCGGCGCGCATCCGGGCCGCCATCGACCCGGCGCGGGCCGGCGTGTCGCAGGACCTGCGACCCGGCGTCGCGCCGCACGAGGGCAGCAACACCACCCACTACTCCATCATCGACCGCGAGGGCAATGCGGCCTCGGTGACCTACACGCTCAACGACTGGTTCGGCGCCCGCGTCGCCGCGGCCGGCACCGGCGTGCTGCTCAACAACGAGATGGACGACTTCACCATCAAGCTCGGCGCCGCGAACATGTACGGTCTGGTGCAGGGCGAAACCAACGCGATCGCCCCCGGCAAGCGTCCACTCAGCTCGATGAGCCCGACCATCGTGTCGCGCGACGGCAAGCCGGTGCTGGTGCTGGGCACGCCCGGCGGCAGCCGCATCATCACCGTGACGGCGCTGGTGCTGCTGAACCTGATCGACTACGGCATGACGGTGCAGGAGGCGGTCGATGCCCCGCGCTTCCACCAGCAGTGGCAGCCGGAGGCGACGAACCTCGAGCCGTTCGCGCTGAGCCCCGACACGCGGCAGATCCTGCTCGGCATGGGGCACCGATTCGGCGCCCCGCAACCGGCCAACCATCTGGCAGCCATCCTGGTCGGCGCGCCCTCGCTGGGCGGCAAGCCGGTCGGCAGCAACCGCTACTACGGCGCCAACGACCCGCGGCGCAACACCGGTCTGGCGGCCGGCTACTGAGCACCCCCAGGGCCGGTCTGCGCCCAGCCCGCCCCCCCGCGGGGGTCAAGGAAACTTGGGGCGGCCCGACGTTTCCTTGAGAACAGCCACGTCGCGCATCGCCGGTGCGCGATCAGTAGCGCCGCTGCAGCAGCAGCGTGTCGTTCTCGCGCTTCATCTGGAAGCGCGTCAGGAAGCTGTTGCCGAGCAGGATGAAGGGCATCGGCTGGGGCTGCACCACCGCCGCCACGTTGTGCACCTCGACGTCACCGACCCGCACCGTGTTCAGCGAGATGCGGTAGCCCACGGTGTTGCCGTTGGCGGTGCGCAGGCCGATGCGCTCGCCGTTCTTGTAGGCCAGGCCCAGGCGCTCGGCCTCGTCCTGCCCCATCGAAATCATGGTCGCGCCGGTGTCCACCAGGAACAGCACGCCACGGCCGTTGATCTGGCCCTGGGCCTGGAAGTGGCCGTTGGCGTCGCTGCTGAGGGTGATCTGGGTGCCGCTGCCGGCGCTGGCCGCGCCGCCCAGGTTCACCGCCGCTTCGCCGAGGCGCAGCGTCTGCCGCCGGCCGTCGATCTCGACCACCGCCTGCGCCTCGTTCACGCTGAGCAACTTGACGCCCTGCACGGTGCTGCCCACCGCCACCGCGCGTGGCGCATCGCCGTCGATCACCAGCAGCGCGCGGCTGCCCATGCTGCCGCTCAGGGCCACGCGACGTGAGGGCTGCTGCGCCGCCGCCCCGGCCGCGGCGAGGATCAGCACGGCCGACAGCAGTGCGGCGCGCATCCCTCGGCCGGCTCAGTCGCGGAAGTTGTTGAACGACAGCGGCACGTCGGCCACGTCCTTGCGGATCAGCGCCATCGCCGCCTGCAGGTCGTCGCGCTTGGCGCCGGTGACGCGCACCGCGTCGCCCTGGATCGCGGCCTGCACCTTCATCTTGCTGGCCTTGATCAGTTGCTGGATCTTCTTCGCCGTCTCGCTGTCGATGCCTTCCTTGACCTTGAGCACCTGCTTGACCTTGTCGCCGCCGATCTTCTCGATCTTGGCGCTGCTGTCGAGGAAGCGCGCGTCGACGCTGCGCTTGGTGAGCTTGAGCGTGAGGATGTCCATCACCTGCGAGAGCTGGAAGTCGCTGTCGGCGTAGAGCGTGATGTCCTTGTCCTTGAGCTCCACGCGCGCCGACGAGCCCTTGAAATCGAAGCGCGTGCCGATCTCCTTGCTGCTCTGGTCGACCGCGTTGCGCACCTCGACGAGGTTGGGTTCTAGCACGGTATCGAAGCTGGGCATGATGAAGGGCTTCCTGAGACGGAGATCAGCGAAAATTCTGCCATGCCGGACCTGCCCGCCGTCGAAACCAATGTCAGCCTGAGGCCGTACAACAGCTTCGGCCTGCCCGCGCTGGCCCAGCGGCTGGTGCGCGTGCACGCACCCGAGGACGTGCAGCGCCTGCTGGCCGACCCCGATCTGGCCGCGATGCCGAAATTCGTGCTGGGCGGCGGCAGCAACATCGTGCTCACCCGCGACCTGCGTGCGCTGGTGCTCAAGGTGGAGATCGCCGGGCGTCGCGTGCTCGCGCGCCGGGACGATGCGGTCATCGTCGAGGCGGGCGCCGGTGAGAACTGGCACGCGTTCGTCGCCTGGACGCTGGAGCAGGGCCTGCCCGGGCTGGAGAACCTGGCGCTGATCCCCGGCAGCGTGGGCGCCGCGCCGGTGCAGAACATCGGCGCCTACGGTGTGGAGTTGAAGGACCGCTTCGACTCGCTCGACGCCATCGACCTGCAGACCGGCGCCGCGCTCACGCTGGACGCCGCGGCCTGCCGCTTCGGCTACCGCGACAGCGTGTTCAAGCAGGCGCTCGCCGGCCGCTGCCTGATCACCCGCGTGCGACTGCGCCTGCCGCAGCCACCGACCGCGGTGCTGGGCTACCTGGACCTGGAGCGCAGGATGGCCGACACCGGCATCAGCCACCCGACGCCGCGCCAGGTGTACGACTGGGTCTGCGAGATCCGCCGCGCCAAGCTGCCCGACCCGGCGGTGATCGGCAACGCCGGCAGCTTCTTCAAGAACCCGGTGGTCACGCCGGAGCAGTGCCGCGACATCATCGCGCGCGACCCGGCCATCGTGCATTACCCCATGGCCGACGGCAGTTTCAAGCTCGCGGCAGGATGGCTGATCGACGCCTGCGGCTGGAAGGGCAAGTCGATCGGCCAGGCCGGCGTCTACGAGAAGCAGGCGCTGGTGCTGGTGAACCGCGGACAGGCCATCGGCGGCGAGATCGTGACGCTGGCGCAGGCCATCCAGGAGAGTGTCTACGGCCGCTTCGGCATCCGGCTCGAACCGGAGCCGGTGGTGGTGTAGCCGCTGGGCAAGGGTCCGGCCATCGAGGAGACGGCGATGACGCAATGGCGCAGCAAGGGGGCCGACGAGGTCTACGCTCCCGAGGAGATCGAGGCCCGGCTGAAGGCCGAACTGCCGCACTGGACCTACGAGGATGGCTGGATCCGGCGCAAGTACAGGACCAGCGGCTGGAAGGCCACGCTGATGGTCGTCAACACCGTCGGGCATCTCGCCGAGGCGGCCTGGCACCACCCGGACCTGGCGGTCAGCTACGCCTTCGTGGTGGTGAAGCTGGTCAACCACGCCGCCAAGGGCGTGACCGAGAAGGACTTCGCGCTGGCGAAGAAGATCGAGGAGGTGGTCCAGTGGCAGCCGGCGAAGGAGGCGGGCGCGGTGCTCGAGGGCACGCCCAACGACGACGCCCGCTTCAAGTACCTGAAGTACGACGACCCGGCGTGAGCGGCGGCTGCCGCGCGACCGCGGGCCTGGCAAGCCACTCGAATGCGGGAGGCCGCGCCACGCAAGTTCATGCGCGCAGGCCGCGGGCTTGGGCACACTCGCTCGGCATCGCCTCGAGGAGTGCCCCGCCATGCCCGTCCGTGTTCCCGCCCTCGCCCTGTCGCTCGCCGTCGCGCTGGCGGGCTGTGCCTCGTCTCGTCCTGCCGAACCGGGCGGGTCCGCTGCGGCGCAGGGCAATGCCACGGTGAGCCGGATCACCTATTTCGCGGCATGGGTCGACCCACCGGTGGCCGCCGCCGCCGTGCCAACCGCGGTGCCCAAGCCGGCCCCGGCCGCCAAGGCGAAGCCGCCGGCGAGCGGCAAGCGCGACAAGCGCGCGTCGGCGTCTGCGCCGGCAGCCCGATCCGAGGCACCGGCCGCGCCGGCGGCCACTGTCGACGCCGGCCCCAAGGCGCCGCCGCAGCCCCGCTATGAATACACCGTCGAACTCGACGGTGGCGGGACACAGACCGTGGTGGGACAACGTGACCTCGGCCTCCGCGTGAACGACCGCGTGCTGGTGCAGGGCGACAGCCTGGCAGCGTTGCCAAACTGAGCCGGCGCCACGCCGGCTTCGGCGCTCAGGGGCGGCGGGTCGCGTGCTCCCGACGCGCCTGGACCAGCCGCCAGGCCAGCGGCAGCCGTTCCTGCAGCCGCGCCAGCCGCTCGGTGGCCGGCGGGTGCGTGGCGGCGACCGGCCGCCGGCCGTCGTCCTCGGCCACCTCGTTCTGCATGAACTCGAGCTGCCGGGCCGGCGCGAAACCGGCCAGCGCGGCCAGCAGCAGGCCCAGTTCGTCGGCCTCGAACTCGCCCTGCTGCAGAACCGGCTCCAGCGACTTCAGCAGGCCGAAGTTGTGCTCGAGCTCGACATACATGTCGGGCACGCTGCGCTCCACCTGGCGCGGCAGCAGCAGGCGTCCGGCGGTCAGCATCTGGCGTTCGTGTTCGAGGATGCTGTGCGCCATCTCGTGCGCCAGCACGAAGGCCAGCGCCTCGTCGGACAGGCCGCGATCCTCGATCAGCGTCTCGGACACGACCACCTGGCCGTCGGGCAGCGCGAAGGCACCGGTGTCGTCGTGGTGCAGCACCGTCAGCGACCACGGCAGCACGGCGGCGCGCGGGGTCTGCCGGCGCGCTTCGGCGACCAGCCGGTCGAAGATGCGCTGCAGGCGCTCGCAGTGCTGTACGCAACCGAGCCGGTCGCGTGCTGCGGCGCTGGCCACGGTCTGCTGCAGCGTCTCGGTGCCGATGCGCCCGACCTCGCCGGCGGTCCAGTTGAGCGAGGTCGGTTCGTAGGCGAGTTCCAGCGCCGGGGCGCCGGCGCAAGCCGCAGTCAGCGCGAGGGTCAGGACACGGCGGCACCCAGCGTTCATTGCAAGCCTCCTGGGCGGAGACTACGCCTTGTGACGTGGGTGTGAAAGCCCCTTCGCGCCGTTCAGACCGGAGCCGGCTGGGCTGCCGCCGGGCCCCGGGCCGGCTCAGGACGGGTCGTCGTTCTGCAGGCGCGCCAGCGCCGCGCCGCTGCCCAGCGACAGCAGCCCGCTCTTCGCGTAGATGCCGAGCTTGGCGCGGGTGTCGACGATGTCGAGGTTGCGCATCGTCAGCTGGCCGATGCGGTCGGCCGGCGAGAACGGGGCATCCTCCACCTTCTCCATCGACAGCCGCTCGGGCTGGTAGGTGAGGTTGGGGGAGCGCGTGTCGAGGATCGAGTAGTCGTTGCCGCGGCGCAGCTCGAGCGCGACCTCGCCAGTCACGGCGCGCGCCACCCAGCGCTGCGCGGTCTCGCGCAGCATGATGGCCTGCGGGTCGAACCAGCGGCCCTGGTAGAGCAGGCGGCCGAGCTTGCGGCCGTTGTCACGGTACTGCTCGATCGTGTCTTCATTGTGGATGCCCGTCACGAGGCGCTCGTAGGCGATGTGCAGCAGCGCCAGACCCGGGGCCTCGTAGATGCCGCGGCTCTTGGCCTCGATGATGCGGTTCTCGATCTGGTCGCTCATGCCCAGCCCGTGGCGGCCCCCGATGCGGTTGGCCTCCAGCAGCAGCGCCACCGGGTCGGCGAACTCGATGCCGTTCAGCGCGACCGGCCGGCCCTCTTCGAAGCGCACGGTCACCTCCTCGCGCTTCACCTCGACCTCGTCGCGCCAGAACGCCACGCCCATGATCGGGTTGACGATGCGGATGCCGCTGCTCAGGTGCTCCAGATCCTTGGCCTCGTGCGTGGCGCCGAGCAGGTTGGAGTCGGTCGAGTAGGCCTTCTCGGCGCTCATCTTGTAGCCGAAGCCGGCCTGCGTCATGAAGGCCGACATCTCGGCACGGCCGCCGAGCTCGTCGATGAAGGTCTGGTCGAGCCAGGGCTTGTAGATCTTCAGCGCCGGGTTGGTGAGCAGGCCGTAGCGGTAGAAGCGCTCGATGTCGTTGCCCTTGAAGGTGCTGCCGTCGCCCCAGATGTGGACGTCGTCCTCCTTCATGGCCGCGACCAGCATCGTGCCGGTGACCGCGCGCCCGATCGGCGTGGTGTTGAAGTAGGTCACCCCGGCGGTCGAGATGTGGAAGGCACCGGCCTGCAGCGCGGCCAGGCCTTCGGCGACCAGCTGCGCCCGGCAGTCGATCAGGCGTGCCTTCTCGGCGCCGTACTGCATCGCCTTGCGCGGGATCTCGTCGTAGTCGGGCTCGTCGGGCTGGCCGAGGTGGGCCGTGTAGGCGTAGGGCAGGGCGCCTTTGAGCTTCATCCAGTGCAGCGCGGCGCTGGTGTCCAGTCCGCCGGAGAATGCGATGCCGACCTTCTGGCCGGTGGGAAGGTGCTGGAGGATGGTTGCCATGGTGGGGAACAGTGCTGCGGGTTCGGGCTCGCCGGGGCGCGGGCGGGGAGGGCGCGCGGGTGAGGTCAAATCGGCGAAGCCGAGATTTTAGGCGCGCCCCCGAACCGCCCCCGACCGAGAAAGCCCGCGATGCCTGGAGACACCCTGCCCCCCCACGCCGTCGAAGCGGCCGACCGCGCTGCATGGCGCCGCTGGCTGAGCCGGCATCAGGGCCAGGCCAACGGCGTGTGGCTGGTGATGGCCCGCAAGGGCAGCGACCACGAGGCGCCGACGCTGGACGAGGCGATCGACGAGGCGCTGTGCTTCGGCTGGATCGACAGCAAGCAGGGCCGGCTCGACGAGCGCCGCTCGCTGCTGTGGTTCGCGCCGCGCAAGCCCAAGAGTGCCTGGTCCGGTCCGCACCAGCGCCGTGCCGAGGCGCTGGAGGCCGCCGGCCTGATGCAGCCGGCCGGGCAGGCCAAGGTCGACGAGGCGCGGCGCAGCGGCCTCTGGCACAAGCCGCCGGCCTGATGCGCGACCTGCGTGCTCCCGGCCGGCCACCGAGCCCGTCCGCGCCATGATCGTCGTCGACCGCCCGAACGCCCTGCGGCTGTTCTTCGCGCTGCGCGGGTCGATCCTGCCGCGCATCTTCTGGAGCCTGGCCACCTGCACCGTGCTCGCGACTGCCGTCGCATTCAGCCACGGCATGCTGTTCCAGTGGAAGGTGACGCTGACCCCGGTGCCGTTCTCGCTGATCGGACTGGCGCTGGCGATCTTCCTCGGTTTCCGCAACACCGCGGCCTACGACCGCTATTGGGAGGCCCGCCGGCTCTGGGGTGATGTGGTGCACCGTTCGCGCAGCCTCGCGCGCGAGGTGCAGACGCTGTTCCAGACCCCCGCGGCGCCCGACCCGGCCGACGACGCGCGGGCCGTGCTGGTGCGGCGGACCATCGGTTTCGCCCACGCCCTGCGCCACCAGCTGCGCGACAGCGATGCCGGCCCCGACATCGAGCGCCTGCTCGGCGCGGACGAGGCCCGCGCCTTCCGGGCCGCGAGCCTGGGCACCGAGCACCTGCTGCGCGGCGTGGGGCGCGGCCTCGGCGAGGCGCTGCGCGCCGGGCAGGTGGATGCCCGCATCGCCGCCGAGATCGACACCCACGTCTCGGGGCTGGCCGCCGCGGCCGCCGGCTGCGAGCGCATCGCGAGCACGCCGATCCCGTTCGCCTACACGCTGCTGCTGCACCGCACTGCCTACGTCTACTGCTTCCTGCTGCCGTTCGGTCTGGTCGATCTCATCGGCTACCTGACGCCTTTCGTGGTGCTCGTCGTCGCCTACACCTTCTTCGGCCTCGACGCCGTGGGCGACGAGATCAAGGACCCGTTCGGCCTGAAGCCCAACCACCTGCCGCTCGAGGCGATCTGCCGCACCATCGAGATCAACCTGCTGGAGGCGCTGGGCGAGACGGACCTGCCGCCGCCGCTGGCGCCGCTGGCCGGTGTGCTGCGCTGACGCGGCTCAGCCGCGGCCGGCCGGGTCGCGCACCACGGTCACGCTGCAGTCCGACTCCGCCACCACCTGGGCCGACACGCTGCCGAGGTAGCGACGCAGCGGCGAGGCGCTGCGGGCGCCCATGATGATGTGGTCCACCTCGTTGCGGCGCGCGAACTCGACGATCGCGTTCGCCGCATCGGGCGCCTCGAGCACGTGGAATGTCACGCGGCCACTGCGATCGAGGCCGTCGAGACCCAGCGCCTGCTGCAGCGGCCGGGCCCAGTGCTTCAGTGCGACCAGCTGCTTGACGTGCAGGCTGCTGCCTTCGGCGTCCACGAGTTCGTCCATGCCGATGCGGGTGGTCTTCATCACGCCCACGCAGGCCAGTCGTGCACCGGCCTCGGCCTGCAGGAAATGCTGCACGGTGTCGCGCAGCGTCTCCAGCAGCCCCGGCGTGCCGCCGACGTCGACCGCCGCCATCAGGATCGCGTGCCGCGGCAGGTCGGCGCTGGCGCCGCCGCTGGCCTGCGGCTCCGACCCGACCGACGCGAACCAGCGACGCAGCGCCCGCAGGCGCCCGGAGCGCTCGCGCTTCTCGGCCCGGGCGGTCAGCGGCACCTGCTGCGGGTGCATCAGGTCGAAGGCCAGCTGGGCTGCGGTGTCGTGGCGCTGGTCGGCGCGCGGCTCGAGGCAGCGCAGCAGGATCTCCTGCAGCCACGGGGGACAGTCGGGGCGCAGCACGCGCGGCGGCACCGGCTCGCGGTAGAGCCGCTGGCGCAGGCCGGCGATGCTGGTCGGCTGGCCGAACGGGCGCTCGCCGGTCGTCAGGTGGTAGAGCATCACGCCGAGCGCGTAGAGGTCGCTGCGCGGCTCGTCGCGCACGAACTGGATCTGCTCCGGCGACATGTAGGGGCCGGTGCCCATCGGCAGCGTGAACTCCTCGTCCAGCAGGTCGGGCAGGTGGTCGTGGCGTGACAGGCCGAAGTCCACCAGCACCGCCTCGGCCTCGCTGCCGTCGGCCGCTCGGCGGAACAGGATGTTGCTCGGCTTCACGTCGAGATGGATCACGTGCTGGCGGTGCAGGTCGTGCAGCGCGGTGGCGACCTTGGCGCCGATGGTCACCACCTCGTCGATCGGCAGCGGCGCGCGGTCCAGCCGTGGGCGCAGCGACTCGCCCGGCAGTTGTTCCATCACCAGGTAGGGCTGCGCGGTGAAATCGCCCTGCGCCACGTAGCGCGGCACGTGCGGCCCCTGCAGACGCGGCAGGATCATCTGCTCGACCTCGAAGCCGACGATGGTGGCCGGGTCCTCGCCGCCCTTGATGCGCGGCAGCTTCATCAGCATCGGCTGCGCGTGGTCCGGGTGGGTGACGCGCCACAGGTTGGCCATGCCGCCCTGGTGCAGGTGCTCCTCGAGCCGGAAGCCGTCGACCACGGCGCCCGGCTGCAGCGGCACGGGACCGGCGCTGCCGCTCATCGACCCTCGATCAGCCGATCGGCCAGGCGATCCGGCAGGCCGGCCTCGCGCACCTTCGCGGCCGCCGTCTCGTGGTCGTAGGGCACGCGGTGGAAGCACAGGCTGCGCGTGTCGGTGTCGAAGAGCGCCCAGCAGGCTGCCGGATCGCCGTCGCGCGGCTGGCCCACCGAACCCGGCAGCACCAGCCACTGCCGGTGCGCCGGCACCGGGATCTCGACATCGGGCACCGGCACGAAATCACCGGACTTGCCGGTGCCGGCCAGGTGGTAGAGCCGCGGTTCGTGCACGTGGCCGATGAACACGTGGCGCGCTGCAGTGGCCTGCAGGCAGCGCACGGCGTCGTGCCGGCTGGTCACGTACTCCCAGCCGGCCGGAGCCCAGGTGTTGGCGTGGGCGAAGCCGCAGCCGTCCCGCTCGACGGTGAACGGCAGGGCGTCGAGGAAGGCGAGCTGATCGGCGTCGAGCCGCGCCCGGGTCCAGGCGATGACACGGCGCGCGTCGTCGACCATCGTCGGTCGCGGCCCCTGCGCGGCGGACTCGTCGTGGTTGCCCTTGAGCACGATGGCGCCATTGCGGGCCAGCGCGCGCACCCGGTCGACGACCCAGGCCGGGTCGGCGCCGTAGCCGACCAGGTCACCGAGGATCGCGTAGTCGGTCGCCCCGCAGGATGCGGCCGCGCCCAGGCAGGCCTCGAAGGCTTCGCGGTTGGCGTGCAGGTCGGTCAGCAGCGCGAGCTTCATGGCAGTGCACCGTCGGGCGACGCCGCAGCCTGCCGGCTCAGCCGATGCGGCCGAGCAACAGGTACTCCATCAGGGCCTTCTGCACGTGCATGCGGTTCTCGGCCTCGTCCCAGACCACAGACTGCGTGCCATCGATCACCTCGGCCTCGACCTCCTCGCCGCGATGGGCCGGCAGGCAGTGCATGAACAGCGCATCCGGGCGCGCCGCGGCCATCATCTCGCGGTCCACGCACCAATCGGCGAAGGCCTGCTTGCGGGCCTCGTTCTCGGCTTCGTAGCCCATGCTGGTCCACACGTCGGTGGTCACCAGGTGGGCGCCACGGCAGGCATCCATCGGGTCGGCGAAGACCTTGTAGCAGTGGGTGCCCGAGATGCCGGCCACGACCGGGTCGATCTCGTAGCCGCCGGGTGTGCTGACGTGCACCGTGAAGCCCAGGATCTCGGCGGCCTGCAGCCAGGTGTGCGCCATGTTGTTGCCGTCGCCGACCCAGGCCACGACCATGCCGCGCAGGCAGTCGGCCGCCTTCGCGCCGCCGTCCTGCGTACCGCGGTGCTCGATGTAGGTGAACAGGTCGGCCAGGATCTGGCAGGGGTGGAATTCGTTGGTCAGGCCGTTGATCACCGGCACCCGCGAATGCGCGGCGAAGCGCTCGAGCTTGGCCTGCTCGAAGGTGCGGATCATCACCAGGTCGACCATGCGGCTGATGACGCGTGCGCTGTCCTCCACCGGCTCTGCGCGGCCGAGCTGGCTGTCGCCGGTGGTCAGGTGCACCACCGAGCCGCCCATCTGGTACATGCCGGCCTCGAAGCTCACGCGTGTGCGGGTGCTGGCCTTCTCGAAGATCATCGCCAGCGTGCGGTCGAACAGCGGCGTGTACTTCTCGTAGTTCTTGAAGCGGCGCTTGATGATCGCGGCGCGCTCGAACAGGTAGGCGTACTCCTCGGCGCGGAGGTCCTTGAACTGCAGGTAGTGCTTCATGAGGCTGGAGCCGGGTTTCATGGCGCTCGGTCGGGCGGAGGTCGAGGGGCGGTGCACGGCTCAGGCGGCCGGCTTCGGCGGCTCGGCGAGGAAGCGGCGGATCAGCGGGCACAGGATCGCCACGACCCGATCGGCCTCGGCTGCGCTGAGGATCAGCGGCGGCACCAGCCGGATCACGCGGTCGGCGGTCACGCTGAGCAGCAGGCCGGCCTCGGCGGCGCGGCCGAGCAGCTCGCCGCACGGGCGCGCCAGCTCGATGCCGATCATCAGGCCCTGGCCGCGGATCTCGGTGACGCCGTTCGGCCCGCTCAGGTCGGCCAGTTCGCGCGCCAGTCCGGCGCGCAGCCGTTCACCCACTGTCGCGGCGTTCTCCAGCAGGCGGTCCTGCTCCATCACGGCAAGCGTCTCGATGCCGGCGCGCATCGCCAGCGGGTTGCCGCCGAAGGTGGTGCCATGGTTGCCCGGGCCGAGCACGCCGGCCGCGCGCGGGCCGCACACCACCGCGCCGACCGGCACGCCCGAGCCCAGGCCCTTGGCCAGCGGCATCACGTCGGGGTGGATGCCGGCCCACTGGTGGGCGAACCACTTGCCGGTGCGCCCGATGCCACACTGCACTTCGTCCAGCATCAGCAGCCAGTCGTGCTCGTCGCATAGGCGGCGCAGGGCCTGAAGGTAGGGTACGGTCGCCGGGTTGATGCCGCCCTCGCCCTGGATCACTTCCAGGAAGACCGCCACCACGTTCGGCCGCGTCTGGGCGACTTCCTCGATCGCCGCCACGTCGTTCAGCGGCACCCGCACGAAGCCCTCCACCAGCGGCCCGAAGCCGGCCTGCACCTTGGGGTTGCCGGTGGCCGACAGCGTGGCGATCGAGCGGCCGTGGAAGGCCTTCTCGTAGACGATGATCTCCGGGCGGTCGATGCCCTTGTCGTGACCGAACTTGCGCGCGATCTTCAGCGCGGCCTCGTTGGCCTCCAGGCCGGTGCTGCAGAAGAAGGCATTGGTCAGCCCGCTCAGCTCGCACAGCCTGGCGGCCAGCTGCTCCTGCATCGGCGCCTGATAGTAGTTGGAGCAGTGGATCAGCTTGCCGATCTGGTCGGTCAGCGCCGGCACCAGCTTCGGGTGGGCGTGGCCCAGGGTGTTGACGGCGATCCCGCCCAGCGCGTCGAGGTACTCGCGGCCTTCGGTGTCCCACACGCGGCAGCCCTGGCCATGCGACAGCGCGAACGGCAGGCGGCCGTAGGTGTTCATCACGTGGGGAGACGGCGGCGGCTTCGGGGCTTCGGGCGCGTTCATGAGCGGCTTCCTTGAATGAAAAAGGCGCAGTCCATCACGGATGCTGCGCCTGCGAGATTCTACGGATGCCCGACGACAACGCAGCGACGCCGTGCGTCTCGCTGGCTCGCACCGATTTGCCGATTGCACCTGCTGCACTGCAGCACAATAGCGTCGTCCCTGGCCGCTCCCAGCGGTGTCCCGTCTGCGCCTGTCCGTGCCCACACCCGAACGCTCCAAACCGAGAGAAGTCTTCATCCAGGGCCTGACCCTGGACGGGCGCAGCTTCCGCCCCAGCGACTGGGCCGAGCGGCTGGCCGGCGCGATGTCCAGCTTCCGTCCCGGCGGCGCGCAGAAGGGCCGCGCGGCCTACATCGGCTACTCGCCCTATTGCGTACCCAACGTGATCAACGGCGTCAAGTGCGTGGTCGTCAACGAGGCGCTGCGCGAGCTGGAGCCGATGGCCTGGGACTTCGTCATGAACTTCGCGCGCGACAACCAGCTGCAGGTGGTCGACGCCTGCCTGCTGCCGGATGTGCCGCCGGCCCCCGACCGTTGAAGACCCATGAAAAAGGGCTCCTTGCGGAGCCCCTCTCGTTTCCCACCCGGATGCGGTTTCAGGCCGCCAGCGCCTTGATCTTGGCCGACAGGCGGCTCTTGTAGCGAGCGGCCTTGTTCTTGTGGAACAGACCCTTGTCGGCGATCGAATCGATCACCTTCTGGGCCGACTTGAAGGTTTCACCGGCCTTGGCCTTGTCGCCGGTGGCCACGGCCTTGAGCACGCCCTTGATGGCGGTGCGGAACTTCGAGCGCAGCGAGGTGTTGGCGGCGTTCAGGCGGACGTCCTGACGCACGCGCTTGCGGCCCGACGCGATGCGGACCGATTTCTTGACTTTGGAAGAGGTGGCCATTGTGTGACGGGGTTCCGGGGGGAAAGCCTGCGAGTATATCACCGGCCCCGAGGTCGTCCATGGGGCCGAGGGCCGGCGTGAACCCACGTTAGTAGGCACTTCTATACTCGCGCACCTGCCTTGCCCGGCTGCCCCGCTCTCGACCCGCGATCGGCCAACCCATCCCCTCCATGAACCTGCTGCGCGCCGCGTCGACCGTCTCCCTGCTGACGCTGGCGTCGCGCATCACCGGGCTGGTGCGCGAACAGATGGTGGCGGCGGCGTTCGGCGCGAGCGTGATGACGGACGCCTTCAACGTCGCCTTCCGCATCCCCAATCTGCTGCGCCGGCTGTTCGCAGAAGGTGCGTTCTCGCAGGCCTTCGTGCCCTTGCTGGCCGAGAGTCGCGCGCGCGACGGCGACGAGGCGACGCACGCGCTGATCGATGCCGTCGCCACGGTGCTGCTGTGGGCGCTGCTCGTGACCTGCGTGCTGGGTGTCGTCGGCGCGCCGGTCCTGGTGTGGCTGATGGCGCAGGGTCTGCAGAAGAGCGGCGGCTTCGACGTCGCGGTCGCCATGACACGCTTCATGTTCCCCTACATCGGCTTCATGTCGCTGGTCGCGCTGTCGGCCGGCATCCTGAACACCTGGAAGCGCTTTGCGGTGCCGGCGGCCACACCGGTGCTGCTGAACCTGTCGTTCATCGCCGCCGCCTGGTGGGGTGTGCCGCACTTCAAGGCCTGGGGCATCGAGCCGATCTACGCGCTCGCGCTGGGCGTCATGGTCGGCGGCATGCTGCAGCTCGCCGTGCAGCTGCCGGCCTTGAAGCGCATCGGCGCGCTGCCGAGCTTCGGCCTGTCGGTGGCGCGCCTGCGCCGTGCCTGGCACCACCCCGGCGTGCACCGCGTGCTGAAGCAGATGGCGCCAGCGGTCCTGGGCGTGTCGGTGGCGCAGATCTCGCTGCTGATCAACACCCAGATCGCCACGCAGATCGGCGCTGGCGCGGTGTCGTGGCTGACCTATGCCGACCGGTTGATGGAGTTCCCGACTGCGCTGCTGGGTGTGGCGCTCGGGGTGGTGCTACTGCCCCAGCTGTCGGCCACGCAGGCCGAAGGCGGCAGCGAGCGCTACGCCGCGCTGCTGGACTGGGGCCTGCGCCTGGTCGTGCTGCTGGCGCTGCCCTGTGCGGTGGCGCTGATCGTGTTTCCCGAGGCGCTGGTGTCGGTGCTCTACCACCGTGGGGCGTTCAGCGCCTTCGACGTGCACCAGACCGTCACCGCGCTGCGCGGCTACGGCGCCGGTCTGCTGGGGCTGGTGGCGTTGAAGGTGCTGGCGCCAGGCTTCTACGCCAAGCAGGACATCCGCACGCCGGTCAAGGTGGCGATCGTGGTGCTGGTGCTCACCCAGTTGCTGAACCTGCTGTTCGTGCCGCGGCTCGGCCATGCTGGCCTGGCGCTGTCGATCGGTTGCGGCGCGCTCGTCAATGCCCTCTGGCTGCTGATCGGTCTGTACCGGCGCGGGAGCTGGCGGCCGGCGCCGGGCTGGCTGGCGTTCGGCAGCAAGGTGCTGGTCGCGAGCCTGCTGATGGGGGCCGGGCTGACCTGGGCGGCCCAGACCTTCGACTGGGTGGCGCTCGGCGCGCGCGAGCTGCAGCGTGCCGGCACGCTGGCTGCCGTGCTGCTGGCGGCGGCGGTGCTGTACTTCGGCACGCTGCTGGCGCTGGGCGTGCGGGTGCGGCACTTCGCGCGCCGCGGCTGAGGCCGTCCCGGTAGGACGCCGCCTACAGGGCGTCGCGCCAGCGTCCGGCCGACAGGTCGGAGCCGGCTGCCTACAGTGCCTCCAGGTCGCAGCACATGCGCGGTGGCCTCGCAGAACCGAATCCAACCGGCACCCAAGCACACCGAGGAGAAGCCCATGAACACCGCCCGTTCCACTTTGGCCGTGATGGCCCTGAGCACCCTGTTCGCGCTGGCCGCCTGCCAGCCCGCCGAAGGTCCGGCCGAGCGCGCCGGCAAGCAGATCGACAACGCCGCCGAGAAGGTGGGCGATCAGGTCGAGAAGGCCGGCGACAAGATCAAGGACGCCACCAAGGAAGCGAAGAAGGGACTGAGCAACTGAGGCCGCGCCCGGGCGGCGGGCCGGGGTCGGCTCGCCGCTGCTGACGATCCGCTCTAGACTCGGTGCATGTCCGCACCGTTTTCCGTCGAGGTGCCCACCGCGCTCGAGCATTTCGCCGCGTTGGTGGCCGACGACGCCAGCCTCTCGCTCACCGAGGCTGCCATCTCGATCGCCCAGGACGAGCACCCGTTGCTCGACAGCCAGTCGGTGCTGGCGGAACTCGACGTGCTGGCCGATCGGCTCAAGCGCCGGATTCCGGCCGATGCGCCACCGGTCCAGAAGCTGCGTTTCCTCAACCGCTATTTCTTCCAGGAGCTGGGTTTCGCCGGCAACCTGAACGACTACTACGCCAGCGGCAACAGCTATGTGCACGAGGTGCTGCGCACCCGCTGCGGCATCCCCATCTCGCTCGCGATCATCTATCTCGAGTTCGCCGGACAGGTGGGGCTTACCGCGCGCGGGGTGTCCTTCCCCGGCCACTTCCTGGTCAAGGTGAGGATGCCGCAGGGCGAGGTGATCCTCGATCCCTTCTCCGGCCAGTCGCTGTCGCGCGACGAACTCGACGAGCGCCTGGTGCCCTACAAGCGGCGCCAGGGCCTGCAGGGCGAGTTCGACATGCCGCTGGGCCTGTTCCTGCAGGCGGCGTCGCCGCGCGAGGTGCTCGCGCGGCTGCTGCGCAACCTGAAGGAGATCCACCGCGCGGCCGAGGACTGGCCCCGCCTGCTGGCGGTGCAGCAGCGGCTGGTGCTGCTGCTGCCGCGCGAATGGGACGAGCGGCGCGATCGTGGCCTGACCCAGGCCGAACTGGGCGTCTGGGAGGCCGCTGCCGACGACCTGGACGCGTATGTGGCGCACAGCCCGCAGGCCGAGGACCGGCGCGCGATCGCCGAGCGCGCAGCCGAGTTGCGGGCGCAGGGCCGGCCGCGCCTGCACTGATCCGCCGCCGAGCGATCCCGGCGCGCCGTGGCCGGCATGGGCCGGCGCGAAACACCTCCGGGTCCGGCTCGGCCGGGGCGCCCCATAAAATCCGACTTTCACCGGAGCGGCCCGCCAGGCAGGGGCCGCCCACTCGCCGACGCCGGCTGCGCGTCGCCCGCCTCGTCGCCCGTTCACGACCTCACCCATGACCCTGACCGCCGCCCAAAAGCAGAGCCTGGCCTGGCTCGTCATCGGAGCTGCGCTGGCGCTCGCGCTGTGGTTGCTGGGGCCGGTGCTCACGCCTTTCGTCATTGCCGCGGTGCTGGGCTATGCGCTCAACCCGCTGGTCGACGGGCTGACGCGCCGACGCGTGCCGCGGCCGCTGGCCGCCCTGCTGGTGGAGGTGCTGGCCCTGCTGGTGCTGCTGGCGGTGCTGTTGCTGATCGTGCCCATCTTCGTGAAGGAGCTGCCGGTGCTGCGCGACCAGATCCCGGAGCTGCTGACGCGGCTGGATCGCTGGTTGCAGCCGACGCTGGCGCGCTTCGGCGTCGACGTGTCGCTCGACGTGGCCAGCATCAAGGCCTTCATCCTCGGCCACGTGGGCGACAACACCGAGAGCTGGATCGCCACCGCGCTGGATTCCCTGCGCATCGGCGGCAGCTTCATGCTGGGCCTGCTGGGCGGCGCGGTGCTGCTGCCGCTGGTGCTGTACTACGTGCTGGTCGATTGGCCGCAGATCGTGGCCCGCGTGCAGGCGCTGGTGCCGCCGCGCCGTCGCCCCGGCTTCGACAGTTTCATGGGCGACTGCGACCGCATGCTCGGGCAGTACCTGCGGGGCCAGCTGCTGGTGATGGGCATCCTGGCGGCCTTCTACAGCATCGGCCTGGCGCTGTTCGGCTTCGACCTGGCCCTGCCGGTGGGCGTGTTCACCGGCGTCGCGGTGTTCATCCCCTACGTGGGCTTCGGGCTCGGCCTGGCGCTGGCGCTGCTGGTCGGCCTGCTGCAGTTCGGCGGGCTGTACGGCATCGTCGCGGTGGCGGTCGTCTACGGCCTGGGCCAGGTGGTCGAGAGCTTCTACCTCACGCCGCGGCTGGTCGGCGAGCGCATCGGCCTGCACCCGATCACCGTCATCTTCGCGCTGTTGGCCTTCGGCCAGCTGTTCGGCTTCATCGGCGTGCTGGTGGCGCTGCCGGTCAGCGCGGTCGGCGTGGTGGCCTTCCAGCGCCTGAAGGCGCTCTACCTCAGCAGTCCGCTGTACCAGGGGTGATGCCGTCCGCATGAAGCAACTGCCCTTGCAGCTCGGGCCCGGCCCGGCGCAGAGCTTCGAGAACTTCGCGGTGGGCGCCAATGCGGCGGCCGTCGGCGCCGTGCGCGCGGCATCGGCCTCGCCGACCCCGCTCTACCTGTGGGGGCCGGCCGGTGCCGGCAAGTCCCACCTGCTGCGTGCGCTGGCCCGCGAGGCGGCGGTGCAGGGCCGGCGCGTCGGTGCCTTCGGTCCGTCGCTCGAGACGCCCTGGACCTGGGGCGAAGGCGTCGACCTGGTGCTGCTCGACGGCTGCGACGACTTCGACGCTGCCCGGCAGCACGCCGCCTTCGCGCTGTTCGTCGAGGCCGCGACGCACCGTGTGCCGGTGGTCGCGGCCGGGCGCCTGCCGCCGGTCGACCTGCCGGTGCGCGAGGACCTGCGCACGCGCCTGGGCTGGGGGCCGGTGTTCCAGCTGCTGCCGCTCGCCGAGGCGGAGATGCGCGTCACGCTGCAGCGCGAGGCAGGCCGCCGCGGCATCGCGCTGTCGGACGACGTGACGGGCTATCTACTGACCCGTTTCGCGCGTGATCTCGGCTCGCTGATGGCGCTGCTGGACGCGCTGGACGAATTTGCGCTCAGCGAGCAGCGCGCGGTCACCGTGCCCCTGCTCAAGCGCATGCTGGCCGAGCAGACCACGAAGGAAGGTGCATGAATCTCTGCCTGTTCGATCTCGACCACACGCTGCTGCCGCTGGATTCCGACCATGCCTGGGGCGAGTTCGTCGTGGCGCTGGGCTGGGCCGACGGTCCCGAGCAACGGCGCGCCAACGACGCCTTCTATGCGCAGTACCAGGACGGCACGCTCGACATCGCGGCCTACGTCGAGTTCGCCACCCGCGCATGGCGGGAGCGCCCGGCGGCCGAGCAGGCCGCCGCCCATGAGCGCTTCATGCGCGAGCTGATCCGCCCGGCGATCCGGCCCGAGGCGCTGGCACTGGTGCGCGAGCACCAGCGGCGCGGGGAGCTGACGGCCATCGTCACCGCGACCAACGAGTTCGTCACCCGGCCGATCGCGGCCGCCTTCGGCGTCGAGACGCTGATTGCGGTCGAACTCGAGCGCGACGCGGCCGGCGCCGTCACCGGCCGCATCCACGGCACGCCGTCGTTCCGCGAGGGCAAGACGGTGCGTGTGCAGCAGTGGCTGCACGGCATGGGCCGGCGTGTGCAAGACTCCGAGCGCGTCACCGTCTACAGCGACTCGACCAACGACCTGCCGCTGCTCGAGCTCGCGACCCACCCGGTCGCGACCAACCCCTCGCCGGCGCTCGAGGCGATCGCCCGTGAACGCGGGTGGCCCCTACTGAAACTGTTCCCATGATCAAGAGACTCATCAACAAGCTGCTCGGCAAGGGCGACGACGGCACGCCGGCGGCACGCCCCGGCAAGGGCCAGGCCAAGGCCGGCAAGCGCGTCGAGGTGCCGCAGGCCGAGCACGGCATCGATCCGGCGCTGGTCGACGACCGCGCGCTGAAGGTCGTGGCCACGCTGCACGAGGCCGGCTACGAGGCCTACATCGTCGGCGGCGCGGTGCGCGACATGATGCTGGGCCTGCGGCCCAAGGACTTCGACGTCGCCACCAACGCGACGCCCGAGCAGGTCAAGGGCCTGTTCCGCCGCGCCTTCATCATCGGGCGGCGCTTCCGCATCGTGCACGTGGTCTACGGCCGCGGGCGCGAGCACGAGGTCATCGAGGTGTCGACCTTCCGCGCCTACCTCGACGCGGCCGCGGCCGAGCAGGTGGCCGGCAACGAGAAGACCTCCAAGGCCGAGCTGTCCGGCAAGAGCCACGTGGTGGACGCCAGCGGCCGCGTGCTGCGCGACAACGTCTGGGGCCCCCAGCACGAAGACGCCGCGCGGCGCGACTTCACCGTCAACGCGCTCTACTACGACCCGCAGACGCAGATCGTCGTCGACTACCACGGCGGCATCGCCGACGCGAAGAAGCGCCTGCTGCGCATGATCGGCGACCCGGTCACGCGCTACCGCGAGGACCCGGTGCGCATCATCCGGGTGGTGCGCTTCGCCGCCAAGCTGGGCTTCGAGATCGAGCCCAAGACGCGCGCGCCGATGCGCGACTGCGCGGCCCTGCTCGAGGCGGTGCCGATCTCGCGGCTGTTCGACGAGATGATCAAGCTGCTGCAGACCGGCCATGCGCTGGCCTCGATTGCCCAGTTGCGCAAGCAGGGACTGCTGGGCGCAGGCCCCGACGCGCCGGGCATCTTCCCGCTGCTCGACGCGGTGCTGGCCGATGCCGGGCGCAACCCGGCGCGCGCCGCCTTCATCGACGCCGCGCTGGCCGACACCGACCGCCGGGTCGGCGAGGACAAGCCGGTCGCGCCGAGCTTTCTGCTCGCCTGCCTGCTGTGGCACGAGGTGCTGGTAGGCTGGGAGCGCGCCAAGGCCCAGGGCGAGCCGCCGTTCCCGGCGCTGCAGCTGGCGATCGACGGCGTGTTCGACATGCGCATCGGCGACATCTCGGGCCGCGGCAAGCTCGGCACCGACATGCGCGAGATCTGGATGATGCAGCCGCGCTTCGAGCGCCGCAGCGGCAGCACGCCGCTGAGCCTGGTGGAGCAGCCGCGCTTTCGCGCCGGCTTCGACTTCCTGCGCCTGCGCGCCGACACCGGCGAGGTGGAGCCCGAACTGGCCGAGTGGTGGGAAGACTTCTCGCTCGGCGACGACGAGGAGCGCCGCGCCCTGCTCGATCTGGCGCGCGAGCAAGACCAGGGCCGTCGTGCGGCTGGCGGTGGCATGGGCCGCAGCGGTGGACATCACACCGGCGGTGGCGGCGAATCCGCTCTGGCCAGCGCCGTCGACGCACCGGCGAAGAAGCGCCGGCGCCGGCGTCGCAAGCCGGCCGGCGGTGCGACCGGCGCCGGCGAGGTGCCGGTGGGCGCGTCGGCAGGCGACGGAGACGCCTGAACATGACGGTGCTGCGGCGGGCCTACGTTGGTCTCGGCGCCAACCTGGGCGATGCGCGGCTCACGCTGCAGGTCGCGCTCGACGCCCTGGCAGCGCTGCCGGACACGCGGTTGGTGGCAGTCTCTTCCCTGTACCGCAGCGCGCCGATCGATTCCAGCGGCCCCGACTATCTCAACGCCGTCGCGGCGCTGGACACCGCGCTCGAGCCCCACGCGCTGCTGTCCGCGCTGCAGGCCATCGAGCAGGTGAACGGCCGCGAGCGCCCCTATCGCAACGCGCCGCGCACGCTCGACCTCGACCTGCTGCTGCACGGCGATACCCGCCTCGACACGCCGACGCTGACGCTGCCGCATCCGCGCCTCCACCAGCGCGCCTTCGTGTTGCTCCCGCTGGCCGAGATCGCGCCGGCGCTGGCGCTGCCCGGCCGCGGCGCCGTGGCGGACTGGCTGCCGGGTGTCGCCGACCAGACCGTCGAGCGTTGCCCCTCCGACTGAAAGCCGCGCATGAACCTGTCCTTGCCCATCCCGCTGCAGACCATCCTGCTGCTCACCGCGTCCAACGTCTTCATGACCTTCGCGTGGTACGGCCACCTGAAGAACCTGGCCGACCGGCCCTGGTACGTGGCGGCCCTGTTGAGCTGGGGCATCGCCCTGTTCGAGTACATGCTCATGGTGCCGGCCAACCGCATCGGCGTGCAGCAGTTCAGCGTCGGTCAGCTGAAGATCATCCAGGAGGTGGTGACGCTGAGCGTGTTCGTGCCGTTCGCGGTGTTCTACCTGCGCGAGCCGCTGAAGCTCGACTACCTGTGGGCTGGCCTGTGCCTGGTGGCGGCGGTGTACTTCATGTTCCGGTCGTCATGAGCGCTGCGGCCGGGATGCGCTTCGCGCACGTGGTGGTGGAAGGGCCGATCGGCGTGGGCAAGACCACGCTCGCCCGCACGCTGGCGGCCCATTGGGGCGCGAGGCTGGTGCTGGAGCAGCCGGCCGAGAACCCCTACCTCGCGCGCTTCTACGAGCACATGGGGACGCCGCAGGGCCGCGGTCGCGGCAACCCGTTGGCGCTGCAGACCCAGCTCAGCTTCCTGTTCCAGCGCGTCGAGCAGATGAAGGAACTGGGGCAGGGCGGCATGTTCGACCACGGCGTGGTGAGCGACTTCCTGTTCGCCAAGGACGCGATCTTCGCGATGCTCACGCTGGGCGACGAGGACCTCGCGCTCTACCGCCAGATCTACAAGCGTCACAGCGCGCAGGCGCCCCAGCCCGACCTGGTCATCTGGCTGCAGGCGGAGCCCGACGTGCTGATGGCGCGCATCCGCCGCCGTGGCATCGAGATGGAGCGCCACATCACCGAGGACTACCTCGGCTCGCTGTGTCGCGGCTACGTGCGCTACTTCGCCAACCACCGGGGCGCACCGGTGCTGGCGATCAACACCGAGGTCTTCCACCCCAGCGAGAACCCGGCCGACTTCCGGCGGCTGCTCGATCGCATCGATGGCTTCAAGGGCCCGTTCGAGCTCTTCGACCCGCCGGATCCGCCCGGTCGAGGTGCCGATGGACAGATCGGCGACACCGTCGCCGGGGGGCTGATCGAGCTGTGACAGTAATGTGACAATCCGCCTCGCGCGGCGCCGGCCCTCGGCGCCGCACCTGCATCTGGAGCGTCCATGCTGTTCGGCAAGCTGCTGCCGCGTGAAGGCAATTTCTTCGAGCTGTTCAACCAGCACGGCGAGCACATCGTCGAGGGCGCGCGAGCGTTCATCGGCATGATCGAGCACTACGGCGACGCCGTCGAGCGCGAGCGCTACGCCGAGGCCGTGATCTCCGCCGAGAAGAAGGCCGACAAGGTGACCGCCGAGGTCAACCGCCTGCTGCACAAGACCTTCATCACGCCGCTCGACCGCGAGCAGATCCACGGCCTGATCAACGCGATGGACGACGTGCTCGACCTGCTGCAGGACACGACCGAGACGATGAGCCTCTACGACGTGCGCCGCATGACCGAGGAGACGCTGCGCCTGGGTCAGCTCAGCGCCCGCTGCTGTGAGCGGGTGCGCGACGTGGTGGCCCTGCTGCCCCGCATCAGCGAGCCGAGCGCGGTAGAGGCGGCGATGAAGACCTGCGAGGAGATCGACCACCTCGAGAGCGATGCCGACCGCGTGATGCGCTCGGCCATGAGCAAGCTGTTCCGCGAGGAGCCCGACGTGCGCGAGCTGATCAAGCTCAAGGCGATCTACGAGATGCTCGAGTCGATCACCGACCGCTGCGAGGACGTGGCCAATCTGATCGAGGGCATCGTCCTCGAGAATTCCTGAGACCGTTCGTGGAGGCGGTCCAAATCAGCTTCTGGGTCGTGGCATTGCTGGTGCTGCTGGCGATCGCGTTCGACTTCATGAACGGCTTCCACGACGCGGCGAACTCGATCGCCACCGTCGTGTCGACCGGCGTGCTCAAGCCGCAGCAGGCGGTGGTGTTCGCGGCCTTCTTCAACTTCGTCGCGATCTTCGTGTTCCACCTGTCGGTGGCGGCGACCGTCGGCAAGGGCATCGTGCAGCCCGGCATCGTCGATCCGAACGTCGTGTTCGGCGCGCTGGTCGGCGCGATCGCCTGGAACCTGATCACCTGGTACTACGGCATCCCGTCGTCGAGCTCGCACGCGCTGATCGGCGGCATCGTCGGTGCCGTGATCGCGAAGGCCGGGCCCGACGCTCTGGTGCTGGCCGGCGTGATGAAGACGGTCGCCTTCATCCTCGTCTCGCCGCTGCTCGGTTTCGTGCTTGGCTCGGGCCTGATGGTACTGGTGGCCTGGATGTTTCGCGGCAAGACACCGCTGCGCATCGATCGCTGGTTCCGCCGCGCCCAGCTGGTGTCGGCCGGCATGTACAGCCTGGGCCACGGCGGTAACGACGCGCAGAAGACCATCGGCATCATCTGGATGCTGCTGATCGCCTCGGGCTACGCGGCGGCCGGCGACACGTCACCGCCGTGGTGGGCGATCTGGTCCTGCTACATCGCGATCGCGCTCGGCACTATGTTCGGCGGCTGGCGCATCGTCAAGACCATGGGGCAGAAGATCACCAAGCTCAAGCCGGTGGGCGGCTTCTGCGCGGAGACCGGTGGGGCGATCACGCTGTTCCTCGCCACCGGCATGGGCATCCCGGTGTCGACCACGCACACCATCACCGGCGCGATTGTCGGCGTGGGCTCGACGCACCGCCTGTCGGCGGTGCGCTGGGGCGTCGCAGGCCGCATCGTCTGGGCCTGGATCTTCACGATCCCGGCCTCGGCGCTGATCGCAGCAGTGTTCTACGGGCTGAGCCTGCTGGTGTTCTGATACGGATTGCGTTGTTCGTCGGCGCGGCGGCCAAGGCCATCGGGCGGCCGACTGCGCTCATGTCCCCCGGCCAGGCTGCGCCTGGCCTCCTCCTCTACTTCGCTTCGTCGGCCACCCGACGTCCTTGGCAGACACAACGGCGAGTTGCAACGGTCGAACACCCATGACGGTCGTGGATCAGGCCGGTGGGGCGCTTTGCGGAGCGAAGTAGAGGAGGAGGCGACGGCCGAAGGCCGGCGGCGGGGGACATGAGCGCAGCAGAGCGCCCCGCCGGCCTGATGGCGCGCCCGACGCTGCCCATCTTGTACGTTTGAAGGCAACCGCGTGCAAGCCGGTGCCTCAGGCGCTCACTTCTTCTCGGCCAGCGACTTCAGGTTCGCCAGGCCGGCCTGGTAGACGCCGGTCACCGCCTTGACGGCGGCTTCGTCGTTCTGGTCCGGCGGCGGGTCGTTGTTCGGGAAGCCGCGGTAGAAGGCGCCGCGCCATTCGACGGTGCTCTTGGTGCCGTCACCGCTGACGGTGATCGTCGAGGTGTAGTTGGTGACCGGCAGCGCGCCGCCGTCCTTGGCGCGGTAGCTGTAGCTCTTGCCCTCCGCGTTATAGCGCTCGAGCGACTCGACGAGGCTGCCGCCGCCCTTGATCTTGATGGTGCGCACCGAGCCTTCGGTGTTGCCCTTGTCGGCCGGGCTCTCGGCCACGGCGGGATGCCACTTGGCGAGCGCGTCGAAGTCCTTGATCTGTGCCCACACCGCGTCGGCCGGCGCGTCGATCGTGATCTTCTCGACCACCTTCTGGCGCGTCGGGCCGTGGGCCAGCGCCACGCCGGACGCCAGTGTCAGTGCCGCGAGGGCGAGCCACCGTGAAAACATCGAAAGTCTCCTGTCTGTTGGGGGAACACAAGGCGCAGGGCGAGAGCCGTGCGTCGATTCAGGGTGCGACCGGTGCACCGACGAAGGCGCCAAAGCCGCGCGGGTTGCTGCCGGTGTTCACGCGGCGCAAGAGCTGTCCGGTGGCCGCGTCGAGCACCGAAACATTCTCGTCCATCCAGTTCACCACCAGCACGTGGTCGCCCGAGGAGGCTACGCCTTCCGGGTAGCCGAAGCCCGTCAGGGTCTGTACCAGCGTGAGTGTGTCGGGATCGACCACCGACACGGTGTCGTCGCGCTGATTGGTGACGTACAGTCGCCGGCCGCCCTGGGCCAGCGCGGCGCCGTAGGGCGCCTTGCCCACCTTCACGCGGCCGATCACGCGCGGCGCTGCCACATCGCGCACGTCGATGGCCGTCAGGTCGTCGCTGTAGACGTTCAGCGCGTAGAGCCGCTGGCGCGGGCCGTCGAGCAGCAGCGCGAACGGATGTTCGCCGACCGGCACGCGCGCCCGCACCGAAGCGCTGGCCACGTCGACCAGCGCCACGAGGTTGTCGTCGCGCTCGGCCACATAGACGGTCGCGCCGTCGGCCGCCACCGCCACGCCGGCCGGCGCGCGGCCCAGCGGCACCCGCAGGGTTTCCTGGTGCGTAGCGGTGTCGAAGCCCAGCAGATGCCGGCCGAACCAGTCGGCCACATAGACGCGCCGGCCGTCGGCCGAGGCGTCGATGCCGACCGCGCCCTGGCCGGCCGGCAGCGTGTCGATCACACGCTGCGTGCGCATGTCGATCACCGACACGGCGTTGCTGTCCGGCGCGGTGACGAACACCTTGCCGACCCGCCCGACCGCCACCACGCCGGCCGGCGAGCGGGCCACCGGGATGGTCGCCGTCACGCGGTCGTTCGCCAGATCGATCACCGACACGCTGTGATCGCCCTGGTTGGTGATGTAGGCATAGGGTGCGGCGGGGGAGGCCGACGACAGCATCAGCAGCGCCAGCAGCGCAGTCATGCGGCGCGTGGGGAAGACCACAGGCAGGGAAAGGAACGGCATGCCGGAACGATAACAACGCTCGCCGCCGTCGCCCCTGCCAAAGTTCTGCCGCGCCGAAGGGCTGTCGGCGGCGCTGCGGTCATCGAAACGTCATGCGCCGGACGCCGGCGCGTCATCGGCCGGCGTGACCATGGCGGTCCATGCGATGGGCGTCTCTTTCCTTCCGAACCGTGGACACGCAAGCGGCGGCTCCGTCGGGCACCGCACACTTCGCGCCCCTCGCGCCCCTCGCGTCGCCGCTGTCGCCGTCGGACGACGAGGGGGAAGGGCGTTTGCGGGTCCGCAGCGTCTGGATCTCCGACGTGCACCTGGGCACGCCGGGCTGCCAGGCCGCCGCACTGCTCGACTTCCTGAAGGCCGTCGACAGCCGCCACCTCTACCTCGTCGGCGACATCATCGACGGCTGGCAGCTGCGGCGCAGCTGGTACTGGCCGCAGGCGCACAACGACGTGGTGCAGAAGCTGCTGCGCAAGGCGCGCAAGGGCACCCGCGTGGTGTTCGTGCCTGGCAACCACGACGAGTTCGCGCGCAAGTACCTCGGCCACAGCTTCGGCGGCATCGAGGTGGTGGACGACTGCGTGCACGCCACCGTCGATGGCCGGCAGCTGTGGATCACCCACGGCGACCACTTCGATGGCGTGATCCAGTGCGCCAAGTGGCTGGCCTACGTGGGCGACTCGGCCTACGAGTTCACGCTTCGGCTGAACCGGCACTTCAACTCGCTGCGGGCCCGGCTCGGGCTGCCGTACTGGAGCCTGTCGAAATACCTGAAGCTCAAGGTCAAGCGCGCGGTCAGCTTCATCGGCGACTTCGAGCAGGCGGTCGCGCGCGAGGCGCGCCGGCGCGGCGTCCAGGGGGTGGTCTGCGGCCACATCCACCACGCGGAGCTGCGCGACATCGACGGCATCCTCTACGCCAACGACGGCGACTGGGTCGAGAGCCTCACCGCGCTGGTCGAACACCTCGACGGCCGGCTGGAGATCCTGGACTGGAGCGACCGCGCCGCATGGGGTGCACAGGCTGCCGGTGACGCCGCGACGGCGTCGCAGGGTGTCGGCGCGGCCGCCGGCCGCGGAGTCGCTGCATGAAGCTGCTGCTGGTCACCGACGCCTGGCATCCGCAGGTGAACGGCGTCGTCACGACGCTGGTCGAGCTGGTGGACGGCCTGCGCCAGCGGGGGCACGAGGTCGAGGTGATCGACCCCTCGGGCTTCCGCCGCTTCGCCTGCCCCGGCTACCGCGAGATCGAGCTGGCGTGGCGCCCCGGCGCCGAGGTGGCGCGCCGCATCGACGCGGCCGGCGCCGATGCGATCCACATCGCCACCGAAGGGCCGCTCGGCGGCGCGGCGCGCCGGCACTGCCTGCGGCGCGGCCTCGCCTTCACCACGGCCTTCCACACCCGCTTCCCCGACATCCTGGCCAAGGCGCTGCGGGTGCCCTCGAGCTGGAGCTATGCCTGGTTCCGCCGCTTCCACGACGCCTCCAGTGGCGTGATGGTGCCCTCCGAGGGCATGCGGCAGGAGCTCGAGGCGCGCGGCTTCCGCCACCTGCGGTCGTGGTCGCACGGCGTCGACCTGCGCCTCTTCACGCCGGTGGCGGGCAGCGAGTTCGACCTGCCGCGGCCGATCTTCCTGTATGTCGGGCGGGTGTCGTACGAGAAGAACCTCGAGGCCTTCCTGCGGCTCGACCTGCCCGGCAGCAAGCTCGTCTACGGCGTCGGTCCCGTCGAGGCGACCCTGCGGCGCCAGTACCCACAGGTGCACTGGCGCGGCGTCGTGCCGCGCCGCGCGCTGCCGGCGATCTACAGCGCGGCCGACGTGTTCGTGTTTCCGAGTCGCTCCGAGACCTTCGGTCTGGTGATGCTGGAGGCCATGGCCTGCGGCACGCCGGTGGCGGCCTACCCGGTCGCGGGCCCGCTCGACGTGGTCGGCGACTCGCGAGGCGGCGTGCTGCACGAGGACCTGTGCACCGCCGCGCTGCGCGCGCTGGAGCTGCCGCGTGCGGGCGCGCGGGCGCGTGCCCAGCAGTTCGACTGGTCCTCAGTGTGCGACCAGTTCATCGACCTGCTGGTGCCGTCAGAACTGCAGCAGCAACCCGGCCTGGATCACCAGCGGGTCGAGTTTCGCGTCGGCCTTGACGGGGGCGCCACCGAGCGCCGGCAGGCTGCCGCTGGCGGTGGTCTTGAGGAAGAGCTTCTTCACGTCGACGAACAGGCCCAGCGTCGGT
Source organism: Methylibium petroleiphilum PM1 (assembly GCF_000015725.1). Classification (NCBI taxonomy): domain Bacteria; kingdom Pseudomonadati; phylum Pseudomonadota; class Betaproteobacteria; order Burkholderiales; family Sphaerotilaceae; genus Methylibium; species Methylibium petroleiphilum. The sequence goes on along the minus strand of NC_008825.1, from coordinate 3,204,036 downwards.
GAGAGCTTGTAGTCCGCGCCGGCCTGCAGCACCGAGCCCCAGGCGTTGTCGACCGTGAGGCCGGCGACCGCACCGTCCTTCTCGTCCATCACGAGGTAGTACACCGCGCCCGCGCCGAGATAGGGCTGCAGCCTGCCGCCGGCGTTGAACTGGTACTGCCCAGTCAGCGCCAGCGGCCCGTACTTCATCTCTCCCAACCGCCCGAAGGCCGCGGCGCTGCCGGTGCCGTCGATGTCGGTGGTGGGCGGGATGCCGACGGTCAGGCCGGCCGACCATTCGGGCGTGAAGCGGTAGCCGATCTCGGCCAGCAGCGTCGTGTCGTTCGACAGCTTGGCGCCGGCGCCGGGGACCGGCGCGCCGCCGATGCTGAGGGTGATCTGTTCGTGGAAGGCGATGCGGCCGGGGCCGACGCGCAGTCGCCAGTCTTCGCCGGCCGCGAGGGTGGCCGTCGTGACGCTGCCGAGCAGGCCGGACACGACAAGGGCACGGCCGATGCGGCCTTGGGTCTCGAGTTTCAACGGACGCTCCGATCTTGTTGTTGCAGTTCCCGTGGCGAATCAGGGCGGGTGACAGCACGCCCGCGGCTCCCGCCGCTGCCCCGGCGTGGCCGGAACCGGGCAGATCATAGGGGAAGCCATCGGTGCGGCCGAAGGCTGCCCCGGCTGGCTGTCACGGTGCTTGCGGAGCGCTGCGGTGGGCCGCGCATCGCGCTCTGCCGCCGCAGTCGAAGTGCGCTGAACGGTTGTTCCACCCGCCGATCACTGTGTGACAGGTGGAACGGAAATGTGTCATGGGCCGTGGGAACACATGCTTGCGCCCCCCCTTGGTGTTATCCCTTGTTTCCTGGGTTCGGGCTGCTCATTCGCCCCTTCGTCTGCGCCATTGCGGCGCAGACGGGCCTCTTCGGCGCGGATTGAGCAACTGGCATAGCGATTGCGCGCTAACACCTGCGGTTTTGGCCGCGACATGTCGAAACTGATCCAAGACCTTCCCATAACGAGGAGACACCATGACGAAAAAGACGATGGCTCACACCCTTGTCAAACGCTCGCTCATCGCAGGAGCCGTGCTGGCGACGGCCGGCGTGGCCAGTGCCCAAAGCAATGTGACGATCTACGGTCGCATCGACACGGGCGTCGAGTACCAGGACAAGGTCGCGACCGGCACCGGTGACAGCTCGCGCACGTCCCTGGCCAATGGCGGCATCCTGCCGAGCATCTGGGGCTTCCGTGGCAATGAAGACCTCGGCGGTGGCCTGAAGGCCGTGTTCAACCTCGAAGGCGACTTCGACGGCAGCACGGGCGGCACGCGCTTCGGCGGCGGCCTGCAGCTCTTCGGTCGTCAGGCCAACGTCGGCCTGTCCGGCGACTGGGGCACCGTGCTGCTGGGTCGCCAGTACAGCCCGGCGATCCTGGCCGACCTGGGCACCGACCCGCGCGGCTTCAAGGAATCGTTCTCGTCCCTGCTGCCCTACGCCCTGACGCAGAACCCGGCCGGCAACGGCGTGACCGGGAACAACTTCCTCGGGATCTTCACTGGCAACATGATCTCGTACACCAACGCCTTCGGCCCGGTCACGCTGCGTGCCGGCTATGGCCTGGGCGAAGTGGCGGGCGGCGGCTCCGAGGGCAGCACCGTGGCCTTGGGCCTCACGTACGCTGGTCCTGTGACCGTGTCGGGCTCCTACCAGCAGATCAAGGGCATCGCGGCGGGCGACGCGGAAAGCAAGCGCTTCTCCCTCGGCCTCGCGGTTCCGTTCGGCGCGCTGACCGGCAAGGTGTACTACGCGAAGGCCGAGACCGACGATGCGACGGGCGCCAAGAGCTCCGACTCCGATTACTTCGGCGTCGGCGTGGACTGGGCGTGGAATCCGCAGAACACGATGACCGTGGCGTTCTATCACGGCGAAGACGACGTGTTCACCGGCAAGTCCAAGGACCTCGTGATCAGCAACGACTACGCCCTGTCGAAGCGCACGACCCTGTACGCGCAGTTCGTGTACTCGGATGTCGACACCGGCGCGAACCCCGCCCTGTCGATCGCCGCGGACCGTGGCCCGATCCCCGGCGAGAAGACCAAGATCCTGGGCGTCGGCATCAAGCACGACTTCTGATCGACCGTGTGAGCACCCCGACGCGTCGGGGTTCTGTCGAGGGGCTGCATCCGCAGCCCCTTTTTTGTTGGTCGCGCGCCGGCTCGTCCGCCGCAGGACACGGGACTGTCACGAATCTGCCTCATGTCTTTCATAGACTCTGGAAATGAGCGCCCTCCCGAAGTCCCCCGTCGAGCCGTTGATCCCGCCGCCCCCCCCGCTGCTCAACCGTGAGCAGGCCATCCTGGAATTCAACCGCCGCGTGCTGGCCCAGGCCCTGCGCGAGGACGTGCCGCTGCTGGAGCGGCTGCGCTATGTGTGCATCGTCTCGTCCAACATGGACGAATTCTTCGAAGTGCGTTTCGCCGACTACCTGGAGGCGTCCAGGCTCCCCGGTTCGGGCATCACCTCGCGCGAGATGGCGGAGGTGGCCGCCGCGGCCCATGCGCTGATCGATGCGCAGTACGCCGCCTTCAACGAGGTGGTGATGCCGGCCCTGCAGCGCGAGGGCATCGTGGTGCTCAACCATGCCGAGCGCGACGCCGCGCAGCGCCAGTGGGTCGACGGCTTCTTCCAGCGCCAGGTGCGGCCGCTGCTGGTCCCGGTCGGCCTGGACCCGGCCCACCCCTTCCCGCAGGTGGCGAACAAGTCGCTCAACTTCATCGTCAAGCTCGGCGGGCGCGATGCCTTCGGGCGCGACAACTCGATCGCCATCGTGAAGGTGCCGCGCGTGCTGCCGCGCGTGATCCGCCTGCCCGAGCCGCTGGCGCCGGGGCGGCAGGCCTTCGTGATGCTGTCCAGCGTGATCCGCGCCCACCTCGAGGAGCTGTTTCCCGGCCGCACCGTCGAGGCTTTCTCGCAGTTCCGCGTGACGCGCGATTCCGACCTCGACGTCGACGACGACGTGACCAACCTGCGCCAGGCGCTGCGCTCGTCGCTGTCGACGCGTCACTTCGGTCAGGCGATCCGGCTCGAGGTGGTGGCCACCTGTCCGGAGGAGTTGAGCGAGTTCCTGCTTCAGCAGTTCGGCCTGCCCGATGCGGCGCTGTACCACGTGAACGGGCCGGTGAACCTGGTGCGGCTGAACCAGCTGATCGACCAGGCCGAAGCCGACGCGCTGCGCTTCCCTCCCTACGAATGGGCCTGGCCGAGAGGGCTGCCGCACGGCGAGGGGACCCAGGGCTCGATGTTCGAGCGCCTGCGCCAGGGCGACGTGCTGATGCACCACCCATTCGAAAGCTTCGAGCCGGTGGTGCAGCTGCTGCGCGAGGCGGTGCACGACCCCGACGTGCTGGCGATCAAGCAGACCATCTACCGTACCGGTGCGCAGTCGGTCCTGATGGACCTGCTGCTCGAGGCGGCGCGGCGCGGCAAGGAGGTGATGGCGGTCGTGGAGCTGAAGGCACGCTTCGACGAGGAGGCCAACATCAACTGGGCCGAGCGCCTGGAGGCGGTCGGTGCGCAGGTGGTGTACGGCATCGTCGGCCTGAAGACGCACGCCAAGCTGCTGCTGATCACACGCCGCGAAGCGGGTGCTCGCGGCCCGCTGCTGCGGCGCTACGGCCATCTGTCGACCGGCAACTACAACCCCAGGACGGCGCGCCTCTACACCGACATCGGCTGCCTGACGGCCGACGGCGGTCTGACTGCCGACATCGATCTGGTTTTCCAGCAGCTCGCGAGCCTGACGCGCGGCAAGGCGCCGAAGCAGCTGCTGCTCGCGCCGAGCAGCCTGCACCGTCAGATGCTGCGATTCATCCAGCGCTGCACCGAGGCGGCGCGCAGCGGCCAGGCCGCGCGCATCGTCGTGAAGATCAACTCGCTGACCGACGAGCCGCTGATGCTGGCGCTGGCCGAGGCCTCGCAGGCCGGCGTCGAGATCGATCTCGTCGTGCGCGGGGCCTGCATGCTGCCGCCGGGCCTGCCGGGGTTCACCGAGCGTGTGCGCGTGCGTTCGGTGGTGGGGCGCTTCCTTGAGCACACCCGCATCCTGTACTTCCGCTGGGGGCCGACCGACGACGACGAAGTGCTCTACCTGTCGAGCGCCGACTGGATGACGCGCAACATGATGCGCCGCATCGAGGTGGCCTGGCCGGTGCGCGATGCGCGCGACCGGCAGCGCGTGATCGACGAGTGCCTGCTGCCCTACCTGCACGATCGTCGCGATGCCTGGCGCCAGCTCGCCGACGGTCGCTACGAGCGCATCGGCGCCGACGGCCCCAGCGCCCAGCAGGCGCTGATGACGCGCTACCACCCGGCCTGAGCGGGCCTCCGGACGCGGCATGGACCTGATCCTCTGGCGTCACGCCGAAGCGCACCTGCTGCGCGAGGGGCAGGCCGATACCCAGCGGGCGCTCACCGCCAAGGGCGAACGGCAGGCGCAGCGCATGGCCGAGTGGCTGAACCAGCGCCTGGCCGAATCGACGCGCGTGCTCGTCAGCCCGGCCTTGCGGGCTCAGCAGACGGCGCGCGCGCTCGACCGCAGCTTCAGGACCGTGGCGGCGCTCGCCCCCGAGGGCACGCCCGACGACCTGCTGGCCGCTGCACGCTGGCCGGACTCGAACGAGCCGGTGCTGGTGATCGGCCACCAGCCCACGCTGGGCTTCGTGGCGGCGCGGCTGCTGGCCGAAGCCGAGCGCTACTGGTCGATCCGCAAGGGCGCCGTCTGGTGGCTGCGGCACCGAGAGCGCGAAGGCGTGGTGCAGGTCGTGCTGCAGGCGGTGCAGGGGCCCGACCTGCTCTGAGCAGGCGCAGCGGCTCTCACCGCGGCGGCGCTCAGCCGTCCGTGCGGACCGCCAACTTCAGGCGGCCAGCCCGTTCCCAGGCCCGTACCTCCTCGCCCAGCAAGTGCATCGTGCGGGGATGGCCGTCGGCCCAGGCGCGGTCGATGCGGAGCAGCGCGCCGTCGTCGGTGCGCCGCAACGCCACCACCCGCTCCGGCACGTCGTTGCGCGCATGGCACAACAGCGCCGCGAGGCGGAGGCTGAGCACCGGCCACAGCGTGGCCTCCTGGTCCAGCGTGGAGTCGAGCTTGCGCAGGCTGCCGCGGTGGCCGAGCACCAGCTCCGCCACGCGCCGCTGCTGGCTCTGCGAGAAGCCCGGCGCGTCCACGTGCGCCAACAGGTAGGCGCTGTGGCGGTGGTGGTCGTGGTGCGACACCGACATGCCGATCTCGTGCAGCGCGGCGGCCCAGGCCAGCTCGCGCGCGGCCTCGGTGTGCCCGTTGCGCGGCGTCGAGGTGCTCCGGTACAGCGAACCGGCCAGGCGCTGCACGCGCGCGGCCTGGGAAAGGTCGCTGCCGAAGCGGCGCTGCAGTTCGTGCACCGAGGTGTCGCGCATGTCCTGCCGGTGCGCGTGGCGGGCCGGGGCCTGCGCCGCCTCCAGGCGCTCGGCCAGGTCGAACAGCACGCCCTGGCGCAGGGCGCCGCGTGCAGGCTGCAGCGCGTCGATGCCGAACTGCAGTGCCAGCGTGTAGAGGATCGACAGGCCGCCGCCCAGCACCGCGCGGCGTTCGGGCTTGAGTCCTGGCAGGTCCAGCGCGTCCTGGTGACCGGCGGCAAGGCAGGTCTCGATGCACCAGCGCAGGCCCACCGGGGTGATGACGCCGTCGCTGATGCCGTTGGCCGCCAGCAGCTGTGACACCGCACCCACCGTGCCCGAGGAGCCCAGCGCCTCGATCCACTGTCCCGGTGCGAAGGGCTGCAGCGCCTCCTCGAGCTCGGCGCCGGCCGCCACCTGCGCGGCGCGGAAGGCGTCAGCGGTGAAGCGGCCGTCGGGGAAGTAGCGCATCGACAGGCTCACGCTGCCGACCTGGAAGCTCTCGGCCTGGCGCGGCGTGCGGCCCTGGCCGAGGATCATCTCGGTGGAGCGGCCGCCGATGTCGATCACGATGCGCGGCCGCTCGCTCGGCTGCAGTCGCGCCACGCCGGCGAAGATGAGGCGGGCTTCCTCGCGGCCCGAGATGACCTCGATCGGGTGGCCGAGCACGGTGCGCGCTCGCGCCAGGAAGGCGTCGCGGTTCCGGGCCTCGCGCAGCGTCTGGGTCGCCACGGCGCGCACCTGGGCCGGCGCGAAGCCGCGCAGCCGCAGCGCGAAGCGCGCCAGGCAGGCCAGGCCGCGCAGCTGCGCCTCCTCGTTCAGGCGGCCGTCGGCGTCGAGCCCGCCGCCGAGCCGCACGGTCTCCTTCAGGTAGTCGATGCGCTTGTAGCGGCCCCGGGTCAGCTGGCCGATCTCGAGGCGGAAGCTGTTGGAGCCGATGTCGATGGCGGCCAGCGGGGCGGCTTCGGGGAACTCGGGCAGGGCGTTCGTCGGCATGGTCGGGATTGTCCCTGCAATCGGTGACGCTGCCCCCACTGCGGCAGGGCCGACAGCCTCTTCCTAGAATCCGCCGCATCCCGACACTGGAGCGAACGATGCTGAAGCAGGATCTCGACAGCCTGACCCCGACCCGTGAGTTCAGCCGACGCGATTTCGTCGCCACTTCGCTGGGTTCGGGTTTCGCCGCCGCGGTGCTGCCGGTCTCGGCGCAGACCGTCACCACCGACACGGCCGGATTGACGGCCGGACCGGTGAGCATCCCGGTCGGTGGTTTCGCGCTGCCGGCCTACCGCGCCGCGCCGGCCGGCAAGAGCGACCTGCCCATCGTTCTGGTGATCAGCGAGATCTTCGGCGTGCACGAGCACATCGCCGACGTCGCGCGGCGCTTCGCGAAGCAAGGCTACCTCGCGATCGCGCCCGAGATGTTCGTGCGCCAGGGCGATGCCAAGGCCTACAGCGACATCCCGAAGCTGATCGCCGAGGTGGTGTCGAAGAAGGGCGACGCCGAGACGATGCAGGACCTCGACGCCACCGTCGCGTGGGCGGCCGCGAATGGCGGCAACCGCGCCAGGCTCGGCGTCACCGGCTTCTGCTGGGGCGGGCGCATCACCTGGCTCTACACCGCGCACAACCCGCAGGTGAAGGCCGGCGTGGCCTGGTACGGCCGCCTGGTCGGCGAGGCCACGCCGCTCGCGCCGAAGCACCCGGTCGACGTCGCCGGCAGCCTGAACGGCCCGGTGCTCGGCCTCTATGGCGAGAAGGACGGCGGCATCCCGCTTGACACCGTTGATAAGATGAAATCGGCGCTGGCGGCCGGGAACGCCGCGGCGAAGCAGTCGATGTTCGTCGTCTACCCCGACGCGCCGCACGCCTTCCATGCCGACTACCGACCGAGCTACCGCAAGGAGGCGGCCGACGATGGCTGGAAGCGCTGCCTGGTCTGGTTCAGGGCGAACGGCGTGGCCTGATCCGGCCGCCGGCCCCCAGAGCGAGCCGCGCCTTCGGGCGCGGCTTTGTTTTGCCCGACGACGCACACTGCGGTCCGAGCAGCGAGCGAGAGTGAGAGAAGAAAGAAGAACATGTCGATGACCCTGTTGTGGATCGTGCTGGCCACCTTCGCCGGTGGCGTGCTGTCGGTCGTGATCGCGGCCGGCCTGACGGTCTCGGTGCTGTCGCTGATCGTGCGCCACCTGGTCAGCCTGTCGGCCGGTGTGCTGCTCGGCACCGCGCTGCTCAAGCTGCTGCCCGAGGCCTTCGAGACCGGCGGCTCGCCGCAGGCGCTGTTCGCCACGCTGCTCGGCGGCCTGCTGTTCTTCTTCCTGCTCGAGAAGGTCGAGCTCTACCGCCACAGCCACCACCACGAGGGCGACGGCCACCACCACCACCACCACTTCGACGCCGAGCAGGCCGGCCGCGGCGGCTGGAGCGTGCTGCTCGGCGACAGCATCCACAACTTCTGCGACGGCGTGCTGATCGCCACCGCCTTCCTCGCCGACCCGCACCTGGGCGTGGCCACCGCGGTGGCGGTGATCGCCCACGAGATCCCGCAGGAGGTGGGCGACTACATGGTGCTGCTCAACGCCGGCTTCTCGCGTGCCCGTGCGCTGGTCTACAACGCGATCTCCGGGCTTGCGGCAGTGGTCGGCGGTGTGCTGGGCTACTTCGTGATCCAGCCCTTCGATCCCTGGGTGCCCTACCTGCTGGTCATTGCCTCCAGCAGCTTCATCTACGTGGCGGTGGCCGACCTGATCCCGCAGCTGCAGCGCCGGCTGGCGTGGCGCGAGACGCTGACCCAGCTCGCCTGGCTGGCCGCCGGCCTGGGCGCGATGGCGCTCATGTCCACGCTGACGGAAGAGCACCATCACGCCAGCGGCGAAGCGCACCACGAGCACGCCCACGAAGCGGCGGCCGCGCCGTCCCCGGCCGGATCGGCCGACCCGGCACGCTGAGCCGGTTCAGCCGGAGTTGCGCAGCCCGGCCGCCACGCCGTTGATCGACATGTGGATGCCGCGCTGCACGCGCTCGTGCAGCTCGCCGCGACCCTGCTGGGCGCGGTAGCGGCGCATCAGCTCGACCTGCAGGTGGTTCAGCGGGTCGATGTAGGGCAGGCGGTGCTCGATCGAGCGCGCCAGCGCGGCGTTGCCGGCCAGCCGGCGCGGCTCGCCGGTGATGGCGGCCAGCACGGCATCGGTGCGCTGCCATTCGGCCTGGACGGCCGCGAAGATCTTCTTCGCGGCCCGCTTGTCCGGCACCAGCTCCACGTAGCGCGTCGCGATCGCCAGGTCGCTCTTGGCCAGCACCATGTCGATGTTCGACAGCAGCGTGCCGAAGAAGGGCCACTGCGCGTGCATGCGCTGCAGCAGCGCGAGGCGCTCCTTGCGCTGCTTGGGCGCATCCCCCAGGAAGCCCTCGACGGCCGAGCCGAAGCCGTACCAGCCCGGCAGCGCCACGCGGCACTGGCCCCAACTGAAGCCCCAGGGGATGGCGCGCAGGTCTTCGATGGCGCGCGTGGCCTTGCGCGAGGCCGGCCGCGAGCCGATGTTGAGCTCGGCGATCTCGCGGATCGGCGTGGCGGCGAAGAAGTAGTCGGCGAAGCCCGGGGTTTCGTAGACCAGCTTGCGGTAGGCCGCCATGCTGAGCTGCGACAGCGTGTCGGCGGTGTCGAGGAACAGCTTCGGCGCGTGGCGCTTCGGCGGCAGCAGCGTGGCCTCCAGCGTCGCCGCTACCAGCGTTTCGAGATTGCGCCGGCCGATCTCGGGGTTGGCGTACTTCGATGCGATCACCTCGCCCTGCTCGGTGAGGCGGATCTGGCCGTTCACGGTACCCGGAGGCTGCGCCAGGATGGCCTGGTAGCTCGGGCCGCCGCCGCGGCCCACGGTGCCGCCACGGCCGTGGAACAGGCGCAGCGTGAGGCCGTGCTCGCGCTTGAGCGGCTCGAACAGCTCGACCAGCGCGGTTTCGGCGCGGTAGAGCTCCCAGTTGCTGGTGAAGAAGCCGCCGTCCTTGTTGCTGTCGGAGTAGCCGAGCATCACGTCCTGCTCGCAGTACTGGTCGGCGCCGCTGCGCAGCACCAGCGGCAGCACGCCCGGCAGCGCGTAGAACTCGCGCATGATGGGCGCGGCCTGGCGCAGGTCGGTGATGGTCTCGAACAGCGGCACGACGATCAGGTCGCAGCGTGCGTCGGTGTCGAGCGTGCCCTGCAGCAGGCCGGCTTCCTTCTGCAGCACCAGCACTTCCAGCAGGTCGCTCACCGTCTCGGTGTGGGAGATGATGCAGTGGCGGATCGCGGCGTGGCCATAGAGGGCCCGGCCCTCGCGCGCGGCCTCGAAGATCGCCAGCTCGCCGCGCGTGCGCTCGCTGTAGACGGCGCCGCGCACCTGCAGGCTGCGCGCGTCGTTCAGCAGGCCCAGCAGCAACGCGACCTTGGCCTCCTCGGGCATCGCCGCGTAGTCGGCCTCGATGCGGGCGCCGGCCATCAGCTCTGCGAGCACCGCCTCGTGCTGGTCGGAGCTCTGGCGAAGGTCGACGGTGGCGAGGTGGAAGCCGAACACCTGCACGGCGCGGATCAGCGGCTTGAGGCGCGCCGCCGCGAGCGCCGCGCCGTGGTGCGAGGCCAGCGAGGCCTCGACGGTGCGCAGGTCGGCCAGCAGCTCCTCGGCGGTCGCATAGGGCGTGGACGGCGCGACCGCGTGGCGCAGCGCCTCGGTGCCGGTCAGCGCCGTCAATGTGCCGGCGAGGCGTGCGTACACGCCGATCAGCGCGCGGCGGTAGGGCTCGTCGAGCCGGTGCGCGTTGTGGTCGCCGGAGCGGTCGGCCAGCGCCTGCAGCTCGGGCGTGACCTGCACCAGCAGCGCCGAGATCGACAGCTCGGCGCCGAGTTCGTGCACCTCGGTCAGGTAGAAGCGCAGCACCGTCTCGCTGTGGCGCGCCAGCGCGAGTCGCAGCGTCTCGGCGGTGACGTTGGGGTTGCCGTCGCGGTCGCCGCCGATCCAGTTGCCCATGCGGAAGAACGGCGCGACCTCGAAGCCGGGCAGCAGCGCCTCGAGCTCGGCATAGAGCCTGGGGATCTGGCGCAGGAAGGTGCTCTGGTAGTACGACAGCGCGTTGTCGATCTCGTTGGCGACGCTGAGCTTGGAGGTGCGCAGCAGCCGCGTCTGCCACAACTGCGTCACGCGGGCGCGCAGCATCGCCTCGTTGGCGGCGCGCTCACGCTGCGTCGGCAGCGTGTCGCGCGCGCCGATCAGCTCGGCCACCGCGCGCTCGGCGTCGAGCACGCTCTTGCGCTGCACTTCGGTCGGGTGGGCGGTGAGCACCGGCGACAGATAGGCGTGGCCCAGCAGCTCGGCGATCTCGGTGGCGCGCACGCCGCGCTTGGCGAGCCGCTCGAAGCTCATCGCCAGCGAGCCCTCCTGCACGTGGCCGAGCTGCTCGTGGTGCTCGCGACGCCGCACGTGGTGGCGGTCCTCGGCCAGGTTGGCGAGGTGGGAGAAGTAGCTGAAGGCGCGCACCACCGACACCGCCTGCTCGACCGACAGGTTCTTCAACAGCCGGTCGAGTGCGCGGCCGGCCTGGGTGTCGCGCTTGAGCCGGTAGGCCACGGCGAGCTGGCGGATGCGCTCGATCAGCTCGAAGGCCAGTGCGCCTTCCTGCTCGCGGATCACGTCGCCCAGGATGCGGCCGAGCAGGCGGATGTCCTCGATCAGCGGGCGGTTCTTGTCGGCGCCGCGGTCGGCGCTGCGGGGGGTCTTGGCGGTGGCCATGGGCGGAAGGAGGGTCGAGTGGAAGGGGCTGGCCCGAAGGCGCAAGGATGCTAGCAGCGCTCATGCCAGCGGCTTCGGTGCGGCCCGAGGCGCTGCTAGCATTCCCGCATGGAAGCGAGCACACAAGCCTGGGTCATCGCGACCCGCGAGAGCCGGTTGGCGCTGTGGCAGGCCGAGCATGTGCGTGCCCTGCTCGGCTCGCGCCTGGTCGAGCCGGTCGAGCTGCTGGGGATGACGACGCGCGGCGACCAGATCCTGGACCGCACGCTCAGCAAGGTCGGTGGCAAGGGCCTGTTCGTCAAGGAACTCGAGACCGCGCTGGAGGCCGGTGACGCCCACCTCGCCGTGCATTCGCTGAAGGACGTGCCGATGGACCTGCCGGCCGGCTTCGTGCTGGCCGCGGTGCTGGAGCGCGAGGACCCGCGCGACGCCTGGGTCTCCCCACGCTACGCCGACCTGGCCGCGCTGCCGGCCGGCGCGGTGGTCGGCACCTCGAGCCTGCGGCGGCTCAGCCAGTTGCGGGCGCGCCGGCCCGACCTGCGCATCGAGCCGCTGCGCGGCAACCTCGACACCCGCCTGCGCAAGCTCGACGAGGGTCAGTACGACGCCATCGTGCTGGCCGCCGCCGGCCTGAAGCGCCTGGGCCTGGCCGAGCGCATCCGCAGCGTGTTCGAGGCCGACGCGATGATCCCCGCTGCGGGCCAGGGGGCGCTCGGCATCGAGCTGCGGGCCGATGCGCCCGAGCGCCATCCGGCGCTGTGGGCCGCCCTGCGGGCGCTGACGCACGAGCCGAGCTGGCTGGCGGTGCATGCGGAGCGCGCGGTCTCGCGCGCACTGGGCGGCAGCTGCAGCATGCCGCTGGCGGCGCATGCGCAATGGCAGGCCGACGGCCGGCTGGTCTTGCGGGCGGCGCTCGGCAGCGTGGCCGAGGCCGCGCCCGCGCTGGTGCACGCCGAGGCCGGCGCGGCTGTGGCCGACACCGCCGCGGCCGAGGCGCTGGGCCTCGCGGTGGCGCAGCAGTTGCGCCAGCGCGGTGGCGACGCGCTGCTGGCGGCGCTCTGAACGGTCTTGTCTCGACGGGTCTCCGCCGCATGCGCGTGCTCGTCACCCGTCCCGAGGAGCAGGCACGCGAGTGGGTGGCGCGGCTGACCGAGCGCGGGGTCGCGGCGGCGGCCTTGCCGCTGATCGCGATCGAGGCGCCGGCCGACCCGGCGCCGGTGCGGCTGGCATGGCAGACGCTGCCGCAGCGCAGCCTGCTGGTGTTCGTGAGCCCGAATGCAGTGACGCAGTTCTTTTCGCAGCGGCCGGCCGGCTGTGAGTGGCAGGCCACGCTGCGCTTCGGCTCGCCGGGGCCGGGCACCAGCGCGGCCTTGCGTGCGGCCGGCGTGGCGCCGGGCGCGATCGTCGAGCCGCCGCCCGACGCGGGGCGCTTCGATTCGGAGGCCCTGTGGGCCGTGCTCGGCCCGCAGGGCCCGTGGCAGGGCCGCTCGGTGCTGATCGTGCGCGGCAGCGTCGACGGGGAGGCGCAGGGCCAGGGCCGCGAGTGGCTGTCGCAGGTGCTGCGCGACGCCGGGGCCAGCATCGACCTCGTGGCCGCCTACCGTCGCGCGCCACCGCGGCTGGATGCAGCGGGGCAGGCGCTGTGGGCCGCTGCACTGGCGGCACCGGTCGAGCACGTGTGGCTGTTCAGCAGTTCGGAGGCCATCGATCAGCTCGACGCGCTGGCCGCGGCCGCCGGCACCGCACCCGACTGGCGGACCGCGCAGGCGTTGGCGACGCATCCGCGCATCGCCCAGCGCGCGCGCAGGGCTGGCTTCGGCCGGGTGATCGAGGCGCCCCCGACGCTGGAGGCGGTGGTCGCCGCGATCGGTGTGTCACGGTCCGATGGAGAGCGGCCGATAGAATCGTTAGCACCGTGAGCGAGTCCCCAGAGCCCCCTGTCGCGCCGCCCGCGCCCCATCCTCCGCACGCTGTGCCGGTCGTCGTCCAGCCAGCGACCCGTTCGACGCGGTCGCGGCGCTTGCAGTTGGGGCTGATGCTGCTGCTGTTGCTGGTCAGCGTGACCGCACTGTCGATGGCCTGGTACGGCCAGCGCCGGGTGCGCACGCTGGAGCAGGAGCTGGTTCGACGCCAGCAGGACAGCGCCGGTCAGGCCGCCGAGGCCCAGCTGCTGGCCAAGCAGGCCCAGGAGCTGTCGCGCGACGCGGTGGCCAAGGTCACGCTGACGGAGAGCCGGTTGGCCGAGATCACCGCGCAGCGTGGCCAGCTCGAAGAACTGATCCAGTCGCTGTCGCGTGCACGGGACGAGAACCTGGTGGTCGACATCGATGCCGGCATCCGCGTCGCGCTGCAGCAGACCGCCATCACCGGCAGCGCCGCGCCGCTGGTGGCGGCGCTGAAGGCGGCCGACGAGCGCCTCGCGCGCGTCAGCCAGCCGCGGCTCGAACCGGTGCGACGCGCGATCGCGCGCGACCTCGATCGCGTCAAGGCCGTGAGCGTGGCCGACATCGCCTCGCTGGCGATCAAGCTCGACGAGGCCGCGCGGCTGGTCGACGAGGCGCCGCTGCAGGTGCTCGATCCGCAGCGCCTGGCCGAAGCGAAGGCGCCGCGTGCGGTCGCGCGCGTTGCCCCCTCGCCGGCCAGTGCCGCAGCGTCGGCGGCTCCGGTCGGCGGCCTGCGCGCGGAACTGGGCGACTGGTGGCAGGGCCTGTGGGCGGAGACGCGCACCCTGCTGCGCGTGACGCGCATCGACCAGCCGCAGGCCATGCTGCTGGCGCCCGAGCAGGGATTCTTCCTGCGCGAGAACCTCAAGCTCCGGTTGCTCAACGCGCGGCTGGCATTGATGAGTCGCCAGTTCGACACGGCGCAGTCCGATCTGCAGGCTGCGGTCGCGGCCGTCGACAACTACTTCGACCGCGGCGCGCGCAAGACGCAGTTGCTGACCGAACTGCTGCGCAGCGTGGTGCCGCAGGCGCGCCAGGCCGGCGTGCCGCGCCCGGACGACACGCTGGCGGCGCTGACGACCGCGGCGGCGGGCCGCTGAGGCGCCGGCTCCGATGCGCAACGTGATCTGGTTGCTGTTGCTGGCCATCGTGGCCGTGGTGGCGGCCAGCCTGCTCGGCAGCAACGACAACCTCGTCACGCTGTACTGGGCGCCGTGGCGCGTCGACCTGTCGTTCAACCTCTTCATGGTGATCCTGGTCGGCCTCTGCCTGGTGCTGAACGCGCTGATCCAGGCGGTCGGGCTGCTGATCGGGCTGCCGCGGCGGGCGCGCGAATGGCGCGTGTCGCGTCGCGACCGCATTGCGCAGGGCGCGCTGCGCGAGGCGCTGTCGCAGTATTTCGGCGGCCGCTACGGGCGCGCCCACAAGGCCGCGCAGCGGGCGGTGGCGATCCAGGCCGACACGCCGGAACTGCGCCAGGATGCCGAGTTCACGGTCCTGGGGCACTTGCTTGCTGCCGGCAGCCTGCACCGCCTTCAGGACCGTACCCGTCGCGACGAACAGCTCGCGCAGGCGCTCGACCTGGCCCGCCGCAACACCGCTGCGCGTCCGGCGGAAGAGGGGGCCCGGTTGCTGGCTGCCGAGTGGGCGCTCGACGACCGCGATGCCGCCCGCACACTGGAACTGCTGTCGCAGCTGCCGCCCGGTGTGTCGCGGCGGACTCAGGCGCTGCGCCTGAAACTGAAGGCGGCGCGCCTGGCGCAGGAGCCGCTGGAGGCCCTGAAGACGGCGCGCCTGCTCGCCAAGCATCAAGGCTTCTCGCCGGCTGCCGCGCAGGGGTTGATGCGCACGCTGGCCATCGAGGCCCTGGATACCGCGCGTGACACCGACCAGACCCAACGGGTCTGGCGCGAGTTCGACCCGGCCGACCGGCGCGATGTGGTGGTGGCCGCCCATGGAGCGCGTCAACTGGTCGCGCTGGGAGCAACCGAAGATGCACGGACCTGGCTGCGCCCCTTCTGGGACCGCGTGGCGACCTTGCCGCGCGAGGAACGCGACATGCTGGCCTTCGCGCTGGCCGACGCCGTCGACGGCATCGGGCCCGAATGGCTGCCGCGCCTGGAAGCTGCATTGCAGTCCTGTCCGGGCGAGGGTGCGCTGGCCTACGGTGTGGGTCGCGCGATGATGGCGCGCCAGCTCTGGGGCAAGGCCCGGGCCCTGCTGGAACAGGCGGCGCGTGACGAGGCGCTGACGCCGACGGTGCGCCGCGAAGCCTGGCTGCACCTGGCGGCAATGGCCGAGCAGGATCGGGACGAAGAGCGCGCGGCGCAATGCTTCCGCGCCGCGGCGGCCCTGGGTTGAGACGCGAAAACGCTTCGTGCTAAACTGCAGGGCTTGATGCGGCTGTAGCTCAGCTGGATAGAGTACTTGGCTACGAACCAAGGGGTCGTGGGTTCGATTCCTGCCAGCCGCACCAAAATGTCGTTATGGATCAATGGGTTAGCTTCACGAGAGCTAGCCCATTTTTCTTTTCTGCGTGACTCGTTGCGTGACTTTCATCCGTTCACCACGCGCAGGATCGTCGTCCTGTCCCTCGTCTCGCTGACCTTGTTCGCCACCTCAATCAATCTCTCGACGGTCGACGTTGCGTAGTGCTGGGCCATGCCCGCTACGGCATGCCCAAGCAACAGCGCTCGGTCTTCCTCCGGCACACCCGCATCCCTCAAGCGCTGGGCGAATGTGTGCCTGAAGTCGTGCACCCGCACCTGCGGTAGCCCAGCTTCAGTGCGAGCCGCCTGGAACGCGGTGTTGTTGATCGTCCCGACCCGCCGGTACTTCATGGCGGGCTCGATGTCGATGTGCTTCACCCGCTCCCTGCGGTACACGAAGACGAACTCCTTGTGCTTCCCCCTCTGGCCTTCCACGAGGCTCCACGCTACGTCGTTCAGAACCAGCACATGGGGGCGCTTGCTCTTGAACGCAGTGGCAGGAACCACGAAGACGCTCCGACCAACCTCGGGGACTGGCACTTCCCAATCCCACCTGAGCCCGCAGACGTTCTCGTCACGAGCCCCGGTGTTCAGGGAGAACAGCGCCATTCGCTGAAGATGACCTGGTAGCTTAGGCAAAAGCTGGGCCTGTTGCGCCCAGCTCATCGGGTACGGCTTCCTCTTGGTCGATTCCTCGTCCAGCATCTCGATAAGCGGTGCTGCTCCGAGCCACGGTTTGCCGTTTCGCCTCCAGACACGAGCCGCACGGTTCAGGACCGTCCGCGCTGTTGACGATCACTGAAAACTGACCCACCTGAGGGCATTGCGATCGTTCAAAACTGACCCACGCAAACACACTGCCCTGCTCGATGAACGAGCGGGGAGAGCCAGGAGTGATCAGCGTGGCGATGTTGGCCAAGATCAGACGGATGCACCTGCGAGATGGCCTGTCCATCCGCGAGGTGGCGAGGCGCACGGGCTTGTCGAGGAACACCGTGCGGCAGTGGTTGCGCGAGGAAGGCGTGACCGAGCCGAAGTACCCCGAGCGCAGCACGGCGAGCGTGCTTGACGCCTGGGCCGAGCACTTGGAGGCGGCACTGCGTGCCGATGCGCACCGCCCGGTGCGCGAGCGGCGCACGGCCAAGGCCCTGTTCGAGCAGATCCGGGCGCTGGGCTACGCGGGCAGCTACCCGCGCGTGGTCGTGTGGGTGCGCCGCTGGCGCGAGCGGCAGGCCAGCGCCCCGCGGCGTGCGGCCTTCGTGCCGATGAGCTTCGAGCTGGGCGACGCCTTCCAGTTCGACTGGAGCTGCGAGTACGTCTTCGTGGGCGGACTGCGCCGCCGGCTCGAGGTGGCGCACACCAAGCTGGCGGCCTCGAGGGCCTTCTGGTTGACGGCCTACCCTGCCCAGAGCCACGAGATGCTGTTCGACGCGCACGCCCGGGCCTTCGAGGCGCTGGGTGGCGTGCCGCGCCGGGGCATCTACGACAACATGAAGACCGCCGTGGACAAGGTCGGTGTGGGCAAGGCGCGCTCCGTCAACGCCCGCTTCCAGGCCATGTGCTCGCACTACCTGTTCGAGCCCGAGTTCTGCAACCCGGCCTCGGGCTGGGAGAAGGGCGTGGTCGAGAAGAACGTGCAGGACCGCCGGCGCCAGGTGTGGCGCGAGGCCGGCGAGCGGCGCTGGAGCGACCTGGCCAGCCTGAACGCCTGGCTGGCCGAGCGCTGCCGCCAGGGCTGGGAGGAGACGGCACACCCCGAGTGGTCCGAGCTGAGCGTGGCCGACGTGCTGCAGGACGAGCGCACCCGCCTCATGCCATGCCCGAAGCCCTTCGACGGCTACGTCGAGCAGCCCGTTCGGGTGTCGGCGACGGCGCTGGTGCACTTCCAGCGCAACCGCTACAGCGTGCCGACCCGCTGGGTCAACGAAGTGCTCAGCCTGCGCGCCTACCCCGAGGCCGTGGTGCTGGTGGCCGAGGGCGTCGAGGTGGCCCGGCACACGAGGAGCTTCGAGCGGGAGCTGACCTTCTACGACTGGCAGCACTACATCGCGCTGGTGCAGACCAAGCCGGGGGCGCTGCGCAACGGCGCGCCCTTCAAGGCCATGCCCGAGGTGCTGCAGACGCTGCAGCGTCACCTGCTGCGCCATGCCGGCGGCGACCGGGTCATGGCGCAGGTGCTGGCGGCCGTGCCGGTGCACGGGCTGGAGGCCGTGCTCGTCGCAGCGGAGATCGCGCTGGAAGCCGGCAGGCCGAGTGCCGAGCATGTGCTCAACGTGCTGGCGCGGCTGAAGGATGGGGCGCCGGCGCTGCGCGAGCTGACGCAGCCCGCCCCGACGCTCAAGGAAGAGCCCCGCGCCGACGTGCAGCGCTACGACAGCCTGCGGGAGGCCCAGCAGCCATGAGCGCCGAGATCGTCACGCGCCTGAAGGCGCTCAAGCTACACGGCATGGCGGCGAACTGGCCGGAGCTGGTGGCGCGCTGCCGGCATGCGGCGCTGGAGCCCGAGCAGTTCGTCGAGCAGTTGCTCGATGCCGAGGGCGCCGAGCGCAACGTGCGCTCGATCGCGTACCAGATGACGGCGGCCCGGTTCCCGGCGCACCGGGACCTGGCGGGCTTCGACTTCGCCAGCAGTGCGGTCGATGAAGCGCTGGTGCGCAAGCTGCACACGACGGCGTTCACTGAGGCCGCCCACAACGTGGTGTTCATCGGCGGGCCGGGCACGGGCAAGACGCACCTGGCCACCGCGCTCGGCATCGAGGCGGTCCAGCGGCACGGCAAGCGGGTGCGCTTCCACTCGACGGTGGAACTGGTCAACGCGCTGGAGGCGGAGAAGGCCGCAGGCCGGGCCGGGCAGATCGCGCACCGGCTGACCTACGTGGACCTGCTCATCCTGGACGAGCTGGGCTACCTGCCGTTCAGCCAGGCCGGCGGCGCCTTGCTGTTCCACCTGCTGAGCAAGCTCTACGAGCACACCAGCGTGGTGATCACGACC
The DNA here is from genome assembly GCF_000015725.1 of Methylibium petroleiphilum PM1. Classification (NCBI taxonomy): domain Bacteria; kingdom Pseudomonadati; phylum Pseudomonadota; class Betaproteobacteria; order Burkholderiales; family Sphaerotilaceae; genus Methylibium; species Methylibium petroleiphilum. The sequence goes on along the minus strand of NC_008825.1, from coordinate 3,185,443 downwards.
AACCTGAGCTTCGGCGAGTGGGCCAGCGTCTTCGGCGACGCGAAGATGACCACTGCGCTGCTGGACCGGCTCACGCACCACTGCCACATCGTCGAGAGCGGCAACGACTCCTGGCGCTTCAGGCACAGCAGCACGACCACCGCTGCGGCACGAACCCGATCAACGACGCAACGCAGGAAAGGACCGACCCAAGACCCCAGAACCGCAGAGATATCCACAGACCAAGGCACCCTCGGGTAGCCTACAGGGGTGGGTCAGTATTGAATGATCGCAGCGGGTCAGTTCTGGGCGATCGTCAACAAACTGGCCGAAGACGAGGAAGAAGGCCAGCAGGCCAAGCTCAAGAGTCGCTGGGCGGCACTGGAGAAGGTGGTGGGCGCCGCGCCGCGCATCGCCCAGGTGGCGGCCGACCTGGTAGCGCACTTCGAGGAGCGCAACAAGGCGCAGACCGGCAAGGCCATGGTGGTGGCCATGAGCCGCGAGATCTGCGTGCATGTCTACGACGAGATCGTCAAGCTGCGGCCCGACTGGCACAGCCCCGACCCCGAGCAAGGCGCGATCAAGATTGTGATGACGGGCTCGGCCAGCGACAAGGCACTGCTGCGGCCCCACATCTACAGCGCCCAGGTAAAGAAGCGGCTGGAGAAGCGCTTCAAGAACCCGGCCGACCCGCTGCGCATGGTCATCGTGCGCGACATGTGGCTCACGGGCTTCGACGCGCCCTGCGTGCACACGCTCTACGTCGACAAGCCGATGAAGGGCCACAACCTCATGCAGGCGATTGCGCGCGTGAACCGCGTGTTCAAGGACAAGCAGGGCGGCCTGGTGGTGGACTACATCGGCATCGCCAACGAGTTGAAGTCGGCGTTGAAGGAGTACACCGCAGCACAGGGCCGCGGCCGGCCGACGGTGGACGCGCACGAGGCCTATAGCGTGCTGGCCGAGAAGCTGGATGCGCTGCGCGGCATGCTCGCTGGCACGAACGGGCATGGCTTCGACTACAGCGACTTCCTCACCGGCGGCCACAAGACGTTGGCCGGCGCGGCGAACTACGTCTTGGGCCTGAAGGACGGTAAGAAGCGCTTCGCCGACCTGGCGCTGGCGATGAGCAAGGCCTTCACGTTGTGCTGCACGCTCGACGAGGCCAAGGCCGTGCGCGAGGAGGTGGCCTTCTTCCAGGCCGTGAAGGTGATCCTGACCAAGCGGGACATCAGCGCGCAGAAGAAGATGGACGAGCAACGTGAACTGGCCATCCGGCAGATCATCAGCGCGGCCGTGGTCTCGGAGGAGGTGGTCGACATCTTCGACGCCGTGGGGCTGGACAAGCCCAACATCGGCATCCTGGACGACGCCTTCCTGGCCGAGGTTCGCAACCTGCCAGAGCGCAACCTCGCGGTGGAATTGCTGGAGCGGCTGCTCGAAGGCGAGATCAAGTCACGCTTCGCCAGCAACGTGGTGCAGAGCAAGAAGTTCTCCGACATGCTGACGCACGTAGTTCAGCGCTACCAGAACCGGTCCATCGAAGCCGCCCAGGTGATGGAAGAGCTGGTGGAGATAGCCAAGAAGTTCCGTGAGGCGGCGTCACGCGGTGAGCAACTGGGCCTGAATGAGGACGAGGTGCGCTTCTACGACGCGCTGGCAAACAACGAATCGGCAGTGCGCGAACTGACCGACGAAACGCTGAAGAAGATCGCTCACGAACTGGCCGAGAGCCTGCGCAAGAACCTGACCGTGGACTGGTCTGCCCGCGAGAGCGTACAGGCCAAGCTGCGGTTGATGGTCAAGCGCATCTTGCGCAAGTACAAGTACCCGCCGGATCAGCAGGAGGCGGCGGTGGAACTGGTGTTGCAGCAGGCGAAGGCGTTGGGGGAGGCGTGGGCGTAGCGGCCAGCGTGGAGATACCAAATCAGTGTTGATGCCTCACGTCTTGCTTGAAGCTTCTGCGAGGCGCAGCGACTCGAATCGTCACTCGCTGGCCCAAGGCTCGCAAGCCGTAAGTTTTGGCGGCTCGAGCGCAGTGATGGCATACCATCGGTCCAAAAAGGACGATCGTCCGCTGCGACCGCTCAGGGGGGTTGATGAGACTGAAATCCGTTGCGATCAAAAACTTCCGTTGCTATCGCGAGGAAGCAACGGTTCAGCTCGATGAGCTCACAACATTTGTCGGCAAGAACGACATCGGAAAGTCGTCTGTACTCGAAGCCCTAGAAATCTTCTTCAATAACGACGTTGTGAAGATTGAAGCCGGCGACGCCAATGTCTATAGCGGCGATTCGAGGCTTTCCATAACTTGCGAGTTTTCGGACCTGCCGGCGTCACTTACGCTGGATGCGGGAGCCGTTACTACGCTGGCTGACGAACATCTGTTGACAGCGGACGGCACACTAAAGATCCAGAAGATCTACGATTGCAAGACGAAGACTCCCAGTGTTGAGGTCTTCCTGGTTGCGCACCATCCAACCGCCGACGGTGTCGCCGGGCTACTTGATCTCAAAGAAAAGGAACTGCAGGCCTTGATCAAGGCCAAAGGCCTCGCTGTCCAACTCAAGGGAAATCCCGGAATGCGTAAGGCGTTATGGGACGCCGAAGCCGACCTCAAGATTGCAGAGGTCACGCTGGCGCTAACGAAGCCGAAGGAAGACAGCAAACGTATCTGGGAGCAACTCGAAAGCCACTTGCCGATGTTCGCGCTGTTCCAAAGCGATCGAAGCAGCCGCGATTCCGACGGGGAAGTCCAAACACCGATGAAAGCGGCCGTAGCTGCAGCAATCGCCGAGGTGCAGGATGAAATCGATCTGATCCAGAAAAGGGTTAAGGAGAAGGCCGAGGAGATCGCGCAAAGCACGCACAAGGCGCTGAAGGCCATCGACCCCAACCTTGCGAAGGAACTGACCCCACAGTTCACGCCGCCGACCACGGCCAAGTGGACCGGGCTCTTTTCCGTCAACATGGATACCGACGACGGCATCCCTCTAAATAAGCGAGGAAGTGGCGTCCGTCGACTCGTGCTTGTAAGCTTTTTCAAGGCTGCCGCGGAGCGGCGTATGGCGAGCGGCGGCAATACTCGCAGCATCATCTACGCAATTGAAGAGCCCGAGACTGCACAGCATCCGAACAATCAGAAGATCCTGATCGAGTCATTCAAAGCGCTCGCCGGCGAGAGCGGATATCAGGTGCTTCTAACGACCCATAGTCCTGGGTTCGCCGCCGAACTGCCAACTGACAGTATCCGGTTCGTCACGCGAGACGCCAACGACAATCCGAAAATCGAGGCAGGCGTCGATGTTTTCGCCGAGGTGGCCCAGGCATTGGGCGTCGTCGCCGACAGCAAGGTCAAGGTCCTGCTATGCGTCGAGGGACCGACAGATGTGACCGCCTTCAAGTGCCTGAGCCGCGCCCTTCATCTCGCCGACGCGACCATCCCCGACTTGGGGAACGACGGACGGGTGGCGTTCATCGTTCTTGGCGGCTCGACGCTGCAGCATTGGGTTGCCGGACACTATCTAAAGGCACTGGGCCGTCCCGAGGTTCATATCTACGACAGCGATGTAGCAACCTATGGCGCGTCGGTGGCCGCGGTCAACCTGCGCACGGACGGATCCTGGGCATTGCAGACTTTGAAGTACGAAATTGAGAACTACCTACATGCCGACGCGATTCAAGAAGCGTTCGGGGTGACGTTCGTCGTGCCCGATCAGCGCGATGCCGCCGGCAGGGCCGTTCCCGCGCTGCTCTCTGCGGCATTGTTTGCGTCGAACCCTGTCGGCAATCCGATCAGTGACGGCACGGCGAAGAAACGGTTGGCGAATCAAGCTTTCCCGTGCATGACAGCGGCGCGCCTCCAACAGCGCGACCCTACCGGCGAGGTAGAGGGCTGGCTGCGGAAGATCGGTGCCATGCTCTGATAGATCTTGTGTCGGAAGGACGCCTCGCAGCCAAGTATGTACGACCTGCACCGCCTCGGATGGAACAGCTTCCAGCAGTTGTGTCTCACGATTGCGCGAGAAGTGCTCGCGCAATCCGTCAAGTCGTTTCTCGACTCCAACGATGGAGGGCGTGACGGTGCGTTCTGCGGCACATGGACGCCGACCAAGAACGAAACGATGAGCGGATCCTTTGTCATTCAGTGCAAGTTCACTAGCAAGCCAAACGCGCTTCTTGCAAAGGAAGACATTGCGGCTGAGTTGCCCAAGATACGTAGGCTCACTGAAAAGGGCTTGTGCGATGTCTACGTGTTGATGACCAACGCTGGTGTGTCGGGCAAGCAGGAAGAAAGGATTGCGGCTGAGCTAACTTCGGCCGGGGCAAAGAATGTCCTAATCCTCGGCGGCACTTGGATCACCGACCAGATCAGGGAAAACACGAGATTGCGCACGCTCGTACCGCGTGTTTACGGCCTCGGCGATCTAAGCCAGATTCTTGATGAACGGGCATATGAACAGGCGCGAGCCGTCTTGGATTCATTGCGCGAAGACTTGGCGAAAGTCGTGATGACCAGTGCCTACCGCAATGCCGTAGATGCTTTGGATCGCCACGGTTTTGTGCTCCTAATTGGTGAGCCAGCAGCCGGTAAGACTACCATTGCGTCAATGCTGGCGATGGCGTCTGCCGACAAGTGGAAGTCTTCAGTGCTAAGGAAGCGCTGATCAACCCGCTTCGTGACCGCGACTCGGCCGACAGCGGGCGTTGATGGCGACTCGTGAACTCAGAAGTGGCACCGATGAGCCCCTTCTGCGGCACTTCGAGGCCGCTCTCAGGCCCCCGTTCATGCAGCAGACGCACTGAGGCCTTGGGCCAGCAATCGGCGCCGGGCGATGTACAAGTTGGCCAGCGCAGCGTGCGCCTTCGCGCGAGCTTCGTTCTTGGAGATCCCGCGGTAGCTGACCTTGCGGTAGCCGAACAGGTTCTTGATGACGTGGAACGGGTGTTCGACGATGGCCCGCACCTGAGCCTTGCGCCGTTCGAACCACTCGTGCATCGCCTTGGCCGGCCCTTCGGGCATGGCCTTGAGTTGGCCGCGCTTCATGGCGATACGCCAATCCATGTCCTGGCGCAGCCTGCCCTCTTCCTGCGCCGTCGTGATCTCGTCTCGCCTCTGGATGCCGGTGTAGCCGCTGTCGCCGTGAACTTGGCTCTCCTGGCCATGCAGCAGTTCGTGCGCGTGCGCCACGTCAGCCTCGTTGGCCGCGGTGCAGACCACGCTGTGGATCAGACCCGACTCGGCATCCACGCCCGAGTGCATCTTCATCCCGAAGTGCCACTGGTTCCCCTTCTTGGTCTGGTGCATCTCGGGGTCGCGCTTGCCGTCCTCGTTCTTCGTCGAACTTGGCGCGGCAATGATGGTGGCGTCCACCACCGTGCCCTGGCGCATCAGCAGCCCACGCTCGGTGAGGTGCGCGTTGACCTCGGCCAGGATGGCCGACGTCAAGTCGTGCTGCTCGAGCAGGCGGCGGAACTTCAGCAGCGTTGTGGCGTCGGGTACGTTCTCCCGCCCAAGGTCGATGCCGATGAACTCGCGCATGGCCTGGCTGTCGTACAGCGCGTCTTCCAGTGCCTCGTCGGCCAGCGTGTACCACTGCTGCAGGAAGTACATGCGCAGCATCCGCGGCACGCCAATCGGCGGTCGGCCCACCTTGCCGCTCTTCGGGTAGTGCGGCTCGATCAGCGCCTCAAGCCGCGCCCACGGAACCACCACGTTCATCTCGGCCAGGAAGCGCTCCCGGCGCGTCTGGCGCTTCTTGCCGGCGTACTCGGCAGTGGCAAAACTCGTCTGCTTCATGGCAGCATCATCGCCGCTGAATTCGCCGCACGCCATCGTGGCCTGCACGGATAAATCAGTGCTTCCCTAAAGCTTTCTGATCCCGCCGACGTGGTCAAGCACTGGAACGTTAGCGAGCCATCGCAGTTCTTTTGGATCGATGATGCGTTCGGCGTGACGCAGTATGAATCACCCCTCGTGCACGGTTGGAATCACAATGTTCTGCATGTGAAGTCGATGCTAAAGAAGGGTGCGAAGGTTGTTATGACCTCCCGCGACTACATCTACAACCGTGCTCGGTACGATCTCAAGGAGGGTGCCTTTCCATTGCTCAAAGAAAGCAAAGTGGTGATTGATGTGCATGACTTGTCTGGGCCTGAGCGACAGCAGATCCTGTACAACCACCTGAAGCTTGGAAAGCAGCCCAAAGAATTTCTTGCAAGTCTGAAGCCGCATTTGGAGCAGGTAGCTGCGCACGCGCGGTTCATTCCTGAGACTGCGCGACGCCTGGCAGACCCACTTTTTACGCAGGGACTGTTTCCGTCAGATTACTTCCTGAAGGAGTTCGTCGAAAAGCGCGAGCAACTCTTGCTCGAGGTTATCCAGGGGTTAGACACGCACAGCAAAGCGGCGCTAGGTCTGATCTACATGCGAAAGGATCATCTAGAGATTCCGATTGCGCTTCTTGGATCCGAACCTCAAGCGCTGGAGCGACTGGGAAGCACACTTGGAGATTGCATAAAAGCACTCAACGCATTGAGCGGCAGTCTTGTGACGGTTGTGCATGTGAATGATCAGCCGGTTTGGCGCTTCAAACATCCAACCGTAGGCGATGCGTACGCGGCGACACTGGCGTTTAGCCCGGATCTGCTTGAAATCTTCTTGACCGGAAGCTCGATTGAAAGTTTGACATCGCAAATAACTTGCGGAAACGTCGGAATTGAGAAAGCGGTCGTCGTGCCGCCATCGCATTTCGCAATGATTTCCGATCGGCTACGCCAGTACAAGAAGAGTGAGAGCAATAAGGTCGGCTGGTATGCCTCCTGGAGGGCATGGCGCGTCCTAACCCGATTTCTCTCAACACGCTGTTCGAAGGATTTTCTTGCTCTTTATCTAGGGAAGCGCTGATCAACCCGCTTCGTGACCGCGACTCGGCCGACAGCGGGCGTTGATGGCGACTCGTGAACTCAGAAGTGGCACCGATGAGCCCCTTCTGCGGCACTTCGAGGCCGCTCTCAGGCCCCCGTTCATGCAGCAGACGCACTGAGGCCTTGGGCCAGCAATCGGCGCCGGGCGATGTACAAGTTGGCCAGCGCAGCGTGCGCCTTCGCGCGAGCTTCGTTCTTGGAGATCCCGCGGTAGCTGACCTTGCGGTAGCCGAACAGGTTCTTGATGACGTGGAACGGGTGTTCGACGATGGCCCGCACCTGAGCCTTGCGCCGTTCGAACCACTCGTGCATCGCCTTGGCCGGCCCTTCGGGCATGGCCTTGAGTTGGCCGCGCTTCATGGCGATACGCCAATCCATGTCCTGGCGCAGCCTGCCCTCTTCCTGCGCCGTCGTGATCTCGTCTCGCCTCTGGATGCCGGTGTAGCCGCTGTCGCCGTGAACTTGGCTCTCCTGGCCATGCAGCAGTTCGTGCGCGTGCGCCACGTCAGCCTCGTTGGCCGCGGTGCAGACCACGCTGTGGATCAGACCCGACTCGGCATCCACGCCCGAGTGCATCTTCATCCCGAAGTGCCACTGGTTCCCCTTCTTGGTCTGGTGCATCTCGGGGTCGCGCTTGCCGTCCTCGTTCTTCGTCGAACTTGGCGCGGCAATGATGGTGGCGTCCACCACCGTGCCCTGGCGCATCAGCAGCCCACGCTCGGTGAGGTGCGCGTTGACCTCGGCCAGGATGGCCGACGTCAAGTCGTGCTGCTCGAGCAGGCGGCGGAACTTCAGCAGCGTTGTGGCGTCGGGTACGTTCTCCCGCCCAAGGTCGATGCCGATGAACTCGCGCATGGCCTGGCTGTCGTACAGCGCGTCTTCCAGTGCCTCGTCGGCCAGCGTGTACCACTGCTGCAGGAAGTACATGCGCAGCATCCGCGGCACGCCAATCGGCGGTCGGCCCACCTTGCCGCTCTTCGGGTAGTGCGGCTCGATCAGCGCCTCAAGCCGCGCCCACGGAACCACCACGTTCATCTCGGCCAGGAAGCGCTCCCGGCGCGTCTGGCGCTTCTTGCCGGCGTACTCGGCAGTGGCAAAACTCGTCTGCTTCATGGCAGCATCATCGCCGCTGAATTCGCCGCACGCCATCGTGGCCTGCACGGATAAATCAGTGCTTCCCTAGCGCAGGAGCCAACGCTACTTGAACGAGTTGCGACCCCTGGGCTTCGTCTCAGTGTTGTACCTGAGGTTGATCTCGCCGTGCGACTCCACGGCTATGGGTTGCTGCCGGAAGAGTATCGGAAGAAGTTCGTTGACAAGGTTTCCGCCTATGCTATTGAAGGGGACGACCTATACGCGCTCAAAGACAGTGATATTCGGAGCATGTTTGTCGGCGAAGAATTTGAGACCCTAAGACTACAAGTGCGCGACGTTCTGCTGCCGAGGTTTTCTGAGGTGCGAAAGGAAGCCCAGGACAGTCATGACTCGTCAGAGTCACCGGAGGAGCACCTAGACGGCATCCTTGAGTCTTTAAACACGCTGGAGGATCAGTTTGGTGGCGACGAAGATGCGTTGAGAATCATCACGCGAGAGAAGAAGGCTGCGAACGACTGGATTTCGGAGGCAGAACCACCAGAGCCGAAGATCAGTGCCCGCGCCCTGGGGAGCGTCGGAGTCCAGGAAGAGAAGCACGGTACTCGCAGCATCTTCGACGACATCGACGACTAGCCCAGCATTGTTTGGCTGAGCTTGCGGCTGCATGTGGGAAAGCAGTTGCTGGTGCCGGTGGCCGGATTGGCTTGCGAGTCGCGCGCGCAGAATTGGCCAGCGCCGATTGGTGATCCTGAGTAGGTATCCGAGACCGATGGCTACTAGATGGCTGGTCGCGGGAATACGGCCATCAGTTCCCAACGTTAAGAGTCCTCAAGGCAGTCAAGCTTGCACTTCATACATGATTGCGTTGCAAGGGGATGGCATCGCCCTAGGGAAGCACTGATTTATCCGTGCAGGCCACGATGGCGTGCGGCGAATTCAGCGGCGATGATGCTGCCATGAAGCAGACGAGTTTTGCCACTGCCGAGTACGCCGGCAAGAAGCGCCAGACGCGCCGGGAGCGCTTCCTGGCCGAGATGAACGTGGTGGTTCCGTGGGCGCGGCTTGAGGCGCTGATCGAGCCGCACTACCCGAAGAGCGGCAAGGTGGGCCGACCGCCGATTGGCGTGCCGCGGATGCTGCGCATGTACTTCCTGCAGCAGTGGTACACGCTGGCCGACGAGGCACTGGAAGACGCGCTGTACGACAGCCAGGCCATGCGCGAGTTCATCGGCATCGACCTTGGGCGGGAGAACGTACCCGACGCCACAACGCTGCTGAAGTTCCGCCGCCTGCTCGAGCAGCACGACTTGACGTCGGCCATCCTGGCCGAGGTCAACGCGCACCTCACCGAGCGTGGGCTGCTGATGCGCCAGGGCACGGTGGTGGACGCCACCATCATTGCCGCGCCAAGTTCGACGAAGAACGAGGACGGCAAGCGCGACCCCGAGATGCACCAGACCAAGAAGGGGAACCAGTGGCACTTCGGGATGAAGATGCACTCGGGCGTGGATGCCGAGTCGGGTCTGATCCACAGCGTGGTCTGCACCGCGGCCAACGAGGCTGACGTGGCGCACGCGCACGAACTGCTGCATGGCCAGGAGAGCCAAGTTCACGGCGACAGCGGCTACACCGGCATCCAGAGGCGAGACGAGATCACGACGGCGCAGGAAGAGGGCAGGCTGCGCCAGGACATGGATTGGCGTATCGCCATGAAGCGCGGCCAACTCAAGGCCATGCCCGAAGGGCCGGCCAAGGCGATGCACGAGTGGTTCGAACGGCGCAAGGCTCAGGTGCGGGCCATCGTCGAACACCCGTTCCACGTCATCAAGAACCTGTTCGGCTACCGCAAGGTCAGCTACCGCGGGATCTCCAAGAACGAAGCTCGCGCGAAGGCGCACGCTGCGCTGGCCAACTTGTACATCGCCCGGCGCCGATTGCTGGCCCAAGGCCTCAGTGCGTCTGCTGCATGAACGGGGGCCTGAGAGCGGCCTCGAAGTGCCGCAGAAGGGGCTCATCGGTGCCACTTCTGAGTTCACGAGTCGCCATCAACGCCCGCTGTCGGCCGAGTCGCGGTCACGAAGCGGGTTGATCAGCGCTTCCCTAGACCGTGTGCGTCTTGACCGAAGCCTGGAGATGCGCGGATGTTGAATGTCGGGCGCTGTGACTGATAAAGGACGTTATCAGTCACAGCCCTTTCGACCGCCATGTTCGCACCGTCCCAGCTCGAACTCCTGCCCGCCGCGTCCGTGCCGGCGCTGCTCGCGCCTGACGCCCGCGCCAAGGCGCGCACGCTGGAGTTCTTCACCGCGCACATCCGCAACCCGAACACCCGCAAGGCTTACGCGCGGGCCGGGCAGCACTTCGCCGACTGGTGCGCGCGCTTCGGCATCGGCGACGTGCGGCAGGTGCAGCCGGTCCACGTCGCGCTGTACGTCGAGCAGCTCGACCTGGCCGCACCCTCGGTGAAGCAGCGCCTGGCGGCGCTGCGCGCGCTGTTCGACTGGCTGGTGGTGGGGCAGGTGATGCCGATCAACCCGGCGGCGGCCGTGCGCGGGCCGCGCTACTCGGTGAAGACCGGTAAGACGCCCGTGCTGTCGGCGAGCGAGGTGCGCGACCTGGTCGAGTCCATCGACGCCGAATCCCTGGTGGGCATGCGCGATCGGGCCTTGATCGGGACCATGGTCTACACCTTCGCGCGCGTCGGCGCGGTGACGCGGCTGCGGGTCGAGGATGTCTACACGCAGCGGCGGCGCCTGTGGGTGCGGCTGGACGAGAAGGGCGGCAAGCGCCACGAGATGCCGTGCCACCACCGGCTGGAGGAGTGGCTCTACGACTACCTGGAGGCCGCCGGCATTGCCGACGATCCCGGCGGGCCGCTGTTCAGGTCGGCGCGCGCTGCCACCGACACGCTGACGTCGCGGCCGATGTCCCAGGCCGACGTGTACCGGATGATCCGGCGGCGCGCGGAAGCTGCCGGCATTGCCACGGCCATTGGATGTCACTCGTTCCGCGCGACTGGCATCACCGAGTACCTCTTGAACGGCGGCAAGCTGGAGATCGCGCAGCAGATGGCCAATCACGAGTCTTCACGCACGACGGGCCTGTACGACCGGCGCGGCGACCAGATCAAGCTCAACGAGGTGGAGCGGATCGGCATTTGAGGTGCGGCGGAGGCGGTACCCGGCCCGCGCACCCACCCCTTGAAGCCTGGAGATCCAGGGCAAGCATCCCGGCAGGTTCACTTGCCGGAGCAGCGCCCTTGACCGACTTTCCAACTGACGACGCCAGGTTCGAAGACTTTCGGCTGCCGGGCGTGCCCGAACTGCGGCCAGCCGACCCCGGCTGGGAGCGGCGCCTGCAAGACTGGCACGAGATGATGCGTGTTCGTCCCCACGCCGAGTTGCCGGAGGTCCTGGCCGGCGCGCGGGGCGAACTGTCGCTTCGGCGCGTCATGGGGCGGCACCAGTCGTCCCGCTTCGGGCACATCTTCGGCGGCAAGCGCGTGCCGAGAGACCCCGCCAATCCTGCTGCCGGGCGCTATGAGATCGACCTGGTCGTCGTGACGCCGCGGCGCATCGCGATCATCGAAGTCAAGCACTGGAGTGGCACCTTGCGACTCGACGGCGAGCAGTGGATCTACCAGCGGCGCTCGGGCGAAGTGCAGGTATTCGACAGCCTGGTCACGCACAACGACAGCAAGGTGCGAGCGCTGCGCCAGCATCTGCAAGCCACCGGTCTGGACGTGCCGCGCGATCGGTTCGGCCAGGTCGTCGTCTTCACCCACCCGGGGCTCGACCTCGACGAGCGTTTGGCGGCGCATCCGAGTGTGGTGACGCTCTACGATTTGCAAGTTGCGGGTTCGCGGTTCGGCCGCGGCGTGTCCGGATCGGAGCTGTTGCTGGCCAAGTTGATCGAGCGATGCGCCAAGCCTGCCACCGCCACCAAGCTGACCGAGGGTCTCCTGGAGATGATGACGCCTGCCACGACGACCAGGATCGCGGAGGTCGTCGGCCAGCTCCGCACGTGGGATGTCGTCCGGCTGCACGGCGGGCGCGAACTCATCGGGGACCTGATTTGGGTTCGGGTCGACGGGCGGCGCATCGGCGTGCTCCCGGCCTGCCGCAAGGCCTCGCTGCACTGGTGGCGTGGCAAGCTGTGGGGCCTGGTGCCACTCTTGGGTCTGGCGCCGTTCGGACGTATGCGAGGCGATCTCTTGCCCACCACGTCGGTCGGCATGGACGATTGCGTGTACTTTCACGAGGCGGGGCAGATCCGACCGTCGGTCATCGCGCTGCCGCATGTGGATGAACTGCGAACCGGGTAATGAGGGTCTGGCCATGATTCGATACGGCAACCGGCTGACGCTCAGCGAAGTCGACATCCGGCGGTGGACCCGTATCACGGGCTTCGAGCCGACGGCCATCGCAACCGTGGCCGATCTGGAGGCCTACGTGCGAGAGTGCAAGCGCTACTACGCCGAGCCCTCGGACGACTCTGCGTTCCTCAACTGGCTGATGGACGTGGAACTGGAGCGGTACGGCGGCCGACCAGCAGGGAACCGGCCAGTGCAGTTGGCAGCTGTGAGCCCGGACCACGCTCGGACTGACACTGAGCGAGAACTGCTGTGGAACATCGCGCTCGATGGCGACCCGGTGAGAAGGGTCGAGTTGGCTCGCCAGTTGGAAGATCGCCAGGGATCGGATGCGTAGCGCGCACGGGCTGACTGCCCGACGCTCAGTCCAATGAAACGGCCGCGGCAATCAACACAAACTGCTCGTGCATGTCGGGGTGTTTGGCCTTGAGGAACTTCGCGACCAGCGCGTTCTCCATCAGCTTGATCAGGTATCCCTTGGCGAGCACCAGGTTGAGCACGTCTTGCCCATAGGACTGCTCGACCAACCGGTACTGCCCCTGAAGGTTCGCCATCTCGCGCTCCATCCGCGCCATCTGGTCCGGCGTCACGCCAGAAATCTTTCGGGCACGCTTGTCCGACACCAGTGCGTGCGCCGGCGTCGCGACCAGAAGAGCCTCGGCGTAGGCGACCGTCAGATTGTTCGCGGACAGCATCAGCTCGGCGCACTCGATCTGCCGGGTCGGCTTCATCTTGCGCAGCACTCGCCCCAGCTCCACCGAAAACTGACGGTCCTTGAACAGTTCGACCGCCTCCGGGCAGATGCCTTCCAGCAGATTGACCTTCTTCGCGATCTGGGACACGTCCACGCCGAGCGCCTTGGCTAACCGCTCCTGTGAGACGCCGCGCTCGATCGCGCGCCGGATCATGAAGTGCTCCTGCACCGTCGAGAGCCGATTGATCCGGTTGTTGTAGGTGTAGCCTTCATCGTCCTTCGCCACAAGGCACGACGCGCTCGCGTGGCCGAGAGCCTGCAATGCAACCAGCCGCACGTGGCCGTCCAGTAGCAGGTGATGACCGCTGACGGCGTCCAGTGCGGCCACCGACAACGGCTCAATCAGCCCGACTTCCTCGATGGACGACTTGACCTGGCGGAATTTCCTCGACGTTGCGAGGCCTGCAGGCACCTTCCTCGATGGCAGTATCCGGTCGAGGCTCACCGTGATCGGCTCCGGCACGAAGCCGAGGGCAATGGCGGTCATGTTCGCCGACCGTCCGTCCAGACCCGCTCGGCGAGGTACCTGGGCAGTGTGTCCAGCCCCTCTGCACGGAGCAAGTTGACGAAGTTGTCGTCCTTGAACAACTCCTGCAGGGCACTGACGGTGAACAGTAGTCGCTGCTGCGCGATGGTGGCCTTCCGAACCATCGCCTTCTGCCGCTCCACCTCCTTCTGGTAGGTGCGTACCAGGCTCGACGTCGTCACGTCGCTCGTCCCTCGGGGCATTCGTCGAGCGATGGATCGGCCCAGCTTGGATCGCCGCTCAAGCACGCGCCGTGTATCGATCAGCTTCCGTCCGCGGAGTGTGCCGGCCTCATAGGCTTCCTGCAGCGCAGCCTGAACAGCCTTGTCGTCATCACCGGCGCCGACGATTGCGAGGGCCGCGTTGAGCGGCACGTCGCCCTTTTCGACAGCGACGAGCAGGCGTTGCTCGCCACCTTTGATCAGACTGACGATTCCCTGCACGTAGCTGAAGGTCAGGCCCGTCTTGACGCTGATCTGTCGAGGGTTGTAGCCGCGCGCCAGCAACTGCTCGATGCCTGCAAGCAGTTCCAACGGCCTCCATTGCCGCCGAGCAACGTTCTCGGTCAGACTCATGATGAAGGCATCCTCATCGTCAACCTCGACCACAAGGGCGGGAATCGTGGCCTGGCCGAGCGCGTTGAACGCCTTCATGCGGCCTTCGCCGCAGACCAGAAGATACCGATCGGAACCATCGTCAGACGGTCGCGGTGTCACCACGATCGGCTTCTTCAGGCCGATCGCCTTGATGTTGGCGACGATGTCGGCAAACGCCTTGGCGTTGCGCTCGCGGGGATTCAAGACGTCGATGCGATCCAGCGGAATCTGGCGAATCTCCCGGGGCAGCGAATCGCTCACGCTGCCAACCTCACGCGGGACCGGGCCGCCATGCCGTACAGGTAGTCCAGCGTCTCGAAGCGGTAGCTCTCGAACTCGGCCGCATTCCTCTCGGCCAGACTGATGTTTGAGCTGCCGATGTCGACCTTTGGCAGGAGGTAGTAGTCCCGCACCGCCTGGTTGCCGCTTTCCAGCCGGGCCGCGACAGAGATGTCTGGCGCCAGGCTGGAGTCGAGCCGGATCTTCCAGCGGTTCGGCATTCCGGCGGCCTCATGGCAACGCGCCAGCACGATCGAGACCGTGAACTCGCCGTTGACGATGAGGACGTCCGTGGCGGCATCGCGCTGAACGATGCCGCCAAGGCCTGCGATCTGCCCCTCGATCTGCCGCAACACGTCGGGGTGCATGCGGCGCAGGGCGCGATTGATCTCGACGTAGCGGTAGTCCCGGTCCGGCGTAAACCCGACGAGTTGATACGCCCGCACCAGGCTTCCGAACCGGTGGGCATAGACGGCAGCGCACGGCATGTCCTCCGTCTCGTTGATCACGACACCGGAGAGAAAGCCGCGGTTGCGATACAGGCCACGGAGTCGTTCGATGAGTTCCTCGTTGGTGTATCGGTGCGCTCGCGCTCGGATGATCCCTTGGGCGGTATAGAACACGTCCGGCGGAACCACCCCCGGGAAAGCGGCATCCCTTCGAATCCACATCTCCGGCGGATTCACCACCCGCAGCTTCTTCAGCTTGAAGGAGACCCGGTTGTAGACGTTGTGCCCGACGTACTTCTCATTGGTGAGCACTTCGCGGACGGTTGCGCGCGTCCACTCGCGGTCTAGGTCGGTGCGGACGCGCATGCCATTGAGGCGACCGGCAATCTCCGATTCGTACATGCCATCGTCGATGAACCACCGATAGATCTGGTTGACGATGGTGACCTCCTCGTCAGGACCGGGCCGCAGGATGACTCGGTCGGTCTGCAGACTCTTGTGCTCGCCTCGCGAAAGCTCCGCCTTGACTTCGCCTTTGACGTCGACGAGTGTTCGACGCAGACCGTAGCCTGCTGGACCTCCCTGCCGATAGCCCAGCTCGATCAGCCGACACTGGCCGGCGAAGACCTTCGCCGAAAGCTCCCGGCTGTACTCGCCGGCCATTGCACGCTTGACGCCCTTGACGATGGTCGAGACGGGCGAGCCGTCGTTCTCGAACTGCTCTGCGCAATAGGCCACCTGGATGCCAGCTCGGCGGCAGATATATTCGTAGTAGGCGCTCTCGTCGGCATCCTGGAAGCGGCCCCAGCGGCTCACGTCGTACACCAAGATGATGTCGAAGTCGGCGGTGCCTGCCTCGACGTCCCGGATCAAGCTTTGCAGTGCCTGGCGACCGTCGATACGCAGCCCGCTCTTTCCTTCGTCGGCGTAGGTCTTGATGATGTCGATGCCGCGGCGAACAGCGTACTCGCGGATCTTGTCCGCCTGGTTCTCGGTCGAGTACTGCTGATGTTCGGTCGACATGCGGACGTACTCTGCCGCTCGCATGCGTGGAGCATCCTGTGCCTGACCCTCATTGATCGCATCCGACGGCATACCGAACCTCCGGGAAACCAGCATCCGGCTCGGGCGCCGCAGGATCGCGGGACGAGCTGGAGAACAAGCCCTTTCACGCAGGCAGCTGGTGTGCGCGGTGGTTGGGCGAAGCGGCAACTTATCAGGCTTGTCCGTTGGAGTCGATCGAGTAGGCTGTTTGCAATTCCGTGCGCAAGAGTTAAGCCCTTGTCAGCACGACGATCTGCACGATCCACTCGTCCATCTTTGCAACGCCGTTGGAGCCACATGCGCGTAGTCGGTACCTGCCGGAGCGCAGTGAACCGGCAGGCGCTATCGCGTCCATCTTTGCAACCGGAGCGGCCTTGATGGCTTCATTGCGCCCGCGTTGCAGCTCACGGTTTCGCTGCTCGTAGTCGGGGTGTTGTTCCCGGTACTTCTTCCAGTAGTCCCCGTGCGTCTCCCGCCATCGGCGCTGGCACGCGAGTTGATTTCCTCGATAGTCGGAATCGTTCGCGCGCTTGTCCTTCTGCCAGAGGCTGCGGCGTTCGCGCTGGCATTCCGGTCGGCTGCAGTAGTTCTGTGCAGCGACGCGAGGGCAGGGGTCGAAGTCATCGGCGCAGGCCAAGCATCGTTTGGTGCCCATGGGAGCCTCCGTAGGTCGCGATTGCCTCCCTGGGAAACCCAGTCGTGACCTGTGGCGGATAAGCTCGCGCCATGGATGCCACCCGCCAGCCATCAATGCGAAAGGCCGCGTTTGATCACATACGCCGGCTCCAGTCAGTCCACGACCAGCTCACCGCGGCCGATCTGGCCAAGGGCTTCGTCTCCGATGGTCAACGCTTCCCCCTGGTGAACCCGCAACGGGGGATCTTCAAGCCCAAGGAGATGGAGCACCTGCTATCGATCCGAACCGTGTTTCCTAAGCCTGGTGCGCGCGTTTGGTACGACGACCAGCGCGAGGTCCACGGCCAGATCTATTCTGGGCAAGAGACCATCGACTACGCGTTCATGGGCACGAACGCCGATGTGGCCGAGAACCGATGGCTTCGCGAGGCGATGGAACAGAAGACGCCGATCATCTACTTCCTCGGAGTCTCTCCTGGACGGTATGAGGCTGTCATGCCGGCCTTCATCGTTGATTGGGGCGCAGTCGCTTGCAAGGCAGGGGTCGCGTTTGCCGCCGATGTCACCGCCGTGGACGCCGCACCACCTGTCGATGCCGTGGAGCGACGCTATGCTCTTCGCACGGTGCAGCAGCGGCTGCATCAAGCGACGTTCCGCGACGCTGTCATTACCGCATACCGCGGCCGTTGCGCGCTGTCCGGCCTGCCCGAACCTTTGCTGCTCGATGCCGCCCACATCGTGGCGGACAGGAACGAACGGCTGGGGCAACCGGTGGTTCAGAACGGTATTCCGCTGTCGAAGATTCACCACGCGGCGTTCGACGCTCACCTGATTGGCATTGATCCGGACTACCGAGTTCACGTCGCCGAGCGCCTGCTATCGCAGAACGACGGGCCAATGCTCGAAGCGCTAAAGCGCTTACATGGTGGCCAACTGCACCTCCCTCACCGGAACACAGATAGCCCCGATCGCGATCGGTTGGCCCAGCGCTTCGATCTATTTTTGGCGGCAGCGTAGCCGAGTGCTGGGAGTTCGGTGGAATTTCCTGATTGCATTCTAGTTTCGTCGGTGAAGGCAATGGCCGGGCCGGACACCACATCCACTGGCAGGCCAGATCATTGACGACGCTGCGGCCGGGCTGTCTGAGCGCGAGTTGGTGTCCTGGCTCCGTGTCGCACAATGCCCGACGAGGAGGCAGCGCATGTCGGTCAAGCTCGAAGTCGTCAACCTGAGGAAGCACCCCACGCTCACTGAGAAGTGGGTCCAGGATCAAATCGCTGAAGACCCGACGATCCTGGGCATCGGCGAGCTTGAGGTGAAGGACAAGGAGCGGACGCAGGCAGCCGGTGGCAGGTTGGACCTCCTCTTGTACGACCCGGACACCCTTAAGCGGTACGAGGTCGAGATCCAGCTCGGAGCGACCGACGAGAGTCACATCATCCGCACCATCGAATACTGGGACATCGAGCGCAGGCGGTATCCGCAGTACGAGCATGCTGCGGTCATCGTCGCGGAAGAGATCACGTCGCGCTTCCTGAACGTGATCCAGCTGTTCAACGGTGCGATCCCTTTGATCGCTCTGAAAATGACCGTGTACAAAGTCGGCGAGGGGTACGCGCTGACCTTCGTGAAGGTGCTGGACGAGATCAGCTACGGCTTGGTTGACGAGGACGAGCCGGTTGCGGAGCCTGCTGACCGTAGCCTGTGGGAGAAGAAGGGCTCACAGAAATCGTTGGTGATCGTCGAGGACCTGCTGCAAAAGGTCGTGCGCCAGGTTGAGCCTAAGGCGACCCTTAAGTACAACAAGCACTACATCGGGATCGGGGTTGATGGAGCTGCGATGAACTTCGTGACGTTTGTGCCGAGGAAAGCGCACGTCATCATGTCGATCAAGCTCCCCAAGGAGCAGGAGACGCATGACGCCATGACCGAGGCGGGACTTGAAATGATGGCTTACGACACCGGGTTTAAGTACTACCGCGTGCACGTGCCTCCGAGCCTCGATGACAAACAGCGTCAGTCGCTTACGGCGCTTGTGAAGCAGGCACGCCAACGCTTCAGCAGGGGCGAGTAGGCAGGGCTACACACCCGGTTGATTGAGCCAGGCAAGCGGGTGGCAGTTGCGAGCTCAGACTGACTTCTCCGCCCACTTTCGTGGGACCATCGCCACCGCGCGATGACCTCCCAACTCGACTTCGACAGGCTTCTCGAACGATCCGGCGTGTTCGCGGGTCGACTTGCTTCGGTGCTCCAGCAAGTTGCCGAGTTGCGCGACGACCCGCGTGGGCTGGCCGCGCGACGGGCGGCGCTTCTCGCGCTGGAGCACGGCGCTGCACTTCGAGTCTTGTTCAGTTCAGGGGCGCCAAACTCTGCCTGCGCGCTGCTGCGCTCACAGTACGAAGCTGTACTGCGTGGTGCCTGGGCGCTTTATGCTGCCCCCAGCGAGAAGGTCGATCGGCTCAATCGCCCGCTTGATCCGGACAGCGAACAGGCAGCCAAAAACCTCGACGGCCCGGAGCGAATGCTGGATGCCATCAAGGCACGCGCAGGACTCAATCCACAGCTCATGGGTCTGGTGATTCCGCTGGAAGAGATTCGGGTCAACCAGTGGAAGGCAATGAACTCGTTCGTCCATGGTGGCATCCACCCGCTGCAGCGCACCGACGGCTTCCCCGTGGAACTTGCCGCGCAGGTCGTGCGTAACTCGAATGGCATCTCACACATCGCCTGCCGCTTGCTCGCGCGGCTCGCGTCGACCGCTGATGTCGCAACAGCAGCCGAGATGGAGCGCGCCTACGTTGGGTTCGAGGACTGCGTGCCGATGAAACCGACGTCGGCATAGACCCCCTCTGGAGCGGCGACGCGCGGCAGAAGTGCGCCTTCCGGGCAGGAGACCTATAGTGGTCCACATGCATGTCGCGCAGCTCCTGTTTGTCGCAAGCGTGGACGAGTCGCGCAAGCTGGTCTGCCAAGCACCAGGCTGCGGCCGAGCCATTGCCAAGGCTGTGCACGTGATCCGTGATTCCACCGGCACCATTCGCGTCATTGGTTCCGGATGCTACGGGCGCCTGTCCGGGCATGAGGAGGCCACCAGGCACGGCGCGACCATCGCAGGCTTCGACGGTCGGCGCCTGACCCCTGAAGAGCGTGCCCTGATGATTGCGGATACGGCAGCCTTCGTCGCGGATGTTGAGGCCCGATTGGCGGCAGAGAGGGAAGCCAAAAGTCTGGCCGCAGATCGGATCAGTGCCGAGGCACAGCGATTGCGCGGGCGAGCAGCAGGATCGATCGATCGCCACCCCCAGCCGGCGAGCCAGTGGCAGAGCCCGTTGAGCGACGGGACGGAACGCATGTTTACGCGGGATCGCACTCGTGCTCGCGACAGCTTGGCGCAGTTCCGCGCCCAGCAGGCTCGGCAGGCAGCGCGTATAGCGATGCAACGCAGGCCTGAACTCTCGACTTTCTCGGTCGACGTAGTGGCCGATGCTCTCGTGCAGGCCAAGGCAGACTACATCGCTACGGGTCATCGGATGGATGCGCCGGATGCTCGACGCGTCATTGAGGCGGGAGCTATTGCTGTGCTTTCAGCGCGCGACTCAAAGCACGGCGATCGATAGGGAACTAAGCCGTCAGAGGCACAGCCCGGTGCAGACAGCAAGTGGTCTCGCAATCCGGGCGCCGAGTTCTGGTCCCAGTGGGACCGGAAACCCTATTGGCAGTCCCGTTCGGCGGCGATTTGGTCTGGGTGACTTTTGGGTGACTTTCCTGGGCGGAACTGTCCAAAACAGGGCAAAATGAGTGGGAACGGACGGCTTCAACCCCTGATAAATCAACAACTTAGCGGCGTGGCCGAAACTACGAACCAAGGGGTCGTGGGTTCGATTCCTGCCAGCCGCACCAGATCTGCTCGACGAAACAACGGGTCAGCCTCACAAGGGCTGGCCCGTTTTTCTTGGCAGTGCGAATTGACGCGCCATTGCTCAGACATCGATCGCTTCCATCCATTGACCAAGAGCCAGCGATTCGAACCGCACTGCGTGTCTATGCGTGCAGATTCTCCCGCGCGCAGACTGCCGCCGTAGCGCGGGCCGCCGCGACGGATTTCGCTTGCGCCATTGAACGCGGACAAATATAGTCTGCGTTATGGCGCACCTCACCAGCAGTGTCGAATACGGCCTCCATTGCCTGCTCTGGCTGGTGGATGCCGGCGAGACGCAACCGAGCAGCCGCGACCTGGCGGAACTGCAGGGCATCTCGCCCAGCTTCGTGGCGAAGATCTTCCCGAAGCTGGAGAAGGCCGGCATCGTGGCGGCCAGCGCCGGCGTGCGCGGCGGCTACCGCCTGGCGCGGCCGGCGGAGCGCATCACGGTGCTGGACGTGGTGGACGCGATCGAGGGCGACAAGCCCCTGTTCGACTGCCAGGAGATCCGCGGTCGCTGCGCCGTCTTCGAGGGCGAAGCGCCGCGCTGGGCGACCGGCGGCGTCTGCGCGATCCACGCCGTGATGCTGCGTGCGGAGAAGTCGATGCGCGACGCCCTGGCCCAGGAAACGCTCGCCGGCCTGGCCCTCACGCTGGGCCGCAAGGCGCCGACGCGTTTCGGCCCGGACGTGCAGGCGTGGCTGAGCGACCGCGGCCAGTCGCGCGGCACCGCCAGGACCGTGCCGATCGCGCCGCTGCGGCGCGATCACGACCCGTGAACTGAGCGTCCCACCCCCTGATCGGCACCGCTTGCCCGGAGGCCTGCCGGCCCATCGGGAGCGCCGCCGCATGCCTGCGCGTCTTCTTCGAGCGCCGGAACCTCGCCACTTTTATCCTCATCAAGAAAGCATCGAATGACCCAGAAGATCGTGATCGCAGGCTCGGGCTTCGCCGGGACGTGGGCGGCGCTGTCGGCCGCTCGGGCCGTGTCGCTGGCCGGTCGGGAGCGCGACGTGGAGATCCTCGTCGTGTCGCCCACGCCCCATCTGCACATCCGCCCGCGCCTCTACGAGACCGCGTTCGAGGAGATGGCGCCGGACCTTGCGCCGTTGTTCGCGGCGGTCGGTGTCCGCCACCTTGCCGGGGTGGTGGACGCCGTCCACACGGAGCGGCACGAGGTGGACGTGACCGGCGCCGACGGCCGGCGCAGCACGCTGCCCTACGAGCGCTTCGTGCTGGCGACCGGCAGCCGGCTGTTCCTGCCTGACGTGCCCGGTCTCGCCGAGCACAGCTTCAATGTCGATCAACTGGCCAGCGCGATGACCCTCGACGCCCATCTGCGCTCGCTGGCCGAGCGGCCGGAGACGGCCGCGCGCAACACGGTCGTGGTGGCCGGTGGCGGCTTCACCGGCATCGAGACCGTGACCGAGATGCCGCGGCGCTTGCGCGACATCCTCGGTCCGGGCGCGAAGATCCGTGTCGTGGTGGTGGAGCAGGCACCGGTCATCGGTCCGGATCTCGGGCCGGTGCCTCGCCCGGTGATCGAGTCGGCCCTGGCCGAGTGCGGCGTGGAGGTGAGGACCTCCGCGGGGGTCGTGGCGATCGACACCGACGGCGTGACCCTCTCCAGCGGCGAACGCATCGCGACCCACACCGTGGTGTGGACCGCCGGTGCCCGTGCCCACCCGCTGGCCGCGCAGATCGAGGGCGAACACGATCGCTACGGGCGCGTGCACGCCGACCCGCAGTTGCGGGCTCGCAGCGTGCCGGACGTGTTCGTCACCGGCGATGTCGCGCTGGCGGCCACCGACGACGAGGGCCATCACGCGGCGATGTCCTGCCAGCACGCGCTGAGCCTGGGCCGCGTGGCGGGCCACAACGCTGCCGCCGAACTGGTCGGCCTGCCCACCCACCCCTACAGCCAGCCGAAGTACGTGACCTGTCTCGATCTGGGGCCCTGGGGCGCCCTCTTCACCGAAGGCTGGGACCGCCAGATCAAGCTGACGCGCGAGGTCGGCAAGGCCACGAAGCAGACGATCAACACGCAGTGGATCTATCCGCCCCAGGCGGATCGCGAGGCCGCCTTCGCGATTGCCAACCCCGACCACGTCATCGTGCCGTGATGCGCGGCGGTGCATCAGCGCGGCATTTCATTTCCGTTTGGAGTTCCTCATGACGAAGACGCTCGCTGCTCCCCTCCTGCTCGCTGGCGCCATGCTCGCTGCGCCGGGCTCCCAGGCGGCCCCGCCTGCCCACGTCGAGCAGGTCATGTCCAGGCCGCTGGCCGACCTGACCGGCAAGGAAGGGCTGGTGCTCACGGTGAAGTACCCGCCGGGCGGGGCTGACGCCATCCATCGACACAACGCGCATGCCTTCGTCTATGTGCTCGAGGGAGCGATCGTGATGCAGGTGAAGGGCGGCCCCGCGGTGACGCTCGAGCCGGGACAAGGCTTCTACGAAGCGCCGGATGACATCCACGTCGTGGGCCGCAACGCGAGCCAGACCGAACCGGCGAAGTTCGTCGTGTTCCTGCTGAAGGACCAGGGCGTGCCGGCGGTCATGCCGGTGAGGTGAGTGGGGTGCCGGGGCGGCAAGGCCGGGCATGAAAAAGCCCTGGGGCCATCGGCGCTCCAGGGCTTTTGTGTTCGTCGAGGACTTGGCGGGAAGTCCGGGACTCTGTGGATGGTGGAGAGGAGGAGGATCGAACTCCCGACCTTCGCATTGCGAACGCGACGCTCTCCCAGCTGAGCTACCCCCCCACGACGGAGCGGATTGTAGCCGATCGCCGCTCACTTCATGCCGTTGCGTCGTGCCAGTTCCAGCCAGAGGCCGGCGTGGTCTGCGTCGGCCCAGCCGTGGTCGGCGGCGCTGCGGTACAGCTGCTCGAACAACTGGGTGATCGGTGCGTCGAAGCCGAGCTCGGCGCCGGTGGTCAGCGCGTTGCGCAGGTCCTTGATCTGCACGGTGATCGCGGCGCGCTTGGCGAAGTCGCGCTCGACCATGCGCTGGCCGTGCACCTCGAGGATGCGGCTGTCGGCGAAGCCGCCGCGCAGGGCCTCGCGCACCTTGGCCGGGTCGGCACCGCCGCGTTCGGCCAGCAGCAGGGCCTCGGCCACGGCGCCGATGGTGATGCCCACGATCATCTGGTTGGCCAGCTTGGCCAATTGCCCCGCGCCGTGCGGGCCCACGTGGGTGGCGCGGCCGAGCGGGGCGAACGCCGGCCGCGCGCGCTCGAAGTCGGCCGCCTCGCCGCCGGCCATGATGGCCAGCGTGCCGGCCTCGGCGCCCACCGTGCCGCCCGAGACCGGGGCGTCGAGATGGGCCACGCCGCGCTCGGCCAGCGCGGCGGCGTGGGCACGCGCCTGCGCCGGCCGGATGGAGCTCATGTCCACCAGCAGCGCGCCGCGTGGCAGCGCGTCGGCCAGGCCGTGCGCGAACAGCAGTTCCTCCACGATGTCGCCGTGCTCGAGCATGGTGATCACGAGCTCGGCCGTTCGCACCGCCGCGTCCGGCGTGTCGGCCACGCGGGCACCGGCCGACGCCAGGGCCTCGGCCTTGGCGCGTGTGCGGTTCCACACGGTCACGTCGAGGCCGGCGGCGCACAGGCGGCGCGTCATCGGCGCGCCCATCAGTCCGGTCCCGAGCAGGGCAAGCTTCATCGGTGAACACTCCAGGGCAGGGTCAGGTCGGGCCAGTATAGGAACGGCGGGCCCCGGCGCCATGAACAGACCCGTCCGGACCCCGCAGTTCACGGCTTCACCGGCGCGCGCTCCAGGGTCCAATCGCGTGACCACTGTGCCCATGCCGATGCTCGCTGCCCCGACCACCACGCCCGGCGCCCTGCCGGCCGGCTCGTCCACGACCCGGCGTCTCGGTCGTTTCGAGCTTCGGCAACTGCTCGGCAAGAGCAGCCGCACGATGCTGTGGCTGGCTCATGACCCGGCGGCCGGCGCCGACCGCTACCTCACGCTGCCGCGCCAGCAACCGGCCGACGCAGCCACGCTCGAGGCGTGGTTGCGCGGCGCGCGCCACGTGGCCCGCCTGAGCCATCCGCAACTGCTGCCCATCGTCGACGTCGGCGTGGAGGAACGCTGGCCCTTTCTGGCGGGCCCGGCGCTGGCCGGCCTCACGCTCGACGCCCATCTGGCCGGTGGCGAGATGCCCTCGCCGGTGCAGGCCGCGCAATGGCTGTGCGACCTGCTGCAGGGTCTGGCCTTCATGCACGAGGCCGGCCTGGCGCACGGCGACGTGGGCGGCTACAGCGTCCTCATCGATCCGCAGGGCCGCGCGCTGCTGCTGCCCGGCGCCGATGCCTCGGCATCGCAGGCCGCCGCGGCCAGCGGCTCGGCGCTGGCCGTCGATCCCGACGCCTTGCGCACGCAACGCGATGCCGGCGCGCGCGACCTGCAGGCCTGCGGGTTGCTGCTGCATCGCTTGCTCGCCGGCCAGCCGGCGCTCGACGAGGCCGACCCGCCCACGGCCCTGGCGCGGCTCGACCGCGAGATCGTGCGCCTGGGCTGGACCACGCCGCAGCCGGTGCCCGATGCGCTGCGTGCCATTGCCAACCGCGCCACCGAGCGGGAACCGCAGCGCCGCTACCTCGGCGCGCGCAGTCTTCAGCGCGCGCTGCAGGGCTGGCTGGACGCGCAGGCGGCCGGTGGCGATGGTGTGCTCGGCCTCCTGCTCGACCGCCTGCACAGCGTGGGCCACCTGCCGGCGTTGCCGGGTCTGCTGGGCCGTGTGTCCGCGGTGGTGGCAATGGAGCAGCAGCGCATCGACGAGATGGCGGAACTGATCATCCAGGACCCGGCGCTGGCCTTCGAGTTGCTGCGCCAGGTCAACGCGGCTCAGTTCGCGGCGCACGCGAGCGGTGGCGTGACCACCGTGCGGCGCGCGGTGCAGCTGTTCGGCGTGCAAGGCCTGCGGCCGGTGGCGAACGGCCTGCGGCCGTGGCCGGGTGCGTTGTCCGAAACGAACGCCGTCGCGCTGGCGGCGAGCCTGCGCGAGGCGCGCGTCGCGGCGCACGTGGCGCGCACGCTGTGCCCGGCCGACATGGACGGCGAAGAAGCCTTCCTGCTCGCCTTGCTGCAGAGCCTGGGCACGCTGCTCGTGCGCTACCACTTCCCCGAGGAAGCCGAACAGATCCACCGCCTGGTCGACCCCGAGCCGGGCGGCGCACGCGGCATGTCCGAAGCGGCGGCGGCCTGCGCCGTGATCGGCGTGGAGCTCGACGCGCTGGCGATGGCCGTCGCGCGCCACTGGGGTTTCGACGAGACGGTGCTGCATGCGATGCGGCGTGTGTCTCTGGAAGCCCCGGTGCGTGCGCCCGATCACCGAGCCGACACGCTGCGTCTGCTGGCCAGCGCGGCCGTCGAGGCCGCGGCCGCGATGGCCTCGCGCGAGGCACGGGCCGGGGCCTCGGCGGCGGCGGCCGCGCTGGCCCGCGTGAGCCAGCGCTATGCGCGTGCGCTGGTGCTGGGCCAGAACGAGCTGCTGCATGCGGTGCAGCAGGCGCAACGCTCGGTCGACGCTGCGCTGCGGCCGCTGGACGCAGCCGCCTAGCCCGCACGGCTCGGCGCACGTCGCCCCGGGCATGGACATTGCTGCAGCGCCGCATCGGCCTGCCGGGCTGGACAGCAAGCACAAGAATGGACATAGATGGGTTCCTCCCGCACATGCGGGACGTGGTGCGCTGCGACGAATCGCTGCGTGAACTCAACCTGACGTGGCGCATGATCGAGGCGTCGACCAAGATGAACTGCGCCGAAGATGCGGGCGGCATCCTGCCGATGATGGCCGCCACGCGCGAGGGATTCCAGCGCCTCGAAACGGAGCTGGTCAGCAGCCTCGTGCACCAGAAGGTGACCAACGTGATGGCCGAGCTGGGCACCCGCGCGCGCCATGTGATCGACATCATCGTGCGCAACCTCTACGAGCGAACCGCCGATGTCGGCTTCCTCGCGACGGACCGCGAGCTGTGCGATTACGTCGCCGGCATCGGTGGCACGCGCGAGGCCGTGGTCGAGCGGCTGCGCGCGTACCGCGACAAGTACACCGTCTACGACGAAATCGTGCTGCTCGACATCCGCGGCGGTGTGCTGGCCCACATCGACGCCCATTCGCCGATCGAGGGCAGCGGCGATCCGCTGATCGCTCGGTCGCTGGCGAGCGACACCTATGTCGAGAGCTTCCGTGCGACCGACCTGCGGCCGGGCAGGCCGCGCTCGCTCGTCTACTCGCGGCGCATGCTGGACCCGCGCGACGGGCAGCCGGTCGGTGTCCTGTGTCTGGTGTTCGGATTCGAGAAGGAGATGGCGAGCATCTTCGCATCGCGCCATGGCCGGGACGGCCGCTCCAACATCATGCTGCTCGACGCCGACGACCGCATCATCGCGTCGGCCGACGAGCAATGGCTGCCGCTGGGCACGGTGGTGCCGGTGAACCGCTCGGCGCAGCCCGAGCTGTGCATCCATGCCGGGCGCACCTACCTGGTCCAGACCTTCGTGTCCGACGGCTACCAGGGCTACGCCGGGCCTCCCGGCTGGCAGAGCCAGGTGATGATCCCGCTCGAAGTCGCCTTCAGCGGCCGCGCCGGGGGCGTGCTGGAGCGCCTCGACGAGGCCGTCGCCGAAGGTTTGCTGTCGCATGCGCGCAGCTTCTGCCCGCCGCTCTACGAAATCGTCACCGCTGCCGACGGCATCCGGCGCGTGGTGTGGAACGGCCAGGTGATGGCAGCCGGCGAGGGCGGTGACCTGCATCGCCTCAAGACCGTGCTGGAGCAGATCAGTGACACCGGCGCACGCAGCAACGAGCTGTTCGCGCGTTCGATCCGCGATCTTTACGACACGGTGCTCGCGTCCAGTCTCGCGAGTGCGGAGTTCACGACACAACTGCTGGTCGAGCTGCTCGACCGCAACCTCTACGAGCGCTCCGACGACTGCCGCTGGTGGGCGATGACACCCGAGCTGCGCAGCGCGCTCGCACAGCCGGTGCTCGACGAGCCGGCACGCCGTGCACTCACCGCGCTGCTCGAAGGCATCCACGCGCTCTACACGGTCTACACGCGGCTGGTCGTCTACGACAGCCACGGGCGCATCGTCGCCGCGAGCGAGCCGCGCGCGCAAGGCAGCGTTGTCGACGGCAGGATCGAGGACGACACACTGCGGGCCGTGCTGGCGCTGCCCGACTCGCAGTCCTATCACGTGACGCCATTCCTTCCGTCTGCGCTCTGCGACGGGTTGCCGACGTATGTCTATCACGCCGCGGTGCGTGCATTGGACGACGAGGCCGCGGTGGTCGGCGGCATCGGCATCGCCTTCAACTCGGCGCGCGAGTTCGAGGCGATGCTGAGCGACGGCATCGGTGCCCAGGCCGACATGTCGGCGCTGTTCGTGGATCGACGCGGCCGCGTCATCGCCAGCACCGACGCGTCGGTCGCCGTCGGCGGCACGCTGGACCTGCCGCCCGAGTTCCTGACACTGGGCAATGGCGGCAGCGCGTCGCGAGTGATCGTGCGCGATGGACGCTACACCCTGGTCGGTTGCTCGGTTTCCAACGGCTATCGCGAGTTCAAGCGGACGGACGGGTATGTGGAGGATGTGCTGGCGGTGGCCTTCCAGTCGCTCGGCGAGGTGCGCACCCCGCAGCTCACCGCGCGGCACCGGGCGCTCACGCGGCTGACCGAGGGATCGACCGTCGCAAGCGGCGCCGAGTTCGCGACCTTCTTCATCGATGCAGCGCTGATGGCCTTGCCGGCCGAGCACGTGATCGAGGCGCTACCGGCGTGGCACCTGACGGCCGTGTCGACGGGCGAGGTGCCGCACCGCATCGGCATGCTGGCGCGTCGGCGCGAGGGGCACGTCGAGGGTTATCTGTGGGCTTTCGACCTTGGCTCGCTGCTGGGCGGTCTGCCCACGGTGATCAGCGACACCAGCCAGGTCGTGGTGCTGCGATACCAGGAGGTCGAGATCGGCCTGCTGGTCAGCGAGCTTCACGGCGTACCGGCGTTCGCGGCGCAACAGATCACGCGGGCGCCGCAGCTCCGCGGTGGTGCGCCGGCGCTGGTGTCGCACCTGATCAAGGCCAACGAGGGGCACCTGATGATCCAGGTGCTCGACGTGGCACGCCTGTTCGCGAGCCTGGGGATCATGAAGGACGTGATGCACAGCAGAGCGCCGGCCTGCGTCGACAGCTCAGCCTGACCCGGGGTGACGGGCTTGTCAGCGCGGCGGCATGCCGTGCCGGACGGACCTCAGACATTGCTCGTGGCGCGAACCTCGTCGATCGAGGTCTGACCCTGCAGCACCTTCTCGATGCCGTCCTGCCGCAGCGTCAGCATCCCCTCGCTGAGGGCCAACTGCTGCAGCTCCTCGGCGCGGGCGCCAGTCTGGATCATGCGACGCAGCTCGCGCGACATCGGCATCAGCTCGTGGATGCCGCAGCGGCCGCGGAAGCCGGTGTGGCCGCAGGCCGGGCAGCCGGGGCTGTGGTGGTGCATCAGTCGGCCGTCGCGGCCGAAGCGACCCAGCCAGCCCTCGCGGACGCTGGCACGCACGGCCTCCGGGTCGGCGTGATGCTGCACGAACAGGTGATCGTCGAGCATCACCTCGATCTCGGCCTCGGTCATCGGGCGGCTCACGCGGCATTCGGTGCACAGGCGCCGAACGAGGCGCTGTGCCAGCACCAGCAGCAGCGAATCGGCGAAGTTGAACGGGTCCATGCCCATGTCGAGCAGGCGGGTCACGGTCTCCGGCGCGCTGTTGGTGTGCAGCGTGGACAGCACCAGGTGGCCGGTCAGAGAGGCCTCGACAGCGATGCGGGCCGTCTCGCCGTCGCGCACCTCGCCGACCATGATCACGTCCGGGTCGGCGCGCAGGAAGGCGCGCAGCGCCTTCGCGAAGGTCCAGTCGATCTTCGGGTTCACCTGCACCTGGCGCAGGCCGGCCTGGGTGATCTCGACCGGGTCCTCCGCCGTCC
The DNA here is from genome assembly GCF_000015725.1 of Methylibium petroleiphilum PM1. Taxonomy (NCBI): domain Bacteria; kingdom Pseudomonadati; phylum Pseudomonadota; class Betaproteobacteria; order Burkholderiales; family Sphaerotilaceae; genus Methylibium; species Methylibium petroleiphilum. The sequence continues at coordinate 3,155,891 of NC_008825.1, read as the reverse complement.
AGATCTTGCGTTCCGGCTGGTTGATGTGGCTGATGGCCGAATGCAGCGTGGTGGTCTTGCCCGAGCCGGTGGGACCGACGCACAGCACGAGGCCGTAGGGGCGTTCCATCGCGGTCTTGAGTTGCGACAGGTGGCGCTCGCTGAACCCTAGCTTCTCCAGCGGCACCGGCTTGGCCGATGCCAGCAGCCGCATCACCACGTCCTCGAGGCCGTTGTTGGTGGGGATCGTGGCCACGCGCAGCTCAAGCTTGTGCTGGGCCGAGAACTTGGCGAAGTTGATCTTGCCGTCCTGCGGCTTGCGGCGCTCGGAGATGTCGAGGTCGCACATGATCTTGATGCGCCCGATGATCGCGTTGCGGTAGGTGTGCGGCAGCTCGAGGTAGGGCTTGAGCACGCCGTCCTTGCGGAAGCGGATCTTCAGCTTCTCGCGGCCCGGGTAGTTCTCGATGTGGATGTCGCTGACGCCCTGGGTGTAGGCCTCGATGATCATCGTGTGGATCAGGCGCACGAGCGAGTTGTCGCTCTGCTCGATCTGCTTCTCGTTCTCGCGGGCGTTCTGGTCGGCGCCCTCGCGCTCCAGGCTCTCCAGCAGCTTGCCGGCGTCCGCGGGCTCGGGCTCGGGCCCGTCGTCGAGTGCCAGGCCGGCGATCTCGACGCCGATGCGCGAGTAGGCGCTGTGCAGCGTGGCCTGGATGTCGTGGTGGCGCGCGAGCACCGGGGCCACCTTGCACTGGCTGGCGAACTCGATCTCGTCGAGCGCGCCGCGCTTGGACGGGTCTTCCACCGCCACCACCAGCGTCGTGTCGCGCAGGAGCAGCGGCAGCGCGTTGAGGCGCTGCGCGGTCGGGAAGGGCAGCTTGCGCAGCGCGTCGGCCTCGATCGGGAAGCTGCTGGCGTCGACGATGGGGTAGCCCATCTTGCGCGCCAGCGCGGTCTGCAGGTCCTGGCGCGACACGCGGCCCAGGCGCACCAGCAGCTCGCCGATCGGCACGCCGCGGTCCACCTTCTGCTGCTCCAGCGCCTCGTCGAGCTGCTGATGGTCGATCATGCCCAGCGCGATCAGCGCCTCGCCGATGCGCACCATCGGCATGCGGCTCTGCTGCACGATGGCCTCGAGCAGCTGGTCGGAGGTGACGCTGCGTTGCGTGACCAGGATGTCGCCGAGCTTCTGCTTGCGCAGGCTCTGCTGCATCTGGGCGGCCTCGTTCACCTGTTCGGCGGTGGCGGCCTGGCTCTCGACCAGCAGGTCGCCGAGCCGCGGCCCGATCTCGCGCGAGGCGATGCCCTCGCTCGGAACGAACAGCCGCGTGACGCGCCCGCTGTCGTCGAGCGGCGTGAAAAGGAACAGACCGAAGGCGGTCTCGACGTGACCGATGGTCTCGCCGACGATGGGGCCGCCGGACTTCATCTCCAGCTTGTAGCGGCTGCGCGGGCGGTGTGCCAGCACGGCGGCGTGCGGATCGTCGCTGCGTGGTGCGGTCGGGACCAGCGGCTCCGTCAGCATCAGCGAACGGAAGCGCGCGAACTTCAGCGGCATCGTCGAGCGTGCGGGGGGGATCTGCACGCTCGCCAGTTCGTCCGCCGGCGAGAAGCTGAGCAGCCGGCCGCTGATGAGCTTGCCGTTGAGTCCCTCGATGGCGCAGGGCTCGGCCTGTCCGGGCGCGCCCGCCTGCGGATAGCCGGCGAACGGCGGCGTGGGCCAGCTGAAGGCCCCGGCGCGCGCGGCGTCCTGCTGGCTGTCGGGCGCTGTGGCACCTGCCTTGCGGGGCGGCGTCATCGGCGGCAGCGAGAGATCGGTCATGGCGTTGGGTCGGCGGGGCGGTGTGGCAAGGGCAGGCGACAGGCATGGTCGCCCTGGCATCGTAAGGAGGCCCCGCGAGCGGGAACGCCGGAAAAGCGGGCATTCCGGCCGGCAGATCTGCCGCTCGCCGGTAGGATGCCCCGAAGGGCGCGGCGAACCGGCACGCGCCCGGGGTGGCCTGGAGGGAACGCGAGGCGATGGACGCAAGACGGTGGCAGTTCTGGATCGACCGGGGGGGCACCTTCACCGACGTGATCGGCCGCGCACCCGACGGTCGCCTGCACACCGCCAAGCTGCTCAGCGAGAACCCCGGGCAATACGACGACGCGGTGGTCGAGGGTCTCCGCCGCCTGCTGGGCCTGCCGGCCGGCGCGGCCATCCCCGTCGCGCAGGTCGAGTGCGTGAAGATGGGCACCACGGTGGCGACCAATGCGCTGCTGGAGCGCAAGGGCGAACCGACGCTGCTGGTCACGACCCGCGGTTTCCGTGACGCACTGCGCATCGCCTACCAGGCGCGGCCGCGGCTGTTCGACCGCCGCATCGTGCTGCCCGAACTGCTGTACCAGCGCGTGGTCGAGGCGGCCGAGCGCATGGGCGCGCACGGCGAGGTGGTCGAGCCGCTCGACGAGGCCGCGCTGCGCGAGCGCCTGTGGGCGGCCCACGACGCCGGCCTGCGTGCCTGCGCCATCGTCTTCCTGCACGGCTACCGCTACCCGCAGCACGAGGCGGCGGCGGCGCGCATCGCGCGCGAGCTGGGTTTCACGCAGGTGTCGGTGTCGCACGAGGTCAGCCCGCTGATGAAGTTCGTGTCGCGTGGCGACACCACCGTGGTCGACGCCTACCTGTCGCCGATCCTGCGCCGCTATGTCGAGCGCGTGGCCGCGCAGATGCCCGGCGTGCCGCTGTACTTCATGCAGAGCTCGGGCGGGTTGGCGCAGGCCGAGAGCTTCCAGGGCAAGGACGCGGTGCTGTCCGGTCCGGCCGGCGGCATCGTCGGCATGGTGCGCACAGCACTCGAAGCCGGCCACACGCGCGTGATCGGCTTCGACATGGGCGGCACCTCGACCGACGTGTCGCATTACGCAGGCGAGTTCGAGCGCGCCTTCGAGACCCAGGTGGCCGGCGTGCGGCTGCGGGCGCCGATGATGAGCATTCACACGGTGGCCGCGGGCGGCGGCTCGATCGTGCGCTTCGACGGCGGCCGGCTGCGCGTCGGGCCTGAGTCGGCCGGCGCCGATCCCGGCCCGGCCTGCTACCGCCGCGGTGGGCCGTTGACCACCACCGACGCGAACCTGCTGCTCGGGCGCATCCAGCCCGCATATTTCCCCGCGGTGTTCGGGCCGCGCGGCGACGAGCCGCTCGACGCCGAGGGCGTGGTGCAGCGCTTCGGCGCGCTGGCGCAGCAGCTCGCCGTGGCGACCGGCCGTGCCACGCTGCCGGAGGACGTGGCCGCCGGCGCGCTGCAGATCGCTGTGGCCAACATGGCCAATGCGATCAAGCGCATCTCGGTCGCGCGCGGCCACGACGTGAGCGGCTACACGCTGCAGTGTTTCGGCGGCGCCGGCGGGCAGCACGCCTGCGCGGTCGCCGACGCACTGGGCATGACGCGCGTCTTCATCCACCCGCTGGCCGGTGTGCTGTCGGCCTACGGCATGGGTCTGGCCGACCAGACCGCGATGCGCGAGGCGGCGGTCGAGCGCCGCCTCGATGCGGCAGGCCTGGCCGCCGCCGGCGAACGGCTCGATGCGCTGGCGGCCGAGGCGGAGGCCGCGCTGGCGGCGCAGGGCGTGGCTGCGTCGCGCATCGAGGTGCTGCGCCGCGTGCATGTGCGCTACGAAGGCACGGACACGGCGCTGGTGCTGGCCGACGGCGACGAGGCGGCGCTGCGCGCGCGCTTCGACGCTGCCTACCGCCAGCGCTATGCCTTCCTGATGGCGGGCCGGGCGCTGGTGATCGAGGCGGTGTCGGTGGAGGCGGTGGGTGCCGGCGAGCCGCTGCCGACGCCTGCTGCGGCCGAAGGTGCCGATCACATTGCGGCGCCGCTGGCCACGGTGCGCCTGCACGGCGCGACCGACGGCGAGGCCGGCGCCGCCTGGCAGGACGCCGGCCTGTACCGGCGCGAAGCGCTGCAGCCCGGCGCACGCATCGACGGGCCGGCCGTCATCGCCGAGCGCAACGCGACGACGGTGGTCGAGCCGGGCTGGCAGGCCCGCGTGACGGCGCAGGGCGCGCTGGAGCTGGCGCGCGTGCGACCGCGCGCGCTGCGCACCGCGCTCGGCACCGCGGTGGACCCGGTGCGCCTGGAGGTCTTCAACAACCTCTTCATGAACATCGCCGAGCAGATGGGCCTGCGGCTGCAGAACACCGCGCACTCGGTGAACATCAAGGAGCGGCTCGACTTCTCCTGCGCGCTGTTCGACGCTGCCGGCGAGCTGATCGCCAATGCACCGCACATGCCGGTGCACCTGGGTTCGATGAGCGAGTCGATCAAGACCGTGATCGCCCGCAACCCTCGGCTGCTGCCGGGCGACGTGTTCGTGCTCAACGACCCCTACCACGGCGGCACGCACCTGCCGGACATCACGGTGGTGACGCCGGTGTTCCTGGCCCCTCACTCCAGCCGTCTCCCGGAGGGCGAGGGAGAAAGGCCGCTGTTCTACGTGGCTTCGCGCGGCCACCATGCCGATGTCGGCGGCATCACGCCGGGGTCGATGCCGCCGTTCTCGCGCCGCATCGACGACGAGGGCGTGCTGTTCGACAATTTCCGGCTCGTCGAGGGCGGTGCCACGCCGCGGCTGCGCGAGGCCGAACTGCTGGCCGTGTTGGGCGCCGGGCCGCACCCGGCGCGCAATCCGGCGCAGAACCTCGCCGACCTGCGGGCGCAGATCGCCGCCAACGAGAAGGGCGCCCAGGAGCTGCGCGCGCTGGTGGCGCAGGTCGGCCTGGAGACGGTGCAGGCCTACATGCAGCACGTGCAGGACAACGCCGAGGAGAGCGTGCGCCGCGTCGTCACGGCGCTGGCCGCGACGATCGGCGACGGCCGCTACACGCTGCCGCTCGACAACGGCGCGCAGATCGCGGTGCAGGTGAGCGTCGATGCCACCGCGCGCAGCGCCTGCATCGACTTCAGCGGCAGCAGCCCCCAGCAGGACGACGGCAACTTCAACGCACCGAAGTCGGTCACGATGGCGGCGGTGCTGTACGTCTTCCGCACGCTGGTGGGCGACGACATCCCGCTCAACGCCGGCTGCCTGAAGCCGCTGCGGGTGGTGGTGCCCGAAGGCTCGCTGCTGAACCCGCGGCCGCCGGCGGCGGTGGTGGCCGGCAACGTCGAGACCTCGATGTGCGTGACCAATGCGCTCTACGGCGCGCTCGGCGTGATGGCGGCCAGCCAGTGCACGATGAACAACTTCACCTTCGGCAACGAGCGCCACCAGTACTACGAGACGGTCGCCGGCGGCAGCGGCGCCGGCCCCGACTTCGACGGCACGGCCGTCGTGCAGACCCACATGACCAACTCCCGGCTCACCGACCCGGAGGTGCTGGAGTTCCGCTTCCCGGTGCGGCTGGACAGCTACGCCATCCGCCACGGTTCGGGCGGTGCCGGCCGTCACCGGGGCGGCGACGGCGGCGTGCGGCGCCTGCGCTTCCTGGAGCCGATGACGGCCAGCATCCTCAGCAACGGCCGCCGCGTGCCGGCCTTCGGGCTGGCCGGCGGCGAGGCCGGCGCGCTGGGGATCAACCGGGTCGAGCGCGCGCCCGGCACGGACGGCCGGCGTGGCGCGATCGAGGAGCTCGGGCCGCTGGGATCGGTGGCGATGGAGCCGGGCGACGTGTTCGTGATCGAGACGCCCGGCGGCGGCGGCTACGGCTCGCCCGGGCGCTGACCCTCGGTCGGCACGGGCGGTGGCTGGCAGATACCCAAGCCGTGGCAGAGGACTTTTCCCGATGTGAGAATGAACGTTTATTCAGAGCGTTCTGATCATCAATCTGGGAGCCGTCGCTGCCGTGGCGCGCCCCGACCCGACGAGGTGCCAGATGGTTTTCCCGCGAGTTTCGATGCGCCACGGGGCGCAGATGGCCGTCCTGTCCCTGGCGGCCCTGCTGGTGGCCTGCAGCCGCGGCGGCGCGGCCAACGCGCCGGCTGCCCCGCCGCCGGCCGAGGTGGGTGTGCTGACCATCAAGCCGCGCACCGTGTCGCTGCAGAACGAGTTGCCCGGCCGTGTCTCCGCGCTGCTGGTGGCCGAGGTCCGGCCGCAGGTCGGCGGCATCGTGCTGACCCGTGACTTCCGCGAAGGCAGCGATGTCCGCAAGGGCCAGACGCTGTACCAGATCGATCCCGCGCCCTTCCGCGCGGCCTTCGGCAGCGCCCAGGCCACGCTCGCCCGGGCCCAGGCCAACGTGGTGGCGGCGCAAGCCAAGTCCGACCGCTACAAGGAGCTGGTGCAGATCGACGCGGTCAGCAAGCAGGCGGCCGACGAAGCCATTGCGGCCGCCCTGCAGGCCGAGGCCGATGTCGCCGCCGCCAAGGCTGCCCTCGAGACCGCCCGCATCAACCTCGCCTACACGCGCATCACTGCGCCGATCTCCGGCCGCATCGGCAAGTCCAGCGTGACCCCGGGCGCGCTGGTGACCGCCAACCAGGCGCAGGCGCTGGCGACGGTGCAGCAGCTCGACTCGATCTACGTCGACGTGACGCAGTCCAGCGCCGAGTTGCTGAGACTGCGCCGCGAACTGGCCGCCGGACGCCTGAAGACCGACGCGGCCAACCAGGCCTCGGTGAAACTCAAGCTGGACGACGGCACGCTGTATCCGGTGAGCGGCAAGCTGCAGTTCTCCGATGTGACGGTCGATGAGCAGACCAACTCGGTGACGCTGCGCGCGACCTTTCCCAATCCCAAGCAACTGCTGCTGCCGGGGCTGTACGTGCGGGCGGTGCTGGAGGAAGGCGTGCGCGAGAACGCGATCCTGGTGCCGCAGCAGGCCGTGGCGCGCGACAACCGCGGCAACGCGATCGCGATGGTGGTCGGGGCCGACGGCAAGGTCGCGCAGCGCGCGGTGCAGGTGCCGCGCTCGGTCGGCAACGAATGGCTGGTCGATGCGGGTCTGAAGGCCGGTGACCAGGTGGTGTTCGAGGGGCTGCAGAAGGCCCGCCCCGGCGCGCAGGTGAAGGCGGTGGAGCGGGTGCCGGGCGCTGGCGCCTCGGCGCCGGCTCCCGCGGCTTCGGCGCCCGGCGCCGCGGCGTCCGCTGCGACGCCGGCCCCTGCGGCGGCCAGCGGCACCTGAGCGCGGCGACAGGGGACCACACCATGGCTCGCTTTTTCATCGAACGGCCGATCTTCGCGTGGGTGATCGCGCTGGTCATCATGCTGGCCGGCGGACTCTCGATCCTGAGCCTGCCGATCAACCAGTACCCGAGCATCGCGCCGCCGCAGATCACCGTCACGGCGACCTACCCGGGCGCCTCGGCCAAGACGCTGGAGGACACCGTCACGCAGGTGATCGAGCAGCGCATGACCGGCCTCGACGGCCTGCGCTACATCGCGTCGAACAGCGATGCCGCCGGCACCGCGCAGATCACGCTGACCTTCCAGGCCGGCACCAACCCCGACATCGCCCAGGTGCAGGTGCAGAACAAGCTGCAGCTCGCCACCGCGCAGCTGCCGCAGGAAGTGCAGCAGCAGGGTCTGACGGTCACGAAGTCGGTGCGCAACTTCATCATGGTGGTCGGCTTCGTCTCCGACGACCCGAGCATGACCCGCACCGACCTGGCCGACTTCGTGGCGGCCAACGTGCAGGACACGGTGAGCCGCGTGACCGGCGTCGGCGAGGTCACGCTGTTCGGCGCGCAGTACGCGATGCGGATCTGGCTCGACCCGGCCAAGCTGCTGAACTACAAGCTCACGCCGGCCGACGTGGCGACGGCGGTGCGGGCCCAGAACGCCCAGGTCTCGGCCGGCCAGCTGGGCGGCCTGCCCGCGGCCCCGGGCCAGCAGATCAACGCGACCATCACCGCGCAGAGCCGGCTGCAGACCGCGGAGCAGTTCGAGCAGATCATCCTGCGCACCGCCGCCGGCGGTGCGACCGTGCGCCTGCGGGACGTGGCGCGCGTCGAGCTCGGTGGCGAGAACTACACCAGCCTGTCCTTCTACAACGGCAAGCCCGCCGCGGGCCTGGCGATCCGTCTCGCGGCCGGCGCCAACGCGCTGGCCACCGCCGACGCGGTGAAGGCCAGGATCGATGCGCTCAAGCCCTACTTCCCCGCCGGCTTCGACGCCATCGTCGCCTACGACACCACGCCGTTCATCAAGCTGTCGATCGAGGAAGTGGTGAAGACGCTGGCCGAGGCCATCGTGCTGGTGTTCCTGGTGATGTACCTGTTCCTGCAGAACTTCCGCGCCACGCTGATCCCGACGATCGCGGTGCCGGTGGTGCTGCTCGGCACCTTCGGCGTGATGGCGGTGGCCGGCTTCTCGATCAACGTGCTGACGATGTTCGGCCTGGTGCTCGCGATCGGCCTGCTGGTCGACGACGCGATCGTCGTGGTCGAGAACGTCGAGCGGGTCATGAGCGAGGAGGGCCTGTCGCCGAAGGAGGCGACCAAGAAATCGATGGGCCAGATCACCGGCGCGCTGGTCGGCATCGCGATGGTGCTGTCGGCGGTGTTCCTGCCGATGGCCTTCTTCGGCGGTTCGACCGGTGTGATCTACCGGCAGTTCTCGATCACCATCGTCGCATCGATGGTGCTCTCGGTGCTGGTGGCGCTGGTGCTCACGCCGGCGCTGTGCGCGACGCTGCTCAAGCCGATCCCGCAGGGCGACCACGGCAAGACGACCGGCTTCTTCGGCGCCTTCAACCGCATGTTCGACCGCAGCAGCAAGGGCTACCAGGGCATCGTCGGTCGCATGCTCGGCCGCAGCCTGCGCTACCTGCTGATCTACGGGGTGCTGCTGCTGGCGGTGGCGTGGCTGTTCACGCGCCTGCCCACCGCCTTCCTGCCCGACGAGGACCAGGGCATCCTGTTCACCCAGATCCAGCTGCCGGCCGGCGCCACGCAGGAGCGCACGCTGAAGGTGCTGCGCCAGGTCGAGCACCACTTCCTCGAGACCGAGAAGGACTCGGTGCAGGGTCTGTTCACCGTGGCCGGTTTCAGCTTCGGTGGTAATGGCCAGAACGTCGGACTCGGCTTCATCCGCATGAAGGACTGGAGCGAGCGCCCCGGCGCCGACCACACCGTGAAGGCGGTGGCGGCGCGGGCGATGAAGGCCTTCTCGCAGTTCCGCGACGCGATGGGCTTTGCCTTCGCGCCGCCGGCGGTGCTAGGGAAGCGCTGATCAACCCGCTTCGTGACCGCGACTCGGCCGACAGCGGGCGTTGATGGCGACTCGTGAACTCAGAAGTGGCACCGATGAGCCCCTTCTGCGGCACTTCGAGGCCGCTCTCAGGCCCCCGTTCATGCAGCAGACGCACTGAGGCCTTGGGCCAGCAATCGGCGCCGGGCGATGTACAAGTTGGCCAGCGCAGCGTGCGCCTTCGCGCGAGCTTCGTTCTTGGAGATCCCGCGGTAGCTGACCTTGCGGTAGCCGAACAGGTTCTTGATGACGTGGAACGGGTGTTCGACGATGGCCCGCACCTGAGCCTTGCGCCGTTCGAACCACTCGTGCATCGCCTTGGCCGGCCCTTCGGGCATGGCCTTGAGTTGGCCGCGCTTCATGGCGATACGCCAATCCATGTCCTGGCGCAGCCTGCCCTCTTCCTGCGCCGTCGTGATCTCGTCTCGCCTCTGGATGCCGGTGTAGCCGCTGTCGCCGTGAACTTGGCTCTCCTGGCCATGCAGCAGTTCGTGCGCGTGCGCCACGTCAGCCTCGTTGGCCGCGGTGCAGACCACGCTGTGGATCAGACCCGACTCGGCATCCACGCCCGAGTGCATCTTCATCCCGAAGTGCCACTGGTTCCCCTTCTTGGTCTGGTGCATCTCGGGGTCGCGCTTGCCGTCCTCGTTCTTCGTCGAACTTGGCGCGGCAATGATGGTGGCGTCCACCACCGTGCCCTGGCGCATCAGCAGCCCACGCTCGGTGAGGTGCGCGTTGACCTCGGCCAGGATGGCCGACGTCAAGTCGTGCTGCTCGAGCAGGCGGCGGAACTTCAGCAGCGTTGTGGCGTCGGGTACGTTCTCCCGCCCAAGGTCGATGCCGATGAACTCGCGCATGGCCTGGCTGTCGTACAGCGCGTCTTCCAGTGCCTCGTCGGCCAGCGTGTACCACTGCTGCAGGAAGTACATGCGCAGCATCCGCGGCACGCCAATCGGCGGTCGGCCCACCTTGCCGCTCTTCGGGTAGTGCGGCTCGATCAGCGCCTCAAGCCGCGCCCACGGAACCACCACGTTCATCTCGGCCAGGAAGCGCTCCCGGCGCGTCTGGCGCTTCTTGCCGGCGTACTCGGCAGTGGCAAAACTCGTCTGCTTCATGGCAGCATCATCGCCGCTGAATTCGCCGCACGCCATCGTGGCCTGCACGGATAAATCAGTGCTTCCCTAGAGCTGGGCACCGCCAACGGTTTCGACATGTACCTGCAGGACCGCGGCGCGCTCGGCCACGACGCGTTGATGGCGGCCCGCAACCAGCTGCTGGGGCTGGCCGCCAAGAGCCCGGTGCTGGTGGCTGTCCGCCCGAACGGCCAGGACGACACGCCGCAGTTCAGCGTGCAGATCGACTCGGCCAAGGCGGGAGCGCTGGGCCTGGCGATGTCGGACGTGAACGCCACGCTGTCGGCCGCCTGGGGCAGCTCCTACATCAACGACTTCATCGACAAGGGCCGCGTCAAGCGCGTCTACCTGCAGGCCGATGCGCCGCACCGCATGCTGCCCGAGGACCTCGACAAGTGGTACGTGCGCAATGCGCAGGGCGACATGGTGCCGTTCTCGGCCTTCGCCTCGGCCAAGTGGAGCTACGGTTCGCCGCGGCTCGAGCGCTTCAACGGCCTGCCGGCGCTGAACATCCAGGGCCAACCCGCGCCGGGCCGGAGCACCGGCGAGGCGATGGAGGAGATGGAGCGGCTGGTGGCGCAGCTGCCGGCCGGCATCGGCCTCGACTGGACCGGCCTGTCCTACGAGGAGCGGCTGTCGGGTTCGCAGGCGCCGCTGCTCTACGCGCTGTCGCTGCTGGTGGTGTTCCTGTGTCTCGCGGCGCTGTACGAGAGCTGGTCGATCCCGTTCTCGGTGATGCTGGTCGTGCCGCTTGGCGTGCTCGGTGCGCTGATCGCGGCGAGTTCGCGCGGGCTGTCGAACGACGTGTACTTCCAGGTCGGCCTGCTGACCACCATCGGCCTGTCGGCGAAGAACGCGATCCTGATCGTGGAGTTTGCGAAAGAGCAGATGGAGCACGGCAAGGGCCTGATCGAGGCGACGCTCGAGGCGGTGCGCCTGCGCCTGCGGCCGATCCTGATGACCTCGCTGGCCTTCGCCTTCGGCGTGCTGCCGCTGGCGCTCGCCACCGGCGCCGGTTCGGGCAGCCAGAACGCGATCGGCACCGGCGTGCTGGGCGGCATGATCGCGGCCACCTTCCTGGGCATCTTCTTCGTGCCGCTGTTCTTCGTGGTGGTACGGCGCCTGTTCAGGCAACGCAAGGTCGACCCGGCGCCGCAGGGTGCGCCGGCCGTCGCGGAGGGACAGTGACATGAGGACCGCCACGATGAACCACTGCCGCGGCCGCCTGACGCTGCTGGCCACCGCGGCCCTAGCGGGTTGCATGAACCTGGCGCCGACCTACGAGCGCCCCGCGGCACCCGTGGCCCCCGCGTGGCCGCAAGGCGAGGCCTACGGTGAGCCCGGCACCGGCGGTGGCGTGGCCGCCTCCGAGTTGGCCTGGCGCGAGGTGTTCGTCGACGCGCCGCTGCAGCGCACGATCGAGCTGGCGCTGAGCAACAACCGCAACCTGCGTGTCGCGGCGCTGAACATCGAGCAGGCGCGCGCGCAGTACCAGATCCAGCGCGCCGACCTGTTTCCCACCGTCGCGGCCAGCGGCGAGGCGGTGCACCAGCGCACGCCGGCCGACCTGAGTCAGGCCGGCCGCGCCGTCACGAGCCACACCTACAGCGCCGGCATCGGCTTCTCGACCTACGAGCTCGACCTGTTCGGGCGCGTCCGCAATCTCAACGAGCAGGCGCTGCAGCAGTTCTTCGCCACCGAGGAGGCGCGCCGCAGCACCCAGATCAGCCTGGTGGCCGAGGTGGCCAATGTCTACCTCACGGCGACCGCCGACGGCGAATTGCTGCGCCTGGCGCGCGACACGCTGGAGAGCCAGGAGTCCTCGTACAGGCTGGCGCAGCGCAGCCACGAGCTGGGCGTTGCATCGGCGCTCGACCTGCGGCAGGCCCAGACCAGCGTGGAGGTGGCGCGCGCCGACGTGGCACGCTACACCCGCGCGCTGGCGCAGGACCTCAACGCGCTGGCGCTGCTGGTCGGTGGGCCATTGCCCGCCGAGCTGCGGCCCGGCAGCGTGCAACCCGAGGACCTGCGCTGGATCGACCGGCTGGCCGAGCTGCCGTCGGGCCTGCCGTCGGAGGTGCTTCAGCGCCGCCCCGACGTGCTGCAGGCCGAGCGCCAGCTGCAGGCGGCCAACGCGACCATCGGCGCCGCGCGCGCGGCCTTCTTCCCGCGCATTGCGCTCACGGCCTCGGCCGGCGTGGCGAGCAGCTCGCTGTCCGACCTGTTCCAGGGCAGCGCGCGCACCTGGAGCTTCGTGCCCCAGGTGAGCCTGCCGATCTTCGACGCCGGCCGCAACCGCGCCAACCTCGAGGTCTCGAAGACGCAACGCGACATCGCGCTGGCGCAATACGAACTGGCCATCCAGTCGGCATTCCGGGAGGTGGCCGACGCGCTGGCCGCACGCGGCACCTTCGACGCGCAGCTCGCCGCCCAGCAGGCGCTGGTCGACGCGACCGGCGAGACCTTCCGCCTCTCGCAGGCGCGCTACCGCAGCGGCGTGGACAGCTACCTGGCCGTGCTCGATGCGCAGCGCTCGCTGTATGCGGCGCAGCAGTCGCTGATCACGCTGCGGCTCTCGCGCAGTGCCAACCTCGTGACGCTGTACAAGGTGCTCGGCGGCGGCTGGCAGCGCGCCGACGCGGCCACGGGCTGAGACCAGCGGAGCGGAGAGCGGCGATGGCACGTTGCAGCCTGATCGACGGTGAGGAGGTGGCGCACGCCGAGGTGCGGCGCCGCCAGATCCTGGATGCCGCGGTCGAGGTGTTCCGCCGCCGCGGCTTCCATGCGGCGAGCATGGCCGAGATCGCGAAGACCTTCGGCATGAGCGCCGGCCACATCTACAACTACTTCGACAGCAAGGAAGCGATCATCGAGGCGATCGTCGCGCGCGACATCGACGAGTTCCTCACGCTGACCGCTCAGATGCAGGGCGAGGCCGACCTGCGGCACGAGATGGTCGAGCGCGTCGACGAGGGCACCGACCGCCGGCTCGACGCCGACCACGCGTCGCTGCAGATCGAGATCGTGGCCGAGGCCTCGCGCAACCCGAAGATCGCCGACATGGTGCAGCGGGCCGACGCCACGGTGCGCCGGCGGCTCATCGAGCTGGTGCGAGCCGCAGCGCGAGGACCGGTCGACGAGGCCGACCTGGTGGCGCGCGCCGAGCTGCTGCTGGCCTTGTTCGAGGGGTTGATGCTCCGCACGCTGCGCCAGCCGGAGATCGACCGCCAGGCCCTCAAGCGCGGCCTGCGCGATGCCGTGCGCCACATGATCGGCGCCTGAGGCGCCTCAGCGCTCGCGCTCCTGTTCGGAGTACGCGCGCCACGTCCCCATGGCACGGCTCATCAGCCGGAGCTGGCGGTCGAACACCGGGCAGACCTTGCAGATCGCGAGGTGCATGCGCAGCGTCACCCGCTCGGCCGGCGAGAGGCGACGATCGAGGCGGCCGGACAGCAGGCGCGCGGACTGACGGCATGAAATGAGGAAGGGCAGCTTCATCGGCGCTTCGGGGCGGGCGGGACGGAAGACAGAGCGAGGGCGGGCTCGCCGAACCAGTTGAGTTGCAGGCATTCCCGCAGCCTCAACCGGGCCCGGTGCAGCATGACCCAGAGGTTCGTCGGCGTGACCGACAGTTCCTTACAGATCTCGTCAGTTTCGAGTTCCATCCACTCGCGCATCAGGAACACGCGGCCGAGCTGGTTGGGCAGTTTCTCGATGCAGGCGTCGAGCACTTTGATGAACTGATCCTGGGCCACGATCGCCTGTGGGTCGCCCCATTCGATCGGGGCGTCGCGGAAGTGGCCCGTTTCGTCGAACAGCTGTTCTTCGAGCGTTGCGCCGTCGTCTTCGTCGCTCGTCATCGAGCACTCGCGCGCATGCCGACGCACCTGGTCGACCAGCTTGTGCTTCAGGATGCCGATCAGCCAGGTCTTCGGCGCGGCGCGGCCGGCAAAGGCCTCCGGCTTCTCGAGTGCGGCCAGTATCGTCTCCGACACCGCGTCCTCGGCCCAGGCCGGATTGCGCAACTGCAGTTGCGCATAGCGCAGCAACTGCGGGCGCAAGGTTTCGAGCAAGGCGGACACGTCGGTCATGAAGGGCCGTTTCGATGAGAGGAAGCAGGGGGCAGTGTAAGAATCTTCCGGTCTTCGCGACACATGCACGTCGCCTCCGTGGCGGCCCATTCAATCCCCCTCCAGGAGCACTGCATGAACCAGCATCTGATCGCATCGTCCGCCCTCGCTTCCCTCCTCGCGCTGGGCCTGGTCGGCCCGGCCGCCGCCCAGGACTCGGGCAAGGAGAAGTGCTACGGCATCGCCAAGGCCGGGCAGAACGATTGCGCCAACCTGTCGGGAACCCACTCGTGTGCGGGCCAGGCGACGGCGGGCGACGTCGGCGAATGGAAGTACGTCGCCAAGGGCACCTGCAAGGCCGCCGGTGGCCTGAGCGCCGCCGAAGCCAAGGCCAAGCTGGCCGAGAAGAAGTAACAGCAAAAGGACGCACGGCACCGGACGCAGCGATCCTCTCCGTCGCTCAGCATGGACGCGCGTTCGACCCCGGCCGGTGTCGGTATCGGTCTGCGCCAGCCGCACTACCGGGAGTGGGCCGAACGCCGCCCGGCGGTTGGCTTCGTCGAGGTCCATGCGGAGAATTTCTTCGCCGAGGGCGGGGCCGCGCTGGCGGTGCTGTCGGACGTGCGCGAGCACCATGCGGTGAGCTTGCACGGCGTCGGGCTCGCGCTCGGTTCCGCGGCCGGCGTCGATGCCTGGCATCTGGAACGGCTGGCCAGGCTGGTCGATCGCATCGGGCCGGTGCGTGTGTCGGACCATGCCTGCTTCGCGCGGGCATCGGTGCCGGGCGATGCGTCGACCGTGCTGCATGCGGCCGACCTGCTGCCGATCGCCTTCACTCCGGCCTCGCTCGACCTCCTGTGCACGAACGTGCAGCAGGTGCAGGAGCGCCTGCGCCGTCCGCTGCTGGTCGAGAACCTGTCGGCCTATCTCTCCTTCGACGACGCCGACCAGATGCCCGAGCCCGCGTTCCTCGCGGCGCTGGCCCGTCGCACCGGCTGCCAGCTGCTGCTCGATGTCAACAACTTGGTCGTCAACGCACTGAACGCGCAGCGTGCCGATCCGGCGGCCGGAGATCCGGTGGCCGCGGCCTGCGCCTTCGTCGACGCGCTGCCGGCCGACGTGGTCGGCGAGATCCACCTGGCCGGCTATTGCGATGCCGGCGCGCTGGTGATCGACGATCACGGCAGCCGCGTGCACGAACCGGTGTGGGCCGTCTACCGGCACGCCGTCTCGCGCCTGGGCGCACTGCCGACGTTGATCGAATGGGACACCGACGTGCCCGCGCTCGACGTGCTGCTGGATGAAGCCGCGCAGGCGGCACGTTGCCAGCACGAGGTCGCCGGCCTGCGGAGCGCGGCATGACGTGCTCCGCAGAACGGCGAACCGAGGCCGCACGCCAGAGCGCCCTGCTGGCGACCCTGCGCGGCGCCGCGCCGGTGCCGTCGGCACGCCTGGCGGAGCAGGGCGCGCGGCTGCAACTCGGACTCGAGGCCTACCGGGCCCATGCCGCGGCCGCCGCCGAACGCGCGCTGGCCGTGGCCTATCCGACCTTGCTGGCCCTGGTGGGCGCAGAGGACTTCGGCCGGCTGGCCCGCGCACTGTGGTGCGATGCGCCGCCGCAGCGTGGCGATCTCGCGCAATGGGGGCAGGATCTGCCGACCTTCGTCGAGGCGCAGGCGGATCTCGCCGAATGGCCCTACCTCGGCGATTGCGCGCGACTCGACGCCGCGATCGTGCAGTGCGAAGGTGCGGCCGATGCCGTGCTCGATCGTGACACGCTTGCCTGGCTGGCCGAGCACCCGGCCGAGGCCTTGAGGCTGCGGCTGGCACCGGCGGTGCAACTGCTCGCGAGCCGCTGGCCGGTGGCGGCGCTGCACGCAGCCCATCGGCACGACGGTGATGCTGCCATCGCCGCCGTCCGCGAGGCGCTCGCGACCGGCCAGGCCGAGTCCGTGGTGGTCGGGCGCACCGCTTGGCGGGCCGACGTGACGCCGGTCGATGCCCCGGTGTTCGCCTGGATGCAGGCCCTGCAGGCGAGCCGCACGCTGGCCGAGGCGCTGCAGCGGGCCGGCCGGGGATTCGACTTCAGTGCCTGGCTGATCCAGGCCCTGCAACGCGGCTGGCTGTGGAAGGCCGAGCTTGTTGACGAGACCGAGGAGAAACACCATGACCCAGACCTGGCTTGAAACCCCGTTGGCGCTGTGCCGCTCCGGCACCCGCGTGCTGGAGGCGCTGCAGCCGGCGGCCCAACTGGCCGCACGCCTCTATGTCGGCGCGGTGTTCTTCCGCTCCGGGCTGACCAAGATCGCCGACTGGGACACCACGCTCGCGCTGTTCCAGGACGAGTACAAGGTGCCGCTGCTGCCGCCGCACCTGGCCGCGGTCATGGGCACCGGCGGTGAACTGGTGCTGCCGGTGCTGCTGGTGCTCGGGCTGTTCGGCCGTTTCGGCGCGCTCGGGCTGTCGGTGATGAACGTGGTGGCCGTTCTCAGCCTCGAGGAGATCGCGCCGGCGGCGCTGCAGCAGCATGTGTTCTGGGGCAGCCTGCTGGCGGCGCTGGCCCTGTGGGGCCCCGGCAAGTGGTCGCTCGATGCGTGGTGGTGGCCGCGCGTGGGCGGCTCGCCACGCCGCTAGAAATCGCGCGGACGGAAGTCCAGCAGCATGGCCGACGGCACGCGGCCGTCGGTGTCGCGCGGGAGCACCTCGGTCTTGTCGATGGCGCGCAGCACGGCCTCGTCCCAGGCCGGGACGCCGCTGGACTTGACGAGCCGGCGGCCGACGATCGTGCCGTCGGGGGCCACCTTCACCTCCACCGAGGCGAGCGGGTTGCCGTCGACCTCGTCGCCGAACACCACGTTGGGCTTGATGCGTGCCTTGATGCGACCGGCATAGCTGGCCGATGGCCCCGCGCTCTGCGCCGCCGTGCCGGTGCTGCCCGGCGCGCCGGTACCGGCGGCCTCGGCCATCACGCGGTCGAGCTGCTGCCTGCGGATGGCTTCCTGCTTGGCCTGGCGCTCGGCCTCGGCCTTCTTTTTCTTCTCCGCCTCGCGCTTGTCGGCTTCGGCCTGGGCCTTCTCTTCCTGCTCGCGCTGCTCCTTCTTCTTGCGCAGCGCGTCTTCCTTGCGCTGTTCCTCGAGCCGCTGCTTCTCGAGCTTCTCCTTCTGCTCACGCTTCTCGCGTGCGATGTCGGCGTCGCGGTTCGGCGGGGGCGGCGGCGGCTCGGCCTTGGCCTGCGGCTCGGGCTTCGGCGGCGGGGTCGGCGTGGGCGTCGGTTCGGGCGGCACGGCGCGGGGCGCAGCGATCTGCGGCACCGCCGCCCACAGCTCGGCCTCCACGCCGGCCGGTTCGGACCTGCGCCAGTTGACGCTCAGGCTCAGCGCCAGCACCAGCAGCCCGTGCGCGATCAGCGCCAGCACGGCCGCCCGTGGCAGCCCCCCGGGCTTGCGCGGGCGCAGGTCGTCGAGCGTCGTCGCGTTCATCGCGGCGTCAGGCCCCGGTGGCCTTGACCGCCAGGCCCACGCGCTGAACGCCGGACTTCTGCAGCGTGTCCATCACCTTCACGACCTGCTCGTACTTGACGTTGCGGTCGGCGGCGATGATCACCGGCGTGTTGGCGCTGCCGTTCTGCAGCGCCGTCACGCGGCCGGCCAGTTCGCGCAGCGAGGTGCGTGCCGCGTCCTTGCCGTCGACGCGCAGCTTCAGGCTCTCGTCGGTGCCGACCACGACCTCGATCACCTTGTCGGGCTGGCGCTTGGCCTGGCCGACCGAGGGCAGGTCGACCACGCCGGTGGTGATGAGCGGCGCGCTCACCATGAAGATGATCAGCAGCACCAGCATCACGTCGATGAAGGGCACCATGTTGATCTCGTTGATGGTGCGGCGGCGCGAGCCGTGGCGTGCAGTGACTTGTGCCATGGGTCAGTGCCCTTGGCCGATGTTGCGCTGGAGAATGTTGGAGAACTCCTCGATGAAGGTCTCCATCTGGATCGCGATGCGGTCGATGTCGCGCGCGAAGCGGTTGTAGGCCAGCACCGCCGGGATGGCGGCGAACAGTCCGATCGCGGTGGCCACCAGCGCCTCGGCGATGCCGGGGGCCACCGTGGCCAGCGTCACCTGCTGCAGGTTCGCCAGGCCGGTGAAGGCATGCATGATTCCCCACACGGTGCCGAACAGGCCGACGTAGGGCGACACCGAGCCCACCGAGGCGAGGAAGCTCAGGTGCGATTCCACGGTGTCGAGTTCGCGCTGGAAGCTCGCGCGCATCGCGCGGCGAGAGCCGTCGAGGAGCGCGCCCGGATCGGCCACGCGGCGCTCGCGCAGCTTCATGAACTCGCGCATGCCGGAGGCGAAGATGCGCGTCATCGGGCCGGATCGGTCGGCCTTCTTGGCGGCGTCGGCGTACAGGTCCTGCAGGTTCTGGCCCGACCAGAAGTCACGCTCGAAGCCCTCGTTGAGCGCGCGCACGCGCTTGAGCCCGAACAGCTTGCCGAAGATCACGGTCCAGCTCGCGAGTGACATCGCCAGCAGCGCGACGATGACCAACTGCACGACGAGGCTCGCGTGCAGCACCAGCTGGAAGATCGAGAGGTCTTGTGAATTCATGCCAGGGCTTCGAGGAGAGAGATCGGAATGCGACGCGGGCGGAAGGTTCCGCTATCCACGCAGCCGATGCGGATCGTGCCTTCGGCCAGCAGCGTCTCGCCGTCGGGATCGCTGCGCCAGCATTGTTGCGCGAGCTTCAGGCTGGCCTGCCGGGCTTCGCGGATCGTCACGCTCACCTGCAGCAGGTCGTCGAGCCGGGCCGGGCGCAGGTAGCGCACCGCGGTCTCGCTGACGATGAACATCACGCTCTCGCGGGTGCGCAGTATCTCCTGCTCGAAGCCGAAGCCGCGCAGCCACTCCGTGCGGGCGCGTTCGAAGAACTTCAGGTAGTTGGCGTAGAACACCACGCCGCCGGCGTCGGTGTCTTCCCAGTACACGCGCAGCGGGAAGCGGAACGCGGGGGGCAGTGAGGAGATCGGCAAGATCGGTCAGGCACTCAGGGTGCAGCCAGCGTGCGACGGTAGACCGGTCCCCAGAGCGGGTGGCCGGCCTCGGCCTTGCTGAGGGTGAAGGCCGGGTCGGCGCTGCGTGCGGCGCGGAACGCGTTCTCGCAGGCCTTGGCGCGCTGGCTGGTGCAATAGATGAAGGCCAGGGTCTTGTGGGCGGCGGCGCGGTCCTTGGGGGCTGCGAGACCGGCCTTCAGCGCGCCGCCGAGGCGCTGCTCGGCGAGCTTGTACTGGCCATCGTCGTAGGCGCGGAGGCCTGCGAGCAGCGCTTGCTCGGCCGGCCGTGCGCTGAGTTCGACCACGCTCACCGGCGGCGGGGGAGCGGGCGGAGGGGGGGGCGGTGGCGGCGCGGGCGGAGGCGGCGGCTGGATCGGCGCCTGCACCGGCGCCGGTGCAGGCGGAGGGGGCGGCGGCGACAGCTGGGCGCAGCCGGCCAGCAGCGCCAGCGCGGTGGTGGCGGCCAGCAGCCGGCGTGTGGGGGCGGCAGGGGTCATCAGGGTCCGAAACGGTGCTTGACGAGGACGCTCTCGTTCGCCTCGATGTCGACGGCGATGGCATGGGCCGCATAGCCGCTGTTGCGCAGGGTCACAGTGTGGCGGCCGACGGGGAGGTTGAGCTGGTTGAGCGGCGGGGTGAGCCCCTGCACCTTGCCGTCGACCTCGACCTCCGCCCACGGGCTGATGGCGAGCTGCAGCACGCCGCTGCCGGCGGCGGCCGGTGGGGCGATGGTCGTCGCGGGCGGGTCGGCCGTTGCGGCCGGCGATGCGGTCGGTGAGGTGACCTGCGCCGTGGGTTCGGCCGGTGCCATGGCCACCCGGACCGGCGACGCGGCGGGCGTCGGTTCGGCCAGGCTCTGCCCGGCCGGCGCCGACGCGAGGCCGTGCCAGATCCCGAAGCCGATCAGGCCCGCGCCGACCAGGGCCAGGCTGCCGAAGGCCCACTGGGGCCAGCGGCGCTCGGCCGTCGGCGCGTCGTCCTCACCGGATTGCAGCGCTTCGGGGTGGGCTTGCAGCCATTCGTGCAGGTCGCGCGACAGCGCCCGGGCCGAACGCGGCCGGTCCTCCGGGCGCTTGGCCATGGCCCGCGCGGCGATCGAGGCCAGTGCCGGCGGCACGGCGGTGCTCACCTCGTCGGCCATCGGTGGCGTGAAGCTGCATACCGCGCCGGTGATGGCGGCCAGCGAGTCGCCCTCGAACGCGCGGTGCCCGGTCAGCAACTCGTAGAGCACGACGCCGAGAGAGAACACGTCGGTGCGCCGGTCGGTCGGCTCGTTGCGCACCTGCTCTGGGGCCATGTAGTGCGGCGAGCCGCCGACCGCACCGCCGCTGTCGCGCGCGTGCGCGACGCTGGCGATGCCGAAGTCCAGCACCTTGGGCTGGGTGCGGCCGACCATGAAGATATTGGCCGGCTTGATGTCGCGGTGGACGATGCCCTTGCTGTGCGCATAGGCTAGCGCGTCGGCGACGCGGCGGATGATCAGCACCGCCTGGCCCACTGTCGGCCGCCAGCCGTCGCTCAACAGTGCGCGCAGGTCCTTGCCCTTCAGCAGCTCCATCGCGATGTAGGCGCCCTGCGGGCTCAGGCCCGCGTCGAACACCGTCACGATGTGCGGGTGGCTCAGGTGGGCGGCGGCGCGCGCTTCGTGCAGGAAGATCGCGTTGAAGGGCTCGCGCGCGTCGGTCTCGAGCGGGGTGCGCGCGCCGGCTGGCATCAGGTTGAGTGTCTTGATCGCGACGCGGCGCGACAGCAGCGGGTCGTCGGCGGCGTACACGGTGCCGAGGCCCCCGTCGCCGATGCGGTACTTCAGCGCGTAGCGGCCGATCTGGCCGATGGTGGGCAGCGGCCCGCGGCTCGCGCCGTCCTCGGACGGCAGCTCCGCCATCAGCACCGTGTCTTCGATCTCGGCGTTGTCGATCGCCTCCTGCAGCGTGCCGGGGGGCGGCGTGAGAGTTGAAGCGCTTTCCACGACGCGGAGCTTAGACGATGCCATGGAGCCCCTCAACCAAGGCAGGCACGGGGCACGGTACGGCGTGGTAACCGCGTGTCACGTGTCGGGCCGAGGGTGTGACGCAACTCACGCTGCGCCCCTCATGCCAGCACGCGCCGCAGGCGCGCGACGGCCTGTTCGAGCTGCGGCAGGCTGCTGGCGAAGGACAGTCGCAGGTGGTGTTCAGTGCCGTGCCGGCCGAAATCGCGCCCCGGCGTCAGCGCGACATGGGCCGAATCCATGAGCGCGAACGCCAGGTCCCAGCTGCTGCCGGCGTGGGTCGAGCAGTCGGCCCAGGCATAGAAGGCGCCGTCGGGCAGCACCGGCACCGGCAGGCCGAGCGACGCGAGCGCGGGCACGATGTAGTCGCGCCGGGCCCGGAAGGCGGCACGGCGGCGTTCGTACTCGGCGATCGATGCGGGCTCGAAGCAGGCCAGCGCCGCGTGCTGCGCGACGCTGGACGGGCAGATGAACAGGTTCTGCGCCAGCTTCTCGACCGGCGCCACCAGCGCGGGCGGCAGCACCAGCCAGCCCAGCCGCCAGCCGGTCATGCTGAAGTATTTGGAGAAGCTGTTGATCGACACCACGTCGTCGCCGTGGGCGAGCGCGGAGCGGCCGTAGGCGGCGTCGTAGCTCAGGCCCAGGTAGATCTCGTCGACCAGCGTGACGCCGCCGCGTGCGCGCACCGCCTGTGCGATGCGCTGCATCTCGTCGGCGGCGATCGAAGTGCCGGTGGGGTTGGACGGCGACGCCAGCAGCACGCCGCGGGTGCGCGCGTTCCACGCCCGCTCCACCCCGGCGGCGTCGAGCTGATAGCGCTGCACCGGGCCACAGGGCAGCAGCACCGGCGTGGCGTCGGCCGCCGCGACGAAATGGCGATTGCAGGGGTAGCTCGGATCCGGCATCAGCACCTCGTCGCCGGACTCGAAAAGCGCCAGGCAGGCGAGCTGCAGCGCGGCCGACGCGCCGGCCGTGATGACGATGCGCTGCGGGTCGATGTCGAGCGCGAAGCGCTGCGCATACCAGCGCGACAGCGCCTCGCGCAGCGCAGGCAGCCCGGTGGCCGGGGTGTACTGCGTGCGGCCCTCGGCGAGGCAGCGCTGCGCCGCCTCGAGCACCGGCGCCGGCGCGGTGAAGTCGGGTTCACCGATGTTCAGGTAGATCATCGGCTCGCCGCCGCGTGCCGGATCGCAGGCCGGGCTGGCAGCGATGCGCGCCGCTGCCTTGGCGCACTCCATCACGTAGAACGGCTCGATGCGGTCGAGGCGCCGGGCGAGCTTCATCCGTGTCGGCAGCGGAACGAGAGGGCAGGGGCCGGCGGCGGGCGCCGCAGCTCAGTCGCGCGGCGGGGCCGCGCGCCGCGCCTGCACTTCGAGCGGGCGCAGGTCGGCGGCGGCCTTGTCGAGCACGCCGTTGACGTACTTGTGGCCGTCGGTGCCGCCGAAGCTCTTGGCGAGTTCCACCGCCTCGTTGATCGCGACGCGGTAGGGGATGTCGATGCAGTGCTTGAGCTCGTAGGCGCCGATCATCAGCACGCCGTGCTCGATCGGCGACAGCTCGGTGGTCTTGCGGTCCACGTGGCGAGCCAGCACTGCGTCGAGGGCGGCGGCTTCGGCCACGCAGCCGTGCAGCAGGGCGTCGAAGTGCGCCGCGTCGGCCTGCTTGAAGCCGTCGAGCTCGCGCATGTGGGCCTCGATCACGACGGCTTCGCTGCCCGACACCAGCCATTGGTACAGGCCCTGCAGCGCGAACTCGCGCGAACGCCGACGCGAAGACTTCTGCGCCGGCTTGCGGCCGCCAGGGCGGGCGGCGGTCGACGCCGGAGCGGGCGACGGCACGCTGCCGTCGGTGTCTTGAGGGGTCACGAAAGCTCTTCCATCAGATTGACCATCTCGACGGCGACGCGCGCGGCATCGCGGCCCTTGTCGTCGACGCGGGCCCAGGCCTGGTCCTCGTTCTCGACGGTGAGGATGGCGTTGGCGATCGGGGTCGCGTGATCGAGCGAAACGCGCGTCACGCCGGCGCCGCTCTCGTTGCTGACGAGCTCGAAGTGGTAGGTCTCGCCGCGGATGATGCAGCCGAGCGCGATCAGCGCATCGAAGTCCTTGCGCCGCGCCATCGCCTGCAGTGCGATCGGGATCTCGAGCGCGCCGGGTACCGATACGTGCTCGATGTGCTTGGCCGACACGCCCAGCAGCTCCAGCTCGACCAGGCAGGCCTGGGCCAGGCGGTCAGTGAGTGCGGCATTGAAGCGCGCCTGCACGATGCCGATGCGCAGGTTCTCGCCGACGAGTTCGGCGACGGTGTTGCCGAAGATCGTGGTCTGGGTGTCAGCGTCTTGCATCGAAACCTCGAAGTGGAAGGGCGTGCCGCGGTGTCATTCGGCGGCGACGAAGCCGGTGACCTCGAGTCCGTAGCCCACCATGCTGGGCATGCGGCGCGGGCTGCCGAGCAGCTTCATGCGGACGATGCCGAGTTCGCGCAGGATCTGCGCGCCCACGCCGTAGGTGCGCAGGTCCATCTGGCCGCGCGGGGTCGGCGGCGCGTCGGGGCCCACGGTCAGCTGCTGCAGCAGGCCGTTGCCCGCCTCGCCGCAGTTCAGCAGGACCGCCACGCCACGTTCGGCCGCCCGCAGCGCGGCCAGTGCCCGTGGCAGCGGCCACGAATGGCCGCAGCGGCCGGCGTCGAGCAGGTCCAGCACCGACAGCGGCTCGTGCACTCGCACCAGCACCTCGTCGTCGGCACCCCATTGCCCCACGCTCAGCGCCAAGTGCACGGCGCCCGAGCGGTCGCGGAAGGCCTGGCAATCGAACGGGCCCTGCGGCGTGACCAGCACGCGCTGGGCGACGCGCGTGATGAGCGATTCGTTGCGGCTGCGGTATTCGATCAGGTCGGCGATGCTGCCGATCTTGAGCCCGTGTTCCCTGGCGAACAGCACCAGGTCGGGCAGCCGGGCCATCGTGCCGTCGTCCTTCATGATCTCGCAGATCACCGACGCAGGCGTCAGGCCGGCCATCAGCGTGAGGTCGCAGCCGGCCTCGGTGTGCCCGGCGCGCATCAGCACGCCGCCGTCCTGCGCCTGCAGCGGGAAGATGTGGCCGGGCTGGACCAGGTCGCTGGCCTTCGCGTCGCGCGCCACCGCGGCCTGCACGGTGCGTGCGCGGTCGGCCGCGGAGATGCCGGTGGTCACGCCGCTGGCGGCCTCGATCGAGACGGTGAAGGCAGTGCCGTGCTGTGTGCCGTTGCGCGCGGCCATCGGCGGCAGTTGCAGCCGTTCGCAGCGCTCGCGGGTGAGCGTGAGGCAGATCAGGCCGCGGCCGTAGCGCGCCATGAAGTTGATGGCTTCGGGCGTGACGTGCTCGGCGGCCATCACGAGGTCGCCCTCGTTCTCGCGATCTTCCTCGTCGACCAGGATGACCATGCGGCCGGCGGCGAGCTCGGCGATCAGCTCGGGAACAGGGGAAAGGGCCATGGCGGGATTGTAGGTGGCGGGTCGGAGCGGCGCGGGCGGGAGCGCGTCGCCTCGGCGCGGGGGAATTGCCGGCGCGCGGCGGCGTCAGCGACTGCCGAGCATGCGCTCGACGTAGCGCGCGATCAGGTCGATCTCGAGGTTGACGCGGGCGCCGACGCTCAGCGTGCCGAGCGTCGTGTGTTCCAGCGTGTGCGGGATCAGGTTGATGCCGAGTTCGGTGGTCTCGGCGTGGTCGGTGACGCGGTTGACCGTGAGGCTCACGCCGTTGACGGTGATCGAGCCCTTGTAGGCGAGGTAGCGGCCCAGCGCCTGCGGCGCAGCGATGCAAAGCTCCCAGGATTCGCCGACCGGCGCGAATTTCGTCACCGTGCCGACGCCGTCGACGTGGCCCGATACCAGGTGTCCGCCGAGCCGGTCGCTGGCGCGCAGAGCCTTCTCGAGGTTGAGCGGTCCGGGGTCGGCGAGGCCGGCCGTCTTGTCCAGGCTTTCCGCCGAGATGTCGACCGTGAACCAGTCCGCCTCCGCGTCGAAGGCCGTGACGGTCATGCAGGCGCCGTTGAGCGCGATGCTGTCGCCCAACTGCACGTCGGCCAGGTAGCCCGGCGGCGTGGCGATGGTGAGGCGCTTGCCGTGGGACGGGTCGGCGCCGAGCGGCGCGACCTTGCTGAGGCGGCCCAGGCCGCTGATGATGCCGGTGAACATGGCTCCGATTGTCTCAGCGTCGCAGCCCTGCCGCTGCGGCGGGGGCAAGCGCAGCTTCGGGCCGACGCTCAGAAATCGGCACGGCCCGGCGGCCGGGCGATCAGGCGCAGATCAGCCCCGACGCGCTCGACACTGACGAACTCGAGCGCCAGGCCCTCGGTCAGTGCAGTGAGCGGACCGAAGCGCGCCATCTCGCGACCCGCACCGAGCATCAGCGGCGCCAGGTAGACGAGGAACTCGTCGACCAGGCCCGCCCGCACGAAGGAGCCGCTGAGCTTGCTGCCCGCCTCGACATGCAGTTCGTTGATCTCGCGCCGCGCCAGGTCGTCGAGCATCGCGCCCAGATCGACCTTGCCGTCGGCGTTGGCACAGGCCAGCACCGACACGCCCTGTTCGGCCAGTTCACGGACCTTCGGCGCCGCATGGCGGGCCAGTGCACTGGCCGTGTAGACCAGCCGCTCGCCCGGTGGCGAGAGGATGCGGGCGTCGAGCGCGATGTCGAGCTTGGAGTCGACGACGACCCGGCACGGCTGCAGCACGGTGTCGACGAGCCGCACGTCGAGCCGCGGGTCGTCGTCGATCACGGTGCCGATGCCGGTGAGCACCGCCCCGGCCCGCTTGCGGTAGGCGTGGCCGTCGGTGCGGGCGGCATCGCCGGTGATCCACTGGCTCAGGCCGTTGTCGAGTGCCGTGCGTCCGTCGAGCGACGCGGCGATCTTCAGGCGCACCCACGGCCGCTGGCGCAGCATGCGGGAGAGGAAGCCGATATTCAGCTCGCGCGCGGCGATTGCAACCGGGTCGCCGGGCGCCAGCACCGTCACGTCGATGCCGGCCGCCCGCAGCCGGCCGATGCCGTGACCGGCGACCAGCGGATTCGGGTCCTGCAGCGCCACCATCACGTGGGCCACGCCGGCCTCGACCAGCGCATCGCAGCAGGGCGGGGTGCGGCCGTGGTGCGAGCAGGGCTCGAGCGTGACCCAGGCGGTGCCGCCGCGCACCGTGTGGCCCGCGGCCTGCGCCGCACGCAGTGCCGACACCTCGGCGTGCGCCGAGCCGGCGCGCTGCGTGTGTCCACTGGCCAGCAGGCGACCGTCGGGGGCGGTGATGACGCAGCCGACCCGGGGGTTGGGATCGGACAGGCCGATGGCTTCGTTGGCGTTGCGCAGCGCGAGCGCCCAGGATTCGGAGGGGGTGAGCTTCACGCCCTCGACGATACGCGAGGCCGGCAGGGTGACGCAGAGCCGGCGTCACTCGCGTTCGGTTTCACGGCTGGTGCGGCGCGGTCCCGGCCGGGCAGGCCCCGGTGTCCAGCAGCAGGAAGTTCTGGTGGTGAAGGGATCGAGTCACGAGACTGTAGAGGGCCGGATGCTCCTCGTTGCGCGTCGTCGAGGGCGCAGTGGTGTAGCGGCACACGACCTGCGTGCCGGCGGGCTCGGGCGCGATGCGGGACTGTCCCGACCAGGCGCGTGGCGTGCCCGGATCGGTGTCGTGATCGCCCGCACGCATCAGGCAGGCATAGGAGCGCACGCCGGCGATGGGCCGACCGTCGTTGTGGCTGACGGCGTCGGCCACATGACAGTCGGGCACCGCCAGCAGATGCTGCGTGGCGCTGAAGGAGAGCCCAGTCACGGCGGCGGCCCAGGAGCCCGACAGATCGCCGCGCAGCAGCAGTGCCTGCAGTGGGGTACAGGTGGCCGCGATGTCGGTGTGGTCGTCCGGCGCCGTCGTGCATTGCGCGATCACCGCGCCGGAGCTGTCGTCGAACACCAGGAAGCCGCCGCTGGCACCCTGCCAGCGCAGAACGCTGCGGCCGCGGTTCGCGCCGGTCAGTCGCTCGGCCTCGATCGGGATGTCGAGCGCCCGGCCTTTCGGACGCAGCAGTGCGGCGACGTCGACCCGGGGCAGGCCCAGGCTGCCGCCGTCGGCAGGTTCCGCGCGTGCGATCAGCGAGCCCAGCCTGACGAAGGTCTGGCGCGTGTCGCCGCTGCGGTCGGCCCATGTGACTTGCACGTCGACGCGGCGATAGGGATCGTCGGCCGTGCCTTGTATTTGCCATTGGCGCTCGAAGCGCGTGTTGCTGTCGATGAGGGGTTGGTCGCTGCCGCTGAGGAGATCGGCATAGGCCTGCTTGCCGGCTTCGGTGAGCACCTGCTCGAAGCTGCGCAACTCCTCCAGCCTGGAGATGGCGAGCTGGGTGGCTTCGGTGCGCTGGCGGGCGGCATCCGCATGGCGAGACAGTGCGACCTGCAGGCTGCCGAGGGCGAGCGCACCGATCGACACCACGACGACGGCGATCAGCACCTCGACCAGGGTGAAGCCGGCGGCTTGATGTCGTGCTCCGAGCGTGGGCATTGCGCTTCAGGGCAGCAAGTCGCAGGGCCGGGCGGGATCGCCGTCGGCACACCGACCGTCGCGCCAGCTGCCGGGCACGCGCACCCACGGTCCGGCTGCGGACCGCAGCTGCCGCAGCACCGGCGAGTTGTAGGTGATACGGCCGTTGCTGCTGCCTGCGAGGTTGCCTCGTGCCACGAGCGCCCCTTGCAGATCGATGGCACCACCGGGGTCGAAGCTGCTTTCGGCTGCGTAGATCAGGCCGTGGGCGGGGAAACCGCCATTGAAGCGCAGCGCCCCGCTCACCACCAGGAGCAGCGGCCGGTCCGCGCTGCCGACCGCAGCGCCGGGCCAGCCGGCGGCGTCGAGTTGCAGATCGCCATCGACGAAGAAGCTCGCGTCGCCCTCTGCGTAGGCCGCTCGCAGGGCGGCGCCGCAGGAGATGGCCGTGCACCCGGCGATGCGCCGGGTCGCGGGAGCCGCGGCGAACTGCGCAGGCGTGCTGCCGAACAGCGCGGAAAAGAAGACCGCGCCCGACGCATCGGCTGATGCAAGCCGCGCCAAGGCCTCGTCGCTTTCGATCAGCGCGTTCTCGACCGGGCTGCCCGGCAACGTGGTCAGGAGCGGCGGCGTGCCGCCGAGCGTGATGGCGCCACCCGCATCGATCAGCAGACCTTGCGTGGCGTAATCGGTGTTGAGCAATTGCCAACCGTCGAGGGCCACAAGGCCCCCGGTGGTGAGCGCGGCAGCCGGCATTGTCCGCAGGGTCGGGCGGAGCTTGAAGATGGCCTGCGTCGCCGCCGAGGCGTCGGCACGTGCGGCGTCGCTGCCCGGCACGCACTGCGATCCGCGGCTCGAGCAGCCGCGGGCGGTGATTCGGACGGACTCCGGATCGCCGATGACGGCTGCGAACTCGACGGTGAAGCTGGGGTCGTTGCGGGTCCACTCGGCCGAGCCGCCGGCGTCCGGGCAATGGCAGGTCAGACCGGTCGCGCCCAGGCTGCATCCGGGACGAACGGTGGTGACGGGCGCGATGGCGGCATCGGGTGAGGACTTCGGGACATAGCGTTCACGGAACGAGGTGGGCTGGTCGGCGGCCGGGAGGCAGTGCGCATCGACGCGGCGACCGTCGTTCAGCAGGGCTTGCGCCCACTCGAGACCGGCCTCGGCGGTCTCGGCAGCGATCGTGGAACGGTATTGATTGGCCGAACTCCGCTGCTCGAAGAGCAGGCTGCGGTTCGCAAAGGCGGCCAGGATGGTCATCGCCAGCAACAGGATCATCACGACGGCCAGCGCGGCGGCGCCTTGCTGGGGTGTGCGGCCGGTCTTCATGTGGTCGGGGCGGGACAGGACCCGATCGGCAGCGCATCGTTGCGAACGCGCACGGTCTGCCGGATCTCGCGCTGCACGGCGGCGTCGGTCGCGGAGCGCCCGCGCAACTCGATCACGTAGCTGCGCAGCGACAGCACGGGGCAGCCCGCCGTGCCGACCGCGCAGGCCGGCATGCAGAACTGGCCGAGCGGGACGACGCTGACCCGCGGGCTGATCGAAAAATGCGTGATGCGCACGGTGCCGGGGTCGGTCATCGCCTGCCAGCTTCCTCCGTTCAGCGTCTGCAACGTGTCTCCGCCGAGTCGGAAGCCGGTGGCCTCCGCGGTATCGACGCTGTCGTTCTCGAGAGCGTCGCGAGAAAAGCTGTAGCGCACGACCGCCGCGGTCTCGGGACCGGCCGTCGTGACTTCCTCGTACGGGTTGGCCCCGCCGGCTGGCGCGTGCTGCCAGTAGCCGGCACGGCGCAGATCGCGCGTGATCAGATCAGCCGCGGCCCGCAGATCCTGGTGAACGCGCGCCTCGAGCAACAGGCGGCGGCTGTCGCGCAACTGGTCGACGAGCAGGGCGATGCTGCCGATGACAACGAAGAGCGCGACCGCGAAGCCGACGAGCAGTTCGACCAGCGACAGGCCGCGCTGGGACGCGAGATTTCTCCGCCGGGACATCCGTGCGTCGGCCATGCGGGCTCACCGGTTCCAGCAGACGCTTGCGAGCGCGGAGCCGGTCGATGCGTGGCGGGTGGTGCCGCCGCCCAGCGTGAGACTCAGGCTGGTGCAGGCCGTGTCGACCGCTTGCGCACCGACGGCACGGGCCGTGGCCGTGTAGCCGTCGACCGCGCCGTGGTCGATCGTGATCAGGTAGCGGCCGGACGCGGGCGACGACAGACCGAGCGCCGCGAGGGTGTCGGCATACGTCGTGTGATTCGCGCGCCAGCGTTCCTGAGCCTGCTGTACCTGGGCCAGCGCGGCGATGGCCTCGATGCGGCGGGTCTTGAGCAACTGCGCCATGAAGCTGGGATAGGCGATCACCGCGAGGATGCCGACGACAAGCAGCACGATCACCAGTTCGACGAGGCTCAGACCGCGTGCGGCGATCATGCCCGGGCGGGGCGCCATGGCTCAGCAGGCGTGGTAGCCGCCGAACTCGGCACGAGGGGAGCACGAGCGAACTCGGCCCATGATGTTCACCACGTGGTGCACCGCGCGGCCGTCCAGACCCGTGACGCGGATCGTCGCGGCCGGCGTGCTGGTGCCGTGCCGCGGGTCGTAGACGATGGAGCCCACGTTGGCCTGCACGCTGACGCGGCTACCGGCCGGCAGGGGCACCGCCTTGATCTGCTGCGCGTCGCCGCTGCAGGACGGACTGCCGTCGGGCTGGCAACGGCAGGCCGCCGCGGCACCCGAGTGCAGCAGGTAGCAGCTGCCACCGCCGGGCAACGCGGAGAAGCTGGCGCGCAGCGTCTGATTGCGGGCGACCGCTTCGGAGCGCAGGAACTGCAGGTCGGTGGCGAGCTCGGTGGCCACGCCTTCCGTGTGCCTTCGCTGCAGCAGATCCTGGAAGCCAGGGATCGCGAGGGTTGCAGCGATCGCCAGGATGGCGAGCGTGGCGCCCGTCTCGATGAAGGTGAATCCCCGTTGCGGCGTTCGCATGGCCTCTCCTGGACATCGTGGTGACGATGCAGGCGAATCTAGGCTTGCAGCCTGGGTGGCGCGTCGCCCCGTCGGGGGAAGCGGGGAGGGAAGCGCTGCCGCCGCTGCCTCATAGGCTGTGACAGGCTCGGGGGTTCAAATGTCCTTGATGAGGCGGCTGAATTCGTCGACGCCCTCGAAGCTCCGGTACACCGACGCGAAGCGCACGTAAGCCACCTTGTCGAGCTTCTTCAGCTCGCGCATCACCATCTCGCCGATCTTCGCGGACGGCACCTCGTTGGCGGCGGTGGCGAGCATCTTCTCCTCGATGCGCCCGAGGGCGGCCTCGACCTGGTCGATGCTCACAGGCCGCTTGCGCAGCGCCAGCATCATCGACGCGCGGATCTTGCTGCGATCGAATTCGCTGCGGCTGCCATCCTTCTTCACGATCGCCGGCATTGCCAGCTCGGCGCGCTCGTAGGTCGTGAAGCGCTTGTCACAGGACGGGCAGCGACGCCGGCGACGGATCACGTCGCCTTCGTCGGACTCCCGGGTCTCGGCGACCTGGGTGTCCTCGTGGCCGCAGAAGGGGCAGCGCACTCAGCTCAGGCCGGAAGGCGAGGAGGGAGTCCGCGAGGCGCCGGCAGGCTCAACGGTAGACCGGGAACTCGCGCGTCAGCAGCGCCACCTTGGCGCGCACGTCGGCCAGGTTGCTCTCGTCGTGCGGTCGGTCGAGCACGTCGGCGATCAGGTGCGCGGTCCGGACCGCCTGTTCCACTCCGAAACCGCGCGTCGTCATCGCCGGGCTGCCCAGGCGGATGCCGCTGGTGACCATCGGCTTCTGCGGATCGTTCGGGATGCCGTTCTTGTTGCAGGTCATGTGCGCCTGGCCGAGGATGGCCTCCGCTTCCTTGCCGGTCAGGCCCTTGGGACGCAGGTCGACCAGCATCACGTGGCTCTCGGTGCGGCCCGACACGATGCGCAGGCCGCGCTCGGTCAGCGTGCGCGCCAGGGCGTCGGCGTTCTTCACCACCTGTTGCTGGTAGGCCTTGAATTCGGGCTGCAGCGCCTCCTTGAACGCCACCGCCTTGGCCGCGATCACGTGCATCAGCGGGCCACCCTGCAGGCCGGGGAAGATCGCGCTGTTGATCTTCTTCGCGATGTCCTCGTTGTTCGCCAGGATGATCCCGCCGCGCGGCCCGCGCAGGCTCTTGTGCGTGGTGGAGGTCACCACGTCGGCGAACGGCACCGGGTTCGGGTAGACGCCCGCGGCGATCAAGCCGGCGTAGTGCGCCATGTCGACCATGAAGTAGGCCCCCACGGCCTTGGCTACCTTGGCGAAGCGCTCGAAGTCGATGCGCAGCGCATAGGCCGACGCCCCGGCGATGATGAGCTTGGGCTTGTGCTCGTGGGCCAGCCGTTCCATCGCGTCGTAGTCGATCTCTTCCTTGGCGTCGAGGCCGTAGCTGACCACCTTGAACCACTTGCCGCTCATGTTGAGCGCCATGCCGTGCGTCAGGTGGCCGCCCTCGGCGAGGCTCATGCCCATGATGGTGTCGCCAGGCTGCAGCAGCGCGAAGAACGCGCCCTGGTTGGCCTGTGAGCCGGAGTTGGGCTGCACGTTGGCGAAGGCCGCACCGTACAGCTGCTTGAGCCGGTCGATGGCCAGTTGCTCCACCACGTCGACGTTCTCGCAGCCGCCGTAGTAGCGCTTGCCGGGGTAGCCTTCGGCGTACTTGTTGGTCAGCTGGGTGCCCTGCGCCGCCATCACGGCCGGGCTGGCGTAGTTCTCGGACGCGATGAGCTCGATGTGTTCTTCCTGGCGGCGGTTCTCTGCCTGGATGGCGGCCCAAAGCTCGGCGTCGACGTTCGCGACGGTGGATTGCTGGCGGTCGAACATGGTGGCGGTTCTCATCGATCAGGAAGACCCCAGTACAGCGCACCCGCGAGGCGGATGCAGCCGGGGGCTGCCCAGGCGCGCGGCGGAACGGGTCTGCAGCAGGCAGAACTTCCGGCAGCGCTTCCTGGTGGAGATCCACCTCGGGCCTCGGGGGCCGTATCGCCGGTTGCGCTGCCGCGGCAGTTTACCGGAGCCCTGCCGGCCGCTCCGGCAACGACGTGCCGGAACGCAGGCGGGCGATCAGCGCAGCGCGACCTGCTGGGCCGGTGCCGCGGGAAGCGACTCCTCGCCGCCGCCCGCCGGCGCCGCGGATGCGGCGGCCTCTGCGGGTGCCGCGACCGGCAGAGCCGTCGGCGCCACGATGATCGGAGCCGTGACCGCGACGTTGCGGCCTGCCGCCACGGAGCGGAGGTGGCTCTGCTCGGCAAGCACCTTGCCGGCGTAGCCGCCGTCGTCGGCGAGGTTGGCCGCGCCGACGTAGTACTTCAGGCCGCCCTCCAGGCTGCCGGCGCGCGCGATGCATTCCTTCAGCACCTGCACGCCGACGCGCAGGTTGGTCACCGGATCGAAGGCCGCGTGGTTGCCACCGAAGGCCTCGTACTTGTCGTCGTGGACGCGGGTCATCACCTGCATCAGGCCCTGTGCGCCGACCGGGCTCTGGGCGAACGGATTGAAGCTCGACTCGATGGCCATGATCGCCAGGATGAGCGTCGGGTCGAGCTTGGCCCGTTGCCCAACCTGCCAGGCTTCCTGCACCAGGCGGCTCACCGGTTCCGGCGCGACGCGGTAGCGGCGCGCCAGCCAGGACGCCACCGCGGCCTGCTGGCGGTCGAGGTTGCTCGGGTCGGCCGCGGTCGCCCGCGCCACCGCGTCGCGCTCGACCAGGGCGGCCGCTAGGCCGGCCAGGGAGGTGTCGGCTTCCACACGGGCCACCTGCCGGTTCTGCAACCAGCCGAGCGCGTGCTCTTCCAGCGTGTGCCGCAGGTCGGCACGGCCGGCGAAGAACAGCGACAGGGCCACCACCACCAGGCCCACCAGTGCGAGCGAGTTGTGGCAGACCTCGAGCAGGCCGTGGCCTGCATCCTTGAAGAACACCGCCACCGGGCGGCCCAGCGCCGCGGCCAGATGGCGCAGCGACTGGTGGGATGGGAGTGCTGTCATGCCTCTCCTTTCAAAGAGCGCCGGGCTTCGCATCGAGCACGAACCCCACGGCGATAATTCGCCCGTCACCGCGTCGGCGCCACCCTGTATTCAGGGTCCGCGCCGACGGGGCGGGTTATCCCTCACGGGAACGGGCCGGAGTGTAGGAAGGCTTTAAATAACCAGTCAAGACTATCAAACTGATCCTTAATAGCCATTAAGTATGAAATACCGGGATCTGCGCGAGTTCTTGAACGGCCTGGAGCAGCAAGGGGAAGTCCGCCGCATCGCGGAGCCAGTCTCCACGCGGCTTGAGATGACAGCGGTCAGTGACTTGCTTTTGCGCCGTGCCGGCCCGGCGCTGCTGTTCGAACATCCGGTATCGGATCGAGTCAGTTACAAAATTCCGGTCTTGACAAACCTGTTCGGCACCCCGCGCCGGGTGGCGCTCGGCATGGGGGCGGCAGACGCCTCCGAGTTGCGCGAAGTGGGTCGTCTGCTCGCCAGCCTGAAGGAGCCGGAGCCGCCGAAGGGCCTGAAGGACGCCGGTCGGCTGGTGCAACTCGGCAAGGCCCTGTGGGACATGAAGCCCGCGCGCGTGCGCAGCGCGCCCTGCCAGGAGGTGGTGCTGGAGGGCGCGGATGTCGACCTCGCCACGCTGCCGGTGCAGACCTGCTGGCCGGACGATGCCGGTCCGTTGATCACCTGGGGCCTGGTGATCACGCGCGGACCGCAGTCCGTGCCGGCACCGCGCAGCCGCCAGAACCTGGGCATCTACCGCCAGCAGGTCATCGGGCCGCGGCAGACCATCATGCGCTGGCTCGCCCACCGCGGTGGCGCGCTCGACTTCCGCGATTTCGCGCTGGCCCACCCCGGCCAGCCCTTCCCGATCGCCGTGGCGTTGGGGGCCGACCCGGCCACGATCCTGGGCGCCGTGACGCCGGTGCCCGACAGCCTGAGCGAATACCAGTTCGCCGGCCTGCTGCGCGGCAGCCGGACCGAGGTGGTCGATTCGGGTGTGGGCGAGGGCGATGTGAAGCTGCAGGTCCCGGCCGGCGCCGAGTTCGTTCTGGAGGGGCACATCCCGGTCGCGGCACCGGGGTACCGGGGCACCAGCGCCCACGGCGTGCCGCTGGAAGAACGCGGCGGCTACCTGCATGCGCTCGAAGGCCCGTTCGGCGACCACACCGGCTATTACAACGAGCAGGACTGGTTCCCGGTGTTCCAGGTCGACCGGATCACCCACCGCCGCGATCCGATCTATCACTCCACCTACACCGGCAAGCCGCCCGACGAGCCCGCCGTGCTGGGCGTGGCGCTGAACGAGGTGTTCGTGCCCCTCCTGCAAAAGCAGTTTCCGGAGATCACCGACTTCTATCTGCCACCCGAAGGCTGCAGCTACCGGATGGCGATCATCAGCATCAGGAAGAGCTACCCCGGCCACGCCAAGCGGGTGATGTTCGGCGTGTGGAGCTTCCTGCGCCAATTCATGTACACCAAGTTCATCGTCGTCACCGACGACGACGTCGACATCCGCAGCTGGCAGGACGTGATCTGGGCGATCACCACGCGCATGGACCCGGTGCGCGACACCACGCTGGTCGACCAGACGCCGATCGACTACCTGGACTTCGCCTCGCCGGTCTCGGGCCTGGGCGGCAAGATGGGGCTGGACGCCACCAGCAAGTGGCCCGGCGAGACTGCGCGCGAATGGGGCCGGCCGATCCGGATGGATGCAGCGGTCGAGCAGCGGGTAGCGGCCATCGTCGAGGCGTTGATGCCGGCGACCGGCTCGCGCTGAGGAAGCCCACGGGCCATCGGGCGGCAATCAGGAGCGCCCGAGTCATAGAGCCTCGCGGTTTGCATCCAGCCCGCCGGGCGCCTAGTCTTCAGGGGCCTGCAACGCAGGTAAATCTCAGGACGCAGTCTCTGCGTACCAGGAGCCCCGGACCCTATTCCTCCGGATCTCCAAAGGTGGTGCTGCCACCTAACCCCTCTCGCCGTGATGGTTGAGAGGGGTTTCTGCTTTTTGGCGTCCTGATCTAGTAGCCGACGCCGCGCGCCAGCAGTTCGCGCAGCACCACGCGCACTTCCCCGAATCCGGCGCTGCTCGGCAGCCACTCGAGCACGCCGCGGTCGGCCGGCACGAAATAGCCCATCGGTGCGGCGGTGATCTGCATCGACTCACCGGCCTCCTGCCGGAAGGCGCGCAGCGCGCGCGGCATGTGCCAGGCGTGCGTCACCAGCACGATGTGGCGCACGCCGGCGGTGTGCAGCTGCTTCACGCTCAGCCGCGCGTTCTCGCGTGTGTCGCGCGAGGCGGTCTCTACCCATTTGATCGGTCTCAGGAAGTCGCGCTCGGCGATGCGTTGCGCGATCTCGGCTTCCGACAGGCCGCCGTCGTCGTGCTGGCCCCAGCCGAGGCCGCCGCTGAAGGCCAGGGGCAGGCCGGTCTGGCGCGACAGCCGCACCGCATAGCGCAGGCGCTCCAGCGAGGCGGGTTGCAGGTCGGCCGTGCCGGACTCCGGTGCGCGCGGGATGCGCCCGCCGCCGATCACCAGGATCGCGGTCGTCGGCGCGGGCTCGGCCTTGGGCGGCTTCAGGCCGCTGATATCGGCATCGCTCAGCGGCGGCGGAGCCGGCAGCAGGGTCGACTGCAGCCAGTGGGCGCTGCCCTGGCAGGCGCTCAGCCAGATGAGGGCTGCACCCAGCAGCAACAGCAGCAGGCCGACGCGCGGGCGCCAGAGCATCAAGCGTCCACCGAGCAGCATCAGCAGCAGCCAGGGCACCGGTGGCAGCGCCAGCGCGGTGAGCAGGGGCTTGAAGGGTTCGAGTCCGGTCATGTAAGTTGTCGTTGGTCGGAACGACGCATTGTGGAGAGCCGAGGCAGCGCCGCTCTGCGGCATGATGGCCGGGGTTTGTCTTAGTGCTGCGGTTCGGGCATTTGTCACGCGCCACCCCCAACCGTTCCCCCGCGCTCCGCTCTGGGGCGTGCCGATCTGCAAGGAAGTCCAGCCATGAACACCTCCGCGAATCTCGAGACTGCCACCCTGGGCGGCGGCTGCTTCTGGTGCACCGAGGCTGTGTTCCAGGAGGTCGACGGCGTCGTCGCCGTCGAGTCCGGCTACAGCAACGGCCACGTGAACGACCCCAGCTACGAGCAGGTCTGCGGCGGCGAGACTGGCCACGCCGAGGTGATCCGCGTGCAGTTCGATCCGCAGCGCATCGGCTTTCGCGAGCTGCTGGAGATCTTCTTCGTCGTGCACGACCCGACCACACCCAACCGCCAGGGCAACGACGTCGGCACGCAGTACCGCTCGGGCATCTACACGCACAGCGACGAGCAGGCGCGCATCGCGCACGAGGTCATTGCCGAGCTGCAGGCCAGCGGCGGCGTACGCGGCAAGGTGGTGACCGAGGTGAAGCCGGAGCTCAACTACTGGCCGGCCGAGGCCTATCACCAGAACTACTTCGTCCAGCACCCGGGGCAGGGCTACTGCGCCTTCGTGGTCGCGCCCAAGGTGGAGAAGTTCCGGAAGACCTTCGCGTCGCGCCGCAAGGTTTGATCCAGGGCGCCTGCCGCATACTGGCGGGCCTTTGCTGCTCCGGCCCCTTGCCCCCGTGAAAGCCCGCGCTCGCCGTTCACCTGCCGCCCCGCGCCTCTGGCTCGGCGTGCCGCTGTGCGCGTCGCTGCTGTGGGCTCAGGTGCTGGGGCTGGCCCACCGCAGCGTGCACGGGGCGATGCCCGGCACGGGCGCCGCACTCGCCCTCGCGTCGGCGCAAGACCGGGTGCATGGCGGGGAATTCGCGGCGCATGGCATCGAGGCGCTGTTCGGCCACGAGCGCGGCACGCCGGCCTGTCATCTCTATGACCAGCTCTCGCTGGGCGATGCGGCCTCCGCCGGCGGCGTCGATGCCGTACCGGCGCTGCCACCGAGCCATCTCGCGGCACCGGTGCCGACGCTGCCCTCGGGCACCGTCCGGCTCGCCTACCGCGCCCGCGCGCCGCCGACGACGATCGCCTGATCGATCGTTCGCAGGGTGTCTGTTCGCGGCCGTGGCCGCTGAGAACGGCCCTGCGCCACCGGCGCTTCGGTTCGGGCTGCGGTCCGCCCCGGCGCTGTTCATTTCCGTCTTTCTGAATGGAGCCCGCGTCTCGCGGGCCTACGCATGCGCTCGTCACCCAGTTCCCCCTCCCAGGCGCTTCGCGCCGCCCTTCTTCCGTTGCTCGGCACGCCGCTGCTGGCGCTGGCGCAAACCGCGCCGCCTCCGGACACGACGCTGCCGCCAGTGGTCGTCACTGGCAACCCGCTCGACAGCGACGGTATCGCCACCCCCAACAGCGTGCTCGCCGGTCCGGGCCTCGTGCTCCGGCGCGGCAGCAGCCTGGGCGAGACGCTGTCGGGCCTGCCCGGCGTCTCGTCCAGCTACTTCGGCCCCAACGCCAACCGGCCGGTGATCCGAGGCCAGGACGGCGACCGCATCCGCGTGCTCAACAACGCGGGAGCGACGCTCGATGCCTCGGCGCTGAGCTTCGACCACGCGGTGCCGATCGATCCGCTGGTGGTCGAACGGCTGGAGGTGCTGCGCGGCCCGGCCGCACTGCTGTACGGCGGCAGCGCCGTCGGCGGCGTGGTCAATGCGATCGACAACCGTATCCCCAAGGCCGCGATCGACGGCGTGGGCGGTGCGCTCGAACTGCGCGGCGGCGGCGCAGCCCGCGAGCGCTCGGCCGGCGCGCTGGTCGAGGCCGGCGGCAACGGCCTGGCGATCCACGCCGACGTGTTCGCACGCAAGACCGACGACCTGCGCGTGCCCGATTTCGACCGCCCCGTCGACGGCGGCGGCACCGAGCGGCGCGACCGCATCGTCAACTCGGCCAGCGATGCCAAGGGCGGCGCCCTCGGTGCGTCGATGCAGTGGGACCATGGCTACCTGGGCGCGTCGGTCGACACCTACCGCAACGACTACGGCATCGTGGCCGAGGACGACGTGCTGATCCGCATGCGGCGCGACAAGTTCGCGCTGGCCGGTGAGTGGCGCGACCTGGGCGGCCCGATCCGCAGCGTGCGCGCGCGCCTGCAGGCCACCGACTACCAGCACCAGGAGGTCGAAGGAACCGGCGAGGTGGGCACCACCTTCAAGAACAAGGGCAGCGACGGCCGGCTGGAGTTCGAGCATGCGCCGCTCGGTGACCTGAAGGGCGTGTTCGGCCTGCAGGCCGAACACGCCAGGTTCGAGGCGCTGGGCGAAGAGGCCTTCGTGCCCAGCACCACCAGCGATCAGTTCGCGCTGTTCGCGCACGAGGAGCTGAAGCTGCAAGGCGCCTCGCGCCTCAGCTTCGGCGCGCGGGTCGAGCGCCATCGCATCGAGTCCGAAGGCGACGCGGGCGCCGCCGACCCGAAGTTCGGCGATGCGCTGAGCCGCCGCTACACGGCCGGCAGCGCGGCCGTCGGCGGCGTGTGGGACCTGGCCCCGGCCTTCGGCAGCGGCTGGCAGCTCAACGGCAACCTGGCCTACACCGAGCGCGCGCCGACCAACTACGAGCTGTTTGCCAACGGCGTGCACATCGCCACCGCCGCCTTCGAGCGCGGTGATGCGGAACTGGGCAAGGAGAAAGGCAGCAACCTCGACTTGGCACTGGAGTGGAAGTCCGGGCACGACCGACTGCGGGCCGGCGCCTTCGTCAGCAACTTCTCGAACTACATCGCGCTGCTGCGCACCGGTGAACCGGACTTCGTCAACGACGAAGGCGAGGCCTTCCAGGTCTACGCCTTCCAGGGCGTCAAGGCGCGGCTCAGCGGCTTCGAACTGGAAGGCGCCTGGCGCGTGCTGGAAGGCGCCCGGACGGTCGATCTGGAGGCGCAGCTCGATGCGGTAAGAGCCACCAACCGCAGCACCGGCGAGCCGCTGCCGCGCATCGCGCCGCTGCGCGTCAAGCTCGGCGCGGCCTATGGGCTCGAGGGCTGGACGCTGCGCGGCGAGGTGGTGCGTGCGCAGAAGCAGGACCGCGTGCCGGACGACGACGAGCCCACCGCCGGCTATACGCTGATCAACCTGGCCCTCAGCAAGCGGCTGGCCTGGGACGGCAACGATGCGCTGTTCTTCGTCAAGCTCGACAACCTGACCGACCGGCTGGCCTACAACGCCGGCTCGGTGGCGACGGTGCGCGATCTGGCGCCACTGCCGGGACGCAGCCTCAGCGCCGGTTTGCGCGTCGCGTTCTGATGTGTGCCTGGCGCTATGGCGCCAGGCGCTCTCGCAGCCAGCCCCCGGTGGGCTGCTGCGTGTAGCGCAGCCGGTCGTGCAGGCGGCTCTTGCGGCCCTGCCAGAACTCCCAGCGGTCCGGCCGCAGCCGGAAGCCGCCCCAGTGCGGCGGGCGCGGCGGGTTCAGCAGGAACTGCGCGCCGACCTTCGCCGCGTTGGCCACCAGCACCGCCCGCGACGCGATCACCTGGCTCTGCGGCGAGGCCCAGGCGCCGAGGCGCGAGTCGAGCGGTCGGGAGCGGTAGTAGGCGTCCGACTCGGTGTCGCTGACCTTCTCGACCCGGCCTTCGATGCGCACCACGCGCTCGAGATCGACCCAGTGGAACTGCAGCGCCGCGAACGGGTGTGCGGCCAGTTCGCGGCCCTTGCGGCTCTCGTAGTTGGTGTACCAGACGATGCCGCGCGCGTCGCAGCCCTTGATCAGCACGACGCGCGTCGACGGGCGGCCGTCGGCGCCGACCGTGGCGAGCGTCATCGCGTTGGGCTCGGGCAGCTTGGCCTTCAGCGCCTGATCGAGCCACTGCTCGAACTGCTGCAGCGGGTCGGCGGCCGAATGGGCTTCGTCGAGTTCACCCTGTTCGTAGCTCTTGCGGAGG
Organism: Methylibium petroleiphilum PM1; assembly: GCF_000015725.1. Lineage (NCBI taxonomy): Bacteria > Pseudomonadati > Pseudomonadota > Betaproteobacteria > Burkholderiales > Sphaerotilaceae > Methylibium > Methylibium petroleiphilum. The sequence goes on along the minus strand of NC_008825.1, from coordinate 3,115,132 downwards.
TCGGCAATGTCTGGGCGCATGCACAAAAGTGTAGGCGGCTGGCGGAAGGCCAACTTGGCCCTGGCTTTCGGTCAGGATTCCGCGCACCGCCGCGATGCGTCCGGCATCACGGAGCACAGTCCGTGACTTCCAGAATCGGGAGAAACCATGAGCACGCGCTTCACACTGAACGGCAAGGCGACCAGCGTCGATGTCGACCCGGCCACTCCCTTGCTGTGGACCTTGCGCGACGATCTGGCGATGACAGGCACCAAGTTCGGCTGCGGCATCGCCGCCTGCGGCGCCTGTACCGTTCACGTGGACGGGCAGCCCACGCGCTCGTGCATCACGCCGGTGTCGATGGTCGCGGGCAAGAAGGTCACGACGATCGAGGCCGTCGGCAACGACAAGGTCGGCAAGGCGGTGCAGGCGGCCTGGATCGAGCACGACGTCGCCCAGTGCGGCTACTGTCAGAGTGGCCAGATCATGAGCGCGACCGGTCTGCTGAAGAGCAACAAGGCGCCGAGCGACGCCGACATCGACGCCGCGATGGCCGGCAACATCTGCCGCTGCGGCACCTACCAACGCATCCGCGCCGCCATCCATGACGCCGCGAAGCGCATCGCCTGAGGACGCCCCGATGGACTTCGCACTCGTCGCCAAACGCCTCGCCGGCCAGTCGCCGGCCCTCGATACCGACGCCCGCTCCGGCGAATTCGACCGCCGTGGCTTCCTCAAGCTCAGTGCGCTCGGCGGTGGCGGGCTGGCCGTCACCTGGTCGGCACCGGCCGCGCTGGCGGCCGAGGAGGGCGCGCCCGCCGCGCCGAAGAAGCCGGTCGACCCCAGCCCCTTCATCAAGATCCATCCCGACGACACGGTGGAGATCCGCGTCAACCGGCTCGACTTCGGCCAGGGCGCGCTGACCGCGCTGCCGATGCTGGTGGCCGAGGAGCTCGACGTCGACTGGAAGCAGGTGCGCGCCAGCCTCGCGCCGGCAGGCGAGGCCTACAAGGACCCGCTGTTCGGCATCCAGATGACCGGCGGCTCCAGCGCGGTGCCGAACTCCTGGCTGCAGTACCGTCAGGTCGGCGCGGCCACCCGCATGATGCTGGTCGCAGCGGCCGCCGCGCAGTGGAAGGTGCCGGCCGAGGCCTGCAGTACCGAGGCCGGCGTGGTGCGCCATGGCAGCAAGCGGGCGACCTACGCCTCGCTGGCTGCCGCGGCGGCGAAGCAGCCGGTGCCGTCGAGCGTGGCGCTGAAGGCGCCGGCCGACTACCGCATCATCGGCCACGGCAAGGGCCGCATCGACGCGGTCGCCTCCGTGTCGGGCAAGAAGCGCTACGGCATCGACCACCGCCTGCCGGGCATGAAGGTCGCGCTGCTGCAGCGGGCGCCGACCTTCGGTGGTCAGGTCGAGAGCTTCGACGCAAGCAAGGCGAAGGCGATCAAGGGCGTGATCGACGTGTTCCAGGTGTCGACCGACCGCGGCGGCACGGGCTTGGCCGTCATCGCCGACGGCTACTGGCCCGCCAAGCAGGGCCGCGAGGCGTTGCAGGTGAAGTGGAAGCCAGGTGTCGGCGGTACGGTCAGCAGCGACAAGCTGCTGGCCCAGTACCGCGACGAGGCCAAGGCGCCGAAGCTCACGGCTCTCGCCGGTGACGGCGCCGCGATCGAGGCCGCCGCGAAGGCGGCGCCGAAGAAGATCAGCGCCGAGTACGAATTCCCCTACCTCGCACACGCGCCGATGGAGCCGCTGAACGCGACCTTCGAACTGAAGGCCGATCGCGCCATCGTGTGGGCGGGCACGCAGTTCCAGACCGTCGACCAGACGGCGATCGCGCAGACGCTGGGCCTCAAGCCCGAGCAGGTGACGCTGAACACGCTGCCGGCCGGCGGCGGCTTCGGGAGGCGCGCGGTCCCGAGCTCGGACTACCTGCGCGAGGCCGCCGGCATCGCCAAGGCCTGGCACGCCAAGGATCCCAAATCGCCGTTGATGGTGATGTGGAGCCGCGAGGACGACATCAAGGGCGGCAACTACCGGCCGGCTCACCTGCACCATGTCGATATCGCGCTCGACGCGCAGGGGCAGGTGCAGGGCTGGGACCACGTGATCGTCGGCCAGTCGCTGGTGAAAGGCACGCCGTTCGAGTCCTTCCTGGTCAAGGATGGCATCGACCACACGATGACCGAGGGCGTGGTCGAGAACACCTATGGGATGCCGATGCGGCTGCGCGCCACGCACCCGGACGTCGCAGTGCCGGTGCTGTGGTGGCGCTCGGTCGGCCACACCCACACCGGCTTCGTGATGGAGACGCTGGCCGATGAGGTGGCGCGTGCGGCGGGCCAGGATCCGGTGGCCTGGCGGCTCGCGAAGCTCGACCCGAAGAAGCACGCGCGCCACGTGGCCGCACTGAAGCTCGCGGTCGACAAGTCGGGCTACGGCAAGTCCCTCCCGGCCGGCCATGCCTGGGGTGTGGCGGTGCACGAGTCCTTCGGCTCGGTGGTGGCCTACGTGGTCGACGTTTCCCTCATCGACGGCCGACCGAAGGTGCATGCGGTCACGGCCGGCGTGCATGCCAACCAGGTCGTCAACCCGACGGCGGCCGAGGCGCAGATCCAGGGCGGCGCGGTGTTCGGCCTGTCGATGATCCAGCCGGGCTTCGCGATCACGCTGAAGGACGGCGTCGTGGAGCAAAGCCAGTTCAGCGACTTCGCACCACCGCGCATCACGGATGCGCCGCCGGTGGCGGTGCATTTCGTGCCGAGCAACGATCCACCCACCGGCCTGGGCGAACCCGGCGTGCCGCCGATCGCGCCGGCGGTGGCCAATGCCGTCGCGGCGCTGACCGGCAAGCGCCTGCGCAAGCTGCCTTTCGAGGCACTGGCCTGACAAGCAGCACGCAAGGCCGATCACCTTCTGGGTGGGCGTTCAAGCGTCCGGGTTAGCCCCCGGGTCGGCCGGGCGTGGAGCGCCGAGACGCGCCGGGTGGAGCACTCTGGCGCGCCGGCCGCGGGTGAGGCCTTAGGTAGAGCTCCCACTTCCGGATTGCACGGGGTCGCGGTTTGATCGCAAGACAGACCGCGCCAATGCTGGCGACGGCAAAACGCAAGCTGGGGGGATGTCGGTGCGACAAGGGCCGGTGGTGGTGGTGTTGGCGGCAGGGCGCGGCGTGCGCTTCCGCAGTGGGCGCAGCGCACGTGCTCACAAGCTCGAGCAGCCGTTCGGCGACTCGACGGTGCTCGAGACGACGCTCGCGCACGTGATCCAGAGCCGCCTGCCGGTGGTCGTGGTGACGACCGAGGCGCTGCAGGCTCGCGTCACCGCCACCATCGCGGCACGCGATGTGGTCGTGCTGCCGGGCAACGGCGACCAACAGCCGTTCGGCATGGGGGACTCGATCGCCGCTGGCGTCACGGCCCGCTCGAATGCCAGCGGCTGGATGGTGCTGCCCGGTGACATGCCGCTGGTGCAGCCCGCCACCCTGCGCGCCGTGGCGGCCGCGATGCCGCACCACCCGGTGGTGTATGCCCAGCACCGCGGGCGGCGCGGCCATCCGGTGGCGTTCGCCGCCGAGCTGTACTCCGAACTGGCGCGGCTCAGCGGCGACGAGGGCGCACGGCGTCTGGTGGCGCGCTATCCGGCTTTCGGGGTCGAGGTGCCTGACGGCGGCGTGCTGCTCGACGTGGACACCGAGCAGGATCTGGAGAGGCTGCGCGGTCTGCACTCTGCGCACGCCGGCGAAGCTGCGGTGGACTGACCCTGCGGTCACCGCCGCGTGCGCGGTCGCGGCTAGTCGCCCAGCAGCTCTCCGAGCGGCTTGAGGTCCTCGACGCGGTCGCACACGGCCTTGACGGCCATCAGGATCGGCACGCCGAGCAGCAGTCCCCAGATGCCCCACAGCCAGCCCCAGGCCAGCACGCCCACGAACACCACCACCGGGCTCATGCGGCTGGTGCGGCTGGTCAGCCACGGCGTGATCAGGTAGCCGCTGATGCAGTGGAGCACCAGCGAAACGCCGCCCACCACCAGCGCCATGTCGAGCGTGCCGAACTGCAGGAAGGCGACCAGGGCCGAGCCGACGGTGACCGCGATCGAGCCGATGTAGGGTACGAGGTTCAGTACCGCGGCCACGATGCCCCAGACGGCGGCGTGCTCCAGGCCGATCCAGAGGAAGGCGAGCCAGGTCGCCACGCCGACCAGGGCGCTGATGAGCAATTGCACCAGGAGGTAGCGCTGGATCTGCTCGGTGATCTCGTCCAGTGCCTCCACCGTGACGCGCCGTTGCGCGAAGGTCGGACCCGCGATCTTCACCATCTTGCGGCGAAAGCTGTTGCCCGACGCGATCAGGAAGTAGGTGATGAAGCAGACGACGGTGGCCTGCCCGATCAGCCAAGCCAGGCCCAGCGTGCTGCTCCACAGGTAGTCCCGGATGCTGAACTTGCGCGGCTCGATCTGCACCCGTTGCACCCCGCGCTGGCCCGCCGCCGAGGAGGCGGCCTCCTCGGCGGCCTGCTCGAGCTGGGTGACGGCCTTCTGCATCGTCTCCATCTTGCTGGTCGGCTCGTTGCGAGCCGCCCTCACGGCCTGGCGCAGCTTCTGGGCGGCGGCCGGCAGGCTCTCGATCAGCTCGCTGGCGTCGTCGCCGAGCGAGTAGGCGGTCGAGCCGGCACCGGCGAGGATGGCCAGCAGCAGTACCGCCGCAGCCAGCGAGCGCGGAATGCGCCAACGCACCATCCGATCGACGATCGGCGACAGCGCGTAGCTGAACATCAGCCCCAGCAACAGCGGGATGAACACCGCGCTGGCCCAACGCAGCGCGACCAGGCACGCCAGCACCGCCAGCACGGCCAGCGAAAGGCTGCGCACGCCGATCGGCATTTGCAACAGCACGGGATGCGGCTCGTCTGCGCTCGCCGCCGCAGGCACTTGATCGGTCGGACGGGTGTCGTCGATCGCGGGTTCGTGTTGCATCGAAGAAGGGCCGGTACGCAGTGCCTGCGGGGCCACGATGATGCACCCTCGGCCTGCATCCGGCCTGCATCCGGCCCGCGGGCTCGAACGGCGGCAGCCGGGGCCGGTCTACGCCGTGAGGCCGGCGCGCTGCGCCAGCGCCACCTGGCGCTCGATCGCGAGGTCGCGGATACCGCAGCGACGCAGGCAGGCCGCTGTTTCGACCAGGTAGTCGAGCGTGCTGCCGAAGCGGCCGCGCGCATGGCGCAGGATGCCGATCAGCGTGTCGTCATCCAGCTCGCCGATGTAGTTGGGGCTACGCTTGCTGAGGGTGAACGCCAGCGCCGTGACCTGACCATGGGCGGTCTGGCACTGCAGCCATTTCGGATCGTAGACGCCGGAGAACATCTCGCGGTCCCACAGGCGGCGCAGTTCCGCGTCGGCCCGCGACGGCTCGAGCCGGTAGACCATACCGGCGCAGGAGCCGCCCGGCACCAGGGCGCACACGAGACCGGGGCGTTCCGGCGTGCCGCGGTTGATGCGCGAGCGCATGCGGAAGGCACGGTGCTGGCCGTGCACGCGGGCCAGCCGCTGTTCGGCGGCCTCGAATTCCGGGCGCCAGATCAACGAGGCGTAGCCGAAGATCCAGAGGTCGCGTCGCGCCGGCCGGTCGGCCAGCGTGCGTTCGAGCATCTGTTGGGGATCGCGCAGCGGCACGACCGAAACGGCGCCGGATTCGACGGCGCAGGAGGCGGGCTCGGGGTCGTAATCCAGGGCTTGCTGCACGGCAACAAGATTGCCGTCTGAGACCCGCTCCTGTCAAGCGCCGGTGGGCCGGCGGATCGCGGGAAAAACCACGCCGAAGCCGGCCAATTTACGCGCGCTCGATCAGTTCGATCTTGTAGCCGTCGGGATCGGTGATGAAGGCGATCACCGTGCTGCCCCCCTGCACCGGACCGGGCTCGCGGGTGATGGCGCCGCCGAGCGCCTGTGCCTTCGCGCGCACCGCGGCGCAGGTGGCCGCCACGTCGGGCACGCCGATCGCGAGGTGACCGTAGGCGGTGCCGAGTTCGTAGCGGTCCACACCGTGGTTGTACGTGAGCTCGATCTCGGCGTGCTCGGGGTTGCTGCCGTAACCGAGGAAGGCGAGGCTGTACTTCTGCGCCGGTCGCTCGGTGGTGCGCAGCAGCGTCATGCCGAGCACCTGGGTGTAGAAGTCGATCGAGCGTGGCAGGTCGCCGACGCGCAACATGGTGTGGAGCAGTCTCATGGGGAAGGGGGCCGGTCGAGGACGAAGCAGGTGGTCGAGGCGTGAGCGTACAGCGTGCCGTCGGGGCCGACCAGGCGGCCGTCGGCGGTGCCCAGGCTGCGACCCAGGTGGATCAGTCGGCCCTCGGCGCGTACCAGCGGTACCTTCGCGGTCAGCGCCTTCACCAGGCTGATCTTCAGCTCCACCGTCGTGTAGGTCTTGCCGGCCGGCAGCGCCGTGTGCACTGCGCACGCCACGGCCGAGTCGAGCAGCGTCGCGAACCAGCCGCCATGTACCGTGCCCATGGGGTTGTAGTGGCGCGCCAGCGGCCGGCCCTGGAACACCGCCACGCCGCGCGCCATGTGGATGGGCACGAAGTCCAGGGTCTCGAAGATCGGTGCCAGCGGCAGCTCGCCAGCGAACACGGCGTCGAAGAACTGCTGGCCGCTCAACGGGGCCACCTGTTCCGGCCGGCTCAGGCCGTAGCGCCGGTTGCGTTCGCGGACGGAGGCTTCGTCGGCCTGCCAGCGCGCCAGGGTGGCCGCGCCGTCGTCGTTGGGGGTTGGTGGATGCATGGTGCCGTGCATTTTATTGCAGATACAACAATTGTAGCTACAATAAATTCATGACACCTCCCCCACCCTCACGTCCGGCGGTCGCCGCCCCGCAGGGCTGCACCAACCTGAAGCTGCGGCAGCTCAGTCGCGCCGTGACGCGCCACTACGACGCCTACGTGGCGCCGCTCGGGCTGAAGAACACGCAGTACTCGCTGCTGTCGCACGTGGTGCGGCTGGGACCGATCCGGCCCGGCGACCTGGCCCGCCACATGCGCCTGGATGCCTCGACGCTGACGCGCAACCTGCAGCCGTTGCTGGTGCAGGGCTGGGTGGCGCTCGGGCCGGGCGACGATGCGCGCAGCCGGCTCGTCGAGGCCACCGAGTCCGGGCAGGCCAAGCGCGCCGAGGCGCAGCGCGCCTGGAAGCAGGCGCAGCTGGCGCTGAACGCGCGGCTCGGTCCGGCGCAGGTGGTGGCGCTGCATGCGCTGATCGACGACTGCCTGGCCCGGCTCGACGATGCCGAAGAGGACGACAGCGATGCCTGACGCCGCAAATGCCGCTGCCGTCGTGCAGCCCCGCGCGCTGCCGCACCTCGGCCTGGTGCTGTTGGCCGCGGCCGGCGCCTTCGCGCTGACGATGGGCGTGCGCCAGTCGATGGGCCTGTTCCTCGGCACGCTGAACACCCACACCGGCCTGGGCATCGGAAGTATCAGCCTGGCTTTCGCCTGCGGCCAGCTGTGGTGGGGGCTGACGCAGCCCTTCGCCGGCATGGTGGCCGACCGCATCGGAGCGGGGCGCGTGATCTTCGTCGGTGTCTTGCTGGTCACGCTGGGCACCGCGATCACGCCCTACATGGACACGACGGCGGGCCTCGTCCTCTCGATCGGTGTGTTGGCCGCTGGCGGCGCCGGCATGGCCGGGCCGGCGGTGCTGATGGCGGCGACCACACGCCTGATCGAGCCGGCCCGCAGCGGCCTGGCGGCCGGCATCGTGAACGCGGGCGGCTCGTTCGGGCAGTTCGTGTTCGCGCCGGTGGCCCAGGGGCTCACCGCCGTCGCCGGCTGGGCCGTGGCGATGCAGGGTCTGGCGCTGGCGGTGCTGCTGGCGCTGCCGGCGGCCTGGGTGCTGCGCGGCAATGCCCGTCAGCTCGCCGCGGCCGGCAGCGTGCCGGTCGAAGGCACCCGAGTGGCCGTCAGGCGCGCGCTGGCCGACCCGAGCTACCGGCTGCTGAGCGCGGGCTTCTTCATCTGCGGTTTCCACGTCGCCTTCATCGCGACCCACCTGCCGGGCGTGGTGGCCGCCTGCCAGCTGCCGCCGTCGATCGGGGCGTGGGCGCTGGCGGTGGTGGGTCTGTTCAACATCGTCGGCAGCGTCGCGATGGGCTGGGCACTGAGCCACGGTGGCGGGCGCTGGCGCATGAAATCGATGCTGGCCATGCTCTATGCGTCCCGCGCGGTGATCGTGCTGCTGTTCCTGATCGCACCGAAGACCGAGGCGGTGATGCTGGTGTTCTCGGCCGCGATCGGCCTCACCTTCCTGGCCACCGTGCCGCCCACCGCGGGCCTGGTGGCGAAGTTCTTCGGGCCGGCTCACATGGCCACGCTGTTCGGCATCGTCATGCTGGCGCACCAGCTCGGCGGCTTCCTCGGGGCCTATTTCGGCGGCAAGGCCTTCGAGTGGACCGGTGCCTACGATGCCATCTGGATCGTCGACATCCTGCTGGCGGTCGGAGCAGCGCTGGTGCACCTGCCGATTCGCGAGCCCGGTCCGGCGACCCGCGCCGCCGCCGCGGCTCAGGCCTGAACCGTGTAGTTCAGCGCAAGCCGGCCGCCATCGGCGTAGACGATCTGGCCGGTCAGGTAGCTGGCCGCGTCGCTGGCCAGGAAGGCCACCACGTCGGCGATCTCGGCCGGCTCGCCCAGCCGCTTCAAGGGCGTGCGACCGAGGATGCGCTGGCGGGCCTCGTCGCTGGTCAGCACGGCCTGCGTGGCCAGCTCGGTGGCGATCGTGCCGGGTGCCACCGCATTCACGCGCACGCCGTGGTCGGCCAGCGCCAGGGCCATCGCGCGGGTGAGCTGGTTGATGCCGCCCTTGCTGGCGTTGTAGCTGGCGATCGTGGGGATGGCCATCAGGCCGTTGACCGAGCTCATGTTGACGATGACGCCGCGACCCTGGGACGCCATCGTGCGGGCGCAGGCCTGGCCGACGAGGAACGCGCCCTTGAGGTTGACGCCGATCACCGCGTCCCAGTCGGCCTCGGTGACGTCGAGGAAGTCGGCCGCCCTGAAGATGCCGGCGTTGTTGACCAGCACGTCGATCCGGCCGAAGGCCGCCAGCGTGGCGGCGTGCGCGGCCTGTACCTGATCGGCGCGCGACACGTCGCAGTGCCGGTAGATCGCCTGCACGCCGGCGGCGGCCAGGCGCGCGGCCATCGTCTGGCCGCGCTCGTCGTCCACGTCCCATAGCGCGACCGGTGCGCCCTCGCGCGCGAAGCGCTCCGCACAGGCCGCGCCGATGCCTTGAGCGGCGCCGGTGACCACGGTCACACGGCCCGAAAGCGCGAAGTTCACGGTGTTCATTCCGGCTCCCGAATGCCGAGAGCCCGCGCAAAGGGCGGGCTCTCCGCGAAGGCAGTTTAGTGCCGGCCGGCGCTGCGGCACAGCGCAACGACTGCGCGCGGATCAGGCAGCGTGGGTGACTTGCTTCATCGAGCGGCGCAACGCCACCGCGTCGGGCGTGGCCGATGCGCTGCCATCGAGGCGGAACACCTTCACCGTTTCCGCCAGCGTGCCCGACTGCTGCGACAGCGACACCGCCGATGCCGCCATCTGCTCGACCAGCGCGGCGTTCTGCTGCGTGATCGTGTCGAGCTGCGTGACCGCTTCGTTGATCTGCGAGATGCCGGTCAGCTGCTCGCGCGCGCCGTGGCTGATCTCGCTGATCAGTTGGCCGACCTGCTGCACCGTGCGCAAGGCGTCGTCCATCGTCGACCGGGCCGCGTCGGTGAGGCGGCTGCCGGTGTCGACCTTGGCGGCCGAGTCCTCGATCAGTTGCTTGACCTCCTTCGCCGCCGACGAAGTGCGCTGCGCGAGCGCCCGCACCTCGGAGGCCACGACCGAGAAGCCGCGTCCCTGTTCACCGGCCCGGGCGGCCTCGACCGCGGCGTTGAGCGCGAGGATGTTGGTCTGGAATGCGATCCCGTCGATCACCTGGATGATCTCGCCGATGCGCTGCGACGATGCGCTGATCTCGCCCATCGTGCGGGTGACGTCCTGCACCGCGTCGCTGCTGCGCTGGGTCACCGCCGTGGCCTGGGTGGCCAGGCGCGTGGCCTGCTCGGCGGAATCGGCGCTCTGGCGCACGGTGCCGGTGATCTGTTCCATCGAGGCGGCGGTCTCCTGCAGGCTGCTCGCCTGCGACTCGGTCCGTCCCGAGAGATCCTGGTTGCCCGAGGCGATCTCGCCGGTGACGACGCGCATCTGCTCGATCTCGTTGCGCGCGTCGCGCACGATGGACTGCAGGTTCACGTTCAACTGGTTCAGTCCTTTCGTGAGCTGGCCGACGAGGTCGTGGCGGTCGATATCGATCTTCTGCGTCAGGTCGCCGGCGGCCATGCGATTGGCGAACTGCACCAGCTGCGCGGGCGGAGCGATCGTCATCCGGTTCAAGTAGGCGGCGGCGGCCACCGAGCAGAGCAGCAGCGTGGCGATGGCCGTCAGCGCCGGGCCCAGCGCAGGCCACTGCAGCAGGCTACCGCCGGTGACGGCCGCACCCGTCACGAAGCCGGCCGATCCCAGCAGCGCGGCGACGACACCGAGCTTCACCTGAACCGGCAGGCGCAGCACATTCGAGAGGCGGCCCAGCCAGGTGTCGACCCGCAGGCGGCCGGCGTCGAAACGGTGGACCAGTTGTCCGGCGGCCTTCTCGGTACGCATCACTGCATAGAGTTCCTCGGCACGCTCGACATCGGCGCGATCCGGGGCCGTCCGCACCGACATGTAGCCGGTCGGCTGGTCGCCGCTCATGAGCGGCGTGACGTTCGCGATCACCCAGTAGCAGCTACCGTCCTTGCGACGGTTCTTGACCGGCGCCGACCACGGTTGGCCGGAGGCGATGGTGGCCCACATGTCGCGGAAGGCCTCCTCGGGCATGTCGGGGTGGCGGATCATGTTGTGCGGCTGGCCCAGCAGTTCTTCCCGTGCGTAGCCGCTGACCGTGATGAAGGCCGGGTTGCAGTAGGTGATGCGCCCCTTCAGGTCGGTCGTCGAGACCAGGGTTTCGCCGGCGGGGAAGGGGTACTCGCTGGCTGTCACGGGGGTGTTCAGGCGCATGGGATCCTTTGGCGCATCGATGTGTGCGCCGGATCATCGGCAGTGCGTCGCCTCCGCCATTTGATGCAGCGCAATATCGGAGCGTTGCCGCCATGGCCTCCGTGAGGTCCGTCACGGTGGGGGCTGCCGCCGGCGTTCAGCGTGCGCCGGGGGCGGGCGCCTGTGCGTTGCGCGCTTCGCGATCGAGCCACACGCCGAGGCCTTGCGCGTTGAGCTCGACATCCACCGTCAGCAACTCGTCGATCTGCGCATCGGAAAGCACGCTGCCAGCCGCCCGGAGTCTCCGGCGATAGAGCTGTGCCAGTCCGTGGCGCAGTTGCTGATCGCGATCGCCGGCCGTCGCAAGTGGTCGCGCCAGTGCGACCATTGCATCGATCTGCTCGAACAGCTGCTCGGCGAAAGAATCGACCTCGTCGATGCGGCTGTAGTGGGTGAGGTACATGCAGTCCGGGCGCTTCTCGAGCATGCGCGCGATCGAGGTCTTCAAGGGCCCGGGTTCGAACTGCACCGGCGTCGTCGTCGGCAGGACGTAACGACCGCCTGGGGTCCGGAACTCCGGATACGACAGGCCGAAGGTGTCGCCGGTGAACCAGCCGCGGCTGCGCTCGTCCCAGATGCAATGGTGGTGTCGCGCATGGCCGGGCGTCTCGATCAGCAGCAGCGGCCGGCCCGCCAGGTCGAGCACCATGCCGTCGTGGCTGGCGAGCACGCGCTCGGCCGGCACCGGCTGCACCGTGCCGTAGGTACGGGCCACTTCCTCGGCTCCATACACCGCGCTGGCACCCGCGACCAGTGCGCTCGGGTCGATCATGTGCGGCGCGCCGCGCGGATGCACCACCAGCCGGGCGTTCGGCAACTGCTGCATCAGCAGGCCGGCGGCGCCGGCATGATCGAGGTGCACATGGGTGACGATCACGTAATCGACCGCGCCGCGGTCCAGGCCCTGCACGTCGAGCGCGGCCAGCAGGCGCGGCAGCGCGTCGTTGATGCCGCTGTCGACGTAGGCGGCATGGCCGCCTTCGACGACGAGATAGGCCGCATCGAAGCGAGGCCGCATGAAGCCGGTGTCGATCGCGGTGATGCCGTGGCCAAGCGCTTCGAGGAACGGGAAGGTCGTCATCGCAGGACAGGCGGGGAGTGGTGGGAGGAGGCGATTCGATTGTAGGAATTGCCCGCCGGCGGCCTGTCCACCCGGGGACATGCGCGCCCGAATTCGGCACGGGCAGGCGGGATGTGCGACAATGCTTGCTGCGCTGCAAAAAGCAGCCTCCCTCACCCGCGCCGCGGGCCCCGAGGGTCAGTGCATCGTCACCAGTCCGGCCCCACCCGTTTCCCATCGGGGCCATTGCACCCAGTGCAGTCCGTCTGTTGGTCGATGTGTTTTGGACCAACCTGCCGCATCTCTGCATGCGGCGATGACGGACCCGCCGGCAACCCGGCGGGGATGCTTCGTGACTGCTTCGAATTTTGAATCCCTTGGTCTTGCCGCTCCGCTGCTGCATGCCGTGACCCAGCTCGGCTTCACTGCGCCCACCAGCGTGCAGGAACAAGCCATCCCCGCTGCCCTGAAGGGCGGCGACTGGATGGTGAGCAGCCAGACCGGCAGCGGCAAGACCGCGGCCTTCCTGCTGCCGGTGCTGCACCGCCTGCTGAATGCCGGTGCCGCCGAACAGACCCGCGTCGCGACGCCGCGCGCCGTGGTGCTGTGCCCGACCCGCGAACTTGCCCAGCAGGTGTCCGCCGACGCGATCGACCTGATGCGCGGCGTGGGCGAAGCGCTGCGCGCCGAAGCCAAGCAGCACCCGCTGCGCGACGCCGCGCGCGGCCTGCGCATCGCCACCGTGGTGGGTGGCATGCCGTTCGGCAAGCAACTGTTCGACCTGCGCGGCGCCCAACTCGTCGTGGCCACTCCCGGCCGCCTGCTCGACCTGCACAGCCGTGGTCAGATCCGCCTCGACGCGACGCAGGTGCTGGTGGTCGACGAGGCCGACCGCATGCTGGACCTCGGCTTTGCCGAGGACCTGGCGGCGATCGCCGACGCCACCGCCCAGCGCGACCAGACCATGATGTTCTCGGCCACCTTCGCGCCGCGGATCATGGCGCTGGCCAGCAAGCTGATGCGCTCGCCCGGCCGCCTGGAACTGGCGACCGCACACGACGTGCACAGCGACATCACCCAGACCCTGCACTGGGCCGACAACATGGGCCACAAGCAGGCGCTGCTGGAGCACTGGCTGCGCGATGCCGAGGTGGACCAGGCCGTGGTGTTCGCCAGCACCCAGGTCGACACCGAAGCCATCGCCGAGGCGCTGCAGCAGCAAGGCCACTCGGCCGTCGCGCTGCACGGCGCGATGCCGCAGGCGGTGCGCAACCGTCGTCTGCAGAACGTGCGTGACGGCCATGTGCGCGTGCTCGTCGCCACCGACGTGGCGGCGCGCGGCCTCGACGTGCCGAGCATCAGCCACGTCATCAACTTCGGCCTGCCGATGAAGGCTGAAGACTACGTGCACCGCATCGGCCGCACCGGCCGGGCCGGCCGCAGCGGTACCGCAATCACCATCGCCGAGCACCGCGAGCGCGGCAAGATCCGTGCGATCGAGGCCTTCACCCGCCAGCCGATCGAGGCCAGCGTGATCGTCGGTCTGGAGCCCACGCCGCAGCGTCCGCGTCCGGCCAAGCCGCTGCCGGGCCAGCGTCACGGTCAGGGCCGTGGTGGCCGCCCGTCGGGCGGCGGTTTCGGCGGCGGGCGCCGTGAGGGCGCTTCGCGCTTCGGATCACGCGACGGTCGCTGAGTGCCGCAAGGCGCTTTGCGGAATGAGGGCTGCCGAGAGGCAGCCTTTTTTCTTTCTGCAGGTGCGCTCGGCACGGGAGGACAGGAATTTTTCCCATTTCCATGCTGTCAGTTTTTTGTCAGGCTGAGGTCCGGCGCCTTGCTGCCGAACCGCTGTCCGATCGATCGGACAGCTTCTTGCAACCCTTCAAGAGGAGACCTGCATGAGCCTGCTGCGCACCCTGATCATCGCCATCGGCCCGATGCTGGGCACTTCCGTCGCGCTGGCGCAGAACGCGCCGGCCGCCAAACCGGAAACCAAAGCGACCCAGGCCAAGTCCGCGGCCCAGCCAACCGGTGGGCGCGACTGGACCCAGATCGACACGAACAAGGACGGCTATGTGTCGCCCGAGGAGATGGAAGTCTGGCTGAAGGCCAATCCCGGCCCGGCCAAGTGAAGCGGCGCTAGCGGCCCGTGGTGTCCGATGTCTTCACGACGCGGATGGCCTCGAGCCGCGTTTTCACACCCAGCTTCGAGTAGATGTTGCGGACGTGGAATTTCACGGTGTCGCGGCTCACGCACAGCGCGCTGGCGATCTCCTCGTTCGACTGGTAGTCGACCAGCATCGCGAGCACCTTGTGCTCGCGCTTGGTGAGGGGTTCCAGCGCCGCGGCGCGCCAGGGGGTGTCCGCAGGGGCTGGCGCGGTGCCGCTGGCCTCGATCAGCCGTCCCAGGAGGGCGCGGGCCTCGGCGCCGTTCTCGGGGGCTGCGGCCGGCAGGTTGGCATGGGCGCGCAGCAGTGCCGCCAGTGCCGGGCCTTCGTCGAGGAACATGCGCACGTAACGGCCGGGCGCCGCGAGTTCCAGCGCCAACTGCAGGCAGCGGTGCGCCGGCCGCGTCTGACCCAGACTGTGGTGCGCCAGCGCCGCCAGCGTCTGCAGCCGGATCTGTCGGTGCACGCGCCCCTGGCGCTGTGCGGCCGCTAGGCAGGCGCCGATCTCGTCGAGCGCCTGGGCCGCGCGGCCCGCATGCAGATCGAGCCGGATGCGGCCGATGCGCGGGCCGTCGGTCTCCTCCGAGAACCGCACCCAGTCGTCGGTGTCGCTGCGGCTCTCGGGTTGCAGGCGGGCGGCGAGCGTCTGCGCCCGATCGACGCGGCCCGCGACGAGTTCGCGGCGCACCCGCTCGCCCTGTATCAATTGCACGGCGCGCGGCCAGCGGCCGTTGTAGCTCAGCCGTTCGGCCTCTTCCAGAGTCTCCAGCGCGAGCGCGAGCTCCCCGCGCTGGTCGCGGATGCGGGCGACCGCCCGATAGCAGACCACGAGGTAGTCATGCAGCGAGGCCTCGACGATCATGTCGTGGAACTGCTCGAACAGCGCCAGCGCGTCGCCGGTCTGGTCGGCTTCGTAGAGCGCCATCACCAGCGCACAGGCCAGGCAGGCCTTCGAGACCGATTCCTCCAGCACCATGCGCCGGTCGGAGATCGCGCCGCGCAGGTGCTCCACGGCTTCGGGCAGCTGCCCCTGCGCCACCAGCGTGAGGCCCGAGTGCACCAGCGAGTAGGCCAGCGTGAAGGTCGCATTCGAGCGCTCGCTGAGCGAGCGGCCCTGCGCCAGGCTGTGCAGCGCCGGGCCGAACTCGCCGCGCATCATGCCGACGAAGCCGCGCACGTTGTGGCCGGCGGCGAGCTCGAAATTGCGGAAGCGGTTGGACGTCGGCTCGCGGTGCTCGGTATGCGCCACGTACTCCAGCGCGCGGGCCGGATCGTCCTGCAGGACGGCGGCCATCGACAGCGCCAGCCGCGGGTCGCCTTCGATCAGCCGTCGTGCCAGGTTGGCACGCAACACCGGCAGCAGCGGCGCCAGCTGCTCGTGCCGGATCAGGAACGTGAAGGCCCAAGACAGCTTGACCGCGATGCCCGGGCGCCGCGTGGCGGCATCGGCCGGCAGGCGGTGTGACCAACGGTCGACGGTGGCGAAGTGACCGTCCGGCACCAGCGCGTCGGACCAGTGGTCGAAGACCTCGCAGGCGCGGTCATCGTCACCGGCGCTCAGGTGGTGGTGCAGCGCTTCTTCCAGCTGGCCCTGCGACTCGAACCAGGCCGCGGCACGGCGGTGCACCGCGACCCGGTGCTCGGGTTGCGTGCGCGCCAGCTGCTCCTGGAGGAAGTTCGCGAAGATCGCGTGGTAGGTGAACCAGCCTTCGCCTGATTCCAGCCGCCGCACGAACAGCCCGTCGCGTTCGAGCGAGGCGAGCATCTCCTGCCCGTCGCTGCGGCCGAGCACGTCGTCGCACAGCGCGGCCGACATGCGCGACAGCACCGACGTCTGCAGCAGAAAGTCCTGCACCGGCGGCGGCTGCTGGCCGAGCACGTTCTCGGCGAGGTAGTCGGCCACCTCGCGCGGTGCGCCTCCGCACCCGCTGGCCAGCGAGTGACGCACCGAGGCCGAGCCCAGCGCGAGCCGGTACAGCTGCACCGCAGCGGGCCAGCCTTCGGTGCCGCGGAAGATGGCGTCGAGCTCGGTGTCGCTGACGCTCAGACCGCGGTCGGCGTCGAACACGTGGCGCATCTCCGCGCGCGAGAAGCGCAGGTCCTCGGCGCTGACCACCAGCGCCTCGTCGCCCACCACCAGCCGCGGCAGGCCCACTTCGGGCACGACGCGGCTCGCCAGGAACCAGCGGATGCGGTCGGGCGCGTTCGTGATCAGTTCGCGCAGCAGCCGCAGCGCACCGGGGTCGGTGATCGCGTGCAGGTCGTCCAGGAACAGGGCCACCGGCCGGCCGAGTTCGAGCAGCCGGCCGATCAGCCAGTCGGACCGCGGGGTGATGGTGCCGGCGCTTCCGGCGTAGTCCTCGTTCGGCGGAGTGGGCGACTGCGAGCCCAGCACGGTCAGCAGCGCCTGCAGATGCCCCAGCAGCCGGCGGATGTCGTTGTCGCTCTCGTCGAGCGAGAGCCAGCCGGTGAGGGCGCCGCCGCTCGCGCTGGCGGCTTGCGCCTGCAGCATCAGGCTGGTCTTGCCGTGCCCCGCGGGGCCCTGGAACACCACCACGCGCTCGGCGACATCGCGGAACAGCCGTGCGAGCAGCGCGCTGCGCTCCACCGCATGGCGGTGCGCGTGCGGAGGCAGGATCTTGTGGTTCAGCGGCAGCGGCACGAAGCCGGCCGGTACGGCGATCTTCAAGGGCGGGAAACCGGAGGAGAGACGGGGTCGATGTCGGCGCCGAGATTCTGCCTACGCAGCCTGAGGTTTGCTGCGGTGCAAACCCCTTCGGCCCGCCGTTCTGCCGAGGCCTACGGGAAACCACTAGCCCGTGCATCGGCCAAAAACTAGCCTGCGGGTGGGGGCGGCCGGCGGCACGCGTCGCGATGATCCGTTCAGGATCGACGCGCTGTGTGCGCCGTCGAGTGACCGTCAAGGAAAGGGACAACAGCAATGGACAAGGCAAGCTCCTCCTCGGGTTCGGCGGGTCGCGGCGCGCCGACCACACTCGATGTCGTGGTGGTCGGTGCCGGCTTCGCCGGCCTCTATGCACTGCACCTGCTGCGCAAGAAGGGCTACTCGGTGCGGGTCTATGAAGCCGGCGACGGCATCGGCGGCACCTGGTACTGGAACCGCTATCCCGGCGCGCGCTGCGACATCGAGAGCATCGAGTACTCCTATTCCTTCGACGAGCAGCTGCAGCAGGAGTGGGACTGGCCGGCGCGCTATGCCGACCAGGCCGACATCCTGAAGTACATCAACCACGTGGCCGACCGCTTCGACCTGCGGCGAGACATCCAGCTCGAGACGCGGGTCACGTCGGCGCACTTCGACGAGAAGGCCAGCCGCTGGACGGTGACGACCAACCGCGGCGAGACGGTCTCGGCCCAGTTCTGCATCATGGCGACCGGCTGCCTGTCGACGCCCAAGCAGGTCGACGTCGAGGGCATCGACGACTTCGCCGGGCAGTGCTATCACACCGCGGCGTGGCCGCGCGGCGGCGTCGACTTCAGCGGCCGGCGCGTCGGCATCATCGGTACCGGCTCGTCGGGCATCCAGGCCATCCCGCACATCGCGAAGCAGGCCAAGCACCTGACGGTGTTCCAGCGCACACCGAACTTCAGCATCCCGGCCTGGAACCATCCGCTCGACGACGAGCAGCGTCGCGTTCAGAAGGCCGAGTACGCCGACCTGCGCCAGCGCGAATGGAACTCCATCCTCGGTATCTCGCGCTTCCCGGTCAACCCGAACCGCGCGCTCGACGCCACACCCGAGGAGCGCGAACGAGAATACGAGGCCCGCTGGGCGATGGGTGGCCTGAGCTTCTACACCTCGTATGTCGACCTGCTGGTCGATCCGCGGGCCAACGAGACGCTCGCCGAGTTCGCGCGCCGCAAGATCCGCCAGAAGGTCAAGGACCCGAAGGTGGCCGAGATGCTGGTACCCAAGGGCTACCCGTTCGGCACCAAGCGCCTGTGCGCCGACACCGACTACTACGAAACCTACAACCGCGACAACGTGACGCTGGTCGACCTTCGCGCCACACCGTTCCAGAAGTTCTCCGCCAGTGGCGTCACCACGCAGGACGGTCGCTTCCACGAACTCGATGCGCTGATCACGGCCACCGGCTTCGACGCGCTGACGGGCACGCTGTGCAACATGGACATTCGCGGGCGCGGCGGCGAGGTGCTGGGCGACAAGTGGAAGGGCGGGCCGCGCACGGCGCTGGGCATCATGAGTGCCCGGTTCCCGAACATGTTCGTCACCACCGGCCCGGGCAGCCCGTCGGTGCTGTTCAACATGATCCTCGGCAACGAATACCACGTCGAATGGATCGTGCGGGCCATCGAGGACGTGCGCAAGGCCGGCCGTGTCGCCATCGAGCCGACGCAGGCGATCGAGGACTTCTGGTGCCAGCACGTCACCGATGTCGGCAACCAGACGCTCTTCACGCAAGCCGACTCCTGGTACATGGGCGCCAACGTGCCGGGCAAGCCGCGGCAGATCCTGCTGTACCTGGGGGGCTTCCCGGCCTACAAGGCCACCTGCGAGGACATCGTCGCGAAGGGCTATGAGGGTTTCGCGATGGTCTGAGGGCGGCGCCGGCGTCTCACCAGCGCGTGCGCGCCCGCTCGTCCAGCAGGTCGCCGTAGATGCGCCAGCGGCTGGCGCTGACGTCGCCGCGCTCGACCGCGGCGATCACCGCGCAGCCCGGCTCGTGGCGGTGGGTGCAGTTGTAGAACTTGCAGCCGCCGGCATGGGCGCGCAGGTCGGGCATGTAGGCCGGCAACTGCTGGGCCTCGATCTGCTGCAGGCCGAACTCTTGGAAGCCCGGCGAATCGATCAGCGCGCTGTTCGTCGCGCGATCCAGCCAGTACCACTGGGTGGTGGTCGTGGTGTGCCGTCCGGAGTTGAGCGCCTGCGAGATCTCGCCGACCTGGGCTCGGGCGCCCGGCAGCAGCGCATTGATCAGCGTGCTCTTGCCGGTGCCCGACGGGCCGAGCACCAGCGTCGTTCGCCCAGCGAGCCGTTCGTTCAGCGTACCGGACGCGGCGTCGAACGCGTGCTTCAGCGACAGCTCGATCACCGCATAGCCCATCGCCCGGTAGGGTGCGAGGCGGGCGCGCTGGGCTGCGGCGTCCGGCAGGTCGGTCTTGTTGAGCACGATGGTCGCGTCGATGCCGGCCGACTCGGCGGCGATCAGCGCGCGCGTGAGCTGGGATTCGCTGAATTGCGGGTCGACCGCAAGCCAGATCAGCAGCTGGTCGAGGTTGGCCGCGAAGGACTTGGTCTTCCACTCGTCCTGGCGGAACAGCAGGTTGCGGCGCGGCTCCAGGTGCTCGATCACGCCCTCGTCCTGGTCGCCGCCGACCGGCAGCCAGCGCACGCGGTCACCGACGACCAGCGCGCTCTTCTTGCCGCGCGGATGGCAGATCAGGCGGTGGCCCTCGGGCGTCTCGACGATGTAGTGCCGGCCGTGCCCGGCCACCACGAGACCCAGGTCGAGCTCGACCGGACGGGTCAAGCGCGCCCCTTGCGCTTCATGTGAGCAGGGCGTCGAGCTTCGCCGCGCAGATGAAGTCGTTCAGCGAGATGCCGCCCACCGAGTGGGTGTTGAAGCGCACCGCGCAGCGGTCGTAGCTGACGGCGAGATCGGGGTGGTGGTCCTCGCGGTTGGCGATCCAGGCCACCGCGTTCACGAAGCCGATGGTCTCGTGGTAGTTCGCGAAGCTGTAGGTCTTCTCGATCGAACCTTCGACGAGCGACCAGCCGACCACCGTCTGCAGGTGCTTGCCGATCTCGTAGGGCGTCATGGCGCCGTCGGCCTGCGGCAGGCAATGCTGTTCGGACAGCTTCGTCATGCCAGGGCTCCCATCGCGGCCAACCGCTCCGAAGCGGGCGGGTGCGAGTAGTAGAAGCGCACGTAGAGCCGGTCCGGCGTCAGGGTCGAGGCGTTGTCCTCGTAGAGCTTGAGCAGCGCGCCGCCGAGATCGCGGGCGCTGGTCTGTGCGCAGGCGTAGGCATCGGCCTCGAACTCGTGACGGCGCGAGAGGCTGGCGAACAGCGGCGTGACGAAGAAGCTGAACACCGGGCCGACCAGCAGGAACAGCAGCAGCGCGAGCGCGTCGTTCGGTGCATCGAGGCTGGGCCGCACGCCCAGCCCGGCATAGAACCAGACCTGCTGCGACAGCCAGCCGAGCAGCGCGAAGCCGGCGAGACTGAGCGCGAACATCGCGACGATGCGCTTCGTGACGTGGCGGTGCTTGAAATGGCCCAGCTCGTGCGCCAGCACCGCCTCCACCTCGGGCGGCGACAGCTTGGACAGCAGCGTGTCGAAGAACACCACGCGCTTGGCGGCCCCGAAGCCGGTGAAGTAGGCGTTGGCGTGGGCCGAGCGGCGGCTGCCGTCCATCACGAACAGCCCCTTGGCTGCGAACCCGCAGCGCGCCATCAGCCCCTCGACGCGCGCTTTCAGCGCACCGTCCTCGAGCGGTTGGAACTTGTTGAAGATCGGCGCGATGACGGTCGGATAGAGCACCAGCACCAGCAAGTTGAAGCCCACCCACACGGCCCAGGCCCACAGCCACCAGGTCGCGCCGGCTGTGCCCATGAGCCAGAGGATCAGCGCGGCGATCGGCAGCCCGAGCAGCGCGCCCACTAGCACGCCCTTGGCCTGGTCGGCCAGCCACAGCCCGGGCGTCGTGTGGTTGAAGCCGTGGCGTTGTTCCAGACGGAAGGTGGTCCAGGCTTCGAAGGGCAGGTCGATCAGTCCGGTGATCAGCGCGAACGCCGCCAGCAGTGCGAGCTGGTAGCCCAGATCGCCGAGCGCGGGCCGGGCCTCGGCGAGCAGCCAGCCGTTCAGCGCATCGAGTCCGCCCAGCAGCGTCCAGCCCAGCAGCACCGCGGCGCCGAAGGCGGTGGTCAGCAGGCCCAGGCGCAGCTTGGCGAGCGTGTAATCGGCCGCGCGCTGGTGGGCTTGCAGGCTCACGGTGGCTTCGAAGGCCGCCGGCACGCTGTGGCGGTGGGTGGCAACGTGGCGGATCTGGCGGCTGGCGAGCCAGACCCGCAGCAGCAGGGAGCCGACCAGGAAAGCCGCGAAAAGCACGGTCAGGATGCTTGTCGTCATGGTGGATCAGTGTACGTGTTGACCGACAATGAGCGGCTCGCAAGGATCCCCTCATGACCGAAACCGCCATCGCTTCCTCCCCGCTTGCCAAGAGCGAGCAGAACCTGATCTGGATCGACCTCGAGATGACCGGGCTCGATCCGCTCAACGACCGCATCATCGAGATCGCGGTCGTCGTCACCGACCCGGGTCTGACGGTGCGCATCGAGGGTCCGGTGTTCGCGGTGCACCAGAGCGATGCCGTTCTCGACGCGATGGACGCGTGGAACAAGGGCACGCACGGCCGCAGCGGCCTGATCGACCGCGTGAAGGCCTCGACCGTGGACGAGGCCGCTGCCGAGCGGCAGGTGATCGAGTTCCTGAAGGCGTACGTGCCGGCCGGCAAGTCGCCGATGAGTGGCAACTCGATCTGCCAGGACCGCCGCTTCCTCGCGAAGGACATGCCCGCGCTCGAGACCTTCTTCCACTACCGCAACCTCGACGTCAGCACGCTCAAGGAGCTGGCGCGGCGCTGGAAGCCGGCCATCCTGGACGGCTTCAAGAAGGCCCAGGCGCACACCGCACTGGCGGACATCCACGAATCGATCGACGAACTGGCCTATTACCGCGAGCATTTCCTCGCCCTCTGACGCGGGGCGCGGCCCGGAACGACAAAGGCCCGGCCTCTGGGAGGCCGGGCCGCTGCGCTCGGGGATGTCGGTCCTGGAACGCGGGGAGGGGCGGTGGCGCCCCGGGATCGACGGGTCAGTGGCGAGGCGAGTTGCCGCCGTCGGTGAACCAGTCGTCCTTGGCGCTGCGCTCCCATGACGACACCTGTTTCTCGGCTTCGTCCTTGGCCACGCCGTAGCGCTCCTGGATCTTGCCGGCGAGCTGGTCGCGCCGGCCGGCGATGACGTCGAAGTCGTCGTCGGTCAGCTTGCCCCATTGCTCCTTGGCCTTGCCCTTGAGCTGCTTCCAGTTGCCTTCGATGCGGTCCCAGTTCATGTGTGGATCTCCTTCAGGTGGGTTGCAGAAAGATGAAGGGCGGGTCAGCCCTTCACGACGATGGAGTTCTTCACGTCTTTCACGCCATTGGCGCGGCGCGCCAGCACTTCGGCCTGCGCCTTCTCCGTCGGGGTCTTGGCGAAGCCCGACAGCTGCACGGTGCCATTCAGCGTTTCCACGCTGATCGCGCTGGCGTCGACGGTCTTGTCCTCGACGAGCTTGGCCTTCACCGAGGTTGTGATGGTGGCGTCGTCGATGTACTGACCGACGGTCGACTGGCCGCGCTGCACCGCGCAGCCGCTGGTGACGACGAGGGTGGTGGCCGTGGCGGCCGCGATGAGCAGGGTACGGAAGTTCATGGTGGTTTCTCCTGAGGTCTCGGGGTGGAAGTGGTTGTCGCGAGCGGCACGCCGCCTTCCGGCGGGTCCTTCATCTCGTCCGCGTGCTCTTCCTCGTCACGCAGGATGTCTTGGCGTCAAAGATGGCGAAGGCTCGGATCGTTCATCGAAAGCTCCTTGGTGGGGTCGGTGTCACTGATCCTCGTTCTTGCTGCGGCGCAGGGTGCGGGCATCCGCGCTGCCGCTGTGCGGGTGCTCGGAGTCGGAACGACGCTGCGATTCCGAGCGCTTGTTGTGGTCCTGCTGGTCGCGCTGGCTGCTGACCAGGCCCACGCCGACCAGCACGGCGAACACGGCGATCAGCACGGCGTACCAGGTGCCGATCGAGGTAGCGGCCGGATCCGGGAACCCGGCCTGCGCCGAAGCCGTGCTGGCGATCAGCAGGCTCGTCGCGGTGAGGAGGAGGGCTCGGCATTTCATGGTGGGGTCGGCGATCGTTGGGGTGTGAACGGCATCGGTGTCGAGCACATCGGTACCGTCCTGCACCGTTGACCACACTGTAGAAACCGGCGCGTTCGCGAGGTATCAGCAGCCGGCGCGACGACCTGTAGGACGCGGCGCCATCCCGGCGTGCGTGCGTTGCACCCTTGGTGTCGTGCGTGCCCGCAGGCGAGAACGCCGACCCGAGCCGGAGAGCGTCCGGTCCGCGAGGCGGGTCAGACAGGAAGGGGGCGGTCCGACGAACGCGTGCCTCGGCACGCGCGGCTTCAGCGCGCTGCGGCGGCGGCCGGGGGAGGGGGGTCTGCGGCGTCGCCGCTGAGTGCGGGGTCGGGATCGTTGGCGGCCGCCGTGGCCGTGGCCGTGGCTGCGGGGGGCGCCGCGGCCGGAGCCTGCTCCGGGGCTTCCGGTCCGTCGCGATCGGAGATCGGACCGTCCGGGGCCTGTCCCGCCAGGCTCGCCAGCAGCCGACTCAGGTCACCGTTCGCCAGCAGAGTCGCAAGGCCCCCGGCGCTGAGCCAGCGCGACGGACCGCCGCGGGGCCACAGTGCCGAAAGCAGAACCGACGACAGCGCGGCCTGGGGAAGCCAGCGCCACGGCCGCACGACCATCAGCAGCGCACCGGCCCCGGCAGCCAGCGCCACCAGGCGCAGCGGATGGCGTTCGGCCAGCGGACCGACGATGCTGCGTGCTGCTGGTGCCGCGACCTCGGCGGCGACGTCGAACACCTGGTGCAGCGGATGGCGCTCCCACCAGCGCGTCAGCATCGAGACCAGCACGTCGAGCGTGCTGTCGTCGCCACCATCCGCGCCGTTCGGCCTCGTTTCCGAGGCGGACCGAGGTGGGTCGCGCCGCGGCGCACGGCGGTTGCCGACCCAGGTCTTGCGCAACCGTGCGCGCGAGCGCTCCAGGCGCTCGATGGGTGTCAGGGCTTCGGGGGGGATGGGCGCGGCGTCCGGCTTCATGGCGCGAGACCTTCACGCACCATCGCCATGTCTTCGCGCAGTTGCGCGCGCAGGTTGCCGAAAGCGGGTCGCGCGTCGATGCGGCGTGCGGTGAACACGCCGAACACCGCCACGAGGCCGGGTACCAGCGGCACCACCCACAGCAGCCAGACGCGGCCGGCGTCGATCGCCGGCAGCGCGGCCCACAACATCAGCGCCACGCCGCCGAGGAGCAGTGCCGCGAGGCCAGCCACCGCGGCGACGGCGAGCCACAGCAGCCGCCGCACCCAATGGGCCTGCAGCTCCTGCAGCTCGTCGCTCGCCAGATCCGCGTACGCCGCCGCGTGCTCGACGAGGGCGTCAGGCTCGCTCGCCAGTACGCGGAGCAGCGGCAGCATGGTGGCCAGAGTCTCGGATCAGCGGCGGTCGCTGCGGCGGTGCGACAGGAACTGCGCGACTGCCATCAATGCGGCGCCGGCGGCTGCGGCGATCAGGACCGCCTTGACGGGCTCCTCCTGCACGTAGCGGACGCCACGGTCGCTGGCGTCGAGCGCGCGTTCGCGCAGTTGCACGGTGCGGTCACGCACCGCGTCGTAGCCGCGGTGCGCCAGATCCTCGGCCTGGTTCGCCAGGCGAACCGCCGCCGGGATCACGCGCTCGCGCACGCCGTTCACGGTCTGCTCGGCGCTGTCGGCCAGGCGGTTGGCGGCGTCGGCGGCCTGCTGGACCTGGGGTTGGATCGATGCGGTGCGGGGTGTGGACATGGCAACTCCTTGCGAGGTTGTGGAGAAGAGTATGCGCCTCTGCGGCGCGAACGACGGTGCTCGTGCGGCGGACCTCAGCCCTTGCGGATCAGGCCGAACAGGAAACTGGCGACGGCGAGGACCACGAACACGAAGAACAGGATCTTGGCGATGCCGGCCGCGCTGGCAGCAATGCCGCCGAAACCGAAGACGGCCGCGATCAGCGCGATGATGAAGAAGACGACGGCGTAGTGCAGCATGGAGGGCTCCTCTGTTGAGACGGTTCCCGGTGGGCCGGGAGGCCGGCGCGGGAATCGCACCGAACCGAAGCCTCAATGTAGAAGGGGGGCCCCGATCGACCTATGAGACGCCACCGCCGGGTGCTGTCGTCCGCCACAGCACATCGCTGTAGGACGGCGCTCACGTGCCCGCTCAGGTGGCGAGCTCGTCGCCTTCGTCCGATGGGGGAGGGCGCTTCGGCAGTCGCGCGCTCAGGCGCGAGCCCTCGCCGGGCCGAGACTCGACCTTCATCTCTCCGCCCTCGGCCTCCACGCGGAAGCGCATGCCGGCCAGACCGTGAGCGCCGCTGCGCACACGCTCGGGATCGAAGCCGCTGCCGTCGTCGCTCACCGAGATCTCGACGCCCTCCTCGCCGATCGCGCTCAGCCGCACCTCGACCTGCGTGGCCTTCGCGTACTTGGCGATGTTGGTCAGCGCCTCCTGCACGAAGCGGTAGATCGTGAGGTCGCCGCTGTCACCGAGCTTCACCGGCGCGAAGTCGGTGTGCACGGCCATGCCGGAGCGCTCGCCGAACTCGCGGGTCAGGATGTCGAGCGACACGGTCAGGCCCAGGTGGCCCAGCGCCGAGGGCCGCAGGTCCTCGATGATGCGGCGCTTGAGCGCGATCCCGCTGTTGAGCGCCTCGTTGAGATGCGCCAGCCGCTTCGCGGCCTCGGGAGTCACGGTCGGCAGGTGGGTGCGCAGCCGTGCGACATCGAGCTTGGCCGAGGTCAGCAGGGCACCGAGTTCATCGTGCAGTTCGCGTGCCAGGTGGCTGCGTTCGCTTTCCTGCGCGGTCTGCAGGTGGCGCGCAAGCACGGTGAGTTCGTGCGTGCGCTGGTTCACCTGCGACTCGAGCAGGTCGCGTTCGGCCTGCAGCGCCGCGCGCCGGCGTTCGCGTTCCAGTCCCAGCTCGCGCGTCTGCTTCAGGTAGAAATAGAACGCCAGCACGCTGAGCACCGTCATGGCCGCCACGCCGAGCCGGCTGATCAACAGCGTCTGCTTCACCTGCGACTGGTGATCCGCCAGGCGCTGCATCTCCACGCCGATCAGGCGATCGACCACGACACGTATCGTCTGCTGCATCTCCAGCCCGACGTCGAGTTGCAGCAGGCTGCGCCAGGCGTCCTCGCGGCCCTCCCGGTGCAGCTGGATCGTTTCGGACATCTCCGACAGCTTCTTCTCGATGGCTCGCGCCAGCGTCTCGAAGTCGGTCAGCTGCGCAGGGTGGGTCGCGTAGTACCTCGACAGGGACGGCAGCAGCTCCTTGATTTGGGTTACCGCGTTGCGGTAGGGCGTGAGGTAGGCTTCCTTGCCGGTCAGCAGGTAGCCGCGCTGGCCGGTCTCGGCATCGACCATGTAGCGCAGCACGCGGCCGACGTGGATGCGTGCATCGACGGCGGCGTTGGTCTCCTGGATGGCTGCCAGCGAGCGGTGGTAGGAGGTCTCACTGATCAGCAGCAGTGCCAGTGCCACCAGCAGTGCGAGCGGAAAACTGAGGGCGGACTTGCGCCACAGGCGAGTGCGTGTCATGCGTGAGGCTCGGCGTGATCGCCGACGGGTGAGGGTGTGCAGGATGCACGGGTCACCACGGGCGACCTAGAATCGTTCGCACCGCGGCCCTGATCAGCGAAGTCCATGTCCATCAAAGTTGCGATCGTCGATGACCACGCCATCGTGCGTGCCGGTTTGCGCCAGTATCTCGCCGAGCAGATGGATCTGCAGGTCGTCGCCGAAGCCTCCAACGGCCGCGAGGCGATGGACCTGGTGCGCGCCGGCGGCATCGATGTGCTGATCCTCGACGTGTCGATGCCCGACCAGAACGGCGTCGACGTGCTGTCGGGCATCCGCGCACGCGCGCCCGAGCTGCCGGTGCTGATCCTCAGCTCCTATCCCGAGACGCACTACGCCACCGCCTTGCTCAAACAGGGCGCCAGCGGTTACCTGAACAAGGAGTGCGATCCTCAGGAGATCCTCACCGCGGTGCGCACGCTGTCGCGCGGGCGGCGCTACATCACGCCGGCCGTGGCGGAGCTGCTGGCCGATCAGCTGGGTGGCGGCAAGGCCGAAGGATTGCCTCATGAGCAGCTGTCCGAGCGCGAGTTGCAGGTGTTCCTGCGCCTGGCACAGGGCGAGACCATCGGGGCCATTGGCGAGAGTCTCTCGTTGAGCGTGAAGACGGTCAGCACCTACCGCACGCGGGTCATGGAGAAGATGAAGCTCGCGTCCAACAGCGACCTCACCTACTACGCGCTGAAGAACGGCCTGATCCAATAGCGGGCGCGGCGGCGCCCGGCGTTTCACGCCACGGATGCGGCCTGCGCGCCATCGGGCAGATGGCCGCAGAAGTCGATCAGGCCGTCGATCTCGTTGGACTTGTCGAACACCGCGTCGGCGCGCAGTTCCATGCATTTCATGCGCAGGTCGATCGTCGCGTAGTTGCTGAAGACCACCAGCTTGCGCTCCGGAGGGCGATGCTTGCACGCTTGCAGCACGCCGAGCCCCGAACCCTGCTTGAGAAACAGGTCGACGATCAGCAGATCCCAGCCGTCGGGGTGTTCGGCCAGCCATGCGAGTGCGCCCGCTTCGCCGTCGGACCAACCGACCACGGACACCGGCGTCAATTCTTCGAGGGTATCAATGAGATTGGCCCGGATGACCGGGCTGTCTTCGACGATGAAAACGCGACGCGATGGCATGAAATGCAGGGCAGGGGTGAATGGGGCCGCAGGATCGCTGCCGCCACCATGTGTCTTTTGATGTTATCGGAGACGATGGGTGCGCCGCGTCAGTGCGGGGCGGTTGAGCGTGTAGTCCTGTTCCTACACGGCGGACGCTGCCCGGCCTTCGGTCCCCAACTTCAGTCTGGCGCTGCGTGAGCCGCGCGCCAGGCCAGGATGGCGCGATCCAGCCATGCGCGCACCGAGCGGTCTCGCGGCACGGTCAGGCCCAGAACGGCCCCGGCCGTCGCCAGCGTGGCCGCCGGGTCGGACAGATGAAGTGCGGGCGCCCCATGCTGTTTGCTGAGCTTCTCGCCGTCAGCCGCGCGCACCAGCGGCGTGTGCAGGTAGCGCGGTGTCGGCAGGCCCAGCGCACGCTGCAGCAGGATCTGGCGGGCGGTGTTGTCGGCGAGGTCCTCGCCGCGCACCACGTGGGTCACGCCCTGCGCCGCGTCGTCCACCACCACCGCAAGCTGGTAGGCCCACAGACCGTCGGCGCGCCGCAGCACGAAATCGCCGACGGCCCGATCGACGGCCTGCCGCTGCGCACCCAGTCGCCGATCGTTCCAGTCCACGAGCGCCGCCGCGGGCAAGTGCAGCCGCCAGGACCGGGCTCTGCGGTCGTGCAGCCCACCGTTCTCGGGCCGGCAGGTGCCCGGGTAGACGAGTTCGGCGTGGCGTGAGGGCAGCAGGCCGCGGGCCGAGTTCGCTGCGACGATCTGTTGCCGCGTGCAGACGCACGGATACGCCATACCGTCCTGCTGCAGGCGATCGAGCGCCGCCTGGTAGAGCGCGCCGCGCTCGCTCTGGCGCAGTGGCGGCGCATCCGGGCGCAGGCCCAGCTGATCGAGCTGGCTCAGGATCTCGGCCTCGGCGCCGGGCACGCAGCGCGGCGTATCCACGTCCTCGATGCGCACCAGCCACCGCCCGCCGTGGGCGCGCGCGTCCAGCCAGCTCGCCAGCGCCGCGACCAGCGAGCCGGCATGCAGCGGGCCGGTGGGAGAGGGCGCGAACCGGCCGACGTAGAGAGGAGGTGGGCGCGGGTTCACGGCGCGGTCCGGTCCTGCGCGATGCCGGGGTATCGCGCCAGGCTCAGGATGCGGCGGGCGCGAGTTCGGCGAGCGAGGCCAGCAGGTCGCCGAAGCGTTCGCCCTGCACCACCACATGCGCGCGCAAGGTGTTGGCCGCCGCCTCGGCGTCGCCCGCCAGCACCGCACGGACGATGGCATCGTGCTCGGCGAACGAGGTGTTCATGCGGTTGCGCACCCGCAGCTGCAGGCGGCGGTAGGGCCGCAACCGGCGGTTCAGCGACTGCGCCTGCTCGTTCAGGAAGCCGTTGTGGCTGCCTTCGTACAGCGCGAAGTGAAAGCGCTCGTTGCACAGGTAGTAGGCCTCGGGGTCGCTGTCGGAGCGCGCCTGCTCGCAGGCCTGGTGGGCGCGCACAAGTTCCGCGCGCTCCTTGTCGGTCATGCGCCTCGCGGCCAGGCGACCGCACATCGCCTCCAGCTCGCTCATCACCTCGAACATCTCGATCAGCCGGGCGGGGCCGATGGCGGCCACCACCGCGCCGCGCCGTGGCCGCAGCTCGATCAAGCCTTCGGCGGACAGCTGGATCAGCGCCTCGCGCACGGGGGTGCGCGAGACGCCGTGGCGTTCCACCAGCGTGGCCTCGTCCAGCGTGCTGCCGGGCGCCAATTCACCGGTGGCGATCTGCTCCTCGATCAGATCGCGTAGCTGTCCCGATATCTTCATGACCCCATTTTTGCATGCCACAACCCCCTCAGGGCATCCACCAGGGTTGACGGCAGATGTGATGATGGGTTTAATGTATACATAAAAATGATATAAACATACATAAGGCGATTCACCAGGAGACACGCCATGCTTCAGAAGACCCCTTTCCTCGCCCTGTCACGCTTGCTGCCCAGGGTTGCCGTGCTGCTTGCCGCTGTGCTGGCGGGCAGCCTGCAGCCGGCGCTCGCGCAGGCCTGGCCGGCCAAGCCGGTGACGGTCATCGTGCCCTTCCCGGCCGGTGGCGGCACCGATGCCTTCGCGCGGCCGCTGTTCGCGCAGCTGACCAAGCAGCTCGGCCACCAGGTGATCATCGACAACAAGGGGGGCGCCGGCGGCAACGTGGGCGCCACGCTGGCGGCCAAGGCCGCGCCCGATGGCTACACCTGGTTCATGGGCGCGGTGCACCACGCCATCGCGCCGGCGGTCTACCCCA
Source organism: Methylibium petroleiphilum PM1 (assembly GCF_000015725.1). Classification (NCBI taxonomy): domain Bacteria; kingdom Pseudomonadati; phylum Pseudomonadota; class Betaproteobacteria; order Burkholderiales; family Sphaerotilaceae; genus Methylibium; species Methylibium petroleiphilum. Next base: position 3,084,953 of record NC_008825.1, on the reverse strand, counting down.
AGCTCGACTACAACCTCGGCGCCGACTTCGTGCCGGTGGCCCTGCTCTCGAGCGTGCCGCAGGTGATCGTCGTCAACCCGCAGCGCCTGCAGGTGAAGGACGTCAAGGAGTTCCTGGCCTATGTGCGCGCCAATCCGGGCAAGGTGAATTACGGCTCGGCGGGCAATGGCACCTCGCATCATCTGGCCGGTGAACTGTTCAAGCTGCAGACCCAGACCTTCATCACGCACATCCCCTATCGTGGCGCCGGTCCGGCGCTGCAGGACCTGATGGCAGGTCAGGTGGACGTGATGTTCGACGGCCTCGGATCGTCGGCGGCGCACATCAAGGGGGGGCGTCTCAAGGCGCTGGCGGTGGCCGGCGACAAGCGTGCCGCCGGCTATCCCGACATCCCGACGGTCGCCGAGAGCGGCGTGCCGACCTACCAGGTGGCCACCTGGTATGGGCTGTGGGCGCCCAAGGGCACGCCGCAGGCGGCGATCGACCGCATGACCGCCGAACTGCAGAAGGCCCACGGCACGAAGGAGATCAAGGACGCCTGGACGACGCTCGGCGCCGACACGCCCACTCTCTACGGTACGGCCTTCGGCGACTTCGTCAGCGCGGAGACCAAGCGATGGGCCGGCGTGGTGAAGGCCTCCAACGTGAAGCTCGACTGAGGCCGTGTCCGGGCCGCCGTGCCCGGACCGATGCCGACGCGCACGAGCCCGTGGAACAGAGCCGCTGCGAGCGACACCATGGCTGCCCCTCCCCGCGATGTCACCGCGGCCGTCCGTGTCGAAGAGGCGATCACCTTCCGCCGGCTCGAGATCCTGCTGGCCTTCATGGAGACCGGGAATCTCGCGCGCGCCGCGGAGAAGCTCGACACCAGCGCGGTCAGCGTGCACCGTGCCCTGCATGCGCTGGAAAGCGGTCTGCGTTGCGCGCTGTTCCGCCACGAGGGCCGGAACCTGCACCCCACCGACGCTGCGCAGGCACTGGCGGAGGTTGCGCGCGAGGTGCTGCGCGGCATGACGGAGGGCATCCGGTCCACCCGCGAAGTGGCGGGTTATTCGGCCGACCGCATCCGCATCGGATCGCTCTACTCGCTGACCCACCAGACGGTGCCGGCGCTGGTCATGGGCATGAAGCTGCGCAAGCCCGACGTGCAGACCGAACTGGTGCTCGGCTCCAATGCCGACCTGCTGCAGAAGCTGCGCGACGGCAGCGTCGATGCTGCGCTGATGGGGTCGCCCGAGAGCGCCGCCGACGTGGAATCGGAACCGCTGTTCGAGGACGACATCTTCTTCGCCGCGCCGGCCCGCTCGCGCTATGCGGCGCTGCAGGAGGTCGACCTGTCCGCTTGCGCCGAGGAGCGTTTCGTCTCCCTGAGCGAAGGCTTCGTGACCTACGGCGGATTCCTGGAGTCGTTCCGCATCGCCGGCTTCACGCCGAACGTCGTCATGAAGACCGGCGACATCTTCTCGCTGATGAACCTGGTGAGCGGTGGCATCGGCTGCACGCTGCTGCCGGGGCGGGTGCGCAGCGTGATGCCGCAGGACGTGCAGTTCATCCCCTTGCAGCCCAGATACCTGATGCGCCAGACCATCGGCCTGCACTTCCTGCGGACGCGCGAGCGCGATCCGAATCTGCTGGCGCTGCTGGCGGTGTGCCGACTCGCAAGGGCCAAGCCCCTTTGAGGCTGGGCATGAGCGTTCGCGGGTTAACCCTCGATCGTTTCATCCGGCGTAATCGTCGACCTCGCTGCTTCATTGATCGTCCCGGACGGCGTGCGTACCTTCTGGCCACGCACAAACGGCGCCCGCGTGCCGTACCAAAACCCCGTCGGAGACAAATCGATGAGTGCTCACTGGATTTCCATCTGCACGTTGATCGGCATGTTCGTGCTCGCCACCGTGCTGCCGATCAACATGGGCGTGATCGCCTTCGTCGGCGCCTTCCTTGTCGGCACGCTGGTGGCCGGCCTGAACGCCAAGGCCATCCTGGGGGGCTTCCCCGCCGATCTGTTTCTGACCCTGGTCGGCATCACCTACCTGTTCGCGCTGGCGCAGAACAACGGCACGATCGACTGGCTCGTCAAGCTGGCGGTGCGGGCGGTACGCGGGCGCATCGCCGCCATCCCGTGGATCATGTTCTTCATTGCGGCGTTGCTCACGTCCGTCGGCGCGGTCAGTCCCGCGGCCGTGGCGATCATCGCGCCGATCGCGCTCGGTTTCGCGGCCAAGTACGGCATCAATCCGCTGATGATGGGCTTGATGGTCGTGCACGGCGCGCAGGGCGGCGGCTTCTCGCCGATCAGCATCTACGGCGGCATCACCAACAAGATCGTCGCCAAGGCGGGCCTGCCGCTCAGCGAGATGACGACCATGCTGGCGAGCCTGGGGGTCAACTTGACGGTGTCGCTGCTGCTGTTCTTCATGTTCGGCGGCATGAAGCTGCTGCGTCAGAAGGCCGACGCGAGTGGCGAAGTCCCTGCCGTGCGCCGCACAGCGCACGGTCAGGGCGGAGCCCAGGTATACGGCGATGCCGAAGCAGAGGCGCTCACGGAAGAGCACCGCACCGCCATTCGGGACGACGATTCCCTGATGAATGCCGCACCGGTGGCATCCGCGGACACGGGTTCACGCACCTATCAGCTGGCCACCGTGGCCGGCCTGATCGGACTGGCCGTGCTGACGCTGTTCTTCAAGCAGGACATCGGCTTCGTGTCGATCTCCATCGGCCTGCTGCTGACGCTGATGGCGCCCAACCTGCAGAAGCGCGCTCTGGGGCAGGTGTCGTGGCCGGAGATCATGCTGATCGTGGGCGTCAGCACCTTCGTGGGTGTGATGGACAAGATGGGCACGATCGATTTCGTGGGGCACAGCGTCGCGGGACTCACCTCGCCGCTGATGGCTGCGCTGCTGTTGTGCTTCGTCGGCGCGGTGGTGTCCGCCTTCGCCTCCTCGACCGCGGTGCTCGGGTCGCTGATTCCACTGGCGGTGCCCTTCCTGGAGGGCGATGCCGGCGTCAGCGCCATCGGCTTCATCGCCGCGATGGCGGTGTCGTCGACCATCGTCGACGTGAGCCCGTTCTCCACGAATGGCGCACTGGTTCTTGCCAACGCGAAGGGCATCGACCGCGACGTGTTCTTCCGGCAGCTGTTGGTGTACGGCGCCATCGTGACGCTGGTGGCCCCGGTGGTGGTGTGGCTGCTCTTCGTCGTGCTCTGAGGCGGCCGGTGAGCGCGGTCTGAATTCAATCCAACCCATCGGAAATCCATGGAAGCCAGACACTGGAACTCCAAGGCCGACGAGCGTGCCGCCCGGCTGGCGCGCGCGAGCAGCGCGCTCGGCGCACGGCTCACCGGCAAGTGCGTCGATGCCGCGGCGATCACCACCCTGCTCGAGGCGGTGATCGCTTCCGGAGATCGCGTCTGCCTCGAAGGCAACAACCAGAAGCAGGCCGATTTCCTGGCGAAGGCGCTGGTGAAGATCGATCCGAAGCGGGTCCACGGACTGCACATGGTGCAGTCGGTGCTGGCCCTGCCGGAGCATCTGGACATCTTCGAGAACGGCGTCGCATCGCGGCTCGACTTCAGCTTCTCGGGACCTCAGGGCGCACGGCTGGCCCAGCTGGTGTCGGGCGGGCGCATCGAGATCGGCGCGATCCACACCTACCTCGAACTGTTCGCGCGCTACTTCGTCGACCTCACGCCCAAGGTGGCCCTGGTCGCCGCGCAGGCGGCCGACGCACAAGGCAACCTCTACACCGGCCCCAATACCGAAGACACGTCGGCCATCGTGGAGGCGACGGCGTTTTCCGGCGGCATCGTGATCGCGCAGGTCAACGAACTGGTCGATGGCAAGACCACCACGCTGCCGCGCGTCGACGTCCCGGCCGACTGGGTCAGCTTCGTGGTGAAGGCGCCGCACCCCAACTTCATCGAACCGCTCTTCACCCGCGATCCCGCGCAGATCAGCGAGATCCAGGTGCTGATGGCCATGATGGCGATCAAGGGCATCTACGGCGAGTACGGCGTGCAGCGCCTGAACCACGGCATCGGCTTCGACACGGCGGCGATCGAGCTGCTGTTGCCGACCTACGGCGAATCGCTGGGGCTGAAAGGAAAGATCGGCAAGCACTGGGCCTTGAACCCGCACCCGGCGCTGATTCCGGCCATCGAGGCCGGGTGGGTCGAATCGGTGCACTCCTTCGGCTCCGAGCTCGGCATGGAGGACTACGTCCGCGCCCGCTCCGATGTGTTCTTCACCGGGCCGGACGGCAGCCTGCGCAGCAACCGGGCCTTCTGCCAGGCGGCCGGGCACTACGCCTGCGACATGTTCATCGGCTCGACCCTGCAGATGGATCTTGACGGCAACAGCTCCACCGCCACGCTGGGACGCATCGCCGGCTTCGGTGGCGCGCCCAACATGGGCGCCGACGCGCGCGGCCGGCGCCACGCCAGCCCCGCTTGGCTGAAGGCCGGCCGCGAGGCGCGCTCCGGCCGCAGCGGTGCGGCGGGCACGCCGCGCGGGCAGAAGCTGGTGGTCCAGATGGTCGAGACCTTCCGCGAACACATGCAACCGGCCTTCGTCGAAAGGCTCGACGCCTGGACGCTGCAGGAACAGTCCGGCATGGCCCTGCCGCCGATCATGATCTACGGCGAGGACGTGTCGCACATCCTGACCGAGGAAGGGATCGCGAACCTGCTGCTATGCCGCAGCGACGCCGAGCGCGAGCAGGCGATCCGGGGCGTCGCCGGCTACACCGCCGTGGGATTGGCGCGCGACCGGCGCGCCGTCGAGAACCTGCGCGACCGCGGCGTGATCCGCCGGCCGCAGGACCTCGGCATCGATCCACGCCAGGCGACGCGCAATCTGCTGGCGGCCCGCAGCATGCGTGATCTGGTGGACGCGTCGGGCGGCTTGTACCAACCCCCCCGCCGGTTCAGAAACTGGTAGCAGGAGATTCCCAAGCATGAGCGACGTCCCCTCAGGGCTCGAGACCCTGGTCTTCTCGTTCAGCGGTGGCCGGCCGGCGGGCAGCTTCGCCCCCGTGCTGGTCGGCGTGGTCGGATCGGGCAACCTCGAGGTGATGCTCGAGGCCGCAGAACGCCCGGATTGCGAGATTCGCGTCGTGACGTCGGCGCGTGGCTTCGGCGCGATCTGGCAGGCCGTGATGACCGACTTTCACGAGCGCCAGCCGCTGTCCGGCTTGCGCATCTCGATCAACGACATGGGCGCCACGCCGGCGGTCGTTAGTCTGCGGCTCGACCAGGCGGTGGCCGGGATCGCCGGAGGGCAACCATGATCAGCTTCGCAGAATGCTCGGCCCGGGAGCGGCTGGCGCGGGTGTTCGACGCCGCGACATTCCACGAATGGCTGCCGCCGACCGAGCGCGTCATCAGCCCGCACCTCGAACAGCTCGGCGTGCCCTCGGCCTTCGACGATGGCGTCGCCATCGGCCGCGCGACGCTCGAGGGCCACACGGTCTTCGTCGCCGCCCAGGAAGGTGAGTTCATGGGCGGTGGGGTGGGCGAGGTGCATGGCGCCAAGCTGGTCGGCCTGCTGCGGCGGGCGCTGCGCGACCGGCCGGCGGCGGTGCTGCTGCTGGCCGAGTCCGGCGGCGTGCGCCTGCACGAGGCCAATGCCGGCCTGATCGCGGTGTCCGAGGTCATGCGCGCGGTGCTCGACGTGCGCGCGGCGGGCATCCCGGTCGTGATGCTGATCGGCGGCGCCAACGGCTGCTTCGGCGGCATGGGCATCGTGGCGCGCTGTGCGGACCGCGTGGTCATGAGCGACATGGGCCGGCTGGCGATGTCGGGTCCGGAGGTGATCGAGGCGTCGCAAGGCGTCGAAGAGTTCGATTCCCGAGATCGCGCGCTGGTCTGGCGCACCACGGGTGGCAAGCACCGCTGGCTCAGCGGCGATTGCGACGTGCTGGTGAAGGACGACGTGGCGGCGTTCCGGGCCGCGGCCATCGACGCGCTCGACGCATCGCGCCCCGTGTCGATGGAGACGCTGGAGCGTGAACACGCGCTGCTCGCTAGGCGGCTGCGGCTGCTGCCCGACGCGCTCGACAGCGACGAGGCGGTGGCACTGTGGGGGCTGCTGGGCGTGGCCGACGCCGCCCGCGTGCCCGACCTCGACGTCGATGCCCTGCGCTCCCTGCGCACGGTCTGAGGAGCACTGGAATGGACTGGAACACACTGGCCACGGCCTTGTTCGGCGCCGACCACGGCATCTCCCAGGAAGGCGATGTGTTGCGCGGCAACGTGCGCTTCGACGGGAACCCACTCACGGTCATCGGCACGACCAACCACGCACCGATCGGTGTGCGGCTCGCGCTGGAGCAGGCGCGCGTCGTGCTCGACACGGTCGCGCAGCACCCGGGCCGGCCGATCCTGCTGCTGATCGACACGCAGGGTCAGATGCTGCGCCGCCGGGACGAACTGCTGGGGATCAACCGCGCGATGGCGCATCTGGGGATGAGCATCGACTTCGCGCGGCGACGCGGTCACCGCGTGCTGGGGCTGGTGTACGACCAGGCGTTGTCCGGCGGCTTCATCACCTCCGGGCTGATCGCCGATGCCTGCGACGCGCTGCCCGAGGCCGAGATCCGCGTGATGCGCATCCCGGCGATGGCGCGCGTCACCAAGATCTCCGAAGACCGGCTCACCGAGCTCTCGCGCAGCAACCCGGTGTTCGCACCCGGCGTGGAGAACTACGTGGCGATGGGCGGCGTGCGCAGGCTGTGGACGGGCGATCTGGCGGTGGCGCTGCGCGAGGCCCTGGCCTCGGCCTCCGGCGAGGACGTGCGCGCCGCCGACGGTCGGACGCGCGGCGGGCGCCGGCTCGCGGCGGCGGTGATCCAGCGCGTGCTCGATGCGGCCTGAACCGCGAGCCGGCGCGCATGGCGCGCTGCAGCGGGCCGTGGTCGGCACCGCTGTCGCAGCGGGCCCGGTGCATGGCGCCGCGCAGCGCATCGGCCGGGCCGCCACGGTGGCGCTGTACGAGGAGCTGGCGCTCTACCCGAAGCCCGGTCTGGTGTCGTTCATCGACCGCGGCAGCCATGCCGACATGGACGCCACCACTTTCATGCGCAGCCTGTTCGCGTTGCGACGTTACTTCCCGCAGGCGGCGGCGCTCGGCGCGCAGCAGGCAGGCTTCGACGCGCTGGAGCGGCTGGGCATCGACGCGGAGCGGCGCATGCTGTGCGCCACCGGTGGCATCAACACCCACCGCGGCGCGGTGTTCACGCTGGGTCTGCTGTGCGCCAGTGCCGGCGCGGTGCTCGCGCAGGGCGGCCCGTGCACGCCGGCCGCGCTGCGGGCCGCGCTGCGGCGCGGCTGGGGCGCGGCCTTGCAGGCGCGCTGCGCGCGGCCGCGGTCCTCGGCCGGCCAGCGCGTGACGCAGCAGCACGGCCTGCGCGGTGCCAGCGAGGAAGCCGCGCTGGGCCTGCCGGTGCTGTTCGACGTGGCCGTGCCAGCGCTACGCCGGGCGCTGGCGCACGGCCTCGCTGTGCGCGCCGCACGGCTCGAGGCGTTGTTCCACGTGATCGCCGTGCTGGACGACACCAACCTGGCCCACCGCGGCGGCCTGCCGGGACTGCGCTACGCGCAGGGTGCCGCGGCGAATTTCCTCGCGGCCGGCGGCGCCGCGCAGGGCGATGCGTCAGCGCAGGCCGAAGCCATCCACCGCGAGTTCGTGGCGCGGCGCCTGTCACCCGGCGGCGCGGCCGACGTGCTGGCCGCAGCCTGCTGGGTGCAGCGCGTCTGCACCGATTGAACGGGGCGCCGCCGGGTTCAGATGCTCAGAGCACCAGCCCGGCGTGCTGCTCCAGCAGCGCCCGCTGCGTGGCCCCGCTGCGCAGCTGTGACAGCCACCATTGCAAGGCCAGGCCCGGCGCGCTGTTGCCCGGCGCATGCCAGGCGTAGTGCAGGCCGAGGTTGCGCGTCGGCAGCGTGGTCTGCTTGATCACCAGCCGACCGGCCTCGGCATGGCGGCGCAGCAGCGGCTCGGGCATCGAGCCGCAGCCCAGTCCGCGCAGCAGCGCCTCCAGCTTGGCGGCGAGGGAGGGTACGGTGAGCACATCCTGGCCAGGCTGCACGCCCAGCGTCATCGGCGCGAAACTGTGCGCACTGTCGGCGATGGCGACCACGCGGTGCGCGGCGATCGTCTCGGCCGACAGCGGCTCGGGCAGGGCCGCGAGCGCATGGTGGGGAGCCACCGCGAAGCGCATGTCCAGCGAGCCCAGCGGTTCGCAGCGGATGCCGCTGCTGCCCTGCGAGGGATCCCCGGCCAGGCCGATCGCCAGGTCGGCCCGGCCGGTGGCCAGCACCTCCCAGGTGCCCGACAGCACCTCGCTGCGCAGCCGCAGCCGCGTCGGCGGCGGGCTGTCTGGGGCATGGCGGGTCGCGACGCGCAGCGTGTAGAAGGCCTCGACCAGCTCGAACACCGCGGTGGGCGCCAGGATGTTGTCGACCGCGACGGTGAGCTGGGTCTCCCAGCCGGTGGCGACGCGCTTGACGCGGTTGGCCACCGCGTCGATCTCCAGCAGCAGCCGCCGGCCCTCGTGCAGCAGCTCCTCGCCGGCGGCGGTGAGCTTGGCCTGGCGCGAGCTGCGGTCGAACAGCAGCACGTCGAGCGCGTCTTCGAGCTGACGCACGCTGTAGGTCAGCGCCGACGGCACCTTGCCCAGCTCGCGCGCTGCCGCCGCGAAGCTGCCGGTGCGGGCGATCAGGTCGACCATGGTCAGCGCTTCGGGCGTCAGGACGTTGCGTCGGTCGCTCATCGGGCTTTCCAGCTTCAAGGACTTTGAATGATGCCATCAAGCCGCAGTGGGCGATCGCGACCCGAGCCCCTCCTACATTGGATTCATCGCGGTGACCTCCACCGCCCCACCAGGAGTCCTCGATGATCACCCTGCGCAAGTCTGCCGAACGGGGCTATGCCGACCACGGCTGGCTCAAGAGCCACCACAGCTTCTCGTTCGCCGAGTACCACGACCCGGCCCACATGGGCTTCGGCAACCTGCGTGTCATCAACGAGGACCGCATCGCGCCCGGGACCGGCTTCGGCACGCACGGCCACCGCGACATGGAGATCATCAGCTACGTGCTCGACGGCGCACTGGGGCACAAGGACAGCATCGGCAACGGTGCGGCCATCCAGCCCGGCGACGTGCAGCGCATGAGCGCGGGAACCGGCATCCGCCACAGCGAGTTCAACCATGCGACGCAGCAGACCACGCATTTCCTGCAGATCTGGATCCTGCCGGAAGCGCAGGGCGTCGCGCCGGGCTACGAGCAGAAGCACTTCGCGGCCGACAGCAAGCGCGGCGTGCTCAAGCTCGTGGCTTCGCCCGACGGCCGCGACGGCGCGGTGACGCTGCATGCCGATGCCGCGATGTACGTCGGCCTGTTCGACGGCGCCGAAGCCGCCGCACTGGTGCTCGACCCGAAGCGGCTGGCCTATGTGCACGTGGCCCGCGGCAGCGTCAGCGTGAACGGCCGGGCGCTGCAGGCCGGCGACGCGGCCCAGCTCGACGGCGAGAGCCGGCTCGAGCTGAGCCACGGCGAAGGCGCCGAAGTGCTCGTGTTCGACCTGGCGCGCTGAGGCGCGCCGGGCTTTGCATTCCCGTCCCCTGTCTCGACCTCCTCGAAAGGAATCCACCATGTCCAAGATCGTGATCGTGTTCCACAGCGGCTACGGCCACACCCGCCGCATGGCCGAATCGGTGGCCCAGGGCGCCGGCGGCGAACTGCTGGCCATCGACGCCGAGGGCAACCTGCCCGAGGGTGGCTGGGAGAAGCTGGCCGCGGCCGACGCCATCATCATGGGCTCGCCGACCTACATGGGCAGCGTGAGCTGGCAGTTCAAGAAGTTCGCCGACGCCTCCAGCAAGCCCTGGTTCGGCCAGGCCTGGAAGGACAAGATGTTCGCCGGCTTCACCAACAGCGCCTCGATGAACGGCGACAAGCTGTCGACGCTGCACTACCTGTTCACGCTGGCGATGCAGCACAGCGGCGTGTGGGTCGGCACCGGCCTGATGCCCAGCAACAGCAAGGCTGCGGGGCGCAACGACATCAACTACGTGGCGTCGTTCTCTGGAGCCATGGCACAGAGCCCGTCGGACGCCAGCGTCGACGAGATGCTGCCGGGTGATCTGGAGACCGCCCGCCTGTTCGGCGCGCGGGTCGCCACAATGGCCGCTCGTCTGAACAAGTAAGGAGTGAACGATGGCCGGTCTGCGCGTGTTGTTGATTCCGGGCAGTGCCCGCACGGGCTCGTGGAACCTCAAGCTCGCGCAGGCGGCCGCGACCGTGCTGCGCGAGCTGGGTGCCGAGCCCAGCGTGGCCGACCTGCGCGCGCTGGCGCTGCCGGTCTACGACGCCGACCTCGAGGCGGCCCAGGGCGTGCCGGCCGGCGCCAGCGCACTGGCACGGCAGATGGCGGGACACGATGCCTTCGTGGTGGTCTCTCCCGAGTACAACGCCTTCCCCACGCCGCTGCTGATCAACACCATCGACTGGGTGTCGCGCCTGCCCGAGGGCATGAAGGCGATGAACGGCAAGCCTGCCGCGCTGCTGAGCGCCTCGCCGGGCGCGCTGGGTGGCCTGCGCAGCCTGCTGGTGCTGCGCAACTTCCTGTCCATCAATCCGGCGATGCTGGTGATCCCGCCGCAGTTCGCGCTCGGCAATGCGGCCCAGGCCTTCACGGCCGACGGCGCGCTGGCCGACGAAAAGCAGGCCAAGTCCCTGCACGGCGTGCTGGCCGCGCTGCTGAAGACGGCGACGGCGCTGCGCGCCTGAGTCGCGGGTCTGGCACGAAACGGAACAGTCGTGCCGGCCGACGCCGTGTCTCGTTCCTGGGACGCCCACGCAGGGTAAACAACCGCTTGTCCGCAGGCCGGCTTCGGGCGACGCTGCGACTCCCAGGAGATTGCACGATGAGACACGATATCGAGTTCAAGACCGAAGACGGCACCACCCTGCGAGGCTGGCACTACGTGCCGGGCGGCGACGGGCCGAAGTTCCCGACCGTGGTCATGTCGCACGGCTTCTCGGCCGTCAAGGAGATGTACCTCGACCACTACGCGGAGGCCCTGGCTGGCGTCGGCGTGGCGTCGGTGGTCTACGACAACCGCAACCTCGGCGCCAGCGACGGCCTGCCGCGCCAGGAGGTCGATCCGCTGCAGCAGATCCGCGACTACCGCGACGCGATCACCTACGCCGAGACGCTGCCGCAGACCGACGCCGAGCGCATCGGCGTGTTCGGCTCCAGCTACAGCGGCGGCCACGTGCTGGTCGTCGCGGCGCTCGACCGGCGCGTCAAGTGCGTCGCGTCGCAGGTGCCGCTGATCTCGGGGCACCGCAATGCGCGCCGGCTGGTGCGTGCCGACCAGTTCGCCGGGCTGCGCGCGCTGTTCGACCAGGACCGCCGGGCCCGCCTGCGCGGCGAGCCGCCGATGACGATGCCGATCATCTCGGAAGACCCGGCCGGGCCGGCAGCGTTGCCGACCGCCGATTCGTGGTCGTTCATGAGCGCGACCCACCTGCTGCGCGCACCGTCGTGGAAGAACGAGATCACCCTGCGCTCGGTGGAGATGTTCGGCGAGTACGAGCCGGGGGCGCACATCGCCTACATCAGCCCGACGCCGCTGCTGATGATCGTCGCGCTGCAGGACCACCTGACGGTCGCCGACGAGGCGCTGGCGGCCTATGAGCGTGCGCTCGAGCCGAAGAAGCTGGTGCTGCTGAAGGGCGGCCACTTCGATGCCTACGTGCAGGACTTCCACATCGCCGGCACAGCCGTCTCCGACTGGTTCCGCCAGCACCTGGTGACGGCCGGCTGAGTCGCGGCACCGAAGCGCCGCGCCGCTTCAGGGCGCGGCGGGTTCGAGCCGGTAGGCCCCAGCGTCGAAGCGGCGCGTGCGGCGCCGGAACTCGAAGGTGAAGCCCGGCCAGATGACGGTGTTGCGGCCGTTGCGGTCGAGGTACCAGCTGCGGCAGCCGCTGGCCCAGGCGGTGCCGGCCAGGCGGCGCTGCAGCTCTGCGTTGTAGGCGTCCTGCGCCTCGCGCCGCACCTCCACGCTGCGCAGCCCGCGCTCGCGCAGCGTGCGCAGCGCGTCGCCGATGTAGGCCAGCTGTGCCTCGATCATCAGCAGCACCGAGGTGTGGCCGAGCCCGGTGTTCGGCCCGTTCAGCAGGAACAGGTTGGGAAAGCCGGCGACGGTGGTGCCGAGATAGGCCTCGCTGGCCTGCTCCCAGGCGTCGCGCAGGTCCAGCCCGTCGCGCCCGACCAGCGTGCCGGCCGGCAGGCGCCCTTGCACGCGAAAGCCGGTGCACCACACCAGCACGTCGGCCGCGCGTTCGTGGCCGTCGGCCGTGACCACGCCGCGCGGCGTGATCTCGCGGATCGCCTCGCTCACCAGTTCGACATCCGGCCGCGCCAGCGCCGGGTAATAGTCGTTCGACAGCAGCACGCGCTTGCAGCCTAGCGCATCGTCGGGCGTGAGGCGGGCACGCAGCGCCGGGTCCGCGATCTGGCGGCGCAGGTGGCGGCGCGCCTCGGCCTCGCCCACGCGCAGCCATCGGGGCCGCTGCACCAGCGGGATCGCGCGTGCCTCGTGCAGCCAGTAGCTTGCCCCGCGGGCGATCCGCTGGGCGAACGGCCAGCGCGCGAACAGCCGGCGCTCCCAGTCGTGCAGCGCGCGGTCGCCCTTGGGCAGCACCCAGGCCGGCGTGCGCTGGTAGAGATCGACCTGCGCTGCCCGGCCGGCCAGCTGCGGCACGAGCTGGATCGCGCTGGCGCCGGTGCCGATCACCGCGACGCGGCGCCCGGTCAGGTCCAGCCCGTCGGGCCAGGCGGCGCTGTGGACGCTGAGGCCGGCGAAGCGCTCGATGCCCTCGATGCGTGGCAGCGCCGGGTTGCTGAGGCCGCCGAGGCCTGCGATCAACACCGGCGCGCTGAACCGTCGACCGTCGGCGGTGAGCACCTGCCAGCGACCGGCCGTGGCGTCCCAGCGGGCCTCGCGCAGCGCCGCACCGAAGCGCAGGTGCGGGCCGAGTCGGTACTTGCGCACGCAGTGCTCGAGGTAGTCGCGGATCTCGTGCCAGGGCGCGTAGGCACGGGTCCAGCGCGGGTTGGGCTCGAACGAATAGGAGTACAGGTGCGAGGGCACGTCGCAGGCGCAACCGGGGTAGCGGTTGTCCCGCCAGGTGCCGCCCACCGCGTCAGCGCGTTCGAGGATCGCGAAGTCGTCGATGCCGTCGCGACGCAGCCGGATGGCCATGCCCAGGCCGGCAAAGCCGGCGCCGACGATCAGGACCGCGTGTTCTTGGACACTCATGCACTGGGGAGGAAGGACCGAGGCGCGACTTTAAGGGAAGGCGACATGCGCACCGGCGTGGCGCGACGGGACGGCAGTGGACTAGCATCGTGCCCATGTCGCCGTTCTCCACGATGTCGTTCTCGACCCTGCTGTCGCTGCTGCCCTGGGCCGACTGGGCCGCGGTCGGCTGGTTCTTCGCCGCGTGGTCAGGCTATGCGACCTTCGCCAGCCGCCGCGCGGCCACGCATGCGTCCATTCTTGGCGCCACCAACCGCATCCGACGCCAGTGGATGCTGCAGACCACGCACCGCGAGGTGCGGGTGGTCGATGGCGTGGTGGTGCAGAACCTGTCGACCAGCCCGAGCTTCTTCGCGTCGACCACGATCCTGATCATCGGCGGCCTGCTGGCCTTGCTGGGCACCTCGGACCGCGCGACCGAGTTGGTGCAGGAGCTGCCGTTCGCCACGCGCACCACCGCGCTGGTGTTCGACCTGAAGCTGCTGCTGCTGACGGCGGTGTTCGTCTACGCCTTCTTCCGCTTCACCTGGAGCCTGCGGCAGTACACCTTCGGTGCCCTGCTGGTCGCGTCGGCCCCCGAGGCCAAGGCCTACGACGCGCTCGGCGAGGTGGGGCAGGCGCAGCGCGAGGCCTTCGCCGACCGCGCCGGGCGGGTGGTCGGCATGGCCGCAGAGACCTTCAACGACGGCCTGCGGGCCTACTACTTCGCATTCGCGGCGATCGCCTGGTTCTTCTCGCCGCTGGCGTTTGCACTGGCGACCGCGGGCGTGGTCTACATCCTCTACCAGCGCGAGTTCCGCTCCGAGGTGCTGGCGGTGCTGCGCGGCGACTGAGAGTCCTGCCGGCCTATTTCAGCCCGCCCGAGAGGAAGGCCCGCAACCGTTCGCTGCGCGGCTGCGCCAGCACCTCGCGCGGCGGGCCCTGTTCCTCGATCAGGCCCTGGTGCAGGAACAGCGTGTGGTTCGACACCTCGCGCGCAAAGCCCATCTCGTGCGTGACGACGATCATCGTGCGGCCCTCGGCCGCCAGATCGCGCATCACCTTCAGCACCTCACCCACCAGCTCGGGGTCGAGCGCCGAGGTCGGCTCGTCGAACAGCATCACCTCGGGCTCCATCGCCAGCGCACGCGCGATCGCGACGCGTTGCTGCTCGCCGCCCGACAGGTGGGCCGGGAAGGTGCTGGCGCGGTGCGCCACGCCCACGCGCGCCAGCAGCGCCTGCGCGCGCTCGGTGGCCTCGGCCTTGCCCAGGCCCAGCACCTGCATCGGTGCCTCGATCACGTTCTGCAGTGCGGTCAGGTGCTGCCACAGGTTGAAGGACTGGAACACCATCGCCAGCCGTGCGCGCCAGCGCTGCAGCTGCTTCGCGTCGCGGGCGCGCAGGCTGCCGTCGCGGTCGGGCACCAGCGCCAGTTCCTCGCTGCCGAGCAGCAGGCGGCCCTGGCTCGGCTGCTCGAGCAGGTTCAGGCAGCGCAGCAGCGTGCTCTTGCCCGAGCCGCTGGAGCCGACGACCGTGATCACGTCGCCGGCACGCGCCGTGAGCGACACGCCCTTCAGCACCTCGTGAGCGCCGTAGCGCTTGTACAGGCCCAGGGCCTGGAGCTTGGGATCTCCGCTCATGCCTCAGGCACCCAGCAGCTTGCCGGTCCGCCGGGCCTCCTGGCCGGCCACCTTGGCCAGCCGGGTGCCGGCCGTCACGAAGCGCAGGTTCTCGCGGGCGTAGAGCAGGCCGTCGGTCGCGCTCGCCAGCGCCGTCACCTGGCCGCTGATCGGGTCGATCACGTCGACGATCAGCTCGCCTTCACGCACCCAGTCACCGGGCCCGCGGTGCCAGGCCAGGACGCCGCTGACCGGCGCGGTGACCGGCATCGAGCCGGCCAGCGGCGTGGCGGGGTAGGGCAGCGGCGGCAGCGGCGGGGCCTCGCCGGCGACCAGGCCGCGATGGGTCAGGAAGTCGACCAGCGCCTGCGCATCCTGGCGCGCCTGCGCGTGGCCCACGTCGGCCATGCCGCGCAGCTCGACCGTCACCGACAGACAGCCCAGCGGGATCGGCCGCGCGGGGCCGGCCTTCTCGGCCAGTTCCCACCAGATCTGCGAGCAGGCCTCGTCGAAGGGTTGGTCACCCGACTCGGTGGCCAGCAAGGTTGCCTGGGCGCCGAGGTAGCGTGCCAGCGGTTCGGTCTGCGGCCACAGCGGCGTGCCGGCGTAGAGGTGCAGCACGGCCTCGGCATCGCAGTGCAGGTCCAGCACCACCTCGGCGTCGCAGGCCAGCGCCAGCAGCGTGCGGCGCTGCGCCTCCAGCTCGGACTCCACGGTGAGCAGCGCCACCGATTCGCGCAGCGCCGCCCGCACCAGCGCGGCGTTGGCCTGCGCGTCCGGCCCCAGCGACGGCTCGATGCGCGCCCACACCGCGTCGCGCAGCGCCGGGTAGTGGCGGTTGAAGTTCTCGCCGCTGGCGAGTTCGAAGCGGCCGATCGGGCTGCGCAGCAGCCACTGCGACAGGCCGATGGGGTTGGCCACTGGCACCACGACCACCTCGCCGCGCAGCGCGTCCCGGGCCTCCAGCTCGGCCAGCCGCTCGCGCAGGTGGTGCGCGACCAGCATGCCGGGCAACTCATCGGCGTGCAGCGAAGCCTGCACGTAGACCTTCGGGCCGCCGGGCGGGCCATAGTGGAAGCTGGTGAGCGTGCGCAGCGTGCCGAGACTGCGGCTGGGCAAGGGGTGGTCGCGGCGTTGCATGGTGGTGGAGGTCTCCGGAGGCTCAGGCGCGCGGGCGCAGGTGGGAGAGCCAGCGGCGCTCGGCCGCGTGCAGCGCACCCACCAGCGCCAGCGTCAGGCCCAAGTAGACCGCAGCGGCCGTCAGGAAGGCTTCGAAGGGCAGGTAGAAGCGCGAGTTGACCTCGCGCGCGGCGCCGGTGAGGTCGAGCAGCGTGACCACGCTGGCCAGCGAGGTGCCGTGCAGCATCAGCACCGCCTCGTTGCCGTAGGCCGGCAGCGCACGCCGCAGCGCCGAGGGCAGCAGGATGCGGCGCCACACCTGGGCACGCGACAGGCCCAGTGCGCGTGCCGCCTCGACCTCGCCATGCGGCGTGGCCTTCAGGCTGCCCGCGATGATCTCGGTGGTGTAGGCGCAGGTGTTGACGGCGAACGCCAGGCAGGCGCAGAACCAGGCCGACTGCAGCCAGGGCCAGGCGATGCTGGCGCGCACCCACTCGAACTGCGCCAGACCGTAGTAGACGAGGAACAGCTGCACCAGCAGTGGCGTGCCACGGATCACGTAGGTGAAGCACCACACCGGGCCGTGCAGCCACCGCGAGGCCGACACCCGCAGCACCGCGAGCGGGAGTGCCGCCACCAGCCCGATTGCCAGCGAGATCAGCAGCAGCTGCAGCGTGGTGGCCAGGCCGCTCGCGTAGAGCGGCAGGCTCTCGGCGATGGCCTCGAAGTTCACAGTGCGCCCGTCCTCACGCCGACCGCGAGACGGCGGGCCAGCGCCTTGAAGCCCAGCTCGCTGACGCTGGTGATGGCGAGGTAGATGAGTGCCGCGCTGGCGTAGAAGACGAAGGGCTCGCGCGTCGCGCCGGCCGCCTGGGTGGCGCGCAGCATCATGTCGTTCAGGCCGATCACCGAGACGATGGCGGTGCTCTTGACCAGCACCAGCCAGTTGTTCGACAGGCCGGGCAGGGCGTAGCGCAGCATCTGCGGCAGCAGCAGCCGGCGCAGCACCTGCCAGCGGCTCATGCCGCAGGCCAGGCCGGCCTCGCGCTGGCCGGGCGCCAGCGCAAGGAAGGCGCCGCGGAAGGTCTCGCCGAGGTAGGCGCCGAACACGAAGCCGATCGTCAGCACGCCGGCCACGAAGGGGTCGACATCGATGTAGTCCGCGAAGCCCAGTTGCTGGGCCAGCGCATTGACCGCAAGCTGGCCGCCGAAGAACACCAGCAGCATCAGCACCAGGTCCGGCACGCCGCGGATCAGCGTGGTGTAGGCCAGCGCGCCGCCCTGCAGCCAGCGCGAGCGCGACAGCCGGGCGCTCGCGGCGGCCAGGCCCAGCACCACGGCAATGGCCAGCGACAGCAGCGCCAGCGCCAGGGTCAGCAGCGTGCCGTTCAGCAGCGAGGGGGCATAGCCGTGCAGCATCAGCGGGGCGGTGCGAGGGCGGCGGGCCTCACTTCTTCGGCGCTTCGCCGTAGACGTCGAAGTCGAAGTACTTGTCCTGGATCTTCTTGTAGGTGCCGTCGGCGCGGATCCCCTTGATCGCCGCGTTGAGCTTCGACTGCAGCTCGGTGTCACCCTTGCGCAGCGCGATGCCGGCGCCGACGCCGAAGAACTTCTCGTCGTCGTAGAACGGGCCGATGTAGCCGTAGCCCTTGCCCTGCGGTGTCTTGAGGAAGCCGACGTCGGCGGCCACCGAGTCCTGCAGCGTCGCGTCGATGCGTCCGGCGGCGAGATCGAGGAAAACCTCGTCCTGCTTGGTATAGCGCACGATCTCGGCGCCCTTGAAGGTGGCGGTGGCGAAGCGGTCGTGGATGGTCGAGCGCTGCACGCCGATCTTCCTGCCCTTCAGGCCCTCGGGCGTGAGCTCCAGCTTGCTCCCGCTCTTGGCGACCAGCCGCGCCGGGGTCTGGTAGTAGCGCTCGGTGAAGGCCACGACCTTCTGCCGCTCCGGCGTGATGGACATCGACGCGACGATGGCGTCGAACTTGCGCGCCTGCAGCGCCGGGATCATGCCGTCGAAGTCCTGCTGCACCAGCGTGCATTCGGTCTTCATCTGGGCGCACAGCGCGTTCGCGATGTCGATGTCGAAGCCCTTCAACTGCCCGGAGGGTGTGACCTCGCTGAACGGCGGGTAGGCGCCCTCGACCGCGATGCGCAGCTTCTTCCCGTCGGCGGCCAGGCCACGCTCGGCCGCGAAGAGCAGGACGGCGGTCAGGGCCAGGAAGGAGGCGAAACGGGTCATGCGGTCCTCATGCGGTCGTTGGAAGGGCGGGGGTGGCGCGCGAGCGCAGCGCACGGGCCGTCGCCGGTCGCCATGCTAGCCGCTGCGGGCGGCCGCTCAGGGCAGGGTCGGCGCCAGCGGCTCGTAGCGTGGCACCACGGCGTCGGTCGCGGAGGCGGTCGCGGGGCCGTAGAGCGGACGGGCGATGGTGATCGGCGTGACGTCGAGGTAGAGGTTGAGCACCGTGTAGTCGTCGCCGCCGAAGGCGCCGGTGTACCAGCCGTGGCTGTCGGGGCCGCGCCGCAGCCGGAACTCGAAACCCAGGTCGGGCTGCGGATCGCTGGCGCGCGGCGTGCCGCTGAAGGCCAGGCCGGTGGCCTCGGTGTCGCGGTTGTCGAGCAGCGAGCCCATCGCGTCGACGATGGTCGAGGGGCCGAGCATGTCGTTCTGGAACGGCGCGCTCTCGAAGCTCGGCGCGAAGTCCGGCGAACCCGGGTCGATCAGTTGCCCCTGGAGCTTCTGCAGCGAGGGCGTGGTGACGCCGCTGTGCAGGTCGTGGCGGTCACCGCGGTCCAGGTAGGTGAGCTTGGCATTGCGCAGGTTGAAGGCGTCGAGCCGGCCGTCCTGCGAGGCCGCGCCGAGGTCGACCAGCAGCACGCCCTTGCCGCCGACCACCTCGACCTTGCCGTCGTGCAGGATCGCGGCGGTGTTTTCCTCCACACCGAGGCCGAGGCGGTAGCCCTTCTGCACCATCAGCGGGAGCAGGCGGCCGATGCGGCCGCGCTTGAGGAAGTGCTGGTCGATCAGCAGTTCGGGTCCGACGAAGCCCAGGCCGCGGCCGATCTCCTGCCCTTCGTCGAGACGGCCGCGCTTGAGCACACGCAGCACGTCGTAGGCGTCGCGGAACATGGTCTCGCTCATCACTGCGGCGCCGGCGCTGGTGCCGGCCACCACGCCGCCGGCGCGGTACACGCTCCAGATCGCCTGCAGCAGCGGCGTCGGCAGGCCGTCGGGTTGCAGCGAGTCGGTGATGCGCGATTGCGCCCCCCCGGCGAAATAGATGCCGGTGGCTGCCAGCACCTGCTCGATCAGTACCGGGTCGTGCACCGCCTCGGCCACTTCGTAGCCCTGCCATTCCGGCGCGACCGGCAGGGTCACGGCCTGGGCGCCGTGGCGCTGCAGGGCATCGACGACCATCTCGCCGGTCTTCTCGGGGGCAGACGACGCCGCCGGGATCACCACCCAGCGCGAGCCCGGTCCGCCCGACAGTTGCACCAGTCGCGACCAGACCGCGGTGTTGTCGTACCTCAGTTCGCCACCGATCGGCACGGCATAACCGGTGGGGGCCGTGCCGGCGGCGGACGCCGCCGCCAGTGCCGTCGTCGTGACTGCCCAGGCGAGCAGCATGACGATCCAGCGTCCCGTCGTCCGGGAGAACACGGGACCCTTCCGGTGCGAGGGGCCGGATGCAGCAGCGAGCAGTGGGGCCGGCATGGTGATGAAGCCTCCGGTGATGGCGCGTTGCAGAGATTCGATCTTGGCATCGATGTGGCGATCCGCCGAGTCGGGCAAGCACGAACTGCGGCAGGCATCACGCTTGAGCAAGTCTCGCGCCTGCCGGCGGCGGCAGCGGGCGCCCCGACCCGCGGCGAGGGCGCTCACGCCGGGGCCGGCTGCAGGTCGGCGTCGAGCGTGCCGCGCTCGTCGAACACGAAGCAGCCGCCTTCGTAGTGGCGTGCGCCGACGGTCTGGAAGTACTGCAGGATGCCGCCGTCGAGCTGCAGCACGTGCTCGACGCCTTGCTCGCGCATCAGCAACGCGGCCTTCTCGCAGCGGATGCCGCCGGTGCAGTAGCTCACCACGGTCTTGCCGGCGAGTTCGGCGCGATGGGCGGCGAGCGCAGCCGGGAATTCGCCGAAGCGCTCCAGGCGCCAGTCGATCGCGCCGGCGAAGCGACCGGCGTCGACCTCGAAGCCGTTGCGGGTGTCAAGCATCAGCAAGGGCCGGCCGGCGTCGCACCGACCGGCATCGAGCCAGCGCGCCAGCGTGGCGGCATCCACCGCGGGTGCGCGGGCGTCGACCGGACGGACGGTCGGATGGTCCATGCGGATGATCTCGCGCTTGAGCTTGACGCGCAGCCGCTGGAACGGCGGGCGCTCGCTCCAGCTCTCCTTGGCCTGCAGGTCGGCGAACCGCGCGTCGCCGCGCAGCCACGACAGGAAACCGCGGGCGTCGGCCTCCGCACCGGCCAGGAACAGGTTGATGCCTTCCTCGGCCAGCAGGACGCTGCCCTTGAGGGCCAGCGCCTGGGCCTGTGACAGCAGCCGCTCGCGCAAGGCCTCCAGATCGTCGAGCGCGACGAAGCGGTAGGCGGCGAGGTTCAGGACGGCGGGGCTGGGCATCGGGTGATTGTAGAAATCACCGGCGCGGACGGCGGTGCAGCGCACCTTTAGCGTGCGTCAGTGAGGGCGGGCTTTCCTCCGGACGTGATCGAGTGCCGCACCAGCTTGTGGCGCGCCCTGCAATCGCGGGGTGTTGCCGCGACCGGGATTCGCTACCTTATCGGTCACGGCAAGGAAGCGCCGGCAAGGATGACGATCATGGACAGCACAGTGGACAAACCGGGCCCCGTCGCCTTGGCGGTCTGGGCCACCGCCCAGCGCCTGGTGGGCAAGGTGCAAGGCGCTTTGCGCGCCGCACGGCGGCAGATCAGCCCCTGCTTCACCCGCACGGCCGGCGCCCTCTGTTTCGACCTGGCCGTGTTCATGGCGCTGGCGTTGATGGCCGCCACGCTGCTGACTCCGCTCGACCAGCCGCTTGGCGACGGGGCCGGATGGATGCTGAGTTGCCTGGGTGTCTTCGCCGCGTTCTGGTGCTCGATCGCGGCGGCGGATCTGGAGCGGCTTCGCAAGCTGCGCCGTCGCTTCCTGGCGCGTGCACCCCAGGCACTGCGCGCCGCACCGAGGGTCCAGGCGCTGCCGCCAGACGCGGTGCTCATGCCGACGACCATGGCTACGATGCTGCCACCGCTGCGAGTGCGCTCGGCCTACCGCCCGAGCCGGGTGATCCGGCCGCTGCCCTCGCGTTCGCTGCTCCGCACGGCCAGCCGCAGTCACTGAGACGCCGGCCCTCGCCGGATCAGAATCCCAGGCTGGCCAGCAGGTCGTCGACCTCGCCCTGGTTCTGCACCACGTCGGTCCGCCCCTCGGGGTTGACCACCGGGCCGTTGAGGATGGTGTTCTCGACCACCTTCTGCGCCTGTTCGGGCGGTGCCGCCTGCACCAGCAGCTTCACCAGGCTGTCTTCCAGATCGCTCGCCAGCGACACCACCTTGGCCACCACCTGCCCGGTGAGGTCGTGGAAGTCCTGCGCCATCATGATGTCGGTCAGATCGGCATCGATGCGTGCGGTGGCGGCTTCGACATCGCTGACGAAGTTCATCACCGAGCCCGAGGCCACGGCCTTCACCGGATCGGCGACGATGGCGGCGGCGATGCGGCGCGTCTCGGCGGCGATGCGGGTGTGTTCCATCTTGGCCTGATCGACCGAGTTCAGCACCTTGTTCGCCGCTGCCGCCGTCTTCTCGGCGATGTAGTTGAGGCGGCTGCGCGCGTCGGGCAGGCCTTCGGCCGCCTGCTGCAGTTTGGGCGTGACGCCGAGCTGCGCGAGGGTGTCGTGCAACTGGCGCGTGATCGCACCGAGCTGCTGGAACACCTCGGGCGAGGTACTGGGCGTCGGCGGATGGGCCAGCAAGGCCGTGTCGTCCATCTTCATGGGCTGTTGTCCTTCAGGCCGTGGCCGCCAGTTTCTGCATGATCTTCTGGACCTTCTCCTCCAGCGTCGCCTTCGTGAAGGGCTTGACGATGTAGCCGGCCGCTCCCGTCTGTGCGGCCAGCACGATGTCTTCCTTGCGCGCCTCGGCCGTCACCATCAGCACGGGGATGTGCTTGAGGCTGTCGTCGGCCTTGACGGCCTTGAGCAGGTCGAAGCCGTTCATGTTGGGCATGTTGATGTCGCTGACCACGAAGTCTTACTTCGAGGTCTTCATCATCTGCAGCGCCACGGCGCCGTCCTCGGCCTCATCGGCGTTGACGTAGCCGATCTCCTTGAGCAGGCCGCGCACGATGCGGCGCATGGTCGAGAAGTCGTCGACGATCAGGAATTTGAGGTCGGGGGTGCTCATGGTCAGGGTCCTCGCGCGCTATCGGTTCATGCTGCCCTGGGGCGGGCCATGCGGTGTTCTGTACGGGTTATCGGGTGTCGGCCCGCGGACTTGAGGCCGATTCGGCCAGTGCCGTCGCAACTTCCAGGGCCGGCGGCTGCACTTCGGTGTCCGCACTGCCGTGGAAGCGGTCCTCGGCCTCCCGGTTCATCACGATGATGCTGATGCGCCGGTTCACCGGATTCAGCGGCTGCTCGCGGTCGAACAGGCTGCTGGCAGCCAGGCCTTGCACGCGCAGCACCTTCTCGTCGGCCAACCCGCCGGCGATGAGCTCGCGGCGCGATGCGTTGGCGCGGTCGGCCGACAGTTCCCAATTGCTGTAGCCGCCGGCGCCGGCGCTGAAGGCCGCCGTGTCGGTGTGGCCTTCCAGCGTCAGCTTGTTGGGCACTTCGGCCAGCACGCCGCCGATGGTGCGAAGCAACTCGCGCATGTAGGGTTGCACGACGGCGGAGCCGGTCGCGAACATCGGTCGGTTCTGCTCGTCGACGATCTGGATGCGCAGGCCGTCGGCCGTCATGTCGAAGCGGATCTGGGCCTTCAGCTCGTTGAAGCGCGGATCGTTGGCGAGTTTGGACTCGACGCGACCCTTCAGCATCTTCAGGCTCTCCGCCTCGGCGGAGGCCTGCTGCGCGCGCGTGGCTTTCAGCGCCTGCAGCGTGTAGCTCTTGCGTTCGGCCTCGACATCGCCGCGCTTCACCTGGCCGGTGCTGCGCGTGAGGTCCTGCCCACCGCCCTTGACGACGCTCGACGAGTCTCCGGACCCCGAGCCGCCCATCATCGAGACCTTGATCGGGTTGTTGAAGTAGTCCTGGATGCCCTTGCGGTCGCCCTCGGTGGTCGAACCGAGCAGCCACATCAGCAGGAAGAAGGCCATCATCGCCGTCACGAAGTCGGCGTAGGCGATCTTCCACGCGCCACCGTGCGCAGCGTGGCCGCCCTTCTTGATCTTCTTGACGATGATCGGCTGCAGTTTCTTCGCGTCGCCGGCCATCACATGCCTCCACGTCGCCGAGTACGGCGCCTGCCCGCATGGGCCACGAAGGGGCCCTGGATGGCCCCTGGGGCGCGGTCCGCCTTGGGAGCGGCCCGGCGGCGGCCCGGCGGCGCTTCGGTCAGGTTGCTCACTTCTTGCCCTTCACATGGCCTTCGAGCTCGCTGAACGACGGGCGCTCGGTCGAGTACAGCGTCTTGCGACCGAACTCCACCGCGATCGCCGGGGCATAGCCCTGCATGCTCGCGAGCAGCGTGGTCTTGATGCACTGCAGCTCCTTGGAGCCCTCATCGTTCTTCTGCTCGAGCAGGCCGCCGAGCGGTTCGACCACCGCATACGCCAGCAGGATGCCCAGGAAGGTGCCGACCAGCGCCGAGCCGATCATGCCGCCCAGCACCGCCGGCGGCTGGCCGACCGAGCCCATGGTGTTCACGACGCCCAGCACCGCTGCGACGATGCCGAAGGCGGGCAGCGCGCCGGCCAGGCGGCCGATCGCGGCGGCCGGGGCGTGCGCCTCGTGGTGATGGGTCTCGATCTCGCTGTCCATCAGCGACTCGATCTCGTGCGGATTGAGATTGCCCGACACCATCATGCGCAGGTAGTCGGTGACGAATTCCACCACGTGGTGGTCGGAGCCGACCGTCGCGTACTTCTTGAACAGCGGTGAGTTGTGCGGGTCCTCGACGTCCTTCTCGATCGCCATCAGGCCTTCCTTGCGGGCCTTCTGCAGGATGTCGTAGAGCAGCGCCATCAACTCCATGTAGCGCGCCTTGGTGTACTTGGAGCCCTTCAGCAGCGTCGGGATCGCCTTCAGCACCGCCTTCAGCGTCTTGGGCTGGTTGGCGACCACGAAGGCGCCGGCCGCGCCGCCGCCGATGGCCATCATCTCGGTCGGGATCGCATGCAGGATGACCTGCATGTTCCCGCCGTGAATGGCGTAGGCACCGAAGATGCAGCCCAGCGCGACGACGTAGCCGATGATGACGAACATGGTGAGCGGTCCGGTTGAGATGCCGCGAGCCCGAGGCCCTGCGGAGGGTTCTGTCCTTGCTTATCGGCCCGGTGTCACCGGACTTGAGGCGTGCAGTCGGTGACAGAACGTGACGGACCGCCCGACGCGCGGCCGGCCGGCCGAACGGCAGGCCAGCCGGAGGCAAGGCGGAGCGGGGCGCGAAACGCGCCAGCTCCGGCCCTTATCGGCGCCTGGAGCGGGAACTTGGGCGCCGTGCGGGCGCAGCGTCGGGGGCCGTCGCTCCAGCCGCGGCGGTGAAGGGCGTGCGGTAGAGCCAGAGCGGCCGGCCGTCGGGGCACTGCAGCCGGGCCTGCGGTTCCAGCGCCAGTGCCGGGAACTCCAGGCTGGCGAGCCAGGCGCCGTCGGCCAGTTCCGCGCTCGCCTTGGCCACCGCGCGCGGCAGGCTTTCCGGGCGCTGGAACAGATAGACCATGGCGCAGGGGCGCCAGTCCTCGGCCCACATGTCGCCGCGGCGGACTGCGGCGCCGACCGGCGCTCTGCCGTGCCGCAACCGGGCCGCCAGCGCCAGCGGCCAGCTCCATTCGACGCCTTCCAGCCGGGCCTGCGGGTAGGCGCGGCGCAGCGCCGCGAGTCCGGCACCGAGTCCGCAGCCGGCGTCGAGCACGGTCGCGCCCGGCGGCAGCGGCACGCGCTCGGCCAGGCGGTCGAGTGCGCCGGCCGGCGTCGGGAACAGCGGTGCGTCGCGCCAGGCCTGGAGCGGATAGGCGAGCAGCAGCAGGGCCAGCGGCAGCAGCCACGCCCAGCCGGGCAAGCCGCTCGCGGCGCCGCTGGCCAGCAGCGACACCGGGAAGCCGGCTGCGACGATCAGGCTGCGCATGCGGGTGCCGCTCAGGCTGCCGAGAGCCAGGCCGGTGGCCGAAGCGCAGGCGATCGCCAGCCAGAGCGGTGCGGGTGTCGAGCGCAACAGCAGGAAGAGCGCCCAGGCGGCGGCCCAGCCCAGCAACGCGGGCAGGGGCCAGAGGCGTTGCAATGCCGGCCCGCGGCGGATGCCGCTCGGGGCAACCGGGTCGGGCCGCGCAGCGGTGACCGGTGGGACGGGCAGGGCGGATGACATCGAGGGCGTCCCGGAGGAGGCCGCGAACGGAGGGGCCGGTACCGAGGGCGGCTGCCGGCGGGAGGAGATCAGTGCAGTTGGAGGGCGCCCGCCGCCTTGCCCTTGCCGGCGCGCGCCGGCGGGTTGCACAGGCCGCAGGTGAAGTGCTTGCCGATCTCGTGCGGGTGCGTGACGAAATGCCCACCGCACTTGGAGCATTCGGTCATGGTCAGCATGCCGTTGTCCACGAACTTCACCAGGCGCCAGGCACGCGTGACGGACAGCAGCGCTTCCAGGCCCTGGGCTTCGGTCTGCTCGAGATAGAGACGGTAGGCCTTGATCACGGTGTCGATCTCGTCGAGCGCCGCAACCTTGTTCAGGTATTCGTGGATGTTCAGGAACAGGCTGGCATGGATGTTCGGCTGCCAGGTCATGAACCAGTCCGTGGAGAAGGGCAGCTGGCCCTTGCTCGGCGACTTGCCCGCCACTTCCTTGTACAGGCGCAGCAGGCGCTCGTAGGACAGGTCGGTCTCCGACTCCAGCACCTGCAGGCGGGCACCGAGCTGGATCAGCGTGACGGCACGTTCGATCTGCTTGGCTTCGGTGAGGATGCTCTTGTTGCGCATGATGTCGGTCTCGCAGGGGTCGTCGGTCAGGCGGCTTCCTGATGGCGGCCAGCCATCAGGATGTTGGCGTGCAGGCGGCTGACGCTGTCGTTGGCGGCGCCCTTGCCGTGGTTGGTCAGCAGGCTCCACACCATCTCGTCGTCCACGCGCATGCGGCACAGCAGCGTGTTGCCGGAGGCGATCTTCATCATCTGCGCCGGGCTCAGCAGGCCGATCAGGTCGGCCGTCTCTTCCGAGATGCCGAGGCGGAACAGGGCCTGGTCGCGGTCGGCGCGGATCAGGCTCTGCGCCAGCATCAGGTAGGACAGATTGGCTTCGCGAATCTCGATCAGGATCTGTTCGGTGTTCATCAGGGTGCTCCTCGTGCAGCTGCCGGTCGTCTTTCGCTGGTGCAGCGGGTGTTCGTTTCAGCGTGAAATGGATTGTGAAGATCGGAGATGCACAGGAACATCAGCCCAGTTCTGTGGTTCGGGTCTCGCTTATTCGACCGCCCGTGTCAGGCAACTTCCTACACGCCCCAGTAGGCAGCGCGTCGACGCGGCGGCTCAAGTGGCGGCGCGAGATGCCGATGACGGCCGTGGTGAGGAGGAAAGTGCTCTTCCCGGCCAGGCTGACAGGAAACCCGCAGCCCTCAAGTTGCCAGGACGGGCTCCGATAACCCCCACAACGGGACCAAGCGATCGGTTCCGGGGTCCGGAGTAGGCGACCGATGTTTCGTAGAGGGCACAACCATTCCGCCCCTCCCACGAGATCTGAGGATGACGTACGCCGGGCGCAGCAGGCCCTCGAAACCCGCTGTTGGAGATCGAGGGTTAGTTCACGGTGATGAGGCCCCAGGGCCGAGCCACCGAGGCAATGCCGGCGCTGCCGGAGAGTCATTTCAACCGTTCAGGAGATTCAGATCATGGCAATGTCAGTCAACACCAACATCGTTTCGCTCAATGCGCAACGCAACCTCGGCACCTCTCAGTCGTCGCTGGCAACGTCCATGCAGCGCCTGTCTTCCGGCCTGCGTGTCAACAGCGCGAAGGACGACGCCGCCGGTCTGGCGATCGCCGAGCGCATGAACGCGTCGGTCCGTGGCCTCAATGTCGCGGCGCGCAACGCCAACGACGGCATCTCGCTGGCGCAGACCGCCGAAGGCGCGCTGGGCAAGGTCGGCGACATGCTGCAACGCATGCGTGAACTGGCCGTCCAGTCGGGCAACGCCACCAACAGCGCCGACGACCGCAAGGCCCTGCAGGCCGAAGTCACGCAACTGCGCGACGAAATCGACCGTGTGGCGAAGCAGACGACCTTCAACGGCCGCAAGCTGCTCGACGGCTCCTTCACCGCGGCGGCCTTCCAGGTCGGCGCCGGCGCCGGCGACAACATCACGGTCGGCAGCCTGACGAACGCATCGGCCAGCAACCTGTCGAAGATCACCTACGCCGAAATCTCCAGCGGTGACCTGGCGAAGGACGACACCGACATCACGACGCTGGACGCGATCGCCGACGGCGACCTGCAGATCACGATCGACGACGGCGGCGACAACGAACTGGTGGTCGAGGTGGGTGCGATCGCCCAAGCGAGCTCGGGCTTGGAGCGTCTGGGTCAGGTGGCCGAGGCGATCAACCGCAAGACCAGCGACACCGGCGTGTCGGCCTACCTGGTGGCCAATGACGACGGCACCTACAAGCTCGACATCAAGGCCTCGCGCCTGGATGCCGACGGTGCCCCGCTGTCGGTGGAGTTCACCGGCTTCGATACCACGACCACGGGTCTGGACGAAGGCGACGTGCCCGCCGCGGTGACGGATGCCATTGGCATCGACGCGCTGAGCATCGAGACCGAATCGGATGTGTGGGTGTCGATCAAGAAGATCGACAGCGCACTGGACCAGGTGAACAGTGCCCGCGGTACCCTGGGCGCGATCCAGAGCCGCTTCGAGAATGCGGTGTCGAACATCCAGATCCAGGCGGAGAACACCGCGGCCTCGCGTGGCCGGATCATGGATGCCGACTTCGCGTCGGAAACGGCCAACCTGTCGCGCTCGCAGATCCTGCAGCAGGCCGGTACCGCCATGGTGGCCCAGGCCAACCAGCTGCCGCAGCAAGTGCTGTCGCTGCTGCGCTGATCGGCCTCCCGCGGCGGCCTCCGGGCCGCCGGCCCCGGGATCCTCGGGCCCCGTCCGTCAGGACGGGGCCTTTTGCTTTCCGGGGCCGAAATGCGCCGGAAGTCGGCCTCTTTTCGATCCATCGTCACCCCCGCAGGTCACCAAGAATGGCTACACCGAACAGGTAAGCCGGCTTCGGGCCGGAGATCCTCGATTCTTCAAGGAGCATTTCCATGGCCCAGACCATCAACACGAACGTCATCTCGCTGAATGCCCAGCGGAACCTGAACACCAGTCAGTCCTCGCTGGCCACCTCGATGCAGCGGCTGTCGTCGGGTCTGCGCGTCAACAGCGCGAAGGACGATGCCGCCGGCCTGGCGATCGCCGAGCGCATGAACACCCAGGTGCGCGGCCTGAACGTCGCGGCGCGCAACGCCAACGACGGCATCTCGCTGGCCCAGACCGCCGAAGGCGCGCTGGGCAAGCTGGGCGACATGCTGCAGCGGATGCGCGAACTGGCGGTGCAATCGGCCAACGCCACCAACAGCGCCGACGACCGCAAGGCGCTGCAGGCCGAAGTGAACCAGCTGCGCGACGAAATCGACCGCGTGGCCAAGCAGACCAGCTTCAACGGCAAGAAGCTGCTCGACGGCTCCTTCACTGCGGCGACCTTCCAGGTCGGGGCCAACTCCGGCGATGCGATCACCGTCGGCAGCCTGACCAACGCCACCGCGGCGGTGCTCTCGAAGATCACCTACGCCGAGGGCGCGAGTGCCGACCTGACGCTCGACGGCACGACCATCACGGACCTGGCCGCGATCGCCGACGGCGACCTGCAGATCACGATCGACGGCGGTGGCGCGAACGAGCAGATCGTCGAGGTCGGCCCGATCGCCGAGGCCAGCACCGAAACCGAACGCCTGGGCCAGATCGCCGAGGCGATCAACCGCAAGACCACGGACACCGGCGTCTCCGCCTACCTGGTGAAGAACGACGACGGGACCTTCAAGCTCGACATCAAGGCATCCAAGCTGGATGCTGCGGGCGCGGCGCTGGCGGTGGAGTTCACCGGCTTCACCACGGCGACGACGGGCCTGGACGAAGGCGACGCGATCGCCGAGGTCGCCGACGACATCGGCCTGAGCGACTTGAACATCGAGACCGATTCCGCCACCTGGGTGTCGATCAAGAAGATCGACAGCGCGCTCGACCAGATCAACGGCGCACGCGGCACGCTCGGCGCGCTGCAGAGCCGCTTCGAGAACGCGGTGTCGAACATCCAGATCCAGGCCGAGAACCTGTCGGCCGCGCGTGGCCGCATCATGGACGCCGACTTCGCGATGGAAACGGCGAACCTGTCCCGCGCCCAGATCCTGCAGCAGGCCGGCACCGCGATGGTGGCGCAGGCCAACCAGCTGCCTCAGCAGGTGCTGTCGCTGCTCAAGTAAGACGCCTTCCGGCGACCTGCTTCGGAGAGCCGCGGCTGTCCGGTGCCTGACGGCGCCGGGCCCGCGGCTTCAGTTTTCTGCGCGAGCGCCGATAGCTCCTCATCAATCCGTCCGGACTCAGCATGGCCATTTCTTCACCCGGTCTCGGCAGCGGCCTCGACGTCAGCAGCATCGTCTCGCAGCTCGTGGCGCTGGAGCGCAAGCCGCTGGAGAAGATGCAGACCGCGGCGACGTTCATGCAGACCCAGGTCTCTGCCTACGGTCAGTTGCAGAGCCTGGTGTCCGCCGTCGGCGACGCTGCGAAGGCGCTCGCCAAGCCCACCCTGTGGCAAGCGGCGTCGGCAGGCACCAGCGACGCCACCTCGGTCGCCGCCACCGCCAGCGCGGGCGCCGCCATCGGCAGCTATTCGGTCAGCGTCTCCCAGATCGCACGCGCGCAGAGCCTGGCCTCGGCGGTGTTCACCGCGCCGACCGACGTGGTCGGTGCCGGCAAGATGACGATCGAACTCGGCGGCTACAACGTCGCGAACGATCCGGCGTTCACCCCGAAGACCGGATCGACGACGCTCGAACTCGAGTTCGCGGAGGGCACGACGCTCGAGCAGGTGAAGACGCAGATCAATGCGGCGAACGCCGGAGTCTCGGCGGCGATCGTGCGCGACGCGAACGGTGCCCGCCTCACGCTGACCAGCACCACGACCGGACTGGACAGCACCCTGCGCGTCGCCGTCAGCGATGCCACCGGGGCGCTGACGGGCCTGGCCTACGACCCGGCCAGCGGTGCCAACCCGATGACGCAGACGCAGGCCGCGGTCAATGCCCTCGCATCGATCAACGGCCTGGCGATCGAGTCGCCCACGAACCGCCTGACGGGCACGCTGGACGGCGTGACGCTCGATCTCGTGAAGGTCACCACCGCACCGGTCACCGTGAATGTCACGACGAACACCGGGACGATGCGCGACGCGATCAAGAAGTTCTCCGACGCCTACAACGCGCTCAACACCTACTTGGTCACGCAGACCAAGTACGACGAGGAGAACAAGATCGGCGGCACCTTGCAGGGCGACAGCGCCGCCGTGGGGCTGCGCAATCAGTTCCGCGCCATGCTGCGCCAGGACAGCGCGGCCTCGGCCGAGCTGACCCGCCTGTCGGACATCGGCTTCAACGTGCAGCGCGACGGTTCCATCGTGCTCGACAACGCCAAGCTCGACGCGGCGCTCGCGAAGCCGGCCGAGCTGTCGAAGCTCTTCACGACAAACGACACGGCGAACCCCGCGTCGACGGGCCTGGGCGTGCGTTTCCAGAAGCTGGCCGACATGTCGACCGGCACCGAGGGCGTGATCGCCAGCCGCAACGCCGGGCTCAAGGCCCGTCTGGAGCGCAACCAGGATGACCAGGACAAGGTCAACGACCGTGCCGACCGCATGCAGGTCCGGCTGACCCAGCAGTACACGGCGCTGGACACCCAGATGGCGAAACTGAGCGCCCTGTCGACCTACATGACCCAGCAACTGGACGGCCTGTCGAACCTCTACAAGAAGAGCGACAACTGAGGTCGTTCCCGATCCGCGCATTCGCGGGATCGGTTGAAACGCAGGGCGATTTTCGAGTGTGTGGCGCTCAAGACCGGGCGCGCAGCGGCCGATAAACACTCAGCCCCACTCGAATGCCGGACCTTCAGTCATGTTTGCCCAGAGCAGCCCCTACTCGCCGTCGCGCCACCACGCCTCCAGCCAGGCCTACAACCTGGTCGGCGTCGAGACCGGTATCGGCGGCGCCTCGCCCCACCAGCTGGTCGCGATGCTGTTCACCGGATTGCTCGATGCCGTGGCGCGTGCGCGCGGCGCACTGCGCGATGGCCAGATCGAGCGCAAGGCACACGAACTGAGCCGGGCGGTCCGTATCGTCGAGGAAGGACTCAAGGGCGGGCTGAGCCCGGCCGGCGGCGCCCTGACCGAGCAGCTGTCATCGCTCTACAGCTATGTCAGCACGCGCCTGATGCAGGCCAACCTGCGCAACGACGATGCCGCGCTGGCCGAATGCGTCAGCCTGATCGAGCCGCTGCGCGATGCCTGGTCGACGATCCGCGCCCAAAGCGACGTGCCGGCGGTTCGCTGAGCGCCCCGACGACGATCCATCGACAAGGAAGTTTTCGATGAGTACGCCATTGCTGAACTACTACGAGGCCATCGAACGCGCCAGCGAGCAGATGCTCGAGGCCGCGCGCGGCGGCAACTGGGACCAGGTCGTCAAGCTCGAAGGGGCCTGCGCGGTGCTGATCAATCAGCTCAAGCAGGCTGCGGCGACCCGTGAACTCGGCGCGGACGAGCGCCAGCTCAAGACCCGCATCATGAAGCGCATTCTCGTCAACGACGCCGAGGTCCGTACCCTGGCCGAGCCCTGGCTCGAGGACCTCGATCAGCTCCTGGCCGGCCGGCCGAAGATGCTGCACTGATCGAAACCGAACCCGATTCCCATCAGACTGCTGCCGAGAGAATCCGAGCGATGGAAACGCTGCCGATGCCGCTGGAGGCCATGAGCGGTTCTCCCCATGGCCTGGGTGAATTCAGGGTGAGCGCGCCGGCCGAGGTGTTCAGCCTGCTCAAGCAATGCGCCGACGGCAACGTGCTGTTGAGCCTCAGCTCACCGGAGGGCGCCGCCTACACGACCACTGTGTGGGCACTGGACCCGGCGCGGGGGCTGCTGTGCCTGAGTGCCGACGGCGGCGACATCAAGCTCCAGCGCCTGCTGGAGAGCGAGGAGGTGGTCGCGGTGGGCTACCTCGACAGCGTCAAGCTCCAGTTCGACCTGCACGACCTGGTGCTGGTGCACAGCGGACGCGCCAGCGCGCTGAATGCGCGCTTCCCGCGCGAGCTCTACCGTTTCCAGCGACGCGGCAGCTACCGCGTGCGGCCGCTGCTCAACACCAGCCCGACCGCCACGCTGCGTCATCCGGCGCTGCCCGACATGCAGCTGAGCCTGCGCGTGCTCGACGTGAGCATCGGCGGCGTTGCGCTGTTCCTGCCCGACGATGTGCCGCCGATCGAGCCGGGCGTGCAGATCGCGCAGGTGCAGGTCGACCTGGACGGCGACACCCGCCTGCAAAGCGGCCTGATCGTCCACCACGTGACGCTGCTGCACCACGAGTCGCGCGGCGCGCGGCTGGGCTGCGAGATGCTGAACCTCGGCGGCGACGGCGAGCGCGCGCTGCAACGCTACATCGACCAGACGCAGAAGCGGCGGCGCCTGCTGTCCTTGTGACGGTCCGGCAGGCCGCTCGGCCCGGAGGCGGGGCGGGCCCCCGCCCGTGTTTTCCACAGTCGGGACAGCCTGTCCGACAGGCTCCTTGACCTTACACTCCGTGACAGTTGCCCAGGCCTCCTGCCTGGCCGAGCAGTTGCTGTCCGAGCCCGTGCCTTTGGTCACTCCCGCTGCCCTTCCTGCCCAGCCGCCACCGGTGAGCGCTGCCGACGCCGTGGTTCTGTGGCACGGCTTTCTCGACACACTGAACGACCCCCTGCTGATGCTCGACGCGCAGGCGCGCGTGCGTTTCGCCAACACGGCCGCCCTGAGGCTGTTCCCGTTCGAGCCGGGCATGCCGCTGGAAGATCTGCCACCGGTGATCGACGGCGGTCTGGTGTCCTGGGTCCTGGATGTGCTGGAGGGCCGGGCAGACGAGCTGCTGAGCAGCTTTCCCGATGCCGCGCTCAGCCAGCTCAGCGCCCAGCGCTGGGCCCTGCGCCTGCCGCCAGCGCGGCGCGAGCGCGTGGCGGCCGCGGTGCAGACCGCGGCGGAACCGCTCGCCGAGGTGCGCCGGCTGTACTGGCACTCGCCGTTTCCTGCCATCCTGGAAGACGGCCACTTCCGCATCGTCGACGTCAACCAGGCCTTCGTCGACTACACCGGCTGGTCGCGCAACCGCCTCGTCGGCATGGACACGCTGACGCTGGTGCCGATCGAGGACCACCTGCTGTGGGAATCCACCCGCGACCCGCCGGCAGGCGCTGAACTGCCGGCGCTGATGGAGCGCCGTCTGGTCGACGCGCAGGGGCGTGACCGCTGGTTCCGCGGGGCGCGGCGTCAGGTCACGGACACCGAGGGCCGTGCACTGTGCCTGACGGTGATGCAGGACTGCACCGCCGAGAGGGCGGCCCGAGAGCGGGCGGAGCGTTCACTCAGCGAGCTCGATCAGTGGTTCGAGCTCAGCCCGGTCGGCATGCTGGCCTTCGACGGCGCCGGCCTCGTGCTGCGCAGCAACGCCGTTTTCGAGGCCCTGGTCGGTCGGGTGCCGGTGCTGTTGAGCGAGGCTCCCCCGGGACTGAACGACCTGCTGGGCTGGCATGGGCCGCGCAGCCTCGGTGCGCTGCAGCCGGGTGGCGAGGCCGCCGAGCGTCGCGGCTGGGTCGCGGCCTTGCCAGGGGCGCGCTCCCGCTCTCCCCGCCATCTGCGGGCGAGGGTGCGCTGCACCGATGCCGTGGCCGGTAGCGAGTCGCGCTACATCGCGGTGATCGAGGATCTCAGCGCGGAGCAGGCGCTCGATCTGGCGCAGGCCCAACTCGGGGCGCTGGTCGACGCGGCCGGCGTCGGTGTGGCGCTGCAGAGCGTCAGCCGCGATCTGGTGCTGTCCGATTCGCTGCCCGAGTTCGAGCGGCTGCAGCGGGCGCTGCGCGCCGGCGAGGCGGCTCAGGCGCGCTACGCGATCCGCCATCCCGAACTGGGCATGCGCTGGCTGCTCACGCGCGTGTCGCCACGGCCGGACGGGGACGGCGACCCCTCGGTGGTCACGCTCGACGTCACGGAGCAGGAACATAGCCGCGCTCGCAGCGAAGAGCTGCTGCGGGAGCTGAGCAGCATCCTCGAGAGCTCGAGTGCCGGCATCGCCTTCCTGCGCGGCAACACGTTGGTGCGCTGCAATCGCAGCTTCGAACGCATGCTCGGCACCACCTCGGGCGCCGTGGCCGGGTGCAGCGTGCGCGAGCTGTTCGCCGGCCAGCCGCAGGCGCGGCTCGCGGTGGAAGACGCCGAGCTGGCGTTGCTCGAGTCCGGCGTCTACGAGACGGAGATCGAGATCCTGCTGCCGCAGCACGAACCGCACTGGGTGTCGCTGGCGGCGCGCCGCATCGGCCCCCCCGGCCCTGACGCCGAGGTGGTGGCGGTGCTGTCCGACATCACGCGCCTGAAGCGCCAGCAGGCGCAGTTGGAGCGTCTCGCCGACGAGCGCGAGCGCACGGAATCGGCCATGGCACAGCAGGCCGAACTCACCCGGGCCATCCTCGACTCGGTATTCGTCGGCATCGTCACCGTGGGGCAGGGGGGCATCGAGTGGATGAACCGTTCGGCGCGCCGCATGTTCGGCGGTGATCTGGCCGATTTTCAGCACTTCCCCTTGTGCTGCGTGGCGACCAGCGATCCTCAACACCCGTTCCGCCAGGTCGAAGCGCGGCTGGCGTCACCCGACCTGCGCACCGAAGCGGCGGCCGGCAGCTTCGAGTGTCGCGTGCAGGCGCGCGATGGCCGAGCCTTCTGGGTGGTCGGTAATGTGGTTCCGACCGGCGATGCCGAGCAACCGCAGCTCACGTATGCGCTGCTCGACATCGACCGCCGCCGCCGCGCCGAGGCGCGCAGCGCGCAGGCGCAGGCCTCGCTGCAGCGGGTCATCGACCTGGCGCCGTTGGCGATTGCCCTGTTCGATGCGGCCAGCGGCGAGTTGCGGCAGGCCAATCCGCAGGTTGCCGCTGCAGCCGGCCTGCCGGGCGAGATGCTGGTCGGCCGCCGGCCGGAGGAACTGCCGTTGCCGATCGGTGGTGACGTGATCCGCGCCGACCTGCAGGCGGCGCTCGACGCCGGCCAGGGCGGTGATGTCACGCTGCGCGAGTACCGCTTCGAGCATGAAGGGCGCCCGCTGGTCTGGGAGGCACGCTACCTGCCGCTCGGGCAGCCCGGCGAGGTCCCGGACGAGGTGCTGCTGGTGGCGGTCGATGTGACGGAGCAGCGTGCCGCCCAGGCGGCACGCCTGGAGGCTGCGATCGCGCAGCGCGAGATGCTGGTGAAGGAGGTCCATCACCGCATCAAGAACAACCTGCAAGGCGTGGCCGGCCTGCTGACGCAGATCGCCCAGCGGCGCCCCGAGGTGGCGCCGGCCATCCACGAGGCCGTGGCACAGGTGCAGGCGATCGCCCAGGTCTATGGCCTGCAGGTGGGCTCGCAGGGGCCGGTGCAACTGGCCAGCCTGGTCGGCGCGATCTCGACCAACCTGCAGCGCGGCAGCGACCGGACCATCACTGTGGAACTGCCGGACGGCGAGGCGCCGCGCTGGGCCCTGCCCGAGGCCGAGGCGATCCCGATCGCGCTGACGCTCAACGAGCTGCTGGGCAATGCGCTGAAGCACGGCAACGGCGCGGTCGAGTGCCGGCTCGTCAGCGCGGCCGAGGAAGCGCGCATCGAGATCCGGAACGAGGGGCGGTTGCCCGAGGGCTTCAGCCTCGACCGGGTGGCTGCGGGGGTCTACGGACTGGGACTGGTTCGAGCGCTGCTGCCGCGGCGTACCGCAACTTTCGGCCTGGCGCCGGATGCCGGCGGTGTGCTGGCTTGCGTGAGCCTGCGTCCGCCCGGCCTGGTGTCGCTGGAGCCGCGGTCGACGAACATCGGTGTACTTTCATGAGCAAGACCGGCACTCGTGCGGATCAGGGCGCGGTCACGGCCATCAAGGGGAATCATTCTTGAGCAGCAAGGGCAAGATCCTCGTCGTCGATGACGACAGGCTGGTGCTGGCGACGCTGACGCACGGCTTGTCCGCGGCCGGCTATGCCGTGGTCGACGCCGACAATGGCGACGACGCCATCCTCGAGGCGCGCACGCGCCGGCCGGACCTGGCCCTGCTCGACATCCGCATGGAGGGCAAGAGCGGATTCGACGTGGCCGCCTACCTGCGAGAGCACGGCAGCGTGCCCTTCATGTTCCTGTCGGCCTTCTCCGACGCGGCCACGGTGGCGCAGGTGCGGGCCCTGGGCGCACTGGATCACCTGATCAAGCCGGTCGACATGCGGCAGATCCTGCCGGCGGTCGAGGCGGCGTTCAAGCGCATCCGCGGCGGGGTCGAACCGGTCGCCGAGGTCGGTGCGCCGCGTCCGCGCGATCCGCTGTCCGATCCGGTGGCCATCGCGGTCGGCGTGGTGATGCACAGGCACTCGCTGCCGCGTGCCGTGGCGCTGGAGCGGCTGCGCCGGCTGGCGACGCATCACGGGCGGGCGCTGGAGGCCGAGTGCGAGCAGCTCCTGGCCGCGGTCGAGCTGTTGTCGGCGCCTGCGGCGCCGTGAACCGAGTGGCCGTCTTGGCGTCGATCGTTTCAGGTGGACAGGGTGAAGTAGAAGCGGGCTCCGCGGTCGACCTCGGCCTCCGCCCAGATCTCGCCGCCATGGCGTTGCACGATGCGCCGCACCGACGCAAGGCCGACCCCGGTGCCGGCGAAATCGCTGCTGCTGTGCAGTCGCTGAAACACGCCGAACAGCCGATCGATGAAGCGCATGTCGAAACCGGCGCCGTTGTCGGCCACGCAAAACGCACTGTGCTCGCCTTCGACCACGCGGCCCAGTTCGATCCGGGCAACGTGGCGATGGGCGCTGTATTTCCAAGCGTTGCCCAGCAGGTTCTCGAGCACCACGCGCAACAGGGTCGGATCGCCGGTGACCAGCAGGCCGGGCGCGATGCGGACATCGACGCGGCGTTCGGGCGCCTGGCGCTGCAGATCGTCGATCACGTAGCTCGCGAGTTGCGACAGGTCGACCGTCTGGCGCGCCAGAGGCAGCGCGCCGAGTCTCGACAGCGCCAGCAGCGCGTCGATCATGCCGTTCATGCGGGCCGCGGCCCCGAGTACGCGGTCAAGGTGGTCGTTGCCGACGCGATCGAGCAGGCGACCGTAGTCCTCCTTGACAATCTTCGTGAAGCCCTCGACCACCCGGATCGGTGCGCGCAGATCGTGCGACACCAGCGTGCCGAACGACGCCGCATCCTCGTCCGCACCCGCCGGCGACGGGCGTGGGGGCGTCAGGAGCGTCGCGCTCCCCTCGTGGCCAGCGAAGCGGCCCGAGGCGTCGAGGCACACGCATGCCTTCAATCGCCAGCGTTGCAGCGGCCCGCCGCCAGGCGCCGCGAGCCCGACCTCGATGGCCTGGAAATCGGCTTCCGACTCGAGAGCCTGGCGCAGGCCGGGCATCGACGTCTCGTCGAACAGCTGCCAGAACGCCTGACTGTCGCGGCCGGCGTGCAGCGCATGGTCGGCAGGCAGCGCCGTCGCGCGCAGCGCGGTCAGGCGGTGCTGTGCGTCGGTGCGCCACAGCGGGCCCTCGATCAAGCCGAGCAGGCGTCGCACGCGGGCGCGCTCGTCGCGCAGTGCAGCGGCGTCTCGCCGCTGGCGCTGTTGCCACGCCAGGAGACCGAGCAGGACGCCCAGTGCCAGCAGCGCGCCGACCAGCAACAGCCCGAAGGCATGCCAGGGCAGACCCTCGGCAGCGTCGAAGGCAGCTCGCGCGTCGACCGGCAGCAGCAACGCGCCGAGTCCGATGCCCGAGGCTTCCGCGATCCGGGACAGTGCACGCCTGAGGTCGTTGTCAATCGAAATCATGTGATCGATTGTAGAAGTCGCATCCGTGAACGATTGCCGCAGCGGGGCCTCGGCGTCGCGACGGCTCGCCAGCACCCGACAGGAGGGACGGCGGCGGCTTTGCGCGCGGCACCGGGCCACGCCACACTTGCCGACATGCGCACCTGCTCGATCCGCGCCGTCGGCCAACCCGGACGCAAGACGTCCACATCGACACGGCGGGTTCCCGGGTCGGGGGTGGCTCGATGAGCAACGAGCACGTCGACTCGCAGTTCGAGCGTGCCGCGGCCGAGGCGCGCGCCGCGGTCGATCGCCGGGTGCTGCGGCCGCTGCGCGATCTGGCGGTGGCGCGCAAGCTCGCGTTGATCGTGTTCCTGCTGGTCGGCGTGGTCGTCGGCCTCGTCTACCTCAGCAAGCTCAGCTCCGACATCCTGTCCGGCGTGCGCGCCTACGTGGCCGGGGACGGGCTGTGGGCCAAAGGCAACCGCGACGCGGTGTTCTACCTGGTGCGCTATGCACAGACCCACGAGGAAGCTGATTACCGCCAGTACGCAGCGGCGTTGTCCGTGACGCTGGGTGACCGGCAGGCGCGACTGGAACTGGAGAAGCCCGATTTCGACTACGACGTGGCGTATGCGGGCTTCTTGGCAGGGCGCAACCACCCCGACGACATCGACAGCCTGATCTGGTTGTTCCGGACCTTCCGCAATCTGAGCTACATGGACCGGGTGATCCAGCTCTGGACCCGCGGCGACGAGGAAATGGCGCTGCTGCGCAGCTACGGCGACACCATCCGCACGCAAGTGCTGAACGGCAGCCTGAGCCCGGCGCACGCTGCCCTCCTGATCGGCGAGATCGAGGTGCTCAATCGCCGCCTCGTGCCGATCGAGGACGCCTTCTCCACCGTGCTGGGGGAGGCCAGCCGCTGGATCGCCCAGCTGTTGTTCGCTCTGATGCTGGTGACGGCCTGCGGTTTGCTCACGCTCGGGCTGGTGGTCGCCGGCTATCTGACGCGCCGCATCAACCGTCAGATCGACGGGCTGCGCGACGGGGCGTTGCGCATGGCGGACGACGACTTCGAGCAACCGGTGGAGATCGTCTCCGACGACGAACTGGGCCGGCTCGCCGCCACCTTCAACAGCATGCAGGCCCGGCTGCGGGAGCATCGCAGTGCCATCGAGGCCAGCGCCGCCGAGTTGCAGCAGGCCACGGCTGCGGCCCAGGCGCTGGCGCTGCAGGCCGAGACGGCGAGCCAGGCGAAGAGCCAGTTCATGGCGACGATGAGCCACGAGATCCGCACGCCGATGAACGGCGTGCTCGGCATGACCGAACTCCTGCTGGGCACCGCGCTCGATTCGCGGCAGCGACGCTTTGCCCAGGCGGTGTACCGCTCCGGCGAAAGCCTGCTCGAGATCATCAACGACATCCTCGATTTCTCGAAGATCGAGGCCGGCAAGCTGGAACTGGCGCCGGCCGACTTCACGCCGCGAGCCCTGGTCGAGGACGTGTTGGAACTGTTGGCGCCTCGGGCGCAGGAGCGCGGGCTGGAGTTGAGCTTCCGGGAGGAGCCCGGCCTGCCGCCGGCACTGCATGGCGATGCGCTGCGGCTGCGCCAGGTGCTCACGAACCTGGTCGCCAACGCGATCAAATTCACCGAGCATGGCGAGGTGGTCGTCGAGATGCGCCGGGTCGAGCCGACCGCGGCAGAGACGGCCCTGGCCACCGGGGACCGGCTGTGGGTCGAGCTGTGCGTGCGAGATACCGGGATCGGCATTCCCCCCGAGGCCTTGTCACGGCTCTTCATCGCCTTCAGCCAGGCCAGCAGCGGCATGGCGCGACGCTACGGCGGCACCGGTCTGGGGCTGGCGATCTCGCGCCAGCTGGTCGAACTGATGTCCGGATCGATCACGGTCCGCAGCCAGCCGGGGGTGGGCTCGCGGTTCTGCGTTCGGCTGCCCCTGTCGCCGGCCTCCAGCGACGTCGATGTCGACATGCTCGAACTGCATGACATGCCGGCCCTGCGCGTGCTCGTCGTCGATGACAACGAGACCAACCGGACGGTGCTCGAAAACCTGCTCGGGGCCTGGGGCATGGAGGTCGTGGTGGCGAACGACGGCGTGCATGCGCTGGAGCGGCTGCATGCGGAGCGCGATGCCGCACGCAGCTTCGACATTGCGCTGATCGACATGCAGATGCCGCGGCTCGATGGCCTGCAACTGGCCGACCGGATCTCGGCCGAGCCGGACTTCGCGGACGTGAAGCTGATCATGCTGTCGTCCGTGAGCTCGCCCGACGACGCCAAGCGCGCGCAGGCCGTGGGCTTCAAGCGCTTCGTCAACAAGCCGGTGCGGAAGGCCGAACTGCGCCAGGCGATCCTCGGCGTGTCGGGTGTTGCCGGCGCCGGCGGCGGTTCGTCGCGCAAGATCGGCGCCCATATCCTGGTGGTCGAGGACAATCCCGTGAACCAGGAAGTGATCGGGCAGATGCTGCGCCACTTCGGTTGCCGCGTGCAGCTCGCCTCGTCGGCGCTCGAAGGGCTGCGTGCCTTGTGTGCCGAGCGCTTCGACCTGATCATGATGGACATCCAGATGCCGGGCATGGACGGTGTCGAGGCGCTCGGCTGGTTCCGCCGAGGACCTGGCGAGCGCTTCGCCTTCCGCACTCCACCCACCACGCCGGTGGTCGCGGTGACCGCCAACGCATTGGGGGGTGACCGCGAGCGATTCCTCGGCCTCGGATTCGATGAATACCTTTCCAAACCCTTCCGGCAAAGCCAGTTGCACACCATGCTGTCACAACGCCTGAACATTCCCGACACCGGGGCGGGAGAGCTGACGCCGGCTCCGGCCGAGCCAGCGTTGGCTGGAGCTCCGGCGATCCCCCCTGCGGCGACGGCAGGAGCTCTGGATGCCCAGGCTCTGCAGCGGCTGCGCGACCTCGATCCCACCGGGGCGAACCGGCTGCTGGAGCGCGTCGTGCAGGCGTTCGAGACGTCCACGGGGCGTTTGCTGCCGCAGCTCGACGAAGCGCATGCAGCGGGCGACCTCGACGGCGTGAAGCATGTCGCCCATACGCTGAAATCCTCGTCGGCCAGCATCGGGGCGCTCAAGTTGTCGGCCCTGTGTGCCGACATCGAGGGCATGATTCGCAACAACGAGGTGCAGGCCCTGGGGCCGCGCGTCGCGGCGCTGCGCGCCGAGATCGCGTCGGTTCGTGGCAGCCTGCACGCTCTGCTGCTGCCTGCCGCCTGACCCGGATCCACGACCCACGCGCTGTCGATCAAGAATTCACCCATGGACCTGCGCGCCGATCCCTCTGTCGACGATCCTCTGGAGAGCCCTCGTGTTCTCCTGGTCGACGACGACGAGGTCAACCTGCTGCTGACATCGATCGCGTTGCGCGAGCGAGGCTTCGCCGTCACCGAAGCCACCAGCGGCGAGCGCGCGGTGCAGTTGCTGACCGACTGGTCGCCCGACGTCATCGTGCTCGATGCGCTGATGCCCGGCATGGACGGCTTCACCACCTGCCGAGAGCTGCGCGCCTTGCCCGGCTTCGAGTCGATGCCGGTGCTGATGCTGACCGGATTGGATGACGATGCGTCGATCACCCGTGCCTACGAGGCCGGCGCCACCGACTTTTTCGTCAAATCGACGCAGTGGAGTCTGCTGGCCGGACGGCTGCGTTATCTGCTGCGCTCGTCCCGCACCCGACTGGAGCTCGAGCGCAGCAAATCGAAGCTGGCACGCGCGCAGGATCTCGCACGCATGGGAAGCTTCGACTGGCGGCGCGATCGCTCGGGGCTGCTGTTCTCGGTCGAGGGTTTGCGCGTCTTCGGTCTGGGCCCGGGGGATCACCTCGGCATGAGATCGCTCATCCGCATGGTCCCCGCCGAGCATCGGCAGGGCTGTCTGTCGCTGTTGCGGGATACGCTGGCCCGCAGCACCGTGCTGGCCACCGATTTCCCGGTACAACTGATCGACGGGCGCCAGCGCGTGGTCCACGTCGAGGCCGAACCCGAGTTCAACGAACACGGCAACCTGACCGGCTACACCGGCATCGTTCAGGACGTGACCGACCGACGGGTGGCCG
The DNA here is from genome assembly GCF_000015725.1 of Methylibium petroleiphilum PM1. Lineage (NCBI taxonomy): Bacteria > Pseudomonadati > Pseudomonadota > Betaproteobacteria > Burkholderiales > Sphaerotilaceae > Methylibium > Methylibium petroleiphilum. The sequence goes on along the minus strand of NC_008825.1, from coordinate 3,042,540 downwards.
AGGACAAGATCCGTCACCTGGCGAACTTCGACGCACTGACGGGCCTGCCGAACCGGCGCCAGTTGATCTGGCGCGCCGAACGTGCGATGGAACAGGCCAAGCGGCTGAACCATCAGGTGGGGCTGCTGCTGATCGACCTGGATCGCTTCAAGGTCATCAATGACACGCTCGGGCACGGGGCGGGGGACGAACTGCTGATGGAGGTGTCTCGGCGACTGCGGTCCTGCGTGCGGCACTCCGACCAGGTGGTCGAGACGGGGATCGACTCGGTAGGTCTGCGCGCGCATCGCTCGCTGGAGGCGGTCGGTCGTCTCGGCGGTGACGAGTTCGTGGCGTTGCTGCCCGAGGTCGATGCTGACCAGGATGCCGAGCGCGTTGCGCTGCGCATCCTCGAAGTGATGCGCGAGCCCATCTTCGTGGGCGGCCAGGAATGCTTCGTGACGGCGAGCGTCGGCATCGCGCTGTTCCCTCGGGACGGCGCTTCGGTGGCCGACGTGCTGCGCAACGCCGATGTGGCGATGTACTCCGCCAAGGCAGCCGGACGCAACGCGGCATCGCTCTACCGGCCGCATCTGGCCGGCAAGGGCCGTGAGAAGCTCGAGCTCGAGAGCGCGCTGCACAAGGCCATCGAGCGCGAGGAACTGGTGCTGCACTACCAGCCGAAGATCGACGTGCGCACCGCGCGCATGGTCGGTGCCGAGGCGCTGATGCGCTGGAAGCGCAATGGCGTGTTGGTGCCGCCCGGCGATTTCATCCCGCTGGCCGAGGAGACCGGCCTCATCGTGCCGATGAGCGAGTGGGCCATCCGCGAGGCCACCCGGCAGGCGCGCCTGTGGCAGCAGCACCATGGCATCGATACCTCGATCGCGGTGAACCTGCCGAGCCGGCTGTTCGAGCGCACCGACCTGGTGACCCACATCCAGCAGGCCGCGGCGGCGCACGGCGTCACGCATTCCTGCATCGAGCTGGAGATCACTGAAACCGGCCTGATGAAGGATCTGCAGAACGTGATCCCGGCCTTGCATCGACTCAACGAGATCGGCGTCGAGATCTCCATCGACGACTTCGGCACCGGCTATTCTTCGCTCGCGTACCTGACGACGCTGCCGATCAGCGAGCTGAAAATCGACCGCAGCTTCGTGCGTGACCTCGGCGTTACCTTGCAGAGTTCGGCTGTGGTGACGGCGATCATTGCGCTGGCGCGCTCGCTCGGCATCCGCGTGATTGCGGAGGGCGTGGAGAACCTGCGCCAGATGGAGGTGCTGCACCGCCTGGGCTGCAGCACGATGCAGGGCTTCCTGTTCAGCAAGGCCTTGCCGCCTGAAGACCTGGAGCAATGGCTGGCGCAGACCGTATTGCCTCGCAAGGCCCCGTGGATCGGGCAGGTGGAAGACAGTGACGCCACGGCGGAGTCGGTGCCGCGGGCCGATGTGCGCGCCCTGCCGGGCAATCTGCCTCCGGGCGCCTGAGCTCGCGCGATGGGCGTGGCCTCGAACCCGGAAGCGTCCGCTGCACGTGCCGCGGAGCCCGCGGCTGCGGAGTTGGCCAAGGCGGCGCTGCGCCGCCTTGCGCTGGAGCGCAAGCAACCGACGCCCGAGAACTTTGCGTGGGCCTACCGGACGGAGCGCGGTGACGCACCGGGGCCCGCGGCGGGGGTTGCTGCTGCCGTGCCGGACAGCGCCGAAGGCGACGGCGAAGCGTGGGCCGCTCTGTTCCAGAGCGCCCTGCGGGGCGTGGAGCGTGGCGGCCGCAACTGGACCGCCGCTCGACGCAAGGACAGTCTGCAGCGGGTGCTCGGGGGCAGCCGCAGTGACGCCAAGCGGCTGCAGCAAAGGCTCAAGCAGCTCATCGCCAGCTGGGACAGTGATGCGCTCGACGAGGCACCGAGCGATCTGGCACCTTTCGACGCGGCAGCACCCGTGGGCGACGTCGCGCCGATGGTCGTTGCAGAGGCTTCGCCGGCGCCCGTCTCGATGGCCTGGTCGCGCGTTGCCGCCGAACTCGGTGCGACCGTTCAGGCGGCCTTGCCGTCGAGCGAGGCGCGCAGCCGCGAGGTGGCCGAGCGGCTTGCGCAGTTGCAGGCGCGCATTGCTGCCGACGGCCCCGATGGTGTTGTCGAAGACGTGGCGCAGGCTTGCACCGAGGCGCAACGGGTGTTGCAGCATCGCCAGCACCTGACGAACCAACTGGGAGGGCTGTGCCAGGAACTCACCGAAGGTCTGGCCGACCTGTCCGAGGACGATTCCTGGGTCAAAGGGCAGTGCGAGGTGATGCGCAGTCAGCTGTTCGAGAGCGACGGTGGCCTGACGGCAAGGGGCGTGCGATCAGTCAGCCAACTGCTGCTCGGTACGCGCGAGCGCCAGCAGGAACTGCGCGCGGCCCGCAAGGCGGCCCGAGATGCCTTGAAGGACTCGATCCACGAGATGCTCGACGAGATTGCCTCGCTGGGTGCACAGACCGGGCGCTTCTCGTCTCAATTGGACGGGTACGCCGACGAGATCGACCGTGCCGAGTCTCTTGAGAGCCTGGCCGGGACGGTGCGACAGATGGTGGCTGAAAGCCGGGCAGTGCACGAAGGGGTCAGCCAGGCGCAGGCCAGACTGGCTCTGGAGCACAGCCGATCGGCCGAGATGCAGGCGCGGGTGGTCGAATTGGAGGACGAGATCCGTCGGCTGTCGGACGAAGTGTCCACGGACCCCTTGACGCAGATCGCCAACCGCCGCGGCCTGCAGCAGGCCTTCGAGACGGAGCAGGCCAAGAACCAGCGGGCTGCACAGGGTGAGGGCGCGACGCTCGCCGTGGCGCTGATCGACATCGACAATTTCAAGAAGCTCAACGATCGGCTGGGCCATGCGAGCGGCGATGCGGCGCTGCAGTTCCTGACGCACCGCGTCGCGCAGGCGCTGCGCCCCGGCGACACACTGGCGCGCTACGGTGGCGAGGAGTTCGTGGTGCTGCTGCCGGGCACGCCGCTCGACGAGGCGCAGCGCGTGCTCACCCGCGTGCAGCGTACGCTCAGCGCGGAGCTGTTCATGAGCGATGAGCAGGGGCAGGTGTTCGTGACCTTCTCGGCCGGCGTCAGCCTCTACCGGCCCGGCGAACGGCTCGAGCAATCGCTGGAGCGCGCCGACGAGGCGCTGTACGAGGCCAAGCACAGCGGCAAGAACCGCACCTGCGCCGCCTGATCTACTGCCCGCGGCGCTCGTTGCGCGGCCGAGCGGGGCCCGCGAAGGACCCCCTAGTTCGTTCGGACGCCCTGTCCTGCCGAGGCGGACAATCCAGCGCTGCGGTCGTGCCGATCGTGGCCCCGGCGCGGCCCAGCCTTCGTCGAGACTCTCCTGGCGTGCCGACCCTGCAGACGTTCCGTGATCCGAGAATGAGTGGCTTCGAACAACGCGCGCACGAGTTGCTGACCACGCTCCTGGCGGGGCGGCACTTGCCTCCGGACATGCGTCTGGCGATCGAGCAGGCCATCGTGATGCAGATGCGCGATGGGTTCACGCCGGCTATGGAGTCTGAATTGCGCCACTTCATCGACCGTTGTGCTGAACCGGTGCCTCCTGGGTCAGGCGACCTGACCGTTGGGCCTCGGTTCGAAGATGATGATCGATCGACGAGCGTCGATGTCCATTGGACGACGCTCCGATAGCTCTCCAGGAGCGGCATCGTTGCGGCCGGCGAAGATGGCCTATAACCTTTAACTAAAAATGGGAATTACCACGCCCCCAGCATAGATGTAACCTTATGTACGCGATTTCGCAGGACGGGGTTCGCCATGGCAACTTTCGATTTCGGGGCCAAGTCTCGGCATTTCACTCTGCATCCACCCAAAACCCGGACAGATCGGAGCGCTGTTGAACTCCGCGCTGTTCAGCAGGACGACACCCAGACCGACGATCACTGGTTGCATTCGTCGTTTGATCTGCGTCGCGGGCTGGAAGTGAGCGAGGAAGAAATCGATACCCTGCCCGGAGAACTGCAGGACGCGTTCACTAGGCGCTGAGAGGTGCATTGGCGGAAGCGGTGGGATTCGAACCCACGGAAGGGTCACCCCTTCGGCAGTTTTCAAGACTGCTGCCTTCAACCGCTCGGCCACGCTTCCAACGGACTGAATTCTAAGTTCGGCAGCGGCCCGGTCGCCGCGACTGATCAGCCAGGCCGCTGCGCCGTTTCGCAGTCGACCTGGATCATCTCCCGCCGTCCTCCGTCGATACGCACCGCGGTGAGCGCGCCGCCCCAGACGCAGCCGGTGTCGATGGCCAGCAGGTCAGGGCGATTCAAGAGGCCGAGCGTCGACCAATGGCCGAAGGCGATTGGTTGTCCCTGCGTCTGGCGGTCGGGTGCCTCGAACCAGGGGTAGAGCCCGTCCGGCGCTTTGTCCGCGGCCTCCTTCACCTTGAAGTCCAGCGTGCCACGAGCATCGACGAAGCGCACGCGCGTGAGCACGTTGATCGCGAAGCGCCATCGGTCGGCGCCGTCGAGACCGGTCTTCCATCGAGACGGCTCGTTGCCGTACATCACCTGCAGGAAGTCCCCCCATCGCGGACCGCCGAGTTCCGCCTCCACTTCGGCGGCCAGTTGCAGCGTCAGCGCCCGGTCCCACTGCGGCGCCACGCCGGCATGCACCATCAGCCAGCCCTCCGCGTGCACCGCGAGCGGTCGACTGCGGACCCAATCGATCAGCGCGTCGCGGTCCGCGGACTCGAGGATCGGCGTCAGCGTGTCGCTGCGGTGGGGGCGGCGCACGCCTCGGGCCACGGCCAGCAGGTGCAGGTCGTGGTTGCCGAGCAGGCAGGTGGCCGAGTCGCCCAGTGCGATCAGGCGCCGCAGCACGTCGAGCGACCGCGGCCCGCGGTTCACCAGATCGCCGAGCGCGTACAGCCGATCGCGCGAGGGCGAGAAGCCGATCTTGGCGAGCAGGTGGTCGAGGGCGTCGCAACAGCCCTGGAGGTCGCCGACGAGATAGATCATGGGTCGATTCTGCTACGCTCGTATTTCACCGACTCGTGACGTCGCCCGGCGCGGCGCACTGAATGGACGTCTTTCTCCTGGTTTGCCTGATCCTTCTCAACGGCCTGTTCGCGATGTCGGAGATGTCGCTGGCCGCGAGCCGCAAGGCGCGTCTGCAGGTGATGGTGGAAACCGGAGACGCCGGCGCCAAGGCGGCGATGGAGTTGCATGACAACCCGACGAGCTTCCTGTCGACGGTGCAGATCGGCATCACCTCGATCGGCATCCTGAACGGCATCGTGGGCGAGGCCGCCTTCTCGCAGCCGTTGGCCGCGTGGCTCAAGGAAGGCTTCGACATTGCGCCGCGGGCCGCCGATATCGGCTCGCTCGCCCTGGTGGTGGTGATCATCACCTTCCTGACGATCATCTTCGGCGAACTGGTGCCCAAGCGGGTCGGCCAGCTCTATCCCGAAGCCGTCGCGCGCCTGGTCTCGCGGCCGATGCGCGGCCTGTCCTTCGTCGCCAGGCCCTTCGTCAAGCTGCTGGCCGGCAGCACGGGCGCGATCCTCGGCCTGCTAGGCATCCGCGATACGCAGAGCCGGGGCGTGACGGAGGAGGAGATTGCGGCCAGCCTCGAGGAGGGCTTCGACGCCGGGGTCATCGAGGCCCAGGAACACCAGATGGTGCGCAATGTCTTCCGGCTCGACGAGCGGCAGATCGGCTCGATGATGATCCCGCGCGGCGAGATCGCCTGGCTCGACAGCACGACGCCCATCGCCGACGCGCTGGCGGTGATCGCGGCCCACGAACACTCCCGCTACCCGGTGTGCCGGGGCGGACTGGACGAGGTGCTCGGCGTCGTCGGGACGCAGCACCTGCTGCAGCAGGTCACCAGCGGCAAGCCGCTGTCGTTGACCGAAGGCCTGCAGCCGCCGGTGTTCGTGCCCGAGACGCTCACCGGCATGGAACTGCTCGAGCAGTTCCGCGGATCGACCACGCAGATGGTGTTCGTCGTCGACGAGTACGGCGAAGTCCAAGGCGTGATCACGCTGCGCGACGTGCTGGAGGCCATCACCGGTGAGTTCACCACGCCCACCGCCGACGACGCCTGGGCGGTGCAGCGCGACGATGGCTCGTGGTTGATCGACGGCTTGATCCCGGTCCCCGAACTCAAGGACCGGCTCGGCCTGAAGGAACTGCCCGACGAGGACCGTGGCCGCTACAACACCCTCGCCGGCATGACGATGCTGCTGCTCGGGCGCCTGCCGCAGACCGCCGACGTGGTCGAGTGGGCCGGTTGGCGCTTCGAGGTGGTCGATCTCGACGGCAAGCGGGTCGACAAGGTGCTGGTCAACCGACTGGGCGGCGCCGATGCCGCATCGCTGACCGGCTCCGAATCCTGACCTCGGCGCCGAGGTTGGCGCGACGAAGACCTTGACATCGAGCAGGTCGGCGCGTTCCTGCAAGACTGCGCGCATTCGCTCACCGAGCGTCACTCTTCAGGAAAGCTCAACGTGGATCTTCAACTGACAGGCAAGCAGGCTCTCGTGTCCGGCAGCACGGCCGGCATCGGCTATTCGATCGCCGAGGCGCTGGCGCGCGAGGGTGCGCGCGTGATCGTCAACGGCCGTACCGAGGTGGCCGTCGAACGTGCCGTCGCGCAACTGTGCGCGGCATCGGGGCCGAACGCCGCCGAAGGCTTTGCCGGCGACCTCAGCACCGCGGTGGCGGCCGAGGCGCTCGTGCGCCGCTTCCCGGATGTCGATATTCTCGTCAACAACCTCGGCATCTTCGAGCCCAAGCCCTTCGAGGAGATCCCCGACGCGGACTGGCAGCGCTTCTTCGACGTCAACGTACTCAGCGGCGTGCGTCTGGCGCGGCTCTACCTGCCGGCGATGCGGCAACGCAATTGGGGGCGGGTGATCTTCATCTCGAGCGAGAGCGCGCTGCAGATCCCGTCGGAGATGATCCACTACGGCATGACCAAGACCGCGCAACTGGCGGTGTCGCGAGGCCTTGCGGAGGCCGTGGCCGGGACGGGCATCACGGTCAACAGCGTACTGCCCGGGCCTACGCGTTCGCGCGGTGTCGTCGACTTCGTCGATGCGCTGGCCCAGGCCGAAGGCAAGTCGGCCGAGGTCGTCGAGCAGGAGTTCTTCCTCAAGATGCGGCCCACTTCCCTGATTCGCCGCTTCGCCACGACCGAGGAGGTGGCCTCGCTGGTGGCCTATGTCGCCAGCCCCCTCGCGTCAGCCACCACCGGTGCGGCGCTGCGGGTGGACGGCGGCGTGCTCAGGTCGGCGGTGTGATTCCGGATCTGCAGCGCCGAGGCGCTGCAGACTCAGTTCTTGAAGGCGATGAACCCGGCGACCACTGCGGCTCCCGACGAATTCGAGAGAGAGAACGCACCGCCCACTTCCGGCGGCCCCGAGCCGTTCGTCCCGGCGACATTGGCCGGCCCGAAGAACCGAGCGCTCAAGCCTCCGCTGAGCGTGCCGCTGACGGTCCCAGTAGAGTAGTTCGACTCACCCGCGGCCACGGTGCCCATCGTTGTGGAGGAGGAGAAGCTGATCGGGACGGACGTCCCGGAACCTTCCTGGACGCACGTGTTGACGTTCACTACGACGGCCCGGGTGGCGAAGTTCGCCGTCACGGTGGCCCGGCAATTGAAGTTCACCCGATCGACGACACCGTTCGAGGCATACGACCCGTAGACGAAGCCGTTGTAGCTGGTACTCCCCGTGACCGGCATGCCGTTCGAGTCCGACACCTCACCGAACGTCACGATGCCAGTGCGCTCCGTGTTGTGTTCGAAGAAGCTGCCGGCAGCCCACTGTCCTCCGAGGTGAATCGTGTCGCGTGTTCCCCAGTAGCCGATGTTGCTGTATCGGTAGCTCCACTGCACCACGTCTCGAACCCCCTTGGAGCCAGGGAACGGCACGCCGAAGCCGTTTCCACCCGGCAGCCAAGTCGGGTTTCCGTTGGCGTCTGGCAGGCCATTTCCAGCATGGATGTCGCCGTCCTCGTGCAGCCGCTGCCCGCCTGCGACATCGGGTCGGGTCCCACCGGAGCGCCAACTGCCGGCCGTGCGGTTCAGTCCGGCCGTTTCGGTCGTACGGCATGGATCGCCAGGGTCGCAGCGAGATGGTGCGGACCGCGGAAAGTACCGGTTATTCGCGTAGTTGAGTTGCGTGCCGTTTCTCCCCTTCGTTGCGTAGTCGTAGAAGCTCAGGTTGGAACTGACCGGTAAAGCTGAACGGACCAGCGCACCGTTGGACCCCAACTCGACCCGGCCGGCGGTGGTGTCAAACAGTTCGATGATCAGGGGGCGGTCGGTGACACCGTCCCACGAGATGTTCAGGTTCTTCAACAGGATGGCCGTGGACAACGTGATGCCGTTGCTGTCCTTGGCCGATCGAAATTCCGCGAGACCACCGGAAGCCAAGGCCAATCCCGTCGCAATGTTCGGATTGCTGGGGTTGAGCACATCGCCGGTGGATCGGCCATAGACCTGGACGCCGGAACTTGTGAGCGCCACTCCGTTCGCAGACCTGATCAGCACCGAACCGCTGCACTGGTAACCGGCACCCTCTACACAGTTCATCGTCAGTGGGGAAGGAGCCGGAGCCGGAGCCGGGGCCGGGGCCGGGGCCGGAGCAGGAGCAGGAGCCGGAGCCGGAGCCGGAGCAGGGGCAGGGGCAGGGGCAGGGGCAGGGGCCGGAGCCAGGTCGCAATGCTTTTCGACGCCCGGGAGAGGATCGCCAAAGATGCGGTTGTCGCATGCGACGCCGCCGGTGAAGGTGCCGGTGACGAAGGTGCTATTGGCGCCGTAGCGCACCAGTCGCGAACCCGTGAAGCTGCAGGTGGTCCGTTCGTTGGCGCAGAACGTCCAGGTGGCCGGAGCGGGTGCAGGAGCCGGAGCAGGAGCAGGAGCAGGAGCAGGAGCCGGAGCCGGAGCCGGAGCCGGAGCAGGGGCCGGAGCAGGGGCCGGAGCAGGGGCCGGAGCCGGAGCCGGAGCAGGGGCCAGGTCGCAATGCTTTTCGACGCCCGGGAGAGGATCGCCAAAGATGCGGTTGTCGCATGCGACGCCGCCGGTGAAGGTGCCGGTGACGAAGGTGCTATTGGCGCCGTAGCGCACCAGTCGCGAACCCGTGAAGCTGCAGGTGGTCCGTTCGTTGGCGCAAAACGTCCAGGTGGCCGGAGCAGGAGCAGGAGCAGGAGCAGGAGCAGGAGCAGGAGCAGGAGCAGGAGCAGGAGCAGGAGCAGGAGCAGGAGCAGGAGCAGGAGCAGGAGCAGGAGCATCCGACGCTACGTCGCAGACTTTGTCTGCGCCCGGAAGCGGGTCACCGAAGACACTGTTGTCGCAAAAGACCCCGTTGGTGAACGTGCCGGTGGCGTACGTGCCGTTGAAGCCATAGCGAACCTGCTTCGTCCCGGTGAAGCTGCAGGTCCGAAGCTCGACGGCGCACTGGGTCCAGGTCACCACGGGTTCAGCGGCCGCTTGGGCACGGGGGGATCCGCCACCCGAACTATCCACCGCCGACGATGAAGAAGTATCACCTCCGCCACCACCGCACGCGGCAAGCGCACCAGCCGCGCAACTGGTCATGAGCATGCGCACGGTTGACAATTTATCCACTGAAACTCTCCTGGGGGCCATGCAGTGCCGATGTGGCAACCGCACACCCGAGCCAGCTTCAGAGCGCTCGCCGGGTTTTATCTGATTCGCAGAGAGTAGGCGTTAGGGGGAGGGGTCACCACCCCATGAACGGGTGCTGGGTAAGGACGTTTGGCTTCGACGCCTTCACGCTGTTCAAGCTCAGCGGTGTCTGTCGACGATTCATGGGTTCCGGCGTCAGCCTCGCTTCAGGTTTGCGAAGCGGTCTCAGAGGGCGGATCAAGGCGAAGATGTTGCAGTGCACTGCTTCGATGCGCTCCGTCCCTGGTGCTTGGTGAACACCAGATCCCAGACGCCGTGGCCCAGTCGCAGGCCGCGCTGCTCGAACTTCGTCAGCGGCCGGTACTCGGGCCGCGGCGCGTAGCCGTCGGCACTGTTGCGCAGCGCCGGCTCGGCTCCCAGCACCTCGAGCATCTGCTCGGCATAGGGCTGCCAGTCGGTGGCGCAGTGCAGGTAGCCGCCCGGCGCGAGCCGCGTCACCAGTCGCTCGACGAACGCGGGTTGCACCAGGCGGCGCTTGTGGTGCTTCTTCTTGTGCCAGGGGTCCGGGAAGAACAGGTGGATGCCGGCCAGCGAGCCGGGTTCGATCATGTGATCGAGCACCTCGACCGCGTCGTGCTGCACGATGCGCAGGTTCGTCAGTTCGCGCTCGCCGATTTGCTTGAGCAGGGCGCCGACGCCCGGCGTGTGCACCTCGCAGCCGATGAAATCGGTGTCGGGCCGGGCGGCGGCGATCTGCGCGGTGGCGTCGCCCATGCCGAAGCCGATCTCGAACACCCGCGGGGCGCGGCGTCCGAACACGGTCTGCGGGTCGAGCGGCTCGCGCTGGAACGGCAGCACGAAGCGCGGGCCGAGTTCGGCGAGGGCGCGTGTCTGCCCGCTGCCCATGCGGCCAGCGCGAAGCACGAAGCTGCGGATCGGCCGGGGCGGGTGGGCCGGAGGAGAAGAGGAATCGGGTTCGCTCATGGCAATGGGCGCTTCGCCGCGGACGCGGACGACAGATGTTCGCATTCGGGCTGCAGGCATTCGCGGCAGCGGCCACGCAGCCGCGGGCCGTCGGGCGCGGGGGCCACCTGGGCGGGCAGGTGCAGCAGCGGGCGCAGCGCAGCCACAGCGGCTGCCGTGCGCGCCGAGCCTTCGCCATAGACCACCGAATAGGGCAGCACGGCAGAGGCCAGCGCGTCGCGGACCAAGCGGTCGACCGGGCCGCGCACCTGGGCGCCGTCGCGCTGCAGGCCGTCTGGCTGCCAGGCCAGGTCGAGGCCGGTCAGCAGCGTGTGGGCGCAGCGGCGCTGGCGCTCGAGCGCCAGGGGGTAGAGACTGCGGTCGCCGAACACGAACTCGCTGTAGACCGCGATCATCAGCGGCGTGGTGTCGGCCAGCACGATGTGACCGTCCCGCGCGGCGGCCTCGATGCGACGCCATTGCTCGTCGGCGATGGCGGCCTGTTCCTCGGGCCGCGGCGTGCGGCCGTGCGCGTCGCAGAACTCGCGCAGGTACTCGGCCACCCGCGTGGCCGGCCGGCCGAGCGAACGGAGCTCCAGCGCCAGCGCATGGGCCAGCGTGGTCTTGCCGGTGCTCTCGGCACCGACCAGCGCGATCACCGGGCCCATGCGCACCGCCCCGCAAGCCGCCTCATGCCGAGCTCATCGCCGCGGCCTTGCGGGTCCAGGCGCGCCAGCCGATCGCCGCCAGCAGCGCGAACAGCGCGTAAAGCCCGACGGTGAGCCACAGCCCCTTGTAGGCGAACAGGCTCACGCCGACGGCATTGACGGCGATCCACACCGGCCAGTTCTCCACCAGCTTGCGGCCCAGCAGCACCTGGCCCACCACGCTGCCGGCGGTGGGGAAGGCGTCCCACCAGGGCACGTCGGTGTCGGTGCCGTGGCGCAGCAGCAACGCGGTGGCCGGCCACAGCAGGGCGAAGGCCAGCAGTGCCTGCAGCCGGCCGCGCGGGGCGAGGTGGCGCACTGCGAGCGCGCTGCCATCGGCCTGGGTGCCGCACAGCCACTGCCACCAGCCCCAGAAGGCGACCGCGATGAACAGCAGCTGCAGCGATGCGTCGCCGTACAGCCGGGCCTCCCAGAACACCAGGCCGTAGAGCGCCGAGCTGGTGATCGCCAGCGGCCAGGCCAGCGGGTCGACGCGCAGGTTGCACCACACCATCCAGACGCCCAGCAGCGCGCCGGCCAGTTCGGCGCGGCTGGCGGCCAGCGGGCCGAGCACGAAGGCCGGTGCGTTGAGGAAGTCGATCAGCGAGGTGAGCATCGCAAGGCATGCGCTCGGGCGGCGCATCGGGGCGAAAGAGAGTCGGGCGCGGGCCTAGCGGCGCGGCGCGTACTGCACGTAGATCTCGTCGGGCTTGAGCATGCCCAGCTCGGAGCGCGCCTTCTCCTCGACCATCTCCAGGCCTTCCTTGAGGTCGCGCACCTCGGCCGAGAGCCGGTCGTTGCGTGTCTGCGCCACGTCGTTCTTCGCCTGCTGCTCGCGCAGCTGCGCCTGCAGGCCGACCACCCGGCCGACCCCGCCCTTGCCGAACCACAGCTCGGCGTGGACCAGGGCCAGCAACGCGACCAGCGCGACGGTGATCAGGCGCATGGCGGCGGCGGGCGCGGCAGGCAGCGGGGACTCAGCGCAGGTTGTAGAACGCGGCGCGGCCGGGATAGACCGCCACGTCGCCCAGGTCTTCCTCGATGCGCAGCAGCTGGTTGTACTTGGCCATGCGGTCGCTGCGCGACAGCGAGCCGGTCTTGATCTGGCCGGCGTTGGTGCCCACCGCGATGTCGGCGATGGTGCTGTCCTCGGTCTCGCCCGAGCGGTGCGAGATCACGGCGGTGTAGCCGGCGCGCTTGGCCATCTCGATCGCGGCGAAGGTCTCGGTCAGCGTGCCGATCTGGTTGATCTTGATCAGGATCGAGTTGGCGATGCCCTTGTCGATGCCTTCCTGCAGGATCTTGGTGTTGGTGACGAACAGGTCGTCGCCGACCAGCTGCACCTTCTTGCCCAGCACCTCGGTCAGGTGGGCCCAGCCGGCCCAGTCGCCTTCGGCCATGCCGTCCTCGATGCTGATGATCGGGTACTTGTCGACCCAGCCGGCCAGCATGTCGGTCCACTGCTGGGCCGACAGCGACAGGCCGCCCTCGCCGTCGAGCTGGTATACCAGCGAGCCGTTCTTGCCCGGCTTGTAGAACTCGCTGGCGGCGCAGTCGAGGCCCAGCGCGATCTGCGTGCCCGGGGTGTAGCCGGCCTTGTCGATTGCCTCGAGGATCATCTGGATCGCGGCCTCGTGGTTCTCGACGCTGGGCGCGAAGCCGCCTTCGTCGCCCACCGCGGTGCTGATGCCCTTGTCGTGCAGGATCTTCTTCAGCGCGTGGAAGGTCTCCGCGCCCCAGCGCACCGCCTCGCGGAAGCTCGGCGCGCCCACCGGGATGATCATCAGCTCCTGCAGGTCGAGGCTGTTGTTGGCATGCGCCCCGCCGTTGACCACGTTCATCATCGGCACCGGCAGCTGCATGCCGCCCATGCCGCCGAAATAGCGGTACAGCGGCAGGCCCGATTCCTCGGCCGCCGCGCGCGCCACGGCCATGCTGACCGCCAGCGTCGCGTTGGCGCCGATGCGGGCCTTGTTGTCGGTGCCGTCCAGGTCGATCAGCGTCTTGTCGAGGAAGGCCTGCTCGGAGGCGTCGAGCCCCAGCACGGCTTCCGAGACCTCGGTGTTGAGGTGCTCGACGGCCTTCAGCACGCCCTTGCCGAGGTAGCGGCCCTTGTCGCCGTCGCGCAGCTCGATCGCCTCGCGCGAGCCGGTGGAGGCGCCGCTCGGCACTGCGGCGCGGCCCATCACGCCGCTCTCGAGCAGCACGTCACATTCGACGGTGGGGTTGCCGCGGCTGTCGAGGATCTCGCGCCCGACGATGTCAACGATGGCACTCATGGAATGACTTTCAAAGAGGAAGAGAGGTGCTCGACGAGAGGACGCCGCGGATCCGGTTTCGCCGGTCCGCCAGCGTCGCCCCCTCGAGGGGGCGCGGCATCGCCGCAACGGGGGTGGTCAACATCAACAGGAAAAATCGTTCTCGAGCAGCGGCTGTGCCTTGATCACGCGGTCGATGCTGACCAGCTGTTCGAGCAGGGCCTTCATGTGCTTCAGCGGCACCGCATTCGGGCCGTCACTCAGCGCCTTGGCCGGGTCCGGGTGGGTTTCCATGAAGACGCCCGCCACGCCGACCGCGATGGCCGCGCGCGACAGCACCGGCACGAACTCGCGCTGCCCGCCGGAGCTGGTGCCCTGGCCGCCCGGCAGCTGCACGCTGTGGGTCGCGTCGAAGACCACCGGGCTGCCGGTCTCGCGCATGATGGCCAGGCTGCGCATGTCGGACACGAGGTTGTTGTAGCCGAAGCTCGCGCCACGCTCGCAGGCCATGAACACGTCGTCCGGCAGGCCCTTCTCGCGTGCCGCGTCGCGCGCCTTCTGGATCACGTTCTTCATGTCGCCAGGGGCGAGGAACTGGCCCTTCTTGATGTTCACCGGCTTGCCACTCTGGGCCACGGCCCGGATGAAGTCGGTCTGGCGGCACAGGAAGGCGGGGGTCTGAAGCACGTCGACATGCTGCGCGACGACCGGGATCTCGGCCTCGCTGTGCACGTCGGTCAGCACCGGCACCTGCAGATCACGGCGCACCTTGGCCAGGATCTCCAGGCCCTTCTCCATGCCCGGTCCGCGGAACGAGGTGCCGGACGAGCGGTTGGCCTTGTCGTAGCTGGACTTGAAGATGAAGGGGATGCCGAGCGCCGCGGTGATTTCCTTCAGGCGACCGGCCACGTCCATCTGCAGTTGCTCGCTCTCGACCACGCAGGGGCCGGAGATCAGGAAGAACGGCCGGTCGAGGCCGACGTCAAAGCCGCACAGCTTCATGCCAAACCTCCGAGCGACGTCGGCTCGATCATGCTCATGCCGCCACCTTCTGCAATCCGCCCGAGGCCGTGCCACGCTCGGCCTGGTGGGCCAGCGCGGCCTTGACATAGCTGATGAACAGCGGATGTCCCGCCCACGGCGTGGACTTGAACTCGGGGTGGAACTGCACGCCCACGTACCACGGGTGCACGCTCTGCGGCAGCTCGACCATCTCGGTCAGCTTCTCACGCTGGGTGATCGCGCTGATCACCAGTCCGGCCTGCTGCAGGCGGTCGAGGTAGTGCTCGTTGGCCTCGTAGCGGTGGCGGTGGCGCTCGGTCACGACCGGGCCGTAGATCTGGTGGGCCAGCGTGCCGGGCTTCACGTCGGAACTCTGGGCGCCCAGGCGCATGGTGCCGCCCAGGTCGGAGTTGGCGTCGCGCTTCTGGACCGATCCGTCGGCGTCCTGCCACTCGTCGATCAGCGCGATCACCGGGTGCGGCGTGGCGGGTTCGAACTCCGTGCTGTTGGCGTCCTTCAGGCCGGCCAGGTGGCGGGCCACCTCGATGGTCGCCACCTGCATCCCCAGGCAGATGCCGAGGTAGGGGATCTTGTGCTCGCGTGCGTAGCGGGCGGTGAGGATCTTGCCTTCCACGCCGCGCTTGCCGAAGCCGCCTGGCACCAGGATGGCGTCATAACCGGCCAACTGGTCGATGTTGGATTCGTTCAGCAGCTCCGAGTCCACGTATTCGATCTTGACCCGCGCGTGATGGTGGATGCCGGCGTGGCGCAGCGCCTCGTTGAGCGACTTGTACGAGTCCGACAGGTCGGTGTACTTGCCGCACATCGCGATCGTCACCTCGTGCTGCGGGTGAGTCACCTCGTGCACCAGGCGGTCCCAGCGGCGCAGGTCGGCCGATTTGGTGAGCAACTGCAGCTTCATGCAGATCAACTCGTCCAGGCGCTGCTCGTGCAGCATGCGCGGTACCTTGTAGATCGTGTCGACGTCCCACATCGAGATCACGCCCTGCAGGCCGACGTTGGTGAACAGCGAGATCTTGTCGCGCTCGTCCTCCGGGATCTCGCGGTCGGCGCGGCACAGCAGCGCGTCGGGCTGGATGCCGATCTCGCGCATCTTCTGCACGGTGTGCTGCGTGGGCTTGGTCTTGAGCTCGCCGGCCGCGGCGATCCACGGCACGTAGGTCAGGTGCACGAAGGCCGAGTTGCTGGGGCCGGCACGCAGCGCCATCTGGCGCACCGCTTCCAGGAAGGGCAGCGACTCGATGTCGCCGACCGTTCCGCCGATCTCGACGATCGCCACGTCGACGTCGTTGGCGCCGCGCTTGACGAACTCCTGGATCTCGTTGGTGACGTGCGGGATCACCTGCACCGTCTTGCCGAGGTAGTCGCCGCGGCGCTCCTTCTCGAGCACCGACTTGTAGATCTGGCCGGTCGTGAAGTTGTTGCTGCGCTTCATGCGGGTGCTGATGAAGCGCTCGTAGTGACCGAGGTCGAGGTCGGTCTCGGCACCGTCGTCGGTGACGAAGACCTCGCCGTGCTGGAACGGCGACATCGTGCCCGGATCGACGTTCAGATATGGGTCGAGCTTGATCAGGGTGACCTTGAGGCCGCGCGATTCCAGGATGGCCGCGAGCGATGCCGACGCGATGCCCTTGCCGAGGGAGGACACCACACCGCCGGTGACGAAGACGAACTTGGTCATGACATGCGGCACGTTGTTTCCAAAAGTGCCGTGGTGGTAAAGCGAGAGTATATCGGCCGGGCCGGGCCGGGCCGGGCCCGCCTGCCCGGCGGTCTCGGCGTCAGCCGGTCGCGCGGTGGGCGCGAGCCAGGCGGCGCAACTGCATGAGCACCGCCTCGGCGGTCTCCAGTGGACGCTCCATCGGGAACAGGTGGCCGCCTTCGATCCAGCTCACCCGCCCCTGGGTGAGACGCTCGGTCGCGCGCAGGCCCACCTGGCGCACCTCGGCCGACGCGGTGCCGCCGATGAAGGTGACCGGGCAACCGAGCGGATGGCTGCGCAGGACGTGCGGCAGATGGTGCGGCAGGGTCCGGTAGATCTCGGTCTCGACCTCGCGCCGGAAACTGAGCGCGCGCACCGCGCCGGCCGGTTCGGTGCCGGCGGCGACGTAGTCGCGCAGCACCTCGGGGTGCCAGCGGGCGAACACCGGCTTGGTGGCGAAGTGCTCGAAGGCCGCCTGGTCACTGGGCCAGTGCTGGCGACGCCGCCGCGACACGGCGGCCGGCGAGTAGCGTTCACCGAGACCGGTTGCCTTGGCAAATTGCAGCGCGCGTGCCTTCCAGCCGCCGATGATCGGCGAGTCGAGCAGCACCACGCCGCGCGCCAGGTCGGGCCGCCGGGCCGCAGCCAGCACGCTGAGGAAGCCGCCCAGCGAGTGGCCGACGAACCAGGCCGGCGCATCGTCGACGAGCGCCCACTCGGCGAAGTGGATCAGTTCATCGCGCAGGTGCGGCCAGTTGCCGGTCACCGGGTAGGCCGGCTGGTGGCCGAACTTCTCGACCGCGTGCACCGTGTAGCCGGCTGCGCGCCAGTGCTCGAACAGCAGCCGGTAGGTGCCGGCCGGAAAGCCGTTGGCGTGCGAGAAGACGATGGCGCCGCGCGAGCGTCCGCGTCCGCCCGCCATGCTCAGACGATGCGTTCGTTCGGGTGGGTGATCTTGCGCATCGGTTCGCAGCGTTCGCGGCCGGTGCGCAGCGGATGGGCCGCGGCGCCGCCGCTGTCCCACTGCGGCGCGTCGATGCTCTCGAAGGCGGCGCGCAGCTTCTGGCCCCAACTGCCGCGGATCATGCGGAAGTACTCGTTGTGCTCGTCGATGCAGACGATCTGCTCGGTCTGGAAGCGGCCGTCCTGGTAGACCAGCAGGTCCAGCGGCAGACCGACGGAGAGGTTGGACTTCAGCGTCGAGTCCATCGACACCAGCGCGCACTTCGCCGCCTCGTCCAGGCTGGTGGCCGGCGTGATCATGCGGTCGAGGATGGGCTTGCCGTACTTGCTCTCGCCGATCTGGAAGTAGCAGGTCTCGCGCGTGGCCTCGATGAAGTTGCCGGCCGAGTAGACGAGGAACAGCCGCATCGCTTCGCCGCCGATCTGGCCGCCGAAGATCATCGAGGCGTTGAAGTCGATGCCGGCGCGCTTGAGCGAGGCGCCGTCCTGCTCGTGCACGCGGCGCACCGCGCTGCCGAGCACGCGCACCGCATCGAACATGCTGGTGGCGTTCCAGATCGTCAGCGGCGGCTTGTCGCCGTTCTCCAGCTTCTCGACCTGCAGGATCTCGCGCACCGACTGGCTGATGCTCAGGTTGCCGGCCGACAGCAGCACCATGAAGCGGTCGCCGGGCTTCTCGTAGACCATCATCTTGCGGAAAGTGCTGATCTGGTCGAGCCCGGCGTTGGTGCGCGAGTCGGACAGGAACACGAGGCCGGCATTGAGCCGCACGCCGACGCAGTAGGTCATGTCAGTTTTCCTTGGAACGCTCGTGGAGCGATTTGAGGCGGTAGAGCGCATCGAGCGCTTCCCGCGGGGTCAATGTATCGGGTTCGACGCCGGCCAGGGCCCGCTCGAGCTCGGTGGCTTCGCGCGGCGGCGAGGGCGGGGGCGCGGCGAACAGGTCGATCTGCGAGGCGCTGGCCGCCTGCTGGGCCTCCAGCGCCTCCAGCGTCGCGCGCGCCTGGCGCAACAGCGGCGCCGGCATGCCGGCCAGCCGCGCCACCTGCACGCCGTAGCTGCGGCTGGCCGGGCCGGGCTGGATCTCGTGCAGGAACACGATGTCGTCGCCGTGGCCGGTGTGCGACTCTGCCGCGCTGACGTGCACGTTCAGCGCACGCGGGTGCTTCTCGGGGAAGGCGGTCAGCTCGAAATAGTGGGTGGCGAACAGCGTGAAGGCGCGGTTGCGGTCGTGCAGCTGGCTGGCGATCGCCCCGGCCAGCGCCAGGCCGTCGAACGTGGAGGTGCCGCGGCCGATCTCGTCCATCAGCACCAGCGAGTGCTCGGTGGCGCCGTGGACGATGGCCGCCGCCTCGGTCATCTCGAGCATGAAGGTCGACTGTGCGTTCGCCAGGTCGTCGGCCGCGCCGATGCGGGTGTGGATGGCGTCGACCGGGCCAAGCCGGCAGGCTGCGGCCGGCACGTAGGAGCCCATCGCGGCGAGCAGCACCACCAGCGCCACCTGGCGCATGAAAGTCGACTTGCCGCCCATGTTGGGACCGGTGATCACCAGCATGCGGCGGTTGGCGTCGAGCCGGCAGTCGTTGGGGATGAAGCTACCGCCGCCGGTCTCGGCCAGCCGCGCCTCGACGACCGGATGGCGGCCCTGCTCGATCTCGATGCAAGGCTGGCTCACGAACTCCGGGCAGCACCAGTTCAGCACCGCCGCGCGCTCGGCCAGCGCGGCCAGCGCGTCCAGACTGGCCAGCGCGCGCGCCACGGCGCCCAGCGCGGCCAGCTGCGGCTGCAGCGCATCGAGCACGCCGTCGTACAGCAGCTTCTCGCGCGCCAGAGCACGCTCCTGTGCCGACAGCGCCTTGTCTTCGAAGGCCTTCAGCTCCGGCGTGATGTAGCGCTCGGCGTTCTTCAGCGTCTGGCGGCGCTGGTAGTCGGCCGGCACCTTGTCGACCTGGCCCTGCGTGACCTCGATGTAGAAGCCGTGCACGCGATTGAACTGCACGCGCAGGTTGGCGATGCCCGTGCGGTTGCGCTCGCGCGCCTCCAGGTCCAGCAGGAAGGCTTCGCAGTTCTGCGCAATGCCGCGCAGCTCGTCGAGCGCGGCGTCGTGGCCCGTTGCGATGACGCCGCCGTCGCGCAACAGCACCGCCGGCTCGTCGGCGATGGCGCGCTGCAGCAGGTCGGCGATCTCCGGGGGCGGCGAGAGCTGCTGTGCCAGATCGGCCAGCAGCGCGCTGTCGCGCGGCACGCCGTCGCGCAGCGCGGGCAGCGCCAGCAGCGTGGCGCGCAGTCCGGTCAGTTCGCGCGGACGCACCTGGCGCAGCGCGATGCGCGCGGTGATGCGCTCGACGTCGCTGACGCCGCGCAGCGCCTCGCGCAACACCTCGCCGCCACGTTCCATCAGCGCGCCGATCGCTTCATGGCGCGCGCGGGCCGCCGTGCGCACGCGCGCCGGGTGCGTGAGCCAGTGGCGCAAGGCGCGCGAGCCCATGCCGGTGCGACACACGTCGAGCAGCGACAGCAGCGTCGGCGCGTCCTCGCCGCGCAGCGTCTGCGTCAGCTCGAGGTTGCGGTGCGTGGCCGGCGGCAGTTCCAGCAGATCGCTCGCGCGCTCCACCGCCAGCGAACCCACATGGGCCAGCGCCCGGCCCTGGGTGTGCTCGGCGTAGCTGAGCAGCGCCGCGGCGGCGGCGTGGGCTGCGGACACGTCCTCGGCATTGAAGCCGGCGAGACTGGCAACGCGCAGTTGTTCGCACAGCTTGCGCCGGCCCAGCGCCGTGTCGAACTGCCACGCGGGTCGCCGCGTGAGCGCCGTGCGAGTGGTGGACAGCGCGGCCGTCAGCGCCGCGTCGTCGCGGTCGTCGACCAGCACCTCGGCCGGGCCCAGGCGCGCCAGCCAGCCCGCGAGTTCGCGCTCGCCGCATTCGCTGAGACCCAGCGTGCCGCTGCTCAGGCCCAGCCAGGCCAGGCCGTAACTCGCACGCTGGCGCGTCACCGCCAGCAGCAGGGTGTCGACGCGCTCCGACAGCAGCTCGGTGTCGGTCACGGTGCCCGGCGTGACGACGCGCACCACCTTGCGCTCGACCGGCCCCTTGGCAGTCGCCACGTCGCCCACCTGCTCGGCGATCGCGACCGACTCGCCAAGCTTGACCAGCTTGCCGAGATAGTTCTCGAGCGCGTGCACCGGCACGCCGGCCATCACGACGGGCTCGCCGGCGCTCTGGCCGCGGCTGGTGAGCGTGATGTCGAGCAGGCGGTGCGCCTTGCGGGCGTCGTCGAAGAACAGCTCGTAGAAATCGCCCATGCGGTAGAGCACGAGCGTGTCGGGATGCTCGGCCTTGATGCGCAGGTACTGCTGCATCATGGGGGTGTGACCGGACTCGGCGCGGGCGGGGTCGGCACTCATGCGGGCTCGCGGACGGGGCGACGCAACGTCGAAGACTCAGAACGGGGCGTCGTTGTCCTTGGCCTTGGCGAGGTCGGTCTTGCGGATGCGCACCGGCGGCTTCTTCGCGGTGGCGGCGGGCGGTGTATCGGCCTCGACGCTCGCGACGAAGGCGGCGGTCGCGTCCGGCGCCGCCGCTGCGGCGCCCGCAGCGGGGGCCGTGGCGCCCGCGTCGTCGTCCTTGATGATGCGGGTGTAGGGCGCGAGGATGCTCACCAGCTGCGCATAGATCTTCGGGTTGCCCGCGACGATCTCGCGCTGGTAGAGGAAGTCGGACTCGCCGGTGAAATTGCCGATCAGGCCGCCGGCCTCGGTGATGATCAGCGAGCCGGCCGCGATGTCCCAGGGGTTCAGCCCGGTCTCGAAGAAGCCGTCGTACCAGCCCGCGGCCACGTAGCACAGGTCCAGCGCGGCGGCACCCGGGCGGCGCAGGCCGGCGCAGTGCTGCATGACCTCCTCGAACATCTTCAAGTAACGCTTGAAGTTGTCGCCCTTGCGGAACGGGAAGCCGGTGCCGATCAGCGACTCCAGCAGGCGGCTGCGCTTGCTGACGCGCAGGCGCTTGTCGTTGAGGAAGGCGCCGCGTCCCTTGGAGGCGTAGAACAGGTCGTTGCGTGAGGGATCGTAGACCACCGCCTGCTGGATCTGGCCGCGGAAGGCGAGTGCGATCGAGACCGCGTAGACCGGGAAGCCGTGAATGAAGTTGGTGGTGCCGTCGAGCGGATCGATGATCCAGAGGTAGTCGCTGTCCTTCGCGCCGTGGGTCCGCCCGGTCTCCTCGGCGAGGATGCCGTGGCCGGGGTAGGCGCCGAGCAGCGTCTCGATGATCGCCGCCTCGGCCGCCTGGTCCACCTCGGTCACGAAGTCGTTGTGCGACTTGGCCGTCACCGTCACGCGCTCGATGTCCAGCGAGGCCCGGTTGATCAGCGCCCCCGCGGTGCGTGCAGCCTTGACGGCGGTGTTGAGCATGGGGTGCAGGGTCTGGGACATGGCGGGCGCTCGCGGCTGACGGGGCAGGAGAGGGAAAGGCGGACTGGCGGGGGACAAAGAACGCGCGGGGCCGGCGGGCGGGGAGGGCAGCGCGGCCGGCGCGACGGGCCGCGAGGGCCACGCCGATAATCGAATTTTAGCCGCCCCCGCCGATGTCGACCGCCGATCCGACCCGCTTCGTCCTCGTGGGCACCAGCCATCCCGGCAACGTGGGCGCGGCGGCGCGGGCGATGAAGGTGATGGGCTTCTCCGACCTGGTGCTGGTGGCGCCCCGCCATGCCGACGTGCTGGTGCAGGAGGACACGGTGGCCCTGGCCAGCGGCGCGGCCGACATCCTGGTGCGGGCGCGCGTCGTCGCGACGCTCTCCGAGGCCCTGGAGGGCGTGACCCACGCCTGCGCCACCGCGATGACGCCACGCGATTTCGGCCCCAGGACCCACGCGCCTCGTGCGTTGTTCCCGGAGCTCGCCGCCGGGCGGCAGCGCGTGGGCTTCGTGTTCGGTTCCGAGCGCTATGGGCTGTCGAACGAGGACGTGTACCGCTGCCACAGCTGCCTGAGCATCCCGACGCCGGCCGACTACGGCTCGCTGAACCTGGCGCAGGCGGTGCAGCTGATCGCCTACGACTGGCGCCAGGCGCTCGGCGGCTACCCCGTCACGCCCCGCACGCCCGATCCGGCGCTGGCCGACGCGGCGGCGGTGCAGGGGCTGCTCGATCACTGGCAGCGGGCGCTGGTGCATATCGGCCACCTCGATCCGGCGGCACCGAAGAAGCTGTTGCCGCGGGTGAACCAGCTGCTGAACCGGGCCCAACTGACCGAGGAAGAGGTGCACCTGCTGCGCGGGATCGCCACCTCGATGTTGAAACGCTGAGCCGCCGCGATGCCCCCGCCGGCCTCAGGCAGGAAGGCGGCTGGCTACACTGATCTGGCCCAACCTGAAGAGCGACGACATGTTCAGCCGCCTCCGCGAAGACATTGCCACCATCCTCGAGCGCGACCCGGCCGCACGCACGGGTTTCGAGGTGCTGACCTGTTATCCGGGGCTGCATGCACTCGCGGTGCACCGGCTGGCGCATGGCTGCTGGACACGCGGCTGGCACTGGCTCGGTCGCTTCCTGTCGCACCTGGGCCGCTTCCTCACCGGCATCGAGATCCATCCGGGTGCCACGATCGGCCGGCGCGTCTTCATCGACCACGGCATGGGCGTGGTGATCGGCGAGACGGCCGAGATCGGTGACGACTGCACCATCTACCAGGGCGTGACGCTCGGCGGCACCTCGCTCTACAAGGGCGCCAAGCGGCACCCGACGTTGGGCAAGGGCGTGATCGTCGGTGCCAACTCGCAGGTGCTTGGCGGTTTCCTGGTCGGCGACGGGGCGCGGGTCGGCTCGGGCGCGGTGGTCGTCAAGCCGGTGCCGGCGGGCGCCACGGCGGTCGGCAACCCGGCGCGCATCCTGCACGACGCAGTTGATGTGCAGCGCGAGGCGGCGGCGGCGAAGATGGGTTTCTCGGCCTACGGCGTGAGCCAGGGAGACGACCCGGTGGCTCAGGCGATGAAAGGCCTGATCGACAACGCCTCGGGCCACGAACACCAGATCGCCATGCTGTGGGCGGCAGTCGAGACGCTGTCGCGGCGCAGCGCCGCCGGCGACTGCGTCCCGAGCGACGCGCAGACCCGCGAGGACTTCGACGCGGCGGCGCTGAACCAGCTGGTGCGCTGACGCGCGGCGGCCGGCCGGTTCAGGCAGCCGCCGGGCGCGGCGCGCGCAGCGCCGATTTCGGCCGGAAGGCCTTGCAGACCGTCTCTTCCGTCTCGAGGTAGGGCCCGCCGATCAGGTCGACACAGTAGGGCACGGCTGCGAAGATGCCGTGCGCCGGCGGGCTCGCGTCCGGCAGGCCCTGCAGCGTCTCGGCAATCGCCTTGGGCTGCCCGGGCAGGTTGATGATCAGCGTCTGGCCGCGGATCACCGCCACCTGGCGCGACAGGATCGCGGTGGGCACGAAGCGCAGCGAGATTTGCCGCATCTGCTCGCCGAAGCCCGGCATCTCCTTGTGAGCGACGGCCAGCGTGGCCTCGGGCGTCACGTCGCGCGGCGCCGGCCCGGTGCCGCCAGTGGTCAGCACCAGGTCGCAGTGCGCGTCGTCGACCAGCTCGCGCAGCGTGGCGCTGATGCCCTCCTGCTCGTCCGGGATCAGGCGTGTGACCCAGGTGACCGGGTTCTTCAGCGCGCGGCTCAGCCAGTCCTGGAGCGCCGGGATGCCCTGGTCTGCGTAGACGCCGCTGGAGGCGCGGTCGCTGACCGAGACGAGGCCGATCGTGACGGGGTCGAACCCCGCGGCGGGTACGTCAGTCATTGCTTTCCTCCTCTTCGCGGCCAGGCTCGGCGAGCGCGCCGCGCAGCTGCTGGAACAGCTCGCGGTAGGCCCGGCCGTGGCGGGCAGCACCGTCCGGCAGTGCGGGGACGGCTTCCTTGCGCGCGCTGCGGATCAGGCTGCGCAGCTGCTGCAGGTCGCTGCGCGGGTGCGCGGCGGTCCAGCGGGTGAGGGCGTCGTCGCTGGCCAGCAGTTCGGCGCGCCAGCGCTCGGCCTCGTGCAATGCGAGCGCATCCTTGGCGTGGCCGAGCTGGAACGAGGCAACCGCCTCGCGGATCGGCTCGATACCGCCGGCATCCTGCGCCCGGCGCATCAGCTTGCCCAGGTACTGGATCTGGCGGCGGCGGCCTTCATGGGACTTGGTGCGCTGGGCGGTTCGGACCGCCTCGCGGAGCGACTCGTCGATGCCGATGGCGTCGATGCGAGCGTCGGGCAGCGTCATCAGTGCTTCGCCCAGGGCCTGCAGCTCGTGCATGGCCTTCTTCAGCGCGGTCTTGCTGGGGCGCTCGGACGCATCGTCGTCGTCCAGTTCGTTCGTTTCGGTGTTCAAGCGGTGGCAGGCATCAGGGAAGGGGGAACGCCGCAGGGCGCTGGCTATCATAGTTGCGTGCCGCCGGCTCTCCCTGCGGCCGCACAGCCCCGCAGTTTCCAGGTCCCGCCATGTCCCGCACCCCCGAAGGTTTTGCCCATAGCCGAGCCCAGTTCGAGCAACTGATCGACGACGCGCTCGCGGTGGCCCGCGGGCTCGGGGCCAGCGATGCGGCGGCCGAGGTCAGCGAGGGCGCCGGCCTGTCGGTGTCGGTGCGCAAGGGCGAGGTCGAGACGGTCGAGCGCAACCGCGACAAGTCGCTCGGCGTCACCGTCTACCTGGGCCAGCGGCGTGGCAACGCCAGCACCTCCGATTTCTCGCGCGCCGCGCTGGAGCAGACGGTGCGCGCCGCCTACGACATCGCCCGCTTCACGGCCGAGGACCCGGCCGCCGGCCTGCCCGACGCGGCTGATCTGGCCACGCCCGAGGAAGCGGCGCGCGATCTCGATCTCTACCACCCCTGGGCGATCGACGCCGCCGGCGCCATCGAGCTGGCCTTGCGCTGCGAGGGCGCAGCCTTCGCGACCGACCGGCGCGTCACCAATTCTGACGGCTGCGGCGTCTCGGTCCAGCAGTCGCACTTCATGGCCGGCAACTCGCGCGGTTTCCGCGGCGGCTACGCCAGTTCGAGGCACTCGCTGTCGGTGGCTCCGATCGCCGGCCGGGGCAACGACATGCAGCGCGATGCCTGGTACAGCTCGATGCGGGACGCCGCCGAGCTCGCGTCCCCCGAGGCCGTGGGCCGCTACGCTGCCGAGCGCACGCTGGCGCGGCTGAAGGGCCGCAAGATCGCCACCTGCGAGGTGCCGGTGCTGTTCGAGTCGACGCTGGCCGCGGGTCTGCTCGGTGCCTACGTGCAGGCCACCAGCGGCGGCGCGCTCTACCGCAAGGCCACCTTCCTGGCCGACTGCCTGGGCAAGCCGGTGTTTCCCGACCACGTCGACATCGTCGAGCAACCGCACCTGCTCAAGGGCAAGGCCAGCGCACCGTTCGACGACGAGGGCGTGCGCACGCGCGCGCGCAAGGTGGTGGCCGGCGGGCGCGCCGAAGGCTATTTCCTGTCGAGCTACTCGGCGCGCAAGCTCGGCATGCACACGACCGGTCACGCCGGCGGCTCGCAGAACCTCACGCTGACGAGCCGGCTCACGGCGCCCGGCGACGACCTCGACGCGATGCTGCGCAAGCTCGGCCGCGGGCTGTTCGTCACCGAGCTGATGGGGCAGGGCGTCAACTACGTGACCGGCGACTACTCGCGCGGCGCGGCCGGCTACTGGGTCGAGGGCGGGCGCATCGTGCACCCGGTGCACGAGATCACCATCGCCGGCAGCCTGGGCGAGATGCTGCGCCGGATCGTCGCGGTCGGTGCCGATGCCTACACGATGGGCGGCAAGACCATCGGCTCGGTGCTGATCGAGCGCCTGAAGATCGCCGGCAGCTGAGGACGGTGCGTGCCTGGCGGGTAAGCCCCACGCCGGGCCGCGGAGGGCGCTCCTAGAATCTTTTCGATCCTTCCTTCCCTCTCCAGGAGTCGTCCTTGATGCAACGCCGTTCCTTCGTGCAACGGGCCGGTCTGGCCGGTGTGCTGGCCACGGGCGCCGCACCGGCGGTCGTGCACGCCCAGAGCAACCTGCGCTGGCGGCTGGCTTCGAGTTTCCCGAAGTCGCTCGACACGATCTTCGGCACGGCCGAACTGTTCGCGAAGAAGGTCGGCGAGATGAGCGGTGGCCGATTCCAGATCTCGGTGCATGCGGCCGGCGAGCTGGTGCCGGCCTTTGGCGTGGTCGACGCGGTGCAGAACGCCACCGTCGACATTGCCCACACCGCGCCCTACTACTTCTACGGCAAGGACCCGACCTTCTGCCTCGGCTGCGCGGTGCCGTTCGGGTTGAACTCCCGCCAGATGTCTGCGTGGATGTACGACGGCAACGGCCTGAAACTGATGCGCGAGTTCTACGCCAAGTACAACATCGTCAACTTCCCCGGCGGCAACACCGGTGCGCAGATGGGCGGCTGGTTCCGCAAGGAGATCAAGTCCATCGCCGACATCAAGGGTCTGAAGTTCCGCTGCAACCCGTTTGCCGGCCGCGTGCTCGAGCCCTTCGGCGTGGTGCCGCAGTCGCTGCCGGGCGGCGACATCTACCCCGCGCTCGAGAAGGGCACCATCGACGCGGCGGAATGGGTCGGTCCCTACGACGACCTCAAGCTCGGTTTCAACAAGGTGGCGCCGAACTATTACTACCCGGGCTGGTGGGAGGGTGGGCCGCAGCTCGACTTCTTCATCAACAACAAGGCGTGGGAGGCGCTGACGCCCGACTACAAGTCGATGATCGAGGCCGCCGCGGCGCAGTCGCACATCGAGATGCAGGCGCGCTACGACGCGCGCAATCCACCGGCTTTGAAGCAGCTGGTGGGTTCGGGCACCAAGCTCAAGCCCTTCCCGGCCGACGTGATGACCGCGGCATTCAAGTCGGCCGAGCAGATCTACGCCGACCTGTCGGCCAAGAACCCGTCCTGGAAGAAGGTGTGGGAGGACTACGCGAAGTTCCGCGCCGAGCAGAACGTGTGGTTCCGCTTCACCGAGGCGACCTTCGACCGTTTCATGCAGTCGCAGAAGCTCTGAGCCTCAGGGGGCCGAGGCGGCCGGGTCTGCCGCCGGCGGCCGGTCGCGGAACAGTTCGTCGAGGTCGGGTTCCGAGGCCGCCGTGTCCGAAGGATCGACCGGCATCTCGATGCGGACCTTGTCGAGGTCGATCTTCTCTTCCTTGTCGAGGAAGACCGTGACTGTCTCCGGCACGAAGATCACGATCACCACCAGCAGCAGCTGCAGCATCACCCACGGCAGTGCGCCGAGGTAGATGTCGCGCGACGGCACCGGGCGGGGCAGCGTGCCGCTCTTGAACAGCGAGTCGGCGATGCCGCGCAGGTAGAACAGCGCGAAGCCGAACGGCGGGTGCATGAACGAGGTCTGCATGTTCACGCACAGCAGCACGCCGAACCACACCAGGTCGATGCCGAGCTTGTCGGCCACCGGCGCGAGCAGCGGCAGGATGATGAAGGCGATCTCGAAGAAGTCGAGGAAGAACGCCAGGAAGAAGATGAAGACGTTGACCGCGATCAGGAATCCGATCTGGCCTCCGGGCAGGCCGGAGAGCATGTGCTCGACCCACTTGCCCCCGTCGACGCCCTGGAACACCAGCGAGAACACGCGCGAACCGATCAGGATGAACACCACCATCGCGGTGATGCGCATCGTGCCCGCCAGCGCGTCGCGCAGCAGCGGCCAGCTCAGGCGGCGGTGCAGGGCGGCCAGCAGGAAGGCGCCGACCGCGCCCATCGCGCCGGCCTCGGTGGGCGTCGCGATCGCGTGGTCCATGCCGGGCAGGCCGCCCATGCTGCCGAGCACCGCGAAGATCAGGACGGCAGACGGAACGATGCCGCGCAGGCACTTGAGCCACAGCGCCCGGCCGCTCAGAGTGCGCGCTTCCTTCGGCACGCCGGGCACGGCGGCGGGGCGCAGACGGCTCAGCACGAAGGTATAGGCCGCGAACAGCAGCACCTGCAGGATGGCCGGACCCCAGGCGCCCTTGTACATGTCGCCCACCGGGCGGCCGAGCTGGTCGGCCATGACGATCAGCACCAGCGAGGGCGGCACCAGCTGCGTGATCGTGCCCGACGCGGCGAGGACGCCGGTGGAATAGCGCAGGTCGTAGCGGTAGCGCATCATCACCGGCAGCGAGATCATCGCCATCGCGATCACCTGGCCGGCCACGGTGCCGGTGATGGCGCCCAGCACGAAGCCGACGATGATCACCGAATAGCCCAGGCCGCCGCGCACCGGACCGAAGAGCTGGCCCATCGAGTCGAGCATGTCCTCGGCGAGGCCGCACTTCTCGAGCACGGCGCCCATCAGCGTGAAGAAGGGGATGGCCAGCAGCAGGTCGTTGCTGAGGATGCCGAACACGTTGAGCGGCAGCGCCGACATGAACTCGGGCGGGAACCAACCTGCCTCGATCGCGATGAAGCCGCACAGCAGACCATAGGCCGCGAGCGAGAAGGCCACTGGGAAGCCGATCAGCAGCACGACGATCAACCCCGCGAACATCAGCGGGGCGAACTGCTCCATCGTCATTGCAGGGGGCGCTCGTAGTGCGTGTGCATCTCGTGGCGATGCAGCAGCCAGCCGATGCGCTTGGCGATCTCGGCCAGTCCCTGCAGCGCGAGCAGCGCAAAGCCCAGCGGCAGCATCAGCATCGCCGGCCAGCGGATCAGGCCGCCGGCGTTGCCGGACATCTCCCCGCTCGTGTAGGTGCGCCAGAACAGCGGCAGCGACAGCCACAGCATCAGCAGCACGACGGGCATCAGGAAGGCGACGAGACCGAACAGGTCGACAAACACCTTGCCGCGGCCGGACAGGCGGCCGTAGAACACGTCGACGCGCACATGCTCGTTGAGCCGCAGCACCTGCGACGCGCCCAGCATCACGCAGGCGGCGAACAGGTACCACTGGATCTCGAGCCAGGCGTTCGAGCTGTAGTCGAGGCCGTAGCGCACGAGCGCATTGCCGGCGCTGATCAGGCAACAGGCCAGCACGGCCCACTGGGCGAGCCAGGCGAAGCGGTCGTTGAGGACGTCGATCGGCGAAACGATTCGGGACAGGGCGCTCATCGGCGATCTCTCGGGTGACAGCGGCTCGTCAGGAAATCATGCGTGCGGGGTCGGGCACTGCGAGGCCGAGCGATTCTAGAGGGCCGAGGTGCGGGGTTTGCGCGTTTGCCCGTGCGAGCCGCGCCGCATCCGCCGTCGCCTGCGCTGCGTACAGGACTCCTGCGTGCCTGATTCGATGTCGGTGTAAGTAAACGCCGCCAGGTGCGACCGAAGAAGGCCAGTGCACGGAGTGCGACGACGTTCCCCGGCCTGCCGTTCCGCAACCATCCATCCGAAGGAGATCCACATGACGAATTTCAAGTCTGGTCTGGCGATTGCCGGCGCCGCTGCCGCCCTGTTTGCCATGGGCACGGTCAGCACCACGGTGCAGGCTGCTGACACCGGCTCGGTGCACTGCGCCGGGGTGAACAGCTGCAAGGGCACTTCGGAGTGCAAGACCGCCAGCAGCGCCTGCAAGGGTCAGAACACGTGCAAGGGCCAGGGCTGGGTCAGCAAGAAGTCCGCGAAGGAATGCACCGACGCCGGCGGGACCGTCGCGAAGTAGGCCCGACGGATCGGTCACGAGGTCCGCGCGTCGGCCCTGGCCGATGCGCGGACCTTCGTGCCTCTTGTGCGTCTTTGCACCCTCACCGATGAGCACCATGCTTCAGGGCTTCGGCCTGGGACTTCGTCCCGAACACTACGCTGCATTCGCCGAACGGCGGCCCGCGGTGGACTGGCTCGAGGTCATCTCGGAGAACTACATGCTGCCGGGCGGCGCGCCGCTGCAGCACCTGGACCGCCTGCGCCGCGACTACCCGATGGCGATGCACGGTGTGTCGCTGTCGATCGGCAGTGCCGACGACCTGGACCTCGAATACCTGCGCGCCCTGAAGGCGCTGGCCGATCGCATCGAGCCGGCGTGGATCTCCGACCATCTCTGCTGGACCGGCGTGGACCACCACAACCTGCACGATCTGATGCCCATGCCCTACACCGAGGCTGCCTTGCGCCACCTGTGCGAGCGGGTGGCGCGCGTGCAGGACCACCTTGGCCGTCGCCTGCTGCTCGAGAACGTGTCGAGCTACGTGGCCTTCGAAGCCGACGAGATGAGCGAGTGGGCGTTCGTCGCCGAGCTCGCGCGGCGCGCCGACTGCGATCTGTTGCTCGACGTGAACAACGTCCACGTCAGCAGCGTGAATCACGGCTTCGACGCGCGGTGCTACATCGATGCCCTGCCGCGCGAGCGCGTGCGGCAGATCCATCTGGCCGGCCACGAGGACCACGGCAGCCACCTGATCGACACGCATGACCACCCGGTGTGCGATGCCGTGTGGAAGCTGTATGACTACACGACGCGGCGGTTCGGCGCGGTGCCGACGATGATCGAGCGGGATGACCGCATCCCGCCGCTGGCCGAGCTGGTGGCCGAACTCGACGTGGCGCGGGAGGTTCAGGCCGGCGCGCTGTCCGCGGCGAGGACCGGCCGCGGTGTGCGTGAGATGACGGCATGAATGCGGGCGTGCTGATCGAGCAGCAGCGGCGGCTGAGCCGTGCCGTCGTCGAGGACGCCGCCGCCGGGGCGACGCCGGCTGACGGGTTGCTGCGGCCACGACCTGGCGGCTCGCTGCTGAACATCTACCGCCACGCCTACCGCGCCCGCCTCGTCGCCGCGCTGCGCGAGAACCACGAGGGACTGCCGCGGGTCATGGGCGACGAGGCCTTCGAGGCCTTGGCGCAGGCTTATCTGTCGGCGTGTCCGTCGCGGCATCCGTCGATCCGCTGGTTCGGTGAGTCCCTGGCCGATTTCATGCAGGCTCGGCCGGAACTGGCGCCGCACCCGTCCCTGGCCGATCTGGCGCGCATGGAGTGGGCGCTGCGGATGGCCTTCGATGCCGCCGATGCCCTGCCGATCCGGGCGGAAGCGCTGCAGACCCTCGATGCGCGGGCCTGGCCCGGTCTGCGTTTCTCGCTGTTGCCCAGCGCCCGGCTGGTGACGCTGCACTGGGCGGTCGAGCCGCTGTGGCGTGCGCTGCAGACACAGGCGGCGCAGCCAGCCGATGGCGAACCCGAACTGCCCGAACCGGAACCGCACGAACATTGCCTGCTGGCCTGGCGACCGGGCCTGGAGACGCGCTGGCGTTCGCTCGAAAGCCTGGAGACGGTGCTATTGCGCGCGGTCCTCGATCGCCAGCCGTTCGCGGCGCTGTGCGCCCGTGCTGCCGCTGAGGTCGGCGAGGCCGATGCCGCCACGGCCGTCGTCGCGGTCCTTCAGGGCTGGCTCGCCGAAGGCCTGATCGCGGCCGTGCAGGTCTAGCCGGCACCCATTGCCGTAGCGCGGGTTCGCCGCCGGGCGATCAGGACGGCCCGCCCGCGCCGCGGTAGCTGCCCGGTACCAGGATCTCGCGCCCCACCCGTCTGATATCGGTATGGCCGGTGAAGGCCATGGTGATGTCGAGCTCGTTGCGGATGATCTCGAGGGCGCGTGTCACGCCGGCCTGGCCCATCGCGCCCAGCCCGTACAGGAAGGCCCGCCCGATCATCGTGCCGCGCGCTCCCAGGGCCACCGCCTTGAGCACGTCCTGGCCCGAGCGGATCCCCCCGTCCATCCACACCTCGATCCGGTCGCCCACCGCCTCGGCGATCGCCGGCAGCGCCGCGATCGAGGACGGCGCCCCATCGAGCTGCCTCCCCCCGTGGTTCGACACCACGATCGCGTCGGCCCCGCTGTCGGCCGCCAGCTTCGCGTCGGCCACCTCCATGATCCCCTTCAGGATCAGCCGGCCGCCCCAGCGCTGCTTGATCCACGCCACATCGTCCCAGCTCAGCCGCGGATCGAACTGCTCCTTCGTCCACGTCCCCAGCGAAGACATGTCGCTCACCCCCTTGGCATGCCCCACCAGGTTGCCGAAGCTGTGGCGCCGCGTCCCGGCCATCCCCAGGCACCAGCGCGGCTTCATCGCCAGGTTGATCAGGTTCGCCAGCGTCGGCTTGGGCGGCGCCGTCATGCCGTTCTTCAGATCCTTGTGGCGCTGCCCCAGCACCTGCAGGTCCAGCGTCAGCACCAGCGCCGAGCAGCGTGCCGCCTTGGCTCGCTCGATCAGCCGCTCCATGAAATCGCGGTCGCGCATCCAGTACAGCTGGAACCAGAACGGCGCCTTCGTGTGCGCGGCGATGTCCTCGATCGAGCAGATGCTCATCGTCGACAGCGTGAACGGCACCCCGAAGGCCTCGGCCGCGCGCGCGCCCAGGATCTCGCCGTCGGCGTGCTGCATGCCGGTCAGGCCGGTGGGGGCGATCACGACCGGCATGGCGCAGTCCTGGCCGGCCAGGGTGGTGCGCAGCGAGCGGCCCTCCATGTTCACCGCCACGCGCTGGCGCAGCAGGATGCGGGCGAAGTCGGTCTCGTTGGCGCGGTAGGTGCCCTCGGTCCAGGAGCCCGAGTCGGCGTAGTCGTAGAACATCCTCGGCACCCGGCGCCGGGCCAGAACCCTCAGGTCTTCGATGCAGGTGATCACGGGCATGGTTCAGATCTTCTTCTCGTTGAGCGACGAAGCGATTCTCTGCCATCCGTGCCGCCGGTTTCCCGCAGCCGTGAGCCGAATCGGATGTTGCCATTGCAGATGATGGATTCAACTGCAAGAGCCGCTTCCACTGCTGTCGCGACCTTGGGGCATGCGTCGACTGTCCTCGCAAATAGTCCCAGTCGCGACAAGGACTTACGAGAGGCATTCGGGGTTTTCCCGCGAGCCGCGCGGGGTTGGCCCACGACTTGTGTTGTCTTGCCCACCCGGTGCGCCGGTCTGCTGTTGCCGCGGCGGGCCGGTCGCACGGTTCGATCACATCCAGTAGCAACCGGAGACCTTCCACGATGGAAACCTTTTATGAGGTGATGCGCCGCCAAGGCATTTCGCGCCGCAGCTTCCTGAAGTACTGCTCGCTCACGGCCACCTCGTTGGGGCTGGGTCCGGCCTTCGTGCCGCAGATCGCGCACGCCATGGAGAACAAGCCGCGTACGCCGGTGCTCTGGCTGCACGGTCTGGAATGCACCTGCTGCTCGGAGAGCTTCATCCGCTCAGCGCACCCGCTCGCGAAGGACGTGGTGCTGTCGATGATCTCGCTCGACTACGACGACACGCTGATGGCCGCCGCAGGCCATCAGGCCGAGGCGATCCTCGAAGAGATCATGGCCAAGTACAAGGGCAACTACATCCTGGCGGTGGAGGGCAATCCTCCGCTGAACCAGGATGGCATGAGCTGCATCATCGGCGGCAAGCCCTTCATCGACCAGCTCAAGCACGTGGCCAAGGACGCCAAGGCCATCATCTCCTGGGGTTCGTGTGCCTCGTGGGGCTGTGTGCAGGCCGCCAAGCCCAATCCCACGCAGGCCACGCCGGTTCACAAGGTGATCTTCGACAAGCCCATCATCAAGGTGCCGGGCTGCCCGCCGATCGCCGAGGTGATGACCGGGGTGATCACCTACATGCTCACCTTCGACCGGCTGCCCGAGCTCGATCGCCAGGGCCGACCGAAGATGTTCTACAGCCAGCGCATCCACGACAAGTGCTACCGCCGGCCGCACTTCGATGCCGGTCAGTTCGTCGAGCACTTCGACGACGAATCGGCGCGCCGCGGCTATTGCCTCTACAAGGTCGGCTGCAAGGGCCCGACCACCTACAACGCGTGCTCGACCACGCGCTGGAACGAGGGCACCAGCTTCCCGATCCAGGCCGGCCACGGTTGCATCGGCTGCTCCGAAGACGGCTTCTGGGACAAGGGGTCGTTCTACGACCGCCTCACCAACATCCATCAGTTCGGCATCGAGGCCAACGCCGACCAGGTCGGTGGTGCCGCGGCCGGTGTGGTGGGCGCGGCCGCCGTCGCCCACGCCGCCGTGTCGGCGATCAAGCGTGCGACGCAGAAGACCGATTCGAAGACGAACGAAACCTCCCGCGCCGGGCAGTGAAGCGCTGAGCACGAACAAAGGAACGACACATGGGTGCTTACGAAACTCAGGGCTTCAAGATGGACAACTCGGGCCGCCGCGTGGTGGTGGACCCGGTGACGCGCATCGAAGGCCACATGCGCTGCGAGGTCAACCTCGACAGCAACAACGTCATCCGCAACGCCGTCTCCACCGGCACGATGTGGCGTGGTCTGGAGGTCATTCTCAAGGGGCGCGATCCGCGCGACGCGTGGGCCTTCGTCGAGCGCATCTGCGGTGTCTGCACCGGCTGCCACGCGCTCACTTCGGTGCGTGCGGTGGAAGATGCGCTCGGCATCGTCATTCCGAAGAACGCCTACCTGATCCGCGAGATCATGGCGAAGACCTTGCAGGAGCACGATCACGCCGTCCACTTCTACCACCTGCATGCCCTCGACTGGGTCGATGTCGTGTCAGCGCTGAAGGCCGACCCGAAGAAGACCTCCGATCTCCAGCACCTGGTGTCGCCGAGTCACCCGATGTCGTCGCCGGGCTACTTCCGCGACATCCAGAACCGGCTCAAGAAGTTCGTCGAGAGCGGCCAGCTCGGACCGTTCATGAACGGCTACTGGGGCAACAAGGCCTATGTGCTGCCGCCAGAGGCCAACCTGATGGCCGTCACGCACTATCTCGAGGCGCTGGATCTGCAGAAGGAGTGGGTCAAGGTTCACACGGTCTTTGGCGGCAAGAACCCGCACCCGAACTACCTGGTCGGCGGCGTGCCCTGCGCGATCAACATCGACAAGGACGGCGCGGCCGGCGCGCCGGTGAACATGGAGCGCCTGAACTTCGTCGAGGCGCGCATCAAGGAGATGATCGAGTTCAACAACAACGTCTACATCCCGGACGTGTTGGCGATCGGCACCATCTACAAGCAGGCCGGCTGGCTCTACGGTGGCGGCCTGTCGGCGACCAACGTGCTCGACTACGGCACCTACGAAAAGGTGATGGGCGATCACAGCACCCAGCAACTGCCGGGCGGTGCCATCCTCGACGGCAACTGGGACGTCATCCACCCGGTCGATCCGCGGGACCCCGAGCAGGTGCAGGAGTTCGTGCCGCACAGCTGGTACAAGTACGCCGACGAATCCAAGGGCCTGCATCCGTGGGACGGCGTCACCGAGCCGAACTACGTGCTCGGAGCCAACACCAAGGGCACGCGCACCAATATCCAGGAGCTCGACGAGAGCGCGAAGTACTCCTGGATCAAGTCGCCGCGCTGGCGCGGCCATGCGATGGAAGTCGGCCCTCTGTCTCGCTACATCCTGGGCTATGCCCACGCGAAGCAGGGTCACAAGTACTGCCAACGCGTGAAGGAGCAGATCGACACCTCGGCCATGATCATCAACAGCGTCTATCCCAAGGCGCTGGGTCTGCCCGAGACGCAGTACAGCGCCAAGCAGTTGCTACCCACCACGATCGGCCGCACGCTCGCGCGGGCGCTCGAGGCGCAGTACTGCGCGGAGATGATGCTCGAGGACTTCAAGGAACTGGTCGCCAATATCAAGGCCGGCGACACCACCACGGCCAATGTCGAGAAGTGGGATCCGGCCACCTGGCCGAAGGAAGCCAAGGGCGTGGGCACGGTCGCGGCACCGCGCGGAACGCTGGGGCACTGGATCCGCATCAAGGACGGGCGGATCGAGAACTATCAGTGCGTCGTGCCGACCACCTGGAACGGCAGCCCTCGCGACAACAAGGGGCAGATCGGGGCCTTCGAGGCCAGCCTGATGAACACGCCGATGGCCAACCCCGAGCAACCGGTGGAAATCCTTCGCACGCTGCACTCCTTCGATCCCTGCCTGGCCTGCTCGACGCACGTGATGAGCCCCGACGGCCAGGAGCTCACCAGTGTCAAGGTGCGCTGACAGCACCGCCCCTACACCACACCCGCATTCCGAGGAGAAACCCATGTCGAAGAGCATTTCCCTGCGGTTCGCACTGCCCAGCATGCTGCTGGCGGCGGCGACGGCCAGCCAGGCGCACACCGGTCACGGAGCGCATGGCCTGGTCGAAGGTCTGGCCCATCCCTTCCTGGGGCTGGACCATCTTCTGGCGATGGTCGCCGTGGGCCTGTGGTCGGCGATCGCGCTGCCTGTCGGTCGGCGTCTGCTCGGACCGGGGGTGTTCCTTGCGGCGCTGCTGATCGGCGCTCTGCTGTCGTGGGAGGGGGTGGCTTTGCCGGCGGTGGAGTCGAGCGTGGCGGCGAGTGTGGTGCTGCTGGG
This sequence comes from Methylibium petroleiphilum PM1, assembly GCF_000015725.1. NCBI lineage: Bacteria > Pseudomonadati > Pseudomonadota > Betaproteobacteria > Burkholderiales > Sphaerotilaceae > Methylibium > Methylibium petroleiphilum. The sequence continues at coordinate 3,006,066 of NC_008825.1, read as the reverse complement.
TGCGATGCTGTTCGCGGGGCGGCACGTGCCGACATCGCTCGGCCTCACGCTGGTCGGTGCGGCGGCGCTGTTCCATGGCTATGCGCATGGCAGCGAGCTGGCGGTCGGTGCTTCGGCAGTGGCCTATGCCGCCGGTTTCATGGGGGCGACGACGCTGCTGCACGGCGTGGGCCTCGCCGCCGGCGTCGGTCTTCAGCGGCTGCCCGATCGGGTGGCTCGGCTGGCGGCCACGGTGGTCGGAGGAGCCGGGGTGGTGATGCTCGCCGCCCGTCTTTGATCACGGCCGATCGAGTCGCATCACGCCAGCCCGAAGAGGAGACGATTCATGTCCGCCATACCCGCGAATAGTTCGAACGCCCCTGTCGAGGGCACCGACGCGCACGACCTCGTCCACGCGCAATCCATCAAGTCGGTCTACGTCTACGAAGTACCGGTGCGCATCTGGCACTGGATCAATGCGCTGGCCATCAGCGTGCTGGCCATCACGGGCTACTTCATCGGCTCGCCCTTGCCGACCATGCCGGGCGAGGCCAGCGCCAATTACCTGATGGGCTACATCCGCTTCGCCCATTTCGCCGCCGGCTACCTGCTGGCCGTCGGTTTGCTCGGGCGTCTCTACTGGGCCGTGGTCGGGAACCACCACGCCCGCGAGTTGTTCTGGGTACCGGTGTTCCAGCGCGCCTATTGGCTCGAGGTATGGGGCATGGTGAAGTGGTATGCCTTCGTGAGCGCGCGGCCCGGCAAGTACGTGGGACACAACCCGTTGGCACGCTTCGCGATGTTCTTCATGTTCTTCCTGACGGCCGTGTTCATGGTCGTGACCGGGTTCGCGCTGTACGGTGAAGGCGCGCAGGCCGGTTCCTGGGCCGACGTGATGTTCGGCTGGGTGATCCCGCTGTTCGGGCAGTCCCAGGACGTGCACACCTGGCACCACCTCGGGATGTGGTGGCTGATCGTGTTCGTCATCGTGCACGTGTACGCCGCCATCCGCGAAGACATCATGGGTCGATCGAGCGTGGTGAGCACGATGATCTCCGGCCACCGCACCTTCAAGGACTGACGGCCATGAGCCTGCAAGATCTGGTTCAGCGCAATGGCTGGGGCGCGACCCGGACGGTCGGAGCGGCGGCGGGCGAGCGACTGGCATGGATCGGTCCAGTGCGGCATGTGCGCGCACCGGGAGGGCCGTCCGGCGCGGGCGACTTTTTCTCGCGGGGAGCCGGGGCCTCGGATCGTTCGTCGCGGTCCCTTGCGGCCACGACGATGCTGCTGCCACCCGGGGTGCCGGGCCGTGCTCCCTGGCATCCGGGGCGCTTTCTCCGGCGCAATTACCTGACCCCGCTCGGTCTCTCGCAGACCGAGGCGGCACGCCTGCTCGGCGTATCGCGCCGGCGCTTGCACGAGATCGTGCATGGCCAGCGCGGTATCACGGCCGATACCGCCATCCGTTGCGCGCTGGTGTTCGGAACCGATGCGGCGTTCTGGCTCGCGTTGCAATCTGCCTGGGACAGCTTCCACACCTGGAAGTTGCTCCGCGTCCAGACCCGCCGCACCCGCGGCACCCACTGATTTTCTTGTTGGAGTCAACCCGCATGAGCGCTCGTCCGTCTGCTGGCGACTGTCACGACCTAGGTGGCAACCCTGAGGCGGAGGTAATCTGCGTCCTCGGCATTGGCAACGTCCTGTGGGCCGATGAAGGCTTCGGCGTGCGTTGCATCGAGGCCTTGCAGCGCCGCTACGAGTTCGCGCCTCACGTGCAATTGATCGACGGCGGCACCCAGGGGCTCTACCTCATCCAGCACGTGCAGGCTGCGACGCGCCTGCTGATCTTCGATGCCATCGACTACGGGCTGACGCCAGGCACGCTGAAGCTGGTCGAGAACGACGACGTGCCGCGCTTCATGGGGGCGAAGAAGATGAGCCTTCACCAGACCGGCTTCCAGGAGGTGCTGATGCTGGCGCTGCTGACGGAGCAGTACCCGAAGCAGGTGCTGCTGATCGGTTGCCAGCCTGAAGAGCTGGAGGACTACGGCGGCAGCCTGCGGCCGCGCGTCAAGCAGGCGCTGGAGGACGCGCTCGCGCATGGGGTCGACACGCTGCGCCAATGGGGCGCGAGGCCCGTGCCGCGCACCGCGCCGCTGGGCGAGCACGAGTCGGTGACCTTCTCGGAGCTCGATATCGGCCGCTACGAAGAGCAGCGCCCACCGGAAGAACTTGCGTGCCGAGTCGGCGACGAACGCTTCTTCCCGCCAGTCGCTCAGAACTGATCGAGCCGCCATGTGCATCGGACTTCCCATGCAGGTGTTGAGCGTCGAGCCCGGTCACGCGCAGTGCCGCGGCCGAGGTGAGTCTCGCCGTGTCCGGACGGCGCTGGTGGGCGACGTCGCACCCGGTGATTGGCTGCTCGTGTTCATCGACAGCGCTCAGGAGCGTCTGACGACCGAGCGCGCGCGCGAGATCGACGCCACGCTCGATCTGCTCGAAGCGGTGATGCACGGCGATGCCGCCGACGGCGTCGCCTCCTTCGCCCTGCCGTCGCGCATGAACCAGGACGAAGTCCTTGCTTTGGCGGGGGCGGCATCCAGCCCCACTTTGGAGAAATCACCATGAGTACCGACACGTCGAGCCACGAAACCCTGGTGAAGCTGCCCGTGCAGCCCCCCAAGACGACGATGGCCGTTCCCGAAACGTCGCCGCTGATCGAGCGGCTCGTCAGCGTCCACGGTGCGACGTGGGTCGACGAGACCAGCATCGGTGACTGGGCCGCGCAGGGAGGTGATCGCGTCGTGTTGTTCGCTGGCGATCCGGTCCGCTTTCCTGAGGGGCTGGATGTGGCTGTCGTGCTGCCGGAGCTGCAACGCAGCTTCCCGGGGCGTTTCCTCGTCGGCGTCGTGCCGCGACAGAGCGAGGAAGCCGTGGCTCGCCGCTACGGTTCGCAGCGCTGGCCGACGCTGCTGTTCCTGCGGGATGGCCAGTACGTGACCACGATCTCCGGCATGCTCGATTGGGACGATTACGTCGAACGCGTCAAGCAGGCGCTGGCCATGCCGACCTCGCGCGCGCCGACCATCGGCATCCCGGTGGTCAGTGCCGGATCCTCCGGTTCGTCGTGCCATTGAAACAACCCTTTCACGGAAGCACCTCATGAAAGACTTTCCGATACCGGTCGTGGGCATAGGCGTTGGTCCGGGCAGCCAGCCCGAGGAGGACGAGAGCCTCCAGTACATGCCGATGCCCCAGGGCATGGAGACCTTCCGCCCGCCGATTCTTCCCGAGCCCGAGGAGATCGCCGCGCGAGAGCAGGCGCACCGCGCTTTGCGCGAGGCCTTGATGGCCCTCGACGACGCGCGCCGCAACGGCGGCAACCGCAGCGTCGACCTGCTGGGACTGCCAGCCGCGGACCTGCAGCTCGTCAACCAGGTGCTCGGCGAGGGCGAGGTGAGTGCGCTGGTCAAGAGCGACGGCGATGCGAGTCATGAGCTGCGCGTGCAGGAGTCCGTCTTTGCCGGCGTGTGGCGCGTGGTCCGCTCGATGGATGGTCAGGTCATGTCGGACGTCATCGAACTCGGCCCCGTGCCGCAGGCGCTGAAGGCGGCCGCACGCGACGATGTCTGGGCCCAGGTGCCGCGCTGGACCGGCGATCTGCCCCCCAATGTGCAGAACGCACCCTCTCTGCTGGCCGAGATCGAGGATCAGTGGCGCATCTGGCGTCCGGGCCAGGCGGCTCACGTCGTCAACCTCACGCTGCTGCCGATGTCGACCGAAGACATCGGCTTCCTCGATCACCATCTCGGCACGGGCCGGGTGCTGATCCTGTCGCGCGGCTATGGCAACTGCCGCATCACCAACACCCGCATGCCCAATTGCTGGCGCGTCGTGTACTACAACTCGCAGGACGTGGTCATCCTCAACACCGTCGAAGTCGTCGAGCTGCCTGAGGTGGCCCAAGCCGCCAAGGAAGACCTCGACGATTCGCACGAGCGTCTGAGGGAAGTGCTGGAGTGGGTGGAGCAGGCATGAGAAGAGCGGCGTGCCTCGACCCGGCGGTCCTGCAGGCCGTCGAGCGCACCGCTTTCGTGTGCGGGGTGAGACCGTGAACTCCAGCAGCCCGCCGCGGTTCGAAGGCAGCTACCTCGGCAACAGCGCCCGCCTGCCGGCCGGCGCGCGTCTCGAATGCAAGATCTGCTGGTGGGTCTACGACCCCGCGCTCGGCGATCCCGTCTGGCAGATCGACCCCGGCACGTCCTTCTCGGATCTGCCGCCGCACTGGCGATGCCCGCAGTGCGACGGGGATGCCGAGCAGTTCATGGTGCTCGACGGCACCACCTGATCATGAGCGCTGCGTCGTCTCCTGCTGCCGCTTTGTCGCGGCGCGTCTGCGATCTCGTGGACCTGTTCCGCGGCATCGAGCGCGATCGCATGGCTGGCGTGCCGGTTCTGAACCCGGCGTTGCAGGTGGAAGCGGTGGGTTTCGAACCGGCGTTCGATCCGGCGATCGCCGATCCAGAATCCGGCGGCGACGTGGAGGCGGTCGGTATTCTCGTCACCCCCTGGTTCATGAACCTCGTCACGATGCCTCTGGAACGCCGTGATGACGTCGCCTGCGTCGGCGTCTCGCGGACGCGGCCCGTCGGCAGCGAGAACTTCGACTTCATCGGAGGCCACGAGCCCGCCTTTGGCTCCTATGCGGCCTGCTCGCTGTTCTCGCCGATGTTCGAGTTCGTCGACCAGGCGGCGGCCGTGGCCACCGCGCGTGCCGTGCTCACGACCTTGCGCGTGCCGGTTGCTGCCGTTGAGCAGACCCCTTCGCCGGCTCGCCGATCCTTCTTGCTCGGTCGGTCATCGGCCACCGGGGCGGTGCGATGAGTGCGGGGCGGCTCGCGGACCTGGGTGGCGCCCTGCTGGTGCGTCCCGGTCGGCCTCGGCCGCACAACCTGGTCAGCACCCGCCCGGACCTGACCGATCTGCTGACCCGCGGCAAGCCCGCCGCCGCGCTGGCCGACATCCTGGGCAGCCTGTACAGCCTGTGCGGCCATGCGCACCGCCTGTGCGCGCAGCGCGCCGTGGCTGCTGCGCGTGGCCGGGGTGACGCAGACGAACGCAATGCCGCTGGCGCGCTGCAGCTCGGCAGTCTGCGCGAGCACTTGCGTCGCCTGTGCATGGACTGGCCTCGGCAGTTGGCGGTCTCGTCGCATCGCGAGGCGCTCGCCGCCCAGGCGATGAGCCAGCTTCAGCATTGCCCGGCGTTCGTCGCTCCGTTGCTGCCCTCGAACACGACGGCGGGCGAAGCGATCCCGGGCCTGCTCGACTGGCTGCAGCATGCCGTCCTGCGCATGCCCGCGTCGCAATGGCTGGCCAGGTGGGAACGCGATCCGCAGGCCTGGTCGATCGAGTGGGCCGGTCAGAGCGAAGGGTGGCTGGCCGAACTGTTCAGGGGAATGCCCGCGGTCGCCGACCGTGTGCTGCCCGCGGCCGATCTCGAACCTCATGCGGGTGCGGCCTCGCTGCGCGAACTCGCCGACGCCTTGCAAGAAAGCCCCGCCTTCGTTCGCCAGCCGCTCTGGCGCGGCGCCTGCGCAGAAACCGGACCATGGAACCGTCTGAACCGGCCGGCCGGCCCGCGCCTCGACAGCCCCAGGTTGCGCCTCGGTGCACGCCTGGCCGAGGCCGTGCGCCTTGCCTTGCCCGACGGAGCGCGGCGCAGCGGCGCCCAGTGGCTCGCGAGCGGCAGCCTGGCGCTCGGCCCGGGGGAGGCCCTGGCCTGGGCAGAGATGGCGCGCGGCCTGCTGGTCCATCATGTGCGCCTCGACAACCAGGGCGATGCGGCGCGCGTCGACAGCTGCCGCGTGCTTGCCCCCACGGAATGGAACTTTCATCCTGCCGGTGCGCTGGCTGCAGCGCTCGAGCGCCTGTCCGCCGAAGTCGCACCGACGCGCCAGCGCGAAGTCGCCCTCCTCATGGCAGCCTACGATCCGTGCGTGCCCTATGAGATCGAGCCGGCCTGGTTGGAGGAGGCCGCCCATGCATGAAGCCAGTCTGGCCGGCGGCATCCTGAAGCTCGTCGAAGACGCCGCGCAGCGCGAGGGCTTTCGCAGCGTAACGGTGTTGCGCATGGAAGCCGGGCGTCTGGCCGGCGTGGAAGTGCGCGCATTGCAGTTTGCGCTGGAGTCGCTCGCGCCGGGAACCTGCCTCCAGGACGCGCGGTTCGAGATCGAGGAGCCGATCGGCCAGGCCTGGTGCCTCCACTGCAGCCAGACGGTCGAGATCGCCCAGCGCGGCGATGCCTGTCCGGTGTGCGGCGGCTACCAGGTGCAGCCCACCGGAGGCACCGAACTGCGGGTGCTCGACATGCTGGTCGACGATTAGACAGAAGGAGCGAGTATGTGTGTCGTTTGTGGTTGTGCCGGGTCCGAGGATCCGAAAGCGGCGAAGCCTGCCGACGAGGCCGTGGTGGCGCAGGCGCAGGATCGTGACGCTGCGCCGAGCCTCTCGGGGACGCACGTTCACGTGGATCCTCGCCACGGCGACCTGCATTACGGTGCCGGCGCCGCACGCGTCTCGGTGCCCGGCATGAGCCAGGCGCGCGCGATCAAGCTCGAGACCGACATCCTCGGCGAGAACAACCGCATCGCGCGGCGCAATCGCCAGCACTTCGAGGCACATGGCGTGACGGCACTGAATCTGGTGTCCAGTCCCGGCTCCGGCAAGACCACTCTGCTGTGCGCCACCATCCAGGCGTTGCGCCGACGCCATCCCGGGCTGTCGGTGTCGGTCATCGAGGGCGACCAGCAGACCAGCTTCGACGCCGAGCGCATCCGTGCGACCGGTGCGCCGGCCATCCAGGTCAACACCGGCAAGGGCTGCCACCTCGATGCGCCGATGGTGGCGGATGCCTTCTCCCGGTTGCACACGCACGACCATCACGCAGACCACCACCACGCGCATCATCACGACGCGCACAGCCTGCTGTTCATAGAGAACGTCGGCAACCTCGTCTGCCCCGCGGTGTGGGATCTGGGCGAGGCCGCCAAGGTGGCCATCCTCTCGGTGACCGAAGGCGAGGACAAGCCACTCAAGTACCCTGACATGTTCGCCGCCGCCTCGTTGATGGTGCTGAACAAGATCGACCTGCTGCCGCACTTGCACTTCGACGTCCAGCGCTGCATCCAGGCGGCCCGGCGCGTCAACCCGGCGATCGAGGTGATCCAGCTCTCGGCGACCAGCGGAGCCGGCATGGACGACTGGCTGCACTGGCTGGAGCATGCGATGTCGCCGGTCGACGCTCACCACCATCACCATCATGAGCCGGCGTCCCCGGCTCGCTCCGAAGGTCCGGATACCGAAGCTGCGCTGCGTCGGCGCGTGGCCGAGCTCGAAGCCGCGCTCGCTGCCGCTGCAGGGGCGGCAACGTCAGATTGAACGGCTGCATCGTGCCGAACGACCTGCCCACCGTACTGGCCGCTGGCGCCTGGCTGAAGAATGCCGTGTGCCTGCTCGAGGGCGGCGTGCCGGTCTGGTCGGCGTTGCACGGTGACCTGGGTGAACCGGGTGCCTGCTGCGCGCTCGATGCCTCAATGCAGTCGCTGCTGCGCCGACCCGGCCGGCCGGTGGCTGCGATCGCGCACGACCTGCACCCCGATTTCTACAGCACCCGCCTGGCGGTGTCTCTGGCCGCGGAGCTGGGGGTTCCCGCGATCGGCGTCCAGCACCACCACGCCCACATCGCGGCGGTGATGGCCGAGCATGGCGTCGAGGAGGCGGTCGTCGGCCTGGCGCTGGACGGCGTCGGCCTGGGCACCGACGGCACCGCCTGGGGTGGTGAACTGCTGTGGGTCGACACCGCCGAATGGCAGCGCCTCGGCGGCCTCTGGCCGCTGGCACTGCCCGGAGGCGATGTGGCGGCACGCGAGCCCTGGCGGATGGCTGCGTCGGCGCTCCACGCGCTGGGCCGTGGGGGCGAGATCGGTGAGCGCTTCGTTGGCGCCGTGGGTGCGAGTGCCGCGCGCCTCGTGCAGCAGTTGCTCGTCGCCAGCTTCAACTGCCCTCCCACCAGCAGCGCCGGGCGCTGGTTCGACGCGGCCGCCGCTGCGCTGGGGCTGAGCGTTCGCCAGGCGCACGAGGCCGAGGCCGCGATCGCGCTGGAGCAACAGGCACGCGCGTGGATCGCGGCGAATGGCCGGCCGACGCGGACGGACATCGTCGATGCGAGCCGGATCGATCGCCTCGACCTGCGCCCCTTGCTGGCGCGATTGCTCGATCACGGCGATGCTGCTGGCGGGGTGCCCGCCGAGGCCGCCTGGTTCCACGTGGCGCTGGCCGAGGCATTGGCCGGCTGGGCTGGTGCAGCAGCCCGCGAGCGCGGTGCGCGCACCGTGTGCCTCGGCGGCGGTTGCTTCTGCAATATGGTGCTCACCGAGCATGTCACCGCCGGCCTGCAGCGGCAGGGGCTGAAGGTGCTGAGGCCGCAGGCCCACACCTGCGGCGATGCGGCGCTGGCGCTCGGGCAGGCCTGGGTGGCCGCTCACCTGCTGCATGCCGGCGGCCGGCCCCTTTCCATCGAAGTCAACGAGAGCCTCTCATGTGCCTAGCCATCCCCGCCAAGCTGATCGAACTCAAGCCCGCCGACCAGGCCGTGGTCGACCTCGGCGGCATTCGCAAGGAGATCTCCGTGGCCCTGCTGCCCGGCGTGGTCGTCGGTGACTACGTGATCGTGCACGTCGGACATGCTATCGGGCAGATCGATCCGGCCGAAGCCGAGCGCACGCTCGCGATGTTCGGTGAAGTCGCCCGTTTGCCGGCCGCCTCGGGAGCGGCGCTGTCATGAAGTACATCGACGAGTTTCGCGACGGCGGCGTCGCCCAGAAGATCGCCGAGCGGCTGCGCCAGGAGGTTCGTCCGAACCGCAGCTACAGCTTCATGGAGTTCTGCGGCGGCCACACCCACGCCATCTCGCGTTATGGCGTCAGCGAGCTGCTGCCGGCCAATGTGCGCATGGTGCACGGTCCAGGCTGCCCGGTCTGCGTGCTGCCGATCGGCCGCATCGACCTGGCGATCAAGCTCGCACTCGAGCGTGGAGCCATCGTCTGTACCTACGGCGACACCATGCGCGTGCCGGCGTCCGACGGCCTGTCGCTGGTTCGTGCCAAGGCGCGCGGTGGCGACATCCGCATGGTGTACTCGGCGGCCGATGCGCTCCAGATCGCGCGCCAGAACCCGCAGCGCGAGGTGGTGTTCTTCGCGATCGGCTTCGAGACGACCACGCCGCCCACGGCCCTGGCGATCCGCGACGCCCACAAGGAGGGGCTGGCGAATTTCAGCGTGCTGTGCTGCCATGTGCTCACGCCGTCGGCGATCACGCACATCCTCGAGTCGCCCGAAGTACGGCAGTTCGGCACGGTGCCGATCGATGGCTTCGTGGGGCCGGCACACGTCAGCATCGTGATCGGTTCCGGACCCTACGAGCACTTCGCACAGGAGTACCGCAAGCCGGTGGTCATCGCCGGCTTCGAGCCGCTCGACGTGATGCAGGCGGTGCTGATGCTCGTGCGCCAGGTGAACGAAGGGCGCGCCGAGGTCGAGAACGAGTTCACCCGTGCGGTCAACCGCGACGGCAACCTGAATGCGCAGGCGCTGGTGTCCGACATCTTCGAGCTGCGGCCGAGTTTCGAGTGGCGTGGCCTCGGTGAAGTGCCGTACAGCGCGCTCAAGATCCGCCCCGGCTTCGCCGCCTTCGATGCCGAGCGGCGCTTCCAGCTCGGCTACCAGCCGGTGGCCGACAACAAGGCCTGCGAATGCGGCGCCATCCTGCGCGGTGTGAAGAAGCCGACCGACTGCAAGATCTTCGGCACGGTGTGCACGCCGGAGAATCCGGTGGGGTCCTGCATGGTGTCCAGCGAGGGCGCCTGCGCGGCGCACTACTCCTACGGGCGGTTCAAGGACATCGCGATCGTGGCGGCAGCATGAGCATTGTCAAGAAGGACTACATCCGGCCGCTCGACATCAAGAACGGCCGCATCGACATGGGGCATGGCGCCGGCGGGCGCGCGGCGATGCAGCTGATCGAGGAGCTCTTCCTCGCGGCCTTCGACAACGACTACCTGCGCCAGGGCGACGATGGTGCGGCGTTTGCCATCCCGCAAGGCGAGCGCATGGTGATGGCGGTGGACGGCCACGTGGTGTCGCCGCTGTTCTTCCCTGGCGGCGACGTGGGCTGCCTCAGCGTGCACGGCACGATCAACGACGTGGCGATGTCCGGCGCGCGGCCGCTCTATCTGGCCGCCAGCTTCATCCTCGAAGAGGGCTTCCCGCTCGCCGATCTCAAGCGCATCGTCGAGTCGATGGCCGCTGCGGCGCGCGAGGCCGGCGTGCCGGTGATCACCGGCGACACCAAGGTCGTGGAGCAAGGCAAGGGCGATGGCGTCTTCATCAGCACCACCGGCGTCGGCGTGGTGCCAGTCGGTGTCGACGTCTCCGGCAGGAACGCGCGTCCCGGCGACGTGCTGTTGCTGTCCGGCACGATCGGCGAGCACGGCGTCGCGGTGCTGTCGCAGCGCGAGTCGCTCGAGTTCGAGACCACGATCCGCTCCGACACGGCGGCGCTGCACACCCTGGTGGCCGCGATGCTGCAGGCTGCGCCGGGGGGCGTGCGGGTGCTGCGCGACCCCACGCGCGGCGGCCTGGCCACGACGCTCAACGAGATCGCGCGCCAGTCCGGTGTCGGCATGCTGCTGCAGGAGGACGCGATCCCGGTGCTGCCGCAGGTCGATGCGGCCTGCGAACTGCTGGGCCTGGACCCGCTGTACATCGCCAACGAAGGCAAGCTGGTGGCCGCTTGCGCGCCCGAGGCAGTCGAGGCGGTGCTGGCGGCGATGCGCGCTCATCCGCTGGGCGCGCAGGCCGCGCGCATCGGTAGCGTCGTCGAAGACCCCCACCGCTTCGTGCAGATGGACACCCGCTTCGGCGGGCGCCGCGTCGTCGACTGGTTGAGCGGAGAGCAGTTGCCGCGCATTTGCTGACACCTCCGCATAGAGAGGCTGCGATGGACGATCCCGGGGACCGCGTGTACCGCAAGACCGATCGGGGCATGGGAGAAGTGAGGTTGCGGTCGGGGGGGCTGTCGGCGCGATCGCGCACGGCGCTGATCCTCGTCAACGGGGTCGATTCGCTCGCCGCCCTGCGTGCCAAGATCGGCCCCGATGCCGACGCGCTCGTCGAAGCGCTCGCGGCCGAGGGCCATGTGGAGCCGGCTGCGCCGCCGGTGCGGCGGGTCGCCGACAGCCCTGGCGCGCAGCCCCTGCCGGTGGACATCGCGGTGGAATCCGTCGCACCACGCGAGGCCGAAACGTCTGCCGCCGAGGTGCGGGAGCGCCTCGCACCGCTGCGCCGCGAGGCGCTGGCCCGGCTCGCGCCGCACTACGGCCCTGACGCCGTGGTCGTGGCCGGCCCGCTGTTGGGGGCCGCCACCCTCGAGGACTATTGCAAGGCGCTCGAGGCGCTGGAATCCAAGGTGTCCGTCAACCTCGGGCGCAAGCAGGCCATCAAGCTGCTGGCGGGGCTGAAGCCCGTCTGATCCCGACCCTCGACGAGCCACCATGCGCATCCTGCTGCTCTGCCACAGCTTCAACAGCCTCACCCAGCGCCTTTTCGTCGAACTCGGCGCCCGGGGGCACAGCGTGTCGGTGGAGCTCGACGTGGCCGACAGCGTCACCGAAGAGGCGGTGGCGCTGTTCGGGCCCGACCTGGTGATCGCACCTTTCCTGAAGCGGCGCATCCCGGCATCGGTGTGGCGCCGGGTGGTCTGCCTGGTGGTGCACCCCGGTCCGCCCGGTGATCGCGGGCCCTCGGCGCTCGACTGGGCCGTGCTCGAGTCCCGTCCTCGCTGGGGCGTGACGGTGCTTCAGGCCAACGACGAATTCGACGCCGGTCCCGTGTGGGCGCACGCCGAGTTCCCGATGCGCGCCGCTGCCAAGGGCAGCCTCTACCGCGGCGAGGTGGCCGATGCCGCCGTCGCGGCGTCCTTGAAGGCGGTCGAACGCTTCGCCGCGCAGGGCGGGGCGGGCGCGCTCGATGGTGGCACCCGAGCCGACATCGAGGGGGCCGCCGGCTGGCGCCCGGCGCTGCCGCAGTCGGCTCGCCGCATCGACTGGGAGCACGACGACACGGCACACATCCTGGCCCGGCTGCGCAGTGCCGACGGCCAGCCGGGCGTGCGCGACCGGCTGTTCGACGTGGAATGCCATCTCTACGATGGCCACCCGGTCAGCGCCGCGACACTGGCCCGCGCGCCCGCGGGTGCGCCGGGCACCGTGGTGGCGCATCGCGACGGGGCCTTGCTGCGCCGCACCGTCGATGGCGGCGTGTGGATCGGTCAGGTGCGCAGTCCGCAGGCCTGCGGCGACGGGCCATCGTTCAAACTGCCGGCAGCCCTCGCGTTCGCATCCCACGCGGCCGGCCTGCCGCAGCTCGATGCGCCGGTGGAGCGCGATGCCGATGAATGGGGTGAACTGCGCTACCGCGAACTCGGCCCGCGCGGCGCACGAGTGGGGTGCCTGTCGTTCGACTTCTACAACGGCGCGATGTCGACCGATCAGTGCCGTCGACTGCGGGCGGCGCTGCAGGAAGTTCGGCGGCGCGAAACGCAGGTGCTGCTGCTGCTCGGCGGGTCCGACTTCTTCAGCAATGGCATCCACCTGAACTGCATCGAGGCGGCCGCCCACCGGGCCGGCGACAGCGCGGCCGACGAATCCTGGCGCAACATCGAAGCGATGGACGACGTGGCACTGGAGCTGATCACGCTCACCGACCGGCTCACCGTGGCCGCTCTGCGCGGCAACGCCGGAGCCGGCGGTGTCTTCCTGGCGCTGGCGGCCGACGAGGTGTGGGCGCACCGGGGTGTCGTGCTGAATCCGCACTACAAGAACATGGGCAACCTCTACGGGTCCGAGTACTGGACGTACCTGCTGCCGCGGCGGCTGGGAGCGGCCGGCGCCGCGGCGCTGATGCAGCAGCGCTTGCCGGTCTCGGCGGCCGCGGCGCAGCGCTCGGGCCTGATCGATCGATGCTTCGATACCGGGGTGCGCAGCTTCGAAATCGAGGCAACTACCCATGCGCTGGCACTGGCGTCGGCCCACAATCTGGCCGAGCGCGTCGCCCTCAAGCGGCAGGTGCGCGACGCGGACGAGGCCCGGCGGCCCCTGGCCGCCTACAGAGAACAAGAGCTGTCCCGGATGCACCGCAATTTCTACGGCTTCGACCCGAGCTACCACGTCGCTCGCTATCACTTCGTGCACAAGCTGCCCCATGCCTGGACACCCCGGCATCTCGCGGTCCATCGCGAGGCCGCTGCCGGCAGCACGGAGCGCGCATGAGCGAGGTCGCCAGCCTGCCGACCGTCCTGGTGGTGGACGACGAAGTGCGTTCCCAGGACGCGATGCGGCGCACGCTCGACGAGGACTTCACGGTCCTCACCGCGAGCCATGCGGATGACGCCCGCAAGCAACTCGAGCGTTATGAGGTCAGCGTGATCCTGTGCGATCAGCGCATGCCGGGACTCACCGGCGTCGAGTTCCTGAAGGAAGTGCGCGAGCGCTGGCCCGACACGGTGCGCATCGTGATCTCCGGCTACACCGATTCCGAGGACATCATCGCCGGCATCAACGACGCCGGCATCTACCAGTACATCCTCAAGCCCTGGGTGCCGGACCACCTGCTCGACACGGTGCGCACCGCGGCGGAAGCCCGTGTGCTGCAGCGCGAGATGCACCGCCTCGACCTCGAGCTGCGTACCAGCACACCGGTGCTGCGCCAGCGTACCGCGCACAAGCTGGAGAAGGCGCGCAACACCTTCGACTTCGACCGCATCGAGCGCGCCGCAGGCAGCCCGCTCGATGGTGTGTGCGAGATGGCCGCGCGCGTGGCGCGCTATGACCTCAGCGTGCTGGTGCTCGGCGAATCCGGCACCGGCAAGGAGTTGCTTGCGCGCGCCATCCACTACGCCAGCCCGCGTGCCAGCGGCGCCTTCGTCGTCGAGAACTGCGCGGCCATTCCCGACACCCTGCTGGAGTCGGAGCTGTTCGGCCACAAGCGCGGCTCCTTCACCGGTGCGCACGAGGACCATCCGGGGCTGTTCCAGCGCGCCAATGGCGGGACGGTGTTTCTCGACGAGATCGGCGAGACCTCGCCGGCCTTCCAGGTGCGCCTGCTGCGCGTGCTGCAGGAGGGCGAGGTACGGCCGGTCGGCGGCGTGCGCACCGTGCCGGTCAACGTGCGGGTGGTCGCGGCCACGCACCGCGACCTGGAGCAGCGCGTCCGCGAGGGCCTGTTCCGCGAAGACCTGTACTACCGCATCGCCGGCATCTCGCTGACGGTGCCACCGCTGCGCGAGCGCGGCGGCGACATCGAGCCGATTGCGCGCCGCCTGGTGCGCGAGGTGAGCGCCGAACTGGGGCGGCCCGGCGCCGAGCTCAGCGACGAGGCGATGGCCTGCCTGATGGGCTACCCCTGGCCCGGCAACATCCGCGAGCTGCGCAACGAGATCGCCCGCGCGGTGGCGCTGAGCGCCACCGAATGCATCGAGGCGCAGGCCTTCTCGCTGCGCGTGCTGCATGGGCAGGCCGGCCTGTCCGCCACCGCGCAGGCCACGCCGCTGCCGCGCAGCGGCACGCTGGGCGAGCGGCTCGATGCCATCGAGGCGATGATCCTGCGCGAGACGCTGCTGCGCCACCGCTGGAACAAGACCCGCGCGGCCAAGGAACTGGGCCTGTCGCGCGTCGGGCTGCGTGGCAAGATGCTGAGATTCGGGCTGGAAGGATGAGCATGGGCGCTGCGGCGGGATTCAACGTGCTGTGGCTGCAGTCGGGGGGATGCGGTGGCTGCAGCATGTCGCTGCTGTGCGCCGACACGACCGACTTCCACGGCCAGTTGCGCGACGCCGGCATCGACCTGCTGTGGCACCCCTCGCTCTCGATCGAGAGCGGGCACGAGCTGAGCACCATGCTCGACCGCATCGCCGATGGCCGCCTGCGGCTCGACGCCCTGTGCATCGAAGGCTCCCTGCTGCGCGGCCCGCATGGCAGCGGTCGCTTCCACGTGCTGGCCGGCACCGGCATCCCGATGATCCACTGGGTCTCGCGGTTGGCGGCCAGGGCCCGGCACGTGGTGGCGGTCGGCAGCTGCGCGGCCTGGGGCGGCGTGACCGCCGGTGGCGACAACCCCACCGATGCCTGCGGCCTGCAGTTCGAGGACGACCGTCGCGGTGGCCTGCTCGGTGCCGACTTCCGTTCTGAGAGTGGCCTGCCGGTGATCAACATCGCTGGCTGCCCCACGCATCCGAGCTGGGTGATCGACACGCTGATGGCGCTGGCCGCTGAGAGCTTCACGGCCGGCGACCTCGACCAGCTGGGCCGTCCGCGCTTCTATGCCGATCAGCTGGTGCACCACGGCTGCACCCGCAATGAATACTACGAATTCAAGGCCAGCGCCGAGAAGCCGTCGGACCTGGGTTGCATGATGGAGCACATGGGCTGCAAGGGCACACAGGTGCATGCGGACTGCAACACGCGGCTGTGGAACGGCGAGGGCTCGTGCACCCGGGGCGGCTACGCCTGCGTCGCCTGCACCGAGCCGGGCTTCCAGGAACCGGGCCACCCCTTCCAACAGACACCCAAGCTAGCCGGCATCCCGATCGGCCTGCCGACCGACATGCCCAAGGCCTGGTTCGTCGCGCTTGCGTCGCTGTCGAAGTCGGCGACGCCCAGGCGCGTGAAGCTCAATGCCGTGGCCGATCACCTGGTGGTCACGCCGGCGGTGCGCAAGACGCGCCTGAAATGACCCGCCTGCTCGTCGGCCCGTTCAACCGCGTCGAAGGCGATCTCGAAGTCACGCTCGACATCGCCGACGGCCGGGTGACGTCGGCGCGCGTCAACGCGCCGATGTACCGCGGCTTCGAGCAGATCCTGCGCGGCAAGAACCCGCACGATGCACTGGTCTACGTGCCGCGCATCTGCGGCATCTGCTCGGTCTCGCAGTCGGTGGCGTCGGCGCGCGCCCTGGCCGACCTGGGCGGCCTGGAGATGCCGCCCAACGGCCAGCACGCCACCAATGTGATCCTCGCCACCGAGAACCTGGCCGATCACCTGACGCACTTCTACCTCTTCTTCATGCCGGACTTCACTCGTCCGGTCTATGCGTCGCGGGCCTGGCATGCCGAAGCCGAACGCCGCTTCGCCCCGCAGACCGGCGAACAGACGCGCGCGGCCATCGCGGCGCGCCAGCGCTGGTTCACGCTGCTCGGCACCCTGGCCGGCAAGTGGCCTCACACGCAGAGCATCGAGCCGGGCGGCTCCACGCGGCCGATCGAGGCAGCCGAGCGTGTGCGCCTGCTGTCGCGCGTGCGCGAGTTCCGGGCCTTCCTCGAGCGCCAGCTGTTCGCCGCACCGCTGGAGAAGGTGAGCTCGATCGCCAGCGAAGCCGAGCTGTGGGCCTGGCATGCGCAGGACCCGTGGCGCGGCGACTTCCGGTTGTTCCTGAGCATGGTCAAGGACGCTGCCTTGGAGCGTCTCGGCCCTGGCCCCGGGCGCTACCTCAGCTACGGCGCCTACCCGCAGCCGGACGGCGGCTTCGAGCTCGGCGGCGGCGTGTGGCATGCGCAGCGCGCGGTGCTGTCGCGTCTCGACGAGGCGGCGATACGAGAGGACGCGACGCATGCCTGGCTGGCCGACAGCGCCGCCCCGCGCCATCCGCTCGACGGCCTGACGCTGCCCGACGCCGACAAGCCCGACGCCTACACGTGGAACAAGGCGCCACGGCTCGCCGGCGAGGTGGTCGAGACAGGTGCCATCGCCCGCCAGCTGGCATCGGCGCAGCCGCTGGTGCGCGACGCGGTGGCGCGCCACGGCGGCACCGTCTACACCCGCGTGCTGGCGCGCCTGATCGAACTGGCGCGCGTGGTGCCGATGATGGAGCGCTGGTTGCAGCAGTTGCAGAGCGGCGAGTCCTACTGCGTGCCGAGCCCGCATTTCACCGAGGGCGTCGGCGTGGGCCTGAGCGAGGCCGCGCGTGGCAGCCTGGGCCACTGGATCGTCGCCATCCGCGGCCAGATCGCCAACTACCAGATCGTCGCGCCCACCACCTGGAACTTCTCGCCGCGAGACGCCGCCGGCACGCCCGGCGCGCTGGAGCAGGCGCTCGAGGGCGCGCCGGTGCAAGAGGGCGAACTGACGCCGGTGGCGGTGCAGCACATCGTGCGCTCGTTCGATCCGTGCATGGTGTGCACGGTGCATTGACCGATTCTCCTCTCCACCTTCACCGACCGGCTCGCATGGAACGCTTCACCATCTCCCTCGACGACAAGCTCGCGCACGAATTCGACCACTGGATCGCCGACCGCGGCTATGCCAACCGTTCGGAGGCGGTGCGCGACCTGCTGCGTGCGGAGATGGAGCGCACGCGACAGAACAAGGACGAGTCGGTGCACTGCGTGGCCTGCCTGTCGTACATCTTCAACCACCACCAGCGCGAACTCACCGAGCGCATCACCGAGCTACAGCACGATCACCACGATCTTGCGGTGTCGACGATGCACGCGCACCTCGATCACGACCATTGCCTCGAGACCGTGATCCTCCGCGGCCCGACGCTGGCGGTGAGGCGCTTCGCCGACGCGGTGTGCGCCGAGCGCGGCGTGCACCACGGCAAGCTCAACCTCATCAGCGTGGAACTGCACCACAGCCACAAGCACGGACGCGGCGCGCACCACGCGGCGCACGTGCATCCGAAGCCGGCATCCTGAGCCGCGGCGTCTGCCCCGACCCACCAAGGCCCTGCACCGCAGGGCCTTTTTTCTTGGGGCGCGACGGGTGGGTTGCGTCCGTGGGCGTGTCTGCCACCGAGACCACAGCGCTCACTGAGCGTTTCGACGTCTCTGCTGGAAGCGCGGTGATCGGGGGTTTGCTCGTGGTTCGACGTCCTTCACCGGGCGTCGGATGCCATCCGGGATGGGTGGCACGGAAGATGTATGAACATAATAAAAATCATCATACTCATGGGTGCGCCGGTTGCCCATGAGTCGTTCTGCAACGAGGAGACCCTGTGCACCACGCTTTCGATCGGCGCCTTTCGCCGAGCACCCTGTTGTTGACCGCGCTGGCGGTGGGCCCTGTCCTGGCGCAGCAGAACCCCGACGAACCTGCCGCTGCGGAACTGGCCGCTGTTCGTGTCGTCGGCTCGGCCGAGAAAACCAAGGGCAGCGTCACGCTCGACGCGCGGGGGCTGCCCGCTGCGGTGACGGTCATCGGGCGCGAAGACATCGCACGGACGAACGTCGGCCGCGACTACACCGATCTGCTGCGCCGCGTGCCGGGCGTCAACGCCTACAGTTTCGGCCAGGGCGACATCGGCAGCCCGATCAAGATGCGGGGCTTTACCGGCACCGGCGCACACGGCGGCGACGTGGCCATCTACGTGGACGGCGTGCCGCAGAACTTCCCGTCCGCCAACCAGGGCGGGCCCGGGATGAGCGATCTGTCGTGGCTCACGCCCGACATGATCGAGCGCATCGAGGTCATCAAGGGGCCGTTCTCTGCGCTGTACGGCGACCAGAACCGCGCCGGGGCGATCAACATCGTCACGCGCGACCGGGGCGAATCGAGTCTCGGGCTGAGTGCCGGCAGCTACGGCAGCGGCCGCGGCACGGCGGTGTTCTCCGGCGAACATGGCGCGGTCCGATCCTTCGTGGTCGCCGATCTCTACCGCACCGACGGCTATCGCGACAACTCGCGGGTGGCGCGCGGCAACCTGTTCGCCAAGGCTTCGCTCGACACCGGCGATGCCCTGTGGGCGCTTCGCGGCAGCTACTACAAGTCCGACTGGGACGCACCCGGCTACCTCAGCTTTGCGTCGCTGGTGAACGGCGCGGTCGGGCCGCGCGACCGTGATCCGAACGCGCCGCCACTGTTCGGCGATGCCGAACGCTATGGCCTTGTGCTGACCCGCCGTCCGGCGCGTGGCGAGGAGGGCTGGCATGCCTCGGTCTTTGCCGAGCACTACGAGAAGCGACGCGCCAATCCGGCAGGAGGCAATCCGAACGGCTACAACGTGCAGAACGACGATCGCGCCGTCTACGGTGGCCGGGCGCAGTACCACCTCGGGGTCGGCGCAAAGGCAGCGATCACGGCCGGCGCCGAGCTCCGCGCAGACCGCGGGACGGGCATCAACCAGCGCTGGGACACGCCGGCGGGGCCGGGCGCGAACGTCAACAACCACTGGGATCTGGATCTGTTGACCTACGGCCTGTTCGCCCAGGGGCAATGGCAGGTTCTGGAATCGTTCAAGCTGGTCGGCGGCGTGCGGCGCGACGCCTTCGATTACCGGATCGACAACCTGAAGCAGCCTGCTGCCTCGGTGGACTACGACGCGTCGGTGACCACGCCGCGCGCGGGGTTCGTCTGGTCGCCGCTCAAGGCGCTGGACATCTACGCCAATGTGGGCGAGGGCTTTCGCTCGCCGGCGGAACGGGAGCTGTCGCCGCCCGGGCCGTTGGGGCCGCTGGGTGCGCCCGGAGGTGCCTCGTTCCCGGACCTGAAGCCCCCGAAGGTGAAGGCTCGCGACGTCGGCTTCAACGCCCGACTCGGAACGCGGTGGACGCTGTCGGCTGCGGCCTACCACACGGTGAACAAGAGCGAGATCCGCGAAACCACGCCCGGAAGCGGTGTCTACGCTGGCATCGGCGACACCACGCGCAACGGCTGGGAGGCCGATGTTCGCTTCGATGCCACCGACGCGTTGAGCCTCTACGTGAGCTACGGAAACGTCAAGGGGCGCATCAACACGCCCGTCAATGCCGGGCAGGACCTGATCTCCGGCCTGC
Source organism: Methylibium petroleiphilum PM1 (assembly GCF_000015725.1). NCBI lineage: Bacteria > Pseudomonadati > Pseudomonadota > Betaproteobacteria > Burkholderiales > Sphaerotilaceae > Methylibium > Methylibium petroleiphilum. The sequence continues at coordinate 2,986,202 of NC_008825.1, read as the reverse complement.
CTGAACACACCTACCGGCTCGGCGGCGAGTACACGGTGGCGCTGACCGCGGGCCTGCTGCGTGCGAATGCCGATGTCTTCCAACTCTCCGGCGCGCCCTACTACGTCGGCGCGAGCCCGGTACCGATGTTCAGCCGCATCTACACGCGCTACGACCTGCGTGTCTCGCTTGAACGGAACCGCGTGCGATACGCGGTGTACGGCGTCTTCCAGCCCCACGCGTTCGCCAGCGAGCAGGCCGGCACCAGCGTCGATCCCCGCCCCCGCGCCGATGTCGGCGTGGCCTTGACCTACACCTTCTGACCAGGAGATCCCATGATCGCTCGACACCCTTCTCTGCATGTCCTCATCGCTGCCGCCTTGGCGGGCACGGCACTGTCCGCTCGATCGCACGATGCCTGGATCGCCGCCAAAGGCGAGGCCTACGCCGTGCTCTACGGCCACGGCGAGCAGGTCGAGGCCTATGTCCCCGCGAAGGTGAAGTCGCTGTCGGCGCTCGATGCCAGGGGAGCCGCCATCGCCGTGAAGCGCCAGGACGGCAGCGATGCGGTGCGTGCGACGCTGTCGCAGGCACCCTCGCTGATGACGCTGCACTTCGACAATGGCTACTGGAGCAAGACCGCAGGCGCGGATGCGACGTCCAAGAACCTGCCGAAGAACGAGGTGCCCGGTGCGGTCAGCGCGGTGCACTCGGTGAAATACGGCAAGACCGTGTTTGCCTGGAGTGCGGCCGTGACCAAGCCGCAGGGCCAGCGGCTCGAACTGGTGCCGCTGAGCTCCGCCGCACCCGCCGCCGGCAAGTCGCTGCCGGTGCAGGTGCTGTGGGATGGCAAGCCGCTGGCCGGTGCGAAGCTCGTGCGTGCCGAGTACAGCAAGGAGGCCCCCATCGAGGCCGACGCCGAAGGCAAGGCGCAGGTACCGGTGGTCGCCGGCGAGCAGACCCTGTCGGTCAACCGCAAGCAGGACCTCGCGAACGATCCGCGGGCCGACAGCGAGTCGATCTCGGCCAACCTCGTCTTCACGGTGCATTGATCGATCGGAGGGATACGGAAGATGAGTCTCGTCGCACGCCGCAGCGCGCGGTCTTCGGTCGCCTGCCTGTTACCCTGGGTCCTGACCGGGATGATCGGCTCCGTATCGGCCCATGAAGTGCATGAGGAGGTGTCGCGGGCGCAGGCCACGGTGGTCCGCCTGACCTATGCCGACGGTGAGCCGTTCTCTTTCGAACGCTACGAACTGTTCGCCGACGGCAGCACCCAGCCCACGCTGTCCGGCAGCACCGACGGGCAGGGGCGCGCGGTCTTCCTGCCAGATCAGGTGAAACGCTGGCGCGTCCGCGCCTTCTCCGCCGATGGGCACGGGGTGGACGTGAACTTCGAGACGTCCGGCGAGGCCGCGATCTCCGTCCCGGGTCCGGCGACCGACCGCCCCTCGCGCGTGCTGCTCGGTGTGCTGGTGATCCTGGCGCTGTTCTGCGCGCTGCAGCTCTTCGTCCGCGGGCGCAGGCCGCGCGGTGCGGTCGCACGAGACGGGTCCGATGCACATCCCTGACGGCTTCCTCTCGCCGCAGACCTTTCTGCCGGCCTACGCGGTGGCGGGCGTTGCCTGGCTGTGGGCGGCGCGCAGCCTGCGCCGGCAACTGGACGACCAGACCGTGCCCAAGCTTGCGGCGCTGACGGCCCTGGCCTACGGTCTCGGGCTGATCATGCTGCCGATCCCGGGGGGCACGTCGGGGCATCTGCTGGGCGTGGCGATGCTGGCGCTGCTGTTCGGTGTCCGTCTCGCCTTCCTGTCCTACAGCCTGGTGCTGCTGCTGCAGTCGCTGCTGTTCGGTGCCGGTGGCGTCACCGCCCTGCCGATCAATGCCTTGGCCATGGGGCTGGCGGGCGCCGCGATGGCCGTGCTGGTGTTTCGCGCGCTGCGGCGGCTCGGCGAGCCACTCGCTGTGGTGGCTGCTGCGTGGTGTTCCGTGATGCTCTCTGGCCTGATCGTCGGCCTGGTGCTCGGTCTGCAGCCGCTGATCGCCCAGCGCCCCGACGGGACGCCGCTCTTCTTCCCGTTCGGCTTCGCCGTCGTGCTGCCGGCGGTACTGGTGCCGCATGCGCTGATCGGCGTGGGAGAGGCGGCCCTGACGCTGCTGGTCTGGCGTTTCGCCCGCGGCCGCGGCTGGGTCGCGGCGGAAGGGCAGGCCGAACGTTCGGTGCGATGCGCATGAACCCTTCCTGCTGTCCGGCCCCGGCCGACGGCTTGCCGGCCACGACTCCGAGGGCCGCGCGTCACGCGCAGTGGTGGCTGGCCGGCTACGCCACTGCCGTGGTGGCGGTGACGTCCGTGCACGATCCTCGGGTGCTGGCCGGCCTGCTGGGCCTCGCGTTGGCCGCCAGCGGGTCCACACGCTGGCGCGTGCTTCGGCGTGCCCTGCTGGCGGTGCTGGCCTTCAACCTGTCCGTGAGCCTGGGGTATCTGGGGGTCTCGCTGTGGCAGGGCGCGTTCCGGCCTGCCTACCTCGTGCTGGTCAATCTGCGCGTGCTGCTGCTCGTGTTCCTGGGTTTCTGGTTCGTGTCGCGGGTCAATGTGCTGCAGGCCCTGTCGTTCTCGCCGACCTTGAGTTTCGTGGCCACGCTCGCGGTCGGGCAGGTCACGGTGTTCCTGCGCGTTCTGCGCGACTTCCGGCTGGCCTTCGTGAGCCGCAACCCGGGCCGCCCGCGTTGGAGCGATCGCGCTCGCAACGCCTCTGCCCAGGCCACGCACCTGCTGGACAAGTCGGTGGCCAGCGCTGCGGAGGCTTCCCTGGCCATGCGATCGAGAGGATGCTTCGATGATTGAGCTGCAGGGCGTGAGTTTCGGCTGGCCCGACAGGCCCCCGGCTTTCAGCGGCCTCACGCTGCGCATCGAGGCCGGCGAGAAGGTGGTGCTGCTCGGTCCCAACGGCAGCGGGAAGTCCACGCTGCTCAAGCTGCTCAACGGCCTGATCGACCCGACCGCAGGGCGCAGCTTCCACGACGGGGAAGAGGTCACCGTGCAGCGCTTGCGCGACCGCGATCGGGCCCGGCGCTTTCGCCGCGAGTGCGTGCTGCTGTTCCAGCATCCGGAGGCGATGCTGTTCAACGCGACCGTGCGCGACGAGATTGCCTACGGCCCGCGCCAGCTCGGTCTGGCCGATGTGGATGCGCGCGTCGCTCGCTGGGCCCGCGAACTGCGGCTCGAGGCCTTGCTCGACGCGCCGCCTTTCCATCTTTCGGGCGGTGAGAAGCAGAAGGTCGCGTTGGCCGCGGTGCTGGCGCTCGACCCCAGGGTCCTGCTGCTCGACGAGCCGTCGGCCAACCTCGATCCCCGCACGGCCGGCTGGCTGGCGGATTACCTGCTCGGCACCCGGGCGACCGTCATCGTCAGCACGCACAACCTGTCAATGGCTTCGGAGTTCGGGGAGCGCTGTCTCGTCCTCGAGCCCGGGGGGAGCTTGCACTACGACGGCCCCATCGAGCGGGCGCTCGCCGACGTGGAACTGCTGGAGGTCGCGCAGTTGGCGCATCGCCATCGTCACCGCCATGGCGCTGGCGAGCATGCTCACATGCACCTGCACGCCTGGGAAACGCCAGGCTGAGAACAGGCCGGCAACCGATCAGCAGGAGAGTGTGCCAACTGGAAAGCGCGGCTTCCGGGCGATGTCCATGCAAGTCAGCTCGTGCGGCGAACGATGCATCCGATATCGGCGCTTGTCCGTACGTGGCAGGGAGCGTCCGAAGCGCTGCATCGGCACAAGTTGTCCAGCTGCTTGTTGTGGGCTGGTACGAATAATGTATGAGCACTAGAAAATTTATCTTACACAGATCGTTCGGGAGGGCTTGAACCAGTCTCGCGTCGTGGCGCGTGGGCTCGCCGACACGATCAGGAAGGAGACAAAGCCATGCACGAAAGCAAGCCCAACCGGGAGGCTCGCAGCGGGGACCTCGCCTCGGTGTCCTCCCATCGGCAATGGCCGTTCAACCTGGCGCTGCAGGCGATCTCGCTGGCGGCGCTGAGCAACAGCGCCGTGGCACAGACACCAACGCCGGAGGTGCCGATCACCCAGCTCGAGCCGATCGTCGTGCAGGGCAACTACAACAACTCGATCGGCAGTTCGGACGCCGCAAGCCAGGGCACCGTCACGGCCAAGCTGATCGAGAACCGCCCGACGCTGCGGCCGGCCGAGGTGCTGGAGTTCGTGCCGGGCGTCATCGTGTCGCAGCACAGCGGGGACGGCAAGGCCAACCAGTACTACCTGCGGGGCTTCAACCTCGACCACGGCACCGACTTCGCGACCTTCGTCGACGCGATGCCGGTCAACATGCCCACGCACGCCCATGGTCACGGCTACAGCGATCTCAACTGGCTGATCCCGGAGCTGGTCGATCGCATCAACTACCGCAAGGGGCCCTATTACGCGGAGGAGGGCGACTTCGCCTCGGCCGGCGCCGCGCACATCCGCCTGGTCGACACGCTGCCCAAGGGCATCGGCTCGATCACCTTCGGCGAGAACGGCTACCGCAGGGGCCTGCTGGCGAACTCCGGTGCTGTGGGCGATGGGCAGTTGCTCTATGCGCTGGAGTCCGGGCACAACGACGGGCCCTGGGACAACCCCGAAAATTTCCGCCGCCTGAACGGTGTGTTGCGCTACAGCTTCGGCGACGCCCAGACGCGGTCCGTGATCACCGCGATGGGCTATTCGGCCCAGTGGAGTTCCACCGACCAGATTCCAAAGCGTGCCGTCGACCGGGGCCTGATCGGGCGCTTCGGCGCGCTCGATCCCACCGATGGCGGCGAGACCTCGCGCTACAGCCTCTCGTACGACCTGACGCACAAGCTCGACGACGGCAGCTTCAAGTTCAGCGCCTATGCCGTCCAGTCGCGCTTGAACCTGTTCTCCAACTTCACCTTCTTCCTCGAGAATCCGGTGGACCTCGACCCGACCGTGGCGAACGGTGACCAGTTCGAGCAGGCGGAACGCCGCAAGGTGGTCGGCCTGAACACCAGCCGGAGCTGGAACACGAGCTTCGAGGGCCGCGAGGTGATCAACACCCTCGGGGCACAGGTCCGGCACGACCGGCTCGATCCCGTGGGCCTGTACAGCAACGTGGCGCGGCAGCGCGTCAGTACCACCCAGGAGTCACGCGTTCGCGAGACCAGCGTCGGGGTCTACGGCGAGAACGCCACGCAATGGCTGCCGTGGTTGCGCAGCGTGGCGGGCTTGCGGTTCGATCGGTTCGCGTTCGACGTGGACAGCTCGATTCCCCAGAACAGCGGCAAGAAGAACGACAGCATCGCGTCGCCCAAGCTGTCGCTGATCATCGGCCCGTGGAGCAAGACCGAGTACTTCGCGAACTACGGCTACGGCTATCACAGCAACGACGCACGCGGTGCGACCGCCAAGGTCGCGGCCAAGGATCCGACCGTGGCCGTCCAGGCGGTCGACCCGCTGGTTCGCTCCAAGGGCGGGGAACTCGGCCTTCGCACCGAACTCGTGCCGGGTCTGCAGAGTTCTCTGGCGCTCTGGCACCTGAAGCTGGACTCCGAACTGCTGTTCGTCGGTGATGCCGGCGAGACCGAACCCAACCGGGCCAGCAAGCGCTACGGCATCGAATGGAACAACCATTACGTGGTCCGACCCTGGCTGCTGTTCGATCTGGATCTCGCGGCCTCGCGGGCGCGCTTCAGCGAGGACGATCCCGATCCGACGGTCGGCAACCACATCCCGGGTGCGGTGAACCGGGTCGCTTCGCTGGGCGTGACCGTGACCGATCTGGGGCCTTGGTTCGGGCAGTTTCAGTTGCGCTATTTCGGGCCTCGGCCGTTGATCGAGGACAACAGCGTGCGATCGAGTGCCACGACCCTGGCCTACCTGCGTGTCGGCTACAAGGTCGGCACGGACGTGAAGCTCGCGCTGGATGTCTTCAACCTGTTCGACCGCAAGGCCAGCGACATCGACTACTACTACCCGTCCCGCCTGCAGGGGGAACCGGCCGGCGGCGTGGACGACATCCATTTCCACCCCGTCGAACCGCGCAGTCTGCGCCTGACGCTGACGGCCAACTTCTGACCCATCGGCCAGCGGTGCGGACATGGGGAGCGTCGCTGGGCATGCATCGTGCTCAAATGGATATTCATTCGCTCGCGCCCCTGTCTCGATGGCCCGCTCCCTGCCTCCCCGTCCCTCGCTGAGTGCCCCGCCGGCAGCCACCGACGCGGGGCAACCCGGCCAGATCGAGGGCGTCGACGAATCGACCTGGATGGACGTCATCCAGAAGATGGACGAGGTGTATTCACAGCTGGTGCTCGACGAGATCGAGCTCGAGCAGAAGAACACCGAGCTCGAGCAATCCCAGCAGTTCATCTTCAGCGTGTTGTCCGCCATGTCGGATGTGCTGCTGGTGTGCGACGAACACGGCGTGATCGAAGAGACCAATGCCGCCCTGCGCGAGCTGGTCGGTCGCAGCGATGCCACGCTGCGCGGCATGCTGTTCAACGACCTGCTGGCCGACGAGGCCAGCGGCGAAAGCGTGCGCCAGGTGCTGGCCAACGCGACGCCGTCGCGGCAAGGCGAGGCCGTCGAATTGAACCTGCTCGATGCGCAGGGGCAGAGCGTGCCGGTCGACGCCAACTGCACGCCGCGCATCGCGCCGAACGGCCGGCGCGTCGGTACGGTGTTCGTCGGCCGCCCTACGGCCGAGATCAAGCGGGCCTTCCACGAGCTGCGCACAGCGCACGAGGCGCTCAAGCGCGCGCAGCAGCAGCTGCTCCACTCCGAGAAGATGGCCTCGCTGGGCCGGCTGGTGGCCGGCGTGGCGCACGAGCTGAACAACCCGATCAGCTTCGTGCTCGGCAACGTCCATGCGCTCAGCCGCTACAGCGACCGGCTGCGAACCTACCTGGAGGCCGTGCATGCGGACGAGCCGCCGGCCCGGCTCGCCGAGATGCGCAGCAAGCTGCGCATCGAGCACCTGCTGAATGACCTGCCGTCGCTGATCGAGGGCACGCTCGAGGGCGCGCAACGCACCGCCGACATCGTCAACGGTCTGAAGCGCTTCTCGGCGATGGACCCGGAGGCACGTGTGCCGGTGCTGCTGAACGACGTGATCGAACGGGCGATCCATTGGGTCAGCAAGGGCACCGCGCCCAGCTTCGAAATGAAATGGACGCCGGGCCCTCCCTGCACGGTGACCGGCAGTGCGGGCCAGCTGCAGCAGGTGCTGATGAACCTGCTGCAGAACGCCTGCGACGCCGCGGCCAGCCGTGCTGGCGAGAGCCCGGTGCTGTGGATCGATACCGAGCAGGACGGCTCGCGGGTCCGCCTGCGCCTGCGCGACAACGGACCCGGCATTCCGTCCGAGCACCTGACGCGCATCTTCGACCCCTTCTTCACCACCAAGCCGGTGGGCAAGGGCACGGGCCTGGGTCTGTCGATCAGCTACGGCATCGTCGAGCAGCACGGTGGCACGCTGAGTGCGCGCAACCACCCGGACGGGGGCGCCGAGTTCACGCTGGAGCTTCCGCTGACGGAATGACCGAGCCGATCGTGCCGCGGACGCGGCTCGGCGCTCGCTACACTGCTGCGCCTCCGCTCCGTGTCCTTGCCTCGTGTCCGAACGACTTCCCGTGCTGCTGCAGTACCTGGTGCCCCAGCGGGCGCTGACGGTGTTTGCCGGCTTCGTGGCCTCGGGGCGCTGGGGCGGCATCACGACCGCCATCATCCGTCGCTTCGTCCGCAAGTACCGGGTCGACATGAGCGAGGCGGCCGAGCCCGACATCGCCCGCTACACCCGCTTCAACGACTTCTTCACCCGGGCGCTGCGCCCGGGCGCCCGCCCGCTGGCGTCGGCCGAACTGGTGTGTCCGGTCGACGGCGCGATCAGCCAGTTCGGCGCGATCGAGCGCGACCAGATCTTCCAGGCCAAGGGGCACCACTATTCGACCCGCGCGCTGGTCGGTGGCGACGCGGAGCTGGCGGCGCGCTTCCAGGACGGGCAGTTCGCCACGCTCTACCTCAGTCCGCGTGACTACCACCGCATCCACATGCCCTGCGACGGCCGGCTGCTGCGCATGATCCACGTGCCGGGGGACCTGTTTTCGGTCAACCCGGTCACCGCGCGCGGTGTCCCGGGGCTGTTCGCGCGCAACGAGCGGGTGGTCTGCGAGTTCGACGGACCGCTGGGGCCCTTCGTGCTGGTGCTCGTGGGGGCGACCATCGTCGGCAGCATGGCCACGGTCTGGCACGGCCAGGTGAATCCCCCGCGCAGCGGCCGGCTGCGCGAGTGGCGCTATGCCGACCGCGAACTGCGGCTGCGGCAGGGTGAGGAGATGGGGCGGTTCCTGCTGGGGTCGACCGTCGTGGCACTGTTTCCGCAGGGTTCGGTCCGCTTCGATCCGGGCTGGGAGCCCGGACGGGCAGTGCGCCTGGGCGAGGCGATGGCGTTCGCTCCGCTTCTGTAGGGGAATGAGGTTCGACTGATGTACGAGTGATCGGCACGGTTACATTTGCGGGTGGACGCTGAGCGTGACACACCGGAGATTCCCCGATTGAACTCGCTGACCTCTTACCCGGAGCCTTCCGAGCCCAGTGCGGCAGCCGGCGACGACCTAGTGTCCCCTTCGCAGGCAGCCCTGCCGTCCGACCTGACCGCGATCCACCACCAGTTGCTCACGCTGTTACGGGCGCCTAGCCAGGAAGGGGCGTGGGTCTCGCTGATCGATGGAGTCGGCCGGCGCATCCGGGCACTGGTCGAGCGCGACGCCGACATGGCGCTCTACCTGCAGGTGCAGAGCGCGCAGCGGGTGCAGGATCACTACAGCAGCCAGCACGCGCTGTTCTGCGCGGTGGTGGTCGACCTGTGCCTCCACCATCTGAACGTCGGGGATGCCGAGCGCCAATCCGCCGCGCTCGCGACGCTGACAATGAACCTCAGCATGATGGAGCTGCAGAACGAGCTGATCCATCGCGAGCGCACTCCGACGCTGGACCAGCGGCGCGTCATCGACGGTCATGCGCAGGCCGGTGCCCAGTTGCTGCGGCAGGTCGGTGTGCAGGATCCGGTCTGGCTCGAGATCGTCGAACTGCACCACACCGATCCGCCGCCGGAGACCGGCTTCGCGGCGCTTAGCCCGACCCAGCGCCTGGCCAGCGTGGTGCGTCGCGTCGATGTCTTCACCGCCAAGATGAGTTCGCGCCGATTCCGGGCCGGGATGCCGGCCACCCTGGCAGCGCGTGCGGCCTGCCTGGGGCCGGACGGGCGGCCCGATGTGGTGGGTTCGGCCGTCATCAAGTCGCTCGGCATGTATCCGCCCGGCAGCTACGTCAAGCTGGCCAGCGGTGAGGTGGCCGTCGTCACGCGGCGCGGCGTCAAGGCGAACGAGCCGGTCGTGGCCAGTCTCGTCGGCCGGGATGGTCGGCCGCTGGCCGCGGCCACACCGCGTGACACGGCCGATCGCAGCCATGCCGTGGCAGGTATCGTGCGGCCGGCCGAAGTCCGCGGACCGGTGCCGCCGGTGCGCGTGGGCGTGTCCGACCGCCTGTGAAACCAGGGCGGCCGCTGTGCGCCGTCAGGAGAGAGCGATGAGAACGATGACCTTCCTGCTGCTGGCCGCGGGGCTCGGTGTGACGGCGAGCGCGAGCTCGCAGCAGGTCGGCGAGGTCGATACCGTGTTCAAGCTGATCGGGCCGGACCACAAGATCGTGGTCGATGCCTACGACGACCCCAAGGTCGCTGGCGTGACCTGCTACGTCTCGCGCGCCAAGACCGGCGGCATCAAGGGAGCCGTCGGCCTGGCCGAGGACAAGGCGGAGGCCTCGATCGCCTGCCGGCAGACCGGCGCCATCAGCTTCCTGAAGCCCCTGCCGGAGCAGGAAGAGATGTTCAGCGAACGCCAGTCGCTGGTGTTCAAGCGCCTGCACGTGGTACGCATGGTCGATCGGGCGCGCAACACCCTGGTCTACCTGACCTATTCCGATCGGGTGATCGAGGGTTCGCCGCAGAACAGCGTCACCGCCGTGCCGATCGACCGGGCGCTGACCATCCCGATCAAATGAAAACGGGGTGCCCTGGGCACCCCGTGACGGCGCGAGCCGATTCAGCTCAGGCGTAGCGTTTCGCGCCGGCTTCCAGCGACACCGGCTTGATCTTCGAGGCCATGCCGGCGCAGCCGAAGGCCTGGAAGCGGTCGACGCACACGTCGCGCGCCGCGGCGGTGGCGTCCTTCAGGAACTTGCGTGGATCGAACTCGCTGCGGTCCTTGCCCATCGCGCGGCGCATCGCACCGGTCATCGCCAGCCGGATGTCGGTGTCGATGTTGACCTTGCGCACACCGAAGCGGATGCCTTCCTGGATCTCCTCGACCGGCACGCCGTAGGTCTCCTTGATGTCGCCGCCGTGCTCGCGGATGATCGCCAGCCATTCCTGCGGCACCGACGACGAGCCGTGCATCACCAGGTGCGTGTTCGGGATGCGCGCGTGGATCGCCTTGATGCGGTCGATCGCGAGGATGTCGCCGGTCGGCTTGCGGCTGAACTTGTAGGCGCCATGGCTGGTGCCGATGGCGATGGCCAGCGCATCGACACCCGTCTTGGCCACGAAGTCGGCCGCCTGCTCCGGGTCGGTCAACATTTGCTCGTGGGTCAGCACGCCTTCAGCGCCGACCCCGTCCTCTTCGCCGGCCATGCCGGACTCGAGTGAACCCAGGCAGCCGAGTTCGCCCTCCACCGACACGCCGATCGCATGCGCCATGTCGACCACGCGGCGCGTCACGTCGACGTTGTACTCGTAGCTGGCCGGCGTCTTGGCATCTTCGAGCAGCGAGCCGTCCATCATCACGCTGGTGAATCCGGAGCGGATCGACTGAATGCATACAGCCGGGCTGGCGCCATGGTCCTGGTGCATCACGATCGGGATGTCGGGGTACATCTCGGCGGCGGCCTCGACCATCTTGCGCAGGAAGGGCTCGCCGGCGTACTTGCGTGCGCCGGCAGAGGCCTGCAGGATCACCGGGCTGTCGGTCTTCTGGGCAGCCTGCATGATGGCCTGGATCTGCTCCAGGTTGTTCACGTTGAAGGCGGGTACGCCATAACCGTGCTCGGCGGCATGGTCGAGCAGCTGTCTCAGGGAAATCATTGCCATGGGTCGGCTCCGGTTGCGGGTTCGTCAGGATCGGGAAGGGGCGGGACGGGGCCTCAGGCGGCGCGGTCCTGGAGCGCCTTCACAGCGGGCAGCGTTCTGCCCTCGAGGAACTCGAGGAAGGCACCGCCGGCGGTGGAGACATAGTCGATGTCCTTGGCCACGTCGAAGCGGTTGATCGCGGCGACGGTGTCGCCGCCACCGGCGATCGAGAAGGCCTGCGATGCGGCGATGGCGGTGGCCAGCGTGCGGGTGCCGTAGGAGAACTGCTCGATCTCGAACACGCCCAGCGGGCCGTTCCACACGATGGTCTTGCAGGGCGCCAGTCGCTCGACGAGGGCCTGCATCGACCGAGGACCGAAGTCGAGGATCAGGTCGTCGGGCCCGACCTCGCTCAGCGCCTTGATCGCCGGGATGGCGTCCTCGGAGAACTCGGTGGCGGTCACCACGTCGATCGGCATGAAGAGCTCGGCGCCGCGCGCGGCGAGCGTCGAGGCCACCTGCGCGGCCGTCTCGACCATGTCCGGCTCGCACAGCGACTTGCCCACCTTCTGCCCCGCGGCCAGCAGGAAGGTGTTGGCCATGCCGCCACCGACCACCAGCAACTCGACCTGGTCGGCCAGCGACTTCAGCACCGACAGCTTGGTCGACACTTTCGAACCGCCGACGATGGCCGCCAGAGGCCGGGCCGGCCGAGCCAGTGCGCGTCCGAGCGCGTTCAGCTCCGACGCCATCAGCGGGCCGGCGCAGGCCACCGGGGCAACGCGCGCCAGGGCTTCCGTCGTGGCCTCGGCGCGGTGGGCGGTGCCGAAGGCGTCGTTCACATAGACATCGCACAGTTCGGCCATGCGCAGCGCCAGCTCGCGCGAGTTGGCCTTTTCGCCCACATTGGCGCGGCAGTTCTCCAGCATCACGGCCTGCCCGGGGGTGACGTCGAAAGGCCGTGCGAGCCAGTCGCCGACCAGCGGCACCTCGCGGTCGAGCAGTTCACCGACACGGCGCGCTACCGGTGCGAGCGAGTCGGCCGGCGTCAGTGCGCCCTCGCCGGGTCGACCGAGGTGCGAGGCGAGCATGACGCGCGCCCCCTGGGTCAGCGCGTGGCGGATGCCGGGGATGCTGGCGCGGATGCGGGTGTCGTCGGTGATGCGACCGGCGGCATCGAGCGGCACGTTGAAGTCGCAGCGGATGAACACCCGCTGGCCGCGCAGGTTGATCTGGTCCAGGGTCATGAAGGCCATGTCGCGCTCCGCGTTCGCCTTCAGGCCCGGGCCATCGCCAGGGCGGTGTCGAGCATGCGGTTGCTGAAGCCCCACTCGTTGTCGTACCAGGCGCAGACCTTCACGAGCCGACCCGAGACCTTGGTGCAGCTCGCGTCGAACACGCTGGAGCGCGCGTCGTGATTGAAGTCCATCGACACCAGCGGCTCGTCGGTGTAGCCCAGCACGCTGGCCAGCGGGCCCGTGGCCGCGGCCGTCTTCATCAGCGCGTTGACCTCGTCGACGCTGGTATCGCGTTGGGCAGTGAACACCAGATCGACCAGCGAGACGTTGATGGTCGGCACGCGCACCGCGAAGCCGTCGAGTCGGCCAGCCAGTTCGGGCAGCACCAGGCCCACCGCTGCGGCGGCGCCGGTCTTGGTGGGGATCATCGACTGCGTGGCGCTGCGCGCGCGGCGCAGGTCCTCGTGGTACACGTCGGTCAGCACCTGGTCGTTGGTGTAGCTGTGCACCGTGGTCATCAGGCCGTTGGCGATGCCGATGCCGTCGTTGAGCACCTTGGCCACCGGTGCCAGGCAGTTGGTGGTACAGGAGGCGTTCGACACCACGGTGTGCCCGGCCCGCAGCACGCCGTGGTTGACGCCGTAGACGACGGTCGCATCCACGTCGGCGCCGCCGGGCGCGCTGATCAGCACCTTCCTCGCCCCGGCGGCCAGGTGAGCCCCGGCCTTGGCCTTGCTGGTGAAGAGCCCTGTGCACTCCATGACGATGTCGATGCCGTGCTGCTTCCAGGGCAGTTCGGCGGGGCTGCGGATCGAGCTGACGTGGATGCGATGCCCATCCACCACCAGGTCCGATCCCTCGTGGCTGACCGGCAGGCCGAAGCGACCGTGCACGGTGTCGAAGCGGGTCAGGTGGGCGTTGGTCTGGGCATTGCCCAGATCGTTGATCGCGACGATCTCGATGTCGCGTGCCGCGCCGGTGCGCTTGGATTCGAACAGCGCGCGGAGAACGTTCCGGCCGATGCGGCCATAGCCGTTGATGGCGATGCGTGTGGTCAAGGCAGCCTCTTCGTGAAATGGGAGTGAAGGGGAGAGGGGGGCGGGAACGGCTCAGTTGGACGACAGCACGGCGTTCAGTTCGGTGCCGAACTCGCTGTCGGCCGCGATGGCGCCTTGCGGACGGACCAGCTGTCGCGCGCGCTCGGCGGCGGCCTCGGCCGTGAGTCCGAACAACTTGAACAATTGCGCGGCCGGCGCCGATTCGCCGAAGCGGTCGAGACCGATCACGTCGCCACGCTCGCCCACGTACTTCCACCACAGACCGGTGCTGCCAGCCTCGATCGCCAGACGCGGCAGGTGACGCGGGATCACCGCGCTGCGGTAGGCGGCGTCCTGGCGATCGAAGGCGTCGAGGCAGGGCACCGACACGACGCGCGCGGGGATGCCGTCAGCGGCCAGCAGCGCGGCGGCCTGCAGTGCGATGCCGATCTCCGAGCCGCTCGCCAGCAGCGCGACGCGCTCGCCCTCGGGGCGTCGCAGCACGTAGGCACCGCGCGCGATGTTCTCGATGCGTTCGCGCCCGTCACCGCCGTGTGGCAGGGCCTGGCGCGACAGCAGCAGGCAGCTGGGGCCGTCGTCGCGCCGCAGCGACTGGCGCCACGCGACGGCCGTCTCGGTCGCGTCGGCCGGGCGCCAGACGTCGACGTTGGGGATCAGCCGCAGGCTCGACGCATGCTCGATCGGCTGATGGGTCGGGCCGTCTTCGCCGAGACCGATGGAGTCGTGCGTGAAGACGTAGACGACCGGCAGGTGCATCAGCGCCGACATGCGGATGGCATTGCGCGCATAGTCGGCAAAGGTCAGGAACGTACCGCCGAAGGGCCGGTATCCGCCGTGCAGCGCCACGCCGTTCATGATGGCGGCCATGCCGAACTCGCGCACGCCGTAGTGCACGTGGTTGCCGGTGCCGCGCCCCTTGAGCGGACGGTGGCCCTTCCAGTCCGTGAGGTTGGAGCCGGTCAGGTCGGCCGAGCCGCCCAGCAGCTCGGGCATGGCTGGTCCCACCTCCTGCAGCACGTCTTGCGAGGCCTTGCGGGTGGCCACGGCGGCATGCCGGGCCTCTGCGCCCTCGATCGCCGACGCCAGTGCAGCCTCGGTCCTGTGGTCGAGTGCGGGCGTCGCGGACAGCCTGCGCAGCAGTTCCGCGGCCAGTTCGGGATAGGCCTTCGCATAGGCGCCGAATCGGTCGTTCCAGTCGCGCCGCCGGCGAGCGCCGGGCTCCAGCGCCGACCAGGCCTGCTCGATCGCTTCGGGGATATCGAACGGCGCCGCCGTCCAGCCCAGTGCCTGGCGCGTCAGCGCGATCTCGGCCTCGCCCAGCGCCTCGCCGTGAGCCTTGGCGGTGCCGGCGCGATTCGGCGAACCCTGGCCGATGCGCGTCTTGCAGCACACCAGCACGGGCTTGTCGGAGGCCTGGGCCTGCGCGATGGCACGGTCGAGCGCCGCGAAGTCGTGTCCGTCGACATCCCGCAGCACCGTCCAGCCGTAGGCCTCGAAGCGGCCCGGCGTGTCATCGGAGAACCAGCCCTTCACGTCGCCGTCGATCGAGATGCCGTTGTCGTCGTAGAAGGCGATCAGCTTGTTCAGCTGCCAGGTGCCGGCCAGCGAACAGGCCTCGTGGCTGATGCCTTCCATCAGGCAGCCGTCGCCGAGGAAGACGTAGGTGCGGTGATCGATCACCGCATGGCCCGGGCGGTTGAACTCGTCGGCCAGCAGCTTCTCGGCCAGTGCCATGCCGACGGCATTGCTGATCCCCTGGCCCAACGGGCCGGTGGTGGTTTCGACACCGGGCGTGACGTCGATCTCGGGGTGGCCCGGCGTGCGCGAGTGCAGCTGGCGGAAGCGCTTGAGCTCGTCGATCGGCAGGTCGTAGCCACTCAGGTGCAGCAGCGCGTACAGCAGCATCGACCCGTGGCCGTTCGAAACGACGAAGCGGTCGCGGTCGATCCACTTCGGATCGGCCGGGTCGTGCTTCAGGTGGTGACGCCAGAGCGCCTCGGCGATATCGGCCATGCCCATCGGCATGCCGGGATGGCCGGAATTGGCTGCCTGCACGGCGTCCATCGCGAGGGCGCGGATGGCATTGGCGCATTGGCTGCGCAGGGCCAGGGTGTCGGGTGTCGCGTTCATGGGGGAGCCCGGGGATGAGGTTCTTGGGGGTCGCGCCGATGGCGGGGCGGCACGATGCGCCGCGCTGCGATCAGGCCGCCAGCCGCTTCTTGCGCCGCTCGATCAGGCGCATCACCATTGGCGTGAAGATCAGCTGCATCGCCAGCTCCATCTTCCCGCCCGGTACAACGAGCGTGTTGGCGCGCGACATGAAGGAGTCGTGCAGCATGCTCAGCAGGTAGGGGAAGTCGAATCCGCGCGGGTCGGCGAAGCGGATCACGACCAGGCTTTCGTCCGCCGTCGGGATGGTGCGGGCGATGAACGGGTCGGAGGTGTCGACCACCGGCACGCGCTGGAAGTTGATGTGGGTGCGCGTGAACTGCGGACAGATGTAGTGCACGTACTCGTGCATGCGGCGCAGGATCACGTCGGTGACGGCCTCGGTCGAGTAGCCGCGCGCGTTCCGGTCGCGGTGCAGCTTCTGGATCCATTCGAGGTTGATGACCGGCACCACGCCGATCAGCAGGTCGGCATGCCGGGCGATGTCGACCTTGTCGGTCTTCACCCCGCCATGCAGCCCCTCGTAGAACAGCAGTTCGCTGTCCGGCAGCGTCTCCCAGGGGGTGAAGGTGCCGGGCTCCTGCTTGTAGGGGGCTGCCTCCTCGGCGTTGTGCAGGTACTTGCGCGCCTGGCCCGTGCCGGATTCGCCGTAGCCGCGGAACAGTTGCTCGAGTTCGGCGAACAGGTTGGCATCTTCGCCGAAGTGGCTGAAGTGCGGGTTGCCGGCGGTCTCGTGTTCCGCCATCGCCGCCTTCATCGCCTTGCGGTCATAGCGGTGGAAGCTGTCGCCCTCGATGATGACGGAGCGGATGCTTTCGCGGCGGAAGATGTTCTCGAAGGTGCGGGTCACCGACGTGGTGCCTGCACCCGACGAGCCGGTGATGGCGATGATGGGATGCGATGCGGACATGGCTGCGCCTATGAAGAAGGAGAAGAACGGGCGGCGGTTGCCGTGTCAGCCGGCTTCCGCGAACAGGCCGCGCTTGCCGAACAGCGGCGAGTTGTAGGGGGTCGGAGGTTCGTCGCGGTGGTAGGCCTCGATGCGGGCCACCTCCTCGGTCGAGCCGAACACGAAGCCGATGCGCTGATGGATGTCTTCCGGCTGCACCTCCAGCAGGCGCTTGCGGCCTGTGCTCGCCATGCCGCCGGCCTGCTCGATCAGGAAGGAGATCGGGTTGGCCTCGTAAAGCAGGCGCAGTCGGCCGGCCTTGTTCGGATCTTTGCTGTCACGCGGGTAGAGGAAGACACCGCCGCGCATCAGGATGCGGTGGGTCTCGGCGACCAGCGACGCGATCCAGCGCATGTTGAAGTCGGTGCCGCGCGGGCCGGTGCTGCCGGCCAGGCACTCGTCGACGTAGCGCTTGACGGCCGGCTCCCAGAAGCGGCTGTTCGACGCGTTGATCGCGAACTCGCGGGTCTTCTCGGGGATGCGAAGGTTCGGATGGCTCAGCACCCACTCGCCGAGCTGCGGGTCGAGCGTGAAGGCGTGCGTGCCGTCGCCCAGCGTCAGCACCAGCATCGTCGACGGCCCGTAGATCGCGTAGCCACCGCAGACCATCGTCGTGCCCGGCTGCAGGTAGTCCTGCGGTTGCGGGTCCTGGCGTGGCTGCGGCGCACGATGGATCGCGAAGATGCTGCCGACGGTGACATTGACGTCGATGTTCGACGAGCCGTCCAGGGGGTCGAACATCAGCAGGTACTTGCCCCGGGCGTACTGCGGCGGCAGCGTGTACGGCGCCTCCAGCTCCTCGGACACCATGCCGGCCACGTGCCCGCCCCATTCGGTGGCGCGCAGGAACATCGTGTTGCTCAGCACATCGAGCGTCTTCTGCTCCTCGCCCTGCACGTTGCCGGAGCCGGCGCTGCCCAGCACGCCGGCCAGTCCGCCGAACGCCACCTTGCGCGAGATCGCCTTGCAGGCGAGCGACACGTCGGTGATCAGTGCATTGAGCTCCCCGGTCGCGGCGGGGTGCTTGCGCCGTTCCTCGATGAGGAACTGCGTGAGGGTCGACTTTCCTCCAGTGGGCATGACGGTCTCCTTAGGTGTTCTGGGCGCAGGGGGCGGACTGCAGGTGCAGTCGGGCCGCCAGCTGCGCCGGCGTCGCCACGCGCCAGGCGTCGAGGGTCTCGGGCACGGTCAGGTGGCCGTAGCCCCACTGCACCAGCGCGGCCTGGGCGCCCGCCGCGTGGGCCGCTCGCAGATCGAGGATGCTGTCGCCCACCATCAGCAGGCGACCCGTCGAGACGCCGAGCTGGTCTGCCGCGTTTTCCAGCAGCAGTGGCGAAGGCTTGCGTTGCGCCTTCGTGTCGGCGCCGTGCACGGTGGCGAAGCAGTCCAGCAGCCCGGCAGCCTCCAGCACGGCACGGGCGAGCCGGGTCGGCTTGTTGGTCACGACGGCGAGTGGTCGGTGCGGCTTCAGCTGCGCCAGCAGCTCGGCGATGCCGTCGTAGACCTGGCCATGCTGCAGCGGCGCCGCGAGCGTGGCGCGATCGAATGCGGCGCGCACGCGCGGCGTCAGCAGCGCGGTGCTGACCGCGTCGAGGTCCTGCGCATTCATCGCTCGCGCGATGAGCGCGTCCGGGCCGTCGCCGATCCAGCCGCGCACGCGGGCGAGATCGAAGCGCTGCAGGCGCACCTCGTCCAGGCCGGCATTCAGCGCGTGCGCAATGTCGGGTGCGCTGTCGACCAGCGTGCCGTCGAGGTCGAAGGCGATGGCGTCGAAGTTCATCATGTCGCCCCGTCGCCCGCCATGCGGTTCGATGCGCGTTGCCCCAGGCGGGCGTTGTCGCGGATGCCGGCGATCGCGTGGGCGTAGCTGGCGCTGTTGAACACCGCCGAGCCGGCGACCAGCGTGTCGGCCCCGGCGGCGCCGACACGCTGGGCGTTGTCGACCTTCACGCCGCCGTCGACCTCGAGCCACACATCGCGGCCGCTGCGATCGATCAGCCGGCGCACAGCTTCGATCTTCGGCAGCGTGCCCTCGATGAAGCTCTGGCCGCCGAAGCCGGGGTTGACCGACATCAGCAGCACCAGATCGAGCTGATCCAGGACGTGATCCAGCACGTTCAAGGGCGTGGCCGGGTTCAGCACCAGGCCTGCCTTGATGCCGTGCGAGCGGATCAGCTGGATCGTCCGGTCGACATGCTCGCTCGCCTCGGGATGGAAGGAGATGATGTCGGCGCCGGCCTGCGCGAACATCGGGATCAGCGCGTCGACGGGCTTCACCATCAGGTGCACGTCGATCGGCACCGTGGCGTGCGGCTTGATGGCCTGGCATACCAGCGGGCCGATGGTCAGGTTCGGCACGTAGTGGTTGTCCATCACGTCGAAATGAATCAGGTCGGCACCGGCCTCGATGACGGATCGGACCTCGTCACCGAGACGGGCGAAGTCGGCCGACAGCAGGCTGGGCGCGATGCGGATGGCGCTCATCAGGCGATTCCCCGGTAAAGGGCCTGGACGCTGTCCAGCGGTGCAGCGGGGCGGGCCAGTGCGCACAGTTCGTCGAAACTCAGCCAGGCGGATCTCTGCAGCTGACGGCCGGGCTCGTCGCTCAGGGGCTTCTCGGGGTCGCCGAGGCGCGGCAACACCAGGCCGGCGCTGGTGAAATCGCTGCCCTCGGTCCAGAAGGTCGGTGTGATCACGGTCCACAGGCCGGCCGCGACGGCGGAGCGCAGGCCGTTGGACGAATCCTCGAACGCCACGGCGCGGTCGGCCGTGAGACCGAGCGTTCGCAGCGCGAGCTGGTAGATATCGGGGGCGGGCTTCTTCTGCTTCACCTGGTCGCCACAGGCGATCACACTGAACATCTCCAGTCCGCGAGCGCCGAGGGTCGACTGCAGCAGGGCGTCGACATTGACCGCACTGGTGGTGCTGGCGATCGCGAGACGTCGACCGGCATGCAGGGATTCTTCGAGCAGTCGCGCCACGCCGTCGCGCAGCACGATGCCGCCGTCGTTCACCATCGAGCTGTAGAAGCGCGTCTTCTCGCGGTGGAGGTGCGGCACCAGCTCCAGCAGGCGGCGCCGGTCGGTCGGTGCGATCGGCAGCGACTGGATGTAGCTGGTGATGCGCTCCTTGCCGCCGGTGACGTCGAGCAGGCCGCGGTACTCGGTGCGGCTCCAGCTCCAGCCCAGACCGTAGCGATCGAATGCCAGGTTGAAGGCCACGCGGTGGGCCTCCTCGGTGTCGGCGAGGGTGCCGTCCACGTCGAAGATGAGCGCGTCGATGCCCATGTCAGTCTCCTTCGAGGCTGGCCGTCTCGAACACGCGGCTGGCCAGGATGTCTTGCGCCTGCAGCGTGCAGAGCTGATCGCGCGTCAGCGCGCTGTCATCGTCGAACAGGCGGGTGGCATGGCGCAGCCGGATGCGGTCGAGTGCGTTGCGCACCGAGCGGGCGTTGGCGAAGTGCGGCTGCTGGCGCCGCAGGCCGACATAGCGTGCGAAGGCCGGCTCGGCCTCGTCGTCGAAGCGGTAGTTCAGGCCCTGCAGCATCAGGGTTGCGATCTGCATGAGCTCCGACTCGCTGTAGTCGGGGAAGTCGATGTGGTGCGCGATGCGAGAGGCCATCCCCGGATTGCTGCCGAAGAAGGTGTCCATCCGGTCCTTGTAGCCAGCGAGGATCACCACCAGGTCGTCGCGGTGGTTCTCCATCGTCTGCAGCAGGATCTCGATCGCTTCCTGCCCGTAGTCGCGTTCGTTCTCGGGGCGGTACAGGTAGTAGGCCTCGTCGATGAACAGCACACCGCCCATCGCCTTCTTCAGCACCTCCTTGGTCTTGGGCGCGGTGTGGCCGATGAACTGGCCCACCAGGTCGTCGCGCGTCACCGCGACGAGGTGGCCCTTGCGCACGTAACCCAGTTGCTTCAGCACCGCGGCCATGCGCATCGCCACCGTCGTCTTGCCGGTGCCGGGGTTGCCGGTGAAGCACATGTGCAGCGAAGGGGGCTGCGACTGCAGCCCCTGTTGCTGCCGCAGCTTGTCGATCACCAGCAGCGCGGCGATGTCGCGGATGCGCCCCTTGACCGGCGCCAGACCGACCAACTCGGCATCGAGCTGCTCGAGCAGCGTGCGCACGCCCGAGGCTTCGAACAGCGCACGCGGGGAGGGGGCGGAAGAGGAGGTCTCGTCCATGGCAGCGATCTCGGTGCGCGGCGCGATCAGTAGCGTGCGCCTTCCGCGGCGGCCTGGACCGCGTAGCTCTCGATGCTGTAGCGCAAGGTGCGGCCCGGCTCCTCGGTACGGATCAGGCGGAAACCGGGCTCCTCGCTGGGGCGGTTGATGATGAAAGACAGCACCACCGACTCGGTGCCGTGCGACGAGTCGAACGCGGTCAGGCGGATGTAGTGGTTCGGGAAGGTCTTGCGGCAGCTCTTGACCTCGAGCATGACGCCGGCGGCGTCCTGCACGTCGAACATCGGGTTGCCGAACATCTCCCAGTAGGTGTTGCGGGGATGGGGGTCGTCGGTGTATTCGAGGCCGATGGCCCAGCCCTTGTCGAGGCAGTAGCTGACCTGACGGCTGATCTGCTCGTCGCTCAGGTCGGGCAGGAAGGAGAAGGTGCCTTGTGTGATGCGCATGGGGTACTCCAGGAGGTGCGGGGAGGTCGTGCTCAGGCGACCGACGGCGTGGGCACGTAGTCCGACGTGTCGGTGGACGTGTAGTTGAAGGTGATGTCGCCCCAGGTATCGAGTGCGGCGGCCAGCGGCGTGCAGCTCTTGGCGGCATCGCGCAGGATCTGCGGACCTTCGTTCTTGATGTCGCGGCCTTCGTTGCGCGCCAGCACCATGGCTTCGAGCGCGACGCGGTTGGCGGTGGCACCGGCCTGGATGCCCTGCGGGTGGCCGATCGTGCCGCCGCCGAACTGCAGCACCACGTCGTCGCCGAACAGGTCGATCAGCTGGTGCATCTGGCCGGCGTGGATGCCGCCCGAGGCCACTGGCATCACCTTCTTCAGTGCGCCCCAGTCCTGGTCGAAGAAGATGCCGCGCGGCAGGTCGACCTTGGTGTGCGTGTCGCGGCAGACGTTGTAATAGCCCTGCACGGTGAGCGGGTCGCCCTCGAGCTTGCCGACCGCGGTGCCGGTGTGCAGGTGGTCGACGCCAGCCATGCGCAGCCACTTGGCGATCACGCGGAAGCTCACGCCGTGATTCTTCTGGCGCGTGTAGGTGCCGTGGCCGGCGCGGTGCATGTGCAGGACCATGTCGTTCTGGCGCGCCCAGTTGCTCATGCTCTGGATCGCCGTGTAGCCGACCACCAGGTCGATCATGATGATGACGGAGCCGAGCTCCTTGGCGAACTCGGCGCGGCGGTACATCTCCTCCATCGTGCCGGCGGTGACGTTCAGGTAGCTGCCCTTGACCTCGCCGGTCGCGGCGCTGGCCTTGTTGACCGCATCCATCACGAACAGGAATCGGTCGCGCCAGTGCATGAAGGGCTGCGAGTTGATGTTCTCGTCATCCTTCATGAAATCGAGGCCGCCCTTCAGGCCCTCGTAGACCACGCGGCCGTAGTTGCGGCCCGACAGGCCCAGCTTGGGCTTGGTGGTGGCGCCCAGCAGCGGGCGGCCGAACTTGTCGAGCCGCTCGCGCTCGACGACGATGCCGGTCGGCGGGCCGGCGAAGGTCTTCACGTAGGAGACCGGGAACTTCATGTCCTCCAGGCGTGCGGCCTTCAGCGGCTTGAAGCTGAAGACGTTGCCGATGATCGATGCGGTGACGTTGGCGATCGAGCCTTCCTCGAACAGGCTCAGGTCGTAGGCGACGTAGCAGAAGTACTGTCCCGGGTTGTTGGGCACCGGCTCGACCTTGTAGGCCTTGGCGCGGTACATGTCGCAGGCGGTGAGGCGGTCGGTCCACACCACGGTCCAGGTCGCGGTGCTGGACTCGCCGGCCACCGCGGCGGCGGCCTCGATCGGATCGACGCCGTCCTGCGGCGTGATGCGGAACAGCGCCAGGATGTCGGTGTCCTTCGGCACGTAGTCGCCGTTCCAGTAGCCCATCTGGGCGTACTTCAGGACACCGGCGGCATAGCGCTTCTTGGTGTCGGTGATCTGCGTTGGTTCGTTCATCTTGCCCACGGCACTCTCCTTGCTCGACGGCGGTTTGGTTGGCGGTTCTGCATGCAAGGGCTTGGCGGTACAGGCCTTGCAATGACCTGCCAAACCGTTGATGGACATGAATATACGAACCTGTCTTCACATATAAAAATTAATTATGTTCAGCAAAACATTGGTGTTTGCAAATGCTTAAGAACGCGACGCTGCGCCAGCTTTCGGCATTCCATGCCGTCGCTCGGCTGGGCAGCGTGTCGCGTGCCGCGAGCGAGCTCTACCTGACCCAGCCCGCGGTCTCGATCCAGCTCAAGCTGCTGGAGGAATCGGCCGGGACGCCGCTGCTGCAGCGCGAGGGCCGCGGTGTGCGACTCACGCCGGCGGGCGACCTGATGGCGTCCTATGCGGGCCGCATCCTCGACCTGTGGCGCGACGTCGGCGACGAGATGGCCACGCTGCGAGGCGTGTTCTCGGGCACGCTGCGCGTCGGTGCCGTGACGACCGCTGAATACCTGCTGCCGCCGTTGCTGGTGAGCTTCGCGAACGAGCATCCCAACGTGAAGGTCAAGCTGCGCGTCGGGAACCGCGACGAGATCGTGCGGATGCTCGCGGCCCAGGAGGTCGACCTGGTGATCATGGGCCGCCCGCCCGGAGAGCTGAAGACCGTGGCGACAGCCTTTGCCAAGCACCCGATGGCCTTCATCGCGTCGCCGCGCCACCCGTTGATGGCGCAGCGCAGGCTGACGCTGGCCGATCTGGAGGGTGCCAGCCTGCTGGCACGTGAGCGCGGCTCTGGCACCCGCACGACGCTGGAGCGCCTGTTCAAGGACGAGGCCATCACCTTGCGCATCGGCTCCGAGCTGTCGAGCAACGAGGCCATCAAGCAGATGTGCGTGGCGGGCTTCGGCGTGGCCTTCCTGTCCTTGCACACCTGCCGGCTCGAGCTCGACGCCGATCTGCTGCAACTGCTGCCGCTGGACAGCAACCCTGTCGAGCGTGAGTGGTTCGTGTTGCACCTGGCGTCGCGACAGCTGCCGCAGGTGGCGGTGGCATTCGAGCAGTTCCTGACCGCGCAGGGGCAGCGTCTCATCCATGCCCAGTTGCAGACTTCGGTTGAGCCCAAGCCTCGGGTGGTGGGTCGGCGACCACGCCCGGACCGAGCGGCGCTGGTAACGGACTGATCACTCTGTGTGCCGTGCCGAAAGTCGGCCGGCCGTTCGTCGCGTTCGCTGACCGTGACGCCGACGGGTTCGAAGCTTGCGTGAGGGGCTGCCGCGACCCGACCCCGTCTGTCGGCGGGAGGTGTACCCCACAACAGCGCAAGGCGCGGACGGAGACAGCGTGAATCACAGACCCATCCAGCAGGGCGGCGCCGCCGGCATCGTCTCGGCAGTGCAGCAGGCGCCGCTGATCACCACCACCGACCTGCAGGGCGCGATCAGCTTCGCGAACAAGGCCTTCCTGCAGACCTGCGGCTACGCGATGGAACAGGTGCTCGGTGCACCGCACAGCATCGTGCGGCATCCCGACATGCCACCGAAGGTGTTCGCGGACATGTGGGCGGTTCTCCATGCCGGAAGGCCCTGGACGGGGCTCGTCAAGAACCGCAGCAGCTCCGGCGACGCCTTCTGGGTCAAGGCCAACATCATCCCGATGTTCAAGGACCGGCAGACCGTCGGCTTCACGTCGGTGCAGTGCCCGCCCGCGGATGCCGAGGTCCGTGAGGCGGAGCAGGTCTACGGCCTCTGGCGGGCCGGCGCCGGCGCGCACTACGTGCTGCGCGCCGGGCGCATCGTCGAGACCGGATGGCGCGCGCTCGTCAGGGCCGTGAAGAACCCGCTGGACCTGCCGGTGCAGTGGCGGATGCAGGGTACCGCCGCGATCCTCGCATTGCTGTTCACTCTGCTGCTTGTCGGTGCGCTATGGCCCGATGCGCTGGCCGTGCCGATGGCGATGAGCGGGGGCTGGCGCGTCTGGGCCCTGGTCGGTGGATCGATCGGGCTGATGGCATCGATCGCGGTGGCGGTGTATTTCCTGCAGCGCGTGGTCGCGCCGCTGCGCCAATCGCTCGATGCCGCGATGGCCATCGCCGGCGGCGACATCACGCGGCAGTTCGACGACACGCGAACGGCCGGCGAACTGCTCGAGCTGAATCTCGCACTCGGGCAGATGGTGGCCAAGATGACCGCTGTGCTCGGTGACGCTCGGCTCCACGCCGCCGAGGTCGCTTCGGTGGTCGACGAACTGGCCGACGGCGCGAGCCGCCTCGCCGAGCGCTCGGCGAGCCAGGCCGACGACGTGCAGGCCGTGACGCGCAGCACCGCCGACATCGATGCGCTGAGTCAGCGCAACACCGATGCGGCCACCCAGGCCAGCCGGTCGGCGCACCAGGCCTCCGACGAAGCCGACCAGACCTGCGCCGCTGCCGCCGCCATGCATACCGCCATGCACGACATCACCGCGTGCAGCCGGCGCATCGGCGAGATCAGCCACGTCATCGACGAGATCGCGCTGCAGACCGGCATCCTGGCGCTCAACGCCGCCGCCGCCGCCAGCCGTGCCGGCGAACAGGGCCGCACCTTCAACATCATCGCCGGCGAGGTGCGCACGCTGGCTCAGCGCAGCGGCGCCGCGGCAAGGGAGATCAAGCACCTGGTCGACGAATCCCAGCAACAGACCGGCGTCGGCGAGAAGCTGGCGGCCCAGGTCGGCACACGCATCAATGGCGTGGCTCAGCAGGTGAAGGAGGTCAGCACGATGATCTCGCAGATCAGCCTCGCGGCGCAGGAGCAATGCGCCGGCGTCGAGCACATCAACACGCGGCTGCAGACGTTGGACGCGACCACGCACCAGAACGCCGAGCTCGCGCGCGCCAGCGCCATGTCGAGCGCCGACGCAATCCGCGAAGCGCAGCGGTTGCAGGCTGCGCTGGGCGTGTGGAGCCCCGATTGAGACCGGTGTAGCGCCAGCGCATGGCGCGCCGGCTGCGCGCTTTCAGCAGGTTGACACGCATGGTGTCACCGACCGACAAGCGGGTCGACATCCCGATCGAGAACGGCTTCGTCGGCATGGTCGACCGCGATGCCTTCGACGAGTGGCTGCGCGCGCGTGCCGCCGGTAGCGGTGCACAACGGCAGATCGGCAGCTTCGAGCGGCTCACGCGCGACGACGACGGTGTGAGCGTCGTGCACTACCAGGCCCGAGAGCGGCCCGGCGACGCCGCCAGCGCGCCGCGCAGCGTGCGTGCGCGCTGCGTCATCGGTGCCGACGGCGCGCGCTCGGCGGTGGCCCGCCAGGCGATCGCCGGTGCGGAGCGCAACCCCTGCGTGTTCGCCTACCACGAGATCGTCCGCGCGCCGCTGGCCAAGCCGGTCGGCTACGACGGTTCGCGCTGCGACGTCTACTACCGCGGCAGCCTGTCGCCCGACTTCTACGGCTGGGTGTTTCCGCACGGCGACACGCTGAGCATCGGCACCGGCAGCGCCGACAAGGGTTTCTCGCTGCGCGCGGCGGTTGGTCGCCTGCGCTCCGACTCTGGGCTGCAGGGCGCTCAGACGTTGCGCCGTGAGGGTGCACCGATCCCGATGAAGCCTCTGCGGCGCTGGGACAACGGCCGCGACGTGCTGCTGGCCGGCGACGCCGCGGGCGTCGTCGCGCCGGCCTCGGGCGAGTGCATCTACTACGCGATGGCCTCTGGGCGCCTTGCGGCCGAGGCGGTCGAGTCGGCGCTGCAGACCGGCGACGGCCGCTGCTTGCGGCAGGCGCGGCGGCGCTTCATGAAGGCCCATGGCACGGTGTTCCGCGTGCTCGGCGTGATGCAGTGGTTCTGGTACTCCAGCGACCGCCGCCGCGAGCGCTTCGTCACGATCTGCGAGGACCGCGACGTGCAGCAGCTCACCTTTGAGTCGTACATGAACAAGGAACTGGTCCGCAAGAAGCCGATGGCCCATGTGCGCATCTTCTTCAAGGACATGGGGCACCTGCTGGGGCTGGTGCGCGCATGACCTCACGCGGTGGTCTCCTCAAGCCTGTCCTGATCGCGGCGGCTGCCGCGCTCGCGGTGGCCGGCCTCGGGGGCTTGATGACCGACCTGGGCCCCTGGTATCAGCGGCTCGTGCAGCCGCCCTGGAAGCCGCCCGACTGGCTGTTCGGTCCAGCATGGACGGCGATCTTCGCGCTGGCGGCCATGGCCGGCGTGATCGCGTGGCGCCGCGCGCCGCGGCGGACCGACCGGGAGTGGATGCTGGCGCTGTTCGCGCTCAACGGCTTCCTGAACGTGCTGTGGAGCCTGCTGTTCTTCCGCCTGCACCGGCCCGACTGGGCGCTGTTCGAGGTGTTGCTGCTGTGGCTATCGATCCTGCTGCTGATCGGGGCGCTGGCCCGTTATGCACGCACCGCGAGCCTGTTGCTTCTGCCCTACCTCGCGTGGGTGGCGTTCGCCGGCTTCCTGAACCTCGCGACCGTCCGTCTCAACGGCCCGTTCGGGTCCTGAGGTCGCCGTGCTCGAAGGCCTGTCGAGCGTCACCGTCATCGATCTGGTGATCGGCCTGACGCTGTTCGAAGGCCTCGCGCTGGCGCTGTACCACCGTCGCACCGGCAAGGGCGTGCCGGTCGGCGACTTTGCCGTCAACCTCGTGTCGGGGCTGTGCCTGATGCTGGCGTTGCGCGCAGCCGTTACCGATGCGGCATGGTATTGGATCGGCTTGTGGTTGACCGTAGCCGGGGGCGCTCATGCGACGGATCTGATGCGGCGCTGGCGCCGTTGAACCGTTCTGCGACGAACACAAGCGATGGTGCCGGTGAAGAGAGTCGAACTCCCGACCTTCGCATTACGAATGCGCTGCTCTACCAACTGAGCTACACCGGCAAGGTCTTTTCAGACCCTCGGGGCGTCAATGCCGCTCCGAGAAAACGCAGATTCTAGCCGATGGCGTGGCACTACTTCAGGTCGAAGGCAGCCAGCTTCTTCGGCACTGCCACGTTCTTCAGGCTCACGTAGCGCGGCAGGCCGTTGGTGAAACGCGGATAGTCCTCGCCCTGGATCAGCGGTCGCAGGTAGCGGCGGCACTTCTCGGTGATACCGAAGCCGTCCTTGGAGATGAAGTCGCGCGGCATGAACTTCTCGACGTTGGCCACCTTTGCCAGTGGCGCCATGCCGATGCGGTACTTGTACGGCGCATCGGACAGGCGCTCGATCGTCGGCATCACCGCGTTGTGGCCCTGCAGCGCGAGCTCGACCGCCTTTCGCCCCAGCGCGTAGGCCTGGGTCACGTCGGTCTTCGACGCGATGTGGCGCGCCGAGCGCTGCAGGTAGTCGGCCACGGCCCAGTGGAACTTGTGGCCGAGTGCCTGCTTGATGAGGTTGGCCACCACCGGCGCTGCGCCGCCGAGCTGCGCGTGGCCGAAGGCGTCGCGCGCGCCCTGCTCGGCGAGGAAGCTGCCGTCCGCGTGGTGGCACCCTTCGGACACCACCACGGTGCAGTAGCCGTGCTGCCGGACGAGCTGGTCGACGCGGGCAAGGAATTCCGGCTCGTCGAACACGATCTCGGGAAAAAGGATCACCACCGGGATGCCCTGCTCCTCGACCAGGCCGGCGGCCGCGGCGATCCAGCCGGCATGGCGGCCCATGACCTCGACGACGAACACCTTGGTCGAGGTCTTGGCCATCGAGCGCACGTCGAACGAGGCCTCGAGCGTCGACACCGCGACGTACTTGGCCACCGAGCCGAAGCCGGGGCAGCAGTCGGTGAAGGCGAGGTCGTTGTCGATGGTCTTGGGCACGTGGATCGCCTGCACCGGGTAGCCCATGGCCTCCGACAGCTGGCTGACCTTGAAGCAGGTGTCGGCCGAGTCGCCGCCACCGTTGTAGAAGAAGTAGCCGATGTCGTGCGCGCGGAACACCTCGATCAGGCGTTCGTACTCGCGCCGGTTCGCCTCGAGCGACTTGAGCTTGTAGCGGCAGGAGCCGAACGCGCCCGACGGCGTGGAGCGCAGCGCGGCGATCGCCGTGGCCGACTCCTTGCCGGTGTCGATCAGGTCCTCGGTCAGCGCGCCGATGATGCCGTCGCGGCCGGCGTAGACCTTGCCGATGCGGTCCTTGTGGCGGCGCGCCGTCTCGATCACGCCGCAGGCCGAGGCATTGATGACCGCCGTCACGCCGCCCGACTGGGCATAGAACGCGTTTCTCTTCTGCTTTGCCATCGACTCGTCCTCCGCGGTGGTGACGTCGCGGCCGCCGCTGTCAGCCCGCTTCGCGATGGTAGGCGCTCGCGCGCTCGACCTCGTTCTTCGAGCCCAGGATCACGCTGACGCGCTCGTGCAGCTGGCTCGGCTGCAGGTCGAGCACGCGCTGCTTGCCGTTGGTGGCCGCGCCGCCGGCCTGCTCGACGATGAAGCCCATCGGGTTGGCCTCGTACATCAGCCGCAGCTTGCCGGCCTTGGCCGGTTCGCGCTTGTCCCAGGGGTACATGAAGACGCCGCCGCGGCACAGGATGCGGTGCACGTCGGCCACCATGCTGGCGACCCAGCGCATGTTGAAGTCCTTGCCGCGCGGGCCGTCCTTGCCCTGCAGGCATTCGTCGATGTAGCGTTGCATCGGCGGCGCCCAATGCCGCTGGTTGCTCATGTTGACCGCGAACTCCCTGGTGTCCTCGGGGATGCGCACCTCGTCGGTGGTCAGCACCCACGAGCCCTGCTCGCGGTCGAGCGTGAACATCGCGACGCCGTCGCCGACGGTCAGTACCAGCGTGGTCTGCGGGCCGTAGACGCAGTAGCCGGCGGCCACCTGGGCGCTACCGGGCTGCAGGAAATCCTGGGTGCTGACGCCCGGGGTATCGCTCTGCTTCTTCAGTACCGAGAAGATGGTGCCGATGCTGACGTTGACGTCGATGTTGCTCGAGCCGTCGAGCGGGTCGAACAGCAGCAGGTATTCGCCCTGGGGGTAGCGGTTGGGCACGACGTAGATGCTGTCCATCTCCTCGCTGGCCATGGCCGCGAGCGCGCCGCCCCATTCGTTGGCCTCGATCAGCACCTCGTTGGCGATGATGTCGAGCTTCTTCTGCACTTCGCCCTGCACGTTCTCGCTGCCGGCGCTGCCGAGCACGCCACCCAGCGCGCCCTTGTTGACGCTGATCGCGATGCTCTTGCAGGCGCGCGCTACCACTTCCAGTAGCAGGCGCAACTGCGCCGGGATGCGGCCGCGCTCGCGCTGCTCCTCCACCAGGTACTGCGTGAGGCTGATGCGTCGGGTCATCTCGGGGTTCCTTCGGACGTGAGAGAGGAGGAGGGGGGAGGAGGAGGGCAGGTCAGTCCTGCAGCGCGCGCGTGACGATCTCGCGCGTGTCCTCGGACAGCTCCGGCTTGGCCGCCACGCGGGCGATCGCCTCGCGCGCGGCGCTGCGGTAAGGCTCGGCCAGCGCACGCCAGCGGTCGAGCGCGCGCGCCAGCCGCGAGGCGAGCTGCGGGTTGATGGCGTCGACCTCGCACACGCGCTCGGCCCAGAACACGTAGCCGGCCGCGTCGCGGCGGTGGAAGGCGGCCGGGTTGTTGAGGAACAGCGCCGCCAGCACGCTGCGCGCCCGGTTCGGGTTGCGCAGCGAGAAGTCGGCATGCTGCAGCAGGGCCTTGGCCCGCGTGAACACGCGGCCGGCGTGCTCGCCGACCGGCTCGCTCGCGCCGGCCTGCAGCGCGAACCACTTGTCGATCACCAGCGCCTCGCCCTTGAACAGCGCGTGAAAGCGCTCCAACGCCGGCACCGCCAGCTCGGCGTGCGCGTTCACCAGAGCCGACAGCGCGCCGAAGCGGTCGGTCATGTTGCCGGCGTCCTTGAAGCGCTGGTAGGCCCGGCCGGGCCAGACGGTGTCGCCGCTGCCGGTGGCGTCGAGCACCAGCATCGCCAGAGCCAGGTTGGCCAGCGCGCGCTGGCCGGCGCTGTGTGCGTCGGGCGAGTAGCCGCCCGCGGGCTGGTGGTGCTCGTAGGCCCAGACCCAGTCGTCGCGCAGCGCCTGCGCGAGCTGCAGGCGCGCGGCCTCGCGCACCGCATGCACACGCTGTGGGTCGATCTCCGCACCCAGCCGCTCGCCCACATAGGTTTCGGTCGGCAGCGTGAGCGCGAGCTCCTTGAAGGCGGCGTCGAGTGAGGGATCGCGCAGCAGGCTGTGCATTGCCGCGACGAAGGGCTCGTCGAGCACCGGCGTGCCGTCGTCCGGCCGTCGGGCCGCCGCGAGCAGGCGGCGCAACGCGAGCTGCTGGCCGGCCTCCCAGCGGTTGAAGGCGTCTTGGTCATGCGCCAGCAGCACCAGCAGCTGGGCGTCCGTCAGTGCGGCGTCCAGGACCACCGGCGACGAGAAGCCGCGCAGCAGCGAGGGCACGGGTTCGGACTCGACGCCGACGAAGGTGAAGGCGGCGCTCGGCTGGTCGAGCACCAGCACGCGGTCGGTGCCGCCCGCGGCCGGTTCGCCCTCGAGCTGCAGCGGCAACGCACGGCCGTCGTCGGCGGCCACCAGGCCGATTGCGACCGGGATCACCCACGGCTGCTTGTCGGGCTGGCCCGGCGTGGGCAGGCCGCGCTGCGTGAGTTCGAGCGTGTAGCGGCGAGACTCGGCGTCATAGCGGCCGCTCGCGGCGAGCTGCGGCGTGCCGGCCTGCGCGTACCAGCGTTTGAAGGCGTCCAGTCGCCCGGCCAGGGCGCTGCCGGGGTTGGCGTCGGCGATCGCCTGCGCGAAATCGTCGCAGGTCACGGCCTGGCCGTCGTGGCGCTCGAAGTAGCGCTTCATGCCGGCGGCGAAGCCGTCGCGACCGACGAGCGTGTGCATCATCCGCACCACCTCGGCGCCCTTTTCATAGACGGTGGCGGTGTAGAAGTTGTCGATCGCCTGGTACTGGTCGGGCCGCACCGGGTGCGCCATCGGGCCGGCGTCCTCGGAGAACTGCACCTGACGCAGCAGGCGCACGTCCTGGATGCGCTGCACGGCGCGGGCGCTGGCGGCGCCCGCCATGTCCATGCTGAACTCCTGGTCGCGGAAGACCGTGAGCCCCTCCTTCAACGACAGCTGGAACCAGTCGCGGCAGGTCACGCGGTTGCCGGTCCAGTTGTGGAAGTACTCGTGGCCGACCACGCTCTCGACGTGCGCGAAATCGAAGTCGGTGGCGGTGGCGGCGCTGGCCAGCACGAACTTCGTGTTGAAGATGTTCAGGCCCTTGTTCTCCATCGCGCCCATGTTGAAGTCGCTGACCGCGACGATCATGAAGCGCTCCAGGTCGAGCGACAGGCCGAAGCGCGCCTCTTCCCAGGCCACCGAGGCGATCAGCGAGTTCATCGCGTGCTCGGTCTTGTCGAGGTCACCGGCCCGCACATAGACCTGCAGCAGGTGGTCCTTGCCCGAACGGCTGCGGATCTTCTGCTCGCGCATCACCAGGTCGGCCGCGACCAGCGCGAACAGGTAGCTCGGCTTCGGGAAGGGGTCGTGCCACTTCGCGCAGTGCTTGCCGCCGTCGAGTTCGGCCTGCTCCACGAGGTTGCCGTTCGACAGGAGCACCGGGTAGGCCTTGGCATCGGCCTTCAGCGTGACGGTGTAGACCGCCATCACGTCGGGCCGGTCGAG
Organism: Methylibium petroleiphilum PM1; assembly: GCF_000015725.1. Classification (NCBI taxonomy): domain Bacteria; kingdom Pseudomonadati; phylum Pseudomonadota; class Betaproteobacteria; order Burkholderiales; family Sphaerotilaceae; genus Methylibium; species Methylibium petroleiphilum. The sequence goes on along the minus strand of NC_008825.1, from coordinate 2,953,961 downwards.
GAAGTAGGTGATGCGGCGGAAGCCCTGCGCCTCGCACTGCGTGAAGAAGCCGCCGCCGGAGGTGTACAGGCCGGACAGCTGGGTGTTCTTCGCCGGTGCGCAGGTGTTGCGCAGCTCGAGCGTGAAGCGGCCGTCCGGCAGGCCGTCGAGCACCAGTTGCGCGCCCTCGACGCGGAAGGAGATGCTCTCGCCGTTGACCAGCACCCGCGTGAGGTTGATGTCCTCGCCGTCCAGGCGCAGCGGCTGCATCGGCAGGTCGGGGTTGCGCTCGACCTCCATGCGGTTGATGACCAGCGTCTTCTGCGGGTCCAGGTCGAACGTGAGGTCGACGCTGCGGATCCAGTAGGCCGGGGCGCTGTAGTCCTCGCGGCGGACGAGGGAAGCGGTGCCTTCGCGCATGTGCGGTGTCTCCAGGGGAACTTCGTGGGGGTCGAGCGGGGTGGGGCTCAGACGCCCTGCTTCAGGCTGGCCTCGATGAAGGCGTCCAGGTCGCCATCGAGCACCTTCTGCGTGTTGGAGATCTCGACGTTGGTGCGCAGGTCCTTGATGCGGCTGTTGTCCAGCACGTAGGAGCGGATCTGGTGGCCCCAGCCGACGTCGGTCTTGGTGTCTTCCAGCTTCTGCTGCTCTTCCTGGCGCTTGCGCATCTCGTGGTCGTAGAGGCGCGAACGCAGCCGCTTCCACGCCACGTCGCGGTTGCTGTGCTGGCTGCGGCCGTCCTGGCACTGCACGACGATGCCGGTCGGGATGTGCGTCAACCGCACCGCCGAGTCGGTCTTGTTGATGTGCTGGCCACCCGCACCGCTGGCGCGGAAGGTGTCGGTGCGCACGTCGGCCGGGTTGATCTCGATCTCGATCGAGTCGTCGACCTCCGGGTAGACGAACAGCGACGCGAAGCTGGTGTGGCGCCCGCCCGAGGAATCGAACGGGCTCTTGCGCACCAGGCGGTGCACGCCGGTCTCGGTGCGCAGGTGGCCGAAGGCGTAGTCGCCCTCGACCTTGATCGTCGCGCTCTTGATGCCGGCAGTGTCGCCCTCGGTCTCGTCCTCGATGGTGGCCTTGAAGCCCTTGCGTTCGCAGTACTTGAGGTACTGGCGCAGCAGCATGCTGGCCCAGTCGCACGCCTCGGTGCCGCCGGCGCCGGCCTGGATGTCGATGAAGCAGTTGCTCGGGTCGGCGGGGTTGCTGAACATGCGGCGGAACTCGAGCTGCTCCACCTGCGCGGCCAACCCCAGCGTCTCGGCCTCGATGGCGCGCAGGCCGTCCTCGTCGCCTTCTTCCTTGCTCATCTCGTAGAGCTCGGCGTTGTCGGCGAGGTTGCGCTCCAGCGACGCGATGGTGTCGACCACCGTCTCGAGCGACTTCTTCTCCCGTCCCAGGGCCTGGGCGTTCTTCGGGTCGTTCCAGACCGTCGGATCCTCGAGCGCGGCGTTGACCTCGCTCAGGCGGCGCGACTTTTCATCGTAGTCAAAGATACCCCCGGAGCTGGGCCGTGCGCTCGCGCAGGTCAGCAAGTTGGTTGCCGAGGGCGTTGATGTGTTCGATGTCCATGGGGATTCCTTCGTGTTCGGAGAGCGGCGGCTGACGGCCGCTGATCCGTGGATTTTCTCATGCTGCCCCGGAGCGGGCGAGGATGAGGGCGGGTGCCATCGCGGCACGCGCTCCACCGCCCCGCAGGCGACTCACGGCCCCGACAGGAAACGCTCGATGTGCTCCGACAGATGCTCCGGCTGATCGTGATGCAGCATGTGCCCGGCGTCTTCCAGCATCACGCGTTCGATCGACACGGTGGAGGCGATCGAGGCCAGGCGCTCCTCGAAATCGCTGCGCGGGTAGCTGTTGCCCCACCACTTGGACACGTCGGTCTGCCGCCCCTCCACCCACAGCAGTGGCGCCGTGATGCGCGCCCAGCAGGCCAGCACTTCGTCGACGCGGTAGAGCAGCGGGTTGCTGCGCTTGTGCGCCGGGTCTCCCTGGATCTCCCAGCGTCCTGCTGCCGTCTGGCGCGCCCAGTGCGGCGCCAGCCAGGAGGCGCGTTCCGCGGTGAGCCGCGGGTTGTTCTGGCGCAGCCGGTGCGCGACCTCGTCGAGGCTGGCGTAGTCGCGCAGGCTCTGCGGCGCCTTCAGTTCGTCGAGCCATTTCGCGTAACGGCCGGGCGCCTGGGCCGGCGCGCTGCGCGGCATGCCGAAACCCTCGAGATTGATCAGTCGGCGGATGCGCGCGGGCCGCACGCCGGCATAGAGCATCACGATGTTGCCGCCCATGCTGTGGCCCAGCAGGTCGACCGGCTGATCGGGGGCGAAGTGATCGAGCAGCGCGTCCAGGTCGGCCAGGTAGTCGGCGAACCAGTAGCTGTCGGTGCCCGGCGGCGCCACGCTGCCGCCGAAGCCGCGCCAATCGGGCGCGAGCACGAGGCGCGGTGTGGCGAGCGCGTCGACCAGGAACTGGAAGGACGCTCCGACGTCCATCCAGCCGTGCAGCAGCATCAGCGGCGGGCGGTCGGGTGCGACGAGCGAGGCATCGCCCCAGGCATGCACCTGGTAATGCAGGCCGCGAACCGGCACGTGGAGAACGCGGGACGGGCGCAGGCCGGGAGCGGTCGACGAGGAGGGCGAGGTCATGCGCGGAGGGTAGCTCGTGTTGCGCGCGGGTGCTGCGCACAGCCGCTCGCGGCGGCACGAGCGCCTATCATCCGGGCCGACGCGACTCCGCCCCCGCCATGCTGCCCCGTTCCAGCCGCCGCACGACCCTCTCGGTCATGATGATCGTCCGCGACGAGGCCGACCGGGTCGAGGCCTGCCTGCAGTCGGTGGCTGGCTGGGCGAGCGAGATCGTCGTGCTCGACAGCGGCAGCACCGACGGCACGACCGACATCGTGCGACGCTACACCGACAAGCTCTGGGTCACCGACTGGCCGGGCTATGGCCCGCAGCGCAACCGCGCGCTCGACCACTGCAGCGGCGAGTGGGTGCTGTCGATCGATGCCGACGAGGTGGTGACGCCCGAACTGCGCGACGAGATCGACCGCGTGCTCGACGAGCCGGAGCGCGACTTCACCGTGCTGAAGATGCCGTGGAAGACCTACTTCTTCGGCCGTCCGCTGAAGCACGGCCGCTACACCTCGCCGCAGGCCAAGCTCTTCCTGCGCGAAGGCGTTCGCTACCGCGACCACCAGGTGCACGAGTCGCTGCTGATGCCGCGCCGCAAGGACCGCGTGCTGAAGGCGCCGCTGGAGCACTACTCGTGGCGCAGCTACCAGCACGTGCAGGAGAAGCACCTGAAGTACGGCTGCCTGCTCGCCGGACAGAAGTTCGCCAAGGGCCACCGCGGCAACCTGGCGTATGCGGCGCTGCGCTTCGGGACCGACTTCCTGCAGCAGTATCTGCTGCGCGGCGGCTTCCTCGACGGCAGCCGGGGCTTCCTGATGGCCGTGATCCTGGGGCAGTACGCGTTCCACAAGTACGCGGCGCTGTGGGCCCTGGAGGCGGATGCGGCAACGCCGCCGAGCACGCCGCCGCCGGCGCCATGATGAAGGCGCCGCCGCGCGTCGCGCTGCTGACGCCGACCTACCGCGCCGACCTGCAGCGCTTCGGCCTGCTGCGCGAGGCGCTCGAGGCCTTCGGCTGCGACTGGCCGCACCTCGCGGTGGTGCAGACCGAGGACCTGCCACTGTTCCGCAACGCGCTGGGCGCCTCTCGGGTCGAGTGGATCGCGTCGGCCGAGGTGCTGCCCGCCGAGGTCGAGGCCACGCGACGGCGCCTGTCGGGCTGGCCCGACGGCTACCGCAAGCTGCGCCGCAGCCTGGCCAAGCGCTTCGGCTGGTTTCCGGACGCGGCGAGCGATGGATGGCACGTGCAGCAGATCGTCAAGCTCGCCGTGCCGGCGATCGGGCCGCACACGGCCTACGTGGCGCTCGACTCCGACGTGCTGCCCACCGTGCCGCTGCGCGCCGAGCACTACCTGCACGACGACCGGGCCGCGTTGATGATCGAGCACCAGCCCACCTTCGCGCACTGGGCCGAAGCCGCCGCGCGCATGTTGGCGCTGCCGGCCGAGACGGTGCGCCCGGTGAACTTCGTGGCCTGGCCGTTCGTGTTCCATCGCGACACCGCGCGCGGTCTGCACGCCCACCTGGCCCAGGTGCATGGCGGGCGCCCTTGGTGGCGCAGCCTGCTGGGCCAGCGGCCCGGCGAGCTGTCGGAGTTTACGCTCTACGGTGCCTACGCGCAGTTCATCGAGCGGGGCCGCCACCATTTCGAGAGTTTGGCGAACACCGCGACCCGCTTCGTGATCACGCAGCAGCAGCGTGACCAGGCCGCCGCGCTGGTCGAAGCGGCGTTTGCCGATCCGGCCGCGCGCTTCGTGCTGCTGCAGGCCAGCCGCCGCTGGCCCGTCGAACCGCTGGTGCCGCTGATCCGGCAACGGCTGCAGCAGGCCGCGGCCCGGCTCTAGCGGCGGCGTGGCCGCAGCAGGCGGCCCAGCGTGTCATAGGTGGCGTTGATGCGCCAGGCCCCAGGCACCTGCCGCGCCGCCCGCCACAGCGCCAGCAGGCGGGACGCCCGGGGGCGCGAGTGGTCGTCCTGCAGCGCACGCAGCGTCTTGCGCCACTGCAGCGCCGCGAGGGCGGCGCGGGCGTCCGCGTGCAGGGTCTGCAGGGCCGAGTCGTCGAGCAGGCGCGTCAGCAGCGCCTGGTGCTCGTCACTGAAGCGCTCGGCATCGGCGAGCGACTTGGAGGCGCCGTGCAGCCGGAACCACGCCAGCGTGCGATCGCTGTACTGCACGCGCGGAAAGCGCTGCGTGTAGCGGATCAACAGGTCGAGATCGAAGCGGTAGTGCAGCGTCGCGTCGATGCCAGTCTCGCGCAGCGCCGCGGTGCGGTACCAGATGCCCGGCTGGTGCCAGCGCGTGCGCGACTCGATCGGCAGGCGCACCAGGTCGCGTGCCGTCAGTGCGCGGCTGGCGCGCAGGCGGTCGAGCCGGTGCTCGCTGAAGTTCTGCGTGCAGCCGCCGAACAGGTCGGAGTCGCGCACGCGGGCCACCTCCCACAGCGCGCCGGGGGCCAGCAGGTCGTCGGAGTTGATCCAGTTGAACCACTCGCCGTCGGCGCGGGCCAGGCCCTTGAGGAGGGCATCGACCTGGCCACGGTCGCGCTCTGTCACCCAACTGGTCAGCCACGGTGCGTAGTGCCGCAGGATGTCGACCGAACCGTCGGTGCTGCCGCCGTCGATCACGTGGTAGTCGAGCGCCGGATAACCCTGCTCCAGTACCGAGCGGATGGTGGATTCGAGGAAGGCGGCCTGGTTGTAGGAGGGTGTGACGACGGTGATGCGCGGCGGGTCCGCGGGGCGAGCGGCGGCCGACGGGATCGCGATGCCGGGCCAGTGGGGCGGCAGCCGTGCGGGGGTCAGCCGAGCGGGTAGCTCCGGACGGGAAGTCATGGTCTCTCAGCCTAGGCCCGGCGGCTCTGCTGCCGCCGCGCGAATTCGATGGATTCCAGAAGGGTCGACCCGCACAGGCGTCGGCGCTTCTGTCCGCTCTCGACAAGATGCTGCGCCGAGGGGCAGACGTGCGGCGCCGCGAGGGCGGCGCGCATGCGATCGGCCAGCGTCGCCGCGTCGCCGGCCGGGAAGTAGCTGACCCGTTCCTCGGCAATCTCGAGGTTGACCGGGATGTCGGAGAGGATCGAACGCACGCCGAGGGCCACGGCGTCGTACACCGCACCGCCGCCGGGTCCGCCTTCGAAGCGCGTTGGCTGGATCACCGCCACCGCGTCCTTGAGCAGCGCGATCTGGTCGTCCTTGGGGATCAGCCCGAGTATCTGCACCCGCTCGCTGATGCCCAGCGATGCGAGCGACTGCAGCAGGCCCGGGAAGTACGCGGGATCCCGGTGATCTTCCGTCGAACCGGTGCAGACGAGCGTCAGTCCAGGGTGGTCCTTCGCCACCTCGGCGTAGGCACGGAACGCGGTCAAGTGATCCTTGTGCTTCCAGAACTGGCTGCTGATGATGAAGTAGGCGCCGGCGATGCCATACCGGGATCGCATCGCGCCCGAATCGAGCGCGAACCAGTGGGCGGCGGGCGCGGCCCCGAACGGCAGGGGGAACACCCGCGCAGCATGTCCAGGACAGAAGCGCTCGATGTCCGCGGCGACGTCTCTCGCGTTGACGATGACGCTCGATGCACGTGACAGCGTGGACCGGAAGCGTCGGTCGCGCGAGGCCGATTCGTCCGGCGTGAAGTACTGCGGAAGATGGCGGTGCTGGAAGTCGTAGATGTAGCCGACCCAGGGGACTCGCACCACCGGCTTGAGCGCCGAATCGGCCGGCAGCAGGGCCTGCAGGCCGAGCCGTTCCGAGGCTCGTGCGATGGCGGCGTGCCCGGCCTCGATGCGGTGCACATGCACATCGATACCGTGGCCGGAGAAGATCCGTTCCATGGGCTCGCCGGCGGGCGATGCTGGTGCGGGCAGCGGGTGACCCAGCCATTGGCGGCTGCTTCGCCACAGGGCACCGGCCCAGCCGCGTTCGTGGAAGCGGCGCCGTGGCTCGGGCAGCAGCGCGTGCAACTCCATCGGCTCCCCGGTGGCCGCCAGGCTGGCCGTGACCAGCCTGAGGAAGTCCTGGCCGCCCGTCCACCGAACGAAGCCATGACCGAGCAGACCCAGCTTCAGCATGGGTCACGCAGCCGTCGCGCGGCGGCCGGTGCGGCGGTGAACGGACTCATCGCCGTCGCCGGGCGGGAACGCCGACATAGACGCCGTCCTCCACGTCGATCGACCGGACCAGGACCGCGCCGGCGCCCAGGGTGGTCCTGGACGCCACGCTCAGCTTCTCCAGCACCTGGCATCCGGTGCCGGCCAGGCAGCCGTCGCCCATCCTGACGTTCCCGGACACATTGCATCCGGGGTTGAACACGTTGCAGGAACCGATGACCGAGTCGTGACCGACCGTGGTGTTGAGGTTGAAGACATTGAAATCACCGACAACGACATCGCATTCCACCGCGCTGCCGGCATGGAACAGGTTGCCCACGCCGCACCTCAGGTACTCGAGGCTGACCGTCATGCGGGGATGGAACAGGTTCGGGAAGCGAAGGTGGCTCAGTTTCGACAGCCGCGTCGCCAGCGCTTGGCGGATTCGCGGCGAGCCGATGCCGATCACGACGTCCAGGTCGTGCCGGGCATCGAGCAGGAGCGCGTCGGTCCCGACGACCTTGCCGAACGGCATGGCCGTGCTCGCACCGGCCTCGTCTTCTCCGAGGAAGGCGATCTCCGTCCACGAACCAGTGGCCTGCATCACGGCGTGCGCGAGCTGGGCGACCTCTTTTGCGTAGCCCCCCGTGCCGACGATGTACAGACGCGAGCTCATGCCGACCTGGAGCAGAAGCTTGCGATCGAGTGGGCGATGTGGTCGATCTGTTCGCCGCTCAGGCCGGGCCAGCTCGGCAGGTTGATGCCGCGCCATGCCAGGTCCTCCGCCACCGGGTGCTTGCGGTAGCTGCGGGCATACATCGGCATCGTGTGCACTGGATAGAACAGGGGGCGGGTCTCGATGCCCGCTTCGGCCAGAGCCGCACGCAGCGGCTCACGCGCTTCGGCGCGCTCGGTCAGGATCGACACCATCCAGTAGCTGTGCTGCGTGTCGGGCGCCTCGGCGTGGAGCTCGATCGGCAGGCCGGCGAGGCGACGCGCGTACTGCTGGGCCAGATCCCGCTTGCGCGCGATGATCTCGTCGGCCCGCTCGAGTTGCGCGAGGCCGATGGCCGCGGCGATGTTCGTCATGCGGTAGTTGTAGCCGACCACGTCGTGCCAGTACTCGCGGTGCGCGGCCAGACCCTGGCCCTTGAAGTGGCGCGCGCGTTCGTTCAGGGTCTTGTCATTGGTGACGACCATGCCGCCTTCGCCGGTCGTGATGGTCTTGTTTCCGAAGAAGCTGAACGTGGCGATGTCGCCGAAGGTCCCGGCATGCCGGCCCGCGTACGTCGATCCGAAGGCCTCCGCGCAGTCTTCCACGAGGAACAGGCGGTGCTCGCGCGCGATCGCGGCCAGCGCGGCCATGTCGCAGGTCTGACCGTAGAGATGGACCGCGAGGATCGCGCGTGTGCGCGGCGTGATGTGGCGCCGCACGTCCTCCGGGTCCATCTGCCAGCTGCTGCGCAGCGAATCCACGAAGACGGGCGTGGCGCCGGTGTACGAGATGGCATTGACGGGCGCGATGTAGGTGAGCGTGGGAACGATGACCTCGTCGCCCGGTCCGATGCCCAGCGCCAGCAGCGCCAGATGCAGGGCGACCGTGCCGTTGCAGACGGAGGCGGCGTGCTCGACCCCGATGTACGCCGCGAACGCGGACTCGAACTCTCCGACGAAGCGGCCGCGCGAGGAGATCCACGACGAGTCGATGCACTCGTTGACATAGGCTTTGACGTTCCCGCTGAGATCTGGGCGGTAGACAGGAATCCGGTGCTGGTTCATCGGGAAACTCCGAGTGGCGGATGGCGTGGCGCCTGGACGGCGGGATTGTCGATCACCCGGGCGCCGCCCCGACGCAGGCGCGGTACACGGCCAGGTTGCCGTCCACCATCGCATCCACCGAAAACTCGTCGAGCACCAGCTGCCGCCCGGCCGCGCCGTAGCGCGCGCGCAGCGCGGGGTCGCCGAGCAGGTTCGTCAGGTGCTGCGCCAGCGCGGCGGCATCGCCGGGTTCGATCAACTCGCCGTTCAGACGCGGCCGCACGATCTCCGGGATGCCGCCGGCGCGTCCAGCGACGATCGGCAGGCCGCAGGCCGCTGCCTGCAGCAGCGCAACGCCCAGACCCTCCATCTCGGCCGGATGCACCATCACGTCGATGCACGGCAGCACCCGCTCCAGGTCCCGCCGGAAGCCAGGGAACAGCACACGCTCGCCCAGGCCGGCTTCGCGCACCAGATCCTGGATCGCCTCCAGTTCCGGACCCTGCCCGAACAGCAGCGTGCGGGTGCGCGGGTGCACCGCCAGCACGGCCGGCAGCGCGGTCAGCAGCGTGCGGTGGCCCTTGCGTGGGATGAATTGCGCTGCCATCGCGAGCGTGGCCTCGTCCTCGGCCAGGCCGAACTCGGCGCGCAGCCAGGCGCGGTCGGCCGGTTCGGGGCGGTAACGCCCGGTGTCGACCGCGCTGTGCACGCACACCACCTGGTCGGTCGACAGACCCTCGCCCAGCAGCACCTGGCGGATGCCCTCGGAGATCGCAATCACGCGTGCGTAGAGACGGTACTTGCGCTTCACCCACCAGCGTGGCTCGGGGTTGTCGACACGCCGGCTCAGGACGGCCGGCACGCCCTCGCGGCGGGCCGCCAGGCCGCCCCACAGGTCGCTGCCGCGCCGGCTGTGCAAGTGCACGATGTCGGGGCGTTCCTCGCGGATCAGTGCCTGCAGGCGCCCGACCATGCCGAAGTCGGCGTCGCCCTTCATGGCGATCTCGTGCACCCGCAGCGCATGCGGGCGCGCCGCCTCGGCGATCGCGCTGCCGTGCGGACAGACCAGCACGGCCGGTTCGCCGCGGGCCTTCAGGCCCTGCAGCAGGAACACCACCTGCAACGCCCCGCCGTAGAGATGCCGGCCGGCTTCGACGTGCAGGCTCTTCATGCCACCGGCTCCAGCAGGCGAGAGGCTTCGGCGAACACGCGGTCGACCTCGAAGGCGCGCATGCAGTCGTAGCGGCCGTCGCAGGTCGGGTGGCGCTGGCAGGGCGAGCAGTCGAGTTGCTCGTAGAGCACCACGCTGCGCGGCGTCCTCGGGTCGCGGTAAGGGCAGGTCGATCCGAACAGCGCGACGGTCGGGACCTCGAGCGCGGTGCCCATGTGCGTGAGCCCGGTGTCGACGCCGATCAGCAGTGCCGCGCTCTCGATCGCGGCCACCGTCTCGTCGAGCTTCAGGCCACCGACCAGATCGACCAGGCCGGGCGCGCCGGCCGCGATGCGGCCTGCTGCAGCACGGTCGGCGGGGCCGCCGAGGAGCACGGGGACCAGCCCCGCGTCGCGGCAGCGGCGCGCCAGGGCCTGCCAGCGGTCCTCGAACCAGTGCTTCTGTGGGCGCGTCGTGAACGGGCACAGCGCCACGTAGCGCCCGCCCGCAGCTACGCCGGCCGCGGCCAGTCGCGCGCGGGCTGCCGCGCGCGGCGCGGTGCCGACCGCCAGGTCGAGCCGGAAACTGCCGTCCGGCGCACCGAGGTGCCGGGCGAGGTGGCGGTACTCGGCCCCGATGGGGCGTGGACCGGCCTCCGGCGGCGGGACGACGCGCTCGGTGGCGAGGTGGTGGCTCTGTTCACGACCGATGAGACTGAGGCGACGCGGTGCTCCGCTGAGCCAGGACCAGAGGGCGCTCTTCAGCAGGCCCTGGGTGTCGAGCGCGAGATCGAAGCGCTGCGCCCGCAGCGCGCGGCGGAAGTCGCGGAAGCGGCGCCACAGCTCGGCGTAGTGGCGCGCGCGCCACAGTTGCTGCCACTCGGCGCGCGGCCACACGATCACTTCGTCGAGCCGCGGGTTGTGCACCAGCAGCGGGGCCGCCGCCGGCTCGACCAGCCAGGCGATGCGGGCATCGGGGTGCAGCGCTCGCAGCGCCGGGATCAGCCCCGAGGCCATCACCACATCACCGATCGCCGACAGCCGCACGATCAGGATGCGCTTCATGAGCCGGCGGCCTCTCCTGCCGCCGGCAGCCCGTCGTCGGCGAACTGCAGGCGGTGCAGGCGGCTGTAGATGCCGCCGCGCGCCAGCAGCTCGGCGTGGCTGCCGACCTCGTGGATGCGGCCCTGGTCCAGCACCACGATGCGGTCGGCGTTGACGATGGTCGACAGCCGGTGCGCGATGATCACCGTGGTGCGGCCGCGCTTGAGGTTCTCGATCGCCGCCTGGACCGCGCGTTCGCTCTCGGTGTCGAGCGCCGAGGTCGCCTCGTCGAGGAGCAGCACTGGGGCGTCCTTCAGCAGCGCACGCGCGATCGCGAGACGCTGGCGCTGGCCGCCCGAGAGGCGGGCGCCGTTTTCGCCCACCGGAGTCTGCAGGCCCTGGGGCAGCGCGCGGATGAACTCCATCGCATGCGCGGCCTCGGCCGCCGCCACGATCTCGCCCTCGCTCAGATGGCGCTGCGCGCCGTAGGCGATGTTGGCCGCCACGGTGTCGTCGAACAGCACCGTGTGCTGCGTCACCAGCGCGAGGTTGGCGCGCAGGTCGGCCAGCCGGAGTTCGCGCAGGTCGATGCCGTCGAGGCGGATGCTGCCGGCGTCCGGCACGTAGAAGCGCGGGATCAGCGCCATCAGCGTGGTCTTGCCACTGCCGGAGGCGCCGACCAGCGCCACCGTCTCGCCCGGGTGGATCTCGAGGTCGACGCCGGCGAGCGCCTCGCGCTCGGCCTGCGGGTAGCGCAGACGCACGCCTTCGAACTGCAGGCGACCCTGCGCCCGCGCCAGCGAGCGCGTGCCGGCATCGGGTTCACCTGGCGTGTCAAGGATCTCGAAGATGCTCGCGGCGCCGGCCAGGCCGCGCTGCAGCACCTCGTTGACGTTGGACAGGCGCTTCAGCGGCGCCAGCAGCAACGCCATCGCGCCGAAGAAGGAGACGAAACCGCCGACCGTGATCTGGTTGTTCTGCGACTGAAGTGCCGCGTAGTAGATGATCGCGGCCAGCGCCAGCACGGCGATGCCCTGCACGATCGGACCGTTGGCGGCGGCGGTGCTGACCACCTTCATCGTGTAGTGGCGCAGCTCGTGGGCCACGCGGGCGTAGCGCTCGGATTCGTAGGCGGCGCCACCGAACACCTTGATCTCGCGGTGCGCGCCGATCGCCTCGTCCATCACGCGTGTCATCTCACCCTGGGTGCGCTGCTGTCCGCGACTCAGGCCGCGCAGGCGCCGGCTGACGGCGCGGATCACCCAGGCGATCAGCGGCAGTACCGTGAAGAACACGAGTGAGAGCCGCCAGTTCAGGTAGAGCATGTAGCCCAGCAGCCCGAGCACTGTGAGGCTGTCGCGCACGATGGTGATCAGTGCGGTGGTGATCAGCGGCGTGACCTGGGCTGCATCGTAGGCCAGCTTCGAGAGGGTGGCAGCGCCGGCGTGGGCATCGAAGTAGCTGGTGGGCAGGCTGAGCAGCTTGTCGAAGGCGCGGGTACGCAGGTCGACCAGCATCTTGTTGGCCACGCTGTGGAGCGCCACCGTCTGGCTGAAATCGGCCAGGCCCCGCACCAGGAACAGCAGCACGATCAGGAAGGGCATCGCGTGGATGGCCCAGGGATCCTTGTTCACGAAGCTGCCGTCGAGCAGTTCCTTCAGCAGCGCGGGCAGCGCCGTCTCGGTGGCCGCGTAGGCGACCATGGCCAGGACGCCGAGCGCGAAGATCCGCCAGTACGGTCGGACGAAGCCGAACAGGCGACGGTAGATGTTTGAATCGGAAGGAGTCACGGCGCAAGGTCGAGGGCGGACCGATTGTCCACGTTTCGAGCCGGTGCCCCGCCCGTGTCCGGCCTGGAGGTGCAGCCCGGCGCGCCGCCGGTGTCCCCTCAGGCCGGCGCCTGGAAGCCGCCGCTGCGGTAGGTCAGGACCAGCGTGTCGCGATGGGCCGGCACCGCCGGGTCGGCGGGGTCCAGCGGCAACAGCGGCGTGCTTTCGTGGATCACCTGCTGATCGTCGAGCAGCAGCACGGTCCAGGGCTGCTCGAGCGTGAAGCGCACGCCCTGCGGGCCCGCCGCGTCGAATACCCGTGTCTCGCCGCCGCGCACGCCCTGCCGGCCGATGAACACCACCGCGACGAAGTCGACGCCATCGCGGTGAGCGCCTTCGGGCGTCGGCCGCCCCACGCCCCCTTCGGTGTCGATGCGGAAGGGATGGGCCTCGATGTACCAGCGGCCGCCCTGCGGCGCGCGCAGCTTGGCGAACAGCTCGCCGAGCGCAACCAGCAGGGCGCTCCACGAAGGCAGGTGGATCATCTCGTTCGACAGCGGCTCGAACCAGCGCTCCATGCCGCCATGCAGCGCGTTGTAGGTGGTGGGTTGCCAGTGGGCGCGGTGCTGCACGGTCTCGAGCTGCCCCGGCTGCAGGGTCTGCATGAAGCAGCCGTGACGGCGGTAGCGGTAGTGGCCGCCATCCTTGAGGTGCAGGTCCGGCGCCAGCTCTTCCCAGTACGGCAGCATCATGTCGAAGGCGTCGAGCGGCATGCCGGTCAGCGTTTCCAGCGCGGCCGGCGTCAACACGCAGAAACCCTGGGCGCGCAGACGCTGCAGCGCGGTGGCGCGGCCGAGGGGCAGTTCGATATCGACGTGCATGGCGGGAGGGCGGCGTAGAGACGGGGGTCCGGTAGGCTGGCGCCGCAATCTAGCATGCAGTGCACACGCCTTCCTTCCCCAGGATCGTGTCGCGCGGCGCGGTGCCGGCGCGCGTCAGGCAGACTCCCGGGCATGAGCCGCAGAGACCACGCCAGCGAGACGCCGGCCACCGCGCTGCTGAAGCGCGCGAAGCTGGCCTACACCGAGCACCTGTATGACTACGTGGAACGTGGCGGCACCGCCGAGTCGGCGCGCCAGCTCGGTGTCGAGGAGCACCACGTCGTCAAGACACTGGTGATGCAGGACGAACAGGCCAAGCCGCTGATCGTGCTGATGCATGGTGATCGCCAGGTCAGCCTGAAGGCGCTGGCGCGCGAGATCGGCTGCAAGCGGGTCGAGCCGTGTCCGCCCGAGGTCGCGCAGCGCCACAGCGGCTACCTGGTGGGCGGCACCTCACCCTTCGGCACGCGCAAGCCCATGCCGGTCTACGTGGAGGCCGGCGTGCTGGAGCTGCCGAAGATCTACCTCAACGGCGGCCGGCGCGGCTACCTGGTCGGGCTGGATCCGCGGCGCGCGGCTGAACTTCTGGGGGCCGTGCCGGTGCGTTGCGCCGGGTGATGCCGCGGCTGGCGGCGGCAGAATACGTGCCATGCCGTCCTTCCTTCCTGTGCTTGCCGCGCTCGCGGCCTACCTGCTCGGCTCGCTGTCGTTTGCGGTCATCGTGAGCCGCACCGTCGGTCTGTCCGATCCGCGCAGCTACGGCTCCGGCAACCCCGGCGCGACCAACGTGCTCCGCTCGGGCCACAAGGGCGCGGCGATCGCCACGCTGCTGCTCGATGCCCTGAAGGGCGCGCTGCCGGTGCTGCTGGTCGAGCACTTCGGCGCCCCCTACGGCCTGGAAGAGGGTACGGCGGCCCTGGTCGGCTTGGCCGCCTTCGTCGGCCACCTGTGGCCGGTGTTCTTCGACTTCAAGGGTGGCAAGGGCGTCGCGACCGCGGCGGGCGCGCTGCTGGCGCTCAATCCCTGGCTCGGCCTGGCGACGCTGCTCACCTTCGTGATCATCGTCGCCTTCTTCCGCTACGTATCGCTGGCGTCCATCGTCGCCGCGGCCTTCGCGCCCTTCTACCAGTTGCTGATCTGGGGCGCCGGACCCGCGGCGCTGGCGATCGCGGTGATGAGCCTGCTGCTCGTCTGGCGCCACGGCGCGAACATCAGGAAATTGCTTGCCGGCACCGAGAGCCGGCTGGGACAGAAGACTTCACCTTCCAAAGGACACTCATGAGCATTCAACGTTTTGATGTCGGTACCCGCCTGTCGGAGATGGCCGTCCACCGCACCGGCGAGGGCGGCACCGTCTACCTTGCAGGCCAGGTGGCCGCCGACGCCAGCCAGGACATCCGTGGCCAGACCGCCCAGGTGCTGGCGGCCATCGACGCCCTGCTGGCCCGTGCCGGCACCGACAAGCGGCGGCTGCTGCGCGTGGAGATCTTCCTCCCCGATCTGGCCGATTTCCCCGCTTTGAACGAAGTTTGGGAGGCTTGGTTACCGGCGGGCGAAGCGCCTCCGCGCGCGACCGTCAATGCCGCGCTGGCCAAGCCGGAGTGGAAGGTCGAGATGCTGGTGACGGCGGCGCTCTGACGCGCGGCTCGCGCTGGCGCGCCCGATAACCGGGATTTATTGGCGTTCTCCGCCATTCAGGCAGATCCTGTCAGCGCGCCGCAGGCTATCCGAGGCCGCGGTGCAAGCCACCGCGGACAGGTGCTCCAGAATCGACGCTGTGTCGATACAACTTGAAGGGGCGGACCACGCGAGCACCTCGTCGCCGCGGTTCAGCCAGGACATCAACGGCCTGCGCGCGATGGCCGTGCTGGTGGTGATGCTGTTCCATTTCGGCGTCCCAGGCCTGCGCGGCGGCTTCGTCGGCGTCGACATCTTTTTCGTGATCTCCGGTTGCCTGATGACCGGGATCATCGTGCGGCGGCTCGAGGCAGGGCGCTTCTCGCTGGTCGACTTCTACGTCGAGCGCGCGCGACGCATCGTGCCAGCGCTGCTGGTGCTGTGCGTGGTGCTGTTCGCGGTTGGCTGGCTCGTGTTGCTGCCTTCCGAGTTCCGCCGGATGGGAAAGCAAATCGCCAGCAGCGCGGTGTTCGCGTCCAACTTGCTGTTCTGGCGGCAGTCGGGCTATTTCGACGAGGGCTCGCACGAGAAATGGCTGCTGCACACATGGTCGCTGGCGGTCGAGTGGCAGTTCTACCTGCTCTATCCACTGTTGCTGGTCGCGCTGCGCCGTATGGTCGGGGCTGCGCGCACAGGCTTCGCGTTGGCGATCGTCGCTGTACTGGCTTTCGCACTGGCGGTGGTTGGCGCCGAGCGATGGCCCACCTCGGCCTTCTATCTGCTGCCGTTTCGTGCCTGGGAGATGTTCGCCGGGGGGCTGGTGGCCCTGATCCCCTTCCCGCCGGGCCGGATCGGGAGGCGGTGGGTCCAGGTCAGCGGCCTGGTCTTGCTGGCGATCGGATTCGCGTTGATCGGCGTCGAGACGCCGTGGCCCGGGGGGCTCGCGCTGCTGCCGGTCACCGGGACCGCGCTGGTCATCTGGTCGGCGTGGGAGCGTTCGGCGCTCCTAGGCCATCCGGTAGCGCAGTTTCTCGGCACGATCTCCTATTCCGTCTACCTGTGGCATTGGCCGGTGGAAGTCGCGCTGCGGCGTTTCGAGTCCGGCATCCTGGCTACCCCCACGGCTCACATCGCGACCGGCCTTGTGCTGTCGCTCTCGATCGCCTCCCTGTCCTATCGGTGGGTCGAGCGGCCCGCGAGGCGATTGGGCCAGAGCGGTGCGGCCAAGCGCGGTGGACTGCTGCGACGGGATGTCCTGCAGTTCGGCGCGGCCTCGCTGGCGATCGCGCTGCTCGGCGCGGGCGTGTGGAAGCTGCAGGGTGCGCCGTGGCGCTTCAGCGACACGGTTCAGATCGCCGACCGCGAAGCGACCGATGGCGATCCCTACGGCCCCCGATGCTTCTCGACCTTCGGTCCGGCCCTGCCGCCGTGCCGGATCGGCTTCGACGGTCCCGCACGCGTCCTGCTGATCGGCGACAGCCATGCGCTGGCCATCGCCACCGCGCTGGCAGCGGCAGCACCCGCTGGCGGCCGAAGCGCGGGGGGCGTCCAGTTCCAGGGCTACGCCAGTTGCCCGACGGTGCAGGGCGTGACCTACGGGGCGCACTCGGAGCTCAAGTGCTTCGATTTCAACCGGACCTATCTCGACCCGCTGACCGAGGGAACTGAGTCGCCGGTTCCTCTGGTCGTGACCAACTACTGGAGCAGCTACCTCGACGCGTCGGGCCTGAAGTTCGCGGGGCGAGACGCGTCCGGCGCCGACCCACAGCCGTTCAACATCGACGGCTATCGCCAGCGCTTCGAGGCCACGATGTGTGCGCTCGCCCGTCGGCGCCCGGTCTACGTCACGCTGCCGTTCCCCGAGTTCGCGGAGCACGTGCCGCGCACGATGGCGCTTCGCCTGATGCGCGATCCACATGCGCCCGACATGACCCTGCCGGTCGGCGACTACCGGCAACATAACGCCCAGGTGATCGGTTGGATGCAAGCCGCCAGCGCGCGCTGCGGCATCCACCTGCTCGACCCGGTGCCCTACCTCTGCCCTGACGGGCTCTGCCGCGGATCGCTGAACGGGCGGCCGCTGTATACCGACCGGCATCACCTCAGCGAGTTCGGCAACCGCCTGCTCGTGCCGATGTTCCGGCAGGTGTTCGTGGGCGGAGCAGAGGAGCCGCGGGCCTCGCCGAGCGCTTGGTGATCGGCGGCGTCAGCCGGCCAAGCCCAGCGCGACCGGATCGCCGCTTCCTCGCCGCACCAGCACCGTCTCGTCGCCGCTCAGGTCGATCACCGTCGTCGGCTGCATTGGGCAGGCACCGGCATCGACGATGGCCTGCAGCTGCTTCTCGAAGCGTTGCCGGATCTCGTGCGGGTCGTTGAGTGCCTCGGCCTCGTTCGGCGGGATCAGGGTGGTGGCCAGCAGCGGCTGGCCCAGCAGTTCCAGCAGCGCCTGGGTCACCGCATGTTCGGGTACGCGCAGCCCGATCGTGCGGCGCGACGGATGCGAGACGCGCCGCGGCACCTCCTTGGTCGCCTCGAGGATGAAGGTATAGGGGCCGGGCGTGCCAAGCTTGAGCAGCCGGTACTGGCGGTTGTCGACGCGCGCGTAGTTCGCCAGTTCGCTGAGGTCGCGGCACAGCAGCGTCAGGTGGTGCTTGTCGTCGACGCCGCGGATGCGGCGCAGCGACTCGGCGGCGGCCTTGTCGTCCAGGTGGCACACCAGCGCGTAGCTGGAGTCGGTGGGGATCGCCGCGATGCCGCCGCCGTGCAGGATCTGCACCGCCTGCTTCAGCAGGCGCGGCTGCGGGTTGTCGGGATGGACCTCGAAGTACTGCGACATGGTTGGCTCAGCCGGCGTGTCCGGCTGCCGCGCGGTCGTTGCTCACGGCCGCTGCACCCGATCGGCAATCGCTTCCCACACGGGCGTCAGTCGACCCGGCAGCCACGGCAGTGCGCCGAGGTCGGTGCGGCTTTCCTCCGGGGCATGGAAATCGCTGCCGCGCGAGGCCAGCAGGTCGAACTCCACCGCCATGTCGGCATACTTCTCGTACTCCGCGGTGGTGTGGCTGCCCGTCACCACTTCCACGCCGCGCCCGCCGTGGGCCACGAATTCGCTGAACAGGGCGTACTCCTCCGTGGGGGTGAACTTGTAGCGGCCCGGGTGGGCGATGACCGCGGCGCCGCCGGCCTGAGTGATCCAGCGCACCGCGTCGCCCAGCGCGGCCCAGCGGTGCGGCACGTAACCCGGCTTGCCCTCGGTGAGGTACTTGCGGAACACGCTGTTGGTGTCGGGGCACACACCGGCATCCACCAGGTGGCGCGCGAAGTGCGTGCGCGATATCAGTTCGGGGTTTCCCACGTACTGCAGCGCGCCTTCGTAGGCGCCGGTGATGCCGGCCTGCGCGAGCGAGGCCGCCATCTCGCGGGCACGTGCCTCGCGGCCGCCGCGGGTGGCCGCTAGGCCGGCGACCAACGCGGCGTCGTCGGCCTCGAAGCCGAGCCCGACGATGTGCACCGTCACACCGGCGAAGCTGACCGAGATCTCGGTGCCGGTCAGGTAGGGCAGCCCCAGCGCGAGGGCGGCGTCGCGGGCACGTCGCTGGCCGCCCACCTCGTCGTGATCGGTCAGGGCCCACAGTTCCACGCCGTTCGTCTGCGCGCGCGCGGCCAGTGCTTCCGGCTCGAGCGTGCCGTCCGACACGTTCGAGTGGCAGTGCAGGTCGGCATTGAGGAGGGCGATGCTCACGCGGTGATTGTAAGAAGCCGGTCCCGGCGACAGGGGCGGCGGGCTACTCGCGGTGGGCGCGCGCCGGGCTCAGGCGGGCCGCAGCAAGGGGGGCTTGCGGCGCACCTGCACGCGAAAGCCGGGGGCGTCGTCGCGCGGCCCCCAGTCGACCGCCAGTCCGTGCAGTTCGGCGATCCGCCGCACGATCGACAGGCCCAGCCCGCTGCCCGGAGTCTCCTCGCCCGGTGGCCGGAAGAACCGGTCGCCCAGTCTCGAGAGGTGTTCTGGTGGCACGCCAGGTCCCTCGTCGAGCACCTCGATGCCATCGGCAGACAGCCGCAGCGTCACGTGGCCGTTCGGCGGGGTGTGGCGCAGCGCGTTCTCGATCAGGTTGCGGAGCATCGACGCGAGCAGGCTCGCGTCGCCGTTCAAAGGCAGAGGAGCGGCTGCGCCCGCGGGCCACTCGCAGGCCAGTTCGACCCGCTCCCGATCGGCGAGCGGAAGCACCTCGTTGATGACCTGCTCCACGACGTCGGACCAGACGATCGGCGTGCCGGCGGCGTGACTTTGGACGTGATCGAGCCGCGCCATCGCGAGCATCTGGGTCACGAGCCGGCTCAGGCGCGCCAGGCCGCGGCCGATCTTGTCCTGGCTGGCGTCGGCCTCGGCCGGCGCGCCGACCGAGAGCCGGGCCGCATCCCATTGCGCCTGCAGCGCGGCCAGCGGGGTGCGCAGCTCGTGGGCGGCGTCGGCGGTGAAGCGGCGTTCGCGGTCGAGCATGTCGGCGATGCGCTCCAGCATGGTGTTCATCGCCCGCACCAGTGGCTGCAGATCGCTCGGCATGTCCTTCACCGGCAGCGGCTGCAGGTCGTCCGCGGCGCGCCGGTCGATCTCGCCGGTGAGCGTGCGCACCGGCTTCAGGGCCTGCCGCACCGCCGCGGCCATCACCAGCAGCAGGACGGGCAGGGTGAGCGCCCAGGGCAGCAGCTGACCCGCGATCAGATCCCAGACCAGCTCGTCGCGCTCGCTCATGATCTGGCCCACGGCGACCAGCCACGCACCCGTCGACGCCTGCAGGTAGTAGACGCGCCACAGCTCCCCGCCCAGCGTCATGTCGTGGAAGCCCGACGCATCCGGCTGGCGCGGCAGCAGAACGCCTTCGCGGTCCACCAGCAACAGCCGCCCGTCGCGGTTCCAGACCGCGGTGGCCATGTCCTCGAGTTCGGCATCACCCAGTGCGGCCTGCGCGGCCGTTCCGGCGGGCGGCAGGTCGATCACGTCGATGTCCGCCAGCGGCAGCGTCGACTGCATCTGGCGCGCCAGGCGGATCAGCTGCGTGTCGAACAGCTCGTTGATCTCATGGCGGGCGCGGTCGAGGCTGAACAACAGCCCGCCGGTCCACACCAGCGGTGCGCTGAGCAACAGCAGCAGCATCATGCGGCGCTGCAGCGTCATGCCAGGTCCTCTGCCGGGCCGAGGGCGTAGCCCATGCCCCGTACCGTGCGCACCAGCTTCGGATCGATCTTGCGGCGCAGGTGGTGGATGTGGACTTCGAGCGCGTTGCTCTCGATCTCCTGTTCGAACGAATACAGCTTCTCGGTGATCAGCGACTTGGGCAGCACGCGCTGCGGATTCGCCAGGAGCAGTTCGAGCAGCGCGCATTCGCGTGCCGTCAGCACGACCGGCTTGCCGCGCCAGAGCACGGCCTTGGCCGCCGGCTGGTAGCTCAGAGCGCCGTGCTGCCACAGCGGCTGTGGCCGGCCCTGGCTGCGCCGCAGCACCGCCCGCAGCCGCGCGGCCAGTTCGGTGGTCTCGATCGGCTTGATGAGGTAGTCGTCGGCGCCGGTGTCGAGCCCGGCGATGCGGTGGTCGATGCCGTCGCGGGCGGTCAGCACCAGCACCGGCGTCGACTGCAGGGGACCCGGGCCGCGCCAGCGTGCCAGCCAGGCGAGGCCATCGCGGCCCGGCAGGCCGAGATCGAGCACGATGGCGTCGTAGGGGGTGTGGGACAGTGCGGCGTCGGCCTGGGCGCCGTCGGTGAACCAGTCGACGGCGAAGCCCAGGGAGCGCAGGCCGGCGGCCAGGCCGTCGCCGAGCAGGCGGTCGTCTTCGACAATCAGGATGCGCATGCCGCGTTCATACCACGGCGGCGGCCGCGCGACTCAGGGCTCGATGCGCCAGATCCGGCCGTCGCTGCCGTCGTCGCTCAGCACGTACAGCAGGCCGTCGGGGCCCTGGCGCACGTCGCGCACGCGCAGGTCGAGCTCGTGGCGGTGCTCGCGCACGACCCGCGTGCCGTCGAGCTCGAGCCGCGCCAGCCCGCGCGCCTTCAGCGCGCCGACCAGCAGCTGCCCGCGCCAGGCCGGATAGCGGTCACCGGCGACGAAGGTCATGCCGCTGGGAGAGATCGACGGCACCCAGGTCGTCAGTGCCGGGACCACGTCGGCGCGTGTCTCACCGTCGCCGATCTTCATGCCCGTGCCGTACTCGCGCCCCTGGGTGATGACGGGCCAGCCATGGTTAGCACCGCGCGTGGCGATGTTGAGTTCGTCGCCGCCCTGCGGACCGTGCTCGTGCACCCACAGCGCGCCGCTCGTCGGGTGCAACGTGGCGCCCTGCAGGTTGCGGTGGCCGTAGCTCCAGATCTCGGGCAGGGCGCCGGGCCGCTTCGCGAAGGGGTTGTCGGGCGGAACACCGCCATCGTCGGTGATGCGCACCACCTTGCCGTGGTGAGTGTCGAGGGTCTGGGCGTCGTCGCGCCTGCTGTAGCGGTCGCCCAGCGTGATGAACAGCGTGCCGTCGGGCGCGAACACCAGCCGGGAACCGAAATGCGCGTTCGAATCGACCTTCGGCGCCTGCCGGAACACCACCTGCACATCCTTCACCGCCAGCGCCGCGAGATCGAGCCGACCGCGCGCTACCGCCGTGCTGTTGCCGCTGCGGCCCGCCGGCGCGGGCTCGGCATAGCTCCAGTAGACCCATTGGTTGCTTTCGAAACCGGGGTGCAGCGCCACGTCGAGCAGGCCGCCCTGGCCACGCGCCACCACCGGCGGCAGGCCCTGGATCGGCGCCGACAGCCTGCCGTCGCGCTCGACCACGCGCAGCCGGCCGGGGCGCTCGGTGACGAGCATGCGGCCCTCCTTCTCGAAGCCGGGAAGGAAGGCGAGGCTCCAGGGATTCTCGAGGCCGCTCGCCACTGACGTGAGTCGCAATGGCTGGGCGGCAATTTGCGGAGCGAGCAGGATCAGAGCGAGCGTGGCGAGCAGATGGCGCATGACGTCAAGAGGAGTCGGAAACCGCCCCCATGCGAGCGGACGGCGCGCTCGGCGCGCGAGCACTGGCTACCTTCAGCGGTCGATCAGGATCAGCTTGCCACTGTCCGTCAGCACGTAGAGCCAGCCGTCCGGGCCCTGGCGCACGAGGCGCACGCGTTCGCCGGTGACGCCGCTCAGTGAGATGGCTCCGCGCGCACTTTCGGCGTTGCCGTTCAAGGCCACGCGCCACAGCCCCTTGCTGTCTGCGATCGCGCCGAAGAGCGCATTGTTCTTCCACTCCGGGAAATTGTCGCCGGTATAGAAGATCAAACTGGACGGGCCGATGGAGGTGGGCCCGAAAAAGCTGACCGGTTCCCTGTACGAGGAGCCGTGGCTGCCGTTGGTCCCCCCGATGCGGCAGCTGACATTGACCGTGGGGCTGTCGTACGGGCACCCATAGCTCACTAGCGGCCAGCCGTAGTTGCCGCCTGCCACGACACGGTTCAGTTCGTCGCCGCCGAGGGGGCCATGCTCGGTCACCCAGAGTTCGCCGGTGGTCGGGTGGATGGCCGCGCCTTGCGGGTTGCGGTGGCCGAGACTCCAGACACCGGGCGCTGCGCCGACGCCCAGGTTGGGGTTTCCCGTGGCGGCCGAGCCATCGTTGCGATTGATGCGGATGACCTTGCCCAGCAAGCTGGAAGGCTCCTGCGGCTCCAGCGCCTGCATCGTGGCGGACTCAGACGTGGAGTCGTACTGCATCCGCTCGCCCAGAGTGACGAACAAGGTCTTGTCGCTGCGGAAGACCATCCGGGAGCCGAAATGCGCCGGACCGCTGACCTTCGGCAGTTGCTGGTAAAGGCGCGTGAAGTTCTGCAAGGCGTTGCCGACGAGTCGGCCACGGCCGACCGCGACGCCGGCGGTTGACCCACTGCCGGCTTCGACATACGTCAAGTAAATCCAGGGATTGGTGGATAGGTCGAAGTCGGGGTCGATCGCGACGTCGAGCAAACCGCCCTGGTTGTTCTGGAAGGCGATCGCATTGCCGCCGCCTCCACTGGTTACTGCCGGGACGCCCGTCACGTTGGTCTTGGTGCTGCCGTCGGCGCTGACGATCAGCAGCGCACCACTCTTTTGCGTGATCAACATGCGGCGATCCGGCAGGAAGGCCAATCCCCATGGCATGTTCAGCGTGCTGTTGAGGACGGTCGCACGGGGCGGAGCGGTGACGTCCACTGGCGGCGGCGCCGGGGCGGGAGGAGAACCGGATGGCGGTGGGGCGCTGTCGCCTCCCCCACCTCCGCAGGATGCGATGGCCAAGCCCAACGTAGCCAGACCCAGCAGGCGCAATGCAGTACGGGAGCGCCTCGGCATTTCGGTCGGTATCGGGGTGGGGATGCTCATGCGCTGGGTCTCCTGGATGTCTTCGGCCTGCGGCCCGAGGCTGCGACGGGACGCGCGGTGCGGGCCCGAAGCGCTCATTTCATTCGTCAGCGCAGAGGCCCCTCACTTTCGTGGGGATCCGCGCCGTGAGCGAGCGACGATAACCCGTCTCGACGTCGGAAAACGCCTACACCCCGGCGTTTGATCGGGATCCGGTCATGCCGCGGCCTCGACGATCATCTGCACGCGCTGCCGCCCGTTGTACTCATCGACCCGCAACTGGTAAGCCAGCGTCACCTGCGCGGCCACCGGCTCGCTGTGACCGAACCAGATGGCGTCGCGCAGCGCGCCACCGTGGCGCACGGCGAGTTTCAGGTGTTTCTCGCCAACCAGCCTTTGAGAAACCACCTCGACGCGGTCGCTGAACACCGGCGGCTCGAAGGCCTGGCCCCACACCTGGGCTTCGAGCGCCCGCACGGTGTCGGCATTGAAGTACTCGGCGCCCAGCGGACCATCGGTGCGCAGCGTGCGCTGCAGCGCCGCGGCGTCCAGCCATTCGCCGGCCACCTGGACCAGGGCGCGCTCGAAGCGGGCGAAGTCGGCCTCGGCCAGCGTGGCGCCGGCCGCCATGGCATGGCCGCCGAAGCGGCGCAGCAGTCCGGGGTGGCGCTTGCTGACGAGGTCGAGCGCATCGCGCAGGTGGAAGCCGGGGATCGAACGGCCGGAGCCCTTCAGCAGCCCGTCCTGGCCGCGCGCGAACACGAAAGTCGGGCGATGGCTGCGGTCTTTCAGACGCGAGGCGACGATGCCGACCACGCCCTCGTGGAAGCCGGGGTCGTAGATCGCCAGCGCGGGCGGTGGGTCGCCGGCCCCGGCGCCGTGGTCGTCGCGTGCGACCAGCGCTTCGAGCATCGCTTCGGCCTGCTCGCGCATGCCGCTCTCGACCTCGCGGCGCTCGCGATTGATCGCGTCGAGCTGCTGAGCAAGTTCCGCCGCGCGGCCGGCGTCGTCGGTCAGCAGGCATTCGATGCCCAGCGTCATGTTCTCCATGCGCCCGGCCGCGTTGAGACGCGGCCCGAGCGCGAAGCCGAAGTCGAAGCCGCTGGCGCGCGCCGGGTCGCGGGCCGCTGCGTCGAACAGTGCGCGCACGCCCGGCTGCATGCGCCCGCTGCGGATGCGCCGCAGCCCCTGCGCCACCAGGCGGCGGTTGTTCTCATCGAGCTTCACCACGTCGGCCACGGTGCCCAGCGCCACCAGGTCCAGCAGCGCGTCGAGCCGGGGCTGCGCGGCGGCGTCGAACACGCCGCGGGAGCGAAGTTCGCTGCGCAGCGCCAGCAGCACGTAGAACATCACGCCGACGCCGGCCAGCGCCTTGCTCTCGAACGGGCAGCCGGGCTGGTTGGGGTTGACGATCACGTCGGCCGTCGGCAGCACGACGCGATCGTCCTGGAGCGCCGGCAGGTGGTGGTCGGTCACCAGCACCTGCAGGCCGCGGGCCTTGGCGTGCGCCACGCCGTCGAGGCTGGCGATGCCGTTGTCCACCGTCACCAGCACGTCGGGCGCCTGGCCTCCGAACACGCCGAAGGCCAGGTCGACGATCGCCGGCGTGAGCCCGTAGCCATGTACCTGGCGGTCGGGCACCACGTAGCCCAGCGTCTCCGGCGTGGCGCCGAGCAGGCGCAGCCCGCGCAGTGCCACCGCACAGGCGGTCGCGCCGTCGCAGTCGTAGTCGGCCACCACGACGATGCGCCGGCGCTGCTGCGTCGCATCGGCCAGCAGGCGGGCCGCATCGGCCGCTCCCAGCAGCGCGGTGGGCGGCAGCAGCAGGGCGAGCGAATCGTCGAGTTGCTCGGCCGCGGTGATGCCGCGCGCTGCGAACAGCCGAGCGAGCAGCGGTGACACGCCGGCCTGTTCAAGCGACCAGGCAGTGCGGGGCGGGACGTCGCGGACGGCGATCTGCATGGGCGGGCGCGTCGCGGTCCGTTCAGAGAGCAGCCATCAGTCGGGTCGCCTGGGGCCTTTGGACGCGACTGCGCAGCGCGGCCAGGACGCCGCGTGGCCGCAGCACGAAGTCCTGCGCATGCCGTTCGCCGCACAGGCTGAGCCGCAAGGCCTCGCCGCGGCGGGCGTGCGCCAGCGCCTCGCGCAGCGGGCCGCCGTCCAGTGCGCGCCAGGCCTCGGACCAGGCGGCCCAGTCCTCGCGCAGCGCCGGCGCGCGCAGCGCGTCCAGCACCCGCGGTGCCTCGCCGCGGTCCGGCTGGTGGGTGCCGCAGCCGCTGAGCCAGAAGCTGTTCAGCACGTCCCGGCCGGTCGCTTCGCGGGCGTCGTTCAGCGCGTGCGTGTAGAGCAGCATCTGCACTTCGTTCTGCAGACGCTTCACGAAACGCGCGGCCGGGTGCTCGGGCATCCACAGATCGGGGTTGCGGCCGATCACGCGGTCGAGCGACGCGGTCGGCAAGTCGGCCAAGGTCTCGTGGGCGACGTACCAGCGTGTCGGCGCGCCCCAGGCGCACAGCCAGCCTTCGCTCTCGAACAGTGGTCGCACGGCGTCGAAGGCGGCGCGCGACTCGGCCGCGTCGAGCGCCAGCGACTCGGGGTCGTCCATCGTCAGGTGCTCGCGGCCGATCTGCCAGTGCACCGGGCTCAGCAGGCCCCAGGCCAGATCGCCGGTGTCCAGGCCGTCGTCGGCGGCGGCGCGGGCCGCCCAGGGCAGGGCGCCGTCGGCCCCCCGCCAGCCGAGCGCGCGGGCGAGCACCCGCTCGTGTGGCGGCGAGAGCTGGTATTCGTCGCCTTCGTTCAGGGAGTCGGCCGTGAGCCGGCCCAGCAGCGCGTCGAGCGACGGCAACGCGAGTTCGCCCAACGCGTGCTGGCCGGCCTCGGACAGTGGGGCGGCGAAGGGGATCACGAGGTGCATGGCAGGATTATCCGGGCCGGTCCCCGGACGGTTCAGCGGCGCTGCATCTCGACGCGCCGCACCTGCCAGCCAGCCCGCTCGAGCAGCGCCAGCACGCCCTGCTCGCCGTGCAGGTGCAGGGCGCCGATCGCGACGAAGGCGCCGCCGCGCTCCAGCCGGGGCCGCATGCGCTCGACCATGCGGGCGCTGCGGCGCACCAGGATCTGCTCGAACAGGTCGCCGTAGGCGGGGCGCAGCGCCGGCTCGTCGCGCAGGGCGAGTTCCTCGTTGTGCAGCATGCCGTCGAGGTCTTCCTCGAGATAGCGCGCCAGCAGCGTGTCGATGGCGGCGATGGCTTCGTCGTGGCGCCGTGCCTGCGCCTCCAGCAGCGCCAGCATGTGCCCGGTCTGCACGGCCGCGATCGAGGCGATCTGTTCCCGCGCTGTCTCGAGCGGCACGACCGGCAGCCCGCGCTGGCGCGCGATGCGCTGCAGCGCGGCGTCGACGATCTCGCCCTGAGGCCGAGGTGGCTGCGACAGAGTCAGGTAGGCGGCCCAGGGTGTCAGACGCTCGGTGGCGGCGGCCGGCAGGCCATAGCGTGCGGAGAGCCGCGACGCCACGCGTTCGAAGCGCTCGGGCCCGGCGAGCGTGCGCAGGCTGCGCCCCGGCGGCAACCGGGCCGCCGTCTCGAACGCGCTGCGGCTGTCGGCGTCGTCGAGCATCTCCACCACCAGGGCGCGCGACGCGGCCAGGGCCTCGTCGACCTGCGGGCCGAAGGCCTTGGCGCGGGCGTCGTCGAGGTGGATGGTGCCGTAGACGTGACTCGCCGGCCGACCGTCGCGCTCGATGCGCCACAGCAGGCCGCGGTCGAACGGCGCGGCGACTGCGGCGCCGACGGTGAGCACCAGCAGGGCCACCAGTGCAGTGGCGAGACGGTGCAGCGGCATGTCGAGACTCCTTCGTCTTTGCGGGTGCGAGGGCGGCCAGCCTAACGCGCCGCAACGATCCCGACCGCCGCGAGGCCGGATCGCCTCGGGTAGCATCCTGCTGCTCATGCACTGGCCCTACGAACTCACCATCGGCTGGCGCTACACCCGCGCCGGCCGCAGCGGGCGGCGCAACGGCTTCATCTCCTTCATCTCGGGTGTGTCGATGCTCGGCATCGCGCTCGGGGTGGCGGCGTTGATCATCGTGCTGTCGGTGATGAACGGCTTCCAGAAGGAAGTGCGCGACCGCATGCTGAGCGTCATCGCGCATGTGGAGATCTTCGAAGCCGGCGGCAATGCGCTGCCCGACTGGCGCGCTACCGCCGCGGCGGCGCGCGGCAATCCCGAGGTACTGGGTGCGGCGCCCTTCATCGCGACCCAGGCGCTGATCGCGCGCGGCGAGGACATGCGCGGCGCCGTCGTGCGCGGCATCGATCCGGCCGAAGAAGCGAACGTGACGCCGTTGGCGGCGCAATCCCGCGACGGCGCCTTCGCGGGCCTGAAGCCGGGCGCCTGGGGCATCGTGCTGGGCGGCGAGCTGGCGCGCACGCTGGGCGTGAAGGTGGGCGACCCGGTGACGCTGGTCACGCCCAACGGCCAGGTCACGCCGGCCGGCGTTGTGCCGCGGCTCAAGCAGATGACGGTGGTGGGCACCTTCAATGCCGGTCACTACGAGTACGACAGCGGACTGGCGCTGATGCACATCGACGATGCGGCGCGGCTGTTCCGCGTGGACGGGCCCACCGGCGTGCAGCTCAGGCTGCGCGACCAGCAGCAGGCGCGCCGCGTCGGCTTCGAGCTGGCAGAGCAGCTCGGCCCCACGGTCAGCGTGCGCGACTGGACCCGCACCAACCGCAACTGGTTCGACGCCGTGCAGCTCGAGAAGCGCATGATGTTCATCATCCTCACGCTGATCGTCGCGGTGGCGGCCTTCAACCTGGTCAGCACGCTGGTGATGACGGTGACCGACAAGCAGGCCGACATCGCGATCCTGCGCACGCTGGGCGCCAGCCCGCGCTCGATCATGGGGATCTTCATGGTGCAGGGCGCGGCCGCGGGTGTGATCGGCACCTGCTCGGGACTGACGCTGGGGCTGCTGGTGTCGCTCAACATCGATGTCATCGTGCCTGCGCTCGAGCGTCTGTTCAACGCCAGCTTCCTGCCTGGCAGCATCTACCTGATCAGCCGCATGCCGAGCGATCCGCAGTCGGCCGACATCGTGCCGATCGGCCTGGTGTCGCTGCTGCTCGCCTTCGTCGCGACGATCTACCCCAGCTGGCGCGCGAGCCGCGTGCAACCGGCCCAGGCGCTGCGCTATGAGTGAGTCGGTGGAGGGGGTGAGCGACGGTGCCGTGCTGCAGGCGCGCGGGCTGCACAAGCGCTTCACCGAGGGCGGTCTCGACGTGGCGGTGCTGCGTGGGGTGGATTTGCAGGTGGTGCGCGGCGAGACGCTCGCGGTGGTGGGTGCGTCCGGCTCGGGCAAGAGCACGCTGCTGCACCTGCTGGGCGGGCTCGACAGGCCCAGCGCCGGCGGCGTGCAGCTGATGGGCCGCGACTTCGCCGCGATGGATGCGGCGGCCCAAGGCACCTGGCGCAACCGGCATCTCGGCTTCATCTACCAGTTCCACCACCTGCTGCCTGAATTCAGCGCGCTCGACAACGTCGCCATGCCGCTGCTGATCCGGCGCCTGCCGCGCGAAGCGGCTCATGCCGAGGCGCACGCCATGCTCGCCGCCGTGGGGCTGGCCGCGCGCACCGCGCACCGGCCGTCCGAGCTGTCGGGCGGCGAGCGCCAGCGCGTCGCGGTGGCCCGGGCGCTGGTCACGCGGCCGGCCTGCGTGCTGGCCGACGAGCCTACCGGCAACCTCGACCGCGCCACCGCCGACGGTGTGTTCGCACTGATGCTCGACCTGGCGCAGGCCCAGGGCACCGCCTATGTGATGGTGACGCACGACGACGCGCTGGCGGCGCGCTGCCACCGGCGCGTGCGGCTCGACCGCGGCACGCTGCAGGCCTGAGGTTCAGGCCCGAGCACACAGGCTGTTGCACAGTCGCCGGCCGTCGCCGGCCCGGGCGTGCACTGGTACCGGCCGGGCCGGATCAGCTCGATTGAACCCGGATGCGGATCGCGCTACCCTTCCAGCCCTGCTGCTGCAGCGCGGCCTCGAAACGGGGCAGCAACTGCCGCAACTTGGCCGCCACGGCCGTGTTGCCCGCAAGCAGCGCCCAACCCTGTTCGTCCACCGGGCCCGGCCGCACCTGAACGGCCAGCGCCGCGGGCAGCAGCGGGCGGATCACGTCGAAACGCGCGTTCGATTCGCGCAGCAGTGCCTGCAGCCGCACGAGCGGCTCCGACTGCGCCAGCGCATCGCCGATCGGCAGCGCGACGGGCAGGCTGGAGTTGGGATGCAGGGCCATGGGATGAAGGAGACCGTATGCAGATCATAGTGACCCATGGCCGCTACGCACGCACCCGCGTGCTCGACCTGCCGGCCTGGAAGCTGGCGATCGTCGGAACCTTCCTCGTGGGGCTGCTGCTGGCGCTGTCGGGCGCGATCTACCACTTCGTGTTCCTGAAGGCCGCGCGCGAGGGCTGGCCGGTGGTCAGCCAGGTGGTCAAGCTGGTGGTGCGTGACGAGATCGCGCAGCGCGACCGCTTCATGCGCGAGAACCTCGACGCCATGGCTTCGAAGGTCGGCGAGATGCAGGCCAAGCTGATGAAGCTCGAGACCATGGGCGAGAGGGTCTCCGGGCTGGCTGGCCTGAAGCCCGAGGATTTCCGCGGCCTCGACCGTCCGGCGGCGCCGGTTCCCGCCGGCGCGGCCGTTGGCGGCGGGCGGGGCGGGCCTTATGTGCCGGTCGAATCGCCGTCGTTGGCGCAGCTGAACCAGGCGATCGCCGCGCTGGATGAAGGGGCCGACCGCCACAGCGACGTGTTCACGCTGGTCGAGTCGCGCCTGCTCGAGACGCGCCTGCGGGCGCTGATGGTGCCGAGCTCGGCCCCCGTCGATGGGCCGGTGGGCTCGGGCTTCGGCTTCCGGACCGACCCCTTCACCGGCCGCGGCGCGCTCCACACCGGCCTGGATTTCCCGGCCGAGACCGGCACCGCCATCCTGGCGGCGGCGGGCGGCGTGGTGATGAGCGCCGAGACCCACCCCGCCTACGGGCGCACGGTCGAAATCGACCACGGCAACGGCCTGGTGACGCGTTATGCCCACGCGGCGCGGCTGCTGGTGGTGCCCGGCGACCTGATCCGTCGCGGCCAGAAGATCGCCGAGGTCGGCAGCACCGGCCGCTCGACCGGGCCGCACCTGCATTTCGAGGTGCTGGTCGACGGCGCGCCGCAGGATCCGGCGAAGTTCCTGGCGCAGGCTTCCCGGCTGCCTGCGGGCAATGTCGCTCGGGCTGCGAACCGCACGGCGGAGGCCCGCTGACACGACGGCCCGGAAGCCCCGTCGCGAGGGTGGGGCATCCCGGGGCGGGTGGTAGAGTTCTGGGCTGAGTGCGGCGCCGAACGGGCGCCGCTCTTGTATTCCGGAGTGCCATCCGCAGTTGCTTGCAGCCCGGGGCTGCACTGTGGCGTGGCGTGATGGCCCGGCGGTTGCTGTGCTCGCCACGTTGCGGGCCGCTTCACCCCTCATCGACCGATTCCCCGCATGTTGCCCAAGCTTCTCACCTCGATTTTCGGCAGCCGCAACGAACGGCTCCTCAAGCAGTACCGGCGCGTGGTCGATCAGATCAACGCCCTCGAGCCGCAGTTCGAGCAGCTCGGGGATGACGAACTGCGGGCCAAGACCGAGGCGTTCAAGCAACGCGTGGCCGACGGTGAGACGCTCGACCAGTTGCTGCCCGAGGCCTTTGCCGTCGTGCGCGAGGGCAGCAAGCGGGCGCTGAAGATGCGCCACTTCGACGTGCAGCTGATCGGCGGCATGACGCTGCACAACGGCAAGATCGGCGAGATGCGCACCGGCGAAGGCAAGACGCTGATGGCGACGCTGCCGGTCTACCTGAACGCGCTGGCCGGCAAGGGCGTGCACGTGGTGACGGTCAACGACTACCTCGCGCGGCGCGATGCCGAGTGGATGGGACGTCTGTACAACTTCCTCGGGCTGACGGTCGGGGTCAACGGCCCGCAGATGACGCGCGAGGCCAAGCAGGCTGCCTACGCAGCCGACGTGACCTACGGCACCAACAACGAGTTCGGCTTCGACTACCTGCGCGACAACATGGTCACCGAGGTGGCCGACCGGGTGCAGCGCTCGCTGAATTTCGCGATCGTCGACGAGGTCGACTCGATCCTGATCGACGAGGCGCGCACGCCGCTGATCATCAGCGGCCAGGCCGAGGACCAGACCGAGCTTTATCTGCGCATCAACGCGGTCGCGCCGCTGCTGAAGAAGCAGATCGGCGAGGCCGATCCGCGCACCGGCGAGGGCGTGATCGAGGCCGGCGACTTCACCGCTGACGAGAAGACCCACCAGGTGGTGCTGACCGAGGCGGGACACGAGCACGCCGAGGCGCTGCTCGCGCAGGCCGGTCTGCTGGTCGAGGGGGCGAGCCTGTACGACGCCGCCAACATCACGCTGATGCACCATCTGTACGCGGCGCTGCGCGCGCGCCATCTGTACCACCGTGACCAGCATTACGTGGTGCAGAACGGCGAGGTCGTCATCGTCGACGAGTTCACCGGCCGCCTGATGACCGGGCGGCGCTGGAGCGACGGCCTGCACCAGGCGGTGGAAGCCAAGGAAGGCGTGCCGATCCAGGCCGAGAACCAGACGCTGGCCTCGATCACCTTCCAGAACTACTTCCGCATGTACGGCAAGCTCGCCGGCATGACCGGCACGGCCGACACCGAGGCCTACGAGTTCCAGGAGATCTACGGTCTGGAGACCGTGGTGATCCCGCCCAACAAGCCGACCCAGCGCCGCGATGAGCTCGACCTGGTCTACAAGACCTCGCGCGAGCGCTACGAGGCGGTGGTCAAGGACATCCAGGACTGCTACGAGCGCGGCCAACCGGTGCTGGTGGGCACCACGTCGATCGAGAACTCCGAGCTGATCTCGAAGCTGCTCGAGAAGTACAAGCTCCCACACGAGGTGCTCAACGCCAAGCAGCACGCCCGCGAGGCGGAGATCATCGCCCAGGCCGGCCGGCCGAAGGCGGTGACCATCGCCACCAACATGGCCGGCCGCGGCACCGACATCGTGCTGGGCGGCAACGTCGAGAAGCAGGTGCAGTTCATCGAGGCCGACGACGCCATCCCGGCCGACGACAAGCTGCGCCGCATCCAGCAGCTCAAGGACGAATGGGCCGGCCTGCACGAGCAGGTCAAGGCGGCGGGCGGCTTGCGCATCGTGGCCACCGAGCGCCACGAGTCGCGCCGCATCGACAACCAGCTGCGCGGCCGTTCGGGCCGTCAGGGTGATCCGGGCGCCTCGCGCTTCTACCTGTCGCTCGAGGATCCGCTGATGCGCATCTTCGCCGGCGACCGTGTCAAGGCGATCATGGAGCGCCTGAAGATGCCCGATGGCGAGGCCATCGAGGCCGGCATCGTTTCGCGCAGCATCGAGGGTGCGCAGCGCAAGGTCGAGGCGCGCAACTTCGACATCCGCAAGCAGCTGCTCGAGTACGACGACGTGTCGAACGACCAGCGCAAGGTGATCTACCAGCAGCGCAACGACATCCTCGAATCGAAGGAGCTCGGTGCCCAGATCGCTCACCTGCGTCGTGGTGCGATGACCGACGTGGTGCGCACCTTCGTGCCGGTCGAGAGTGTCGAGGAGCAGTGGGACATCCCCGGCCTCGAAAAGGTGCTGCGCGACGAATGGCAGCTCGACGTGCCGATCGCCGCACAGGTGGACAAGAGCGACGCGATCACCGATGAGGATCTGGTCGAGATGGTCGCCAAGACCGCCGACGAGACCTACGCCGGCAAGGTGGCGCTGGTCGGCGAGGAGCAGTTCTCCGGCTTCGAGCGCGCGGTGCTGTTGCAGTCGATCGACACGCACTGGCGCGAGCATCTCGCAGCGCTCGACTACCTGCGCCAGGGCATCCACCTGCGCGGCTACGCCCAGAAGAACCCGAAGCAGGAGTACAAGCGCGAGGCCTTCGAGCTGTTCTCGACCCTGCTCGACACGGTGAAGATGGACGTCACCCGCCTGCTGATGACGGTACGTATCCGCAGCACCGAGGAAGTCACGCAGGCGGCCGAGGCGCTGGAGGAGAAGGCCGAGGCCATCAGCAACCTCACCTACACGCACCCCACCGAAGACGGTGGCGTGGCGGTCGAGGCCGATCCGGCCACCGAGGTGGCGAACCGCATGGCCGAGGTGCCGCGCGCCGGACGCAACGACCCCTGCCCCTGCGGCAGCGGCAAGAAGTACAAGCAGTGTCACGGCCGATTGGCTTGATCGCAGCGACCCGGAGAGCCTCATGCCCGTGAATCTCGTCGCCCCGAACGCCGCCGACCTGCATCCCGTGCCGGGGGTCGAGATCGGCATCGCGATGGCCGGTGTGCGCAAGGCGGGCCGGCGTGACCTGAGCGTGTTCAAGCTGGCCGAGGGCTCTGCGGTGGCGGCGGTGTTCACGCAGAACCGTTTCTGCGCCGCGCCGGTGCAACTGTGCCGCAAACACCTGGAGGCCGCCGTCGGCGTGCGGGCACTCGTCGTCAACACCGGCAACGCGAACGCCGGCACCGGCGAGGACGGGCTGGTGCGCGCGTTCTCCACCTGTGTGGCGCTGGCCCGCCGGCTCGACATCGCGCCGGAGCAGGTGCTGCCGTTCTCGACCGGCGTGATCATGGAGACGCTGCCCACCGACCGCATCGAGGCCGGGCTGCCGGCGGCGCTGGCCGACTGCCGGGCCGACAACTGGCCGGCCGCCGCCGAGGCCATCATGACCACCGACACCCTGCCCAAGGCCGCGTCGCGTCAGCTGCAGATCGGCGGCCGGACGGTGACGGTGACTGGCATCGCCAAGGGCGCGGGGATGATCCGTCCCAACATGGCGACGATGCTCGGATTCGTGGCCACCGATGCCAGGGTGGCACCGCGCGCCTTGCAGGCGCTCGTACGCGAGGCGGCCGACCGGTCCTTCAACCGCATCACCATCGATGGCGACACGTCCACCAACGACAGCTTCGTGCTGGTCGCCACGGGCCAGGCGGCGCACGACGAGATCACGGCACTCGAGTCGCCCGAAGGTGCAGCGCTGCGCGAGGCAGTGATCGCGGTGTCGCAGCAGCTCGCGCAGGCGATCGTGCGCGACGGCGAGGGTGCGACGAAGTTCATCACGGTGCGTGTCGACGGCGGCCGCTCGAAGGAGGAGTGCCGGTGGGTCGCCTACGCGATCGCGCATTCACCGCTGGTGAAGACCGCTTTCTTCGCCAGCGACCCCAACTTGGGCCGGATCCTCGCCGCGGTGGGCTATGCGGGCATCGCCGACCTCGACCAGTCGCTGATCGACCTCCACCTCGACGACGTGCACGTCGCGACGAAGGGCGGTCGCCATCCCGCCTACCAGGAGGCCGACGGCCAGCGCGTCATGAAGCAGAGCGAGATCACCGTGCGGGTCGATCTGCACCGCGGGGCGGCCCATGCCACCGTGTGGACCTGCGATCTCTCGCACGACTACGTCACGATCAACGCCGACTACCGCAGCTGAGCGTTCGTCCGAAGCGACGTCAGCGGCGGCCCAGCGGCAGTGCGAAGTAGAAGGTCGCCCCGCGGTCCTTCTCGGATTCGGCCCAGAGCCGCCCGCCCATGCGGTGGATCGCGCGGCGCACGATCGCCAACCCGATGCCGGTGCCCGCGAACTCGACGTCGCCGTGCAGGCGCTTGAACGGTTCGAACAGGTGTTCGGCCGCCGTCATGTCGAAGCCCACGCCGTTGTCGCGAACCTGGCAGACGAGCTGACCGTCGGCCGTTGGGGCGCCTTGCAGATCGATCAGCGCATCGTCGCGCCGGAGGGTGTATTTCCAGGCGTTCGACAGCAGGTTCTCCAGCACGACGCGCAACAGGCCCAGATCGCCCACGACCTTCAGACCGGTGGCGATGCGCACCGTCATGCCGGCCCGTGGACTCTGCTCGCGCAGCACGCCCACGATCTCGTGGGCGAGTTGCCCGATGTCGATCGTGCGGTGCTGTACGTCGCCGTGGCCGACATGCGCCAGCTTGATGAGGTCGTCGATCAGCGCTTCCATGCGCCGTGCGGACTTGCCGATGCGGTCCAGGAAGCCCTGGCCTTCCGCATCGAGCTGCGAACGGTGATGGTCGGCGAGCAGACCGCTGTAGCCGCTGATCGCCCGCAGCGGGGCCCGCAGGTCATGGGCGACGCTGTAGGAAAAGGCCTCCAGCCCGGCGTTGGCTTCGCGCAGCGCAGCGGTCCGCTCCTGCACCCGGTGCTCCAGCTCCTGCAGCGTCTGCACGTTCTCGATCGCGACCGAGGTCGTGTCGGCCAGGGCCTGCAGCAGTGACACCTCGTCGGTGCTCGGCCGGTAGGGGCGTGCCCAGTAGTTGCCGATGGCGCCGATCGGCGACTCGCTGCGGATCGGCACCATCGCCATGCTGCGCACGAAGGTCGGGCGGTAGGCGTCGACCGGCACGCGCGGGTCCTGGTAGATGTCGGGGATGACGGCGGGCGTGCGCTGGAGCATGACCCAGCCACTGACGCAGGCCGACATCGGAAAGCGCTGCCCCTTCCACAGCGGCTCGATCGCATCCTCGTCGGCGTAATGGCACAGGTCGCCGTCGCGCAGGGATGAAGGTGGCGCCATCGGCCGAGGTCAGCTCGCGGGCGCCGTGGCGCACGATGGCCATGATCTGCTCCACGCTGCGCGCCAGCGAGAGTTGCTTGACGATGTCGACCAGCAGCGCCATGCCGCGCGCGCGCCAGGCCAGTCGATCGCGGTCGGCCTGCAGCAGCGGGTGCCGCAACGCCGGCGCCAGCCGCCACAGTGCGTCCTTCGGGACGACATCGGCGGCGCCGGCCGCCAGCCACTGTTGCGCACGCTGCTCGTCCGCGTGGCCGCTGACGAAGATGAAGGGCGCTCCGGGTTGCCGTTCACCGGCCAGTTGCAGCGCCTGCAGACCGTCCAGGCCCGGCACCTCGCTGTCGCTGAGGATCGCGTCGAAGCGGTGCTCGCCCAGCGCCTGCACATAGTCGAGGCTGTGTGAGAACTCCTGTCGTCGACGCTTTCGGAACGAGTTGCGCTTCTGGCGCTGCACGCGCGTTCATTGGCCCACAGTAGTCATTACAGAGCTATATGCCGCGTTTGTAGGTCTTGACGGGTCTACGGCCCGCCATTTCGCATAACAAGGCGCCTACGCGCCCACCAGCTTCATGGCCTTCAGCGTTTTGGCAATACCAAGGATGCTCATTACACGCTTGAGGTTGTAAGCCAGTACGTGAAGGCTCATTTCTGTCGCAACGTTGGGCAGTCTCCGGGTCAGGAAGTGCGCTGAGCCCATCCAGTGTTTCAGTGTTCCGAACACATGCTCAACAGTCCGCTTTCGAACCGCCATAGCGGTTGGCCGGCTATCCAGTCGTCGCTGCACCTTTTCAAGCACCGCCTCGTGTTCCCAGCGGGAGATACGCCTGTAGTCACCTGTCGTGCACTGCGCCTTGATCGGGCATTGCGGGCACGCGCTGCTCCAGTAGCGACGGATCTCCAGGCCGCGCTCATCGCGCGTGTAGCGGTGAATGGCGCGCTGCCCGGCAGGACATTGGTACTCATCATCGCGGGCGATGTAGATGAAGTCAGACTTATCAAATCGTCCCTCAGCCTTAGCATTGGATGTCATTGACTTCGGAACGTAGGCCAGGATCCCAGCGTCGTCGCATGCCTTGAGTTCGATGCTGTTGTAGTAGCCACGATCGGCATGGGCGTGCAGCCTGATCTTGCCCATCGCACCGCGCGCCGCCAGCGCCATCGCGCTGAGCTGCGACCTGTCGCTGCTGTCGTTGGTCACGTTGTGCGTAACGATCAGATGGTGCTTGGCGTCTACAGCTACTTGGACGTTGTAGCCCACGATCCCCGAGCCCAGCCGACTGGTGGCCATGGAGCGCGCATCTGGATCAGTCAACGACAGCTGTTCGTCTGGCTCGGACTTCAACTGCGCCCTGAGCCCATCGAGTTCGCGCATGCGCTTGCGCAACTTCTTGATCTTCTCCTGCAGTCGCTCGGTCTTGGCCTCCACACCGACCGATTGCGTGCGATCGGCAGTCTCCAGCGTGTCCAGGTAGCGCTGGATGCTCTGCGCAACCTGCTCTTGGAATCGGTCGATCTTCACCTCCGTGAAGTTCCGGTCCCGGTTGTTGACCGCCTTGAACTTGCTGCCGTCGATGGCCACGATGGCCTGCGAGAAGAGCTTCAGTTCGCGACACAGGACAACGAATCGGCGGCAAGCGTTCTGGATGCCTTTGCCGCTGCCGCGCCGGAAGTCAGCGACGGTCTTGAAATCAGGAGCCAGCCTGCCTGTCAACCACATCAGCTCAATATTGCGCTGACACTCCCGCTCCAGGCGCCGACTGGATTGAATGCGGTTGAGGTAGCCGTAGATATAGATCTTCAGCAGTACCGCTGGGTGATACGAGGGTCGACCCGTCGATGCCGGCGTCAGCCCATCGAAGCCCAAGGCCTGTAAGTCGAGTTCGCTGACGAATGCGTCGACCACTCGGACCGGGTTGTCCTCGGCGACGAAGTCGTCAAGGCACTCTGGCAACAACGTAACCTGGTTCCGGTCGCCACCTTCAACAAATCGGGCCATCTGGCAGCCTCCGCTAACCGCGTCGGCTCGTCACTCTACGCAAGCAATCATCGATCTGGCAGCGGGTTTTCACACAGCCTCAGTCGGCAGCGGTCGACACGCGTTGCCATTCGGCGCGCACCCCCAGGTGCTGCACGGTGCGACACAGCAGATCGGCGTCGAGTGCGTCGTCTTCGAGGTGCAGCAGATGCAGAAGGGCTTCCATCGGGGTGCGTTCCTTTCGTGGATCCTGGATCGGTCTCGATGTTGCCGCGGCGGGTGCCGTTGACCATCCCCAGCCTGCACGCGGCCCGGGCCTCGGGTGTTCAGCCCAGCGTGTCCGGCGCGAAGCGGTCGATGGCGTCGGTGATCAGGCCATCGATGCCGGCCGCACGCAAGCGCCGGGCCTCCGCCGCGCCATTGACCGTGTAGGACAGCACCCGCAGGCCAGCCTCATGGGCCTGGCGGATGGCGTCGGCGTCGAGCGCGCCGTGGTGGACCACGATGGCGATGCAGCCCAGACCGCAGGCCGCCTCGCGCCAGCCTGTCGCCAGATGCTCCAGCAGCAGGGCGCGCGGTAGCGCCTCGACAGCGTCGCGCGCCGCCGCCAGCGAGGCGGTCTCGAAGGAGCTCAGCAGCGGCGGCGTGAGGCCGGCCCACAGGCCGGCGGCCACTCGGGCGACCACGGCGCCGGTACGCGCCGCCTGGCCCGGGCCGGGCTTGAGCTCCAGGTTCAGCAGCAGGCCGCTGTGGCGGGCGTGCTCGGCCAGCGATGCCAGCGTCGGCAGGCGCTCGCCGCGGAAGCGGGGGCCATGCCAGGCGCCGGCATCCAGGGCGGCCAGCGTGGCCCAGGACTGTCCGGCCGCCAGGCCGTGCCCGTCGGTCGTGCGATCGAGGGTCGCGTCGTGCAGCAGGAAGGGCTGTTCGTCGGCACTCAGCGTCACATCGCATTCGGCCATGCGATAGCCGCGTGCCTGACCGGCGCGAAAGGCGGCCAGCGTGTTCTCCGGCGCCAGCTTGCCGGCGCCGCGGTGGGCGATCCAGAACGGGTAGGGCCAGGGTGCAGGAGGCGGCATGCTGCATGGTAGCCAGCACCGGCAGTCATGACCGCACGGGCGTCGGCCGTGCTGCACTGCGATAGCATTCGGGCCCAGACGCGACTTGATGTTGGCGGCTGGTGACCATGAACGCACCGCTTCCCCTCCACAGCACGATCCAGGCCGCCGACGGCCACGCCGCGCGACTGCGCGAGATTCCGTACAACTACACCTCGTTCTCCGATCGCGAGATCGTGCTGCGGCTGCTCGGGCCGCGGTCGTGGGAGATGCTGCACCAGCTGCGCGCCGAGCGCGTGACCGGCCGCTCGGCACGCATGCTCTACGAGGTGCTGGGCGACATCTGGGTGGTGCAGCGCAACCCTTACCTGCAAGACGACCTGCTGGACAACCCGCGCCGGCGCCGCCAGCTGGTCGAGGCCCTGCAGCACCGGCTGGGCGAGATCGACAAGCGCCGCGCCGACAAGGACGAGGCCACGATGGACGTGGAAGCGGCGCAGCGCAATGCCCGCGTCGGCGAGCTGCTGAAGGCGGCACGCGAGGCGGTGGATCGCTTCTCGCTAGGCTTCGACACGATGGCCGAGCTGCGCCGCCGCACGCAGCGCCGGCTGGGGCGGCACACGGCCAAGGACAACATCAAGTTCGACGGCCTGTCGCGCGTGTCGCACGTGACCGACGCGACCGACTGGCGGGTCGAATACCCGTTTGTCGTGCTGACGCCGGACACCGAGGCCGAGATGGCGGCGCTGGTGAAGGGCTGCATCGAGCTGGGCCTGACCATCATCCCGCGCGGCGGCGGCACCGGCTACACCGGTGGAGCCGTGCCGCTGACCTGGAAGAGCGCGGTGATCAACACCGAGAAGCTCGAGGCGATGAGCGAGGTCGAGTGGGTCTCGCTGCCGGGGCTCGCGCAACCCGTGCCGACGGTGTGGACCGAGGCGGGCGTGGTGACCCAGCGCGTGGCCGACGCCGCCGAGCGTGCCGGCCACGTGTTCGCGGTCGACCCGACCTCGGCCGAGGCGAGCTGCATCGGCGGCAACATCGCGATGAATGCCGGCGGCAAGAAGGCCGTGCTGTGGGGTACCGCGCTCGACAACCTGGCGTCGTGGCGCATGGTGACGCCCGACGCGCAGTGGCTCGAGGTGGTGCGACTGAGCCACAACCTCGGCAAGATCCACGATGCCGAGCTGGCGAGCTTCGAGCTGCGCTACTTCGAGGCCGACGGCAAGACGCCGGTGCGTACCGAGCGGCTCGACGTGCCCGGTCCGAGCTTCCGCAAGGAAGGCCTGGGCAAGGACGTGACCGACAAGTTCCTCGCCGGTTTGCCGGGCATCCAGAAGGAAGGCTGCGACGGCCTGATCACCAGCGCGCGCTGGATCGTGCACAAGATGCCGGCCCACACGCGCACCGTGTGCCTGGAGTTCTTCGGCAATGCGAAGGACGCGGTGCCGAGCATCGTCGAGATCAAGGACTACCTGTTTGCCGAGCAGCGTACGGGCGGCGCGATCCTGGCCGGGCTGGAGCACCTGGACGACCGCTACCTGAAGGCGGTCGGCTACGCCACCAAGAGCAAGCGCGGCGGCCTGCCGAAGATGGTGCTGGTGGGTGACATCGCCGGCGACGACGCCGACGCAGTGGCGCGCGCCGCCAGCGAGGTGGTGCGCATCGCCAATTCGCGCCACGGCGAAGGCTTCGTCGCGGTGAGCGCCGACGCGCGCAAGAAGTTCTGGCTCGACCGCAAGCGCACCGCGGCGATCAGCAAGCACACCAACGCCTTCAAGATCAACGAGGACGTGGTGATTCCGCTGCCGCGGATGGGCGAGTACACCGAGGGCATCGAACGCATCAACGTCGAGCTGTCGATGCGCAACAAGCTGCAGCTGCTGGACGCGCTGGAGACCTACTTCGAGCGCGGCGAACTCCCGCTCGGCAGGAACGACGATGCCAGCGACATCCCGAGCGCCGAGCTGCTGGAAGACCGCGTGCA
This sequence comes from Methylibium petroleiphilum PM1, assembly GCF_000015725.1. NCBI lineage: Bacteria > Pseudomonadati > Pseudomonadota > Betaproteobacteria > Burkholderiales > Sphaerotilaceae > Methylibium > Methylibium petroleiphilum. The sequence goes on along the minus strand of NC_008825.1, from coordinate 2,913,028 downwards.
GCAGGCTTTGACGCTGCTGCGCGAGGTGCGTGCGCTGTGGCAGGGCTGGCTGCAGGGGCTGGACGTGCGGCCGGCGGACGGCGGGCCGAGCCTGTTCGCGCAGTTGCAGGACCATAGCCTTCGCGCCTCGTGGAAGACGCAGGTGAGGGCGCCGCTGCAGGCGCTGTTCAGCGGCGGCGCGTTCGCCGCGGTGCTCGACGAATGCAGCCGCATCCACCGGGAGGTGCTGCGTGGGCGCGTCTGGGTTGCGTTGCACATGCACGCTGGCGACGGCAACGTGCACACCAACATCCCGGTCAACAGCGACAACTACGAGATGCTGCAGACTGCGCACGAGGCGGTGGGCCGCATCATGGCGCTGGCGCGCCGGCTCGACGGCGTGATCTCCGGCGAGCATGGCATCGGCATCACCAAGCTCGAGTTCCTGAGCGATGCCGAGATCGCCGACTTCATCGCCTACAAGCAGCGCGTCGACCCGCAGGGCCGCTTCAACAAGGGCAAGCTGCTGCGCGGCGACGCCCTGAAAGGCCTGGGCGACGATGTGCTGGCGGCCGACCTGAGCCACGCCTACACGCCCAGCTTCGGGCTGATGGGCCACGAGTCGCTGATCATGCAGCAGAGCGACATCGGCGCGATCGCCGATTCGGTGAAGGACTGCCTGCGCTGCGGCAAGTGCAAGCCGGTGTGCGCCACCCATGTGCCGCGCGCCAACCTGCTCTACAGCCCGCGCAACAAGATTCTCGCGACCTCGCTGCTGGTCGAGGCCTTCCTGTACGAGGAGCAGACGCGCCGCGGCATCAGCATCAAGCATTGGCAGGAGTTCGAGGACGTGGCCGACCACTGCACGGTCTGCCACAAGTGCCTGTCGCCGTGTCCGGTGAAGATCGACTTCGGCGACGTGTCGATGAACATGCGCAACCTGCTGCGCAAGATGGGGCAGAAGAGCTTCCGCCCCGGCAACGCGGCGGCGATGCTGTTCCTGAACGCGAAGAACCCCGACACGATCAAGCTGATGCGCTCGGCCATGGTCGACGTGGGCTTCAAGGCCCAGCGCCTGGCCAACGACCTGCTGCGCCGGCTGGCGCGCAAGCAGACCGCGGCGCCGCCGGCGACCGTGGGCCCGGCGCCGGTGAAGGCCCAGGTGATCCACTTCATCAACAAGAAGATGCCGGGCGGCCTTCCGAAGAAGACCGCGCGGGCGCTGCTCGACATCGAGGATGCCGACTACGTGCCGATCATCCGGGACCCGCAGGCCACCACGGCCGACAGCGAGGCGGTGTTTTACTTCCCTGGCTGCGGCTCCGAGCGCTTGTTCTCGCAGGTCGGGCTGGCGACCCAGGCGATGCTCTGGCATGCCGGCGTGCAGACCGTGCTGCCGCCCGGCTACCTGTGCTGCGGCTATCCGCAGCGCGGCAGCGGCCAGTACGACAAGGCTGAGAAGATCATCACCGACAACCGGGTGCTGTTCCACCGCGTCGCCAACACGCTGAACTACCTCGACATCAAGACCGTGGTGGTGAGCTGCGGCACCTGCTACGACCAGCTGCAGGGCTACCAGTTCGACAAGATCTTCCCGGGCTGCCGCATCGTCGACATCCACGAGTTCCTGCTGGAGAAGGGCATCCGGCTCGAAGGCGCCGGCGGCTACCTGTACCACGACCCCTGCCACAGCCCGATGAAGCTGCAGGAGCCGATGAAGACGGTAAAGGCACTGATGGGCGATCGGGTGCGCGAGAGCAAGCGCTGTTGCGGCGAGAGCGGCACGCTCGGTGTCACGCGCCCCGACATCTCCACGCAGATCCGCTTTCGCAAGGAAGAGGAGCTGCGCCGCGACGAGGCGGCTCTGCGCGCCTCGGGCGGCGTGGGAGCCGACGGGCCGGTGAAGATCCTCACGTCCTGCCCCAGTTGCCTGCAGGGCCTGAGCCGCTACGGCAACGACCTGAACAATGGCTTGCTGGAGGCCGACTACATCGTGGTCGAGATGGCACGCAGGATCCTGGGTGAAGAATGGCTGCCAGGCTATGTCGAGCGTGCCAACGCCGGTGGCATCGAGCGGGTGCTCGTGTGACCGGGCAGGCTGACTGCGAGCTGTGCCGCGGTGACGGCGGCCGGCTGGTGCTGCGTGCCGCCGACTGGCGCGTGATCCGCGCCGAGGATCCCGCCTTCCCAGCGTTCTACCGGGTGATCTGGAACGCTCACGTCGCCGAGTGGACCGACCTGCCACCGGTGCAGCGCAGCCTGTGCATGCAGGCGGTCGCGAAGGTCGAGACGGTGCTGCGCGAGGCGCTGCGGCCGACCAAGATCAACCTTGCCAGCCTGGGCAATGTGGTCCCACACCTTCACTGGCACGTGATCGCGCGCTTCGACTGGGACAGCCATTTCCCACAGCCGGTGTGGGGCGCGCCGCAGCGTCGCGTCGAGCCGACGGCCGAGGTGCGCCTGTCGCTGCCGCTGGTCGACCTCGATGCGCGCGTGGTGGCGGCGCTGGCACCGCTCGCCGGCCATTAAACTGGCAGCGTTCCCCGACGACGAGCATCCCCCAATGGCCGGACTGACCCCCGACACCCCGACCCCGACTGCCCTGACTGTGCACCAGCAGTCCCGGGTGCTCGAGATTGCGTTCTCCGACGGCGCGCAGTTCCGGCTGCCGTTCGAGCTGTTGCGCGTGTATTCGCCTTCGGCCGAGGTGCAGGGACATGGCCCGGGCCAGGAGGTCTTGCAGACCGGCAAGCGCAATGTCGACATCGTGGAACTGGAACCGGTCGGCAATTACGCCGTCCAGCCCACCTTCTCGGACGGGCACAACTCGGGTCTGTTCGCTTGGGACTACCTCTACCATCTGGGTCGCCAGCAGGAGCAGCTCTGGCAGGCCTACGAAGCGCGGCTCGCCGCCGCCGGGGTGGACCGCGACGCCCCCATGGTCGAAGCTGGCGGTTCGGCCTGCGGCCACCACCACTGAGGACTGCGGCATGGGCAGCACGCACTTCGGCTTCCAGAACGTCGACGAGAAAGAAAAGGCCGGTCGCGTGCGCGGTGTGTTCGATGCGGTCGCATCGAAGTACGACGTCATGAACGACCTGATGTCGCTGGGCCTGCACCGTGCCTGGAAGGCCTACACGGTGGCCGTCGCGAACGTGCGCGACGGTGACCGCGTTCTCGACATCGCCGGTGGAACCGGCGATCTGGCGCGCGCCTTCTCGCGTCGCGTCGGCAGCCGCGGCATGGTCGTGCACACCGACATCAACGAGGCGATGCTGCGCACCGGCCGCGACCGCCTGCTCGACGAGGGCCTGGTCCTGCCGACCGCGATCTGCGACGCCGAGCACCTGCCCTTCGCCAGTGGCAGCTTCGACGTGGTCAGCGTGGCCTTCGGCCTGCGCAACATGACCCACAAGGAACAGGCCCTGGCAGAGATGGCTCGGGTGCTCAAGCCGGGCGGGCGCCTGCTGGTGCTGGAGTTCTCTAAGGTGGCCAAGCCGCTGGAGAAGGCCTACGACTGGTATTCGTTCCAGGTGCTGCCGCGCCTGGGCAAGTGGGTCGCGAACGACGCGGACAGCTACCGCTACCTGGCCGAGTCGATCAGGATGCATCCTGACCAGGCGACCCTGAAATCGATGATGAAAGCGGCTGGATTCGGCCATGTGGATGTCCACAATATGGCGGGAGGTGTCGTTGCATTGCACGCCGGGATCCGATGCTGAGGCGAAGTTAGTCCGAGGGGTGTTCCCGGAGTCGTCGTCGTGAGGATTTCACAAGGTCAGGTCTGCACACGAGCCGGCCCCCGGTCTTGGGTGGATATCTCGTCAAGAGTGACGGGTACACTCGTTTGGCTTTGTTCGAGTTGCGATTTTCTCTAGACAATCAGATAAAACCCTGAGGCTGGGTCTTTGGGATGGTTGGCGCCTTTGCAGGGTGTCATCGCGCAAGGCCGGGTGCACCGGTTCGGTCGAGCTCTTCGCTGAGCGCTGGCGGTCGGTGGCTCGTCCTGGAAATTGGTCGATACACGGAAGGTTCAAGGGTATGAAGACGTTTCGTCTCGGTTTGTTCTGGTTGCTCGCAGCGCTGGCGCCGTTGTGCTCGTTCGGGCTCGCCCACGCTCAGGGTGCGACGCAGCCGGTTCGCAACGAGTACGTCCTGGGCTCGGGCGACGTCATTCGCGTGACGGTTTATCAGAACCCCGACCTGACCTTGGAGACGCGGGTCTCAGAAGCCGGCGTAATCTCCTATCCGCTGCTGGGGTCCGTCAAGGTCGGCGGGCAAAGCGTGACAGAAGTCGAGAAACGCATTGCCGACGGGCTAAAGACGGGGAATTTTGTTAAGCAACCGCAGGTCACAGTGCTGGTGGTCCAAGTTCGCGGCAATCAGGTGTCGGTTCTTGGACAGGTCAATCGTCCAGGCCGGTACCCTCTGGAAGTCGCTGACTCGAAGCTGAGTGATGTGCTGGCGGTCGCCGGCGGAGTGGCGCCGACAGGCGCAGATGTTGTGACCGTGGTTGGTGTCCGTGGCGGCCAGCCGTTCCGGGCCGAGATCGATCTGGCTCGTTCTATCGGTTCGGCTAATCGGTCTACCGGTGACATCCAGATCGTGAATGGTGATGTTGTCTGGGTCGACCGCGCGCCGACGGTGTACATCTATGGCGAGGTGCAGCGTGCGGGTGCTATTCGCTTGGAGAGGGGAATGACCGTGATGCAGGCCCTGGCAACCGGCGGGGGATTGACGGTGCGCGGTACGGAGAAGGGGATGCGCGTTCATCGGCGTGGGACCGATGGCAAGGTCCAGGTTCTGCAGCCCTCGATGGACGATCAGTTGCGAGATGGCGACGTCGTTTACGTCCGAGAGAGTCTGTTCTGATTTGACGTGGGGCGTACGACATGACCTTCGGCCAGTTCCTTTCCATCCTCGCTGCGCGTTGGCGGCTCGTGCTGTCGATCGTCGCGCTCGTGGTGACCGCCGCGATCGGCGTCAGCCTCGCGTTGCCGAAGCAGTACACGGCGACCGCGGCGATCGTCTTCGACGTCAATCCGGACCCTGTGTCGACGGTCGGCTATGGCGAGATGGTGTGGCCCGCGTATCTCGCGACGCAGGTCGAGATCATGCAGAGCGTTCGGGTTGCCAGACGCGTGGTCGAGGCGCTGCAGATGAAGGACGACGAACTCAGCCGTCGGCGCTGGCAGGAGGCAACGGGTGGGCAGGGCGATTTCGAGGAATGGATGATCAATGTCCTGAGTCGAGGACTGGTGGTCAAGCTGACGCGTGAGTCCAACGTCGTGACGCTGTCCTATCGCGCCCCCGACCCCCAGGTTGCAGCGCGGGTGTCCAACGCGTTCGTGAAGGCCTATCTCGATACCGTGGTCGACCTGAAGGTGGATCCAGCACGCCAGTATTCAACGTTCTTCGAGAGCCGTGCCAAAGAGCTGCGGGGGCAGTTGGAGCAGGCACAGGCCAAGCTTTCCGCCTTCCAGCGGCAGAAGGGGTTGATCGGGGCCGATGAACGGCTCGACACTGAGTCCGCTCGGTTGGCGGAGCTCTCTGCACAGGTGGTGGCCATGCAGGCGCTGTCGGCCGAGTCGGGCAGCCGTCAGACACAGGCTCTGGCGCGCTCGGCGGAGCAACTGCCTGATGTCCAGGCCAATCCGGTGGTCGCCAGCCTCAAGGCCGATCTCTCTCGCCAAGAGGTCCGACTACAGGAATTGAACGCGCGCCTTGGCGATGCCCACCCGCAAGTGATGGAAGCCAAGGCAAATATCGCGGCGTTGCGCGGTCGCATCAGCGCCGAATCGCGGCAGGTCGCTTCTGGCGTCGGCGTGACGAACACGATCAATCGGCAACGTGAGGCGGAGATTCGTGCGGCCTATGAAGCCCAGCGCCAGCGTGTGCTGCGCATGAAGGAGCAGCGTGACGAGGCGTCGATCTACCAGCGCGAAGTCGAAGCGGCGCAACGCGCGCTTGACAGCGTCATGACGCGCTTTAACCAGACCGCGCTCGAAAGCCAGGCGACCCGTTCCAATGCATCTGTTCTGACACCGGCCAGCACGCCCTTGCTGCCCTCTTCGCCCAAGATCTTTCTCAATGCGTTCATTGGGCTTTTCCTCGGAACGCTGGGTGCTGTCGCCATCGCGATCGTTCTGGAGATGATCAATCGCAGGGTGCGAAACGTCGACGACATCACCGAGGCACTCGGTCTTCCAGTGATCGGTACCTTGCCAAAGCCGGACCGCATTGGTGTGTTTGGCAAGCCTTCGTCTCAGCCCATTTTGGCGCGCCGTGTGCTGGGGCAGTTGCCGATGTCCCGGCCGTGATCAAGGGGTTGTGATGGCGAAATTTCGTGATTCCAGGCTTGCGGTTGTCGAGCAGACGACCGTCGAAGGAACGGTACCCACATCGTCCGTTCATGATCGAGCGCTGGGTGACATCCTTCAGCAAACCAAAAATCTGACGGCCGAACAGGTCGATCAGATCCTGGCCTTCCAGCGCGACAAGCGGCTTCGTTTCGGTGAAGCAGCCATTGCGCTGGGATTTGCGACTGATGAGGACATACTTTTCGCGCTGTCGCAGCAGTTTCACTATCACTACGCACCGGCGGAACAGCACCAGCTGAGTTCGGAGTTGGTGGTGGCGAATCGACCTTTTTCTCGCCAGGCGGAGCGGTTTCGAGCGATTCGAAGCCAGCTGATGATGCGTGTCTTTGGCGGGGAGCCGTCCAAGATGGCTCTAGCTGTCGTGAGCCCGGATTCGGGAGATGGGAAGACCTATTTCTCGGCTAATCTGGCGATCGCGCTGTCTCAGCTGGGTGGGCGGACACTGTTGGTCGATGCCGACCTGCGCGGCCCGCGTCAGCAAGGGTTGTTCGGTATTGAGAGCATGTCAGGGCTTTCGAGCGTTCTGTCCGGGCGCGCCGAAGCCAACGTGATTCAGCAGATCCCGGCGCTTCCCAGTCTGTATCTGCTGCCGGCGGGCGTGTTGCCGCCTAACCCTCTCGAACTGGTTGAGCGACCTGCCTTTGGATTGCTCGTCCGGGAATTGAAGAGCAAGTTCGATCACGTCATCGTCGACACGCCGGCAGCGGTCCATGGCTCCGATGCTTCGGTCATTGCGTCGCGCTGCGGCGCAGCACTGGTGGTGGCCCGCAAGGGGAAATCGCAGTTGCGTTCGTTGCAGGATCTCGTCGGCACGCTAGCCGATGGCGCCGGCCATGTGGCTGGGGTCATCATGAACGAGTTCTGACGGCACCGCAGATCACTGCAGGGCAGCTTGCGGGGCTTGGATGCCTCGACATCACAGGTGCCATGACGGTGATGAATTCACGGCACGGCCGTTGTAGTGTGCGGATTACCCCTAGGTGCGGGCTGACTGGGGGCTGATCGGATGGCATGCTTCGCTCCATACCGGTCAAGCGTTGGAGGCAGAGTGAGTGTGAACTCTACCGATCCTCGCGGACTTCATTCAGCGGGCTGTTCCCGGTGTGTTTGCGGGTGATTCGTCCGTTTCCTCGAATCTCAATTGACAGAACCATGAGCAAGAAAGCACTGATCACAGGCATTACCGGACAAGACGGTGCCTACCTGGCCGAACTTCTGCTGGAGAAGGGCTACGAGGTTCATGGGCTCAAGCGCCGGACTTCGCTGTTCAACACCGATCGGATCGATCACCTGTACCAGGATCCGCATGTCGATCACCAGCGCTTCAAGCTGCACTACGGTGATCTGACCGACAGTACGAATCTCATCCGGATCGTGCAGCAGGTGCAGCCGGACGAGATCTACAACCTTGCGGCAATGAGCCATGTCGCGGTCAGCTTCGATACGCCCGAGTACACCGCCAATGCCGACGGCATTGGAACTCTGCGCCTGCTGGAGGCGATCCGAATCCTCGGCCTAGAGAAGAAGACCCGCTTCTATCAGGCCAGCACGTCGGAGCTGTACGGGCTGGTGCAAGAGATTCCGCAGAAGGAGTCCACTCCTTTCTACCCGCGCAGTCCGTATGCCGTGGCCAAGCTCTACGGCTACTGGATCACCGTCAACTATCGGGAAGCGTACGGACTCTATGCCTGCAATGGCGTGCTCTTCAACCACGAAAGCCCCATCAGAGGCGAGACCTTCGTGACCCGCAAGATCACGCGCGCCATCGCTCGCATTGCGCTTGGTCTGCAGGAGTGCCTCTATCTCGGCAATCTGAGCGCCTTGCGTGACTGGGGTCATGCGCGCGACTACGTGCAGATGCAGTGGTTGATGCTGCAGCAGGAGCAGCCTGAGGACTTCGTCATCGCAACGGGCGTCCAGTACAGCGTTCGACAGTTCGTGGAGCGTGCCGCCGCCGAACTGGGCGTCACGATTCGCTTCGAGGGCGAGGGGGAACGCGAGATCGGTATCGTCGCTCGCGTCGAAGGCAACCGCGCCCGCTGCAAGCCGGGTGATGTGATCGTGCAGGTCGATCCGCGCTACTTCAGGCCTACGGAAGTGGAAACGCTGCTGGGCGATCCGACCAAGGCGAAGAACAAGCTCGGTTGGACGCCCACCACCACCTTCGAGGAACTGGTCCGCGAGATGATCGAATCGGACTACTCCGCGGCAAAGCGCGACAGTCTGGTCAAGCTGGCCGGCTTCCAGGCCTACGATCACCACGAGTAAGTAGCCGCCCCATGGACTTGAATGCGCGCATCTATGTGGCCGGGCACCGCGGCCTGGTTGGCTCCGCGCTGCTGCGTGATCTTCAGCGTCGCGGTTTCCGCAATCTGCTGGTTCGCACCCACCACGAACTGGATCTGACGGACCGGCAGGCCACCGAAGGTTTTTTTCGTACGGAGAAGCCGGAGTACGTCTTCCTGGCCGCGGCGAAGGTGGGCGGGATTGTGGCCAACGACAGCTACCCTGCGGATTTCATTCGTGACAACCTAGCGATTCAGACGCATGTGATCCATGCGGCTTGGCAGACTGGCGTGCGGCGCTTGATGTTCCTCGGTTCGAGTTGCATCTATCCACGCCTGGCTCCGCAGCCGATGAAAGAGAACTGCTTGCTGACCGGGCCGCTGGAGCCGACGAACCGAGCTTACGCACTCGCCAAGATTGCGGGCATCGAGATGTGCTGGAGCTACAACCGCCAGCACGGCACGCAATACCTGTCCGTGATGCCGACGAATCTGTATGGACCCGGTGATAACTATCACCCGCAAAACAGCCACGTCATCCCGGCCTTGCTGCGGAAGTTTCATGAGGCCAAGGTGCGAGGCGATGCCGAAGTGCCTGTCTGGGGGACCGGTACGCCGCGCCGCGAGTTCCTGTACAGCGAAGACATGGCCGATGCCTGCGTGCATCTGATGAGCCTCGACGACGCAAAGTTCAATCCCTTGCTCGGCAGCAACGAGAGCCTGACCGGGCGGTTCGAGCCACCTCTCGTCAACATCGGTGTTGGCGAGGACGTGACCATTCGAGAACTGGCTGAACTGGTGCAGGGTGTGACCGGCTTCCAAGGCGGTATCGCCTTCGACACCAGCAAGCCGGATGGCACTCCGCGCAAGTTGCTCGATGTGAGCTTGGCCGCTAGCGCTGGATGGAAGGCCCGTACGACGCTCCAGGAGGGCCTGCAACGGGCCTACCGGGATTTCATCGACAACGAGCAATGACAACGGCGCCGGTCGACTGGCCGCTAGTCCGGTCGGCACTGAACAACGATGAGTGAAGCAATGTCTAACACGATCTCCGTACAGCCGGTGGTGATGGCCGGAGGGTCGGGGACCAGGTTGTGGCCCCTATCGCGTGGGCAGTATCCGAAGCAGTTCCTGACCTTGTCCGGTGAGCACAGCCTCTTCCAGCAGGCGCTGCTTCGGCTGCACAATCTGGAAGGGCCTGGGCTGAGCCTGAGTGCGCCCCTGGTCGTGGGAAGCGATGATCATCGGTTCCTGATGCAGGACCAGGTGATCGCAGCCAGTCTCGGTGCGCCAACGCTGCTGTTGGAGCCGGTCGGTCGCAACACCGCTGCAGCGCTGACGCTCGCCGCTCTTCAAGCCGGCAGCGATGGATCGGACCCCGTGCTGGTGGTCAGCCCGGCGGACCAGACCGTGACGGATCCGGGCGCGTTTGCCTCGGCCTTGCGTCGCGCGGTCGAATGGGCAGCGCGAGGGGTCATTGTCGTGATCGGCGTCAAGCCGCAGCGGCCTGAAACAGGCTTTGGCTACATCAGGCTCGATACGTCCGATGCGCATTCCCGCGTAGCGGAGTTTGTCGAGAAGCCCGATGCGGAAACGGCAACCCGGTACGTCGACAGCGGCGACTATTTCTGGAATGCCGGACTGTTCGTGGTCCGTGCGTCCGATTGGCTTCGTGCCATCGAATCGTTCCGGCCCGACATCGCGGCCGCGACACATGCGGCCTGGGCGGCGCGGCGCGTCGACGGGCCATTCATTCGACCAGACCGGGCGTTGTTCGAGGTCATTCCTGCCGAGTCGGTCGATTATGCGGTCATGGAGAAGTGCCCGAAGAGCGATATCGACATCCGCATGGTCGGCCTCGATGCCGGATGGTCCGATCTCGGCGCCTGGGATGCTGTGTGGCAGCTGGGACACAAGGATGGTGCAGGCAATGTGTCCGATGGCGATGCCATCATTGAAGATTGCCGCGATACCCTGGTCCATGCCACGAGCCGATTGGTGAGCGTGGTCGGCGTCGACAACGTGGTCGTCGTCGAAACGCCAGATGCCATTCTGGTTGCCGATCGTGGCCGCAGCCAGGACGTCCGCAAGATCGTTTCCCGACTCGAAGGGGGCGGGCGCAGCGAACACATCCTGCATCGCCGCGTGCACCGCCCCTGGGGTTGGTACGACAGTGTGGATGCCGGACCGCGCTTTCAGGTCAAGCGCATTCTCGTCAAGCCCGGCGCGACGCTCAGCCTGCAGATGCATCACCACCGTGCCGAGCATTGGATTGTCGTGTCCGGAACGGCAGAGGTCACCTGCGGCGACAGCAAGCGATTGCTGACCGAGAACCAGAGCACCTACATCCCCTTGGGGGAGACGCATCGGCTGGCGAATCCCGGGTCGATCCCGCTCGAGATCATCGAGGTGCAGTCCGGCAGTTATCTTGGGGAGGATGACATCGTGAGGTTCGAGGACTCTTACGGTCGTGCGAAGTGATGCGGAGGTCCCCGCGTGCTTTGTCGACAGTCGACTGTGCCCGATGAAACTCGACACACCTTTCGTCTGGGTCGCGAACCTTGAACATGGAGTGAAATGACATGTTGTGCGATGCACGGCAGGTGAATGAAGGTCAGGTACTGCAGTCCACGGTCTGCATTATCGGCGCGGGCCCGGCCGGTCTGACGATGGCGCTCGAGTTCGAGCGTCATGGGATCGACACCATCGTTCTCGAGAGTGGCGGTTTCAAGCCCGATCCCGCGACGATGGATCTCTACCGTGGCGAGAACGTCGGTATTCCCTACGAGTTCGGAGATGGTTTCCGCAGCCGCTTTCTCGGCGGCGGGAGCAATTGCTGGGGCGGATGGTGTCGGCCGCTCGATGTCGAGGATCTCCAACCTCGTTCATGGGTGCCGCACAGCGGCTGGCCGATTGATCGTGAAGAGTTGATGCCGTTCTATGAGCGAGCGCACTCCGTCCTCAGCCTTGGCCCCTCCAACTTCGAGATGGATTACTGGGTCAAGGCGATCAACCGTCGCGACGTCCGCCGCATGCCGTTGCCCACCGGTCGCGTGGAGGACAGCATGTCCCAGTTCAGCCGCCCGACCCGATTCGGCAAGCATTACCGCGGCGAGCTCAAGCGGGCGAGACACATCAAGGTTTTCCTCTATGCGAACGTAACGGACATCGAGACCGAGTCGACCGGTCAGACCGTGAAGCGGGTCCATGTGCAGACTGTCACGGGTAAGAAGCTCAGCGTCGAGGCTCGCCAGTTCGTGCTGGCCACAGGTGGCATCGAGAATGCTCGTGTGCTGCTTGCCTGCAACAAGCAGCACACGAACGGTCTGGGGAATGCCAACGACTTGGTCGGGCGCTTCTTCATGGAGCATCCCCGCCTCTACCTGCACAAGGTCCGATTCCGGCCGGCGTGGCTGCGCAACAAGCTCTACGATATCAAGTTCCACTATCTGAACCGAGCAGTTTCAGCACACGGGACGCACGTCGCGGCCCAGATGGCCGTCACGCCCGAAACTCAGCGACGCGAAGGATTGCTCAACGCGCGCATCTGGTTCCACTCGATCTTCCCTGGCGAAGGCACCGATGCAGCGGCCGCGATTGTTCGCATGAAGCACCGGTTGCATTCGAAGGTCGATCCGCAGCATGGATTCTGGGGCGACTTGGCCACTATGGCAAAGCAGCCGCTCGACAGTCTCAACTTCATCGCGGCGCGCCAGGTGCCGGAATGGATCACTCGCGAGCTTCAGTTCCACGCGATCAAGGAAGCCCAGTTCCAGATGATCTGCGAACCGACGCCCAATCCCGACAGCCGCATCTCGTTGTCCGACCAGAAGGACGCATTGGGCATGCCGCGGGTCAAGGTCGATTGGCGGCTCGATGAGCAGGTCAAGCGCACGTTCGATCGATCGCTGGAGATCATTGCCGACGAACTCGGCACGGCCGGCATTGCCGATGTCGCCTTCGATCGGCCATTGCAGGGCAATCCCTGGCCTGCCAACATCGAAGGCACGTGGCACCACATGGGGACTACGCGGATGCACGAGTCCCCCAAGCAAGGCGTAGTCGACCCCGACAGCCGGATCCACGGGATGTCCAACATGTACGTGGCCGGCAGTTCGGTGTTTCCGACGGCCGGGGCTAATTTCCCGACGTTCACGCTCGTCGCACTCAGCTTGCGGCTCGCTGATCACCTCGTTGCTCAGTTGGGTGCGCCGGATGCCTCGACAAGTACTGGTGAGTCCACGGCAGCGGTGTCGACTCAGTCTGTCCTGCAGGAGTCAGTGTGAGCATGCGATGCCGCCACGAGGCGGCCGAGGTCACGCCGTCTTTTCCGCGCAACTGCCTTTTGGCGGGGGGAGAACCGCAGTGTCGACGCTGCCAACGGGAGGCCGCTCCGTGCGCATCGCGATCGTAGGGCCGTTCACCGGTTCGTCTCTGGCGTCATCGTTCAGCTTTCCCGCCGGGACGCACCTGCCTGACGGCTATCTGGGTGCGCCGCTGATGGCGGCCTATGCGCGTGCGCTGGTCAACCGCGGGCATACCGTTGCTGCGGTCACAACGGACAAGTCAAGCTTTCCCGCAGCCGCGCGCAGTCCGTCCTTCAAGGTCTTCGATGGCCTGGGCCTGCGGGCCTACTTCTGCCCTGAGCGCATCAAGGGCTTCCGCTATTCGAACGGCCACGTCGGTAAGGCGCTCGACCTGTTCTCGTTCGAGCGGCGCGGCATGATGGCGGCCATCGCGGACTTCGCGCCGGATGTGGTCCATGCGCACTGGACCTACGAGTTCGCCTGGGCGGCGCTCGACAGCGGCTATCCGACGGTCGTGACGGCACACGATTCTCCGTGGAAGGTGCTGCGGTTGATGCCGGATCTCTACCGGGCATTGCGCTTCGGCATGGCGCGGCGCGTGATTCCGCGTTGCCGCTATCTGACGGCCGTATCCGCCGACCTCGCTGTTGACGTGCAGAAATTCACTCGCACCCCGGTCGCCGTCGTCGCGAACCCGATAGCTGACGATGTGATGGCCTCGCGGGGATGCACCGCGGAGTCGTTCGATTCGCAAACGCTGGTGATGGTGCTCAATGGCTGGGACGCTTGGAAGAACGGCGCTGCGGCGCTGCGTGCGTTCGCGATCGCCCGCCGCGCGAATCCGGCATTGCGGATGGTGTGCTTCGGCTGGCATTGGGAGCCCGAAGGGGTGGCGCAGCAATGGGCTCGAAGCAACGGCATAGACGCCGGCATCGATTTCCGTGGCGCCGTGCCGCACGCTTCCATCCTGAGCCAGATGCAGGCGGGTGCGGTGCTGCTTCATCCTTCGAGGCTGGAGGCCTGCTCGATGACGATCGCCGAGGCACTCAGCGTCGGACTGCCTGTGATCGCCGGCCGGATGACCGCTGGCGTGCCATGGCAACTGAACGATGGAAAGGCCGGTGTGCTGGTCGATGTGAACGACCCGGAATCGATGGCGCGGGCTGTCCTCGATCTAACCACCGATCCCAAGCGATGGGCCGGTTTTTCTGCAGCGGGGCGAGCGCGAGCTCGCAGCCTCTTCGCAGCCGATCGGGTTGTCGATCAATACATGCTCCAGTACGAGGCTGCGTGCGCGGCTTCGGTGGTCTCGGCCCCTCACGGTGCACGTGCGCGCCAGACCGTCGGTTGACGATGGCCGATGAGCGATGAAGGTCGGTGTAGAGAACTGCCATGGGTGACCTGTCCGATCTGCTGTTGCCATCGGCGTTTGCGGTCGTGGCCGCACCCCTGGTGCTGGGCGCGGTGATTGCCATCGTCTGGTTCTTCATCGCCTCCAGCAACAAGCGCATCCTCGGGATGGCGTATGTGCTGATGATCTTTGCGTTCGATCTTTTCACGCACTATCCGCGGCCCTATCTCAATCTGGGCGGGCTGCAAGCCTACCCGGCGGACATTCTCGTCCTCGTTTTGATGGTCGTGGTGGTGCTCGAGTCGTTCAAGCGGCCGCTCCCGCTCCAGGGGCCCTTGCTGTTGTGGCTGGCACTGGGAGGACTGCTGTTCGCGTCGTTGACGCTGGGCTTGTCGCAGTACGGGAAGTCGGCCGGCACGGAGGCGCGCGACTACGTGTACTACTGGTGCGTCGGCCTCTATGCCTGTACCTGCGACTTCGACGATGGGGAGATGAAGAAGATCGCGAAGTGGGCAACGTGGTGCGCCTATGGGTTGATCGTGATCGCCATCTACCGCTGGGTCGGCCTGGCGCTCGGGTTCGTGCCGCGAAGCTTCGTGCTCGATATCGGGATAACGAGCGTCTTCCGCGCATTGCCCTCAGAGGCAGCGTTCTTCCTGGCGGCAGCAGCATTGGTGCATGGCATGGCCTGGCTGCGTGGCACCGGCACTCCCCGCAGCGGCTTGCATGCGCTGATCTTCGCCGCCATCGTCCTGGTGCTGCAGCATCGCTCCGTGTGGCTGGCTACCGTGGCGGCGGGGGCTTATCTTCTGGTCCAGGAGCGAAAACATCTGCCGCGCCAGTTCCCGTGGTTGCTCGGCTTCGTGCTGGTGGCGGGCATCGGTACGGGCATCGCGGCGACCTTCGGCTACCTCGATCCGCTGTTCGACGCGCTGGACGCTTCCCTGTCATCGGTGACCGCTTCGCGCAGCACAGTGACCGACCGGATGTTCGGCTGGGAGTCTCTGCTGGACGAATGGGCCAACTCCTCGACGAAAACTCTGTTGTTCGGTTTTCCGTACGGCCACGGCTGGCACCGATTCGTCGACGGAAAGATCGCTGAATACTCGCCGCACAACTTCTACGTCGACATGCTCTTGCGTGTCGGCGTGGTGGGCCTCGGCCTGCTCGTGCTGGCGACGCTGATCGCCTTGGTGTACAGCCTGCTCGGCCGGGTCGAGTCCGAGTCCGAGTACCTGCAGATACGCGGGTTTGGTCTGATCCTCATCGCGTCGGTGGTCTATTACGTGCCGTATTCCGCTTCCTACACACATGGCGCTGTGACCGGACTGGCGTTGGCGCAGATCATGCATCGCTCGAGACGGCGGCGACGGCAGGCCAAGTTCACGAACGCTCGGCCGACCGCCTACGTGAAACGAAGCGTCTAGCAATTCCCTGCGCGTGTGCCCCGCTTGTCCCTGCCGACCCCCCCGACCGCTCCGATGACATCTGCAAAGGCCTCCGACTCCCTTCAGACTTCTGCAGCGACGCCATCAGTCAGGGTCGTCGGCGTCCTCACGTGCTTCAACCGCAAGCCGATGACGCTCGCATGTCTGGAGGCGCTTCACGCGTCTGCCAACGAAGCGAACGTCGAGCTGCAGATGATCGTCGTGGACGATGCAAGCTCAGACGGCACCGCCGCCGCGGTCCGAGCCGGCTTCCCGGAGGTGGAGGTGATCGACGGTTCGGGGGCGCTGTTCTGGAACCGGGGCATGCACGAGGGCTATGGCTTGGCGATGCAGCGGCCGGCCGATTACTACTTGTGGATCAACGACGACAGCCACCTGGTGCCTGATGCGATCGGGAGGCTCCTGCGGCAGTCCGTGCAATTGCGGCAGGAGCAGGGCAAGCCGGTCATCATCGTCGGTGCGATGGCAGAGCGTGGCAGCGGGCGGATCACCTACGGCGGACGTGTCGCCGGCAGCTCCCTGCGGCGCTTCAACTACCAGATGGTCTGGAGCCCCACCGAACCGATGCGCTGCGACGTGATCGAGGGCAACTGCGTGCTGATTCCACGCGAGATTGCGCTGCGCGTGGGTAATCTGGACCCTGTGTTCGAGCACGCGATGGGCGATACGGACTACGGGTTGCGCGCCGGACGTGCAGGGTTCGGGTGCTTTGTCAGCGCCGGCGTTATTGGCTACTGTTCCGACAATCCGGTGAGCGGCACCCATTCCGACACCTCCCTGCCGTTGCGCAAGCGATGGCGCTTGCTGCTCGGGCGCAAGGGTCTGCCTGTCCGCTCCTGGCTGCATTTCACACGTCGCCATGGCGGACCTCTCTGGCCCCTGTATTTCTCGTGGCCCTATGCCCGACTGCTCTGGTCGGGCCTTCGAGGCTCGCGGGCCTGAGCGGCCGGCTCAGGTGACTCTCTAATCCTGCATCGTCAAAGGCGAACACATGTGCGGCATTTTTGGTTACGTCGGCCAACTCGATCGAGGGAAGGCCGAGCAGTGTCTGAACACCATGGTCCACCGCGGCCCCGACGGTTGGGGGATGTGGATCGAGGAGGGGGTGACGCTCGGACACCGGCGACTGTCGATCCTCGACCTGTCCGAGAACGGCAAGCAGCCAATGAGCTTCGGCGAAGGCCGCTACTGGATCACTTTTAACGGCGAAATCTACAACTTCATCGAGATCCGTAGCGAATTGCAGGCGCTGGGGCACGTCTTCCGCACCGAATCGGACACGGAAGTCATCCTCGCGGCCTATCAGCAATGGGGCGAAGCCTGCATGCTGCGCTTCAACGGCATGTGGTCGTTCGCGATCTGGGATCGTGTCGAGAAGAGCCTCTTCCTGTCGCGCGATCGCTTCGGCAAGAAACCGCTGTTCTTCGCGGAACTGCCGAACGGGGACTTTGCGTTTGCCTCCGAGATGAAGGCGCTGCTGCCGTTGCTGCCGACGGTGGAGCCCGACGACGCGCTCATCAAGGGCATGACGCTACGGTCATCATTCGCCTACGAGGCGACGGAGCGTTGCCTGATCAAGGGCGTCAAGCGATTGCTGGCTGGGCATTGCGGCAAGGTCGTGCGGGGGCGTGTGCAGAGCCGGCGCTGGTGGAACACGCTGGACCATATCCCGACCATCCCCTCGTCTTATGGCGAGCAGGTCGAGATGATGCGCGAGCTTTTCCTTGACGCCTGTCGTATCCGCATGCGCAGCGACGTCACCATCGGCACGGCGCTCTCCGGGGGGCTGGACTCAAGTTCAGTGTTGTCGGCGCTGGCGCATATCAACCGAACCCGCGGCGGCGAAAGCCGCTTGTCGGCCGACTGGCAACATGCCTTCGTCGCTTCCTTCCCCGGCACGCCGCTGGACGAGGCCAACTATGCGCAACGCGTGGCTGAGCACGCGGGCATCAAGGCGGAGATCCTGCCGATCGATCCGACCCGGCACATCGATCAACTGCAGAACATGCTCTATCTGTACGAGGACATGACAGTTACGAGTCCTATCCCGTTCATGTCGCTCTACGGCCGCATCAAGCAAGGGGGTGTCACGGTCACCCTGGACGGCCATGCGGCCGATGAGTTGTTCGGCGGCTACAGCAATGACTGGGCATACGCGCTACTCGATGCAGGCACCGACCGGCAACAGATCAACGAAGTGCTCGATCTCTACGAGCACAACGTTCCCGACAACTCGACCCAGTTCCGCAAGCCCTCGAGCCGTCTGGCTTCTTACGCTAAGCACATGGGTAGCGCGATGGCCAAGCACGCGCTGGGCATGCACACCAACCTGGGCCGTGAGTACACCGACCATCCCCGTTGGAAAGAACTGGATCACCTGAGCCGCGCGCTGTTCTGGCAGACCCACTCCTTCGTGCTGCCCTCCATCCTGCGTAGCTACGATCGCTACGGTATGGCCGCATCGATCGAGATCCGCATGCCGTTCCTGGACTGGCGGATCGCGACCTTTGCCTTCGCACTGCCGTGGACATCGAAGATTCGCGGCGGCTACTCGAAGGCGATCATCCGCGACGCCATCGCGCCGTTCATGCCACACGAGATCGCCTACCGTCGCAACAAGATCGGCTTCAATTCCCCGATCGTCGACTGGATGCGGGGCCCGCTGCGTGGCTTCTTCCTCGACACGGTGAACTCCACCGCCTTCAAGCAGTGCGGCCTGGTAGACGCGGAGCGCGCCACCAAACTCGTTCACCGTGTCATGCACGACCCGAAGGCGACGTTCAAGTCGGGCGAGCAGGCATGGTGGAGCGTGCTGCCCTTCCTGTGGTCCAACGCCATGATCTCGCGACCGGCATGACCGTCATAAGCCGGATCCCGGTAGTGATAGGTCGAACCATATCTCCGGGTGGAATGTCCGCTGCGGGTCTGGATGGAAGGCTCAGAGTTTCTCGTTATTGAGATGGTCGATGCCGAGGTTCACGCGTCACTGCGCGTCCGGGCGGTGATGCAGCCGAACATCAGTCTCGAAGTGGTGGTTGAATTCTTGGCAAGTGAAGCCGTTGGTGTCGGAGTTGGCCGACTGTGCCTGTTGCGTCATCAGTGTGCAGTTCGCGAGCAGACTGACGCGCCCTGCGGGGCGTGCGGCTGGCGATGGAGGTGGTGCAGGGAAGGCATTTTCAACCGAATGTCCGGGCTTGCTCATTCCGCGGCGACGCGCGTGAGAATGATGGCATGAGCAAGGCCTTCACGAAGGAAAGCGACGCGCCTGACGAGGACGACGAGCTCGAGCTGCCCGCCTTGCCGGCCGGCAGCAAGAACTACATCACGCCGGCGGGCTTCGCCCGCTTGCGGGCCGAGTTGATGCAACTGCTCGACGACGAACGTCCCAAGGTGGTCGAGACCGTGTCCTGGGCCGCGAAGAACGGCGACCGCTCCGAGAACGGCGACTACCTCTATGGCAAGAAGCGGCTGCGCGAGATCGACCGCCGCATCCGCTTCCTGACGAAGCGACTCGAGATCGCCGAGGTGGCCGACCCCAGCGTGCATCGAGGCAGCGACCAGGTGTTCTTCGGCGCGACCGTCACCTACGCGGCCCCCGACGGCGTCGAGCGCACGATCACGATCAAGGGCATCGACGAGGCCGACAACCTGCAGGCCGAGGTGAGCTGGATCTCGCCGGTGGCGCGGGCACTGTTGAAGGCGCGTGTGGGCGACGAGGTCACGCTGCTCACGCCGCAGGGGCCGCAGACGATCGAGGTGATCGAGGTGCGCTACCCACCCCGACCGGCTTGACCGCCGGCGTCAGCCCACGATCTTGCGCGCGCGGAGCGCGGCGATCGCCACGTCGTCGTGACCCAGTTCGTGCAGCACGGTATCGCTGTGCTCGCCGAGCCGGGGCGCGCGGCGGTGCACCGCACCCGGCGTGGCCGACAGCCGCGGCACGATGCCGGGCACCGCGATCGTGCCTCCCGCCAGTGCGGGGATGCGCTCGATGTTGCCGCGCGCTTGGTAGTGCGCGTCGGTCGCCAGGTCGGCGATCGTGTAGAGGCGACTCGCCGGCACGTCGGCGGCCGCCATGGCGGCCAGCACGTCGTCGAGTGTTCGCTGCGCGGTCCACGCGCCGATCGCGGTGTCCAGTTCAGCGGCTCGCGCGGCGCGGCCATCGTTGCGCGCCAGCGCCGGGTCGTCGGCCAGATCGGGCCGGTCGATCGCGGCCATCAGCCGGCGGAAGATGCTGTCGCCGTTGCCGGCCACCAGCACGAAGCGACCGTCGCCGCAGGGGTAGGCATTCGACGGTGCGATACCGGGCAGCGCGCCGCCGGCCGGCTGCCGCACCTCGCCGAACGCGTCGTACTCGGGCAGCAGGCTCTCGGTCAGGTTGAACATGGCCTCGTAGAGCGCCAGGTCGATCATCTGTCCGGTGCCGCCGCGCGCATCGCGACCGTACAGCGCCAGCAGCACGCCCATCGCGCCGTGCAGCCCGGCCACGGTGTCGCCGAGCGACACGCCGGCCCGCACCGGTGCACGGCCCGGTTCGGCATTCAGGTGGCGCAGGCCGGCAAAGGCCTCGCCCACCGCCGCGAAGCCTGGCTCGCCCGCCCGGGGCCCGGTCTGGCCGAAGCCAGACAGGCGCAGCATGATCAGCCGCGGATTCAGCGCATGCAGTGCTTCCCAGCCCAGGCCCCAGGCCTCGAGCGTGCCCGGTCGGAAGTTCTCGATCAGCACGTCCGCGTCGGCCAGCAGCTCGCGCACCAGTGCCTGGCCTTCGGGCTGGCGCAGGTCGATCGCCACCGACTCCTTGTTGCGAGACTGCGCATCCCACCACACCGAGTTGCCCTCGCGCAGCTTGCGCCACTTGCGCAGCGGATCGCCGCCGCCCGGCGGCTCGATCTTGACGACCCGTGCGCCGAAATCGGCCAGCGTCTTGGCCGCGAAGGGGCCGGCGATCAGTTGGCCGAGTTCGACCACCTTGATGCCTTCGAGGATCTGCATCGTTTGCTCCCGTTCGTGCGACGCGCGCATTCTGCCCACCCGCGCGGGCGCTGGCCGCGTTCTCAGGGCTTGACGCGCGCCACGCGCAATACCGACGGCGAACGCTTC
Organism: Methylibium petroleiphilum PM1; assembly: GCF_000015725.1. Lineage (NCBI taxonomy): Bacteria > Pseudomonadati > Pseudomonadota > Betaproteobacteria > Burkholderiales > Sphaerotilaceae > Methylibium > Methylibium petroleiphilum. The sequence goes on along the minus strand of NC_008825.1, from coordinate 2,892,178 downwards.
AACGCCCGCAGGGTGTCGGCCAGGTGCAGCCGGTCACGTACCGCAAGCAGCAGGCGCAGTTCGGTCGTCTCGGTGGCGCGCTCATCGCCCATGTCGATGTGCACGATGTCGGCCTCGGCGCCGCTCACCGCCGTGGCGATCTGCGCCAGCACACCCTTGCCGTTGTGGACCAGCACCGTCACCGCTGTCTCGAAGCTGCGCTGCGGAGCCTCGGACCACTCCACCGTGATCCACGGTTCGCTGTCCCGCCCGAACAGGCGCTTGGCAGTGCTGCACTCGCCGGTGTGCACCATCAGGCCCTCGCCACGCCCCAGGTAGCCGACGATCGAGTCACCGGGTACCGGCCGACAGCATTCGGCCAACTGCACGGTCGCACCTTCGCTGCCATCGATGACCACGGTGCCTTGAGAGGGTGCTCCATCATCGGCACCGTAGCGGCCCATCGTCAGGGTCAGCGCATCGGGCCGCGCGCCACGCTCGGCCAGCAGCGCGGCCATGCGCTTGGCGACGATGGTCGGGATCTTCTTGCCCAGGCCGATCTCGGTCAGCAGCTCGTCGCGTTTCTTGGTGCCGCTCCAGCGCAGCAGGGCCTGCCACAGCGCACCGTCGGCGCCGGCCGAGGTCTCGTCGCCGGCAGGCAGGGACAGGCCTTCGGCACGGATCGCCTGCGCCAGCAGTTTCTGCCCGAGTTGCAGGGACTCCTCTGCCTCCATGTTCTTCAGGTAGTGCCGGATGCGCGAGCGCGCGCGGCCAGTGCGCACGAAGTTCAACCAGGCCGGGTTGGGGCGGGCGCCCGGTGCGGTGACGATCTCGATCGCGTCGCCGCTGCGCAGCGCGGTGCGCAGCGGCGCGGGCTCGCCGTTGATCTTGGCGGCGATGCAGTGGTCACCGACATCGCTGTGGATCGCATAGGCGAAGTCCACCGGGGTGGCGCCCTTCGGCAGCGCGAGGATCTTGCTCTTCGGGGTGAAAACGTAGACCGAGTCGGGGAACAGGTCGATCTTGACATGCTCCAGGAACTCAGCCGAGTCGCGTGTCTCGTCCTGGATGTCGAGCAGCGACTGCAGCCACATCGCGCCGATGTTCTGGGCGTCGGCGCTGCCTCGGGTCTTGTACATCCAGTGCGCCGCGATGCCCTTCTCGGCCACCATGTGCATCGGCGCCGTGCGGATCTGGAATTCGACCGAAGTACCGAGTGGGCTGACCAGCGTGGTGTGCAGCGATTGGTAACCGTTGGCCTTGGGGATCGCGATGTAGTCCTTGAAGCGGCCCGGCACCGGCTTGTAGAGCTGGTGCAGCACACCCAGCGCAAGGTAGCACTCGGGCAGCGTGTTGACGACGATGCGAAAGCCGAAGATGTCGCTGACCTGGGCGAAGCTCAGGCGCTTCTCGTCCATCTTGTTGTAGATGGAGAAGATGGTTTTCTCGCGGCCCGACACCTGCACCGCGAGCTTGGCCTCCTTGAAGGCCTTCACCACATCGCGCTGCACGCGCTCGACGATGTCGCGCCGGTTGCCCCTGGCGCGCAGCACCGCCTTGCTGAGCGCGGCATGGCGCCACGGGCGCAGCTGCTGGAACGAGAGTTCCTGCAGCTGCCGATAGGTCTCGTTCAGGCCCAGCCGATGGGCGATCGGTGCGTAGATCTCGATCGTCTCGCGCGCGATGCGTTCGCGCTTGACCGGCAGCATCGCATCGATCGTGCGCATGTTGTGCAGCCGGTCGGCCAGCTTCACCAGGATCACGCGCACATCGCGTGCCATCGCCAGCAGCATCTTGCGGAAGCTCTCCGCCTGCGACTCTTCTCGGGTGCTGAACTGCAGCTTGTCGAGCTTGGTGAGGCCGTCGACCAGATCGGCCGTCGGCGCGCCGAAGCGCTCGATCAGCTCAGCCTTGCCGATGCCGCAGTCTTCCATCGCGTCGTGCATCAGCGCGGCCATGATGGCCTGTGCGTCGAGCTTCCAATCGGCACACAGGCCGGCGACCGCGATCGGGTGCGTGATGTAGGGTTCGCCGCTGGCGCGGAACTGGCCGAGGTGGGCCTCGTCGGCAAACTTGTAGGCCTCGCGCACGCGCTTGATGTCGGCCGCGTCGAGGTAGGACAGCTTGTGCGTCAGCGCGGCAAAAGATGCTGCCTCGGCATCGCTGGTGGCCGCGTCCTGCTCGGCCACGGCACTGCCGCCGAGCATGAACGACGGCAACGCCTGACTCAGCTTTTTGCGGACGGCAAGTACGGCACGAGAGGGCATGGGCTCATGGTAGCGCGCTCGCCGAGCCGGACTGCAGCGAACGCGGAACGACCCTGCCGAACGACGGGCGCCGGCCGGGTCAGCGCGGGTTCGGTTCGCGTGCGTGCTTCGTCGCCAGCACGTTGAGCGGGATCTTCAGATAACTGACACCATCGCTTTCCGCTGGCGGGAGCTGCCCGGCGCGTACGTTGACCTGCAGCGAGGGCAGGATCAGCGCGGGCACCTCGAGTTGCGCGTCGCGTGCGGTGCGCATGGCCACGAACTCGGTCTCGCCAATGCCATCGTGGACGTGGATGTTGCGGGCTCGTTGATCGGCGACCGTCGTCTCCCAGCGCGGCGGGCGGTTCGGCGGCGGATAGTCGTGGCAGACGTACATCACGGTGTCTGGCGGCAGATCGAGCAGGCGGCGCATGGAGCGGTAGAGCTGGTGTGCGTCACCCCCGGGAAAGTCGGCTCGGGCGCTGCCCACGTCGGGCATGAACAGCGTGTCGCCCACGAACACCTGGCCGTCGACGAGGTAGGCCATGTCGGCCGGGGTATGGCCCGGAACGAGCAAGGCAGTGGCTTCCACCTCACCGATCCGGAACGTCTCGCCGTCGCGGAACAGGTGGTCGAACTGGCTGCCGTCGGGCAGGAAGCTGCGCTCGAGGTTGTAGATCTTCTTGAAGACAGCCTGCACTGCTCGGATGTTCTCGCCGATGGCGATGCGCCCGCCGACGCGCCCCTGCAGATAGCGGGCCGCGGACAGGTGGTCCGCGTGGGCATGGGTCTCGAGGATCCAGTCCACCTGCAACTGCTGTTCAGCCAGGCAGGCCAGCACCGCATCGGCCGAGCCGGTGCTGGTGCGGCCCGCCTTGAACTCGAAATCCAGCAGGGGGTCGATCACCGCGGCGCGTCGCGTCGCCGTGTCCCACACGACGTAGGTGACCGTGCCGGTCAGGGGATCGTAGAAGGCGCGGGTCGCGGTTCGCTTGCTCATGGGCGGGCCTTGTTTCAGGGGTTCAGATGCTCTGTTGATTTATAGTATATTTATTTATATATTGATATCAAGTCCAATCCTGGAGCGCTTCGTGAAGTCCACCTCCACTGCCATCGACCCCGGCGCGCTGCGCGGTGCCGCTGCGCGCGCCGTCGGGGCTCTCAAGCTGCTGGCGAACGAGGATCGGCTGCTGCTGTTGTGCCAGCTGTCGCAGGGCGAGCGCTGCGTCAGCGAGTTGGAGGAGCAACTCGCCATCCGCCAGCCGACGCTGTCGCAACAGCTCGGCGTCCTGCGCGCCGAGGGCGTGGTCAGCACGCGGCGACAAGGAAAGCACATCTTCTACAGCGTCGCGGATCCCGCGATGCTCGAGATCCTGGCGGTGCTCTACCGCCTCTACTGTCCCGAGGAATGAGCCGTGAACATCGACTGGAATGCCTACACCCCGTGGTCCGCGCTCGCCGGCGGCCTGCTGATCGGACTGGCCGCGGCGGCCTTCGTGCTGCTGAACGGCAGGATCGCCGGCATCAGCGGCATCGTCGGGGGCCTGCTGCGACCCGTCTGGGGCGATGCGGCTTGGCGCGTCGCCTTCGTGGCCGGCCTGATCGGCGCACCGTTCGTCTACCTGCTGTTCGCCGCGCTGCCAAAGGCGCAGATCGACGCGGGTTTCGGCACGCTCGTCGTGGCCGGCGTGCTGGTCGGGGCCGGCAGCCGCTACGGCTCGGGATGCACGAGCGGCCACGGCATCTGCGGTCTGTCGCGGCTGTCGCCGCGCTCGCTCGTCGCCACGGCGACGTTCATGGCCGCGGGTTTTGCCACCGTGTTCGCGGTCCGCCACGTGTTCGGTTTCTGAGGAGCGTCGCCATGCTGATCTTCACGTCCCTGCTGGCCGGCCTGCTGTTCGGCCTGGGCCTCATCGTCGCCGGCATGACCAATCCGGCCAAGGTGATCGGTTTCCTGAACCTCGCCGGCCCGTGGGATCCGTCGCTGGCCTTCGTGATGGCCGGAGCGATCGCCGTGGGAACGGTGGCGTTCCTCGTCGCGCGCCGCCGCACCGTGTCCCTGCTGGGGGCTGCGATGCAATTGCCCGCGGCCCGCGACATCGATCGCCGGCTGGTGCTGGGCAGCCTGGTGTTCGGCGTAGGCTGGGGCCTGGCCGGGTTCTGCCCCGGTCCCGGACTGGTCGCCTTGGGCATGGGCGAGTTCAAGGCGCTGGTGTTCGTGGCGGCGATGCTCGTCGGCATGGGCGCGTTCGAGCTGTTGGAGCGGCGCCGGCGCATCACCGCAACCGGCGTCGCCTGAGGCGGGGCCGCCAAAATGACGACGGCCCGCCGAGGCGGGCCGTTCGCGAGCGGGCGTGAGGCTTTAGACCGGCACCTTGCGCAGCATCTCCAGGCCCACATGGCCTTCGGCGATCTCGCGCAGCGCGGTCACGCCGGGCTTGTTCTTGCTCTCGACCTTGGGCGCATGGCCCTGGCTCAGCATGCGAGCCCGGTAGGTGGCTGCCAGCACGAGCTGGAAGCGGTTCGGGATCTTGGTCAGGCAGTCTTCGACGGTGATGCGGGCCATGGACGGTGCTCCGGGGAGGGTGTGAAGGGAATCAGTCCAGGTGCAGAGCCCGGAACACGGCCGCCTTGCTGCGGCGCAGACGAGAGTATTTTAGCCGCTGCGCGTGGACGATGGCTTTCAGGTCGAACAAGGCCGTCTCGAACACCGCGTTGATGACCACGTAGTCGAAGTGCTTTGCCTGGGCCACCTCGAGGCGGGCGTTGGCCATCCGGGTCTCGATGACCGGCGGCGGGTCCTCGCCGCGGCGCTGCAGGCGCTGGAGCAGTTCGTCCCAGCTCGGCGGCAGGATGAAGATCAGCACGGCGTTCGGGAACAGCCGCTTGATCTGCAGCGCGCCCTGCCAATCGATCTCCAGCACGACGTCCTCGCCATCCTGCAATCGCTGTTCGATCGCGATGCGCGACGTTCCGTACAGGTTGCCGTGCACCTCCGCCCATTCGAAGAACGCGCCCTCCATGACCATGTCGCGAAAGGTCGGCTCCTCGATGAAATGGTATTCGCGTCCCTCGACCTCCTGCCCGCGCGGCGGCCGGGTGGTGTGCGAAATAGAGACCGCGAGGTGCGAGTCCAGTTCGAGCAGCGCCTTGACCAGGCTCGATTTGCCGGCCCCGCTGGGGGCCGCAACGACGAAGAGGTTGCCAGGGGTGTCCATCGGGTGTCAGGGCCTCATTCGATGTTCTGCACCTGCTCAGGGAGATCGGCCGGGAAGGCGCATGGATGCTGGGTTTCCCGGTTCGAGGTCGCTGGCGGGTACACGTGTGGGTACACAGGAATTGGGGGCTGGAGCCGGTGTCGGCTCCGCACAACAGACTGTGCCATGAGATCTGCCCCGGCGGCTGGTTGATTGGACCCATGCATCAAGTTTCGGGCCTGGCCGCAGGCGCGATCAGCGGTGGCAGGCAGTCGGCAAAGCGCGGCTGAATCTTGCTCATGCGCTTGGCCAGGGCCTCGTCACCCGAGAGGATGGCCAGCAGCATGCCGGCCATCGTGTACAGCCCATTGGAGCTACGCACCACGTTGGCAAGCAGTTCGACCGGATAGCCCGTCAGGCCGCGCTGGATGGCGTGGATGCCACCGTGCACGAAAGAGTGCAGGGCCGGCGCATTCACGTCTTTGAAGTGAGTGAGCATTTCGACCGCGCCGTGGGGCGCTTTGCCGACGATCTCGTCGAGCATCGCCTTGGCCATTGGCAGCTTGGCTGCGGCCTTCTCGGCGGCGGCATCGAGTGTGGCGACCAGGCGGTCGATCTGCTCGTCAGACGCGGCGTACAACAGCCACACAGCCCGCGTCAGGGCCTCGTGCTGAAGCCGCATCATGCTGATGCCGGCGGTAGGGAGTGGCTGCGCGAGCAATACCCGAAGAGCGGTTCCATGCTCCAGCGAAGTTTGCGCGGCCGAAAGAGCGACAAGCGTTCGAGGGCTGTCGTCGAACAGTTGCAGTGCGTCCCCACCCAGCATGCGGTTCACCTCGGCTTCCAGGTCCCGCGAGCGGTCCAGGAGACGCCCCAGTTCGCCAAAGCCTGTGTCTCTCACTGAGCGCTCCTCCAGCCTACTCATGTCGATGGTTGGCGTGTCGATCAGCGAAGTCCCTACAGTTCCAGGGAAGCGATGGTTTCCTCGACGTTGGCCGCCTGACCGCTTCGCCTTGCCCGGGCAATGACGATCGATCGATTGCCCGCCAGGCCCTCCTGGACGAGCTGGGCCACTCGCGCAGATGACACCGATCGGGTACCTATCCAACCGTCCCGCACGAGGTCTGCGAAAAGCGTGTTGCTGAGATGCCGGCCACAGTTCTCGAAGGTGATCTGACGGCCTCCTCGCGGGCCCAATGAGGCTGGATCTGCCAGGACGGACTCGATGTGCTCTCGCGACAGGTACATACCGGGCAGGAGGGCCTCGGAGAGCACTTCCAACTGGATCCGGGAACAGAACTTGAAGAAGAACCCATCGCCGTGCAGGCGGTATGCCGACACCCCATCGGTTGGGGTCCACCGATCGGCAAAGGCTTGGCGAAAACCGACCATCCGAGCCAGTTCCACGTCGAAGCGCGCATCCGGCCTGTACACGGCCGTTCTCTCGGGATTGTCGTCCTCGCGCTCCATCGACTTGTACTGGACCATGGTCCACGCATCGAACTCCTCGTGGTAGTACAGCAGGTCAACGCCCAGAGCATGCTCAACCGACGAGCGGTTGACGTTGAAGACTTCCAGCTTTCGCCCGCCCGTCGAGAAGACCGCACCCAGCAACGTCGTGCGTCGTCCCTCCGCCTGCGGGAAGGACGCGGCATCGCGGGCGATCAATTGGTCTTCGATCGTCCGGACGCCTGCCAGGCCGTCCAAGAAGGAAGTCAAGTTGTCCCCAGCTGGCGCCGTCCACCCTTGCAATGTCGCTTTGCGCAGCCGCCCCGTCTGATCGAAAACGTCGAGCGCGACGCCCGTAGCATCGCGCTCCTGCGCCACGACCTCGGTGCCCGGCCGCATGATGCGCTCACGGCTTTGCTCTCGCAGGCGCTCCAGCCGTTCAACGGCTTCCAGGGAGGCTGGCCGACGGCCACCTCGGCGTCGTAGCCCGCCTTCAGGTGGTCGAGCCGGGTGCCGGCTTTCAGCAGCTTGCGCAGCATGTAGGCGATGAAGGCGATCGCCGCCAGGGCGTAGACCGGCGCCAGGTGCGCCATCTGCGGCAGGCCGCGCAGATGGCTCTGCGCGAGGAACAGCGCCAGCGCCAGCAGCGGCACCACCATCAACAGCACGAGGTCCCAGGTCAGATCGTTGTGGGCCTCGTCGAGCTGTTCCCGCAGCGAGTGGCCTGGGCCACGCAGCAGCGCGATGCCGATGGGAGAGCGGCGGCTTTGCCGCGCCTTCGCCTTCCTGCGAATCAGGACGAAGAGGGCCGCGGCAGGCCCGGCGAAGCAGGCGACGAGGACGCCAAGGACGATGGCGACCTGGTTGGTGATCTCTCCCATGGATCCGTCTTTCCTGCGGCTGCCGTCACGCGGTCAGGCGCGCTGCCAGCTTCTTGGTCGTCGTCGACACGAAGCGCACGAGCCGCTCGGCCAGCGTGCAGGCCGCTGGCGTGAGTGCGGGGGCGATCTCGCGCGCGGCCTGGTCGATGGCCGTGGGCACGCGGTCGGCCATGTCCCGCGCCTGCTGAGCCAGGAAGCGCGGTTGCATGCCTAGCTGCCGGGCCATCAGCGCCAGGTGCTCGGCGCCCATCTCGCCCGGCCTGACCTCGCCGCCGATCGCAAAGGCAAACTCGGGCGACAGGCCCGGGTACAGCCGCGTGCACAGCAGGTCGTAGAACGGCGTCAGCGTCACGCCTTGGCCGGGCACGCTGTAGATCGACAGGTTCTTGGCGTGGCTGTCGTTGTTGCCGACGTACAGATTGAAGAACACCCAGCGCACCAGGTGGCGCAGGTCGACGGCGGGCTGCGCGCTGTAGCGGCGGATCAGATCGGCGCAGGCGGCCAAGCCCGGGCCGCCTTCCTTCTCGTACTTGCGGTCCGACACCGTGCCAGCCAGCTGGCACAGGTCGTACTGGACCAGCCGCGCCAGCGTGCCGTCGGCGCGCAGCTGACGGTCGAAGCGGCGCACGACGCAGGCTTCGGTGCGCGGTTCGTAGAAGACCTCGGCCGTCGGCAGGCCGGCCAGCGCCGCGGCGCGCATCACGATGGCCTCATTGGCGGCCGAGTGCCAGACCTTGGCCAGACGGCGGATGTTGGGCTTGAGGATGTGCGTGGACGGCGAGGTGCCCTTGGGCAGCTGCGGCACGCCGTCGTCGAAGATCGCCAGGCTGGTCTTGTCCTGCGCCCCGGCCAGCGAGATGCGGTCGCCTTGCTCGTGGATGTCGATGGCAGAAGCCGACCGCTTGGCCAGGATCGCGGCGATGGCCTCCCAGGTCGTGGCTTCGTAGCGGGGCGGTTCCGGCGTTTGGCCGGCCGCCACCAGCACGAAGGCCCCCGCGGTGTCGCCAGCCACCGCCAGCAGCAACGAGAAGAGCGTGGATGCCTTGCGCTGGGCGGCCAGGTAGTCGCGCAGTTCACCCTCGGGCAGCAGGTTCTCGAAGAAGGCCTGCACCTCGGGCGTGGCCTGTCGGCCCGGCTGCAGCGGGATGGCGGCCAGCGACATGCGTTGCCCGGCTTCCAGCCAGGTCGATGCGTACTCGAAGGCCAGCGGCGCGCTGTCGTGCACGGCACCGACCCGGTCGCTGCCGTAGTAGACATCCAGCCGATCGGGCCGTGGTTGCATCACCCGCGCCTCACAGCGAGGAGGTCGAACGAGAGGCCTTGGTGCGCACCACCACCTCCAGGCCCAGCAGGTCCATGAGATCCAGCACCTTCTGCAGTTGCACCGTCGGCTTGCCGTTCTCCAGGTCGACGATGAAGCGGTTGCCGGTGTTGCCGAGGCCGGCGAGGTCGAGCTGCTTCAGCGCCAGCCGCTTGCGCTGCTCACGGATCACGAGGCCCAACTCCACGGAGGAGCGGATCGGCGTCTCTGAGTCGGCGGAGTGACCGAGCGGTAAGTCTTGGGCCGACGACGGCATGGCAGGCGCTTGAAGTTACCTTTCGGTCATTTTCGGTGCCGACCCGCTGGAGGTCAAGCGAAAAGTGACTGATCGGTAATCAGCGTCTCGCCTACGATGAGCAGTCGGCATCTCAGCGCGAGTCGCCGGCCGGCGTGCCGCCGCGCCTTGTCTCATCGGCCGCCAACCTGTTACCCAATCGACGGTCTTGCTGATCCGCGGCATCGCTGCGAATCAGCTGGCGCAAGTACTCGCCTGCATTCACGTAGCCGCCCTGCGCCACGCGTCGGGCGACGTACTCGAGGAGGTCCGGCGGCAACATGAGCTTGATCCTGTGCAGGCTCATGGCGGCATCATCGAAGTCGGGTGCGCCGGGTGTCAAGCTGCCTTGGCCTTGCCGGTCTTGGCCGTCGCGTCATCGCGCCCCAGCTTCAGCAGCAACCGGCCCCAAGCTTCCAGAGCCCGCCGCCGCTCCTCGAAGTAGTCGTGCCGGTTGTAGACACCTTCCACGCCCTTGAGCTTGTGGTTCAGACAACGCTCGGCCACGTGCGGCTCCACGCCCAGGGCGGCCAGGTGGGTGCGCGCGGTGCGGCGGAAGTCGTGCACCGTGAAGTGGGACAGGCCGTGCTTCACCTTGCCCATCGCCACGCCCAGGGTCGACTCGCAGACGTGCGGCACCATGCGGGTCTGGAGCTTGCGCGCCGGCAGCACGTGCTCGGCGTTGCAGGCCAGCTCCTTCAGCTTCAGCAGCCACTCCACCGCCATGGTCGGCAGCGGGATGTCCAGCGGCTGGCCGGTCTTGGTGCGGACGCCGGGCAGGTGCCACACCGGCGGGTCGGCCTCCAGCTCGAACTCGTCCCAGCGTGCGGCGATCAGCTCGCCCTTGCGCACGGCCAGCAGCAACAGCAGCTTCACCGTCAGCTCGTTCTGCACGCTGAAGCCCTTGGCCTGGCGCATCGCCTCGAACAGCGTCACCAGCTCATCGCGTGACAGCGCGCGCTCGCGGGCGAGTTCCTTGCCGCCCGCGTCCGCCAGGTCGAAGGCCGCTGCCGGGTTGAAGCGCACCAGGTGGCGCTTGATGGCGTAGTCGAACATGCGCCGCACCCAGCGCAGCACGTCGTTGGCGATGGTCGGCGCGCCGCGCTTGACGACGGCGCGCAGCATGGCGTCGATGTGCCTCGGCTCCACCGCATCCAGGGCCAGCTTGCCCAGGTGCGGCTTGATGTCCTTCTCGATGCGGCTGCGCACGATGTTCGGGTGCTTCCAACGGCCATTGATCATGCGCTCGAAGTACTCGTCGGCGAGCTGGCCGACGGTGGTGACGCTGCGCGCGGCCTCGATGCGGGCCAGGGCGGTGGACTTGCGCTCCTGCTTCTCGCCGGCCACGTCATGGCCGAGGGCGATCTTGGCGCGGAGTTCCTTCGCGGCTTGGCGTGCGGCGGCGAGGGTGAGATCCGAGTAGCTGCCGATCTCCATCACCCTCGGCTTGCCGGCGAAGCGGTAGCGCAGTCGCCAGCTGGGCGCCGTGCGCTTCTCTCGCCAGGTCAGCACGAGACCATCGCCGTCGGAGCGGCCCTCGAATCGTTCCCCGGACCGGATCCAGGCCCGGATCGCCACGTCAGTCAGCTTTCCCATCGCCACCCCCTGCCGTGTGTACACACTGCCGGCCCGTGGGCCCTGTGGGTACACGCTTGTGTACACACAGATTCTGGGATGGGGTGGGCCGCTGTTCAACCTCCTGAAACGCTAAACCCGCGTAAACGCTGGACTTTCCGGCCGCTTGGGGGTGTCAGGAGACCCCGTGAACCCTCACTCGATGTTCTGCACCTGCTCGCGCATCTGCTCGATCGCGACCTTCATCTCCACGGAGATCTGCGTCAGCTCCAATGCGGCCGACTTCGAGCCCAGCGTGTTGGCCTCGCGCTGCAACTCTTGAATCAGGAAGTCCAGGCGCTTGCCGAGCTCGCCACCGGCCTTCAACAGACGTTCGATCTCGTCGAGGTGGGCGCCGAGCCGCGCCAGCTCCTCGGCCACGTCGATCCGGATGGCATAAGCGGCCGCCTCGTTCAGGGCGCGTTCCTGCAGTGCCTGCTGCGGCAGGGTCTGCGCAGCACCGCTCGATGCCAGGGCTTCCTGCCAGCGCTCCAAGAAGCGTTGCTGCTGGCGCTGCACCACCTGCGGCACCAGCGGCTGGGCATCGCTGGCCAGCTGCCGCACGCGGTGGACGCGCTGCATCAGCACCACAACGAGCTTCTCGCCCTCGCGCGCGCGCGCTTCGACCAGCCCCGTCACGGCGCGCCGGGCGGCATCGAGCGCCGCGTCGTCGAGCCGCACCGCCGGCGCCGCGCCGCGGCACCACTGCAGCACCTCGTGCACCGTCAGCGGCGGGGCGTTCGGCAGCCACGATTGCACGGTGTTTTCCAGGCGCGACAGCGTGTGCAGCTGATCGGTCTGCGGCTGGGGCCAAGCGGTGCCGGCGTCGTCCCGCGTCGCGAGCCGCAACTCGATCTTGCCGCGCCGCAGCTGGCCGGTGATCAGCTCACGCAGCGCCGGTTCCAGCGCGCGCATTTCGTCAGGCATGCGAAATGCGATGTCCAGGAAGCGGCTGTTGACCGAGCGCAATTCCACCATCACCCCGGCGAACGGACCGTGCCCGCTCTCGCTGGCGTTTTCCCCTGTGGCGGAGGCCCCGGTCGATGCGCTTGCATAACCGGTCATGCTGTAAACTGCCATCGAACTTATCGCATTGCAAAATCCGATTATGTCAAAGCTGAAACCCGCGCCACTGCCTGCGGGCACCGTGGTCGGGGGTTACCAGGTCATCAAGAAGTTGGCGGCCGGCGGCTTTGGTGTCGTCTATCTCTGCGAAGACAGCGAGCGGCGGCTGATCGCGCTGAAGGAATACCTGCCCGCCTCGCTGGCCGAACGTTCGGTGGGTGAACTCACGCCCCGAGTCAAACCCGAGAAGCAGCCGCTGTATCGCCTGGGCTTGAAGAGCTTCTTCGAGGAAGGCCGTTCGCTCGCGCAGATCAGCCACCCGAGCGTGGTCTCGGTGCTGAACTTCTTCCGCGAGAACGAGACCGTCTACATGGTGATGAACTACCTGCAGGGCGACACCCTTCAGGACTTCATCGTCACGGCACGCGACCTGAAGCGCGACAAGGTTTTCAGGGAATCGACGATTCGTTCACTGTTCGACGAGATCCTCCGTGGACTGCGCATCGTGCATCAGCACAAGATGCTGCACTTGGACATCAAGCCGGCGAACATCTTCATCACGAACGACAACAAGGCGGTCATGCTCGACTTCGGCGCGGCCCGCGAGGTGCTGTCGAAGGAAGGCAATTTCATCCGTCCCATGTACACGCCGGGTTTCGCTGCGCCTGAGATGTACCGGCGCGATGGCACGCTCGGCCCCTGGACCGACATCTACGCGATCGGCGCGTGCATCTACGCCTGCATGCAGGGCTATCCGCCGAACGACGCGCCGCAGCGCATCGAGAAGGACCGCCTCGGGCTTTCGCTGTCGCGCTTGCGCAATGTGTATTCCGACAACCTGATCGAAGTCACCGAATGGTGCATGTCGCTCGACCCGCTGTCGCGCCCGCAGAGCGTGTTCGCGCTGCAGAAGGAACTGGCGCGCGAGACCGAGCGCCGCTACACCAAGCTCAGCTTCAGCGAGCGGCTGAAGCTGCAGCTCGAAAACATCAAGACCGGCGCGAAGGCGTGAGGATCGCCGCATGAGGTTCTCCGTCTACCAGATCAGCCGCAAGGGCGGCCGCGAGAAGAACGAAGACCGCATGGGCTATTGCTACACGCGGGATTCGGGGCTGTTCGCGCTGGCCGACGGCATGGGAGGGCACCCGGAGGGCGAGGTCGCCTCGCAGCTCGCGCTGCAGACGCTGGCCGCCATGTTCCAGCGCGATGCCAAGCCGGTGCTGAAGGACCCGATGCGCTTCCTGCACGATGCCATCATCGCGGGCCATCACCAGCTGATCCGCTACGCCACCGAGAAGGCGTTGATCGACACGCCACGCACCACCATTGTCGCCTGCGTTCTGCAGGGCAACACCGCCTACTGGGCGCACTGCGGCGATTCCCGGCTCTACCTGGTTCGCGGCGACAAGCTCATCGCCCGCACCCGCGACCACAGCTATTCCGAGCTGCAGGACACGATGGCGCAGGTCGTGCCGATGGGCGAGCGCTTCAACCGCAATGTGCTGTTCACTTGTCTGGGCAGCCCGGGCAAGCCCGTCGTCGATACCGTGGGGCCGTTGATCCTGCAGAAGCGCGATCGCCTGCTGCTCTGCTCCGACGGTCTGTGGGGCAGCATCAGCGACGACACCATCACCGAGCAGCTCGCCACGCGCTCGATCTCCGACGCCGTGCCTGAACTCGTCGAGCAGGCCCTGCGCAAGGGGGGTCCGAAGAGCGACAACGTGACAGTGCTCTCGGTCGAGTGGGAGGCGGCGGAGAATGCCGTCCCGGACCAGGCCATATCCACCCAGACCCTGGGCGAGGAGGTGTTCGCCTCCACGATCCAGGCCAGTGTCGGCGCCGGCTCCGGCGAACCCGACGAGCTGGACGAAGCCGAGATCGACCGCTCGATCCGCGAGATCAACGAGGCCATCCGGCGCTCGTCCGAATCCAAGAAGCACTGAAAGGCCCGCCATGGGTTTCGAACGCACGCAAGCCCGTGCAGCGGACGCTTTGCGCCCGCTCACCATCACCCGCCGCTACACGAAGCACGCCGAGGGTTCGGTGCTGATCGCCTTCGGCGACACCAAGGTGCTGTGTACGGCCTCGGTCGAGGAGAAGGTGCCGCCGCACAAGCGCGGCTCCGGCGAGGGCTGGGTCACCGCCGAGTACGGCATGTTGCCGCGCTCCACCCACACGCGCAGCGATCGTGAGGCCGCGCGCGGCAAGCAGAGCGGTCGCACGCAGGAGATCCAGCGCCTGATCGGTCGCTCGCTGCGCGCGGTGTTCGACTTGAAGGCATTGGGCGAACGCAGCATCCACCTCGACTGCGACGTGCTGCAGGCCGACGGTGGCACGCGCACCGCGGCGATCACCGGCGCCTACGTGGCGGCGCACGACGCGGTGACCTGGCTGCTGGCGCAGGGCAAGATCGGGGCCTCGCCGATCCGCGAGCCGGTGGCAGCGGTCAGCGTCGGCATCGTGCAGGGCACGCCCCTGCTGGATCTCGAGTACATCGAGGACTCCGCCTGCGATACCGACATGAATGTCGTGATGACCGGTGCCGGCCACTTCATCGAGGTGCAGGGTACCGCCGAAGGCGCTGCCTTCAGTCGCGCCGAGATGGACCGGCTGCTGGCGCTAGCCGAGCAGGGCATCCGTACCCTGGTCGCGGCCCAGGCCGCGGCGTTGAAGGACTGAGGTCCCCGCCGTGCGCGTGGTCCTGGCCTCCAACAACGCGAAGAAGCTGGTCGAACTGCAGCGGCTGTTCGCCGCGCTGCCGATCGAACTGGTGACGCAGGGTTCGCTGGGCATCGCCGAGGCCGAGGAGCCGCACCACACCTTCGTCGAGAACGCGTTGGCCAAGGCGCGGCACGCCGCTGCAGAGGCGGGCTGTGCGGCGATCGCCGACGACTCCGGCCTGTGTGTCGATGCGCTGGGGGGCGCTCCCGGGGTCGTTTCGGCCCATTACGCGACGGTCGTGCTGCCGGCCGCCGATCGCGAGGCACAGCGTGCAGTGCAGGACGCCGCCAACAACGCGCTGCTGCTCGATCGACTGCAAGGGCAGGCGGACCGGCGCGCCAGCTTCGTCAGCACCCTGGTCGCTTTGCGCCATGCCGACGATCCCCAGCCGCTGATCGCTTTCGGCCGCTGGCAGGGCGAAATCCTCGACGCGCCGCGCGGCGAGGCCGGCTTCGGCTACGACCCGCTGATGTTCATCCCGGCGCTCGGCCGCAGCGTCGCGCAGATGCCGGCCGAAGAGAAGAGCCGCTGCAGCCACCGGGCTCTCGCCGCGCGCGACATGCTTGCGCTGATGCGCGCACACTGGCTCGCGTGAACACGCGAGCTATCGACGTCGCGGCGCTGCACCAGCGCGCCGGCACGCTGCAATTGGCGGCCTTGCCGCCGCTGGCGCTGTACGTCCACCTGCCGTGGTGCCTGAAGAAGTGCCCCTACTGCGATTTCAACTCGCATGAGTTGACGACGGCGCCCATGCTCCGGCCCGACAGGCCCGGGGCTGGAACAGGCCGTGCGCTCGACGCCGGAGTGGAGTCGCGCTACCTCGACGCGCTGCGCGCCGACCTGGAGGGGGCTCTGCCGCTGGTCTGGGGCCGGCGCGTGGTCAGCGTCTTCATCGGCGGCGGCACGCCCAGCCTGTTCTCGCCCGACGCGATCGGGCAACTGCTGGCCGACGTGCGCGCCCGGTTGCCGCTGGAGCCCGGCTGCGAGATCACGCTCGAGGCCAACCCGGGCACCTTCGAGCGGGAGCGCTTCCGCGCTTTCCGCGCGGCCGGCGTGACGCGTCTGTCGATCGGCGTGCAGAGCTTCGACGACGCCAAGCTGAAGGCGCTGGGCCGGGTGCACGATCGCGCCCAGGCCCTGGCGGCTGTCGAGGAAGCGCGCTCGGCCTTCGACACCTTCAACCTCGACCTGATGTACGCGTTGCCAGGCCAGAGCCTGGCCGATTGCGAGGCCGACGTGCGGCAGGCGCTCACCTTCGAGCCGCCGCACCTGAGCGTCTACCACCTGACGCTGGAGCCGAACACCCAGTTCGCGTCGCGCCCGCCGGCCGGTCTGCCCGACGACGACACCGCCTTCGGCATGCTCGATCGCATCACCGAACTCACCACCGCAGCGGGCCTGGGGCGCTACGAAGTCTCGGCCTATGCGCGGCCCGGCCATCGCTGCCAGCACAACCTCAACTACTGGCAGTTCGGCGACTACTTGGGCATCGGGGCCGGTGCTCACAGCAAGCTCAGCTTCGCGCACCGCGTCCTGCGCCAGACCCGCTGGCGCGAGCCGGCGGCCTACCTGCGGCAGGCGGTGGAGGGCGCGGCGGTGTCCAACGAGCACGAGGTGGCGCGCCAGGAACTGCCGTTCGAGTTCATGCTCAATGCGCTGCGCTTGAGGGAGGGCTTCGAACTGGCCCGGTTCGCCGAGCGCACCGGCCTCGCGGTGACCGCGATCCAGCGCGGGCTGGAGGCGGCCGAGGCCAAGGGCCTGATCGAGCGCGATCTCCAGCGTGTCTGGCCGACCGAGCGCGGCTTCGATTTCCTCAGCGACCTGCAGTCGCTGTTCCTGCCGTAGCCAGCCGGGCGTGAAGCTCAGACCCGGTTGAGCGAGAGGCCCGCGGTGCTGCGCAGGCGATCGAGCAGGTGCGGTGCGATCTGCGACAGCGGCAGCACCTCGTGCGCCGCGCCGGCCGCGATGGCCTCGCGCGGCATGCCGAACACCACGCAGCTCGCCTCGTCCTGGCACAGGTTGTAGCTGCCGGCGTCGCGCATCTCACGCATTGCCTTGGCGCCGTCGGCGCCCATGCCGGTCAGCATGATGCCGATCGCGTTCGGGCCCACCACGCGGGCCGCGCTCTTGAACAGCACCTCGACGCTGGGCTTGTGGCGGTTGACCGGCTCACCGTCCTGCACGCGGGCGACGTAGTTGGCGCCGCTGCGCTCCACGCTCAGGTGCAGGCCGCCGGGGGCGATGTAGGCGTGCCCGGGCAGCACGCGCTCGCCGTCGCGTGCCTCGCGCACGCTGATGCGGCACAGGCCGTCGAGCCGGTTCGCGTAGCTGGTCGTGAAGCCGGGTGGCATGTGCTGGGTGATCACGACGGCCGGGGCGTCGGCCGGCAGCGCCATCAGCACCTCCTTGGTGGCCTCGGTGCCGCCGGTCGAAGCGCCGATGAACACGATCTTCTCGGTCGACAGACGGCCCAGGCTGGCAGCCGGCGCGGCCGCGCGCGGTGCGCTGGCACCGGGCGCCGGCGACGGCGCCGTGACCAGCTTGCGCACGCGGGCCTGGGCCGCGGTGCGGATCTTCTCGGTGATGTCGGCGCCGAGCTGGCGCAGGCCATCGGCGACGCCGATCTTCGGCTTGGCGACAAAGTCGACGGCGCCCAGTTCCAGCGCCTTCAGCGTGACTTCGGCACCGCGCTCGGTCAGCGTGGACACCATCACCACCGGTGTGGGACGCAGCCGCATCAGGCGCGACAGGAAGTCGATGCCGTCCATGCGCGGCATCTCGACGTCGAGCGTGATGACGTCGGGATCGAGGTTGCGGATCATCTCGCGCGCGACGATCGGGTCGCTGGCCGCGCCGACGCAGCTCATGTCCGGTTCGCGGTTGATGATCTCGGTGAGCAGGCTGCGCACCAGCGCCGAATCGTCCACCACCACCACACGGATCTTCGCCATCTTGTTCTCCCTGTTCTTGTGTCCTCGATGCACCGTCCTGTCGCCGCCGGTCGGCTCAGAACAGGTCCACCGAGCCCCCACCGCCCGTGGCCGGCAGCACGGCCTTCGCGGCCGCGCGATCCTGCGCCACCAGGGCGTCGGTGTTGGTCGCTGCCAGCCGCTTGACCATCGCCTTGCCGCTGGCCGGGAAGAAGCACACCTTGCGCGGGTAGATGTCGAGCACGTCCTTGCTGACCACCGGGATGCGCTCGGTCTTCAGGTAGTCCAGCACGAAGGCGGTGTTGCGCTCGCCGACGTTGAGCGTGTTCATCCCGCTCACCACCGCGCCGCCGCCGAACACCTTGGCCTCGAGCGTCAGGCGGTTCGCGCCGCGCTTGAGCATCTCGTTGATGAGCAACTCCATCGCATAGGAACCGTAGCGGCCCGATTCCATCGCACCGCCGCCGTCGGGCAGCATGAAGTGGTTGAGTCCGCCGATGCGGCGCTCGCGGTCCCACAGGCAGGCGGCGATGCAGGAGCCCAGCGTGGTCATGATCAGCAGATCTTCGTCATGGACGAAGTACTCGCCCGGCAGCACCTTCACGGCGTCGGCCTTGAAGTGGGCGTCGAAGAAGAAAAAGGAGGCCTCGCCTGGCTTGCGCGGCGCGGCCTTCAACTGCTCGAGGCGGGAGAACGGGCGGCCGGTGCCGCGCGCGGGGCCGGCGGCAGCGCCTGTGGGATGGGCGATGGAAGAGAGCATGAGGGCAGGGGCCGGGTCGGTAAATTCAGCGATCCACGCGCTCGTAGACCGTCTTGCCGCGCAGGCGGAACAGTTCGCGCGCGTCGCTGAAGTTCTCGGAATGGCCGACGAACAGCAGGCCTCCCGGCTTCATCACGCGGTGGATGCCTTCCAGCACGCGGCGCTGCGTCGGGTTGTCGAAGTAGATCATCACGTTGCGGCAGAACACGATGTCGAACGGGTCTCCCAGCGCCCAGGCGCTGCTCATCAGGTTGAAGGCGCGGAATTCGATCATGCGGGCCAGTTCGGGCTTCACGCGGATCGAGCCGGCGTTGGCGCCTTTGCCGCGCAGGAAGTGCGCGCGCAGCCGTTCGGGGCTCAGGCCGCGAGAGTCCGCGTCGTAGACGCCGCGGCTCGCGGTGGCCAGCACCTTGGTGTCGATGTCGCTGGCGACGAGCTTGACGTTGTGCTGGGAACCCAGCGCCTCGATGACCGTCATCGCCAGCGAATAGGGTTCCTCGCCGGTGGAGGCCGCGTTGCACCACATCCGCACGGCCTGGCCACGCCGTTGCTGCAGCGCCTGCGTCAGCAGCGGAAAGTGGTGCTCCTCTCGGAAGAAGCTCGTCAGGTTGGTGGTCAGGCAGTTCACGAACTCCTGCCACTCCGCCTCGCCGGCAGGGCCGGTGTGCTGTTCCAGCCACTGCAGGTAGCTGCCGACCGAGCGGTGCCCGGTGTCGCGTAGCCGGCGCGACAGCCGGCTGTAGACCATGGCCTGCTTGCCCGGCTGCAGGTTGATGCCGGCACGCTGGTAGATCAGGGCGCAGACGCGCTGGAAGTCGGCGGCTTCGAAATCGAACTCGCGTTCGCCGGCCGGCGGCGAAGCGGACGGGACGGATGACAGCACGGCGCTCATGATGGGGCGAGTTCGGACAGTGGCAGGGGGATCGTCAGGTTTATCGGCGGAAGTCTGGCGATCTTGAGCGGCCGACCGGGCCGCAAGAAGCCGAGCGGAAGCGGTGCAGTTCGCAGCTTCACGCCCGTGTCGCCCCCGCTAGACTGCCGTGATCGTGAAGCCTTCCCGCCCCTCGCCGCCGGACGCGCCCCTGCCCACCGACGGACTCCACCTCGACACCGCGCTGCAACTGCTGCAGCGCGCCGGGCACGCGCTGTCGACGGGTCCGCGCGACGCGACCTGGCTGCAGCAGCTGGTCGACGCGCTGTGCGACCTGTCCAGCCGAGACGCCCTCACCGGCCTGGCCAACCGCCGGCAGTTCGACCTTGCGCTCGAGCGCGAGACCGATCGTGTGGCCCGCTCGGGCGAGGCGGCACTGGTGCTGCTGCTCGACATCGACCATTTCAAGCGCGTCAACGATACCTACGGCCACGCCGCCGGCGACATGGTGCTGCAGGCCGTGGCGCGCACGCTGCAGGAATGCGTACGTCCGATGGACACCGTGGCCCGCTACGGCGGCGAGGAGTTCGCGATCGTGCTGCCCAACTGCCCACCGGCATTCGCCCAGGCGGCCGCCGAGCGCGTGCGCCGAGCGGTCGAGGCGCGCACCGTCCCGTTGCCACAGGGCACCATGCTGAGTGTCACCCTGAGCGCCGGTGGTGCCTTCGCTCCGCCATGGGTGCGCTCGTCGGCCCGCCTGTGGACCGAGCGTGCCGACGCCCAGCTCTACCGTGCCAAGGCCGAGGGCCGCAACCGCACGTGCATCGAGCCGACTGCCGTCTCGCTCGTCAGTGCCGAAGAGCGCGGCATGCTGTTCTCGCCCAGTCTGCCGATGCCACTCGACGATGCGGCGGCCACCTCCTAACTCCTCACCGCCATGACCACCGCTCCCACCGACCGACCCGCGCCGAACGACGCGCCGCCGCGCGCCCGCATCCTGGCCGTCACCAGCGGCAAGGGTGGGGTCGGCAAGACCTTCATTTCCGCCAATCTCGCGGCGGCGCTGGCGCGCCGTGGCCTGCGCGTGCTGGTGCTCGACGCCGATCTGGGCCTGGCCAACCTCGACGTGGTGTTGAACCTGCATCCCAAGATCACGTTGCACGATGTCTTCACCAGCGATGCCACGCTGGAGCAGGCGGTGCTGCCGGCGCCCGGCGGCTTCTCGGTGCTGCTGGCTGGCTCGGGACTGGTCGAATATTCGCGGCTGACGCCCGAGGTGCGCGAGAAGCTGCTCGCGGTGATCGAGGAAGTGACGCCGCGTTTCGACATCGTGCTGCTCGACACCGGCGCGGGCATCTCCGACGTGGTGCTCTACACCGTGTCGCTGGCCGACGAGGTGCTGATCGTCGCCACGCCGGAGCCGACCTCGATGACCGATGCCTACGCCACCATCAAGGTGCTGGCGATGCAGCAGTCACGGCGCGAACTGCGGCTGGTGGTGAACCAGGTGCCGCGCGCCGGCGACGGGCGGGGCGTCGCGCTGCAACTGCAGCAGGTGATCGACCGTTTCGTCAGTTCGGCCGTGGACACGCCGGTGCGGCTGGAACTGCTGGGCGAGGTGCCGCTCGACCCCTCGGTCCGCGACGCCGTCAAGAAGCGTCAACTGGTCGTCGAGACACTGCCGGGCACGCCCGCCGCGCAAGCGGTGAGCCAGCTGGCGGCGCGGCTCAGCCCCTGAACCTGCCGCGTCCGCCGGGCGCCGCCGCCGCCGCCGCTGGCGCATGCCCCCCGCCCGCCGCAACCGCTATGCTCCGGGCCGAAATGACCACGACCCCTCCTGAATCCACCGCCCCGGCGACACCCTACGAATGGGTCGGCGGCGAGCACGCCGTGCGCGCGCTCGTCGACCGCTTCTACGACCTGATGGACCTGGAGCCCGGCTTCCACGACCTGCGCCGCCTGCACCCGAGCACGCTGGACGGCTCGCGCGACAAGCTGTTCTGGTTCCTGTGCGGCTGGCTCGGGGGGCCGGATCTCTACGTCGAGCGCTTCGGCCACCCGCGCCTGCGCGCGCGGCACCTGCCCTATTCGATCGGCGTGCGCGAACGTGACCAGTGGATGGCCTGCATGGAGCAGGCGATGCACGAATGCGAGCTCGACCCCTTGCTCGTCTCGCGGCTCAAGGCTTCGTTCGCCAACACGGCCGACTGGATGAGGAACCGGGGCACCTGAGGGCCGCGGTTCCTCTTCGGTCTAGACCGACGAAGGCGGCGCGCCGAGCAGCACGACGAGCGCGCCGGCGCCGCCTTCGGACCCGCGCGCCTGCGTGAAGGCCAGCACCTCGGCCTTCTGCACCAGCCAGGTCCTCACCTTGGCCTTCAGCACGGCCTGCCGGCCCGGTGAGCCATTGCCCTTGCCGTGCACCACGCGCACGCAACGCAAGCCTTGCCGACCGGCCTCGCGCAGGAAGTCGGCGAGCCGCTCGCGGGCCTCGTCCCGGCGCAGGCCGTGCAGGTCGAGATGGGCCTGGATGGCCCAGCCGCCGCGCCGCAACTTCCTGACGACGTCGATACCCACGCCGCTGCGGCGGTAGGACAGCGCTTCATCCGTGTCGAGCAGCGACTCCACATCGAACTCGTCGGACAGCGCCTCGCGCAGCGCGGCCTGCTCGTCACGCTGGCGTTGCAGCGGCACGGGCTCCGGCTTGGGCCGTGGCACCGGCGCGCGCACGGCGCGCTGGAGCGGAAACACCGGGCCGACGCTGAGCGCGAACAGGTCGCGCTCGCGCCGCAGGCGCGCCTCGGTGGCACGTTGCTCGGCCTCGAGCCGAGCCTGCTCTTGCGCGGCGTCGTCGATCCGGCGCTTCAGGGCCTTCAGGTCCTGCAGGCTGCCGGCCACCGGCGCGGCGGCCTTGCGGCGCGTTCGGCGCGCCCGGCCAACGGGCGGGTCGGCACTCACAGCAGCCCCCGCTCGGCGAACGACACCACGCTGCCCCGTGCCACCACGAAGTGATCGAGCACCCGCACGTCGACCAGCGCCAGCGCGGCCTTCAGCGCCTGTGTCAGGGCCTCGTCGGCACGCGAGGGCTCGGCCACGCCGGACGGGTGGTTGTGGGCCAGGATCGCCGCCGCGGCGTTGAGCGCCAGCGCGCGCTTGACCACTTCGCGCGGGTACACGCTCGCTTGATTCAGCGTGCCGCGGAACAGCTCCTCGAAGGCCAGCAGCCGGTGCTGCGTGTCGAGGAACAGCACGGCAAACACCTCGTGCGGCTTGCTGGCCAACTGGAGCTGCAGGTAGTCCTTCACGGCCTGCGGCGAGTCGAACACCGGGGTCTGCGCCAGCCGCGAGGCCAGGCTGCGGCGGGCGATCTCCAGCACTGCTGCCAGCTCGGCCCGCTTGGCCGGCCCCAGCCCCTTCACGCTGCCGAGCTCGGCTGTGTCGGTTGCCAGCAGTCCGGAGAGTCCGCCGAAACGATCGAGCAGCGCCTGCGCGAGCTGCAGCACGCCCTGGCCCTTGAGCCCGGTGCGCAGCAGCAGCGCCAGCAGTTCTGCGTCGGCCAGCGCCGCCGGGCCGCGGGCGAGCAGCTTTTCGCGGGGTCGGAGGTCGGCGGGAAGGTCTTTCACGGTGCAGTGCGAAAATCCATCCCAGTCTATCGAAGCGAAAGCAAACCTCCGTGGTCAACGCTCAACAGGTCCAGCCCGGGTCCTTCCTGACCCTGCACTACCGGCTCACCGGCCCGGACGGTGCCGATCTGATCAACACCTTCTCCGACAAGCCGGCCACGCTGTCGCTGGGCACCGGCGAGCTGGCGCCGGCCGTGGAGCGGCGCCTGATCGGCCTGGCCGAGGGCGCGCACACCACCTTCCAGCTCGCCCCCGGCGAGGCCTTCGGCGAGCGCAACCTCGAACTGCTGCAGCGCGTGGCGTTGTCGGTGCTGCGCGCGCACGGCGACCCCGACGAGCGCTACGGCGTCGGCGACGTGGTGCAGTTCCCCACGCCGGACGGGCAGGGCGCCTTCGCCGGCGTGCTACGCCAGCTGGGCCCGCCCGAAGAAGACTGGGCGCTGTTCGACTTCAACCACCCGCTCGCCGGCCAGCCGCTGAGCTTCGAGGTGCAACTGATCGGGGTGCTGTGATGACGATGGACACGAGCCCGTCCCACGACGCCGAACGCGGCGTGACCGACGTGCTGCTGGCCGAGCCGCGCGGCTTCTGTGCCGGCGTCGACCGGGCGATCGAGATCGTGGAGCGCGCGATCCGCAAGTTCGGCGCACCGATCTACGTGCGCCACGAGATCGTGCACAACACCTTCGTGGTCAACGACCTGAAGGCCAAGGGCGCGATCTTCATCGAGGACCTGGCCGACGTGCCGCCCGGCGCCACGCTGGTGTTCAGCGCCCACGGCGTGAGCCGTGCAGTGCGCGACGAGGCCGAGGCGCGCGGCTTCAGCGTCTACGATGCCACCTGTCCGCTGGTGACCAAGGTGCACGTCGAGGTGGCCAAGCTGCACAAGGAAGGCTACGAGTTCATCATGATCGGCCACAAGGGGCACCCCGAGGTCGAAGGCACGATGGGCCAGCTGAGCGAGGGCATCTACCTGGTCGAGGACGTCGACGACGTGGCGCAGCTGCGGGTGACGCGCCCCGACCGCCTGGCGGTGGTGACGCAGACCACGCTGTCCACCGACGACGCGGCCGAGATCCTGGCCGCCGTGAAGCGCCGCTTTCCGCAGGTGCGCGAGCCCAAGCAGCAGGACATCTGCTACGCCACCCAGAACCGCCAGGACGCCGTGAAGGTGCTGGCGCCGCAGGTCGACGTGGTGGTGGTGGTGGGCAGCCCGACCAGCTCGAACAGCAACCGCCTGCGCGAGCTGGCCGAACGCCTGGGCACGCCGGCCTACATGGTCGACTCCGCCAGCGACCTGCGGCCCGAGTGGTTCGAGGGATCCGCCCGGGTCGGCTTGACCGCCGGCGCCTCGGCGCCCGAGCTGCTGGTGCGCGAGGTGATCGAGCGCCTGCGCGCGCTGGGTGCGGTGTCGGTGCGCAAGATGGCCGGCGTGGAGGAAACCGTGCGCTTCCCGCTGCCCCTGGGGCTGGGCGACAAATCGATGGAAGGTGTGGCTTGACGCCGCAACCCTAGAATCGCGAGCCTTTTCCCGCCGCCACCCACCATGCTGGACATCAACCTGTTGCGCAAGGACCTCGAGGGCGTCGTCGCGCGCCTCGAGACGCGCAAGTCGCCACAGCCCTTCCTGGACGTGGAGCGCTTCACCGCGCTCGAGGCCGAGCGCAAGGCCATCCAGACCCGTACCGAGGAGCTGCAGGCCCGACGCAACAGCCTGTCCAAGCAGATCGGCCAGCTCAAGGCCAAGGGCGAGGACACGGCGGCGGTGATGGCCGAGGTGGGCGGCATCGGCGACGGGCTCAAGGCCAGCGCCGAGCGGCTGGAGGTGATCCAGAGCGAGCTCAACGCGCTGCTGATGGCGTTGCCCAACCTGCCGCAGGCCGGCGTGCCGGTCGGTGCCGACGAGCACGCCAACGTCGAGGTGCGCCGCTGGGGCCAGCCGCGCGCGCTGGACTTCGCGCCGAAGGACCACGTGGACCTCGGCGCACCGCTCGGGCTCGATTTCGAGACCGGGGCCAAGCTGTCCGGCGCACGCTTCAGCTTCCTGCGCGGGCCGGTGGCCCGGCTGCACCGTGCGCTCGCGCAGTTCATGCTCGATGTGCAGACGCAGGAACACGGGTACACCGAGTGCTACACGCCCTACATCGTGAACCGCGAGGTGCTCGAGGGCACGGGCCAGTTGCCCAAGTTCGAGGCCGACATGTTCTGGGTCACGCGCGGCGGTGACGACGACGAAGCCACCACGCAGTACCTGATCTCCACGTCGGAGATCTCGCTGACCAACAGCGTACGCGAGCAGGTGCTGGCCGCCGACCAGCTGCCGATCAAGCTCACGGCCCACAGCCCTTGCTTCCGCTCCGAGGCCGGCAGCGCCGGCCGCGACACGCGCGGCATGATCCGTCAGCACCAGTTCGACAAGGTCGAGATGGTGCAGATCACCACCGCCGAGCAGAGCGACGCCGCGCTCGAGGCGATGGTGGGCCACGCCGAGGCGGTGCTGCAGAAGCTCGAGCTGCCTTACCGTGTGATCACGCTGTGCACCGGCGACATGGGCTTCGGTGCGGCCAAGACCTACGATCTTGAGGTCTGGCTGCCGGCGCAGAACACCTACCGCGAGATCAGTTCCTGCTCCAACTGCGAGGCCTTCCAGGCGCGCCGCATGCAGACCCGCTACAAGACGGCGCAGGGCAAGAACGAACTGGTGCACACCCTCAATGGCTCGGGCCTGGCCGTCGGCCGTGCGCTGGTGGCGGTGCTGGAGAACGGCCAGAATGCCGACGGCAGCATCACGATCCCGGCGGCGCTGCGGCCCTACCTCGGTGGGCTCGAAAGGCTGGTGGCCTGAGCTACAATCGGTGGCTTCGCTAGCGATAGTGAGACCACAGTTTTCCGGAGAGGTGGCAGAGTGGTCGAATGTACCTGACTCGAAATCAGGCGTACGGTATCCCCGTACCGAGGGTTCGAATCCCTCCCTCTCCGCCAAGTAGTCCAAGCCCGCGCACGACGCGGGCTTTTTTTCGCGTGAGCCCCGCGTGGCGCGGGCTGCGGGCCCGATGGCCATTCTCAGTAGGGCACTGACCGGACCATCGAAGCGCCTTCTCCGAGGCCTTTCTCAGTGGCCTTCCAAAGTGGTACGGATAATTTTTCCGACCATCACCTACGGCGCGCACGCGGTGAAACTCACCTGGCCATCAACCTTGCGGACCAGCCACGGCCCGAACAGTTCGGACCCCGACGCGTCTTCGATCTGAAGCCAGCCCACGGCATCCGGTTCGTTGGGCGCGGCCCCGACGCGTGCAATGGCGGGCTGCCCGTCAGGTGCGTTCGGGCTGACATAGCGGCCGACGAAGGCGATCGAGCCGTCCGGTAGCTTCCCCCATCGACCCTCGTAGGTAACCTGCCCACAGGGAATAACGAGCTGCATGCCTTGGGCTTCCAGCGAAGCGAGCGCCGCCGCGCCCTCGTTGGACTTGTTGGCATTGGCCCAGCGCACCGGGGCCGTTCCGCGATCGGGGTCCGAGATGTCCGGGGAGCAGGCCAGACCGATCTCTTCGAATGGTGCCGTGCACAGGCCAAGCGGGAGGTACTGGATGAGGTCGCACGTAATCCGCTGCTGCGCTAATCGGCTCGCCTTCTGTGCGACAAAAATGAGCGTGAGGGGACGGGACGTCCGAAGAGCGGCGTCAGTGCCGTGCCCCGGACATCCGCCGTCCCGTTCAGGTCACCGTGCCTCCGCCGGCACCGGCGTGTTGAGCAGCTGCTGCTCCCAAAGGAATGCGATGCCGCTGCCGCCGGCGTGCTGCGTGATCACCTCAGTCAATGCGGCCGCCTGCTCGAGTCGGGCCCAGTCGCGCTGCCATTCCGCCGCCACTGCCAGCCAGGTCATCATGTTCGCGCCGGCCGCGATCATGCGCTGGATGGCGACTTGATGGGCCTCGACCGACACGCCGCCTGACGCATCGGTGACCACCGTGACATCCCAGCCTTCGCCGAGGGCCTGGATCGTGGGCATCGCGACGCACACCTCGGTCCACAGGCCGGCAATGACCAGCTGCTTGCGGCCCGTCGCCTTCACGGCATCCACCACCGTCCTGTCTTCCCAGGTGTTGATGAACGTGCGGTCGATCACCTCCTGGCCGGGGAAGACCTCGGTGATCTGCGGGAACAGCAGGCCTCCACGGGCCGCGATCACGGTCGTCAGGATGGTTGGCACGCCAAAGGCCTTGGCAGCCTTCGCCAGGCCCGCCGTGTTGTTGATCACCATCTGCGGTTCATGGCTGTTCACGTTCGCGAGTTGGTAGGGCTGGTGGTCAATCAGGACGAGCACCGAATCCTCGGGGCGCAGGAGCGAAGCCAGGCCATTGCGGAAAGTCATGGAAGGGGTCCTAGGTTGCCGCGTGAGCGGGGTTGATTCCGGGAATGCAGTCGCCGGTGCGACGTTGCTGGAGCGCATTGTGTTGTTCCCATCGGTGGCCCGGTAGTGCCATGATGGGCGACGCTGTGTTGCTTGAAGAGGAACGCGACGATGGATATCGAGGAGCTTCAGACGTTCGTGGCGGTGGCTGACGCCGGGGGGGTGTCGCCGGCAGCCGGGCGGCTCGGTGTGGCCAAATCGATCGTCAGTCGCCGCCTTGCCCGGCTCGAAGCAGAACTCGGGGTGCAACTGCTGACTCGGTCCACCCGCGGGGCGGCCGTGACGGAAGCAGGGGCCATGTTTCGCGACTACGCGGCCCGGGTCTGCGCAGAAGTAGATGCGGCCAGGGAAGCCATCCTCCCGGCCGGTGAGCTACGAGGCCGCCTGCGCGTCGCCGCGCCGCTCTCATTCGGTCCCACGCACTTTGCGCCCGTGTTCACCCCGGACATCGCCCGCGCGATCGATTTCTACGCACGAGCCCTCGGACTGCGGCTGTCCGACCGGTCGCGCGACGCCGTTGCCTTCATGCACGGTCGACATGGCTCCGACCATCACCTGGTGGCGTTCGCCTCCAGCAGCGCGCGAGGCTGGCACCACAGCTCCTGGGACGTCGATGGCATCGAGGCCGTCGGCAAGGGCGGCGAGCAGATGCGAAAGGCGGGCTACACGGAAGGATGGGGTACCGGGCGGCATGTGCTCGGATCGAACTACTTTCATTACGTTCGCGATCCATGGGGTTCCTTCGCCGAGTATTCCGCCGATATCGACTTCATCGCGACCGGGATGACTTGGCCGACCGGAGACCATGCCCCGGAGGATTCCCTTTACCTGTGGGGGCCGGAGGTGCCGGACTACTTCTTCCACAACAGCGAGGCGTAGCTGAGAAGCCCTGGCGCGATTCCCCGTCCTGCGCGTGCTTCACCGTCCCTCCAATTCACGGCCTGCTCGTTGGCGCCGCCCAGGATTCGAACAACTACCGAGCGGGATCGGGGGAATCGTTGGGGGAATGGCGTACTCGACGGTGTAGAAAACAACGTATTTATTGGCGTTACAGATAACGTAGCGATGCCTCCCTCCGCCAAGGATCGTTTTCAGAGCATCTCAAGACGCCTCTGAATTCCCCGCAAAGCCCCGTTCTACGGGGCTTTGTCGTTTCTGGGCGTCTCGCACCGTGCTCGGTATCCGGCGCAGACTGGGGGAACAATTGGAGGAACCGGGCTCTTTTGCCTGGGGGAATTGCCTCCGAACCGATGCCCTTGACCGACACCGCCTGCAAGAACGCCGAAGCCCGGAGCGCGAGCTCCGCGAGCGCTATAGCGACAGCGGCGGCGACTACACCGGTCGCCGCAACGGCCAGGGCCTGACGCTGGGATGGCATCCGAGTTCGCGCTGGAGTGCGGCGGTGGGCGGCATGCGAAACGCGATCCGCTTCGACGAGGGGCGGTTCACGGTGCGCACGGCGACCTTGCGGATCGATCACGCGCCGAGCACGCAGCTGGCGGGCAGCCTGCCGCTGCAGTGGGCCAACGTGTCGCACGAACTGGGCGCGAGCGGGCGCCTGCGTTGGCAATGGCAGCCCGGCCGCGAGCTCCTCTTCTACGTCGATCGCCTCGGCTACACCGGCGAGCAGCGCGACACCTTGCCCGATCAGACCCGCGCGCTGCTGAAGCTGGTGTGGACGCTGGAGCGGTGACGGGCCCTGCGCCGCCCCGTCTCAGGCGAGCTGCCGCAGCGCGGTCTTCAGCACCTTGCCGTAGCTGTTCTTCGGCAGCGCCTCGACGAAGCGGTAGCGCCGGGGGCGCTTGAAGCGGGCGATGTGCTGCAGGCACAGCGCATCGAGCGCTTCGGGCTCGACCCCGTCGCCCACGATGAACGCGACGACGATCTCGCCCCACTCGGCGTCGGGCTGGCCGATGACGGCGGCCTCCCGCACGCCCGGGTGGCGCAGCAGCACCTCCTCCACCTCGCGCGGGTAGATGTTGGAGCCGCCGCTGATGACCACGTCCTTCGAGCGGTCCTTGAGCGTGAGGAATCCGTCCTCGTTCATCGCACCCAGGTCGCCGGTCCGGAGCCAGCCGTCGCGCAGCGTCTGTGCCGTCGCCTCGGGGTTGCGCCAGTAGCCCGTCATGACCGTCTCGCCACGCACGACGACCTCGCCCATCTCGCCCGCCGCCACGGGGTCTCCCCGTGAGTCGACCACGCACACCTCGACCAGGGAATGGGCCATGCCGACCGACCCGATGCGATCGAGCCACTTCGGGTGCGCGCGATCGGCGAGGTGCTGGCGCGAGAGCGCCGTGATCGTCATCGGCGACTCGCCCTGCCCGTAGATCTGCACGAAGCACGGGCCCATGACGCCGAGCGCGTCCTGTATGTCTTCCACGTACATCGGGCCGCCGCCGTAGACGATGGTCTTGAAACCGTGGGCCGGCGCGCCCGTGTCCCGCAGGTGCGAGACCAGGCGTTTCACCATGGTGGGCGCGGCGAACAGGCACAGCCGCCCGATGCCTCGGGACAGCGTCAGCAACTCGGCCGGATCGAAGCCACCCGAGACCGGCACCACGTGGCGTGCCGCCTTCGCGACGAAGGCGAAGTTGTACATCCCGGCCCCGTGCGACATCGGCGCGGCATAGACGATGGCGTCTGCCGCCGTCACCTCGTCCACGTCCATGAAATAGCAGGCCGTCATCGCGGCCAGGTTGCGGTGCGACTGCATCACGCCCTTGGGGCGGCCGGTGGTGCCCGACGTGTAGAACAACCACGCCAGGTCGTCGGGCGCCCGGTGCACCGGCTCGATGGCGGCCGCCTCCAGCGCCGTGCGGTAGGCGGCATCGGCCGGCGTGAGCACCTGGCGCAACGCCGGCAGCGCCGCGAGGGGGGCGCGCAGGTCGGGCGCCAGATCCTCGGAGACGAACAGGACGGCGGCCTCGGCGTCGCCGACGATGAACGCCACCTCGCCAGGGTGCAGCTTGGCGTTGACGGGCACCACCACCAGGCCGGCCCACCAGGCGGCATAGAGCAGCTCGAGGTAGCCCACGTGGTTGTGCATGCAGAGCGCCACCCGCTCGCCCGGCTGCAGCCCCAGGGTTCCGCGCAGGTGGCCGGCCAGTCGCGCGGCGCGGTCGGCCAGGGTCCGGTAGTCCAGCACCACCGTATCGCCCAGCAGCACGGCGGGGCGGTCGGGATGGGCGAGGGCGGCGCGCACGAGCCATCGGGCCAGGTTCATTGCAGGCACTCCGGAAACCGGGCAACCGCAGGGTCTTCGTCCCCGTTTGCCGCGACGGCCAATGTAGGAAACTCGTTCGCCCGCCGCCAGACGTAGGACTACCTCATGGTGCTTTCCCGCATGCCCCGCACAGACCTTCCCTCGCCGGCGGCGGCAACGGAGGCACCGACGGTCGACGACGACCTGGAACAGGTCTTCGACCTGGCGCCGGTCGGCCTGTGCGTCTCGCGCGAGCGGACCATCCGGCGCTGCAACGCCCCGTTCGCGGCGATGTTCGGCTACTCCCCGGCCGATCTGGCCGGGCACTCGCTCGAGGGCCTGTACCCGTCGCGCAGCGAGTTCGAGCACATCGGTGCCCAGGGACTGGCCGTCATGCAGCAGACCGGCCACTACAGCGACGAGCGCATCATGCGCCACCGCAGCGGTCGCCTGTTCTGGTGCCACGTGGCCGGCCGTTCGATGCGGCTCGACCAGCCGTTCGCCTGTGCGGTGTGGGCCTTCGAGGACATTTCCGCGCGGCGCCCGGTGACGGTCGAACTGACGGCGCGCGAGCGCGAGATCGCGCGCCAGCTCGCGGCGGGGCAGGGCACCAAGGGCATCGCGCGGGCGCTCGGCGTGAGCCCGCGCACGATCGACGGCCACCGCGCGCGCCTCATGAAGAAGCTGCAGGCCCGCAGTGCGGGCGAGATGATCGCGCGGCTGATCGGCCTGCAGTGAGCGCCGCCGTGGCGGCGGATCACGGAGGGGCCGTCAGCCGCTCGGCGAGCCTTCGGGCGAGCGGAGCGACCAGCAGCACGACGGGGAAGGCCACCATCCAGGCCGCCCACCAGGCGCCGAACCAGAGGCCTGCGAAACCGGGTGCCGGTCCGATGGCGCGGAAGGTCGTGAGCCCCGAGATCAGGAGCGACATCAGGCCCGACAGCATCAGCCCGGACAGCAGCGGGCCGTAGCGCCTGGGGATCATGCCGCCGCTCCCGCGGGGCGGGCATGGCCGAGTCGTTCCAGGGTCTCTGCGACGTGCCGGCCGAACATCCGCGCGGTCCGGATGTCGCCCGGCACGAAGGCATCGGCCGCTGCCGCATGCCCGGCCTGGGCCATCAGGCCCGACCAGGAGCCGAGCCGGTTGACGGCCTGGTCGTGAGGCACGCCGTCGTGCTGCCCGGGAAGGAAGGGGTTGCCGACCCACAGCATGCCGTGCTGCATGGCGAACACGAACATCGAGGTCAGCGTCGACTGCTTGTCGCCGGAGGGCAGGGACGACACGGTGAATCCGGCGGCCAGCTTGCCCTTGAGCCGCTGCGTGCGCCACAGCCGGCCCGTGGCGTCCATGAAGCCCTTGAACGGGCCGGACACGCCGCCGAGGTAGGTGGGAGAGCCCAGCACGACGCCGTCGTACGCCAGCAGCTCATCGGGTTGCCGGGCCAGGTCATCGGCCTTGAGCAGTTGCGCCTCGGCCGTGCCGACGCTGCGGGCGCCTTCGGCCACGTGGGTCGCGATGTGTTCGGTGTGCCCGTGCGCGCTGTGATAAACGATTGCAAGTCTTTGCATGTCATGACTCCAAGGGATTTCGGGATCAGTGCCACGGCATCGCGGCGATGGCAGCGGACAGGTAGAGGCCCAGGCCGAAGACCGTGTGGTTGGCCAGGCTCCGCAGCCGGTTCTTCATCGGTGTCGGCGTCCTGGACGCCGCGAATCCGGCGCCCATCGCCGGTTGCAGGATGGCCAGCGGCGTCAGTGTCGTGAGCAGACCGAAGGCGACGGCCGGCATCAGCGTCGGCTCCCGAACCCAGGCCCAGCCCTCGATGGCCACCAGGGCGGCCGCGAAGGCGATGCCGATCGCGTAGTGCGCGAGCCAGCCCCACGCCCGTTCGCCCGCAACGGGCGCCGAGCGTGCGATCGCGGCATGCCGGAACCGGCCGTGGAGCAGGTGCCCCGCCCAGCGCCCGAGGTGGGCGAGGTCCAGGCCGGGCACCCCCGCGCGGCGGAGGACGAGGAGCCACGCGTCGAGGACAGCGGTGGCGCCCGCCCCGATCAGGACCAGGCGTTGAATCTCTTGCATCGATGTCATGAGGGACCTCCTTGATTGACTCGGGTGTGCTTCGAGTTCACTATAGAAGTTCAAGTCAACTTCAAGTCAAGGGGTCCGCGGTGGATATTTCCGAGGTGGCCCGGCGCGCGGGCGTGCCGGCGTCGACGCTGCGCTACTACGAACAGCGGGGGCTCATCGCGTCGCTGGGCCCGCAGGGCGCCCGACGCCGCTTCGCGGACTCGGTGCTGGACCAGCTGGCGCTCATCGCCCTGGGCCAGGCGGCCGGCCTGTCGCTCGACGAGGTCCGTTCGATGCTGTCGCCGCAGGGCGCCCCGAACATCGACCGGCAGTTGCTCGCGGCGAAGGCCGACGAGATCGATGCGACGGTGCGGCAGCTGCGCGCCATGAGCCGGGGGCTGCGACATGCCGCGGCCTGCCGCGCGCCCAGCCATGCGCAATGCCCGACCTTCCGCAAGCTGCTGAAGGCCGCGGCCTCCGGCGCCCTCGATCGTCAGCGGCGCGACCGCGGGCTGCGGCCGGCCGGCAAGGGGGTGGCCAGCGCGCCGTGATCGCTCGTGCCCGGCCGGGCCTTCGCGGCCTCCCTCCGGTCGATCGCTCAGGACCGGCGCACCGTGCGGAATCCGACGTGCGACGTGGCGGTCGAGGTGGCCTGCGGCTGCCGCGCCGACGGTCGGTAGCGGAGGCAGTAGTCCGGCGAGCACAGGTGCGAGCCGCCCTTGATCACGCGCACCGGCGTGCCCGGTTGGCGCGGGTCACCGCTGCCGGCGGCCGGCGTCTCGGCGAGCCGTCCGTTCGCGCCGGCCTGGTGCCCCGGCCGGTACCAGCTGGAAGTCCATTGCCACACGTTGCCGGCCATGTCGTACAGACCGAAGCCGTTGGGCCGGAAGCAACCCACCGGCGAGGTGCCGGCGTAGCCGTCCTCCTGCGTGTTGCGCAGCGGAAACTCGCCCTGCCAGGTGTTCGCCCGGTGCACGCCTTCGGGCCTCACCTCGCTGCCCCAGGCGTAGCGCTGCCCCTTCAGCCCGCCCCGCGCGGCGTACTCCCATTCCGCCTCGGTCGGCAGGTCGCGTCCCGCCCAGCGTGCGTAGGCGAGCGCATCGTCGTACGACACCTGCACCACGGGGTGGTTGCCTCGTCCGTCCAGATCGCTGTCGGGCCCGCCGGGATGGCGCCAGTCGGCGCCGGGCACGTAGCGCCAGCCACCGGGCCGGCCGTGCGCCGGCGGCACGAACACCGCAGACCCTGGCACCTCGCCCGCGGCAGCCGCGCGCTCGGCGGTCGTGACGTAGCCCGTCGCCGCGACGAAGCGGGCGAACTGCGCGTTCGTGACCGGGTGCCGGTCGATCCAGAAGCTGCGCACTTCGGCCGGCAGCGCCGGCCGTTCCTCGGGGTAGGCGTCGTCGGCGCCGATCTCGAAGCGGCCGCCCGCGACCCGCACCATGCCGTCGTGGGCACCGTCGGCGGCCGGCAGCCCGGCGTAGGCCTCGCAGAGGCCGTGATCGGCCGACGCCTCGACGGCCATCGGGGTCAACTGGTGGCACAGCAGGCCTGCGGCCAGCGCAGCCGCTGCCACCCGCGGCAGTGCGCGTGGCCGCAGGTCCCTCTTCACTGCATGTCCTCGAAGTAGCGTGTGCCGTTGCTGTAGCCCTTGCGCTCCGCCAGGCCGGGGATGTCCACCACGCCCACTTCGCGCACGTAGCGCTCGTACTCGGCCACCAGTTCGCTCAACTTGGCCGGCTGGGACGCTGCCAGGTTGTTGAGCTCGCTGCGATCCTTGGACAGGTCGTAGAGCTCCCACTCGCCGGTGCCCCACTGCCGGTTGCTGTAGACGATCTTCCAGTCCCCCTTGCGCAGCGCCTTGCGGCCCCCGAGTTCCCAGCCGTGCACGTGATCGGCCGGGTGCACGCTGTCGCGCTGCCCGGTCAGCATCGCGAGCATCGAGCGACCGCGCAGCGGGAGCACCGCACGTCCCTGGTACTCGGTGCCCGGATGGCGGGCGCCCGCCAGCTCCAGCAGCGTGGGAGCGATGTCCATCGTGTGGGCGAAGCTGTCGCTGATCTGCCCCTTGCGGCCCAGTGCCGGCCAGCTGGCGATGAACGGCACGGAGATTCCACCCTCGTACAGGAAGCCCTTGTACAGGTGGAAGGGGTTGGAGCCCACCTGGGCCCAGTTGGGGCCGTAATCGATGTAGGAGCCCTTGCGCCCGCTGTTGGCAAGGCTGTTGTCCATGCGCGTCTTCACCCACTCGCGCGTGCGGCCTTCGTCGAGGGCGGTGTTGCCGTCCGCGCCGTTGTCGGACATGAAGAGGATCAGCGTGTTGTCGTACTGGCCGGTCTTCTTCAGGTAGTTCACGACTTCGCCGATGTAGTAATCCATGTCGTCGACCATCGCGGCATAGACCGCCATGCGCTTGGACTCGGTCTGCTTCTGCGCAGCGGTCAGCGTGCTCCACTTCGGCCACAGCGGGTGGCCGGTGTAGACCTGCGCATCCTTCGGGATGATGCCCAGCGCCTTCTGGCGCGTGGTGCGCTGGTCGCGGATCGCGTCGTAGCCGACGTCGTAGCGGCCCTCGTACTTGCGGATCGTCTCGTCGTAGGCCTGCAGGGGCCAGTGCGGCGCGGTGAAGGCGAGGTAGCCGAAGAAGGGCTTGCCGTCGCCGCGGCCGCGGTCGATGTAGGAGATCATGCGGCGCGCGAAGAACTCGCTCGAGTAGAAGCCTCGCGCGGGCACGTCGACGAGCTGGCCGTTCTCGTTATAGATCGCGCGCGGGGGCTTGGCTGGGTCGCCGGTGATGATGCCGGTCTGGTCGAAATGCCCGGCGCCGCCCTGCACCATCGCGTACGACTGCTCGAAGCCGCGCCGGGCCGGGCTCACTTCGGGCGTGACCCCGAGGTGCCACTTGCCAGCCATGTAGGTGTGGTACCCGCTGTCCCGCAGCAACTGCGGGAAGGGCACGACCCGATCGTTGAGGAAGCCCTCGTAGCCCGGCCTGCCCTTCTGGTCCGGGGTGAGCAGTTCGGCCATGCCGCCGAAGCCGGCCAGGTGGTTGTCCGTGCCCGACATCAGCATGGCGCGCGTGGGCGAGCAGAACGGCGCCGAGTAGAAGCTCGTCAGGCGCACGCCGTCACGGGCGATCGCGTCCAGGTGAGGCGTGTCGATCTCGCCGCCGTAGGCGCCGAGGTCGGAGTAGCCCAGGTCGTCGGCGACGATCAGCAGGATGTTGGGGCGGATTGGCGGGGCCGTGCCCTCGGCACGCACGGCCGTCGCGACGCACAGGAGTGCGGCGGCGCCCAGCGTCAAGGCGGCGAGGGTGGGTTTCGGTGATGCGGTGAGTCTCATCGTGGGCTCCTCAGAACACATGGCGCAGGCCGACCGACAGCAGCCGGGTGCGGACGCCCAGCGCGCCGGCGGGGGACGGCACCCCAGCGAAGGGGGTGTAGGCGCCGTTGCGCTCGTTGCGATGGAACAGCAGGTTGGTGTGCCAGGCCGTGCGCTTGGACAAGCCGTACTCGTAGCCCAGCGCGATCTGCGAGGCGCCGGTGTCGGGGCCGGCGGTGGCCTGGCCGGCCATCCGGGACGCATCGACGGTGACCTGGCCGTTGGCGTCGGTGCCCAGTGCCGACAGGCTGCCGGAGCCGTTGTCGGCGCGGGTGTACGCCGCCTTCAGCAAGCCCTTGCCGAGCCGGTAGGTCGCCTGCAGCTGCCAGTTGCGGACGTCGAGGTCGAGCGTGTCGCTGCCGATCACCCGTTCGTAGTGCATGTCCACGACATAGGCACCGAGCTTCAGGTTGCCGAAGGTGTAGGCACCGTAGAGGACCCAGGCGCGGTCCTGCGTTCCGGCGCCGCCGTAGCGACCGTGGGTTTCGTACGCGGCACCCAAGGACAGCGGACCCCCGTCGTACACCGCCGACGTGGACAGCAAGCGCGGGCGTGCCGTCGGCGTGGCATCTTCGCCGAAGCTGTAGTGCGCCATCAGCCGCAGCCCGTTCATCGACGGGGACCAGTACGCGAGTGTGTTCACCTGGCGACGGGCGAAGGAGCCGGGAGCCTGCACGTTGCTGACCGTGTTGGCGACGCCGTTCCCGAGGATCTGGCCGCCGTCGGGCGTGGAGCCGGGGAAGAGATCGCGCGCCAGCAGCATCCGCACGGGGGTGTCCCACACCCCGCCGAAGACGGTGCCATACGGCGTCTCCAGGCCGACCCGCGTGTTGCGCGAGGCAAAGGCGTTGAAGCCGGGGGGCGTCACGCCGTCGAGGAAGACGTAGGACTCGACCTGGAACAGTGCCTTCATGCCGCCGCCCAGGTCCTCGCTGCCGCGGGTGCCGAAGAAGGAGCCGTAGTTCGTGAGACGCGAGGTGGTCGCGCTCGGCAGGCCGACGGCGCTGCTGCTCGCCGCCGCGCCCTTGTAATACGACTCGACGGCGGTGTTGAGGTAGCCGTAGAGCGTCAGGTCGGAGCCTTGTGCCAGGGCGGATGAGGAGGCCGCGCACAGGGCAGCGGCC
The DNA here is from genome assembly GCF_000015725.1 of Methylibium petroleiphilum PM1. Classification (NCBI taxonomy): domain Bacteria; kingdom Pseudomonadati; phylum Pseudomonadota; class Betaproteobacteria; order Burkholderiales; family Sphaerotilaceae; genus Methylibium; species Methylibium petroleiphilum. The sequence goes on along the minus strand of NC_008825.1, from coordinate 2,855,055 downwards.
GCCATGGCCTGCGGAAGTCGGAACGATTTCAAGATGCTTGTCTCCTTGTGTGCATCGCCTCACCGTCCAGATGCGGTGGGTTTCTTGTTGGGGGCGGATGCTGCACGCAAGCAGGAGCTATCGCATCTTGTTTTGGGGTGGCGTTACACCAGGTGGAATGGTCCGAGCGAGCCCTCCACGGGCCGCACGCGGGGCGCGACGGGAGAGCCGCGGTGCTGCGGAAGCTACCGGCCGGCCCGGGCCGCAGCTGCGCCGATCTCGGCGGCTGTCGCCTTCAGATCCGCGAGGTGGTCTCGCACGATCTTGCTGCGCAAGCGGTACTTGCGCATCCACACCAGGTTGATGCACGCGAGAACGCGCTGGCCCTGGAGCACCGGCACGGCGATGGCATCGAGGCCATCGTCGAACTCGGACATCGGCTTCTGCGAACCGCCGAACTGCGGGTCGCGCGCGCCATAGCCCTGGTGGCGCGTGCGTTCGAGGATCGCGGGCAGTTCAGCGTTCATGACCGCCAGACTGCGCGGGATCGTCGGCGGGTGCCGGTGATGGAAGGCCAGGACGCGCTCGCGCTCCTTGTCGGAGCACCAGGCGAGGTAGGCGCGTCCCGGCGCACTGAGGAAGAAGTCGACCCGGAAGCCGATCGGGTAGAAGTCCAGCGCCAGGCCGCTGCGCTTGCGCGACGTCTCGGCGGCGATGAGGCGGTTGTTGCGGACCACCAGCAGATCCGACGGCCAGATCACCTTGCGCTGCAGGCGCTCGAGATAGGGGCCGGCAATCTCTCCGAGCTCACGCTGGCGCGTCGAACCTTGCGTTGTCTCGGTCAGGACGACCTTTCGGCGATAGAGGCCGTCGCCCATGGCACGCCACACGAACCCCTGCTGTTCCAGGGTCAGCAGCAGCCGGAGCAACGTGGGCTTCGCCATGCCGGTCTGGGTGTGCAGTTGCTGCAGCGAGCGCCCGTCGTCGTTGTCGAGGGCCCTGAACACCTGCAGCCCACGCTCCAGTGCACGAACGGTCTTCACGGAGGCAGTCAAGGTTTCGCCTGGTGGAACAAGGACAGGTGCGGGTTGACAGAGCCGACCCGCTACGGGAACCTCGCCGGACCGCAGCCCGACAAGAGACAAGGCTTGGACGCTCTGGACACCCGATCCGTGCTGTCATTCGTGCTGTCCGTCAGCGTGTTCATGATGATGGTGTGCGTGGGGCTGGGTCTTTCGATCGAGCACTTCAGGGCCCTGACACGCCAGTCGAAGCCGCTGTGGATCGGCCTCGGGTGTCAATTGCTCGTGGCCCCAGCGTGCGGATTCGCCGTGGCCTGGTTGTATCGCGATCGGCCCGACATCGCACTGGGAGTCGTGCTACTTGTCGCGGCGCCGGGCGGGGCCGTCGCCAACGGGATCGTGCAGTTTGCACGGGCCCGGGTCGATGTCTCGGTGGCCCTGACCACGCTCAACGGCCTGCTCTGCATGGCCCTGACGCCGCTCATCGCAGGGCTGGGGTTCGCGATGTTCAGCGATGGATCGGACGCTCTTCAGCTGCACCCCTGGAGGACCGTGCAGAAGATCGTGCTGCTGGTGGTGCTGCCCGTGACGCTGGGCATGCTGCTGAGAGCCCACCTGAAGGCCGGTTCGGACCTGATGCGGCTCGCACACGACGGCGCGGCAGCACTGGTCGTCGTCATCCTGGCGGTGGTCTTCGTTTCGATCTTCGACCATCTGGCGGCGCGCTGGCTCGACAACCTCCCGGCCGCCTTGCTGCTGTGCGCACTGATGCTGGGTTCCAGCCACGCCGCTGCAGCCGTCGCCGGACTCGACCCGCCGTTGCGGTTCACGATCTCCATCGAGGCCAGCATCCACAACGTGCCCATCGTGGTCCTGATGGCCGATCAACTCCTGAATCGCCCGGAACTGGCCGGCTTGGCCGTGGTCTACGTGCCCGTCATCGCGGTGCTGGCGCTGTCGTGGGCGTTTGCGCGTCGGCTCGGGTCGGCGTCGCGGAGTGTCGGCGTCGAGCGTGCGGCCCGCGGGCCGGGCTGACCGGCCGTAACGGCCGCCGGTTTACGCCCGAGGCCGGCACGGGCAAGATCAGTGCTCCCCCCATCACGATCCGGAGCGGCCATGGCGATCGACTTCACGCTCAGCGAGTTCCAGCGCGCCCTGCAGGCCGATGCGCGCGGCTTTGCCGCGCGCGTCCTGAGCGAGGTGGCCGCGACGATCCGGCCGCTGGCGCGGCCCGAGGAGCGCTTCTACGCGACGCGGCCCTACTACGACGCCATGGTCGCGGCGGGCTTCGTCAAGGCCCTGATCCCTAAGGAGTTCGGCGGCACCGCACTGTCGACGCTCGACTTCGCGCTGGCGGCCGAGGAACTGGCCGCCGTCGACGTGAACGTGCCCTCGGCGCTGCTGTCCACCGGCCTGGGCCTACAGCCGCTGCTGCGCTTCGGCAACGCCGAACAGAAGCGGCGCTTCCTGCCCGATTTCGTGGAGGACGGCGCCCGCCTGGCCGGCATCGCGTTCACCGAGGTCACCGGCGGCGCCAATTACGACTGCCCGGACCCGAGCGCCGGCGTCCAGACCTTCGCGCGGCGCGAGGGCGACGAATGGGTGATCAGCGGGCGCAAGCACTACACCACCAACGGCACCGGATGGGACGGCCAGGGGCCGCACCTGTTCACCGTGGTCTGCCGCACCGACCCCGCGCTGGGGCCGCGGGAATCGCTGGCCGTCATCGTGGTGCCGGGCGGTCTGCCCGGCATCCAGGTGGCGGGCATCCTCGACACCGTCGGTCACCGCGCGACGATCTCGCCGCGCATCCACTTCGACGATGTGCGCGTTCCCGTGGGCAACCTCCTCGGCGCGCCCGGCGACGGCATCGACATCGTGGAGACCGCTTTCGCGTGGACCGCCGCGCTGATCGGCGCCGCCTGCGTCGGCGTGATGCGGGCGGCCTTCGACACGGCGCTGCAGTTCGCGAAGACCGACAAGCGCTCCGGGACCGTGCCGGTGATCGAGCACCAGAGCGTGGGCTACCTGCTGGCGGACATCAAGATGCGCATCGAGGCGGCCCGCTACCTGACGTGGAAGGCCTGCCATCAGTTCGACCTCACCGAAGGGCGCAGCCGCGAGCTGCCGACCACGGCCAAGGTCTACGCCTCCGAACTCTGCGTGCAGGGGGTCTACGACGCGATGCGCGTGGTGGGGGTGGACAGCTACACCGACATGTTCCCGCTCGCGGGCTTGATGCAGGACGCGCTCTGCTTCCCGCTCTACGACGGCGGCAACCTGGGGGTGCGCCGGCGTCAGCTGCACGCGCTGCTCCGCAGCCCCGGCTACGACGCCATGGCGTCGGCCGAGGGCCGGGGCTAGGCCCCGCGTTCCGGGCGCGGGCTCACTTCAAGACGAAGCGCACCGTCGAGGGCTTGCCCGCGACGGTCACCACGGCCACCGCCTTGCTGCCGGGGGCGACCTTGAAGCTGCCGGTGGCCTCGAGCTTGTCGCCGGCCGGCTTCAGCACCACCTCCTGCTTCTCGGTGCCGGTCAGCAGCGTGAGCCGGGCGGTCGCGTTCGACACGTCGGCCGGCTTGCCGTGGTCGCGCAGGTGCAGCTGGATCACGCTGGGCTGGGCGACCAGCTCGTAGTCGATGTCCTTGACCTCGACCACCACGCCGCCGTGCAGCGGCGTGTGCGCGTGGGCGTGGTCGTGCGGGTCGCCGGCGGCGAAGGCCGTGGTGGCCAGGACCAGGGTTGCGGCGGCGAGCAGGTGTTGCGGCTTCATGGAGCGTCCTTTCGTGTGAGGGGAGAGCAGGGGATTCAGAGCGCCTCGGCGTCCTTGTCGTCCATCAGCGCTTCGGCCGATCGGCGGCCGAACAGCCAGAACATCGCGGGCGTGAGGAAGGTGTCGAGCAGGGTCGAGCTGATCAGGCCGGAGAAGATCACCACGGCCACCGGGTGCAGCACCTCGGTGCCGGGCTGTTCGGCCTCGAACAGCAGCGGCGCCAGCGCGAAGGCGGTGACCAGCGCCGTCATCAGCACCGGGCTCAGGCGCTCGAGCGAACCGCGGACGATCATCCGCTGGTCGAAGTTCTCGCCCTCGAAGCGCATCAGGTTGATGTAGTGGCTGACCTTCAGGATGCCGTTGCGCACCGAGATGCCGGCCAGCGTGATGAAGCCCACCAGCGCGGCCACCGACAGCGGCTGACCCGACAGCCACAGCCCGAGCACCGCGCCCACCAGGGCCAGCGGAATGTTCACCATGATCAGCGCCGACAGCGCCGCCGACCGGTAGCGGCTGTAGAGCACCACGAACATCAGCGTCAGCGACACGATCGACAGCAGACCGACCAGGCGCGAGGCCTCCTCCTGCGCCTGGAACTGGCCGCCCAGGGTGATGAAGTAGCCCTCCGGCAGCGGCGTGTCGGCCACGATTCGCCGGATGTCGGCGACGATCTCCGACAGCGCCCGCCCCGAGGCATTGGCCGACAGCACGATGCGCCGCTTGCCGTCGTCGCGGCTGATCTGGTTCGGTCCGTCGCCTTCCTCGATGCTCGCGAGCCGGGACAGCGGGACGCGGCCGCTGGGCGTCTCGATCAGGATCCGGCGCAGCCCCTCCAGCGAGCGTGCCGACTCCGGCAGCTTCACCACCAGCGCGAAGCGCCGGCTGCCCTCGACGATCTGGGTGATCTTCTCGCCCTCCACCAGCGCCTGCAGCGCCGCCAGCACCTGCGGCGCGGGCACGCCGTACTGCGCGGCGGCGGCGGGGTCGATGCGCACCTTGATCTGCGGCGCCAGCACCTGCTTCTCGATCTGCAGGTCGGCAATGCCCGGGATCGTGGCCAGCCGCGCGCGCAGCGCGTCGGCCTGACCGCGCAGCGCGTCGAGGTCCTCGCCGAAGATCTTGACCGCGATCTGCGAGCGCACGCCGGAGAGCATGTGGTCGATGCGGTGCGAGATGGGCTGGCCGATCTCCAGCGCAGCCGGCAGGTTGACCAGGCGCGCGCGGATGTCGGCCTTGATCTCGTCCATGCTGCGGTTGAGTTCGGCGGTGGGTTTGAGCCCCACGTCGAGCTCGCTGACGTGCACGCCCTCGGCGTGTTCATCCAGTTCGGCCCGGCCGCTGCGGCGCCCGACGTGTGTCACCTCCGGCACCTGCTTCATCAGCACCTCGGCCTGGCGCGCGACGGCCGAGGTCTCGGTCAGCGTCACGCCCGGGTTCAGGCGCAGGCCGATCAGCAGCGTGCCCTCGTTGAACGGCGGCAGGAAGGTGGTGGGAAAGAAGGGCACCGCCACGGCGGCCACCAGCACCGCCGACGCCGCGGCGGCCAGCGCGGCGCGCGGGCGGTCGAGCACCCGCTGCAGGCTGCGGCGGTAGCCGGCCTTCAGCCAGGCCAGCACCCGGGTGTCGCCGTGGTCGATGTTCTTCATCCGCGGCAGCAGGTAGAAGCCGAGGACCGGCGTGACGGTCACCGAGACCACCAGCGAGGCCAGCGTCGAGACGATGAAGGCGATGCCGAGCGGCACGAACAGCCGGCCCTCCAGCCCCGGCAGCGCGAACAGCGGAATGAACACCAGCACGATGATCACCGTGGCGTACAGGATGGCCGAGCGCACCTCCATCGTGGCGCGGCCCACGATCTCGATCGGGTGGAGGCGCTTGTCGGGGTGCTTCGCACGGTCTTCCTTCAGGCGCCGCAGCACGTTCTCCACGCCCACCACCGCATCGTCGACCAGGCCGCCGATGGCGATCGCCAGGCCGCCCAGCGTCATGGTGTTGATCGACAGCCCGAAGTAGCGGAACACCAGCGCGGTGATGAAGATCGAGACCGGGATCGCCGTCAGCGCGATCAGCGTGGGGCGCAGCGTGCCGAGGAAGAAGAACAGGATCAGCGCGACGAACACCGAAGCGCCGATCAGCTTGCCCTGCAGCGTGGTGATCGAGGCCTCGATGAAGCTCGCCTGGCGGAACGTGACCTGCGGCGCCTCCATGCCCGGCGGCAGCGAGGACTTCAGGCCGAGCAGGGCCTCCTCGAGCGCGCGCGTCAGCGCGATGGTGTCGGCGGTCGGCTGCTTCTGGATGCCCAGGATCACGGCCGGCTTGCCCTCGAAGCCGGCGTCGCCGCGCTTGAGCGCGGCGGCGAAGCTCACCTCGGCGATCTGGCGCAGCAGCAGCGGCTGGCCGTCGCGGGCGGTGAGCGCCAGATCCTTCAGGTCCTCGAGCCGGGAGGTGCGGCCCAGGTTGCGGATCAGCACCTCGCGGCCGTTGAGTTCCAGGAAGCCGCCCGAGGTGTTGCTGGAGTAGCCGCGCAGCGCGGCCTCCAGCTGCTCGTGCGTGACGCCCAGCTCGGCCATGCGCTGCGTGTCCGGCTGCACCTGGAACTGCCGCACTTCACCGCCGATCGGGATCACCTGCGCCACGCCCGGCACCGCCAGCAGCCGCGGGCGCAGCACCCAGTCGGCGTACTCGCGCACCGCCATCGGCGAGATCTTCGCCGCGTCGACCGGGATCGCGATCTGCAGGATCTCGCCCATGATCGAGCTGACCGGCCCCATGCGCGGCAGCACGCCCTCGGCCAGGCCTTCCTCCATCGCCGACAGGCGCTCCGAAACCAGTTGCCGGGCGCGGAAGATGTCGGTGCGCCAGTCGAAGGTGACGTAGAGGAAGGACAGGCCGGCCGACGAGGTGGAGCGCACCGACTCCACGCCGGGCAGCCCGTTCATCGTGGTCTCGAGCGGGAAGGTGATGAGCTGCTCCACCTCCTCGGCGGCCATGCCGCCGGCCTCGGTCATGACCGTGACGGTGGGCTTGTTGAGGTCGGGGAACACGTCCACCGGTGTGCGCGAGAGCGTGAATGCGCCGTAGGCCATCAGCACCACGCTGGCGATGATCACCAGCAGCCGGTTGCTCAGGCTGTTGTCGAGGAGCCACTTGAACATCGCGGGCTCCCTCAGCGGACCTGGTTGATCAGGGTCGCGCCTTGCGTCGCGACCCGATCACCGGGCTTCAGACCCGAGGTCACCGCGGCGTGCACGCCGTCCAGCGCTTCGGTGGTCACCGCACGGGGCTCGAAGCGCTCCGGGGCCGTCTTGACCCAGACGATGGTCTGGTTGGCGGCGTTCTTCATCAGCGCAGCCACGGGCACGGCGATGCCCTGCACCTTGTCGCGCGTCTGCACGAACACCCGCACCGGCTGGCCGACGGCCAGCGCCTCCAGCGCCGCGCCCTCGGCGCGGAAGGCCAGCGGCAGCGCCTGCTCGCGCAGGCTGCGTGCGGCGCCGACGAACACCAGCGGCACGCGCCGCTCGCCGACGGCCATCGTCGCGCTGCCGATGTTCGAGGCGAGGGCGGCGTCGAAGGCCAGCGCCTCGATGCGCAGGCGCGTCGGGTCGACGATCTCGAACACCAGCTCGCGGGCGTCGACCACCTGGCCGGCCACCACGTGCGCCGAGGCGATCACGCCCGCCACCGGCGCCGTCAGCGGCTCGCGGAGCGCCAGGCCGCCACCCACCGCCGCGATGCGCGCCGCCAGGCTGGCCGCTTCGCTCTCGGCGGCCTCGATCTCCTTGCGCGGCACCGTGTCGGCCAGTGCCTGCAGGCGTGCGACGCGCTTGTCGGCCAGCGCCCGGGCGGCGCGCAGCTCGGCCAGCTGTGCAGCCTGGTTGGAGCGCTCGATCGGCGCGGCCGACGGCAGCACGTGGGCCAGCACCTCGCCGCGGCGCACCGCCTGCCCGGGGTGGGGCAGGCCGCGCGGGCCGGGCTCGATGCGGCCGGCGTGCAGCGCCTGCACCCGGCCGCCGGCATTCGGGTCCATCAGCACGCGGGCGCCCAGCTCCACCGTGCGCGGCAGATCGGCGGCCGTGCTCACGACGGTCCGCACACCCAGCTGGCGCTGAGCCGGCTTGGGCAGGAACACGCTGCCGTCGGGTTGCCGTTGCGGGCCGTTGGCGCTGGGCGCCGCAGGCGCGTCGCCGTGGTCGTGGCCCTCGCCGGCACGGGCCATCGGGATGCAAGTCGTCAGGGCGATCAGCAGGGCCGCGCCCGCGGCCGTCAGGGCGGGGCGCTTCATGCGGCCGCTCCGGTGCGGACACGGCGCCCGCCCAGCACCCGCCGTGCGCCCCAGCCGAGCAGGGCCAGCACGGCGATGGCGCCGACGAACCAGGCGGCGTAGGCCTTGGTCGCGTGTGCAGGGTTCGCAGCCTCGGCGTGCACGGGCGCGTGGAGGTCGAGTTCACCGGCCAGCAGGTCCAGCTCGTCGCCGGCGGTCACCGTCGCGGTGATCGGCAGGACGCCCGGCGCGGGCGCCTCGGCCAGCACGACCTCGTACTCGGCGTCACCGTGCGCCTCGGCCTTGACGGGCTGGCCGCCGATCTCGAGCGCGATCTCGGCGTCGCGCACCGGGCGGTTGTCGGCCGTGCGGTCGAGGTAGAGCGTGAGCTGGCGGCCGTTGAGAACACCGACGAGTTCGAAGGTCTCGGAGACGGCCGCGAAACGGGGCAGCGCCACGCCGGCTGGGGCCGGGGCTTCGCTGCCGTGGTCGTGGCCTTCGCCGGCATGGGCGGCCTCGCCGGTGGCGAGGAGGGCCGCGACGGCGAGCGCGGCCCACAGAGAGGTGGAGGTCATGGAATGGGGTTCCTCTGGGAGTTCGTTGGGGGGCGCGGCGTCACCGGGGCAGCAGCCCCAGGGCCTGGCGCCAGGCCGACAGGGCGGCGGCGAGTTCGATGCGAGTGCGGGCCGCCTGGCGTTCGGCGTCGGCCGCCTCGGCCTCGATGCGCAGGCGGGTCGGCAGGTCGGTCTCGCCGAGCTGGAAGGACTGGTCGAAGTAGCCGCGCGACTCGCGCGCCAGCCGGGCGCGCCGCTCCGTCGCGGCGAGCTGGCTGCGCGCCGCGTCGACGCGCACGCGCGCCGCCTCCTGCTCGGCCTGCAGCCGCTCGCGCTCCAGTGCGAGCCGGGTCTGCAGCTCCAGAGCCTCGGCGCGGGCGCGGGCCACGCGGCTGTCGTGGCGCGCGCCGCCGCCGAAGGGGATGCGCAGGCCGAGCGTGATCGACGGCTGGCTGGCCTCGCCATCGGTGCCGCGCTCGCGCGTGCCGGCCAGCGTCAGCTCCGGGTTGGCACGCGACTGCGTGGCCGCGAGCTGGGCCGTGCGCTCGGCCACCGTGGCGCGGTCCTGCAGCTCGCGCAGCGCGGCATGTGCCTCGGGCTCGGCGGTCCGGCCGGGCTCGGGTTCCGGTTCGGCGAGCGGGGCCGCGGCGGCGGGCTCGGCCGGCGGCATCAGGCCAGTGCCGGCCTTGAGCTGCTGCCGGGCCGCCGCCAGCGCCGCCCGGGCCTGCGCCAGCGCCGATTCGGCGCCGGCGACGGCGCCGTCCGCCTGGTGCTGGTCGGCCCGCGCCAGATCGCCGGCCTGGGTGCGCCGGGCGACGTCGGCGGCGATGCGCCGGGCGCTGGCCAGCTGGCCGTCCGCGATGTCGGCGTCGAGGCGGGCCCGCTGCCAGTCCCACCAGGCCTCGCGCACGCGGGCCGCCACGGCCAGTTGCGCGGCCAGGGTGTGGCTCTCGACGGCCGCCGCCTCGGCGTCGGCCAGCGCGCCGCTGCGGCTGCGTTCGCCCGGCAGCCACAGCGGCATCGCGACGCCGACCTCCAGCTCGCGTGCGCCCCGATTGCGGTTCAGGCGGTCGGTCTTGTTCGACAGCGCCAGCGCGGCCGGCTCGGGCGTCCAGGACCGCGCGGCGCCCTGTTGCGCCCGGGCGGCGTCGCGCCGCGACGGCAGCGACAGCGACTCGGGCTGCCGTGCCCAGGCGGCCTCGAAGGCCCGTCGCAGGTCGAGGGGGTCGGCGGCGGGCGGCGCGGCCTGTGCCGGTGCGGCCGCCAGCAGCGCCGCGAGCGCGGCGGCGGCGTGCCGGCGCCAGGTGGTATTCGTTCGTGAACTTCGGTCCATCCGATGCTCCAGTGTTGAAGGAATCAACCCACGGGAGATCGGCAAGCGGCGACCCAGCGGACGCCGCACGCCGGAGGCGGCCGCGACAGCGGCACGCGCTCAGGCGTCGACGGGCTTCAGGAAAGGAAAGAGTGACCCGCCTTGCCGATCAGGCAAGGGGCGCCCACTGAGGGCGTTCGGGTCGGGCCGGTGCGTGGGCGCCGCCCGCTTCGTCGGCGGAAGTGCGGGGCGTTGCCGTCGACAGGTCGCCGGACAAACTCTCCGGCAAGCCCAGCAGGCCGGTGCAGTGGCCGTGGCAGTGTCCGCAATCGACATCACCCGCGCCGGTGGTCTCGCCTTCCGGGCACCCATCGTCCGCGACCGCGTTCGCGTGGTGCAGGTGCTCGTGATGGCACACGTGCGCGGCGTCCACGCTTGCTTCGCGCTCGCAATAGGACGCCACCGCCGCCCAGCTGAACTGGAGGGGCAGCAAGGCGAGCAGGACGATGGCGAGGAGGCGGCGCACGGGCGGCAGTGTAGCGAGCCCGGCGCCGCATGGAGGAATCGCAGGGTCATCGGCCCGCCCGCGGGCCGGCGTTCGCCGTGACGGATGTGGCAAGCGCCGGTGACCAGGTGTAAGGCTGCCTTCCACTTAACGCCGGCTTAAGTTTGCGCCGCGAGCATCCAGGCCTCAAAGGAGTGTTCATGCGCATCGCCCAGTTCGCCGCCGGTCCCCGCTCGCAGGATGTCGAGACCGCCGCCCCGGTGCCCCATTTCGCCTGGCATGGCGTCGGGGACCCCGGACGCGCCCGCGTCGAGGAGTTCATCCGCCGCGTCTACGGCGAGCGCTACGGCGCGCGGGTGCGCCAGTTCGCCCCGGTGCTGGTGAGCCTGCGCGACGGCGCCGATCCCGATGCCCCGGTGCTGGCCGCCGCCGGCTACCGGGTCGCGACGCAGCCGCTGTTCCTCGAACATTACCTGGACGTTCCGATCGAGCATGCCCTGACCGTGGGCGCGGTGCAGCCGCCGCGCGAACGCATCGTCGAAGTGGGCCACCTGGCCGCCGTCCGTGCCGGCGAGGGCAGGCGCCTGATCCTCCGGCTGGCACAGCACCTGGCAGGGCTGCAGGTCGAATGGGTCGTCAGCACCCTGACCGAAGAACTGCGCCACCTGTTCACGCGCATGGGCGTGGTGCCGAGGGCACTCGGGCCGGCCGACCCGGCCCGTCTCGGCGACGCCGCGCACGACTGGGGAAGCTACTACGAGCACCACCCGGTCGTGCTGGCCGGCCACCTGCCGCTCGCCATGCGTCGACTGGCCGAGCGGGCGCGGGGCGCGGACCGATGAATCTCGTGGAAACGCTGGCGTCGGGGCAGCCCGACGCCTGGCCGGCCGCGCGCTTCGAGGCGGCCGTCGACCGCGCCGCCGAGGCCCTGCGGGCGCGTGGCACGCGCGTGCTGGCGACGCTGTTCGACAACGGCATCGCTTGGCTCGTGGCCGATGCGGGCGCGGCACGGGCCGGGGTGGTGCATGTGCCCTTGCCCGGCTTCTTCACGCGCGGGCAGCTGCAGCATGCGCTGGCCGCGGCCGGCGTCGATACCCTGTGGACGTTTCCGGCGGCTGCCGCCGGCTTTCCCGGTGCGCCGTCCGAGCCGCTCCGCTTCGACCCCGGAGCGGAGCCGATCAGCGCGCTGCGCCTCCCGGCGGTGCCGGTCGCGATGCCGGCCGGGACCGCCAAGGTCACCTTCACCTCCGGCACCACCGGCACACCGAAGGGCGTCTGCCTGGGGCAGGCAGCGATGGACCGGGTGGCGCAGGCGATCGGCGAGGCCACGGCCGCGCTGGACATCACCCGCCATCTCAGCGTGCTGCCGTTCGCGGTGCTGCTGGAGAACATCGCCGGCGTGCTGGCGCCGCGCCGGCGCCAGGCCACCTGCATCGCGGTGCCGCTGGCCAGCGTCGGGCTGCACGGTTCGTCGCGCTTCGATCCGGCGCAGCTGCAGGCCGCGGTCGAGTCCTGGCAGCCGCACAGCCTGATCCTGCTGCCGCAGATGCTGCGGGCGTGGACGATGTGGCTGCGGGCCACCGGTCGCCGGGCACCGGCATCGCTGCGGCTGGTGGCCGTGGGCGGTGCCGCGGTCGGTGCGCCGCTGCTGCAGTCGGCACGTGAGCTCGGCATCCCGGCCTACGAAGGCTACGGCCTGTCGGAAGGGGCGTCGGTGCAGACGCTGAACCTGCCCGGCGCCGATCGCCCGGGCAGCACCGGCCGACCGCTGCCGCACGCGCGCCTGCGCATCGCCGCCGACGGCGAGATCGAGGTGACGGGAAGCGCGTTCCTCGGCTACCTCGGCAGCGAGGCGCCACTGCCGGACTGGTGGCCGAGCGGCGACCTCGGCACGATCGACGCCCAGGGCTTCCTGCACGTGCAGGGCCGCAAGAAGCAGGTGCTGATCACGGCCTATGGCCGCAACGTGTCGCCCGAATGGGTCGAGACGGCGCTGCAGAGTGCCGCGGTGGGCGGCCTGCCGCCGATCGCCCAGGCGGTGGTGTTCGGCGATGGCCGGCCGGCACTGTCGGCGGTGCTGTGGCCGTTGCGCGCGGACCTGCCCGACGCCGTGCTGCAGGCAGCCGTCGATGCGGCCAACGCCGGGCTGCCCGACTACGCGCGGGTGCGCCGCTGGGTCCGCGCCCGCGCGGCCTTCGACACCGACACCGGACTCGCCACCGCGAACGGCCGGCCGCAACGTGCCGCCATCGAGCAATTGCACCGCGATGCGCTGGTGGCCGATCCGCTCCCTTCGACCTTCATCACGGAACCGATCTCTCCATGAGCTTTCACGCCCGACTCCTGCGCGACACCGCCGCCGAACGCGGCGGGCTGGTCGCCATTCCCATCATCCAGGGCTGCCTGCGCGGCGAGGTCTCGCGCGACAGCTACCTGGCCTTCCTGACCCAGGCCTACCACCACGTGCGCCACACCGTGCCGCTGCTGCAGGCCTGCCGCGAGCGCGTGGGCTCCTCGCGGCCGGCGTGGCTGACCGACGCGCTGGACGAGTACGTGGAGGAAGAGCGCGGTCACGACGAATGGATCCTCGACGACATCGCGGCCTGCGGCGGCGACAAGGAGGCTGTGCGCCACGGCACGCCGGGCCATGCGACCGAGGTGATGGTGGCCTATGCCTACGACACCATCGCGCGCGGCAACCCGCTGGGCTTCTTCGGCATGGTGCATGTGCTCGAGGGCACCAGCGTGTCTCTGGCGCTGATGGCGGCCGATCGCATCCAGGTGAACCTGCGCCTGCCTGACGCCGCCTTCAGCTACCTGCGTTCGCACGGCACTCTCGACCAGGAGCACACCGCGCATTTCGAGCTGCTGATGGACCGGCTGGACGACCGCGCCGACCAGGACGCCATCGTGCATGCCGCCCGCGCCTTCTACCGCCTCTACGGGGACGTGTTCCGCAGCCTGCCACTGCCCCGGATCGTGGCGTCGGGGGTCCAGCCCACCGCGCAGGCCGCATGATGGGCCTCGACCTGAAGCATTGCAGCGTGGTGCTCACCGGCGCCTCGGGCGGCATCGGCGCGGCCGTGGCGCGCGCCCTGTCCGGAGCCGGTGCGCGGCTGCTGCTCGTCGGCCGGGATGCCGGCCGGCTGGCGGCCCTGGCGCGCACGCTCGAGACCCACCCCGACCAACCGCGGCGCGTCGAGGTGCTGGCCGCGGACCTCACCACCAGCGCCGGCGTCGAGGCGGTGCGGCGCGTGGCGCTGGCACGCCGCGCGAACGTGCTCGTCAACAACGCCGGCGTGGCGAGCTTCGGGCGCCTGGACGCGCTGGACGACGCCCACATCCTGCAGGCCGTGACGACCAACCTGGTGGCACCGATGCTGCTGACGCGGGCCCTGTTGCCGGGGCTGCTGGCGCAGCGCAGCGCGGCAGTGCTCAACGTGGGTTCGGTGCTCGGGCGGCTGGCGCTGCCGGGCTTCTCGGTCTACAGCGCCACCAAGTTCGGCCTGCGGGGCTTCAGCGAGGCGCTGCGGCGCGAGCTGATCGGCACGCCGGTGCGGGTGCAGTACCTCGGGCCCCGCGTCACCGAGACCGGCTTCAATGCGCCGGAGGTCGAGGCCTACAACCGCAAGACCGGCGCGGCGGTCGACCACCCGGACGACGTTGCGGCCGCGCTGCTGCAACTGCTGCGCGACGGCGCGGCCGAGCGCTTCCTCGGGTTGCCCGAGAAGCTGGCGGTGTGCGTGAACGGCCTGGCGCCGGCGGCGCTCGACGGCGCCTTCAAGCCGCACCGACTGGCGCTGTCGGGCGCCTGAACCCTGAAGATCCAAGGAGAACCCAGATGCTTGCTCGCTCCCCCCTGTTCCTGATGGCCGGCCTCGTGCTCGCCCTCCATGCGCCGCTGCTGCGCGCCGGCCCCGTGGAGGACGCCGTCAGCGAGGTCCAGCACGAGTGGGAGGTGACGCGCTACCAGACGCCGCCGAAGGAGCGCGAGAAGCGCTATGAGGCCCTGGTCGCGAAGGCGCACCAGTTTAGCGAGGCCCACCCGGGGCGCAGCGAACCGCTGGTCTGGGAGGGCATCGTCGTGAGTTCGCTGGCCGGCGAGAAGGGCGGCCTGGGCGCGCTCGGTCTCGTCAAGCAGGCCAAGGGCCTGTACGAGCAGGCGATCAAGATCAACCCGGAGGCCCTCGACGGCTCGGCCTACAACAGCCTCGGCGTCCTCTACTACAAGGTGCCGGGCTGGCCGATCGGCTTCGGCGACAAGAAGAAGGCCGACGAGCTGATGCAGTCCGCGCTGAAGCTCAACCCCCAGGGAATCGACCCGAACTTCTTCTATGGCGAGTTCCTGCTCGAGCAGAAGCGACCGGCCGACGCGCTGGTCTACCTGGAGCGGGCCATGCAGGCTCCCGCACGGGCCGGCCGGCAGATCGCCGATGCCGGGCGCCGCGACGAGGCCCGGGTCCTCATCGAGAAGGCGCACGCCCAGCTGGGCCGGTGAAGGACGGCGGCCACGCGGCCGCGTCGCGGAGGGCCTGAGCGGGTCAAGTTGATCCGGCTTCTGCCGAAGAGACCCGAGTGCGCTACCGGTGCCACTGGAGCGGGCGCACCGGACCGCCTTCCCGACCCTTGCCCATGACGATCTCCCATCCCTTCAGTCGCCTGCTGGCCCGTCTGAGCGTCGGCCGCAAGCTGATGCTGATCTACCTGCTGGACCTCACGGCGGTGATCTTCGTCAGCAGCATCCTGATCAACGAGAAGTTCATCGCGATCGACTTCGCACGCAAGGAGATCGCCGGCAACGCCTACATCGCGGGCATGCGCGATGGCCTGATCGAGGCCGCCCTGGGGCCGGACGCGAGCGGGGCGGCGGCACGCACGGACCACCGGGCGGCGCTGGCGCTCGCCGAGCGGCAGCACGGTGCGGGCATGCAGAGCGAGGAGCCGAGCCTCGCGCTGGCCACCGCCTACGGTGTGCTGGCCACGGCCGGACCGGGCGACCGCGGCAAGGCGCAGTCGGACGTGCTGGCGCGCGGGCGCGACCTGATCACGCGGGTCGGCAACCAGTCCAACCTGATCCTGGACCCCGACCTCGACAGCTACTACACGATGTCGCTGATCGTGCTGCGCTACCCGGAGCTGCTCGAGACCATCGACGGCATCGGCGCGCAGCTGGCGGCCCAGGTCAGCGCGGGGGCCGGCCTGGCCGAGGCCCGCACGCAGTACCTCATCCTCGAAGGCAAGCTCGACGCGACCCGCCAGGGCATCGACACCGACCACAGCGAGGCCTACGCGGCCGGCGGACCGGCGCTGAAGGCCCAGCTCCGGCCGGCCCAGGCCAAGCTGCAGGCTGCGCTGGAGGCCTATCGGCGCAGCGCGCGCCTGCTGTTCGACAGCGGCGCCACGCCGCAGTCGCTGGCCGGCGTGCATGTGGCGCAGGCCGGACTGGTGCGCGAGCTGCAGGTCGCCTGGGCGGTGGCCGGTGGCGCGATGGACGGGTTGCTCGACGCGCGTGTCGCGAGCCTCTACCACCGCATGTGGATCCACCTCGGCACCGCGCTGGCCCTGCTGTGCGCGATCCTCGCGATCGTCTACTTCGTGGCCCGGCAGATCGCCATGCCGCTGCGGCATCTGGCCGAGGTGACCGACACCGTGCGGCGCACCGGCGACCACAGCCTGCGCGCGCAGTGGAGCAGCAGCGACGAGATCGGCCGCTTGGTCGTGGGCTTCAACGGCATGCTCGCGCAGCTCGATCAGGAACGCGAGACGCAGAAGGAACTGGCCGCGAGCGCCCGCGCCGCGGAGGCCCAGCGCGCGCTGGTGGAGGCCACGCCGATCCCGCTGGTCGTGACCTCGGTGCCGGGGCACGAGGTGCTGCACGCCAACCCGCCCGCCGAGGCCTGGCTGGCTGGTCATCGCGCCGATCCGTGGAAGCACGGTCTCGATTCGTCGGTGCGGGCGCGCTTCTTTCAGCAGCTGGCCGATCGCGGCGCAGTCGACGAATTCGAGGTCCGCTGGGGCGCCGGGACCGAGCCGGCCTGGGCGGTGCTGTCGGCCCGGCGCGTGCGCTACCAGGGCCAGGACGCGGTGCTGACCGCCTTTGCCCCGATCAACCACCTCAAGCTGATGGAGCGGCGGCTCGAGCTGTGGGCCAAGGTGTTCGAGGCCTCCAGCGAAGGCATCCTGATCGTCGATGCGCAGCGCCGCATCCTGACCGCCAACCAGGCGTTCTCGCGCCACACCGGCTACGAGCTGCAGGAGGTGGTGGGGGAGAAGCCGTCCCTGATGCTGGCCGTGGAGCAGACCGACGAACAGAGCGCCGCGTTCTGGCAGAGCGTGTCGAACCGCGGCACCTGGCAGGGCGAGCTGCAGGTGCGCCGCCGCAACGGCAGCGAGTACCCGGCCTGGCTGATGGTGAACGCCGTGCGGCAGTCGCAGGGCGACATCTCGCACTACATCTTCACGTCGATCGACATCAGCGACCGCAAGAAGAGCGAGCAGCGCATCCGCTTCCTGGCCGACCACGACGTGCTCACCGAGCTGCCGAACCGCTCGCTGTGCACCGAGCGGCTGCGCATGGCCGTGCAGCAGGCACAGCGCAGCGGGCAGCAGGTGGCGGTGATGTTCATCGACCTCGACCGGTTCAAGGACATCAACGACTCGCTCGGCCACCACATCGGCGACGGGCTGCTGCGCTCGGTGGCGCGGCGCCTGCTGGAAGCGGTGCGCGCCGGCGACACCGTCAGCCGGCTGGGCGGTGACGAGTTCGTGATCGTGCTCAACGGCGTGCAGCACATCGACGAGGTCACGCACATCGTCGACCAGCGGCTGATCCCGCTGATCCGCCAGCCGCACCTGGTGGAGGGCGCCGAGCTGCATGTCTCGTGCAGCGTGGGCATCGCCGTCTTCCCGGACGATGCCACCGACATCGACGAGCTGATGAAGCATGCCGACACGGCGATGTACCAGGCCAAGGCCGGCGGCAAGGACGCCGCCGAGTTCTTCACCGCCGAGATGACGCAGCGCGCGGAGTCGCGCATGCAGCTCGACGCCGACCTGCGGCGTGCGCTCGAGCTGGGACAGTTCGAGCTGCACTGGCAGCCGCGCGTGAGCGCGGCCGGCGGCGTGCTGCTCGGCGTGGAAGGCCTGCTGCGCTGGCAGCACCCGCAGCGCGGGCTGGTCTCGCCGGCGCACTTCATCCCGCTGGCGGAAGAGACCGGGCTGATCGTGCCGATCGGTGCCTGGGTCATCGAAGAGGCCTGCCGGCAGGTGGCCGCGTGGCGCGCGCAAGGCCTGCCGTCGTTCGGCGTGTCGATCAACCTGTCGGCCCGCCAGCTGCGAGACGACGGCCTGACCGACCTGGTGCGCGCCAGCCTGCTGCGGCACGGTGTGCCGCCCGGTGTGCTGGAGCTCGAACTCACCGAGTCGATGGTGATGGACGACGCCGAGCGCAACCTGCGCCAGATGCACACGCTGCGCGACCTGGGCGTCGGGCTGGCGATCGACGACTTCGGCACCGGCTACTCGAGCCTCGCCTACCTGAACCGATTCCCGATCGACAAGCTGAAGATCGACCGCTCGTTCGTGCATGACATGCTGGCCGATCCGACGGATCGGGCCATCACGATGGCCATCATCGGCCTGGGCCATGCGCTCGGCCTGCAGGTGGTGGCCGAGGGCGTGGAGGAGCCGCGTGCGGCGGCGCTGCTGCGCGAGGCGCGCTGCGACGAGCTGCAGGGCTACCTGTTCGGGCGGCCGATGCCGGTGCCGGCCTTCGAGGCCTGGCTGGCCGAACGCGAGGCGCCGGTCACCCGCGTGACCGTGTGAAAAGTCGTGGGACGGCACTCGCTTGGTGCCCTGCGCTGCTGAACGAGAGCCATTCCCGTCGGGAAATTTCAGGATGAGAAAGTCGTTCAAAGATGACGGTTCGACACCCGCCACCTCTGCCCATCGCCACGCCACCACAGCCGTATCGTTAGTCACCCCCGTTGCGGAGAACCCCATGTCCTTCAGAAACCTTTCCGTCAAGCACAAGCTGGCAACCGCCTTCGCCCTCCTCACGGCCGTGGTGCTCGTGGTGTCGGGCGTGGCCATCCGAGCCCTGGCCAGCGAGCACCAGTCGTTCACCCACTACGTGGACCAGACCGCCGTCCGCATCACGATGGCCAACGACGTGCTCGACGCGGCGAATGCCCGCGCCATCAGCGCGCGCAACCTGGTGCTGGTCAGCGCGCCTGCCGACCGCGAGATCGAGAAGGCGGCCGTGACGGCGGCGCACAAGAAGGTCGGCGAATCGATGGCCCGCTTGCGGACGGCGCTCGGTTCGATGGCCGGGGTGAGCGACGAAGAACGCAAGATGTTCGCCACGCTCGACGGCGTCGAATCGCGCTACGGCCCGGTGGCGCTCGACATCGTCGGGCTCGCGCTGCAGGGCCGGCGCGACGAGGCGGTGACGAAGATGAACGCCGACTGCCGCCCGCTGCTGTCGGCGCTGGTGAAGTCGGCCAACCAGTTCATCGATCTCAGCGTGGACGTGGCCAAGCGCGACGTGGCGCGCGCCGACGCCGCCGCGGTCGCCAACCGCAACATGATGCTGGCCGCCTGCGTGGCGGCGGCGGCGCTGGCGGCCGTGCTGGCCTGGGTCATCACCCGCGCCATCGTGACGCCCATCAACCGGGCGATGGAAGTGGCCCAGACCGTCGCGGCCGGCGACCTGCGCTCCACCATCGACGACAGTGCGCGTGACGAGACCGGCAAGCTGCTGGCCGCGCTCAAGTCGATGAACGACAGCCTGGTGAACATCGTGGGCAGCGTGCGCACCAGCAGCGACAGCATCGCCACCGGCAGCGCCCAGATCGCCACCGGCAATGCCGACCTGTCGCACCGCACCGAACAGCAGGCCGCCAGCCTGCAGGAGACCGCGGCCTCGATGGAACAGATGAACGCGACGGTGAAGGCCAATGCCGACACTGCGCGCCAGGCCATCCAGCTCGCCGGCTCCGCCCGCGGCGCGGCGGAGAAGGGCGGCCAGGTGGTCGGCCAGGTGGTGGCGACGATGGACGACATCACCGCCAGCTCGCGGCAGATCGCCGACATCATCGGCGTGATCGACGGCATCGCCTTCCAGACCAACATCCTGGCGCTGAACGCCGCGGTGGAAGCGGCGCGTGCCGGCGAGCAGGGCCGCGGCTTCGCGGTGGTGGCGAGCGAGGTGCGCAACCTGGCGCAGCGCAGCGCCAGCGCCGCCAAGGAGATCAAGGAACTCATCGGGGCCAGCGTCGAGAAGGTCGAGGCGGGCACCCGCCTGGTCGGCGATGCGCGGACCTCGATGGACGACATCGTGGTCCAGGTGAAGCGCGTGTCCGACCTCATCTCGGAGATCGGCGCGGCCACCATCGAGCAGACCACCGGCATCGGGCAGGTCAGCACCGCAGTGTCGCAACTCGACCAGGCCACCCAGCAGAACGCGGCCCTGGTGGAAGAGAGCGCCGCCGCCGCCGACAGCCTGAAGCAGCAGGCTTCGAAGCTGGCGTCGGTGGTGAGCGTCTTCAAGCTGGCGACCTGAGGGATCGGCGCGGTTCGGGGCGGCCTCCTTGTCTGCGGGCACGAGAGGCCGGACATCGATGCAGGCCCCTAGAATCCGCCGGCCCGCGTCGCGGGCGCATGATTTCTCAACTCCCGGTATCCGAAGACCCCATGGCAACTGCTAAGAAGACCGCGACCAAGACCCCGATCAAGAAGACCGCTGCGGCCAAGAAGGCTGCTCCCGCGAAGAAGGCCGTCAAGGCCGCCGCTCCGGCGAAGGCTGCAGCCGGCCCGCTGAAGCCCATCAAGACGGCGCTCAACAAGACCGGCCTGATCGCCCACCTGGCACAAGCCGCTGCGGTCGATGCCAAGGCCGTGAAGGCTGTGATCGCCTCGCTCGAAGCCACCATCCTGGCCTCGGTGCACAAGAAGGGCCTGGGCTCGTTCACCTTGCCCGGTCTCCTGAAGGTCAACGTGATCAACGTGGCGGCCAAGAAGAAGCGCACCGGCATCGACCCCTTCACCAAGCAGGAACGCGTGTTCGCGGCCAAGCCCGCCACGGTCAAGATCAAGACCCGTGCGCTGAAGAAGCTCAAGGACGCGGCGCTCTGATCTGATCTGAGCTCACGCGATCCGCACGCCAGCCGGTGGTGGCACCGAGGTGCCACCGCCGGCTTCTCTTTTGCTTCGGGACGCGCCGGCCATCGAGGTGCGGAACGCGGCTGCTACATTGGTGCGACGATGCAGACTCCGCCTGCGCAGGCACCCGGCGACCGCGAACTCGTCGACCTCAATCGCCGCTTCTACGACTCGCTCTGGTCCGGCGCCCGGCTGGTCGAGCCGCGACGCTTCAACACCTGGCCGCTCGTGCAGTCGCTGGGGCCATCGGCGGAGCGACGGCTCGAGGTGGCGCCCGGACTGCGGCCGCGCCTGCCGATCGAGGGCACGCAGTTCGTCGACATCAGCGGCCCGGCGCTCGGCACGCTGCGCGATCGCGGCGCGCAGGTCGCGTTCGGCGAGGTGACGGCCCTGCCGTTCGCGGCGGCCGCCTTCGACCTGGTATGCGCCCTCGACATCATCGAGCACGTGGACGACGAGGATGGCGCGCTAGCGGAGCTGTCGCGGGTCGCGAAGCCCGGTGCGGCCGTGCTGATCTCGACGCCGCTGCATCCCGAGCAATGGACCCCGTTCGACGATTTCGTGGGCCACAAGCGGCGCTACGAGCCCGACCGTCTGCTGGCCAAGCTGGCGCAGCACCATCTGCAGGTGGAGCGCAGCGCGGTGTTCGGCATGCAGCCACCGTCGTCGCGGCTGGTCGAACTGGGCATGTGGTGGCTCGCTCACCATCGCGAGCGGGCCCTGTGGTGGTACAACAAAGTGCTGATGCCGCTCGGCTTGCGCTTCCAGAAGGAACTGCACTTCGTGCCCGGCATGATCCCGACGGCCGGCGTCGACGAAGTGCTGCTGGTGTGCCGAAGCGTCGCGCCGGCGCGGGAAAATTCCGCACCCGCCGACGCTCCGGTGTAACGCCGCCCGAAGCGGGCCGGCGCGCTTCCTACACTGCGCGTCATGCAGAACAGTGCCCCTCAAGTCCACCCCGGCCCGCCCGTCGCGGGCGCCTCCAGGCAGCACGCGGAGACGAGCCAGCGGGTCGCCGACGAGCGACCGCCGGCCGGCGAGGCGATGCTGGAGCTGATCGGCCTGATCGCCATCGCGGTGGCCGCTGCAGCCGTGTACTTCGGCGCCCGCAGGACGCGCCGGGATCGCAGGGGCGGGGCCTCCGGAGCCCACGAGAAACGCGCGCGACGCGGCGCGGCACCGCGCCCGTCGACCTACGGCTGAGCCTGCGCCGGGGGCCGTCGCGCCGCGCGAGTTGGCTCGCCGCGGTGCAGGGTAGTTCCCTAGAAGCCTGCCTCCCGCTCGCTGTGCGAGAGTCGGTCGACGCGCTCGACCGGGCGCGTCGCATCGCGTCCCGCAGGAGAGGTCCATGTTCCAGCAGAAGAAGGTCATCATCAGCTGCGCCGTCACCGGCGCGGTCCACACGCCGTCGATGTCGCCCTACCTGCCGGTCACGGCCGAGGAGATCGCCGAGTCGTCGATCGCCGCCGCCGAGGCCGGCGCGGCGATCATCCACCTGCATGCGCGCGACCCCGTCACCGGCAAGCCCGACCAGCGGCCCGAGGCCTTCACGCCCTTCCTGAAGACGATCAAGGCGCGCTGCGACGCGATCGTCAACCTCACCACGGGCGGCTCGCCCTACATGACGGTGCAGGAGCGCATGCAGCCGGCCAAGGTGCTCAGGCCCGAGGTGGCTTCGATGAACATGGGCACGATGAACTTCGGCCTGTTCCCGATGCTCAGGCGCTTCAAGGAGTTCAAGCACGACTGGGAGCGGCCCTATCTCGAGGGCAGCAAGGACCTGATCTTCCGCAACACCTACGGCGACCTGGAGACCGTGCTGACCGAACTCTCGGCCAACGAGACGCGCTACGAGTTCGAGTGCTACGACACCGCGCACCTCTACAACCTCGCGCATTTCGTCGAGCGCGGCCTGGTGAAGGCGCCGTTCTTCGTGCAGACCGTGTTCGGCATCCTGGGCGGCATCGGCACCCATCCGGACGACGTGATGCACATGAAGCGGACGGCGGACCGGTTGTTCGGCGACGACTACCGCTGGTCGGTGCTGGGCGCGGGCGCCAGCCAGATGAAGATCGCCGCCATGGCCGCGGCGATGGGCGGCAACGTGCGCGTCGGGCTGGAAGACAGCCTGTGGATCGGCAAGGGCCAGCTCGCGCGTTCCAACGCCGACCAGGTGCGCCGCGTGCGCGGCATCCTCGAAGGCCTGGGGCTGGAGATCGCCACGCCCGCCGAGGCGCGCGAGATCCTGCAGCTCAAGGGCGCGGCCAAGGTGGCGTTCTGAGACGCGACGGCGCACCCGTGTTCGACCCGGCGCATGCCGGCCCCTGTTCGTAGAAGGAGTCCTCCGATGTCCCTCTGGACCTGCACCCTGGACGACGGCGTCGTCACCGCGATCTACCGCAACCCGCCGATGAACTACTTCTGCGCCGAGGGCGCGGCCGAACTCGGCGCGCTGGTCGAATCCTGGCGCGACCCCGCCGTCAAGGCGGTGGTGCTGTCGGGCGGCATGGCCGGCCGCTTCATCACGCACTACAGCGTCGAGGAGCTGCTGTCCTATGCCGAAGACCGTGCGGCCATGCGGCAGGCCGGCACGGCGCTGAACGACGGCTACCACGCGCTGCTGCTGGGGCTGCGCGACCTGCCCAAGCCGGTCATCGTGGCGATGAACGGCGACGCGATGGGCGGCGGCTTCGAGCTGTGCCTGGCCTGCGACCTGCGCATCGCCCAGCGCGGCGATTTCCGCTACGGCCTGCCCGAGGTCAAGCTCGGCATCCTGCCGGGCGGCAGTGGCACGCAGCGCCTGTCGCGGCTGATCGGCGCCGGCCGCGCCATCGAGTTCATCCTGCGCGGGCGCATCGTCGAGCCCGCGGTGGCGCTGGAGATGGGGCTGGTGCACGAACTCGCCGACGACGCCCTGCGGCGCGCGCAGCAGATTGCCCACGAGATGGTGCTCACGCCGCCGTTCGCGATGGCGATGGCCAAGCGCGCGGTCTACGAGGGTTCTGACACCAGCCTGGCGGCCGGCCTGAAGCTCGAGGGCGAACGCTTCCTCGAGACCATGCTGTCCGACGGCAGCGTGAGCGCGATGCGCGCCTACGTGGCCCAGCCGCTGGAGGCACGCCGGGCCTGGCTGGAGAAGCCGCCGGCGGCGCGGTAGTCCTTCGGGCTGCTGGCGAACTCGCGCTTGAAGATCTTGCTGAAGCTGCTGGAGTCGCCGAAACCCCAGCGGTAGGCGATCTGCGTGATGCTGAGGTGCGCGGTCTCGGCTGCGCGCAGGTCCTGGCGGCAGCGGTCCAGCCGCTGTCGCCGTATCCAGGCTGCCGCCGTGGTGTCGGCGCGTTCGAACAGCCGGTGCAGATGCCGCTCGGTGATGCCGCAGTCGCTCGCGACGCGGCGTGTGTCGAGTTCCGGATCGTCGAGGTGGCGGTCGATGTAGGCCATCACCCCTTGCAACACGATCTTCCCGCTGCGTCCGGCGCAGGGCTCGGCCTGCGCGCTCAGCGTGGAGGCCAGCAATTCCACGCTGGCATGCAGCACGTGGCCCGCGTTGCCGCGCGGCAGCTCGCCGAAGCGCGCGTCGAGCGAGATGAGGTGGTCGACGAACAGCCGGCTGAGGCCGCTGGTGGCCGCGAAGCGGCGGCCGACGAACTCGCCGGCGCGCGGCAGCGCGAGCTGCAGTTCGCGCTGCGGCACCGCGAGGGTGATCTGCCGCAGGCCGGCGCCGGTGATGAAGGTCATCGGGCGCGCGCTGTCCCAGAGCGCGAAGCTACCCGGGGTCAGCGTGAGTTCCTCGTCGTCGATGACCAGGCAGATCGACCCCTCGGCGATGTAGATCAGGTTGTAGAGCGCCTCGCTGTCCTGCGCCATCTCGCGCGCGCCGCGCGTGCCGACGATGCCGCCCTGGGCGGAGGTGAGGTGGGTGACGCGAAAGCCGTCGAAGCGGCCCTGGCGGATGAAGGCCGGGAAGCGCTCGCAGCGGATCGGCCGGATCGACCAGTGCAGGTGGGCGTCGATGACGAAGTCGCGCCAGCAATCGAACTGCTTGCTCGGGGCCACGCGCTCGGTCGACCAGACGGCGGGGTCCTCCCAGCAATCGACCAGCGATGAGGTCTGCCTGTCCACTTCGGGTCTCCTGCTCGCGACCGCCGACGGCCGGGGTGGGTGCGGACCATCATAGGAGCGCGGCGCCGCGCGCCGCAATCCGCAGTGCCCCGCAGCGCCGGCGATGTCAGCCCTGGCCAAGCGGCGGGTCATGTGCGGCCAAGGCGGCGGCCGCCGTGCTGGCTAGCATGGCCGCGCATGCCGCACCGACTGTCCGGTGCGGCCCACCGGAGGCTCGCCCATGTTGATCAGCACCGTCGAGAAGGAAGCGCTCTCGCCCTACATGCGCAAGATCGCGGACGACCTGTACCCGCGCGTCGACCCGCTGTTCATGCCGCACTTCGAGCGCTACATGGGCCTGCTCGGCAACGCGCCGGAGCACGCGGAGCGCTTCTTTCCGTACTACTTCGGCATCTGGTTCGACAACGGCCTGGGCCCGCGCATCACCGAGCTCGCGCGGCTCGCGATCGCGAACGGCACGCAGTGCCAGCTGTGCCTGGCGGTGCGCTACACCGCCGAGGTCGGCGAGGCCGATGTCGCCGCGCTCCCGGGCGTCGACGCGAGCACGCTGACGCCGGCGGAGCGCGCGGTGGTGCGTTTCGCCACGCACTTCGGCAACGATCACCACAAGGTCACGCCCGAGCATTTCGAGGACCTGCAGCGCCACTTCAGCGACGAGCAGATCACCGAGTTGCTGCTGTGGAGCGCGATGGCGCTGGGCCTGGGGCGCATCCTCAAGGTGGCGCAGCTGGTCGACGACAGCTGCCCGCTGCCAGCGCGCGACGGCTCGGCTCGCACCGAGACGATCGCCGCGGCCTGAGGCCACGGCCGGGCGTGGCAGCGCCGCCGCCGGCCCTGCGGGCGGTCAGAAGCCGAACTCGGCCGCCATCTCGTCGATCAGGCCGCGCTGGAAGGCGGCGTAGCGCTCGTTGGGCTGCTGGCCGCCGGTGAAGTGCAGGAACGGGTCCTCGACACCCAGGCGTTCGCCGGCCAGCGTTTCCACCACCGCGTGGCCGCAGAACGGGACGCAGGCCTCCGAGTAGCCGCCCTCGTGCACCACCACCAGCCTGCCGCCGCAGTGGCGGTCGGCCAGCGCCATCACCCGCTCGGTCAGCTGGCGGTAGGACTCGCTGTGCAGCAGCATGCGCGCCAGCGGATCGACGCCGTTGGCGTCGAAGCCGCTGGCGACGATGAGGAGCTCGGGCCGGTAGCGGTCGATCGCCGGCGTCACGATGCGCTCCATCGCATACAGGTAGGCGTCGTGCCCGCCGCCCGGCAGCAACGGCACGTTGACGTTGTAGCCGAGGCCGCGGCCCTGGCCGCGGTCGGGTGCACCGCTGTAGCCGACCGGGAAGCAGCCTTCCTGGTGCAGCGACACGGTCAGCACGTCGTCGCGCTCGTAGAAGATCGACTGCGTGCCGTTGCCGTGGTGCACGTCCCAGTCCAGCACCGCAATGCGCTTCACGCCATGGCGCGCGCGTGCGGCCTCGATCGCGATCGGGATGTTGGCGAGCAGGCAGAAGCCCATCGGCATGTCGGCGAGGCAGTGGTGGCCGGGCGGACGCGACATCGAATAGGCGTTGCGGTGGGCGCCCGAGAGCACCGCGTCGACCGCATGCAGCGCGAGGCCGGCCGACTGCCTGGCGATCTCGTAGCTGCCCGGCCCGAAGGGCGCGTAGAGGCCGATCTCGCCGCCGCCCTGGTCGGACAGCGCCTTGAAGCGCTCCAGGTAGGCCGTCGGATGGACGCGCTGCAGGTCCTCCTCGGTGGCCATCGGCGCGCTGCGCAGGTGGACCTTGTCCGCGAGCCCGGAGACCTGCATCAGCGACACCATGCGCCGCTTCGATTCGGGGGATTCGGCCAGCCCCGCGCCGGCCGGCGGCTGCACCCAGCCACCCACCGGTGCGATCAGGGCGAAGCCGCCCATGGTGCTGTGCCAGAGGCAGCGTTCGTCGTGGAAGAAGGCGGTGGGCAGGGGCATGAGCGGAGGTCCTTTGCGTGGCGGCCTGTCGGTGCGTGCGCGGCGACGCGCGGGGCCGAAAGCTGGATTCGAGCCTCAAGTGCGCCATCGCCGCGGAGGGTTTTCCCGAGCCGGCGGTCGCGCCGCCGCGTTCTTGCCGAAGCGTGATAGTTCGGGGCCGCGGCGCGATGGAGACTGCCGCCGAACGCTCGACGCACGGTCGCGGTGTCGGTTGGCGACACCGGCGAGCCGGAGGAGAGGGCGGACGGGAGGCCCAGGATGCGGAGGATTCACCGGCACGTCGGTGCGTGCGCTCGGGTCGCGGCCTGCGCGGCCGGGCTGGCGCTCGGCGCCCAGGCGGCCGCGGCGCCGGTGTCCCCGGCCCGCCCGCAGCCGGCCGAGCTGCCGGTCGAGACGCTGTCGACCGGGCCGATCGCTGCGTCGGCGACGGAGCGCGTGTACGTGGCCGATGTCGCCGTGAGCCACATCTCCGACGGCCGCATCCGGGTGTTCGACGCGCGGCACGGCCGCTTCCTGGGCATGGTGTCGACTGGCTACGTCGGCAACTTCACGCTCAGCGCGAACGCCGACGAGCTGTACGTTGCCACCACCTACCTGAGCCGCGGCTCGCGCGGGGAGCGCGTGGACGTGCTGGAGGTGCACGACACCGAGAGCCTGGCGTTCAAGTACGAGATCGCGTTGCCGGCCAAGCGGGCGCAGGCGCTGAACTACCGGGGCCTGGTGCGGGCCAGCGGCAACGGCCGTTTCGTGCTGGTGCAGAACGCCACCCCGGCGACGTCGATCACCGTGGTCGACCTGCAGCAGCGCAAGGTGGTGTCCGAGGTGCCGACACCGGGCTGCTGGGGCATCCTGCCGGCGGCCAGCCATGGCAGCCGCTTCTCGATGCTGTGCGGCGACGGCAAGCTGGCCACCGTCACGCTCGACGACAGCGGTCAGGTCAGCGACCGCCAGATCGGCGAGGCCGTCTTCGATGCCGACGCCGACCCCTGGTTTCACCACGCCGAGCAGCTGGGCGACCGCTACTGGTTCGTGTCCTTCAAGGGCGTGCTGACCGAGGTGGACCTTGGTGGCGCTGTGGCCGTGGTCAAGTCCGCGAGGCCGCTGGTCGGTGCCGCCGGGCAGCGCGCC
Organism: Methylibium petroleiphilum PM1; assembly: GCF_000015725.1. Taxonomy (NCBI): domain Bacteria; kingdom Pseudomonadati; phylum Pseudomonadota; class Betaproteobacteria; order Burkholderiales; family Sphaerotilaceae; genus Methylibium; species Methylibium petroleiphilum. The sequence continues at coordinate 2,827,275 of NC_008825.1, read as the reverse complement.
GGCTGGCGGCCCGGCGGCTACCAGCCGTTCGCCATCGACCCGTCCGGCCGCTGGCTGGTGGTGGCGATGCACGACAAGGGCAGCGAGGGCTCTCACAAGCGCCCGGCGCGAAGGCTGTGGATGTTCGACATGGCGGCCGGCACGCGCGTGGCCAGCGCACCGGGACAAGGCAGCGTGTCGCTGACCTTCTCGCGCAGCGGCCAGCGGCTGCAGGCGCTGGACGGCGAGAAGGGCGCCCTGCACGTCTGGCGCTGGGGCGAGCGCGGCAAGCTGACACCGATCAGCAGCGTGGCCCGGGCCGGCGAGGCGGCGATCCACCTCGAATCGCACGACTGAGCCCGGGCCGCTGCATCATGCCGTTTCCGCTGCCGTCCTTCGATCCGCTGCCGGTGTGGATCGCCGCCGCGGCGCTGGCCGCGCTGTTCGCGCATGCGGCCCTGGCCAAGTGGGCCGACCTCGCGCTGTTCGAGCATCAGCTCTCGGTCTATGGGGTGCCGGCCAGCACGGTGCCCGCGCTGGCCCGGCTGCTGCCGCCGCTCGAGCTGTCGATGGCGCTGCTGCTGATGGCCGGTCCGTGGCGACCGCTCGGCGCGGGGCTCGCGGCCGCGCTGCTGCTGCTCTATGCCGGCGCGATGGGTTACCACCGCTGGCGCGGACAGGTGCTCGATTGCGGTTGCGGCGGCGAGCCGCTGCCGGTGTCGTGGGCGCTGGTGCTGCGCAACCTCGGGCTGGCCGCGCTGGCGGGGCTCGCCGCCTCGGGCCTCGGCGCGCGGCCGATGGCCGGCGTCGACATGGCAGTGGTCGTTGCCGCCACGGCGCTGGCCGCCCTGCTGTATGCGGCGATGAATCAGCTGCTGCGCCACCGGGCCGGCGGGCGCGGCCTTCGTTCTCTGTTCGGGAGCTCTTCCTCATGAATGCCTTGACGGTCTCCGTTGTCCTGTTGTGGGCCGCCGTGCTGGTGCTCGGCGTGATGCTCTGGGCGCTGTCGCGCCAGGTGGGCATCCTCTACGAGCGGGTGGCGCCGATGGGGGCGCTGGTCACCGACGCCGGTCCGCCGGTCGGCGCGCCGTCGCCGAGCTTCGCGTTGACCAGCCTGCAGTCCGAGCCGGTCACCATCGGCGGCATCCAGGCCGGGCCGACGCTGCTGTTCTTCCTCTCGCCGACCTGTCCGGTGTGCAAGAAGCTGATCCCGGTGCTCAAGGCGCTGCTGCGTGACGAAGGCCGCCGACTGCGCATCGTGTTGGCCAGCGACGGCGAGGCGACGGCGCACCGGAGATTCGTGCGCGAATACGGGTTGGACGCGCTGCCCTACGTGCTGTCGACCGAGCTGGGCATGAGCTATCGCGTCTCGCGGCTGCCCTATGCAGTGCTGCTGGACACCCAGGGCGTGGTGGCGGCGAAGGGCCTGGTCAACTCGCGTGAGCAGTTCGACAGCCTGCTCAACGCCCACGAGATGGGCGCCCCGACGATCCAGCACTACCTGAGCGGCACGTCGGCGGCGGCCTGAGCTGCACGGCATTCCAGTCGTCGACCCAGCCCATTCACGGAGGACGTTTCATGCGCTGGCTCTTCAAGCTGATCGACCGGCACGCCGAGCATGGCGTGCGCCAGATGGCGCACCGGCACGGCCGGCGCAGCCTGCTCGCGCGCCTGGGCGTGGCGCTGGTCGGGGGCGCCGTGCTGCCGATGCTGCCGTTCGACCGCAGCGGACAGTCGTCCGGGGCCGCCCACGCCGCGGAGCCATCGCCACGCAAGGCCGCCAAGCCCGACCCGCGTGAGGATCCGCTGCAGTGCGAGTACTGGCGCTACTGCGCCTTCGACGGCTACCTGTGCACTTGTTGCGGCGGGTCGCTGACGCAGTGCCCGCCGGGCACCGAGGCCTCCAAGGTCAGCTGGATCGGCACCTGCCTGAATCCGCAGGACGGCCGCCAGTACCTGGTGTCCTACAACGACTGCTGCGGCAAGGGCTCGTGCGGCGAATGCCTGTGCAACAACAACGAGCGTGAGCGCCCGGGCTACCGGCTCGGCGTGCACAACGACATCAACTGGTGCATGGCCAACACCAGCCCGATGTTCCATTGCACGACGGCCATCATCGCCGGCGTGGCGTGACGGCGGGCACCGCGCCCCGGCTCCGATGACGCGGCTGCGTGGGTTCGCCCTGGCGCTGCTGCTGGCGGGCGGTGGGTCCGTGCTGCAGGCGCAGTCGCTGGGGCGACAGGTCGTGCCCCGCGCGCAGGCGGAATCGGTGGCCGTGACCACCAGCGTGCGCAGTCAGTACGTCGTGCATTGCGCCGGCTGCCACGGGCTGGACGGCGCGGGGTCGCGCATCGGCAACGTGCCCGACATGCGGCAGCTGGGCCATTTCCTGCGCCTGCCGGGCGGGCGCGAGTTCGTGATCCGTGTGCCCGGGGTGATGGGCTCGGGCCTGAACGACCGGCAGGTGGCCGACGTGACCAACTGGGTGCTGACCACGCTGGCGCCGGCCTCGCTGCCCGCCGACCACGTGCCCTACGACGCGGCCGAAGTGCAGCGGGCGCGCAGCAATCCGCTGGTGGACGTGGCGGCGGCGCGCGCCGGGCTGCTCGAAGAGGCCCGTCGGCGCGGCGTGCCGCTGGACTGAGGCGCGCCGCGCACCGAGGCGACACGCCGTCGCGCAGCGCCGTGCTACAAGGGCAGATGGCTCTCGTGCTGGATCACCAATCGGCCGATGTCGACGACCAGGCGCAGGCGCTGAGCGGTTGGCAGCAGCGCTACGAGCAACTCGGCTGCGGCCGCTTCCGGGGGTCGGCGCGGCAGGTGGTGATGGCCGGCGGCACGGTGCTGCGCGAGTCCACCAACCGCCAGCTGCGCGAGCAGATCCGTCCGCCCTCCGACTGCCTGGTGCTGGCCATCCCGCTGTCGGTCGCGCCCGGTTCGGTGTTTGCCGGCCGGCCGCTGGACGGCGATGCATTGATGGTCATCTCGGGCCACGAGGAGTACGAGCTGGTGGCGGCCGGCGAACTCGACCTGCTGGCGCTGTCGGTCGACCGACGGCGGCTGGGCGGCATGCTGGCGCCCGAGGAGATCGAGTGGCTGGCGCGGGCCGAACGCCAGCGGCGCTGGGCGCTGGCCCCCGACACCGCCGGCGCGGTGCGCAGCCAGCTGCTCGCCGTGTGTTCAGCCGCTGGCCGCTGTGCGCCCGGTGCGGTGATCGACATCGAGAACGAGCCGGCGCTGATCGGCGCCACGCTCGCGCACACGGTGGCGCTGGCGATGTCGGACGGCGGCGCCGACCGCGGCGCGGTCGGCATTCCGCGGCGTGCCGACTCGCGGCTGCGGGTGGTGAAGCGCGCCATCGAATTCATCCGCGCCAACCTGCAGGAGGACATCGGCATCCCCGAGATCTGCGCGGCCGCCTGCGCCAGCCGCCGCAGCCTGCAGTATTGCTTCGAGGAGTTCCTGCACACCACGCCGCAGGCCTATCTGCGCGCGCTGCGCCTGAACGAGGCGCGGCGTCGCCTGAAGCAACCGGGCGATCAGCCCATCACGCTGCTGGCGTGCGCCATGGGCTTCAGCAGCGCGAGCCATTTCACTCGCCACTACAAGCTGATGTTCAACGAGCTGCCGTCGCAGACGCAGCGGCGGCGCACGCGCGACGCCTGAGGCCGCAGCAGACGACGAGCGCTCAGCGCGCCGGCGGCGGCAGCGTATGGGTGCGGAAGAAGCGCAGCATCTCCGCGCTCGCATCGGGGCCCTGGGCGTCGGTGTACGAGCCCTGCGCCGAGCCGCCGGCCCAGGCGTGGCCGGCGCCGTGCACGACCCAGTGTTCGGCGACCACGCGACCGTCGGCATCGCGGTAGCGGCGCTGCGTGTACTCGCGGCCGTTGGCACTGCGCGCGCGGGTGCTCTCGGGCGTGTCGCGGCCGGCGCGGGCGGCAACCGCGCGCTCGCCGTTGGACGGATGCACGGTGGCATCGGCATCGCCGTGGAACACGATGGTCGGCACGGAGGTGCTCCTGGCGACGCTGCCGGTGCCGCGCTTCATCGCCGCGAGTGCTGAGGGCAGGTCGGTCGCCGCACCGGCCGGCAGACCCGAGTGCACTCCGACCGCAGCGAACAGGTCGGGATAGGCGTCACCGAGGATGGCCGCCATCGCGCCGCCAGCCGAAAGGCCGGCCACGTAGACGCGCTGGGGGTCGATGCCGTAGCGCGCCATCACCTCGCGCGTCATCGCAGCCAGCATCGCGGGCTCGCCGCGATCGCGCTGCTGGTGGTTGTGCTTGAACCAATTCCAGCAGCGCGACGCATTGGCGCGCTGCGTCTGCGCGGGATAGAGCACGAAGACGCCGTGCTCGCGGGCCGCGTCGTTCATGCCGGTGCCGGCCGCGAAGTCGTCGGGGTTCTGCGTGCAGCCGTGCAGCATCACCACCAGCGGCAGCGTTTGTCCTTGCCAGACCGGTGGCGCGAAGAGCCGGTACTCGTGCGTACCGTTCACGTCGGTGTGGCTGCCGGCGATGAACCGACCGCCGGGCACGCTGGCCGGCGCCGGCTGCTGCACTGGCGGCGCGGGTTCGACCCGGCGCGCCTCGACGTCGATCACCACGCAATCGTCGTCGGATGCCGTCGGCGTCTCGGCGGCGGTCGCCGAGCCCTTGCCGAGTGCGGCGCGAATCGATGCGGTGGCGCGCCGCAACTCGCCGGCCCGCGTGAGGCGGGCGGCCTCGGTCATCAGGCGCTGGAAATCGGGGTGCATGGGCTTTCTGGGGTTCGGTGGGCCGCACGCCTCAGCGGGTGCGCTGGGCGAGCGCTGCCTTGACGGCCGGGCTGGCGTGCAGCGCCCCCAGCACCACCACCGACTCGACGGTGGCCAGCGCGAGTTCCGGCGTCACGTCGGCGGTGAACGATGCGAGGCCGAGCACGCGGATCTGCAGCGTCTGGCCCGCCGCCTGCACGGCGCGCAGGTCGCTGGCAGTGAACTGCTGGATGCCCAGCACCAGCGTCTTGCGGGCCACGGCCTGCTTCAGCACGTCGGCATGGCCGGCGAGCTGGTTGCGGACCGCGGTGCGGATCAGGTCGGTGCGGTTGGCATAGAAGCCGTCCTGGACGAGCAGGTCGATGTGACCGAGGTCCACATAGCCGATGTTGACGGTGACCTTCTCGTCGAGGGGCTTGGTCGCGGTGGAGAGTTGGCGTCGTGCAGGCATGACGCCATCCTATCACCATCCACTTGGATGGTTTTAAGGCAACTCCGAAAAAGGGATCGCCTGCGAGCCCCGCCTTCAACTGCCGACGGACTCTGCGCTCTCCTGGGCCGCACGGCGGCCTGCATCCATGGCGAAATGGAGCGCGGAGCGCGCATCCTTGAAGCGGTGGCCGCCGGCAAGGCGCTCGTCGCGGAACACCGCCACCGGCTCGCCGCTCAGCCCGCGCACCCGCATGACGACGACGGCGGCCAGGTAACCCCCGCCGGGGGCGTCGAGTGCCCCGCCGTAGATCCTGAAGTCGCCGCAGTCGCGCTCATCGAAATGCATGCGCCGGGTCTCAGTTGCGCTCGGGCAGGAGGGACAGCACGGCAGGCACCGTCTCGGCGCTGTCGAACTGGGCCGCTCGCGCGGCGTGCAGGGCCCGCACGTCCCCGACCCCCGGCAGCACCGTGTCGGCGCTGCAGATCGGGCACACGGCCGTGGTGTCGTCGTGGACCCAGGCCACCACGTCCTGGGGCTTGAAGCTCCCCAGGCACGAATAGCAGCCGGCGATGGAAGACCGCGCCAGGGCGGCGCGGTTGTTGAAGGATTGGAGGTGGGTGTAACTCATGGCGTCTAGCCTAGGGCCCGCCCAAGGCAGGGGCCATCCCGCTAGAGGGGGAGAAGCTGGGGTGTCCGGGCCCGGCCTGCCGGGCATCGCTCAGCCGGGTGCAGGCGCGTACTGCATCTCGCCGTTGCCGAAGGACCAGTTCTCCTTGGCGACCTCGATCAGGTTGATGAAGACATCCTGTCGGCGCACACCCAACCTGGCGTGCAGGTCGTCGGCAACGCGCTTGTAGAACGCCTTCTTCAGCTCGATGGAGCGGCCCTGGTTCAGCGTGATCTGGATGAACACGATGCCCGGCGAATACTCGACGCCCAGATAGCTGGCCGGGAACACCAGTTCGCCCTGACCGTGTCGGGCGATGATCTGGAACTTGTCGTCGGCAGGCACGTTGATCAGGTCGGTCATGGCAGCGTAGATCAGCTGACCGATGTCGCGTCCCAGCGTCGGTGGGGCGTCATGCGAAATGTCGATTCGAACGAGTGGCATCGTGTCCTCGCGGAGGTTCGGGGTGAAGGGGATGGCAGGGCGCTGCAACGGCGACGGCCGGTCGGTGCCACTGTGTCACAGGCGGCGGTTCGCCGACGGCCTGGGGTTGTGGCGAGTCCGTCAACCGGGGCCTGGAACGGGTCCGGCGCCGGTTCCCTCCGGTCATTGAAGCCGCTTGAACCCTGCGTGCAGATTCGATGCGTTGCAGGCAGGCCGGGCCGCCCCAAACTCTTGCTTCAAGGAGATCCACCATGAAGCAGCTTTCGTTCGTTCGGCGCAGTCCGGGGCGCCATTGGGTCGGCGACGGTTTTCCGGTGCGCAGCATCTTTTCGTACAACGACCTCGCGGAGCCGATGTCGCCTTTCCTGCTGCTCGACCATGCGGGCCCGGTGGAGTTCGAGCCCACCTCCCGGCGGCTCGGTGTGGGCCAGCATCCGCACCGTGGCTTCGAGACCGTGACCATCGTCTACGCTGGCGAGGTGGAGCATCGCGACTCGACGGGCGCGGGCGGATCGATCGGTCCTGGCGACGTGCAATGGATGACCGCAGGCCGCGGCATCGTCCACGAGGAATTCCACGGCCGCGACTACGCGCGTCGCGGCGGCCCGTTCGAGATGCTGCAGCTGTGGGTCAACCTGCCCGCGAAGGACAAGCGGGTGGCGCCCGCCTACCAGGGCATCACGGCGGCGCAGATCCCGCACGTGGAACTGCCGGACGCTGCGGGCACGGTGCGCGTGATCGCCGGTGAACTGCAAGGCGTGGTGGGGCCGGCGCGCAGCTTCAGCCCGATCAACCTGTGGGACCTGCGACTCGTGGCGGGCCGGCCGGTGCGGCTGAGCGTTCCGGCCGGACACACCACGGCGCTGTTCGTGCTGAAGGGCGCGCTGCGCGCGGACGGCAGTGACACCGTGGTCGGCGAGGCGGAGCTCGCCGTGTTGGAGCGCGAGGGCGACACGCTGCAGATCGAGGCGGTGGCGGATGCGACCTTGCTGCTGCTCGGTGGCGAGCCGCTGAACGAGCCCGTCGTCGGGCAGGGACCGTTCGTGATGAACACCCCGGCCGAGATCCGGCAGGCCTTCGTCGACTACCAGAGCGGGCAGTTCGGCCGCCCATGAAAAAGGTGGACAGCGCACGGCGCTGTCCACCACAAGGGAGCCGTCAGCGGGAGGAGGGGAGACGGGAGGAGAGACGGCTCCGTCAGCTCAATGTAGTGCGCCTGCGTGCGGCGGTCTGTAGGAGAACGGCTCGACCGGCGCTTCAAGCTAGGGCCCCCGGCGCTACACAGATCTTTACCGCCTGCGCAAGCGCGCTTCACCCCCGCGGCCGACCATGCATGCACCCCCTGAGGGGTTTGCATGGAAAGGACGCAAGATGAACAGCGACTCTCTCATTCCCCGCGGTCTGCGCGGCGTGATTCTCGGGACGGCGATCGCGCTGGCCGGTGGCGCGAGCCTGACGGCCTGGGCCGTGCCCGAGGGCGCGCCGGCCCGCCCGGCCGCGCACGGCGGTCCGCATGGCGGACCGGGTTTTGGCTGGGGCGCCTCGCCACGCCAGCTCGAGCGCCTGCTCGACAGCGTGAAGGCGACCGACGCGCAGCGCAGCCAGATCCGGCAGATCGCGCAGGCCGCGGCCGCCGACCTGAAGGCGCAGCGCGAGGCCGGCAGGGACCTGCGCGAGCAGCAGGCCCGCCTGTTCACGCAGCCGACCGTCGATGCGCAGGCCGTCGAGGCGCTGCGCCAGCAGATGGTGGCGCAGCATGACCAGGCCAGTCGGCGCATGAGCCAGGCCCTGCTCGACGCCAGCCGCGTGCTGACGGTGGAACAGCGCGTCCAGCTCGCCGAGCGCATGAAGGCGCGCCACGAACGCATGGAGCGCCACCACCGCGCGCCGCCGCCCGAACCCAAGGGCTGACGCGGCGGCCGGCGGGACCGGCCCGGCCTGCCGGGTCGGCTCCGCTGTTCTATCCTCCGGAGCCCGAGCTCCCTCGCCTAGCAAGACCATGAGTGCTCGACTGCTGCTGATCGACGACGACGCCCGCCTCACCGCGATGGTGGGCGACTACCTGCGCCAGGCCGGCTACGAGGTCGAGGTGGCGCCGACGCTGGACTCCGGCCGCACGCGGCTGGAGCGCGAGCTGTTCGACGCGCTGGTGCTCGACCTGATGCTGCCCGACGGCGACGGCCTCGACCTGTGCCGCGAGCTGCGCGCCGCACCGCGCACGCGCGCGCTGCCGCTGCTGATGCTCACCGCGCGCGGCGAGCCGATGGACCGCATCGTCGGCCTTGAGCTCGGTGCCGACGACTACCTGCCCAAGCCCTTCGAGCCGCGCGAACTGCTGGCGCGCGTCAAGGCCCTGCTGCGCCGCGCCGCGCCGAGCGGGGGCGACGGCGACGTGCTGCGCTTCGGTCGCCTCGAGGTCGACGCCGGCGGTCGCCAGGCCCGCCTCGACGGCAAGCCCTGCGACCTGACCAGCTACCAGTTCGACCTGCTCCAGGTGCTGGCCAACGCGCCCGGGCGCGTGCTGTCGCGCGACCAGATCATGGACGCGCTGAAGGGCCACGCGCTCGAGGCCTTCGACCGCTCGATCGACGTGCACATCTCGCGCATCCGTGCCGCCATCGAAGACGATCCCAAGACGCCGCGCCGCATCCTCACGGTGCGCGGCGCGGGCTACGTGTTCGCGAAGAAGCAGGATGCCGAGGCGGCCTGATCGGCGTCGCGCCCGCGCAGCAGGACGGGCCGGCCGGTGAAGACGCTCTACCTGCGCATCTACCTCACCGTCGTGGCGGTGCTGCTGCTGTTCGCGCTGGTGTCGGGCTGGCTGCTCCAGCGCAACATCGAGCATGAGCGCATCCGGGTCGAGGCGAGCGGCAACGAGCGCCTGATCGCCTGGGGCGAGCTGCTGCAGAACGCGCTCCCGCCCGTCGACGCACCGCGTGACGAGCAGAGCCAGGCCTTGCTGGAGTGGTCGTCGCGCTTGCGCATGCCGCTGGCGCTGGATGACGCGCAGGGCCGGCGTATCGCCACCTCGCAGGCCTTCGCCCGCTGGATCGACGGCGGCGTCGGGCCGGACGGGCCGGTGCCGCCCGACGAGCTGCGCCCGCCGCCGCCCGAGGGCGTGGAACCCGCGCCGCCCGGCCGCCCGCGCGAGGCGCGCCGCCCGCGTCCCGACGACCGCCTGCCCGACCTCGTCGAGCGCCGCCCGCCGCAGCGCGTGGCGCTCAGCGACGGCCGCACGCTGTGGGTGGTGCGGCCGAGCATGCTGCGTCCGGGCGGGCGCGGCCCCGACGGCCGCCTGCTGGTGCCCGAGCCGCCGTTCTTCATGCGCGGCGTCGGCCTGCTGCTGACCTTGGGCGTGTTGTTCGTCGCCGTGGCCGGCGGGGCCTACCCCGTGGTGCGGCGCCTGACACGCCGGCTCGAGACGCTGAAGCGCGGTGTCGAGACCTTCGGCGCCGGTGAACTGCACCACCGCGTGGACGCCACCGGCCGCGACGAGATCGCCGCGCTGGCGGCGAGCTTCAATGCGGCCGCCACGCGCATCGAGTCGCTGGTGCAGGCCAACCAGTCGCTGCTGGCCAACGCCAGCCACGAGCTGCGCTCGCCGTTGGCACGGCTGAAGATGGCCCTGGCCATGCTGGACACCACGCCGGCCGAGCGCCGCGGTGCGCTGAAGGACGAGATCGAGCGCAACATCCGCGAACTCGACGCGCTGGTGGAGGAGGTGCTGCTCGCCAGCCGGCTCGATGCCCGCCACCCGCGCTCGCGCGACGGTGTCGACGAGCGGGTGCGCGAGCCGGTCGACGTGATCGCGCTCGCCGCGGAGGAAGCGGCGCGTGTCGACGCGGTGCTCGAGCTGCCGGACGAGGCCGACCGCGCCGCGGCGCTGCCCGCCACGCTGAGCGGCGACGAGCGCCTGCTGCGCCGCGCGCTGCGCAACCTGCTGGAGAACGCCCGCCGCTACGGCGGCGCCGGGGCGCCGGAGCTGCAGCTGCGCCGCGTCGGAGAGTGGCTGGAACTGAGCGTCAGCGACCGCGGTCCGGGCGTGCCCGCATCGCAGCGCGAGCGCATCTTCGAGCCGTTCTACCGTCTGCCGGGTCATGCCGAGCAGGCCGGCGGCGTGGGGCTGGGGCTCAGCCTGGTCCGGCAGATCGCCCAGCATCACGGCGGCGACGTGCGTTGCGAGCCGCGCGCGGGCGGCGGCAGCCGTTTCGTTCTCCGCCTGCCGATCGCGCCCTGAAGCGCGATGGCGGCGAGCGGCTCAGGCCGCCGCCGGCGGCGGGCTGGCGGCCGAAGCGTCTTCGCCCGGGCTCGCAGGTCGCGCGGCTGTTGCATCGACCTCGTGCGCACGTTCGGCATAGCGGTTGAATCGCCAGGCCGTGGCCTCCATCGTGATGCGCCGCCAGGTGGCCCGCTTCGCGGCCGGGCTCAGCGCGGGCCAGTGCTGCACCTCGTCGAAGGTCCGGCCGCAGCCCTTGCAGACGTCGTCGCCCTGGCTGGTGGAGCAGATCGCGATGCATGGCGCGTCGGGCGTGCTCGCGTACCAACCGAGCCACGCGGCCTTGGCTTTCGCCGGCATGGTGGCCTCGTCGCATTCGCTCTCGCGGTAGTAGACGAGCAGCGCATACACCTCGGCCAGCGCGCGCACCTCGGCGCAGGCGGTGATGCCGTCGGGCGAGGGCGAGCGCTCGCGCCACCAGTTGATGGCCGACTCGATGTCGGTGATGTGGATGCCGGCCATGGCCGCGTCCTGCGTCGTGCGGTCAGGCTTGCGCGGCGACCAGCGCGTTCAGCGCGGCTTCCACGTCGGCCGCGTCGACACCTTCGCCGCGCTGCACCGGCGCCTCGGCCAGCGCCGCCGCGCCCTCGGTCTTCAGGCGCTTCACCCAGCCGCCGGCCTCGCGGCCCTCGGCCAGGCCGGTGCTCTGCAGGAGCACGCGGTCGTCGGCCGCCGTGAGCTTGAAGAAGAACAGCCCGTTCTCGCGGTACTGCTTGAACTCGGGCAGCGCCTTGCCGGCCGCGCGGGCCGGCGCCTGCTTCGCGGCCGGGCGGTTCACCGCCACCATCGCGCGCAGGCCGACCGCGTCGCGCAGCTCGCGCATCAGCGGCAGCGCCACCGCGCGGGCCTTGCGGGCCCCTTCGAGCAGCGCGTCCTCGACGCGCTCGGGGTGGGCCATCAGCTCCTCGTAGCGGGCCCGCATCGGGCCCACGTGCGACTCGATCAGCGCCACGCTGCGCGCCTTGGCCTCGCCCCAGGCGAGTCCGGCGCGCAGATCGGCGCGCAGCGCGGCACGCTGTTCGGTGCTGGCGAAGGCGTCGTGGATGGTCACCAGCGAGGAGCCGTCGGGATCCTTGGCCTCGCCAGGCAGCCGCGAGTCGGTGACGATGCGCGCCACCGCTTCCTTCAGCGCCTTCGGGCCGCCCTCGAACAGCGGGATCGTGTTGTCGTAGCTCTTCGACATCTTGCGGCCGTCGAGGCCGGGCAGCGTGGCCACGTCCTCCTCGACCTCGGCGCGCGGCAGCACGAACAGCTCGCGGCCGCGGCCGAACAGGTGGTTGAAGCGCTGGGCCACGTCGCGCGCCATCTCGATGTGCTGGACCTGATCGCGCCCGACCGGCACGCGGTGGGCGTTGAACAGCAGGATGTCGGCCGCCATCAGGATGGGGTAGCTGTACAGGCCCATCGAGATGTTGGCGTCGATGTCCTCGCCGGCCGCCTCGTTCGCGTCGGTCGCGGCCTTGTAGGCGTGGGCGCGGTTCATCTGGCCCTTGGCGGTCACGCAGGTCAGCAGCCAGGTGAGCTCGGTGGTCTCGGGGATGTCGCTCTGGCGGTAGAAGGTGACGCGCTGCGTGTCCAGCCCGGCGGCCAGCCAGGTGGCCGCGATCTCCAGCCGCGAGCGCTCGATGCGGTCGGGCTCGTCGCACTTGATCAGCGCGTGGTAGTCGGCCAGGAAGAAGAAGCTCTCGACGCCGGGCTCGCGGCTCGCGGCGATGGCCGGCCGGATCGCGCCGACGTAGTTGCCCAGGTGGGGCGTGCCGGTGGTCGTGATGCCGGTGAGGACACGTTGCGTCATGAGGGCTCTTCCAGGAACTCGTCGGGTCGCGGATTCTAGGCAGGCGCCCCGGCGCCTCAGTCGTCCGTGCGCGTGCGCAGCCAGGCGGTGGCGATCAGCAGCAGCGGCACGAAGGTCTCCAGGCCTTCCTCGTGCAGATGGGACAGCGCGGTGGCGGTCCAGCCGAGCGGGCGGTGGTATTCGTCGGCCATCACGGCGGGCAGGCGGTCGAACACCTTGGACAGCACCAGCAGGCCGCCCGCCAGCACGATCAGCCGGCCCCAGGGCTGGCGGTAGAGGCGCCGGCGCAGGAAGGCGAGGGTGTTGTAGCCCAGTCCGGCCAGCACGGTGCCGAGCACGCCGAGCGCGATGAGGCCGCCGAGCAGCTTCTGCGGCGTCGTGACCTCGTGCCCGCGGTAGAAGTTGATCTTCAGGAAGCTGACGCCGCCGAACACCGCCTGCTTGTGCAGGTCGAGTTCGCGCGCGCAGAACAGCAGGCTCACTGCGGCCAGCAGCAGGGTGTGGCGGTTCAGGCCGCCGGTAGCGAGCACCACCACCGCCAGCAGCAGCCAGGCGAGCACGCTGGTCCATTCGAGCGGACCGTTCTCCGAGGTGAGCCAGTCGACCATCGCGTGGTCACCCGACAGCGCGATCGCCACGAGCCACAGCACCATCGCAGCCAGCAGCGCGACCGTGACGACCTCGGCGCGGCTGATCGGCGCCCAGGCGTTCGACGTCAGGGAGAGGGAAGAGGGCAGCGAGCGCCCGGGGACAGCGTTCATGGCGTGGGGGCGTGGGGTGGGTCGCGGGATGCAGCAACGGGCAGCCCGGAGGGCCTGTCGCCGAGGCGTCGCAGGCCGGGCAATGATTATCGGCGGCTTGCGATACCCGCCTACACTGCCGGCCCATGAAGCGCATCGTGATCCTGATCTCCGGCCGGGGCTCCAACATGGAGGCCATCGTCGAGGCCTGCGCTGCGCAGGCTTGGCCGGCCCGGATCTCGGCGGTGATCAGCAACCGCGCCGACGCCGCGGGCCTGGACTACGCTGCCGCGAGAGGTATCGCGACGTCGGCGGTCGAGCATCGTGCCTACCCTGACCGCGAGCGCTTCGACGCCGCGCTGGCCGAGGCCATCGACCAGCACGCGCCCGACCTGGTGGTGCTGGCCGGCTTCATGCGCATCCTGACGGCGGGCTTCGTGCAGCGCTATGCCGGCCGCCTGCTCAACATCCACCCGTCGCTGCTGCCGGCCTTCACCGGCCTGCACACCCATCGGCGCGCGATCGAGGCCGGCTGCAAGCTGGCCGGCGCCACCGTGCACTACGTGACCGCCGAGCTGGATCACGGCCCGATCGTCGCGCAGGCGGCGGTGCCGGTGCTGCCCGACGACACCGAGCAGACGCTGGCCGCGCGCGTGCTGGCCAGCGAGCACCGGCTCTATCCGATGGCGGTGCGCTGGGCGGTCGAGGGGGCCCTGCGGATCGAGGCCAACGGCGTGGTGCGGCAACGCGACGGCGCCGCGCAGCTGCTGCTCTGAAACCCGCCCGGGCCGCAGCCCGGGCCTGCGCTCAGCGCACCACCAGCACCGGGATCGCGGTGTGCGTCAGCAGCTTCTGGGTCTCGCTGCCCAGCAACAGCGCGCTCATGCCGCGGCGGCCGTGCGAGGCCATCACGATCAGGTCGCAGCCGCGCTGGCTCGCATGCTCGATGATGGCCTCGTAGGGATGCAGCGCCTCGATGGTGTAGGTCTCGCAGCCCAGGCCGGCGGCCTGGCAGGCGGCGGCGACCTGCTGCACGCGCCGCTGCGCGATCTGCTCCTGCGCGTCGAAGTACTCCTGCGGCGCCACCGGCTGGATCTCGCTGATCGCGCTGTAGGGGAAGGGCTCCTTGACGCTCAGCGCCTCGATCTTCGAACCCAGGGCCTTGGCGAGCGACACCGCGGTGGCGACGGCCTTGCCGGTGACGTCGCTGCCGTCGGTGGGAACCAGGATGCGTTGGTACATGGCGGCCTCCTTGGCTGCGGGACTGACAGGCGCATCTTGCACCGTTGCCCCGCCCCTGATCTTGCCGAGGATCAAGCTTTGCGTCGAGCCTGCCCGCGGGCGCGGTGCGGACTTCCGCTCAGCCGCGCGCCACCGGGCGCGCCGGGTCGGCGCACCATTCGCTCCACGAGCCCGGGTAGAGCGCGGCGCCGGGCAGTCCGGCCCGTTCCATCGCCAGCAGGTTGTGGCAGGCGGTGACGCCGGAGCCGCACTGCTGCACCGACTCGGCCGGCGGCCGGCCGGCGAGCAGCGGCAGGAAGGCGGCATGCAGCGCCGCGGGCGCGAGGAAGCGGCCTTCGGCGTCGAGGTTGTCCTTGAACGGCCGGTTCAGTGCCCCGGGGATGTGGCCGGCCACCGGGTCCAGTGGTTCGACGTCGCCGCGAAAGCGCTCCGGCGCCCGCGCGTCGATCAGCCGCACGCGACCGAGCCCGGCCTGCAGCGCGGCGGCATCGACCGTCGGAACCAGCGAGGCCGCGGGCCCATAGGCAGGCCGCGCCGCGACGGCCGCCGGCGTCTCGCTCTCCAGCGCGCCGCCGACTGCGCGCCATGCGGCGAGCCCGCCGTCCAGCACGGTGACCTCGCGGTGGCCGAGCCAGCGCAGCATCCACCACGCGCGGGCAGCGAACATCGCGCCCTGCCGGTCGTAGACCACCACCGGCGTGGCCGGGGTGATGCCCAGGCGTGTCAGTGTTGCGGCGAAGGCCTCGCGCGTCGGCAGCGGATGGCGGCCGCGGAAGCGGCCGTCGGTGGCCGGCGTGTGGTCGGCCAGGTCGCGGTCGAGGTGCAGGTAGTGGGCACCGGGCAGGTGGCCCTCGCGGTAGCTGCGTTCGCCGGCCGCGGGATCGGCCAGGTCGAACGAGGTGTCGACCACGACGGTCGGCGCGCCGGCAGCCAGCCGCTCGCGCAGCGCCTCAGCGTCGATCAGCGGCATGGGCAGGGTCGAGGCAACACGGTTCAACTCACTTCTCCTCGCAAGCGACCCGAGGCAGCGCGCGGCCGCCGCGGATCCGGCTCCGCCGGTCCGCCTTCGGCGCCCCTGGAGGGGGGCGCCG
Organism: Methylibium petroleiphilum PM1; assembly: GCF_000015725.1. Classification (NCBI taxonomy): domain Bacteria; kingdom Pseudomonadati; phylum Pseudomonadota; class Betaproteobacteria; order Burkholderiales; family Sphaerotilaceae; genus Methylibium; species Methylibium petroleiphilum. Next base: position 2,811,852 of record NC_008825.1, on the reverse strand, counting down.
AAGGCGCAACGGGGGTGGGTCATGTTTCAAGGGTCGATTGCACCGCATCTCGCGGCGCCGCGCGGTTGCGCAACTGCGTGGCGGCGATGCCGGCGGCCACCACCAGCGCCATGCCGCCCAGCGCCATCGGCGTGACCGGGTCGTCGAACAGCAGCGCGCCGAAGATGAAGGAATAGACGATGCCGAGGTACTGCAGGCTGGCGTTCACCAGCGGTCGCCCGGTGGCGTAGGCGCGCGTCATCAGCAACTGCGCGGCGGTGGCGAAGCCGCCGACAGCGAGCAGCATCAGCGCCGCGAAGGTGTCGGTGTGGGCCGTGAACCCGCCGGACGGCAGCGCCGTCAGCAGGCCGGCCGCCATGCCGCCGACGGAGAAATAGAACACCACCCGCGGCTCCGGTTCGCCGGCCCGGCCGAGCGCGGTGACCTGCAGGTAGGCCACCGCCGACAGCAGGCCCGACAGCAGGCCCATCAGGCCGTACCAGAGCTGGTCGCGCTCCATCGTCGGCCGCAGGATCAGCGCCACGCCGATGAAGCCGACCAGCACGGTCGCGATCAGCCGGCCGTCGGTGCGCGCGCCGCCGAGCATGATCGCGCCGCCGATCAGGAACAGCGCCATCCACACCGAGGACATGTAGTTCAGCGTCATCGCGGTCGCCAGCGGCAGGCCGGCGATCGAGTAGAACCACAGGCTGAGCGCGGTGACGCCGCTGGCGCTGCGCCAGAAGTGCATCGCCAGCACCGGCGTGCGCACGCCGTCACCTCGCCGGTGCAGCAGCGCCGCCATCGACAGCGCGCCGATGAGCCCGCGGTAGAACACGATCTCGCCGGTGCCGTAGTGCGCCGAGGCGTACTTGACGCACACGCTCATCGCCGCGAACAGCAGCGTGGCGAGCATCATCAACAAGGAGGCAGGCATTGCGCGGGTCCGGAACCGGAAGGCGGGCCGCGCTGGGCGGCCCTGGGGCGGCGCGGCGGTCAGCGCGGCAGCGCGATGCGCCGCCGATACCACTCGTGGAAGTGCTGCATGCCGTCTTCCATCGGGCTCTGGTAGGGGCCGAACTCGTCGTCGCCACGTCGCCACAGCGCCTCGCGCCCGGCGTCCATGCGCAGCGCGATCTCGTCGTCCTCCACGCAGGTCTCCATGTAGGCCGCCTGCTGCGCCTCGACGAACTCGCGCTCGAACGCGGCGATCTCCTCGGGGTAGAAGAACTCGACCACGTTGAGCGTCTTGCGCGGCCCCTGCGGCACCAGGGTCGAGACCACCAGCACATGCGGGTACCACTCCAGCATCACCGTCGGGTGGTAGGTCAGCCAGATGGCACCGTGCTTCGGCGGCACGCTGTCGTGCGCGTCGCGGCGGTAGTTCAGCAGCGCCTGGTGCCAGCGGCCATAGACGTCGGAGCCGGGCTTGCCCAGCGCCTCGCCGGCATGGCGCGCCACGCCGACGGTCTGCAGCGAATGCTCGGGGCCCATCTGCCAGCGCAGGTCGTCGCAGGCGACGAAGTTGCCGAGCCCGGGGTGGAAGGGGCCGACGTGGTAGTCCTCGAGGTAGACCTCGATGAAGGTCTTCCAGTTGTAGTCGCACTGGTGCAGGTGCACGCGGTCGAACACATAACCCGAGAAGTCGAACTCCGGCGGCAGCGCGAGGCCGGCCAGGTCGGCGTGCACGTCGCGACCGATCCGTTGGCCGTTCACCTCCCGCGGCGCCTCGAACAGCAGCCCGTTCCACTGCTGCACCGGGTAGTTGTTCAGGTGCAGGCAGGGGTCGTCGGGGAAGTGCGGCGCGCCGACCAGCTGCCCCGACAGGTCGTAGGTCCAGCGGTGCAGCGGGCAGACGATGTGGTTCTTCGTGTTGCCGCGCCCGCGCAGCATCACCGCCTGGCGGTGGCGGCAGACGTTGGAGATCAGCTCGATGCCCTGCGGCGTGCGCACCAGCGCCCGGCCTTCGCCTTCCTGCAGCAGCGCATGGTGGTCGCCGACCTCGGGCACCGAGAGCGCATGCCCGACGTAGCGCGGGCCAGGTCGGATGATGAGCTCCTCCTCGCGGCGGTACAGATCCTCGTCGAAATAGCTCGACACGGGCAGCTGCGCGCGGCTGCGCCCGAGGACTTCGCGGGTGATGCTCAGGTCGGACATGATCCGAAGGGGTCTCCGATATCCGGTGCCGGCCGTCGGTGACGGCTTGGGCGCCACGCCGTCACGGCGACGGCAGGGGCACCTGCGTGCTGCAGGGAGGAGGAAGGATTCTATCGGCCTCTGCTCCGGGAGCCGGGCCTGGCGCGGTCCGATGGCAGCAATCCCTAGGGCCATTGCGCGGCGGAGCCTGTGGGGGCGCCTCACAAATGCTCACGCACCCCGGCATGGCTTGACGCCCGGCTGACTACAATCAGGTTTTGACGCGATCACATGGCCAAGCAAGCACACGCCAGCGGGCCCAGCCCCTCGATTCCTGACGCCGAACCCGCCAGCTACGAGGCGGCGCTGGCGGAGCTCGAACAACTGGTCGCGGCCATGGAGGCCGGCCAGTTGCCGCTCGATTGCCTGCTCGACAGCTACCGCCGCGGTGCGGTCCTGCTCGGCTACTGTCGCGGGCGCCTCGAAGCGGTGGAGCAGCAGGTGCAGGTGCTCGAGGCCGGCGAACTCAAGCCCTGGACCACGGCGGCATGAAGCGCGACGAATTCGACACCTGGTCGCGCGACCGTCTCGAGCAGGTCGAGGCGGCGCTGGAACGCTGGGTGCCGGCGCTGGCGCCGGCCGGCCTGGGCGACGCCATGCGCTACGGCGTGCTCGACGGCGGCAAGCGCCTGCGTCCTTTGCTGGTGCTGTCGGCGGCCGAGGCCGTCGGCGCGACCGACAGCGAGGCCGCCCTGCGCGCCGCCTGCTCGGTGGAGCTGATCCACGCCTACTCGCTGATCCACGACGACATGCCCTGCATGGACGACGACGTGCTGCGGCGCGGCAAGCCCACCGTGCACGTGAAGTTCGGGCAGGCGCAGGCCATGCTGGCCGGCGATGCGATGCAGGCCCTGGCCTTCGAGGTGCTGACCCCCGAGGACGACAGCGTGCCGCTGGCGCTGCAGGCCCGACTGTGCGGACTGCTGGCCCGTGCCGCCGGGCAGGACGGCATGGCCGGTGGGCAGGCGATCGACCTGGCCAGCATCGGCCGGCCGCTCGACGAGCAGTCGCTGAGCGACATGCACCGTCGCAAGACCGGCGCGCTGCTGCAGGCCAGCGTCATGATGGGGGCGGCCTGCGGCGATGCGAGCCCGCAGGCCCGGCAGGCGCTTTCCGAGTACGGTGCGGCGCTCGGCCTGGCCTTCCAGGTGGTCGACGACATCCTCGACGTCACCCAGGCCTCCTCCACGCTCGGCAAGACCGCCGGCAAGGACGCCGACCAGAACAAGCCCACCTACGTGACCGTGCTCGGCCTGAGCGCGGCGCAGCGCCGGGCCCAGACGCTGCGCGAGCAGGCCCAGGCGGCGCTGGCCCGCAGCGGCCTGCCCGACGCGGCCTGGCTCAGCGTGCTGGCCGACAAGGTCGTCGAGCGCGATTGCTGAACCGTCCATGAAGTCCTATCCCTTGCTGTCCACCATCGACCAGCCGGCCGACCTGCGCGGCCTGTCGCGCGCCGAGCTCAAGCAACTGGCGCAGGAGCTGCGCGACCACGTGCTGACCAGCGTGTCGCAGACCGGCGGCCACCTGTCGAGCAACCTCGGTACGGTGGAGCTGACGATCGCGCTGCACCACGTCTTCAACACGCCGCAGGACCGGCTGGTGTGGGACGTGGGCCACCAGACCTATCCGCACAAGATCCTGACCGGCCGTCGTGACCGCATGGCCGGCCTGCGGCAGCTCGGTGGCATCAGCGGCTTCCCGCGCCGTGACGAGAGCGAGTACGACACCTTCGGCACGGCGCACTCGTCGACCTCCATCTCCGCCGCGCTCGGCATGGCGCTGGCGGCCAAGATCAAGGGCGAGGATCGCCGTTCGGTCGCGATCATCGGCGACGGCGCGATGACCGCCGGCATGGCCTTCGAGGCGCTCAACAACGCCGGCGTGTCCGGCGCCAACATGCTGGTGGTGCTGAACGACAACGACATGTCGATCTCGCCGCCGGTGGGCGCGCTGAACCGCTACTTCGCGCGGCTGATGTCCGGGCGCTTCTACAGCGCGGCCCGCCAGGGCGCCAAGAGCGTGCTGAAGAACGCGCCGCCGCTGCTCGAGCTGGCACGCCGCTTCGAGGAGCACGCCAAGGGCATGATCGTGCCCAGCACCATCTTCGAGGAATTCGGCTTCACCTACGTCGGCCCGATCGACGGCCACGACCTCGACTCCCTGATCCCGACGCTGGAGAACCTGCGCGACCGCAAGGGCCCGCAGTTCCTGCACGTGGTCACGAAGAAGGGTTACGGCTACAAGCTGGCCGAGGCCGACCCGGTGGCCTATCACGGCCCAGGCAAGTTCAACCCGGCCGAGGGCCTGAAGAAGGCCGCCCCCGGCAAGCCCAGCTTCACCCAGGTGTTCGGCCAGTGGCTGTGCGACATGGCGGCGAAGGACACGCGCCTGGTCGGCATCACGCCCGCCATGCGCGAGGGCTCCGGCATGGTGGAGTTCGAGCAGCGCTTCCCGGACCGCTACTTCGATGTCGGCATCGCCGAGCAGCACGCCGTGACCTTCGCCGCCGGCCTGGCCTGCGAAGGGCTGAAGCCGGTGGTGGCGATCTACTCCACCTTCCTGCAGCGCGGCTACGACCAACTGATCCACGACGTCGCGATCCAGAACCTGCCGGTCGTGTTCGCGCTCGACCGGGCCGGCATCGTCGGCGCCGACGGTGCCACGCACGCCGGGGCCTACGACATCGCCTACGTCCGCTGCGTGCCCCACCTCAGCCTGATCGCGCCGGCCGACGAGAACGAATGCCGCCAGGCGCTGACCGCTGCGTTCGAGCAACAACATCCGGTGGCCGTGCGCTACCCCCGCGGTGCGGGCGTCGGCGTGGCCGTCCAGTCCGAGCTGACGGCGCTGCCCTGGGGACGCGGCGAACTGCGGCGCGAGGCGCGCGGCGGCGGTCGCCGGATCGCGATCCTGGCCTTCGGTACGCTCCTCTATCCGGCGCTGGCCGCGGCCGAGAAGCTCGACGCGACGGTGGCCAACATGCGCTTCATCAAGCCGCTGGACACGGAACTGGTGCTGAGCCTCGCGCGCAGCCACGAGGCCCTCGTCACGGTGGAAGAGGGCTGCCTGCAGGGCGGCGCCGGCAGCGCGGTGCTCGAGGCGCTGCAGGCCGCCGGCGTCAACCTGCCGGTGCTCACGCTGGGCCTGCCCGACGAGTTCGTGGAGCACGGCGACCCCGCCAAGCTGCTGGCGCAGCTGGGCCTGGACGCCGCCGGCATCGAGCAGAGCATCCTCAAGCGCTTCGGCGCCAAGCTCGAGCTGGTGCGGCCGGCGATCAACGGCTGAGGACTATCGCCGCCATCGAGGCGACAAGGCCCCTGTCGCCCTTGCAACAGCCGCGTCTGATACAAACTGTCATGCTCGCGAACGAATTCAACGCCCGAAGCCGCACACGCCGGCCGGCGCGACGCCCATGAACGACATGACCCACGCCTCTGCCCTCGGCCTGACGCAGCACATCCCCGACACGCAGAGCGAGCGCGACGAACGCCATCTGGCGATCCAGCGCGTCGGCGTCAAGGAAGTGCGCTATCCGCTCACCGTGCGCATCGGCGAACAGCTTTCGCCGACCGTGGCGTCCTGGAGCCTCGATGTGGCGCTGCCGGCCGAGCAGAAGGGCACCCACATGTCGCGCTTCGTCGCCTGGCTCGACGCCCTCAGCGCCTCCGGCAAGCCGCTCGACGCCACCGCGCTGCGCGACGAGCTGGCGGTGATGCTCGACAAGCTGCATGCGGTCGAGGGGCGCATCGAGGCGCGCTTCCCGTTCTTCATCCGCAAGCATGCGCCGGTGTCCGGCGTGTCGAGCCTGCTCGACTACCAGGGCGCCTGGATCGCCGAGCACCGTGCCGGTAGCGGCACGACGGTGTGGTGCGAGGTGGTGGTGCCGGTCAAGAGCCTGTGCCCGTGCTCGAAGGAGATCTCGGACTACGGTGCGCACAACCAGCGTTCGCATGTGACGATCCGCGCCGAGCTGATGGAGCCCCCAGGCGACCGCCGGCGGCCGCCGCCCCCCGGGGGGGGCGAGTCGACTCGGGAGCGGCCCGTCGTCGACTCGGCAGTTGAACTCGGCTTCGAGGCCCTGGTGCGCTTCGCCGAGGCCTCGGCGTCGAGCGAGATCTGGGGCCTGCTGAAGCGCCCCGACGAGAAGTGGATCACCGAGCGCGCCTACGAGAACCCGAAGTTCGTCGAGGATCTGGTGCGCGACGTGGCGTTGCGGCTCAACGCCGACGCCCGCATCGGGCGCTACCGCGTCGAGGTCGAGAACTTCGAGTCGATCCACAACCATTCGGCATTCGCGGTCATCGAACGCGAATGACGCGCCGGTGAGCGGCGGCCGCGGCCGCCCTCAGCCTCCCAGCATCTCGATCGGCCAACCCTCGAACTGCGCGATCCCCCGCAGCGAGGCGTCGGGGCGCACCGCGACCGGGTAGCGCACGGCGCGCAGCAGTGGCAGGTCGCTGGCCGAGTCGCTGTAGAACCAGCTGTGTTCGAGCCGGGCCAGCGGCCGGCCCTGGCTGTCGAGCCAGGCCTTCACCTTGTCGAGCTTGTGGGTGCCGTGGCAGGGCGCCCCGACGATCTCGCCGGTCGGCACGCCGTGGCTGTCGACCGCCGATTCGGTGGCGAGCACGTGCTCGATGCGGAAGGCGCGCGCAAAGCGCTCGGCGATGAGGCGCGACGTGGCCGTGACGATGCAGCACAGGTCGCCCACGCCCAGGTGGCGCGCCACCAGCACGCGGGCGGCGTAGGGCAGCCGCGTCGACACCTCGGTCTCGAACTCGTCGAGCCAGTGCGACAGCTCGGCACGCGTGAGCCGCGTCAGCGGCGCGAACATCGAACGGTGCAGGGCCGCGATGTCGAGCCGCCCCTCGACATAGGCCTTGCAGTGCGCCAGGTAGTCGGCTTCCTGCTCCGCCTCCACGACACCGCGCGCGACGAGGAAGCGGGTCCACTCCATGCCGCTGTCGTAGGGCAGCAGTGTGTGGTCGAGATCGAACAGCGCGAGCTTCATGTCGCCAACCGGGCCGGCACGGCGCCGCGCAGCGCGTTGCACACGACCACGGCCTCGGCCCGCGCCAGGTCGGCGCGCGTCAGCGGGCGCTCCGCGGCAGCCCAGGCCGGATCCTCGAGCAGCAGGCCACGCATCACGCCGGGCAGCGCGCCGTCGGCGAGCGGCGGTGTCCACCAGCGGCCGTCGAGTTGCAGGAACACGTTGCTGCGGCCGCCCTCGACCAGTCGGCCGTCGGCCGTGAAGAACAGGCTGTCGAAGGCGCCGACTGCCTCGGCGGCCCGCACGCCGGCGTCGTAGGCGGCGCGCAGCGTGGTCTTGTGGCCCGCCAGCGGCCGCGGCTCGGGCAGCGGCTGCGGCTCCAGCCGCAGCGTCACCGGGCCGGCGGGCAGGGCGGTGAGCGGCGCGCCGGTGAACTCGCAGCGGCCGGCGCGGTCGAGCGACAGGCGCAGCCGGCAGGGCGTGCCGGCGGGCAGGCGGCCGACCTGCTCCTGCAGCGCCTCGCGCAGTTCGATCTCGTCCCAGCGAAAACCCAGCGCGGTGGCACTGCGCTGCAGGCGCGCGAGATGACGGTCGAGATGGCGCACGCCCTGCTCGCGCGTCGCGTGCAGGGTCTCGAAGATCGAGAAGCCCGGATCGAGGCCGGTCAGGAAACGCCCCTTCAGCTGGCATTCCCCGTATTCGTCCTCGGCCTCGCTGTCCAGCACGATGCCGGCGCCGATGCCCAGCCGGCCCGCGCGCAGGCCGTCGGGCGCGGGCGGGCCCAGGGTCAGCGTGCGGATCGCCACCGACAGGCAGAAGTCGCCGCAGGCCCCGTCCGGCGCCGCGGTCGGCAGGTCGACCCAGCCGATGGCGCCACAGTACAGGCCGCGCGGCGTGCTTTCCAGCCCGGCGATCAGCTCCACCGTGTGGTGCTTGGGGGCACCGGTGATCGAGCCGCAGGGAAACACCGCGCGCAGCACCGCCGGCAGGTCGGTGCCGGGTGCCAGCTCGGCACTGACCGTCGAGGTCATCTGGAACACGGTGGCATGCGACTCCACCTCGAACAGCTCCGGCACCTTCACCGAGCCGGTGCGGGCGATGCGACCGAGGTCGTTGCGCAGCAAGTCGACGATCATCAGGTTCTCGGCGCGGTTCTTGGTGTCCAGACTCAGCAGCCGGGCGGTCTCGCTGTCGCCTTCGAGCACCGCACGGCGCGGCGCCGTGCCCTTCATCGGCTTGGCGACGAGCCGGCCCTGCGCATGGCGGACGAACAGCTCCGGCGAGCACGACAGCACGTGTGCGACGCCGCTCGCGGCCACCTCGTCGGCCGGCAGCGCGATGAAGGCGCCATAGGGCACCGGCTGGCGCGCACGCAGCCGGCGGTAGAGCGCGACCGGCGTGCCGTGGGCCTGGAAGTCCAGCCGGTAGGTGTAGTTGACCTGGTAGGTCTCGCCGGCGCGGATGGCCTCGTGGATGCGGCCGATCGCGGCGTGGAAGGCGGTGCGGTCCACGCTGGCCTGCACGTCCAGCGCGCCGGCCGGGCCAGGCTCGGCCGAACCCTCCCGCGTGGCCAGCCAGTGCCCGGCCTCGTCGGCCGACAGCCGCCGCAGTTCGCGGAACATCAGCACGCGCAGCGCGGCCCGCGCGTCGCCGGCGCGGCGACCGGCCTGCAGCAGCTTCGCGCCCCATTCGTAGTCGGCCAGCAGCACCGCGTGCAGGCCGGCGCGCTGGTCGGCCTCGACCGCGCGCCACACCGCGTCGAGCGCGGCCGGATCCTCGCAGCGGTGCGTCCGCACATGGTCCGTGTAGAGCCGGCTGCTCGGCCGCTCGGCCGTCGCCGCGCGGTCGTCCAGCAGCGCAAAGGCGTCAACGTCGTCGCTCATCGGCATTCAGTCAGCGCCACGACCACTCATTCATTCAACAACGCAGCCGAAGCGCACAGGCCGGAGCCAACCGCCGCCCACCCAGTGGACGTCGCGGGTCCGGCTCCGCCGGCCCGCCAGCGTCGCCCCCTCGAGGGGGAGCGGCGCAGCCGCAACGGGGGTGGTCGTCATTTCTCAACGAGGGTGGTCGTCATGACCAGTCGTCCATGTCGTGCCGGATCGTGTGCCGGTTCGCGATCAGCTCGTCGATCGACGGCTCGTTGTTCAGCGCGCGGCGGATGGCCAGCTTGGTGGCCTCGTAGTTGGTGCGGTACATGTCCTTCTTGTCGAGGTTCGGATCCTTCGCGCAGCGGGGATCGATCCACACCAGACTCACGATGCACAGCTCGTTGGCCACATCCTTGGGGATGATGCCCTCGATCACGCAGTCGATCACCGCGTCGGCGGTGGCTGCCTGCACCACGCCGCCGAACAGGTCGATGTTGGCACTGTCCTTCAGGGTCACCTTCGGCACGGTGATCGTCGCCGGGCGGACCATCTGGTTGCAGGCGCGGATCGCGAACATCGCGGTGTGGCCCTTGCTCTGCGCCATCATGTTGGCGAAAGCGGCGCCGACCGGGCCGTCGGTGCGCCCGATCAGGATCTCCGGCATCGCGTCGGTGAACTGGCCGTCGGCGGCGAACACGGTGGCTTCGCCGGCGTGGAAGGTGTAGGTCTTGCTCATGGCAGGGTCTCGAGTGAGTGGGACGAAAGAAGAAATCGAATGAAGCGGCAGGAATGGCCGGGTCCGTCCCGGCGCCTTTCAAGAGCTTAGCCGGGCCGCGCCGTGCCGGAGCGCGGCTCGCTCAGACGCACAGCAGCAGTTCGCCCTTGCCGCCCGCGGCGAGGTCGCCCAGATGCCGTTGCACGCGCCGTGCCGGCAGGGAAGCGAAGGCGCCGCCATGGCGCGCCAGGTCGCGCGCCAGCAGCTGCCAGAACACGGCGATGTTGGCGTCGTTGGTCACGAAGGTGGGCGGGATCGCCGGCGCCGTGCCGGCGCAGACCACGCTGCCGCGGCGCATGCCATAGCCGGCGTGCGCGCCGATGCGGCCGGCCACCGCGATCGTGCCGGCCACCATGCGCGAGGCCAGGAAGTCACCGGCGTCACCGAACACCAGCGCGCTGCCGCGCCGCATGCGGTCGCCGAAGCGCGCGCCCGCCGAACCGCGCACGAGCAGCGTGCCGCCACGCATGCCGTCCATGCTGCCCGGCAGGGCGCTGGCGGCATGGTCGCCGACGTTGCCGCCGATCTCCAGCCGGCCGCCCGACATCTCGCAGGCCGCCAGCAGGCCGGCATCACGGCTCGCGACGATCTCGCCGCCGCTCATGCCGGCGCCGAGGTAGTCGCCGACCGGGCCGTCCACGTGGATGCGTCCGGCGGCGAGCTGCCAGCCGATGCGGTCGGCGCGGGACAGATCGCCCTCGAAGTGGAGCGCGTCGTCGGTTCGTGCGGTGATCGTGAACAACTCGCCCAGCGCGACCGACTCGTTGCCGTGCCAGACGCCGAACTTCGCCACCGCGTCGGCCGACAGTCCGGCCAGCGCAGCGGGCGACAGCGCGCGCAGGTCCAGGCGCAGTGCCGGCGCCTGCTTCAGCGTGAGTGTCCAGCCGCTCATGTCCGCCCCTCGCTCACGGCCGCCGGCCGCTCACGATCCCCCGCGGGGATGTCGCCCGGTTTCGGGCGGCCGTGCGCCGGGCTCATGACCGCCCCTCCGCCATGCCCGGCACCAGCTTGTGCAGGTGGTAGAGGAAGGGCCCGAGCTTGCCACCGTAGTTGCCGGCGCCGATGCGCTTCAGGCCCGACGCGGCGCCCCGCTCGATCAGGGTCTTCAGGCCGGTGCGCATCGCAGCCGCCACGTCGGTGTCGGTCAGTCCGTCGATCACGATCTCCATCACGCTGCCGATGTCGGGGCCGAGCTCGCTCTTCGCCGCCAGCTCGCGCAGGCTGGGGCAGTAGGCGTCGTTGGTCGACGCACCGAGCGTCGGGTACTTGCTGCCGACCTTGGAGCCCGAGCGCACCACGCCGCCGGGGAAGGGCATCACGATGTTGGGCAACTGCTTCATCGCGGCGACCGCGGCTTCCGCAGCCGCCAGCGCCGCCGCGGTGTCGGTCGCCAGCAGCAGCAGATTGCCGCCGCCGACGGCCTGGGTCGTGACCCAGGTGGTCTCCTGCGCGACGAACTCGCCGTCCATCACCGGCACGCGCCAGTAGCGTTGGCCGCCGATCACCTTGCTGGTCTGCCAGCCGTCGCCGAAGAAGCGCAGGTTCTTGCCCAGCGCGATGGCGTCGCCCTCGAACAGACCAGCGTAGACCGCCGTCGTCGGGCAGGTCAGCACGCACTGGCCGACGCGCTTCTCGACCTGCTTGGCCAGCTCGCGGCCGCTCATCGAGAAGATGAGGATCGCGATGCCGGGCCGCCCGTCGGGCGTCTCCTCGGGCGAGAGCTCGCGCTCGATGCCGGCCTCGCAGCCGCAGGCGATCACCGAGGTGGCGAAGCCGGTGGTGGCCACGGCCGCATGGCGCGCCCACTCGAGGTTGTGCGCGGTGATGACGAGCCGCGTGCCCTTCATCGGAAAGGCTTCGGCGAAGCTGTCGTCGATGACGATGCCGTTGAGTTCCATCGCGTCAGTTCGCAGTCGTCGTGAAGCAGGCGGTCGGCAGCAGGCGCCCGCCGTTGCAGCACCGGCACAGCTCGTCGTGGCCGATCACGGCGTTGCGCAGGCTCACGCTCAGGTGTTTCTCGGTGTAGGGCGCCAGCAGCTTCTCGATGCCGCGGTCGAAGGCCGGCTCGACGAAGTGCGTGCCGCCGGTCGGCGTGGCGGTGATGACGCCGGCCCGCGCCACGCGCACGCCGTCCTTGAACACGTGCTCCGGCGCGGTGAACATCGTCTCGCGGTTGGCGTGCTCGCGGTAGACGGCGATGTCGGCCGCGGCACCGACGCCGAGCTGGCCGCGGTCCTTCAGGCCCAGCAGCTTCGCCGGACCGGCGCGCGTCATGATGGCCACTTCGTTCAACGTCAGCTCGCGCGTGATCGAGCCCAGCGCCGACTGCGCCACCACGTCGGGGTGGAGCTTCGCGAACTGCTCGTCGCGGAAGCTCTTGTCCGTCAGCAGCCGGATCAGGTGCGGGTAGCTGGTGAACGGCGCGCCGTTCGGGTGGTCGGTGGTCAGCACCACGCGCCACGGGTCCTTGACCAGCAGGAAGATCTCCAGCCCGATCGCCCACTGCAGCGCGTTCACGTAGCTCTGCTCGCGGTACTTGAAGGGCACCACGCCGCAGCCGGCGTCGCATTCGATGTCGGCGCCGATCCACTTGCGCGGGTTCGCCAGGCCGGCATTGGCATGCTGGCGCATCGTGTCGCCCGAGGCCGTCACGGTCTGGCCGAACATGATCTGGCCGACGTCGATGCTGACGTTCGGGTTGGCGTTCACCGCGTCGGCCAGGCGCTGCGCGGCCGACGAGAACTTCTTCGGCCCCTCGGTGCCGTAGGCGTGGAACTGGATGTGCGTCAGGTGCGCGGGCAGGCCTTCCAGCGCATCGATGGTCGCGAGCGTGGATTCGATGTTGCCGGCCACGCCGAGGTTGCTGCCGTGGATGTGCAGCGGGTGCGGCACGCCCAGCTCGTGCAGCGCCTTCGCCAGCGTGTGCACGATCCTGCGCGGCGTCACGCGCCAGTGCGCGTGCTCCTCGTCGACGTCGAGCTTGCGCTGGTTGAACTTGAAGGCCGAGATGCCGCCCGGGTTGACCACCTTCACGCCCATCGCCTTCGCGGCGTTGATGGTCCAGCCGGCGTAGTCGCGGATCTGCTGGAAGTCGCGTCCCTCGGCGAGCAGTTGAAGGAACAGCTCGTCGTTGCCGAGCATCACGTAGGCGCCGTGGTCGAGGATGGGGGTGTCGCCCATCTCCATGTGCGCATGGCGCGCGTTCGAATGCATCATCGCCGGCTCGAAGGCCGCCGTGTAGCCCATCTCGGCGTAGCGGTAGCCGGTGGCCAGCGTGCCGGGCGCGCAGTGGCCGCACGAGGCCAGCTCCAGCGGGTTGGTCGGCAACGCGATCGGGTCGCGGTTGAGGCGGTGGTCCTCCGGCAGCAGCATGCGCGCGAGGTTGACCTTGCCGCCGCCGATATGCGTGTGCATGTCGATGCCGCCGGCCATCACCACGCAGCCGCTGGCGTCGATGTCCTCGCCCACCGCTTCCTTGGGATGCAGCTCGACGATGCGGCCATCGCGCACGCCGATGTCGCGCACCGCGTCGACGCCGTTCGCGGGGTCGATCACGCGCCCGCCGCGCAGTCGAAGCGTGCTGCTCATGCCGACCTCCCGGCCTGCATCGATCGCACGCGTGCGTTCAGGCGCTGCAGCACCTGCGCCACCGTCGGCAGCCCGTCGTCGTACACCGCTTCCAGCGGCAGCGCCACGCCGCCGTCGAAGCGGAACAGATGGCCTGCCGAGCCCATGCCCGGCGTCGACACCGGGATGAACACCGCATCGGCACCGGCGCCGGCCTGCTGCGCCGGATGGCCCAGCACCACCGTCGGTATCGGAGCGCTCGGGGCCGCCGGCTCCGGACCGAAGGCCGACACCCACAGCAGCGCGTCGACGCTGCCCTCGGCGAGCAGCCGCTTCGCATCGAAGCGCAGCGGTTCGTGTTCCAGCCCCAGCGGTCCGGCGCGACTGCGCAGCGGCAGGCCCGACAGCCAGGTGAAGACGTAGTTCACCGTCTGCAGCCCGTCCTTGCCGCTGAGTGGCAGCAGCGCGGCGCGCGTGCGCTGGTTGAGCGTGCCCACCAGGCGGTTCAGCGCCTCGGCGATCAGCGCGCCGTGCTCGGGCAGCTGCGACGATTCCCACACGACGACGGCGTAGCGCGCGGCGTGCAGTTGCGTCGCCAGTTCGGCCAGCGCCGGGGCCGCGCACGGCACGCGCCGGCCGTCCACCAGCGCGGCGAGCTGCGCGACGCTGTCGAACAGGTCGCCGCTCAGCGCGACGCTGCGCTGCGAGACGCCGGCCAGGCCGTCGAGCGCCGGCTCGGTGGCGCCGCCGAGGAAGACGATCTCGCGCTGCGCGACCAGCGGCTCGCCGATGCCCACGCGGCGCCACAGCCCCGGAAAATTCTCGCGCGGCGACGCGCCGACGCAGACGATCAGGTCGGCGCGGTTGCGCACCTCGGCCAGCGTGGTGGTGAAGGCGCCGCGGTCCTGCAGCGCGCGCAGCGTGTGCAGCTGGGCGGCGCCACCGGCGGCGTCGCAGATGGCGCCGGTGGCACAGGCCAGCGGGTAGAGGGCGCGCGCGCCGTCGACGTCGGTCGCCAGCCCGCCGAACAACGGCTGGCGGCTCGCCGCGAGCCGCTGCGCGGCCTGCTCGATGGCCTCGTCGAGCGTGGCGGGTTGCCCGGCGATGCTCGGCGTGGCACTCGAGCGCTCCGGCCGGAAGTGCGCCAGCGCGCGCTGTGCGCGCTCGCAGCCGGGGCCGCTCAGAGAGAAACGTCCGTCCTGCTGCGCCAGTTGCAGGTCGTCGTTCAGCAGCGCACAAAACGGGCTGGTCCAGGCGCGGGGGGCAGGGGCGTTCACGGGATCCATCATCGGCGCGCTGTCACGCAAAGCATGTGCCACGGGCGGGGCCGCGCGGCAGCGCGGCCGCATCCGCACCGGCCCGCGACACTGTGTGGCCGGCGCCGCCACAAGCGCCACAGTCTGTGCCGTCGCCCGGCGCGCCGACCACAGCCGGCAGGCGCCCGTCGTGCAGCGCCGACGCCACCAGCCAGGCGTGTGCACCGGCGGCTTGTGCGGCGGCCAGGTCGGCCGCATCGCGCACGCCGCCGGCGCCGATCAGCTGCGCATGCGGCGCCCGTGCGCGCACCGCGGCCAGCGTGTCGAGGTCGGGGCCGCCGTCGCTGCCCACGCGCGACAGCGTCATCACGATCAGGCGCCGCGGCCACTGCGCCGGCAGCTCCCACACACCGGCCGGGTCGAGTGGTGCGCCCTGGCGATGGTCCAGCGAGAGCAGGGCGCGCGACGGTGGCGCAAAGCAGGCGGCCAGCGTCTCGCGCGAGCGCAGCGATTCGCTGCCGTAGACCGGCGTGACGCGCGCTGCCGCCGTGGGCTCCAGCCGAGCCAGCAGGTGGGCGGCGTCGTCCGGTCCGCTGAAGCCGGCGTCGAGCCAGAGCGCCAGGTCCGGCCGGTCCTGCAGCAGCGTGCGCAGCCACTCGAGCTGCGGCGGCCGACCCTGCAGGGCGTTCAAGTCGGCGAGGTACAGCGTATCGGTGGCACAGTGTTCGCATAGCCGCCGAGCCACGATCCGCGGATCGGCGCTGCCGCACAGCGCCGAGGCGATCGCCCGGTAGTGCCGACGCTCCCCACGCACCGCGCGGACCACCTGGCCGTCCAGCAGATCGATGACCGGAATGATGTGCATAGGATGACCCAGACCCTCTTCGTCTACGAGTATCTCAGCGGCGGCGGCCTCGACGCCGCGCCCGCGGGCGATGCCGCCGAGGCCGGGCACAGCGAGTTGCTGGACGCCGGCCTGGCCATGCGGGCCGCGCTGCTGGACGAACTGGCCGGCCCGGGCGTGCGCTACGCGTGCGGTGCCGGCGTGGCGCCGCTGCCGGACGCGCCGGGCGGCGCGCTGCGGCCGCGGCCCGGCGACACACCGCTGGGCTTCCTGCGGCGTGAGGCGGCGGTGCACGACCGCGTGTGGGTCACGGCGCCGGAGAGCGATGGCCTGCTGCTGCAGCTGGCCGAGGCGGTGGACCCCGCGCGCTGGATCGGCTGCGACCGCGCCGCGATCCGGCTGTGCAGCGGCAAGCGCGCGACGCTGGCGCATCTGGCAGCGCGCGGCCTGGCCACGCCGCTGGCCTTCGATGCCGGCGCGCGTCAGTGGGTGGTGAAACCGGGCGACGGCGCCGGCACGCAGGACACCCGGCGCCATGCGCAGCGCGCCGCGGCGCAGGCCGACCTGCAGCAGCGCCGCGCGCGCGGCGCGTCGGCCACGCTCGAGCCCTGGGTCGACGGCGAGCCGCTGAGCCTGTCGCTGCTGTGTCGCGACGGCGCGGCCGAACTGCTCAGCATCAACCGCCAGCGCATCGCCATCGCGGACGACGGCCAGTTGAGCGACGAGGGCGTGACCATCAACGCACTGGCGCTCGACGACGCGCGCGCCCCGGCGCTGGCCCGCACCGCGCAGGCGGTGGCGCGGGCGGTGCCCGGCCTGCGCGGCTTCGTCGGCATCGACCTCGTCTGGCATCCGCAGCGCGGGCCGGTGGTGATCGAGGTCAACCCGCGCCTGACCTGCGCCTTCGTGGGCCTGTCGGCCGCGCTCGGGCGTCCGCTGGCGGCCGAGATCCTGGCGCTGCACGAGGAGCCGGTCGATGCCTGAGCGTGTCGTGATCGGCTGGGACATCGGCGGCGCGCACGTCAAGGCCAGCTGGGTCGAGCGCGGCGTGCTGCGCGACGTGACGCAATGGGCCTGCCCGCTGTGGCAGGGCCTCGACCGTCTGCACGCGGTGCTGGCCGAGGCGCAGGCGCGCTGGCCGCAGGCCAGCGGTGCCGTGCACGCGATCACGATGACCGGCGAGATGGTCGACCTGTTCGAGCACCGCGAGGCCGGCGTCGTGGCGCTGGCTGCAGCGATGGGCGACGCGCTCGACGGTCCGCTGTGGTTCTACGCCGGCGAGCGCGGCTGGTGTGCGCCGGCCGACGTCGCCGCGCAGTGGCAGGCCATCGCCTCGGCCAACTGGTGGGCGACCGCCGCGCTGGCGGCGCAGGCGCTCGGCGAGGGCGTGCTGGTCGACATCGGCAGCACCACCACCGACCTGATCGCGCTGCGGGGTGGGACGGTGCGCGCGCAGGGCCGCAGCGACGCGGCCCGTCTGCAGAGCGGCGAACTGGTCTACCAGGGCGTGTCGCGCACGCCGCTGTGTGCGCTGACGCCGCGGGTGGTGTTCCGCGGCCGGGCATCGAACGTGATGAACGAGTTCTTCGCGACCACGGCCGATGTGTACCGTCTCACCGGCGAACTCGATCCGGCGCACGATCTCCATCCGGCGGCCGACGGTGGCGCCAAGGACGCCGCCGCGACCCGCCGGCGCCTGGCGCGCATGATCGGCCTCGACGCGCGCGATGCCGACGAGTCCGACTGGCTCGCCTTCGCGAACGCGTGGCGTGAACTGCAGCTCGACGAACTGCAGGGCCAGCTCGAACGCGTGCTCCTCGCAGCGCCGATCGCGGCCTCGGCGCCGCTGGTCTCCGCCGGCTGCGGCGACTTCCTGGCCGACGCGCTGGCGCGGCGCATCGGGCGGCCCTGCCGCAGCGTCGCGTCGCTGCTGCTCGGCGACCGGCCGCAGGCCGACGCGGCGCTGCAGCGGCGGGCCCAGGTGGGCGCCCCCAGCGCGGCGGTCGCGCTGCTGCGGGTGCGGGAGACGGCCTGATGTGGGTCGTCAAGCTCGGCGGCAGCCTGAACCAGGACGCGTCGCTGCCGCAGTGGCTGGACCTGCTGGCCGAGCTGGGCGGTGGCCGCGTGATCGTGGTGCCGGGTGGCGGCGCCTTCGCCGACCAGGTGCGCGACGCGCAGTCGCACTGGCAGTTCGACGACCTGGTGGCGCACAACATGGCGGTGCTCGGCATGGCGCAGACCGCGCTGATGCTGCAGGGCCTGTGCCCGACGCTGCAGGCCGCCGCCGGCGAGCAGCCGCTGCGCCGCGTGCTGAAGGGCGGTCAGACGGCGCTGTGGCTGCCGCTCGACCTGCTGCGCAGTCGGCCCGACGAACTGACCACGTGGGACACCAGCGCCGACAGCCTGGCGCTGTGGCTCGCGCAGCGGCTGCACGCCGAGCGCCTGCTGGTCGTCAAGTCCTGCGCCATCGACGGCCGGCTCACGCTGTCGCAGCTGGGCGACGCGGGCGTGCTGGACGCCGGGTTCGCGCAGCGCGCGCGCCAGGCCGCCTTTCCGATCGACCTGCTGCACAGGGGCGAGCTGACCCGCGCGCGCGCGCTGCTGCTCGACGAGTCGCTCAGCTGCCGGCCGTTCGCGGACTAGCTTTCTCTTACGCCGCCTGCGCGGCATCCTCGCACTGCAACTGCTCGCGCAGCGCCCGTACGCGCTGAACGTCGAGCGCCGCGGTGCGCGCGCCGCTGCACACCGCGCTGCGGAAGCCGGCGAAGTCGGGCGCGATGGACTGCAGGCGTGCCAGGTGCTCGAAGCGCAGCGCGCCGGCCAGGCCGCACAGCTTGCCGCTGCGCCGCACCTGCGTGACGAAGCGCTGCAGCTGCACCTCGCTGGCGATGTCGAACAGGCTGCCGCGCGCCTTGTCCTCGGTGTCGAGCATCAGCGCGGGGAAGGCCAGCGCGCCGGCGCGTGCGAGCAGCGCGCCGTCGATGCCGTGGTCGGCCACGAACACCGGCACCACCGCGTGGCCGCACATGGCCAGCGCGTCCAGCAGCGCATGCTGGCCGCGCGCGATGCCGACCTTCACGTAGTCGACACCGCAGGCGGCGGTCTCGGCCACGCGCTCCAGCACCTCGGTCGTGCCGGCGCAGTCGCCGATCGTCGCGCTGATCGGGCGCCGGCCCGGTGCATGCTGCAGCGCCGCGACGATGGCTTCGAGGGTGGCCGGCGGCAGCGCCCCCAGCGCGCCGGCGGACGGCTCCTTCAGGTCGATGAAATCCACGCCGGCGGCGGCGGCGGCCAGCGCCTCGTCGACGTCACGCACGCTCACCAGCAGCCTCATGCGCCGGCTCCGGCCTGCACCCGCTGCCGCGCCACGGCCTCGCGCAGCCAGCCCCAGGCCTCGTGTTCCTCGGGCCCGGCGGTCTTGTCGATGGCGATCTGCAGGTAGCCCATCTCGGTATCGATCTTCTCCGGCGCCAGCATGTGCAGCCGGCTCACCAGCACCGCGCCCTCGATCACCGCGGCCTGCGCGCGGTTGAAGCCGGGGAAGGGCGCATGGCTCACGTCGAGCACGCGCGCCAGCGTCAGCGTGGGGCGCTCGGCGTGGTCGTCGTCGTGCCGCAGCTCGAGCTCGCTGTGCGCCAGCGCGCTGGCGAGCCGCCGGCCGGCGATGGCCTGGGCCGGCAGCAGCGGCCACTGGCGCGGCCCCAGCCAGCGCGCGCACACGGCGCCGGCGAACACCCGCGTGTCGGTCGTCAGGTTGAGCACCGCGTGCCGCGTGCTGCGCAGGTTGTCCAGCGTCGCGCTGGGCTTGAAGGGCATCAGCACCACCTGCTCGCCGCGGTAGCGCACGCCGAAGGGCGCGACATGCGGCGTGCCATCGGCGGCCACCGTGGTGATCACGGTCTCGAAGATCTGGTCGTTCATTCCGTCGCGGGCGGCGGCTTCTTGCCGCCGTGGGTCATCGTCGTTCCGGGGGCACACCAGGCGTCCAGGTCGTCGGCGCGCCGCGGCACCGCGACGCCCCAGTCCAGCGGCTGATCCTGCACGTAGCGCTTGCCGAGCCGCCACGCGGTCTCCGCACGTGCAAGTTCCACGCCCATGTAGAACGCGTGCGCGGCGTCGTCCTCGAGGCCGAGCTGCGGCCACAGCGCGAAGGCGTCCTGCGCCAGCCGCACCCCGTCGCGGTTGTAGACGTGCAGGCCCTCGGGCGAGATCTGCACGCGGAAGTTCGGGTCGCGCACCTGGGCCGCGGTCGCGGCGATCTCGGCCGGCGTGTCGGGAAACGGGTGCCGCGCGTGCGTGGTCATCAGCCCGTCGCTCATGCCCTTGGGCAGCGTGTTGTGGCGCGTCGCGGCGTGCATGATGCGGCGCGCCAGGTCGGCCTCGGCCACCGCGCGGCGCGCATGCTGGCTCACCTGCGTGGTCAGCACCGCGGCCACGTCGAGCTCGGCGCACAGGCCGAACAGCAGCGCGTTGATGCCGCTGGTGTCGGCCTCGGTCAGCTCGGTGACGTTGCCCACGCCCATCATGATCGGCGCCTCGGGGTAGCGCTGGCGCAGCGCGTGGTAGCGCACGATCGACGCCGTGAAGCCGAACGGGATCGGGTCGAGGATGGGGTCGGCCAGGTAGGCCTTGCCGCGCCGCTCCATCGTCTCGATCGCCTCGTGCAGCGTGGCCATGTCGGCCTGGTCGCTGGCGATCAGCACCGGCACCGAGGCCACCTCGTCGGCGATCCACAGCGTCTCGAGCTTCAGGCTCAGCAGGTAGTCGGCGCCGGCACGGCCGCCGCGCAGCAGCTCGTCGGCGCTCATCGAATCGACGCTGACGTTCCAGCCCTCGGCCTTCAGCGCCTTCACGCTGTCTTCCAGGTGATCGAAGGGCGTGGCCGGCAGGCAGCCGAGGTCGATCACGTCGGCGCCATCGGCCACCAGCGCGCGGGCGCGCTCCACGATCGCGGCCACCGTGAGCCGCGGTGCGTCGACGATCTCCGCGAAGATCGCCACCTGGTGCTCGCTCAGGTCGATGGGCTTCGCGGCGCGGTTGAAGAAGCGCGGCAGGTCCTTCAGCTCCTCCGGTCCGCGCTGCACCGGCACGCCGTAGTGCGCGCCGAGCGCGTCCACGTCGCCGCGGCAGCGGCCCGGCACGAGGAGGCGGTCCACGCGGCGCGGCCGGCCCTCGGCGTCCACGCTGGTCAGCGGCGCCGCGACGCGGCGGCGGACCATGTCGGTCGTCATCAGCGCCGCCACCTGCAGGCCGATCTCGCGCACCTCGTAGGTAAAGGCCGGTGGCTCGATGCCGGCGAGCACGCGCTCCAGGCTGGGCTGCGCCAGCCGGCCGGTCAGGAAGACGATGTGTTCCATGCGAGCTTCAGCGCCTTCAGCCGTGCGTCGAGCGCGGCCTCCAGCTCGGCCGGCGAGCTGAGCACCTGGCAGTGATCGATCCGCTTGAGCCGTTCCACGTTCTCCAGCTCGATGCCGCGCGGGCGCAGCGTGAGCCACTCGGTGGCATGGCTGCGCGGCGCCTTCGTGATGACCACCGGCTCGGTGTCGCAGGCGAACACCAGGCTGGGCACGCCCAGCTTGCCGGCCTGCGCGAACATGTTGGTCGGCAGCGTGTCCGACAACCCGAACGCGCACTTGGCCACCGTGTTGCTGGTGGCCGGCGCGATGACCACGGTGTGGTACGCCTCTGCGTACAGCCGCCCGACCGGCACCGAGCTCGCGCTCTTGTCGCGGAACACGCGATAGCGCTCGCGCAGCAGCTCGAGGCGCATGCCGTACAGCGGCAGCACCTCGTCGGCGGCGCCCGACAGGAACAGGTCCACGTTGGGCAGCCGTGCCGCCAGCGCCATGGACTCCTCGAGGTAGTGACCCGAGCCGGTCACGCACCACGCGAAGCGTGAGCCGGGCGGGTCGTCGGTGGCCGGCGCGTGGTCGTCGCCCAGCGCCGCGGCCCAGCGCTTCGCCGCCTCACCCTGCAGCGGCGGGTCCGCTGCCGGGGTGGGAGAGGGCGATGTGCAGCTTGTGGAGCTTGCGGTAGAGGGTGTTGCGGCTGACATCGAGCGCCTTGGCGACATTGCTCACGTTCCAACGGTGGTCTTCCAGCAGCTGCAGCAGCACCTCGCGCTCCTTGGCCTGGATCGGGTTCATCGGCGGCAACGCTGGAGCGTCATTGTCGACGCTCGTCGACGCGGCGGGCGCCGGCAGGGTCAAGGGCGCACCGGCGCGGACGGTGGCTGCGCGCAGCGAGGCGAGGTGCGGCAGGTCGATCAGGCCGTCGTCGTCCGCCAGCGCGAGCGCGGTGCGCAGCGCGTGGCGCAGCTGCCGCACGTTGCCGGGCCACGGGTGCTGCTCCAGCAGGGTCTGTGCCTCGGGCGTCAGCGAGGCCAGGCCGCCGGACTCCAGCGCCAGCAGCTCGGCGATCAGCGCGCGCCGGTCGCTGCGCTCGCGCAGCGCGGGCAGGCTGACCTCGAAGCCGCACAAGCGGTAGTACAAGTCCTCGCGGAAGCGGCCTTCCTCCACCATCTGCGCCAGCGGCCGGTGGCTGGCGCTGACCAGCTGGAAGTCCACGTCGACGGTTTCCTCGGCGCCGAGCGGCGTGACCTTGCGCTCGTCGAGCACGCGCAGCAGGCGGGCCTGCAGCGCCAGCGGCATGTCGCCGATCTCGTCGAGGAACAGCGTGCCGCGGTCGGCCTCCAGCACCTTGCCGCGCCGGCCGCTGCGCTGCGCACCGGTGAAGGCGCCGGCGCGGTAGCCGAACAGCTCGGCCTCGATCAGGCTCTCGGGCAGGCTGGCGCAATTGACCGCGACGAAGCTGCCGGCGTGCTTGGGGCTGGCCGCATGCAGCGCGCGCGCGAACACCTCCTTGCCGGCGCCGGTCTCGCCGTGCAGCAGCACCGGGATGTCGCGCGCGATCGCGCGGCGTGCCTGGTCGAGCTGGCCGCTCAGCCGCGGGTCGCCGAAGGCTGGCGCGGCGCGCGGTGGCAGTGCGGCATCGCGCCGCGGCTCCATGCGCGGCACCAGCGCGCGGGCGCGCGTGCCGGTGCTCGGGCCGGTCAGGGCCACCGGCAGCTCGTGCGCCCCGGTCTCCGACACCGGCGGGCGCGCCACCACGAAGAAGCGGCTCGCGCCCTGCGCGCCGAAGCTGACCACCGGATGGAAGGCGCTGCGCCGGCAGCGTTCCACCAGCTCGGCCAGCCGGGTGTGGAGCAGGTCTTCCAGCCGGCGCTCGCGCAGCTCCGCCACCGAGTGCAGGCCGAGCTGGAACAGCGCACTGCGGTTGCCGGCGAGGATGCGGCCGTCGGCCTCGAGCGCCAGCTTGCCCTCGTGCAGCGTGTAGACGAACTCGGGCCGGCTGTGGAAATGCAGCAGGTGGGCCTCGGGGTGGCGCAGCTCGAGCAGGCGGTTCTCGATCATCTGCGCGGTCATGCCCAGCAGCACCAGCGAGTGCTGCTGCAGTAGGCTCGAGCGGCTGGTCACGTCGAGCACCGCAGTCATCTGGCCCTGCGGGTCGAACACCGGCACCGCCGAGCAGGTGAGCGAGGTGAGGCGGGTGAAGAAGTGGTCCTCGCGCCGCACCGCCACCGGGCTGGCCGCGACCAGGCAGGTGCCCATGCCGTTGGTGCCGGCCTCGGCCTCGCTCCACACCGCACCGACGTGGAAGCCCAGCGGCGTCACGTCCTCGGCGAAGGCCGGTGAGGACACCATGTGCAGGATCACGCCGTCGGTGTCGGTCAGCACCACGGCCGACTCGGTGTCGGCCAGCTGCTGGTAGAGTGTGGCCATCTCGTGGCGGGCGCAGTCGATCACGTCGGCCAGCCGCTCCTGGCGCTGCGCGAGCTGGGCCGCCGGGACCACCGACGGGCGGTGCGGCCGGTCCGGGTGCAGGCGGTGCTGTTCGAGGCAGCGCGTCCAGGAGCGCGCCATCTCGTCGTCGTCGGTGGCCCGTGCCCCCTGGCGCACGGTGTCGAGAATGCGGTGTGCGTGTTCGCCTGCCTCGCGCAGCGATACGATGCCCATGCTGTCTCTCCTTCGTGTTGTGGCCGAACGCGCGAGGCGCTGGCACAGGGCCAGCGATCCGGGCGCCGGGCCGGTTGCCGCCGGCCAGGGTCCCAGGGACCGTTCAGCTTGTCCCTCACAGGGTCATTGCGTACCGATTCTGGCGCGTCCGGTTGGGCCCTCGTAGGGGGTGGAAGCCCGGGGAGCGGCGGTGGAGTGTTCCAAAATCTGGCATGGTCCGGGACTTGCACCGGCCCGTGATGGTATTTCAGCCCAGGAGTCGCCCTTGATCGCCGCCCCCCGCCCGCAGTTGCAGTTCACCGCCACCGACGCCGGCCGCGACGCCGAGCCGCTGGACCTGATCTTCATCGAAGGATTCACCGGCCAGACGGTGATCGGCATCCACGATTCCGAGCTGCACCGCCCGCAGACCATCCGCATCGACGTGACGGCCGGCCTGCCGCGGCCGCGCGCCTGCGACAGCGACCACATCGCCGACACCATCGACTACGGCGTCGTGCGCGAGCGGCTGCAGCGCCTGCTCAAGGAGCACAAGCTCACGCTGCTGGAGTCGTTCGCCGAGACCGTGGCCGACATCCTGCTCCACGAGTTCGGCGCGCACTGGGTGCGCGTGGTGGTGGTCAAGCCGAAGAAGTTCGACGACGTGGAAGCGGTGGGCGTGGCGATCGAGCGCCGCCGTGCCGCCGACCCGGCCAGCGGCCGGGCCGCGCCGGTGCTGTCGCTGATCGGCGCGGGCATGGTGCCGGGCGGCGCCTGAGGGTCCGTACCCGACAGCCGAAAAAAAGCCGACCGGGCAACCGGTCGGCTTTTCTCATGCAGTGACCGCAGGGTGGCGCGCTACGGCACGCCGACCTGCGGCCCACGCATCACTTGGCCGCGAACGGGTGAGCGGCGCTGCCCTTCTTGGAGACCACTTCGCGAGCGGTCGGCGAACCCGACACCGCGCGCTTGATCGACTCCTTGACGGCCTGGTAGTTGTAGTCCTGGATCTTCTTGTCGTCTTCGGCCAGCCAGTGGATGAAGACACCGACGCTGATGAACAGGTTGTCGGCTTCGTCGGCGGGGATGGTGCCGTCTTCCACGCAATCGGCGACGGCCATGGCCACGCCGCGCTGGGCCGGGCCGAACATCTGCACGGCCTGCTTCGCGCCCTTGATCGTGACCTTGTTGAACATCACAGTCGCCGGCTTCACGAGCAGGTTGGGGGCCACGACGGCGAGCAGGGACGTGAAGCCGTCCTTGTTGTTCGTCAGGCTGTTGGCGAAGGCCGTTTCGGCGGCGCTGCCACGCGGCCCGATCAGCAGGTCGATGTGAGCCACTTCGTTGCCATCACCGACGAGCGATTCGCCGACCATCATCCGGTCAATCTTTGCCATGTTGAGTCTCCGTGAGCAAGTTCTGCAGAAGTGAATGTGAAGAGCACTGGGCATTGCCAGTACGTCGTGAACTTACACGTTCCATGCCAGCGCCGCAATCATGGGAAAGTCGAGAGGTCGGCCACGCCGAGTGCGCCAGCAATGAACAGTGTGGTCACCGTCAGGTCCGCGCTCGTGCCGGGATTGAGCCCGCGGGCCTTGAGATCCTCGTCCCAGGCCGCGAAGGCCGGATCGTCGCCGACCCGCTCGCCGCCTTCGGCCCGCCGCAGCCACGGCGCCGCCTCGTCGGTGACAGCCTGTGCCACGTCGGCGCCGAACTTTCGAACAATGTGTGAATCGGGCCAGCGGCCCAGGCAGGCGAGGAACAGCGCCTGCACCGCGGCGGCATCGAGCCGCGGTGAGGCCGCGGCGGGGCGACGCAGCGCCGCGAGGCCGGTGTCGAACAGGTCGGCATAGTCGCTCGCGTACTGGCGCGCGATGCGGTCGCGATCGGCGGCGAGCCGCATGGCCTCGCGCAGGCCCACGGTGGGCCCGGCCGCCACGTCCTGCGCCTCGGCGCGGCCGAGGCCGCCCGGGTTCGCCGCCGCGATGGCGCGGTAGGCGGCGCGCGTGTCCTCCACGTCCAGTGCGGCCAGCACGTCCGCCAGGGCCGCACGCAGCGCCGCGGGACGCGCATCGTCGCCGAGCGCGTTCCACGATCCGGCACAACGCTCGAGCGCGGCGGCCAGCGGCGCGCACAGCAGCACGATGCCCAGGTTGGTGTTGCAGCCCGCCACGGCCAGCGTCGCTGCCATCGCCGCCTCGATGCGCGCGCCGACCCGCGCGCCCGGTGCGAACAGCGCGGGCGCGGCCGCCGCGGCGCTGTCGAGGAACTGGCGCGCCTGCATGCCGTGGCCGGCCGAGGCGAGGCTCACGTTGCCGGGCTTGCGCACCGCCACGTCGAGCCGGCAGGCCTGCAGGAAGACGGTGTGCGGCGGCGCGGCGGGGCTCATGCGCGGCGTGCGCCGCCGGTCGCGGCGCGCGCGGCGGCGAGCTTGCGGTCGAGCAGGTCGTCGACCAGCGCCCGCGCGATCGGGAAGGGCGTGACACGCTGCAGCCCCTGCCACGCGGCCACGCCGTTCACCTCCAGCACCAGCGGGCCGTCGGCGCCGGGCAGCAGGTCGATGCCGGCGTAGTCCATCTGCAGCGCCGCGGCGGCGCGTTCGGCCAGCGTGGCGAGTTCGGGCGTCAGCGCGGCCGGCTCGACCTTCGCGCCCTGCTTGAGGTTGTGGATCCAGTGCGCGCTGCAGCGCCGCATCGCCGCGATCGCGCGACCGCCGACCACCAGCACCCGCCAGTCGAAGCCGGGCGACTCGACGTAGCGCTGCAGGTAGGCGAGCCCCCCATAGGCCTTCAGCGACGGCAGCGGCACGTGGGCGCCGTCCACGCAGCCCACACGCCGCAGCCCCTTGCCCTGCGAGCCGAACAGCGGCTTGAGCACCAACGCGCGGCCGGCCGCGCTCTCGCGCGTGACGAGGCGCTGCGCCTGGGCCGGCGACTCCATCGCCCAGGTCGGCGGCATCGGGATGCCGGCCGCGTGCAGCAGCAGGCTGGTCATCGACTTGTCCACGCTGCGCTCGATGGCGCGCGCGTCGTTGTAGACCGGCACGCCCAGCTCGCGCAGCGCGTGCAGCACGCCCAGCCGCACCGTCACCTGCTCGAAGCTGCCGCCGGCGATGCCGCGCACCAGCGCCGCGTCGGGCAGCTCACGGCCGTAGCCGGGGATCACCAGGCCGTGCCAGGACGCCGCGGTGTCGATGCGGCAGTCGGCCAGGTCGACGCAGCGGCCCTCGGCACCGCGCGCCCGCAACGCCTGCTGGATCTGGCGCGTGTGCCAGCCCGTTTCGTCCGTGAAGATGGCAACACGCATCGCAGGAGCGGGAGGCTCAGGCCGCGTCGAGCCACTGCCCGCGCAGCAGGTCCAGGTTCAGGCGCCCCGCATGCCAGGTCTTGCCCGACTCCAGGCTCGACACCCACACCTCGGCCGGTGCGAACAGCGCGCCGTCGATCTTGTAGAAATCGTACTCGGCCGCCTTGAAGATGTCCGCGAAGCCGCGCCCGTAGTCGCGCGAGTTCAGCGACGGCAGCTCCTTGGCCAGCAGGCGCGCCGCGTCGTCGCCGCCGCGCACCGTGAGCTGCACGCGGCCGCCGTAGAGGATGGCGTCGTTGGTGCGGCCCATCGCGTCCAGGCCGTCGGCGCCGGGCGAGGGCAGCGGCGCGCTTGCCACACCGTCGACGATGTGCTCGAGCGGGAAATGCAGCTCGTGCGCCTTGTGCAGCGCCACCTCGAGCACGCGCGCCACCACCTGCGTCGTGCCGGCCAGGCTGCGCGTGGGCGTGAGGATCAGCGTCAGCTGCTCGGGGCGCAGGCCGCAGTCGCGCAGCACCTTCTCCACCACCACCGGCGGCGGCGCGCGGTCCACCTCGAGCACCAGCACGCCGCTGCGCTCGGCCGCGGCGATCGGGTCGCGGTAGCCCAGCTCCTTGAACAGCTCCTCCTTGCCGGCCAGCGCGCGCGCCGGGCCGGAGCCGAGCGAGAAGAACTTCTTGCCGCCCGCCTCTTCCTTGCTGGCCGACAGGCTCCAGCCGGCGTACTGGCTCGCCAGGCAGGCCAGCACCGGCTGGCTGCTGCTGACCTCCAGCCAGGTCGGCCAGCCGCTGCTGGCGTCGCCATAACCCTGCGCGGCCAGCTGCACGCGGCCCAGGCCGCCCATGCAGATCTCGCCGACCAGCACGCCCGCGGCCACGCTGCCCGGCGCGGCGATGCCGGCGTCGACGATGCGCACGCCGCTCGCGTCCTGGCCGACCTGCACGCGCAGCTCGTCGGCCTGGTCGAGCAGGCGCTGCAGCAGCGGGCGCACGGCCGCGTTGACGCTGAGGGGGCTGTCGGCGAAGGGCGGGGTCGTTGCGGAGTCGGTCGTGGACGGGGTGCTGCTCATGGCGTGGTCTCTCTCGGGGTCGGTCGTCGTGGTGATGTCTCGGCCGGGCTCAAGTCTGCGCCAGTGACGCGCGCAGCGCAGCTCGCTTCTCGGCCAGGCGCTCGCGCACCTCGGCCACGCGGGTCCCCTGGGCGTCCACGCTGCACAGCGGGTCGCCCGGCGCGTGGCGGCTGCCGGCGGCGGGCAGGTCGTGGCAGTCGTCGCGGGACGCCAGGGCTTCGGCCTGGGCCGCCGTCAGCTGCACCGCGCGGCGCGCGAACACGATCTCGCTGCCGCGCAGCGTGCCCGGTGCCGGCGCCGCGGTCTCGGCGGAGGGCAGCGTGCCCTGCAGGCAGGCGCCGACATGGGCCCGCATCCACGCCAGGTGGTCGCCGTACAGCACCGCGCTGGCCGACGGCCGCGGGTTGATCTCCAGCAGCGACCAGTGGTCGCCGTCGAGCAGGAAGTCCAGGCTGCACAGCCCGCGCAGGCCGAAGGCGGCGACCAGCGTGTGCAGCGTGGTGTCCAGCCCCACGGCCAGCGCCGCCGGCAACGCCACCGGCCCGATGGCGCCGCGGTAGACATGCGGATGGTGCGCACCGAGCGGCCGGACGATCAACTCGCTGATGCCGAGCACGCGCGCCTCGCGGCCGTTGGCGAGGAACAGCGCCGACATCGGCGTGCCGGGCGCCTCGCGCTGGTAATAGGGCTGCTGTTCGGGATCGGCCGGGTGCGGGTCGTCGGCCGGCCGGATGTGCCAGCCGCCGGTCCCGCGCGCCTCCTTGCGCAGCCAGCCCGACGGCGGATCGGGAGCGTCGAACTGCACCTCGGGATGCGGCAGGCCCAGCCAGTCGAGCATGCCGAAGAAGCCGGCCGGGTCGCGCACGCGCAGCACCGTCTCGGCCGGCGTGCCGATCAGCGGCAGCGCCTGCGCACCGCGGCCCAGCAGCTCGGGCTGACCCTCGAAGCCGCTGCCCGCGACCCAGCCCAGCACCTGCGGATCGGCGGCCGCCGCGCGCAAGGCCGCGAGCGTGCGCTGCGGGTCGATCCCGAGTTGTGCGCCGTCGCGCCCGATCGACGCCCACTGCCGTGCGGCGCGCCGTGTGTCCACGTCGCCGAAGACATCGAGCGCGATCACGTCGTAACCGTCACGCGCCGCCGCCTCCGCCATCCACCGCGCGGACAGCCCCGCGACCACCAGCGTCGCGCGGCCCGTCGAAGCAGCAGACATCTCAGGACCCCACGCGCCGATCGTGCACCCGGCCGCAGCTCTGGCGCGCAGACGCCGTGGATCCGGCTCTGCCGGTCCACCAGCGTCGCCCCCTCGAGCGGGAGGCGCCGCAGGCGCTTCGGGGATGGGTCATTCCTGCGCTTCGGAGGTGGGTCACGTCTCGGCGAGCACTTCGCGCGCCACCGCCAGCGCCTCGGGGAAGCTCAGGTAGACCGGCTTCTCCGCCCCGCGCATGCGCACCAGCAGGCGGTGCTGCACCTGGTACTTCACGTTGCCGATCGCCAGCGCGCCGATGCCCACCGCGCGGCTGCCGGGCAGCAGCTTGCCGCTGTCCATCACGCCCACGCCGGCGATGCCCTCCGGCGGCACCGCGTTCACGTCGGCCGCCACCAGCAGCCGCGTGGCCACCGCGCGGTCGGCCTCGCTGATCACCTGCACGCCGGCCGCCGCGGTGCCCAGCACCACGTCGGCGTCGGCGATCGACGCGCGGATGGCGTCCACGCCCTTGCCCGACACGCCGCTCATCGCGCTGCCGAAGCGCACGTTGGTCTCGTCGGCGGCGCGCTGCGCCGCTTCCACGCCGCCGCGGCTGGACAGCCGCACGTCGGCGCCGAGCTGCTGCGCCAGCACGCCGGCGATGCGGCCCACGGTGCCGCCACCGCCGAGGATGACCACGCGCTTGCCGGCGAGGTCGGTGCCATGCACCTTGCGCAGCTGGCCTTCGACGCAGGCCACCAGCGCCGCGGCGGTGGTGTACGAACCGCTCGGGTCGGCCATCACCGACACCACGAAGGGCTTGACCATCGCCTTGCGCGCGGCGTCCAGCATGTCGGCGGCCAGCAGCACGTCGCGCCCGCCGATGAAGAGGCCGGTGCGCGCCACGCCCTTGGGGCCGCGCGAGAAGATCGCGTCCTGCGTCAGGCCGGTCACGCCGTCGAGCGTCACCTCGCTGTAGGTCGGCAGCAGCTGGTAGCCGGCGTCGGCAGCCATGTTGATGTCGAACGGGCTCATCTGCTTGCCCGGCGTGATCATGTGGAGGATGTAGGGGCGGTCCATCGCAGTCGCTTTCAGGTCGTCTTCGTCGGGGTCGGGGAGAACGTCGGTCTTCATCGGAGCGGGGGGCGAACTTCGATCGACGCGCCGTGCGCGCGGGCGCCCACGGTGCGCAGTTGCAGCGCCGCCTCCACCATGCCGGCCGCGCGCGCGGCGGCCACCACGGCCTCGGCCTCGGCCGTCGACGGCAGGATCGCGAAGCCGGTCGGGCCCCACGAGCTCTGTCCGGTGGCGGCCACGTGGTGGCGGGCGATCCATTCGCACAGCCGCGCGACCGCCGGGCTCGCATAGAGCTGGCCGCCCTGGGCCGGCGCGAAATGCGCGCCGACCAGGCGCTGCACCGCGCTCACGCCCTGGGCGAACAGCGTGAAGTCGTCGCTCGCGGCACCGGGCAGCACGCGCATCAGCACCTCGTGGCACACCGCGGCGGCGCTGGCCTGCGCGAAGGCCGGCAGCGTGGCGATCGCGCTCCTCTCGTCGGCGCCGCTCAGGCCCTGCCGCTGCGGGTCGAGCACCAGCAGCACGCGCCACGCCGACGGCAGCTCCAGGCGCGCCAGCAGCGGCGCTGGCACGCCGTCGTCGCCGGTGCCGCCGTCGAGCAGCAGCCCGCCCTGGTCGAAGCCCGCGATGCCCACGCCGGAGCGCAGGCCGCGGCCCAGCAGGCGCGCGATCTCCGGGGTGGCGAGCGACAGGCCGTGCAGGCTGGCGAAGGCCCGGCCCACCGCCAGCGCGAGCTGGGTGCCCGAGCCGAAGCCGGCATGGGCCGGAGGCAGCTGCAGCAGCTGCAGGTGCAGCGGGGCGTCGAGGCCGAAGGCGCGCTGCAGCGTCGCCACATGCGCCGTCGCGCGTGCCAGCGCCTCCTGCGCGGCGGCGCCGTCGTGCAGGGCCTCGCCGTGGTTGCGCGCGTCGCGGCGCAGCGCCACCACGGTGTCGAAGTCGTCGATCACCAGCCCCAGGCTGCCGAAGCGTCGTCCGAGCGTGGCCGACGGGTCGAGGAAGCCCAGATGCAGCCGGCCGGGCGCACGCACCACCACCGCGCTGTCGGTGGCGGGCCGCAGGGTCGAACGGGCGGTCATGAGCATCGGGTCGGGGCAGGCGGGTTCGGCGTGAGCCGGGGTTCAGAGCAATCGCTGTTCCCGGCCCGCCGCGGTGGCTGGCGGCGGGGCCGCCGGGGCGCGGGCCGTTCGCAGTGTGGCGTGATGTGCCAAAGCGCGGACAGTGTGTCACGCCGCGGCCCGGCCGGCGAGCTCGCTTCCCCGATGAAAAAGCCCCCGGCGGTGCGAGGCACCAGCGGGGGCAGGGTGGGGCGCCGAGTGGTCCGCTCAGGCGCCCGCGTCAACGCGAAGGGCTCAGAACCGGTAGCGCAGGCCCACGAACACGGCGCGCGGGGTGCCCGGCGCCACGAACAGCGCGTCGGCTTCCTCGCCGGTGTAGTTGCCGCTGGCGTCGAACATGGTCTCGGCCAGCGCGCCGAAGGTCTCGTGGCGGCGGTCGAAGACGTTGTTCACGTTGGCGTACAGCTCCCACTGCGCGCTCGGCTTCCAGCTCGCGCGCAGGTTCACGATGGCGTAGCCGGGCAGGCGCACGCGCTTGTATTCGGGGTCCTCGCCGACCTCCGGGTCCTCCAGCAGGCCGTCCTCGTTGCCCGACACGCCGCGGCTCGTCACCGCCTGCAGGTCGCTGCCGACCGTGAGGCCGTCGCCCACGCGCCAGTCCACCGCCAGCTTCAGCGTGTGGCGCGGCAGCCCGGCGATGCGGGTGCCCGGCGTGATGGTCACGTTGCGCTCGCCCTGGCGCAGCACGCCGTTGGCCTCGTAGGTGGCCTTCAGGAAGCTGTAGCCGATGCCCACGTCGAACGCGCCGTGGGTCACCGCGAACTCCGTGTCCACGCCCTGGTTGCGCGTCTTCGGGAAGTTGGCGAAGTAGCCGAGCTGCCCGGTCACGCTGGTGCTGCGGAACAGGATGTCGTCCTTGTTGTCGGTGCGGAAGGCCGCCAGGTTGAAGCGCATGCCGGGCGCGAGCGGCCAGCGCAGGCCGGCCTCCACCGTGGTCGACTTCACCTGCTTCAGGTATGGGTCGGCCTGCAGCCCGGCCGGCAGGCGGCAGGGCTCGTCGGGGTCGGCGCAGCCGAGTTCGATGACGGTGGGCACGCGCGTGTTGCGCGCCACGTTGGCGAACAGCGTGGGCGTGGTGGCCGCGTCGCCGAGGCGGTGCGCGATGCCCAGCGCCGGGTTCACGCTGTTGTAGCTGAATCGCTCGTTGGGCTTGTCCTCGATGATGCCGGTGTCGTCGTCGCGCGTGGTGAGCTGGTTGCTCACGGTCGAATGGTTGTAGCGCGCGGTGCCCGTCACGTGGGTGCGCGGCGCGACCTGCCAGGTGTCGGTGGCGTACACGCCGTAGTGGGTGGACCTGCCTTCCACGTTGGCCGACAGCTCGCGGTCCTCGCCCGGCGCCGGGATCACGCCGCGGCGGTCGGTGAAGAAGCCTTCCTGCTCGTACTGGCTGTACTCCACGCGCGAGCGGTCCACGCTGGCGCCCACCTGCCACTGGTGCGCCCCGCTGACGCGCGTGTAGCTCAGCGCCGCGCCGTAGCCGGTCTGCGTGGTCGCGGTGTTGTTGAACGCGGCGTTCGGATCGCCCGGATCGTCCGGCTCTTCCTCGGCCTCGTCGCCGTTGATGGTGCTGCGCGAGCTCTTGCGCACGTACAGCAGCGCGGCCAGCGAGCTGTTGGCGTCGATCGCGTGCTGGCCGTTGAAGCTCAGCTGGCCCAGCTTGTTGCGGGTCTGGTCGGGGAAGGTGTAGACCGACTCGCGGCGCGAGAAGTACAGGTCCTTGACCAGCGCGCCGTCGTCGATGGTGTAGGCCGGCAGCAGGCCGTTGCCGACCAGGTTGCTTTGCGCGTACAGCGCGCCGAGGCTCCAGCTCGTGGTGCCGTCGTCGTGCCCCAGCTTGCCGAAGAACTGGCCGAGCTTGCCGTCGGAGTGGTCGCGCCAGCCGTCCTCGTCGAAGCCGGTGACGGCCACGTACTGGTGCCAGCCGCTGTCGTCGCTGCGGCCATAGCTGAGGTCCGCGCGCTTGCGGCCGAAGCTGCCGGCCGACAGGTCGGCGCGGAAGCCCGGCGCGCTGCGGCCGTCGTGCGTGGTGTAGGCCAGCGCACCGCCCAGCGAGTTAAGGCCGAAGGCCGGGTTGGCCCCCGGCACCAGCGACAGCGTGTTGATCGCGAACTCGGGGATCAGGTCGAAGTTGACGACGTCGCCGAAGGGCTCGTTGATGCGCACGCCGTCGAGGTAGACCGACAGGCCCTGGCCGGCGCCGAGCAGCGGCGAGGCGCGGAAGCCGCGGTAGGTGAGGTCGCCCTGGAAGGGGCTGCCCTGGATCTCGTTGACCTGCACGCCGACCACGCGGCGGTTCAGGTAGTCACTCTGGTTCACGGCCTGCGCGCCGTCGATGGCGTCGCGCTTGAGCACCTGCGTGGAGTAGGGAAGGATGTTGCGGTCGATGCCCTGGCCGGGCAGCGGCGAGACACCGATGATTTCCACGCGATCGAGCTGCGCAGCGGCGGCTTGGGCTGCAGCGGTGCCGGGCAGGGCGATCAGCGGCAGGCCGAGCCACCCGAGGGCGGCCAGTGCGCGCGTGATCGGCGACGGTGTGGATCGGGCCGGCCGTGCCAGGCGCGTGGGCCGCGCGGGCCGGGTTTCGAGAGGGCGAGTCACCGTCAAGTCTCCTGATAGTAGTTATAGGGTCATCACAACAACGACCCGGGATTGTGCGTACGGTGTACCGCTGCCCGGCTCGGGAGAAATTCCCGAGTTGAACGAGTGAGCACTGGGGAAACAACCGATTGCCCGCCTCCGCGCGCAAACCCGGCGGCCCAAAAAATACCCCGCCCGATGCAGGCATCGAGCGGGGTGCAGAGGCAAGCCCATCAGGCGCGGCAACGCCAGACTTGCCCAGAGGGACACGGGGAAAACGGCGTCAGTGCAGGGGCCGGAGCCCGGCCCGCATGAGGCGGCGGTGGCGCCCCGCCGGCAACGCCGATCCGGCGGTGGCCGCAGTCACACGGCGAACGAACACCACCGGTTTGCCAGCGCTCTGCGCGCCGTGGCGACCGATGCAAGTGCCGCGCGCTCGTGCACACTGCGTCGGCACATCGGCGGACGGCATCGCGCGCATCACGGGCCGGCTGCTCGGCACGCCGCTCGCCGGGCGTGGGGCCTCCCTCCGGGCCTGCATCGTCGCTCTCTCCTTGCTGCTTCGTTGGTGATGACCCGTCCTGATTCTGTGGTGCTTCCTCCCGCCAGTACGCCGGGAGTTCTTCCCGACGTACCGGCCGCGCCGGCGCCGCTGGAGCTGCCGCGCCTGGTGATGCGCGGCGCGCTGGTGGTGGTGCTGGGGGCGCTGCTGCTCGCGCTGCTGGTGGGGCTGTGGCGGGCGCGCGAGGACATGCGCGACGAACTTTCGGGCGCGCTGGCCCAGGCCGAGATGAGCGCGCTGCTGATCGCGGCGAACACCATCGACGACGAGCAATTGGTGGCCGCCGTGCGCGCGCTGCGCGACGCCGGCGGCTCGCGCCACCTCGACGTGCGGCTGGTCGACGGCGCCGGCCAGGTGCGGCTGGAGCCCAAGCCCGAGCCGCCGGCTTCCGCCGTGCTGGGCCTGCTGGTGCAGCTGAACCGCGTGCTGTTCGCGCCGCCGCGGCCGCAGACCGTGGCCGCCGCGCTGCCGCGGCCGGCCGGGCCGGCGTGGCAGGTGCAGTGGATCGCCTCGCACGACAGCGAACAGCGCGAGTCGCTGGTGCAGCTGGTGGAGATGATGAGCCTGCTGGCCGGCTGCGGCCTGCTGATGCTGGGGGTGATGCACTGGCGCGTGCGGCGCTCGTTCCGCGCGCTGGCGCCGCTGCTGTCGGCCATCGAGCAGGTGGAGCGGCAGGACCTGGGGGAGGTGCGCGCGCTGCCGGCCATGCCGATCCGCGAGCTGGACGTGATAGCCCATGCGCTGCGCCACCTGGCCGGCGCGCTGGAAGAGGCCGAGGCGCGCCGCCGCGTGCTGGGCGCGCAGGTGCTCACGCTGCAGGAAGACGAGCGCAACCACCTGGCGCGCGAGCTGCACGACGAACTGGGCCAGCACCTCACCGCACTGCGCGTGGACGCCAGCTGGCTGCAGCGCCGGCTGGCCCACGAGCCCGAACTCGCGGCGGTGGTGGCCGGCATGAGCGAGCACTGTTCGCGCATCCAGAGCGAGGTGAGGGCGCTGCTGACGCGCCTGCGACCGCTGGGCACCGCGGAGTCCGCGCAAGCCGACGGCGGCGAGAGCGTGGAACGCCTGCGCGCGCTGCTGGAAACGCTGGTGCAGGCCTGGGTGCAGTCGCCGGGCCGCAGCACGCGCTACACGCTGGCCTTCGACAGCGCGGGCCTGGGCGACAACGACCGCCTGCCGCGCGAACTGGTGCTCACCGTCTACCGCATCAGCCAGGAGGCACTGACCAACGTGGCCCGCCACGCCCAGGCGAGCGAGGCGCGGCTCAGCGTGCGCATCACCCGCGAGCCGGGCGCGGCCACGGCCCTGCTGGACTGGGCGGTGGAAGACGACGGCTGTGGGCTCGACGACGCTGGCGCCTGGCAGCGCGGCAACGGCCTGGCCGGCGTGAAGGACCGCGTGTGGTCGGCCGGCGGCGACCTGGAATGGCAGCCCGCGCCGGCATCGGCGGCCGGCACCGGGCGCCCCGGATTGAAGCTGCATGCACGGCTGCCCTTTGCCGTGATCGACAACCGCAGCAGCAACAACGACAACGTCAACAACAACAGCACTCGTAGCAGCAGCACGACCGCTGCCGAACAGGAGAACATTTCGTGAGCGTGAGCCCATTGCCCGGTCCCTTGCGTGTGGCGCTGGCCGACGACCACGCGGTCGTGCGCGCCGGCTACCGCCGCCTGCTGGAGCTGGAGGCCGACATCGCCGTGGTGGCGGAGTACGGCGACGCCGAGTCGGCCTACAACGCGCTGGCCGGCGGCGCCAGCAGCGGCGACGACATCGACCTGCTGGTGCTCGACCTCTCCATGCCCGGCCGCAGCGGGCTGGAGCTGCTGCGCCGCCTGGCGCAGCGGCGGCCCGACTTGTCGGTACTGGTGTTCACCATGCACGACAGCGCGGCCATGCTCGACCAGTGCCTGCGCGCCGGCGCGGCCGGCTTCGTGACCAAGAGCAGCGCCCCCGAGGTGCTGGTGACGGCGGTGCGCCAGGCCGCGCGCGGCGAGATCGCGCTGTCACCCGACGTGGCCGCGCTGGCGGCGCGCAGCGAGGGCGGTCCACCGCACACCCGGCTGTCGAGCCGCGAGTTCGACATCCTGCAGCAGCTGCTGGCCGGCCGCGGTGTGGAAGAGATCGCGCAGACGCTGCGCCTCAGCACCAAGACCGTGGCCAATTACCAGACACGCATCCGCCAGGCGCTGGGCGTGGGGAGTGCGGTGGAGTTGTTGAACTACGCGCGGGAGCATGGGTTGGGGGGGCCGGGGGTGTAGGGGGGTGATGGCGGTCGCGGTGAAGCCGGGTCTATTTGGGTCGCCTAACGCACCGGTGTTTGACCGAAAGGGCGGGGCTTTTCTCGCATGAAGCAGCAGGCTTTTTCTTGGGTAAAGGGGTTGCGTTAGATCATCGGCGCCAGTACGGTCGCGCGTGTCTAAATCTAGTTAGCCGCCATACCATGCACAGCGGAAAGATCGTTCTGGTGTCCTCCTCTGGCTACTCTCAAGACCGGGGCTATCCGTTGTTGCAGAAACTGATTGAAAGCCAAATCGAACTGTTCTGCGTCGTCGGCGTCGACGCCGAAAAGTGGGAGGACGCTCTTGACTGGTTGTGCGTCGGAGCCGACGGCTCTGGAACCCAGTTCATCACAACCACTTCGCACCCTGGTGAGTCGGAGGCCGAAGTCATTGAGTTCGCCAAGTCCTTTTCC
Source organism: Methylibium petroleiphilum PM1 (assembly GCF_000015725.1). Taxonomy (NCBI): domain Bacteria; kingdom Pseudomonadati; phylum Pseudomonadota; class Betaproteobacteria; order Burkholderiales; family Sphaerotilaceae; genus Methylibium; species Methylibium petroleiphilum. The sequence goes on along the minus strand of NC_008825.1, from coordinate 2,774,793 downwards.
ACCAAGCAGCCACATGAAGTCGAGGTCGTTCGTGTCTGAAGGCGAGCGACCGAATGGCCACCTGGTCAAAGTGTTCGTTTGGCTACTGGTAGCCCTGCTCGGCGGCATCGGCTGGCTTTCCTTCGGGCACGGGCAAAGCATTTGGCACATGCTTGGCGGCCTCGCGCTCTTTAGCCTTGCAGTCTGGCTTTCTCGTGTCGCGCAAAATGGTGGCTAACCCCTCCGTCAAGGGGACCTGCCTGCGGCAGGCCCCTTACGTCGAACGTTAGGCCCACCAATTCGAATCGAGACCGACACGATGTCAAAGATCTATCGCACCGTTTCCCATGTCGACGGCTACAACGGAATGCCGCAGTACGAGATCAAGGGAACGAAAATTTATCGGACCGTCTCGCACGTTGACGGCTACAACGGCATGCCTCAATACGAGATCAAGGGCGACAAGATATACCGCACAGTCTCCCATGTGGATGGCTACAACGGCATGCCCCAATACCAGATCAAAGGTAGCAAGATTTATCGTACGGTTTCGCATGTCGACGGCTACAACGGAATGCCTCAGTTCGAGATCAAAGGCTAGGGAAGCGCTGATCAACCCGCTTCGTGACCGCGACTCGGCCGACAGCGGGCGTTGATGGCGACTCGTGAACTCAGAAGTGGCACCGATGAGCCCCTTCTGCGGCACTTCGAGGCCGCTCTCAGGCCCCCGTTCATGCAGCAGACGCACTGAGGCCTTGGGCCAGCAATCGGCGCCGGGCGATGTACAAGTTGGCCAGCGCAGCGTGCGCCTTCGCGCGAGCTTCGTTCTTGGAGATCCCGCGGTAGCTGACCTTGCGGTAGCCGAACAGGTTCTTGATGACGTGGAACGGGTGTTCGACGATGGCCCGCACCTGAGCCTTGCGCCGTTCGAACCACTCGTGCATCGCCTTGGCCGGCCCTTCGGGCATGGCCTTGAGTTGGCCGCGCTTCATGGCGATACGCCAATCCATGTCCTGGCGCAGCCTGCCCTCTTCCTGCGCCGTCGTGATCTCGTCTCGCCTCTGGATGCCGGTGTAGCCGCTGTCGCCGTGAACTTGGCTCTCCTGGCCATGCAGCAGTTCGTGCGCGTGCGCCACGTCAGCCTCGTTGGCCGCGGTGCAGACCACGCTGTGGATCAGACCCGACTCGGCATCCACGCCCGAGTGCATCTTCATCCCGAAGTGCCACTGGTTCCCCTTCTTGGTCTGGTGCATCTCGGGGTCGCGCTTGCCGTCCTCGTTCTTCGTCGAACTTGGCGCGGCAATGATGGTGGCGTCCACCACCGTGCCCTGGCGCATCAGCAGCCCACGCTCGGTGAGGTGCGCGTTGACCTCGGCCAGGATGGCCGACGTCAAGTCGTGCTGCTCGAGCAGGCGGCGGAACTTCAGCAGCGTTGTGGCGTCGGGTACGTTCTCCCGCCCAAGGTCGATGCCGATGAACTCGCGCATGGCCTGGCTGTCGTACAGCGCGTCTTCCAGTGCCTCGTCGGCCAGCGTGTACCACTGCTGCAGGAAGTACATGCGCAGCATCCGCGGCACGCCAATCGGCGGTCGGCCCACCTTGCCGCTCTTCGGGTAGTGCGGCTCGATCAGCGCCTCAAGCCGCGCCCACGGAACCACCACGTTCATCTCGGCCAGGAAGCGCTCCCGGCGCGTCTGGCGCTTCTTGCCGGCGTACTCGGCAGTGGCAAAACTCGTCTGCTTCATGGCAGCATCATCGCCGCTGAATTCGCCGCACGCCATCGTGGCCTGCACGGATAAATCAGTGCTTCCCTAGGCAGCGCATGTGGCCCAATCCACCCATCGTTGGCGACGCAAGTCCACGCTTGGTCAATTCGAGCAGGTCACCCTTGCGGGCCGCGTGGCCAGACTTCGCACCGCCAGGGCTTACGCGAGCCGCAGGGCAGCCTAACCGGCAGTTGCAGCCGACGCCTAACGGCGCGGCTGAACGCAATCGTTAGGCCTCGCCAGTTGATTCGCCACTCCGTCGAACAAGAACGATTTTTGAGGGAACGTTCGATGACGCAAGAAGCGATTGAAACGCCTGCTGAGCACAAGCTACGCGCTATCCGGGTAACTGCGGCTGCCCGATTCTCAGCGGTTCAAAGGCTAAGACGCCACGAGAGCGTCTCGCTCTTCTCCATCACCATGTGTTCGCTTGGCGTCGTCGTCATTTCGCTCCTAGAGCCATTTGGAGTTCGGCTCTCAGTACCTTCAGGCGCGGTGAACCTATCTGCCGCAATCGTCTCCATGCTCATTCTTGTAGTGTCACTGCTTGTTAGCGGAAGAAAGTACGGAGAACGCGCAGAGAAGATGCACGCAGGAGCAATCGAGATTAACGCGGTTTCGCGGAAGTTGGAGATGGCCATAAGCCGGGACGAGCAACAAGAAATTGATGCACTGAGCGAGCAGTACGAAAGTCTCCTCAAGATGTATGAGAACCATGAAGACGTTGATTACAAGGTTGCGCAGATCAAGAGGTACGCGAAGCACTACAAGGTCGGCACCTTGGACCGCATGATCTGCTGGTGTCGACTTCAACTTGACATCGCGCTACACCTAATTCCGCTCCTGATACTTGTTGTTCTTCTCTATGTACTTTTGAAAGATGCATCGCTTCAAGCAACCGTTCCGCTCAGTTCTGCGGGCAAAACCTACCCTTCCATCGAGAGGACGTCACCCGGCGAGCCGGGTGATGTCTCGCATGTCAAACGTTAGGGAAGGTCTGCAAAACCCGCCCGAATCTTGCATGAGTTGAAGCGACGACGCATCGGAGCAAGACGACCATGAAGCAGCTGGGCCTGGGCCTGAACCTGCCGACCAAGAAGACGCGCAAGCGCGAGTTCCTGGAAGAGATGGAACGCGTGGTGCCGTGGGGCGTGCTGGTGCAGATCGTCGAGCCGCACTACCCCAAGGCCAAGACCGGCCGACCGCCCTTCGGCATCGAGACCATGCTGCGCATCCACTACCTGCAGCAGTGGTTCGGACTGAGCGACCCGGCGATGGAAGAGGCGCTGCACGACGTGCCGCTGCACCGGGAGTTCGCCAAGCTCGACAGCGTGACGGCACGACTGCCCGATGAGACCACCATCCTGAGGTTTCGCCACCTGCTGGAGCGCCACAACCTGGCCGTGGACATGCTGCGGGTGGTCAACGATCTGCTTCAGCACAAGGGCCTGATGATGCGCACGGGCACGGCGGTGGACGCCACGTTGATCTCCGCGCCGAGTTCGACCAAGAACGCCGACGGTGAGCGCGATCCGGAGATGAAGCAGACCCGCAAGGGCAACAACTGGTACTTCGGCATGAAGGCCCACATCGGCGTGGGCGCGCAGTCGGGTCTGGTGCATACCGTGGCCACCACGGGGGCCAACGTCAACGACCTGAACGTGGCCGGGGCGCTGCTGCACGGAGACGAAGAAGCTGCCTTCGGTGACGCGGGCTACCGGGGCGTGCACAAGCGGCCCGAGGCCAAGGGGCCCACCTGGCATGTGGCCATGCGCCCGGGCCTGCGTAGGACGCTCAACCCCTTCATCGAGCCCGACTTCATTGCCGAGCGCATCGAGAAGATGAAGGCCAGCATCCGCGCGAAGGTCGAGCACCCGTTCCGCGTCATCAAGCGGCAGTTCGGGTTCACCAAGGTGCGATACCGAGGGCTTGCGAAGAACACCGCGCAGATCGTCACGCTGTTCGCACTGTCGAACCTGTGGATGGCCAGGCGGCAGTTGATGCGAGCGCCGGGATGAGTGCGTCCGCGATACCCGCAGCGGGCTCGCGAGGTGCCAAAAGCACCTGCGAAACGGCACGACCGAGCCGCAGAACAGACCGGATCGAGGGCTTCGGCGCGTCACCGTCATCACGTCACTTCAAACCGCACCGCGCGTCGCGTTGTGCAGACCTTCCTTAGGTCCCAGAAGCGACGTTCAGCGCGCACTGCGCCTTAGACTAGAGACTCCTGCCCCTCTCGCTTGCCGGACAACCCGAATGCCCATCGAGAACTCTCCGTTCAAAGTCGCAGTCATTGAGCAGGTCCTCGCGAACGAGAACAACGATGCTCGCTTCGAGCGCTTCGCGAACTCGGTTGTCTCTGCTATAGAAGGAGGGGCCAAGGTCCTCCCAACGTCGGCGAGTTGGGATCTCGGTCGCGACGGCGTAGGCGTCGGGAAGGCTACGGGCTTGTACGTCTGCTCTTCGCTTAGAGATGACATTGACAACAAGACTCTAGAAGACATCGAGCGCATCAGTACAACTACACACAACATCTCCCGCCTCTACTTCTGCCTCAGCAACCGAATTAGCGAGCACCGTCGAGCGCAGTTCGAGGCTCAACTAGGTGCAGAAACGGACTCGAAGTTCCCGATTACGTGCCTCGGGGGCAACCATCTAGGGAAGCACTGATTTATCCGTGCAGGCCACGATGGCGTGCGGCGAATTCAGCGGCGATGATGCTGCCATGAAGCAGACGAGTTTTGCCACTGCCGAGTACGCCGGCAAGAAGCGCCAGACGCGCCGGGAGCGCTTCCTGGCCGAGATGAACGTGGTGGTTCCGTGGGCGCGGCTTGAGGCGCTGATCGAGCCGCACTACCCGAAGAGCGGCAAGGTGGGCCGACCGCCGATTGGCGTGCCGCGGATGCTGCGCATGTACTTCCTGCAGCAGTGGTACACGCTGGCCGACGAGGCACTGGAAGACGCGCTGTACGACAGCCAGGCCATGCGCGAGTTCATCGGCATCGACCTTGGGCGGGAGAACGTACCCGACGCCACAACGCTGCTGAAGTTCCGCCGCCTGCTCGAGCAGCACGACTTGACGTCGGCCATCCTGGCCGAGGTCAACGCGCACCTCACCGAGCGTGGGCTGCTGATGCGCCAGGGCACGGTGGTGGACGCCACCATCATTGCCGCGCCAAGTTCGACGAAGAACGAGGACGGCAAGCGCGACCCCGAGATGCACCAGACCAAGAAGGGGAACCAGTGGCACTTCGGGATGAAGATGCACTCGGGCGTGGATGCCGAGTCGGGTCTGATCCACAGCGTGGTCTGCACCGCGGCCAACGAGGCTGACGTGGCGCACGCGCACGAACTGCTGCATGGCCAGGAGAGCCAAGTTCACGGCGACAGCGGCTACACCGGCATCCAGAGGCGAGACGAGATCACGACGGCGCAGGAAGAGGGCAGGCTGCGCCAGGACATGGATTGGCGTATCGCCATGAAGCGCGGCCAACTCAAGGCCATGCCCGAAGGGCCGGCCAAGGCGATGCACGAGTGGTTCGAACGGCGCAAGGCTCAGGTGCGGGCCATCGTCGAACACCCGTTCCACGTCATCAAGAACCTGTTCGGCTACCGCAAGGTCAGCTACCGCGGGATCTCCAAGAACGAAGCTCGCGCGAAGGCGCACGCTGCGCTGGCCAACTTGTACATCGCCCGGCGCCGATTGCTGGCCCAAGGCCTCAGTGCGTCTGCTGCATGAACGGGGGCCTGAGAGCGGCCTCGAAGTGCCGCAGAAGGGGCTCATCGGTGCCACTTCTGAGTTCACGAGTCGCCATCAACGCCCGCTGTCGGCCGAGTCGCGGTCACGAAGCGGGTTGATCAGCGCTTCCCTAGCAGAACTCGCTGCGAAGTCCGACGAACTGGCCGAGTTGTACTACGGCCCTGAGATCGCGGATGTAGTTCGCGTTCTGACCGCCAAGCCCTCAGACGGGGCCCAGCTTCGCGGTCTCCGCCTTGCGCTGATCGCATCATCTGCTGACGATTCGGACTCCATCAGGAAGGCGACTTACGCCGCAGGCTTGCTTGATGTGCTTGCCGGACATCAGAGCCTAACCGCCGCACTCTGTGCGAAGGCTCTATCTGACTCACTCCGCCTCCATCGCAGCATCGCCGCTGAAACCTGCAAACTGCACTTGGACGTCCTTGTGACGTCCAAACTGGTGGAGACGGACGGCGTGGCATACCGCATCACCGGAGCCGGCAAGGTTGACGTTGCGAAGCGGCAATCCGCCGCGGCTGGCCGACTCCTGCAACTGAAGGCTGCGATTAAGGCAGAGATAGAAGAGTCGATAGAACTCCCGATTCTGGATGACGAGTTTCATCGGATTTGGCTTGTACTTGAAGACAACCTTACGCAGTACTTCATCACGCGCGGCGAGGAGATAGTCGCAGAGATTGCCGCATTGATTGATGAAGGAGCTACGGCCGAAGTTGCAGCTGAGCCTACGAGAAGCTCGTCGCTCACCTTCCTGGATGACCTCGCCGACGCCGTGGCGGCGACTGTCACCACCGCGGAGCGCAAGATCGAACTTAGCACTGCCATCCGCGACATCTTTTCCGATCGCCTAGGCCCAGCCGCAGAGTGGCTCATCCGCCTCGCCACCAGCTTCATCTCTGCAGCGGCGATGGGCCTTGAGCATCAGAGCGCCGAGGCGGTCGCCAACCTTCTCAAGAAGACAAACATTGTCCTCGACACAGACGTTTTGCTGTCTCTGGTAGGTCTTGATGAGCCGGAACACGAGGGCGTAGTTTCGCTGGTGCGTAGATGGAAGGAACTCACCGGCAAGGTCCTTGTTGCTGAGCCGGTTCTTGAGGAGTTCGCACGGCACGCGCATATCGCACAAGTAGAGTTTGATCATGTCCAGCATCTGCTGCCGGGGACGCCAGAAGACCGCTTGATTCTCTTTAAGAATGTCTTCGTGCGAGCCTTCGGCCGTCTTCTTGCGGACGGACACGCCAAACGAGTCCAATGGAAGAGCTTTATCGATCAGTTCCGCGGCGCCAAGGTCTATGACTGGCAGCCCGCGCTGACGACGCTTGTTTATGATCACGGCCTGGAGAAACTGGCGCCAAGGTCGTCGCGTGAGGCGAATCTCGAAGTTCAGGTCCGCAAGTACTTGATCTCTCTCGCCGACGAAACGCGTTCCCAGACACCTCATGCGCAGGACAAGGCCAGACGCGATGCGCAGCTGTATGCAGCGATAGCACATCATCTGCGAACAATTAGATCTCTAGACCCGGCTGCAAACTGCGTCCTGGTGAGTTCTGCCAAGCGCCTCGCCAGTGTGGAAGACAAGTTCAAGATCGCAGCGGACTACCAGATCGTAAGTACGGTGTCGGCAATGCTGTACCTGGTGTCATTGATGCCTGGTGTGAGCCTAGGGCTCTCCGCCATGAAGTCTTTTCTTTTCGAAGGCTACCGACCCGGTCTCTCTAGCGAGTTGGAGAGAACGCTTCTGAGAATGGTACGGGCGAGCAAGGAGCGTGAGCTAGCCTTTGCGCAGCGGGGCGTTCTGATGAAGACGCTGCGGGACAGATTTGTCAAGGATGCCCACGAAAAGGGACTAAAGGCACCGGAAGAACGCCTGGTCGCCGTGGCGGAAGCACAGGCACTCACGCCAGAGAACCAGCCGAGGACGTTGGAGATACTTACCGAAGCGCTTGACAAGATCGGAGCGTCACATCGCGTCGAGCGCGAGAACGCGGACCTTCGCAGAAAGAATGCGGAGCTAGAACGCGAGCTTGCCAAACGCCGACCCAAGCAATAGCCAGCGCCTGCGGCTGACCCAGATGCGAACCGCTCAGCGGGGCCCCCGAGTACTGGCTGAGTCGCGCGCCAGGAAGCGACGACTGACCCTTCGCGCGACTCGGCACGGAGCAGACCGTCCTCAGCTCTCCTCCACCAACTCCATCACGAGCTTTCCCCCGAACACCAACCCGCTCGACCCCACCAACTCCTCGCGCTCCAGCCGCACCAGGCCCACGCCGGGGCAGTACCACTCGCGCGCCACGATGGGCACGTCGCGCCAGCCGCCCACCGAGCTGGAGAAGATGCGGATCTGGCCGTTGCCTTGCACCTGGGTGCAGCCGGTGTAGCGGCGGCCGTCGGCTTCCACCGCAGTGTCCACCGCGGTGATGCTGAACAGCATGGGCACCGCCGGGTGGCGGTGGCGCGTCTCGCGCGGGAAATTGGTGTTCTCCATCAGCAGGTAGGGCGCGGTGTCGGTCTGCCACTGCGTGCCCACGGTGTAGGGCGCCTTCAGCACGTAACGGCGCGTGGCGTCGGGCTGCGGCTCGGCGTCGAGCTCGCTCTTGCTGGCCACGCGGTAGATGCCGGTGTCGTCGGCGCGCAGCCAGTAGTCGGCGCCGCCGTCGCTGTGGCGGTGCCAGGCCGGGCCGGGCTCGGCGGCCTGCTCCACGGTGAGCGTGTCCTTGCCCAGCGTGCGCAGCGTGATCGTCTCTTCGTCGCGCGTGTTGTCTTCCAGTTCGGTGACGGTGCGGTAGACCCAGGAGCGGCCGGGTTCCAGCGGGAACAGCTGGGCCGCGGCGGGCGGCTGGCCGCAGCCGGCCGTCACCAGCAGCGCGGCCACGGCGCACAGCAGGCCGGGTGCGGCCAGAGCGCGGCGCATCGTCATGCTTGTGCTCATGGCTTATTTCTCCGGCAGCTGCGGCTTGGGCAGGTCGCGGATCTTCACGTTCTGCTCGTCGCGCCCGGGGCGCAGCCAGGCCAGGCCCTTGCGGCCGGCCTTGGGCTCGGCGGTGCCGAGCTGGCTCACGCCCTGGCGGGCCTTCTTCATGCCTTCGTTGAGCAGCGCGTGCAGGTCCTTGGCATAGGGCAGCTTGTAGGCGCGCGGCTCGAGCGCGGGCTTGCCGTCCTCGATGCGGTTCACCCACACGTACAGCGCGCCGGGGTGCGAGGCGCTGGGTTCGTCGATCACGGCGGCCAGCAGGATGAAGCGCGGTGGCAGCGCCTCGTCGGCCGGCAGGCCCCACACCGCCTGCAGCACCGCGGCGCCGTGGAAGTAGAGCACCGTCACGCCGGCCACCAGCAGGCCTTTCAGCCACGCGGGCCAGCGCGAGTACAGCAGGGCCAGCGCGGTCAGGGCCAGCAGCGCGGCGTAGGTGATGGCAATGGAGAGTGTCATGGCGGGGCCGGCTCAGATTTGCTGCACCAGGGTCTTGGGCAGGGTGTTGATGTTGTTCACGGTTCCGTCGGGCAGCACGGTGAAGCGCAGCGCGGTGGCTTCGTCGCCCTTGCGCGCGAGCGTGGCGGTGCCGTAGTACACGACCTCGGCGCGCGGGTTCACCTTCACCAGCGACACGGTGGCCTCCACCGGCTCGCCGTTCTTGGTTTCGTAGTACTGGATGTTCACCGTGTACTCGCCGGGCGCAATGCCGCGCAGCGTGACCACTTCCTGGTTCAGCGGGTTCACGATCTGCTTGCCGTTGACCACGATGGTGTCGTTGGCCAGCCCGCGGTCGTCGCGGTCCAGGTGCATCAGCCCGGCCTCGCGGGCGCGGAACCACACCAGCTCACCCGACGGGTCCTGCACCCAGGTGTCCAGGTCGTTCGGGTTGTTGTCGGGCCAGCTCACGGTGATGATGAACTCGGCCTTGGCCGGGATGTCGCCGGCCTTCAGCGCCTTCGGGTTCATCGCCAGCAGCGCGATGATGAAGCAGAAGACGAAGGCGATCAGCATGTTGAACAACATGTCGTAGAACGGGTCGACCTCGACCTCGCGCGAACGGCGCTTGCGGCTCATGCAGTCGGCTCGGCCGCGGTCTTTTCACGCCCGGCGCCGTGGGCGAGGCCGTGGCGCTGGGTGTCGGCCACCAGCGCGTCGGCGTAGCGGTCCAGGCGGGTGAGCTGCAGGCCGAGCAGGATGTTGCCCACCAGGCCCACCATGGTGGTCAGCAGCGCGATGCCCAGGCCGGAGGTCAGGCTCTTCAGCAGCGCCTGCGACTGCGTGGCGTCGAAGCTCTCGGTGTGGCCGATCTGGATCGCCAGGATGGAGAAGCCGATCACCTTGCCCAGCAGCCCGAGCTTGAGCTGGATGCCGTTGACCCACCACGCGGTGGCGTGCGGCCCGTGGGTCTGCTCCATCAGCATGTCGAGCGGGGCGTCGGCGTCGGTGGGGCGCTGCGCCAGCGCGGCCCAGTAGGCGGCGGCCCAGCTGTCGCCGTCGCGTCGGCCGCTGGCGATGGCGTGGTGCAGCGCGGCGCGCTGCTGCTGCAGTTCGCGGGCGCGCTGGCCGGCCCAGAACGACGCGGCGACGAAGATCACGATGATCACCAGCGTGAGGCCGGTGGGGTCGGAGTTCAGCAGCAGGCCCCACACGCCGCGCACGCCGAGCAGCCAGGTACCGAAGCCCAGCAGGCCGATCAGCGCCACCCATTCGAGCCAGATCGGTTCGGGCAGGCCGCTGGCGCGCGGCGCGCCGCCGATGCGGCGCTTGTTGCCGCTGGTGGCGGCCGTCATGCGCCGTGGGCCCGCGGGGTCCGGGTGAGCGTGGATCGCATGGGAGTCTCCGAATCGTTGGCGGGGCCCGGCCGCCGGCGGCAGGCCGGAGCGGTGGGTCGGTTCGCCGCGATCTTAGTCAGCCGCCGCGCTCCCGTGCAGGGCAGTTTGCCCGCTGTGCGAGGAAGGCCGTCTCAGCCGCCGCCGCGCTTGGCGAGCTGCCCGAAGCCGCGCTGCGGGTCGTAGCCCCAGCACGCCAGCGTGAAGAACAGCGCCAGGCAGCCGAGCACCACCCAGGGCGCATTGCCCGGGTCCTGGCCGTAGAGCGCCAGGCGCATCCACTCCACCGCGTGCGTGAACGGGTTGAGCCGCGCCACCTGGTAGATCCACTGCGCGCCCGAGGCCTGCAGCTGCTGCAGCGGATAGAGCGCAGTGGAGAGGAAGTACATCGGGAAGATCACGAAGTTCATGGTGCCGGCAAAGTTCTCCAGCTGCTTGATGTGCACCGACAGCAGCAGGCCCAGCGCGCCCAGCATCAGCGCCGCGGCCAGCAGCGCGAGCAGCGCATGCAGGCCGTGCGCCCAGTCGCCCGGCAGCGCGGTGCCGATCAGCAGCGCCAGCGCCACGAAGGCCAGCGCCTGCAGCGCCGACAGCAGCGCGGTGGCGCACAGCTTGCAGAACAGCAGCCAGGGCCGCGGCAGCGGCGCGGTGAGCAGCAGGCGCATCAGGCCCATCTCGCGGTCGTACACCATCGACAGCGAGGACTGCATGCCGTTGAACAGCAGCACCATGCCCACCAGGCCGGGCACGATGTACACGTCGTAGGGCTGCTGCAGCGAGGCGTCGGCCACGCGACGGAAGCCGGCCGCGAACACCGCCAGCCACAGCAGCGGCCGCACCAGCGCCGACAGCAGTCGGCCGGTCTGCTGCGAGAACTTCAACAGCTCGCGCAGCACCACGGCGCGCAGGGCCTGCAGCGCGTGCGCCGCGCCGCGGCGCGCTACGGCCGGCTTGCCGCTCATGCGGCCTCCCGCTGCGCGCCGCCGCCAGGGCCGCTGGTGCGCGCGATGAAACCCTGCTCCAGCGTGGCGCCGCCGAGCGCCGCCGTCACGTCGGCCGGCGTGCCGTCGGCCAGCAGCCGGCCCTGGTGCAGCACCAGCACGCGGTCGGCCGGCTCGGCCTCCTCGACCCAGTGGGTGGCCCACAGCACGCAGACGCTGCGCGTGCGCACGTCCTCGCGCAGCGCAGCCAGCAGGTCACGGCGCGACTGGGGGTCCAGGCCCACGGTGGCCTCGTCCATCAGCAGCACGGCCGGGCGGTGCAGGCCGGCGCGCACCAGCTCGACCTTGCGGCGGTTGCCGCCCGACAGTTCGCGCGCCTTGCGGTCCAGGTCGGCCGCGGCGATGCCGAGGCGCGCGCTGTCGGCGGCGATGCGCTCGCGGGCCAGTGCGCGCGGCAGGCCGTGCAGGTCGGCGTGGAACAGCAGGTTGCGGCGCACGCTCAGGTCCAGGTCGAGCGAGATCTGCTGGAACACCACGCCGATGTGGCGCAGCGCGGCCGGCGCGGCGTGGCGCAGCGAGTGGCCGGCCACCTCGACCTCGCCCTCGTCGGCCGCGAACAGGCCGGTCAGCACCTGGAACAGCGTGGACTTGCCGGCGCCGTTGGGGCCGAGCAGCGCGGTGAATTCGCCGGGGCGCAGCGCGAGGCTCAGCGACTGCAGCGCTGCGCGCTCGCCGTAGCGCTGGGTGAGGCCGGCGACGCTCAGCATCGCGGGCCGATCTCGCGGTGGGCGAGGCCGGGGCGGCGCATCACCGCGTCTCGGCGGCGGCGGGCGCGGTGTCGTGCTGCGGGCCGTGCCCGTCGTCGGACAGCGTGCGCGAGTTCGCGTCGGTGCGGTACCAGAGGTTGCCGCTGCGCGCCGCACCGGGCACGAAGCGCAGCGGCTGGGTCGCGGGCGCGGCCTCGGCCTGCTCGACGGCGGCCTGCAGCGCGGCGTCGATCAGCGGGCGGTCGGGGCTCTTGGGGCAGACCGGGTCGGTGGCCGCCGCGTCGCCGGAGACCAGGAAGGCCTGGCAGCGGCAGCCGCCGTGGTCGACCGGGTGCTGGTCGCAGCTCAGGCAGGTGTCGCTCATCCACGCCGTGCCGCGGTAGCGGTTGAAGGCGTCGCTGTCGCGCCAGATGCCGGCGATGCTGTGCTCGGTGACCTTGGGAAAGTCGAAGCCCGGCAGCATGCGCGCGCTGTGGCAGGGCAGGGCTGTGCCGTCGGGCGCGATGACCATGAACACCGCGCCCCAGCCGGCCATGCAGGGCTTGGGCTTGGCGTCCACGTAGTCGGGCGAGACCCACAGGATCTTGGTGCGGCCGGCCAGCCGCTCGCGGTGGCTGTCGACGATGGCCTCGGCCGCGCGCAGTTCGTCGGGCGTGGGCATCAGCGCCGCGCGGTTGAGCCAGGCCCAGCCGTAGTACTGGGTGTTGGCCAGCTCCAGGTAGTCGGCGCCCATGGCCTCGGCCATCTCTATGATGCGGCCCACGTGCGGCAGGTTGTAGCGGTGCATCACGCAGTTCAGCACCATCGGGTAGCCGAGCGACTTGATGATCGCGGCCACCTTGTTCTTGTGGTCGAAGGTGCGGGTGGACGACAGGAAGTCGTTCAGCTCCTTGGTGGAGTCCTGGAAGCTGAGCTGGATGTGGTCGAGCCCGGCGTCCTTCAGCGCGCGGGCGCGCTTTTCGGTGAGGCCGATGCCCGAGGTGATGAGGTTGGTGTAGTAGCCGAGCTGGCGCGCTTCGGCCACCAGCTCTTCCAGGTCGTCGCGCAGCAGCGGCTCGCCGCCCGAGAAGCCGAGCTGCACCGCGCCCATCTGCCGCGCCTCGCGGAACACGCGCTTCCAGTCCTCGGTGCCGATCTCGCCCAGGTGGTCGGCGTAGTTCGTGGGGTTGGAGCAGAACACGCAGTGCAGCGGGCACTTGTAGGTGAGCTCCGCGAGCAGCCACATCGGCGCGCCGGGGGGCTGCGGGGTGGCGGGCGAAGCGGCGGGGGCGGCGGCGTGGCTCATGCGGGCCTAGACGATCCAGTGTTGTTCGTAGGCGTGGCGCAGGAAATCCTCGACGTCGCCGCGCAGCCCCTCGGTGCTGAAGCTGCGCTCCAGATCGGCGGTGATGTCGAGCACGCTCGCCTGGCCGTCGCAGCGCTTGAGGATCTCGCTGGCCGGGCCGTTGAGCTTGACCAGGCCTTCGGGGTAGAGCAGCACCCAGCAGTCCTGCGCCGGCTCGAACTGCAGGCGGAACATCGGCGCGAGGCGCGGGCGGGCGGTGTCGGCCACAGCACTCACGGTCGGCGCTCCTCGGGCAGGTCGTCGGGGTAGGCGCGCTCCACGGCGTCGAGCAGCGACCACAGCACGTCGAGCTTGAACTGCAGGATCTCGATCGCGCGCTCCTGCTTCGCGCGGGTGTCGCCGAACGCGATGGCGACCTCCAGGCCGTGCTCCACGTCGCGCTGCGCCAGCGGGATGCGGCTGCGGAAATAGGCCAGGCCCTCGGCGGCGATCCACGGGTACATGCTGGGCCAGCCGGCCAGCCGGTCGGCGTGGATCTTGGGCGCGAACATCTCGGTCAGCGAGGAGATCACGCCCTCGCGCCAGGGCGCGCGGCGCGCGAAGTTCACGTAGGCATCGACCGCGAAGCGCACGCCCGGCTGAACGTGGCGGTGCGACCAGAGGTCCTCGCGGCTCAGGCCCACGGCCATGCCCAGGCGCGTCCAGGTCTCGATACCGCCGGCGTTCTGCCCCTCGTGATCGCCATGGCCGTCGTGGTCGAGCATGCGCTCGATCCAGCGGCGCCGCGTGGCGCGGTCCTCGCAGTTGGCCATGACCGCGGCGTCCTTCATCGGGATCGCCTGCTGGTAGTAGAAGCGGTTGGCCACCCAGCCGCGCACCTGGAAGGGCTGCAGCGCGCCGCTGTTGAGCCGCTTGTTGAAGGGGTGGTGGATGTGGTACCCGGACTCCTTGGCGCGCAGGCGTGCCTCGAATTCTGCGGGAGACCAGGGCAGGTCGGCGCTCAAAGAACGATCTCCATGCCATCGTGCGCCACCTCGATCCCGCGACGCGCCAGTTCGGCGCGTTCGGCGCCGTAGTCGTCGAGGATGGGGTTGCTGTTGTTGATGTGGATCAGCAGCTTGCGGTGGGCGCCGGTGCGGTCGAGCGCGTCCATCATGCCGCCGCGTTGCGGCGAGCCGCTCTGCGGGAGGTGGCCCATGTCGGAGGCGAACTTGCTGCCCAGGCCGGCCTGCACCATCTCGTCCTCGGTCCAGAAGGTGCCGTCGACCAGCAGGCAGTCGGCGTCGCGCATCCACTGCAGCTCCACGTCGCCCACGTCGGCCAGGCCCGGTGCGTAGAACAGCCGCTTGCCGGTCATGCGGTCGGTGACCTCGAGCGCGATGTTGTCGCCCACCTTGGGATCGTGGCGGTGCGGCGAATACGGCGGCGCCTTGCCCGGGATGGCGACGGCGCGGAAGCGCAGCGTCTCGAAGCCGTCGACGCTGAACTCGGCCACGCGCTGCTCGCCGGCCACCGGCAGCATGTGCCAGTGCACGCCACAGTAGTGGTCCAGCACGGTGAGGATGGGCAGGCCGGTGGTGAGGTCTTCGAACACGCAGGGCGTCACGTACAGCTCGATGGGCGGTCCCTCGCGCAGGCTGAGCAGGCCGGTCGCGTGGTCGATCTGGGCATCCATCAGCACCACGGCCTTGATCGGTGAATCACGCAGGCCGTGCTTCGGGTGCAGCGCGGGCTGCACGCGCAGCTGCTGGCCGATGTCGGGCGAGGCGTTCAGCAGCACCCAGCGCTGGCCGTCGGGGGAGATGGCGATGGAGCTCTGCGTGCGCGGCCGGATCAGCCGCGAGCCGTTGCGCGCGGCGGCACACATCGCGCAGTTGCAGTTCCACTGCGGGCAGCCGCCGCCTGCGCCGGAGCCCAGTACCAGCACCTTCATGGCGCACTCCGGCGTCTGACGCGCCGCTCGCTCAACAACAACATCGGTCCCCTCGTCTTGTTCTGTCCAGCGCGGGATCGCGCACACTGCGAACCCATCCCTGAACGCTACTCGTGCCCCGAAGGCAACGCCAGTCGATCATGATTTTCTTCCGAGCGACGGATGGGGCCTTGCGTGTGCCGCGCAGGGCGTCCGTGTTACGGCGACGCGGTCGATGGTTGCCGCCATCGACGGTCGGAGGTTCGCGCAGGCCCGACGGGGGCCGCAACCCCGCATTGACCCTGTGAGCAGCAACGGCGATCCGGGGCAAACCCTCGCCCCCGCGGCGCTGCCGGCCGGGGACTGGCTGGCGCCCGTGGACGGACACCGCGTCTGGTGGTGCGAGGGGGGCGACCCGGCCGGGCTGCCGGTGCTGATCGTGCACGGCGGCCCGGGCGGCGCCAGCCGCCTGGAGCCGACGCGCTGGTTCGACGGCCTGCCGCTGCGCTGGATCGCGATCGACCAGCGCGGTTGCGGGCGCAGCGAGCCGCCCGGTCGGACGGACGGCAACGACCTGGGAGCGCTGCTCGACGACATGGAGCGCCTGCGCCGCCACCTGGGCCTGCGGCGCTGGGCCGTGGCCGGCGGCTCGTGGGGTGCGCGCGTGGCGCTGGCCTATGCCGCGCGCTGGCCGGAGGTGCTGCACGGGCTGCTGCTGCGCAGCCCCTTCCTCGGCACGGCCGCCGAGACGCGGCGCTACATCGCGCCGTGGCGGCCCTGGCTGGGCGCCGAGGGCCAGGCCTGGCTGGGCGAACCGGCCGCGACGGCGGTGGCCGCGCTGTATCAGGCGGAGCCGGGGTTGCTCCACATTGGCGCAATGCAGGCCGACGAGCGGATCGCCCGCGCCTGGTCGGCGTTCGACGATGCGCAATCGGCGCCGGGTGGGGTCGCGGCCAGCGGCGCTCGCTGCGATCCCGCCGCCTTGCCGGCCGCGACGCCGCAGCTGATGGCTTCGTGGCGCGTCCACGCCCACTACGCCGCCGCGTCCTGGGGGGCGGCAGCCGCCGGTGCGGCCGGTGTGCCGGCGCTGAACAGCGGTGTGCCGGTCAGCGTGGTCTGGGGGGCGGCCGATGCCACCTGCGACCCGGCCGTGGCCCGGGCGCTCGCGGCGGCGCTGCCAGGCGCCTTGTCGAACGAGGTGCCGGAGGCCGGTCACCGCATGAGCGATCCCCGCTTGGCGCCGGCCTTGCGTGCCGCCGCGCGCGACTGGGCGCTGCGGTGTCGGGGCAGCGGCTGAATCAACTCCCTCTCCCGCTGGCGGGAGAGGGTCGGGGAGAGGGTCGGGGTGAGGGCCGGTCGTCAGCCGCTCGGCCCGCCGGTCATTCCGGCTCGCGCCAGCGCAGCTTGCGGTAGATGGTGTTGCGGCTGATGCCCAGGCGCTTGGAGGCGACCGAGATGTTGCCGTCGGCGGCGTCCACCGCGTGGCGGATCATCTCGCGCTCCAGTTCCTCGAGGGTCTTGCCGCCGCTGTCGATGCCGCTCGCCATCGCGCGCACCACGCCCGGCGCGGGCCCGCCGGGCGCCGCGGCGCCGGGGGCGGCCCGCAGCTGGGCTTCCTCGAGGAAGTCGTCCGACAGGTGCTCGCGGGTGATCACCGGCTCGCCGGCTGCCATCACCGCGGCGGTGTGCAGCACGTTGGCCAGCTGCCGCAGGTTGCCGGGCCAGTCGTAGCGCTGCAGCAGGGCCTCGACGTCCGGCGCCAGCATGAGCGGCGCGCCGGGCGCCTCGTCGGCAAGCAGCCGGCGCACCAGGGCCATCAGGTCGGAGCGCTCGCGCAGCGGCGGCAGCTTCACCGCCAGCCCGTTGAGCCGGTAGTAGAGGTCCTCGCGGATGCGGTGGGTGTCGATCAGCTCGCGCGGGTTGCGGTCGGTGGCGCCGATGAGGGCCAGGTCAACCTCCTGCGGCTGCACCGCGCCCAGCGGCGTGACCTGGCGCTCCTGCAGCACACGCAGCAGGCGTGCCTGCAGCCCGAGCGGCAGACCGCCGATCTCGTCGAGGAAGAGCGTGCCGCCGGAGGCCTGCACCAGCTTGCCGACCGCGCCCTTGCGCCGTGCGCCCGGGAACACGCCCTCGGCGTAGCCCAGCAGCTCGGCCTCGAGCTGCGCCTCGGGCGTGGAGGCGCACTGGACCGAGATGAAGGGCCGGTGCGCCCGCCGCGATTCGCGGTGGATGGCGCGCGCCAGCATCTCCTTGCCGCTGCCGGCTTCGCCGAGGATCAGCACCGGGATGTCGCGGTCGAGCACCCGGCGCAGCTTGGAGATCAGTGCCTCGATCTGCAGGTCGCCGGTCTGCAGGCGCGCGAAGGTGACTTCGGGTTCCGGGGCAGTTTCGGCCGGCGCACCGCCGTCGGCTGCCGGGGCCGGCCGGGGGTTGCGGGTTGCGGCGTCGCGCGCGGTCGCGGCAGGCGACGTGGGGCCGATTTCCTCGGTCGCCGGCATGGCAGGGGTGCCGTCGGCCGCCGCGTCGCGCAGGCCGCCGCCCGTGCCGGTCCACTGGCCGGGCCACAGCGGCCAGTTGCAGCGGGCCTGCACATGCACGGTCTGGCCATTGGGCAGCGCCATGCGCATCGGGGCGCCCATCAGCGCGCGGCCGCGGTCGACGATGGCACCGAGCGGCGTGCCCAGCAGGCTGGCCACGGTGTGCATGCGCAGCGCGGCGCCGCTCATGCCCAGCAGGTCGAGCGCACTGCGGTTGGCGCCGAGCAGCCGGCCGTCGCGGTCGATCGCGAGGATTCCTTCGAGCAGCGTGCCGATGAACTCCATGCGCGGATGGATGTGCAGACGGAGCGCGTCGCTGAAGTCGTCGTTCAGCCAGTGGTTCTCGATCATGCGCGCCGACATCTTGACCAGCCCCATGGTGTGCTGGTGGTAGCCGCGCCGGTCGCCCGACACGTCGAGCACGCCCAGGATGTTGCCGCGCGGGTCGAGGATGGGCGCGGCCTGGCAGGTCAGGAAGTGGTTGGCGTGCATGAAGTGCTCGTCGGCATGCACCAGCACCGCGGTCTCGTCGACCAGCGCGGTGCCCATGCCGTTGGTGCCCTTGGTGCACTCGGCCCAGTTGACGCCGGGCGCCAGCGCCACCTTGCCGGCCTTCTCGAGGAAGTCTTCGTCGCCGATGGAGTGGAGGATGGTGCCCTGCGCGTCGGTCAGCACGACCATGCTCTGGGTTTTCACGATCTGGTCGAACAGCAGTTCCATCACCGGCGCCGCGTGGGCGAACAGGCGGCGGTTGCGCTCGCGGGTGATGGTGAAGTCGGCGCGGCCGAGCGGCGTGTAGTCGGGCGCGCCGATGCGGCTCAGGCCCAGCGCGGCACAGCGCTCGTGGGATTCGTTGATCGACAGCACATGCTCGCCGTCGAGGGGCAGGGCGCTGGCGATCGGCCGCTGGGCCGCCTCTTCGCGGCGGCGGCGGCCCGTGCTCGGGGTGGGGTGCACGCTGGGGATCGACATCGAGGCCTTCCTTTCATGCCGCCATCGGCGGCCAGTGTCCCGGGCGGGCGGCGATGCCTCGCCCGGAGAACGGATCAGCGCCAGATCGGGCGTGGGACTTCACATTCATTGTGATCCTGCTCGTCCCGGAAGATATGGAACTCGTGTTCAATTTCGACGCACGAGGCGGTGGCGCGCGCGGCGGCCCGGCGGGTCAGGCAGCCGGACACTGCGACGCCCGGAAGCACCGAGCGATTGCTCCCACCAGCCGGTCGACTTGCTGCAGGGGAGCAATTGTTCTGCGCCGGATCAGGGTAAGCACCGGATATGAAGCGGGATGTTCAATCCAGAACATAGGCAGACTTGTTCCTAGCGCCGGGCGGAGGTTTGCTCGCGCGCACGGGAATTCGATCCGATCACGAACCGCCAGCGGAGACGCCAGCCATGCAGAAGACCCTCCACCTTGACCCCGAGAAATGCACTGGCTGTCTGCAGTGCGAGATGGCCTGTTCCTTCGAGAACTACGCCGTCTACGCGCCGAGCAAGTCGCGTATCAAGGTGTTCGACTTCCATCACACCGGCCGCAAGGTGCCCTACACCTGCACCCAGTGCGACGAGGCGTGGTGCCTGCATGCCTGCCCGGTGGAGGCGATCACGATCGACGGCGCCACCGGCGCCAAGATCGTCAACGAGACCACCTGCGTGGGCTGCAAGGTCTGCACCATCAGCTGCCCGTTCGGCACCATCAATTACGTGCAGGAGACCGGCAAGGTCCAGAAGTGCGACCTGTGCGGCGGCGAGCCGGCCTGTGCCGAAGCCTGCCCGACGGGCGCCATCACCTACGTCGACGCGAACTGGACCGGCCTGAACAAGATGCAGGCCTGGGCCGACAAGCTCGGCAACCAGAACGCAGCGGCTTGAGGAGAACACTATGTCTTGGGCTGGAAAGATCCTTCGCGTCAACCTCACCGCCGGCACCGTTTCCTCGGAGCCGCTGAACATGGAATGGGCGCGCGCCTACCTGGGCTCGCGCGGCCTGGCCACCAAGTACCTCGTCAGCGAGATCGACCCCAAGGTCGACCCGCTCGCGCCCGAGAACAAGATCATCTGGGCCACAGGCCCGCTGACCGGCACCATGGCCTCGACCGGCGGCCGCTACACCGTGGTGACCAAGGGCCCGCTGACCGGCGCGATCGCCTGCTCCAACTCGGGCGGCTACTGGGGCGCCGAGCTCAAGTTCTCCGGCTGGGACATGGTGATCTTCGAAGGCAAGTCGGCCAAGCCGGTCTACCTGTCGATCGAGGACGACAAGGCCGAGCTGCGTGACGCCTCCCACCTGTGGGGCAAGAGCGTCTGGCAGACCGAGGAGATCATCAAGAAGCAGCACCAGGACCCGCTGACCCGCGTGTCGAGCATCGGCCTGGCGGGCGAGAACGGCGTGCTGTACGCGGCGGTGGTGAACGACCTGCACCGTGCGGCCGGCCGCTCGGGCGTGGGCGCGGTGATGGGATCGAAGAACCTGAAGGCCATCGCGGTGCGTGGCACGAAGGGGGTCGGCAACGTCGCGAACCCGAAGGAATTCATGAAGGTGACCTTCGAGAAGAAGAAGATCCTCGCCGACAACGCCGTCACCGGCCAGGGCCTGCCGACCTACGGCACCCAGGTGCTGATGAACGTGATCAACGAGATCGGCGCCTCGCCGACGCGCAACCACCGCGACGTGCAGTTCGAGGGCGCCAAGGACATCTCCGCCGAGGCGATGGCCACGCCGCGCAAGACCGACGGCAAGAAGCCGCTGGTCACCAACCAGGCCTGCTTCGGCTGCACCATCGCCTGCGGGCGCATCCAGAAGATCGACCAGAGCCACTTCTCGGTCGAGAACAAGCCGCAGTACTGGGGCGCCTCCGGCGGCCTGGAGTACGAGGCGGCCTGGGCGCTGGGCAACGCCAACGGCGTGAACGACCTCGACGCGCTGCAGTACGCCAACGTGCTGTGCAACGAGCAGGGCATGGACCCGATCTCCTTCGGCGCGACCATCGGCGCGGTGATGGAGCTCTACGAGATGGGCGTGCTGACCAAGGAGCAGCTCGGCACCGACGCCCCGTTCGGCTCGGCGCGCGCCCTGGTGCACTTTGCCGAGATGACCGCGCAGGGCGTGGGCTTCGGCAAGGAGATCGGCCTGGGCTCGGCGCGGCTGACCGCGAAGTACGGTCACCCCGACCTGAGCATGAGCGTCAAGGGCCAGGAATTCCCGGCCTACGACAGCCGCGGCATCCAGGGCATGGGCCTCGCGTATGCCACCTCCAACCGTGGCGCCTGCCACCTGCGTGGCTACACGGTCGCCTCGGAAGTGCTGGGCATCCCGGTCAAGACCGACCCGCTGGTGGCCGAGGGCAAGCCGGAGCTGGTGAAGGCCTTCCAGGACGCCACCGCCGCCTTCGACTCGGCCGGCATCTGCATCTTCACCAGTTTCGCCTGGGGCCTGGCCGACGTGCAGCCGCAGGTCGCGGCGGCCTGTGGCGAGGAGTTCACGCTGGAGAAGCTGAACGAGATCGGCGAGCGCGTGTGGAACATGGAGCGCGACTTCAACAACCAGGCCGGCTTCACCGCGAAGGACGACACGCTGCCCAAGCGCCTGCTGACCGAACCGGCGAAGACCGGTCCGGCCAAGGGCCTGGTGAACAAGCTGCCGGAAATGCTGCCGCAGTACTACGAGGTGCGCGGCTGGGACGCCGGCGGCCAGCTCAAGCCCGAGACACGCGCACGCCTGGGCCTATGAGACACGTGATCCTCGGCGCCGGCCCGGCCGGCGTCATCGCGGCCGAGACGCTGCGCAAGCACGCGCCGTACGACAGCATCACGATCGTCGGCGACGAGCCGGAGCCGCCGTATTCGCGCATGGCGATTCCCTACCTGCTGATCGGCAAGGTGGGCGAAGACGGCACCTACCTGCGGCGCGACGCGGACCAGTTCCGCAAGCTCAACATCGCGGTGCTGCGCCAGCGTGCGACCCACGTCGACGCCGCGCGGCGCACCGTGACGCTGGACAACGGCAGCATCCTCGGCTTCGACAAGCTGCTGATCGCCACCGGCTCCAAGCCGGTGCGTCCGCCGATCCCCGGCATGGACCTGCCGGGCGTGCAGCCGTGCTGGACGCTGGAGAACGC
The DNA here is from genome assembly GCF_000015725.1 of Methylibium petroleiphilum PM1. NCBI lineage: Bacteria > Pseudomonadati > Pseudomonadota > Betaproteobacteria > Burkholderiales > Sphaerotilaceae > Methylibium > Methylibium petroleiphilum. Next base: position 2,752,931 of record NC_008825.1, on the reverse strand, counting down.
GCGCCACATCGCCGAGCTGGCGCAGCCAGGCGCCAAGGTGCTGCAGATGGGCGCCGGCTTCATCGGCTGCATCATCATGGAAGCGCTCGCGCTGCGCGGCGTGGAGCTGACCGTCGTGGAGATGGGCGACCGCATGGTGCCGCGCATGATGGGGCCGGCCGCCGGCAACATGATCAAGGCCTGGTGCGAGAAGAAGGGCGTGCGCGTGTTCACCGGCACCCGCGTCGAGGCGATCGAGGCGGCGAAGTCCACCGTGGCTTCGCCGTCGGCGGTGGCCCCGGCCTCGGCCGAGGGGGGCTTCATCGCCCGCGCCGCGGCGATGCTCGGCCTCGGCGGCAAGAACCCGGCACCGCCCGCGCCCGACTGGCGCGAAACGGCACCGGCGCCGCGCGGCAGCGCGATGAGCGTGCGGCTGTCGAACGGGCAGACGGTGGAGGCCGACCTGGTGATCAGCGCTACCGGCGTGAAGCCCAATGTCGCCTTCCTGAAGGACTCGGGCATCGAGTGCGGCCAGGGCGTGCTGGCCGACGAGCGCCTGCAGACCAATGTGCCGGGCATCTACACCGCCGGCGACTGCGCCGAGGCCTTCGACCTGGCGACGAAGACGCGCGTCATCAGCGCGATCCAGCCCAACGCCGCCGACCAGGCCTACGTGGCCGCGATGAACATGCTCGAACGCGGCGCGGTGCTCAAGCGCGTGCCGCAGATCAACGTGCTCGACACGCTGGGCCTCATTTCGGCCAGCTTCGGCGACTGGCAGGGCGTGCCCGGCGGCCAGCAGGCGGAGCTCACCGACAGTGAGGGCTTCAAGCTCCTCAGCCTGCAGTTCGACGCCGACCGGCTGGTCGGCTGCAACAGCATCGGCTGGACCGAACATGTGGGCGTGATGCGAGGGCTGGTGGAGGGCCGCGTGAGGCTGGGCGAGTGGAAGGAGAAGCTGATCGCCGACCCGACGCGCCTGACCGAGGCCTACATTGCCCAGGGGCAGGCGCAGGCGCGCTGGGCCCAGGCCGGCGCGCACGTGTGAGCCGGTTCCGGGCGATGATCGCCGCATGAAGATCAGCTTCAAGCTCTACGCCACGCTCACCGACTACCTGCCTGCCGAGGCCCGCAGCGGCAACCGGGTGGAGCTCGACATCGCGCCGTCGGCGACCATCGCGGACGTGATCGCGCCCTACGGCCTGCCGATGAAGCTGGTGCACCTGGTGCTCGTCAACGGCCACTACGTGGCGCCCGAGGACCGCGCCGCGCGCACCTTCCAGGAAGGCGACGTGCTGGCGATCTGGCCGCCGATCGCCGGCGGCTGATGCAGACGCACTATCCACCGCGCTTCGAGCGCGAGATGGGCTGCACCGAGGCCGAATGGCTGGGCTGGCTGCCGGGCGCCTGCGGTGCGCAGACCGCCGATCGCGCGGCGCAGGGGCAGGCCCGCGTGGACATCGGTGCGGGTCGGCTCGAGCTGCGCTGGGCGCCGCTGCCGGACCGACAGATCGCGTTGATGCGCCTGCCGCGGCTGGCGGTGCAGTTCAGCTTCACCGACGTCGACGAGGCCGACCGGCAGCGCTTCATGCGCTACTTCGACCTCTTCATGCAGCGCGGCGGCGGCTAGCCGCCCGCGCCGCACGCTTCAGGCCGCCTTGGGTGCGTAGCCGAGCACGGCCTTCACCTCGAGGAACTCGCCGAAGGCGTGGTCGCCCCACTCGCGGCCGTTGCCGGACTGCTTGAAGCCGCCGAACGGCGCCTTGAAGTCCAGCGGCACGCTGTTGATGTTCACCTGGCCGGCGCGCAGGCGCGAAGCCACCTTGCGCGTGGCTTCCGGGTCGGTGCCCGACACGTAGGCCGCCAGGCCGTAGGGCGTGTCGTTGCCGATCTCGACCGCCTGGTCCACCGTGTCGTAGCCCAGGATGGTCAGCACCGGGCCGAAGATCTCCTCGCGCGCCACCGTCATCTGGTTGTTCACGTGACCCAGCACCGTGGGCTTCACGTAGTAGCCGGTCTCCAGGCCCTTGGGCTTGCCCGGGCCGCCGGCCACCACCGTGGCGCCTTCCTCGATGCCCTTGTGGATCAGCGTCTGGATCTTGTCCCACTGCGTGGCCGAGATCACCGGGCCGAGGGCGGCGCCGCTGGCCGGGTCGCCCACCGTGGTGGCCTCGGCGGCCTCCTTGGCGATGGCCAGCGCCTCGTCGAGGCGCGCGTTCGGCACCAGCATGCGGGTGGGCGCGTTGCACGACTGGCCCGAGTTGAGCATCACGCCCTGCACGCCGGCGGTGATGGCGTGCTTGAAGTCGGCGTCGGGAAGGATGATGTTGGGCGACTTGCCGCCCAGCTCCTGGTGCACCCGCTTCACGGTCGGCGCGGCATTGCGCGCCACTTCGACACCGGCGCGCGTGGAGCCGGTGAACGAGACCATGTCGACGTCGGGGTGGCTCGACAGCGCCGCGCCCACCGTCGGGCCATCGCCGTTGACGAGGTTGAACACGCCGGCCGGCACGCCGGCGGCGTGCAGGATCTCGGTCCACAGGTAGGCCGAGAACGGCGCGATCTCGGACGGCTTGAGCACCATGGTGCAGCCCACCGCGAGCGCCGGCGCCACCTTGCAGGCGATCTGGTTGACCGGCCAGTTCCACGGCGTGATGAAGCCGCACACGCCGATCGGCTCCTTCACCATCAGTGTGGTGTCGCGCAGTTCCTGGAACTTGTAGTTCTTCAGCACGTCGAGCGCGATCTGCAGGTGGGCGATGCCCATCGCCGCCTGGGCGTCCTTCGACAGCGCGACCGGCGCGCCCATCTCCTCGGTGATGGCGGCAGCCATGTCGGCGTAGCGCTTCTTGTACTCGACGATGATGCGTTCAAGCAGCGAGGCGCGCTCGGCCACGCTGGTCTGCGAGTAGCTCGCGAAGGCCTTGCGCGCGGCCTTCACGGCACGGTCCACGTCGGCAGCCGTGCCCATGGAGATGCGACCCGCCGAGGCTTCGGTGGCCGGGTTGACGACGTCGAGGCTCTTCGCCTTGACCGGGTCGACCCAGTGGCCGTCGATGTAGAACTTGAGGTAGTCGCGCATGCGGGCTTGCTCCAGGAAGGGAAGAAAGAACACCGGGAGGCGGCGGCGCGCCCCGATGACCAGGGCGCGATGTTCAAAGAACCGTGAACTGCCGTAGCCACCCGCGCGGGTAGTTTTTGTGACGCGAGTTCGCGGGTCATCCCGGTGCTGCAGGATGGGCCGGGTCGTCGGTGCGGCCCGCCGCAGCCTCGGGCCGCGGCGGCGGACGGACCATCGCGGCGCGCGCCTCGTCCAGCAACTCCAGCAGTTCGAGCGCCAGCCGGTAGGCCTGCTCCAGGGCCTCGGCCCGCGCTTGTTCATCGCCGTGCGTCGGCATCGCGGGGCCTAGTTCGTGCGGCCCAGCAGGGCGGCGCCGAGCAGCACGAACATGCCGTAGAGCGCGCGCTGGAAAGTGGGCGCCGGCAGGCGCCGTCGCAGCCGGGTGCCGACCCACAGGCCGGCGAACGCGGCGAGCAGCGCCACGCCACAGTCCGTCGCATCCGGCGTGGCGGCCTGCGGGGCCGCCTGCCACAGCACCAGGCCCAGCGCGACGGTGGCCAGCGTGAAGCTGAGGCCCAGGGCCTGGACCAGTTCGTCGCGGTCCATCCGCAGCGACTGCAGGTAGGGCACCAGCGGCAGCACGAACACGCCGGTGGCCGCGGTCAGCAGGCCCGACACGGCGCCGGCCAGTGCGCCCAGCCAGTCCTCGTGCCGCGGCGCAGGGCGCGGCAGCGCAGGCCGGAGCAGGCCCCACGCGCCATACAGCAGCAGCACGGCGCCGAGCGCGAGGTGCGGCCCGCGCCCCGCGCTGGCGAGGTCGGGCAGGGGGCTGAAGACGGTGAAGAGCAGCAGGCCGGCCCACACCGGCCAGAGCCGGCGGCACAGCGCGCGCCAGCTCGGGCCGGCGCACTGCGCCAGGTTCGTGGCAAGCGAGGGCCACACCATCAGGGCGGCCGCGGCAGCCGGCGGCATCACCAGCCCCAGCAGCGCCATCGAGACAGTGGGCAGGCCCATGCCCGACACGCCCTTGACCGCGCCCGCCAGCGCGAAGATGGCGCCGAGAGTGGCGAGCCGTTCGATGTCCATGCCGGCATGGTCGCGGCGCGGCCTCGGGGCGTCCATCGCGCACTGGCGCAGCTATCCTTCGGCAACCGCGAAGGATGACGATGCCCCAGTCCCGCCCCCTCGCTCGCCCGCGCGGCGCTGCCGGCTTCCGCATCGACCCGTTCGACCTGCGCCTGTTCGGCGCGGTCGCCGAGGCCGGCTCGATCACCGCGGGCGCGCGCGAGATGCACCTGTCGCTGTCGGCGGCGAGCACGCGGCTGCAGAACCTCGAGCACGCCCTCGGCGCGGCGCTGCTCGTGCGGTCGAAGCAGGGCGTGGTGCCGACCGATGCGGGCCGCACGCTGCGCCGGCATGCCGGGCGGCTGCAGCGCGACATGGAGGCCCTGCACGCCGAGATGTCGGCCCACGCCCACGGGGTGCGCAGCAGCGTGCGGGTGTTGTGCAACACGGCGGCGATGACCGAATACCTGCCGGCGCTGCTGGGGCGCTTTCTGGTCACCCATCCGGACATCGACGTCGACCTGCGCGAACTCGGCAGTCCGGACGTGCTGCGGACGATGCGGCAGGAGCACGCCGACATCGGCATCGTGGCGGACTACGTCGACACCGAAGGCTTGAACACGCGCGTGTTCCGCGAGGATCGCCTGGTGGTCCTGCAACCGGCGCAGGGCAGCAGGGCGGGGCGGCGTGCGCTGCGTTTCGCCGATGTGATCGACCAGCCCTTCGTCGGCCTGCCCGCCGAGAGCGGGCTCAGCCGATTCCTGCAGGCTCAGGCGCTGCGCCAGGGGCGTGGGCTGCACCACCGCGTGCGGGTGCGCAGCCTGGACGCGGTGGCCGCGCTGGTGGCCGACGGCGCCGGCATCGCCGTGGTGCCGGCCGTGGCCGCCGCGCGGCTGGCGAGCGCACGCATCACGGTGCGGCCGCTGGCGGATGCCTGGGCGACGCGCCGGCTGCTGCTGTGCACCGCCGTCGATACCGAACCGGGCGCCGGCGCGGCCGCGCTGTTGCGCTTTCTCTCGGAAGCGTCCTAGCCGTAGCGCAGCTCGGTGGCCTTGCCCCAGAACACGCGGTAGGAGAACACGGTGTAGGCCGCGATCGCCGGCACCGAGATGCACACGCCGATCAGGATGACCTTCAGCGCCGCCGGGCTGCTGGCGGCCTGCCAGATCGTCAGCTGGTCGATCACGACGAAGGGATAGATGCTGTAGGCCAGCCCGAGGAAGCCGAACACGAACACCGCGATCAGCAGCACGAAGGGCAGCCAGCACAGTTCCTTGCGGACGATGGGCCGGTCGAGCACCAGGCGGGCGGCCACCAGCGCGATGGCGGTGGTGAGCGGAATGGCCGACAGCGCGATGATGGCCGGCAGCTCGAACCAGCGCTGGCGCACGGTGGCGCTGATCCACGGCGTGGACAGCGAGATCAGCACCATGCCGACCACCACCGGCCACCACGCGAGCTTGGCCCAGCGGATGGCCTTGCGTTGCAGCTCACCCTCGGTCTTCATGATCAGCCAGGCCGCGCCGAGCAGGACATAGGCCGCCGGCAGCGCGAGCGCGATCGCGGCGGCGAACACCGGGTAGTTCCAGCCCGAGCCGAAGCCGCTGATGTAGCGCCCGAGCATCCAGCCCTGCGACATCGAGGCCAGCAGCGAGCCGGCGAAGAACAGCCGGTCCCAGGTGGCCTTGTGCACGTCCTTGGCCTTGACACGGAAGTCGAAGGCCACGCCGCGCAGCATCAGGCCGATCAGCATCAGCGTGACCGGCAGGTAGAGCTGCGTGAGCACCAGGCCGTGCGCCTTGGGGAAGGCGATCAGCAGGATGCCGATGCCCAGCACCAGCCAGGTCTCGTTGGCGTCCCAGAACGGGCCGATCGAGGCGATCAGCACGTCCTTCTCGGTGGCATTGGCGCGCGGCATCAGCAGGCCGACACCGAGGTCGTAGCCATCGCTGATGACGTAGACGAGCATCGAGATGCCCATCAACGCCATGAAGATCAGTGGCAGCGATTGATCGAACGTCATGTGGCACTCCCCTTCGCCAGTGCGGCCGCGGCGCGGCCTTCGGCGCGTTCCAGCGCATCGGGCTCGATCACGTCCTCGGGCTTCTCGGCCATGTACTTGAGAACGCTGACGTAGGCCACGATCAGCGCAAGGTAGAGCGTCACGTACATCGCGAGGCTGAGCGCGATCATCGAGGACGGCACGGTGGTCGCCGCCACGTCGGCGGTGCGCAGCAGGCCGTAGACGATGAAGGGCTGGCGGCCGATCTCGGTCACGTACCAGCCGGCCACGGTGGCGACCCAGCCCGAGAAGCTCATGCCCGCCAGCACCCACAGCAGGCCGCGCGACAGGCGCTGCGGCGCCCAGCCGACGCGGCGGCCCATCCACCAGCCGACCCAGCTCACCAGCAGCATCAGCACGCCCATGCCGACCATCACGCGGAAGGCGAAGAACAGCGGCGCGGCCGGAGGGTGGGCATCGGGGAAGTCGTTCAGGCCCTTGATCTCGCCGTCGGCGTCGTGGGTGAGGACCAGGCTCGCCATCTTGGGGATCGCGATCTCGAAGTGGTTGGTGCGGGCCTTGTCGTCGGGCACCGCGAACAGCAGCAGCGGCGCGCCGCGCTCGGTCTCCCACACCCCCTCCATCGCCGCGATCTTCTGCGGCTGGTGCTTCAGGGTGTTGAGGCCGTGCAGGTCGCCGACGAAGATCTGCACCGGGATCAGCAGCGCCGCGACGGTGAGCCCGACGCGCATCACCTTGGGTGCCGAGCGCTCGGCCTGGCCGCGCAGCAGCTGCCAGGCGCTCAGCCCGGCCATCAGGAAGGCACAGGTCAGGCCCGAGGCCAGCAGCATGTGCGTGAAGCGGTAGGGGAAGGACGGGTTGAACAGCACCTCGGCCCAGCTCTTGACGTGGAACACGCCGTCGATCACTTCATGGCCGGCGGGCGTCTGCATCCAGGAGTTCAGCGCGAGGATCCAGAACGCGCTGACGGTGGTGCCGAAGGCGACGAAGAAGCTGGCCATCATGTGGATGCGCTCGCTGACGCGGCCGTGGCCGAACAGCATGACGCCCAGGAAGCCGGCCTCGAGGAAGAAGGCAGTCAGCACCTCGTAGCCGAGCAGCGGGCCAGCCACGTTGCCGGCCTTCTCCATGAAGCCCGGCCAGTTGGTGCCGAACTGGAAGCTCATGGTGATGCCGCTCACCACGCCGAGCGCGAAGCTCAGCGCGAACACCTTGGTCCAGAAGCGGTAGGCGGCAAGCCAGGCGCCGTCGTGCGTGCGCAGCCAGCGCCAGCGGAAGAACATCAGCAGCCAGCCCAGCGCGATGGTGATCGTGGGGAACAGGATGTGGAAGGTGATGTTGGCGGCGAACTGCGCGCGCGCGAGGATCAGCGGGTCCATGCAGTCGGTCCTTTCAGATCAGGGGCGATGCGGCTTAGGCGGCAGGCGCGCCGGGCTTCGCCTTGCGGGCGAATTCCAGCAGCCGTTGAACTTTAGAGCCCATCTTCATTAGCTGGGAGAGGGTTTTCGCATCGAGCTTCTGGACGTCGTCGAACCAGGTGCTCATCAGCTCGATCAGCTCGTGCATGCCGCGCAGGCGCTGCTGCGCGATGCGGTCGGCCTCGCTGGTGGGTGTCTCGAGCAGCGCACTGCGCAGCATCGTCAGGGTGGGTTCGATCTCGCGGCGCCGGCGCTCCTCGGCGAGCGTGCGGAAGATCTCCCAGGCGTCGGTCGGGGCCTCGAAGTACTCGCGCCGGTCACCGGGCAGGTGGCGCAGCCGGACCAGCCGCCAGGCCTGCAGTTCCTTCAGCCCCATGCTGACGTTCGAGCGCGAGAACTCCAGCTGCTCGGCGATGTCGTCCGCATTCAGCGGCGTCGGCGACACGAAGATCAGCGCGTAGATCTGTCCCACCGTGCGGTTGATGCCCCAGCGACTGCCCATCTCGCCGAAGTGCGAGACGAAACTGTGGACGAGAGGGGAGAGCGAGCTCATGCAGTGGATGCGGAACGTGCCCGGATTCTAGTTGAATTTTCAGTAATTACTGAAAATTCAGATTGAACCGAAAGGGGTGGCGAGCATGTACCCGTGCGGGAGCGGCGGCGCCGGGCGGCCGCGATAATCGCGCCCATCCGGCGGCTCGACGAGCGGCCTCGACGACGAAAGCCTCACGATGACCGATCGCCCCGAGCCTGGCGGTGACCTCGCGAACCGGCGCCTCGTGCTGGGACTGAGCGGGGGCGTGGCCTGCTACAAGGTGGCCGAGCTGCTGCGCTTGCTGGTCAAGGCCGGCGCCAGCGTGCGGGTGGTGATGACCGATGCGGCGCAGCAGTTCATCACGCCGGTGACGATGCAGGCACTGTCGGGCCAGCCGGTGCTGACCAGCCAGTGGGACGCCGGCGAGCCGAACAACATGGCGCACATCAACCTCACGCGCGACGCCGACGCGGTGATCGTCGCGCCGGCGAGTGCCGACCTGATGGCGAAACTGGCCCAGGGCCGGGCCGACGAACTGCTGAGCCTGCTGTGCCTGGCGCGCCCCATCGCCCGCTGCCCGCTGCTGCTGGCGCCGGCCATGAACCGCGAAATGTGGTCGCACCCGGCCACCCAGCGCAACCTGGCGCAGCTGCGGGCCGATGGCGCGACGGTGCTTGGGCCGGCGAGTGGCGACCAGGCCTGTGGCGAGGTCGGCGACGGCCGCATGCTCGAGGCCGCAGAGCTGTTCGAGGACATCGTGGCGCAGCTCGCGCCCAAGCCGCTGGCCGGTGAGCGCGTGCTGATCACCGCCGGGCCGACCTTCGAGGCGATCGACCCGGTGCGCGGGCTCACCAACCGCTCCAGCGGCAAGATGGGGTTCGCGCTGGCGCGGGCCGCCCGCGAGGCCGGTGCCGAGGTCACGCTGGTGGCTGGCCCGGTGCACCTGCCCACGCCGCGCGGCGTGCGGCGCATCGACGTGCAGAGCGCCGAGCAGATGCTCGCCGCCGTGCTGCCGCTGGCGGCGACGCACGGCATCTTCGTCGCCACCGCCGCGGTTGCCGACTGGCGACCGGCGCGGCTGGCCGAGCACAAGATCAAGAAGGACGGCAAGAAGCAGGCGCCGAGCTTCGAGCTGACCGAGAACACCGACATCCTCGCGACCGTGGCCGCGCTGCCGAACCCGCCCTTCTGCGTCGGCTTCGCGGCCGAGAGCGAGCAGCTTGCCGTGCACGCGCGTGCCAAGCTCGAACGCAAGAAGCTGCCGCTGGTGGTGGGCAACCTCGGGCCGGCCACCTTCGGCCGCGACGACAACGCGCTGCTGCTGGTCGACGCACGGGGCGAACAGCCGCTGCCGGCCGACGGCGGCACGGCCGACAAGCTCACGCTGGCGCGCGCGCTGGTGGCGGAGATCGCGCGGCGCCGTGCCACCTTGAACACCTGAACCCATGACGACGATCGACGTGAAAGTGCTGGACCCGCGCATGGCGGACCAGCTGCCCGCCTATGCCACCCCGGGCAGTGCCGGCCTCGACCTGCGCGCCTGCCTCGACGCGCCGCTGTTGCTCGAGCCCGGTCAGACGCAGCTGATCCCGACCGGCCTGTCCATCCACATCGGTGACCCGGGCCTGGCCGCGGTGATCCTGCCGCGCTCCGGCCTGGGCCACAAGCACGGGATCGTGCTCGGCAACCTGGTCGGCCTGATCGACTCCGACTACCAGGGCCCGTTGATGGTGAGTTGCTGGAACCGCGGGCTGGCGGCCTTCACGGTGCAGCCGCTCGAACGCATCGCGCAACTGGTGATCGTGCCGGTGGTGCAGGCGAGCTTCCGGGTCGTCGACGACTTCGGCGCCTCGGAGCGCGGCGAGGGCGGTTTCGGCTCGACCGGCCAGCGCTGACCGGGCCCGGCCCGCGCGCGCCGTGCCGCCGCGTCAGTGCAGCTGGGGCGAGGGCGGTACCGCGCTCAGCACCGAGAGTGCCGAGGTCGAGACCGAGCGGTGCTCGATCTCCTCTTCGCTGGCCGCGCGCACGTCGCGCACCTTCAGCGCAAGGACCAGCGCGATGCCGGCCAGCGGGTGGTTGCCGTCGAGCACCACGTGGCTGTCGTAGACCTCGGTGATCGTGTAGACGGTGTCGAGCGGGAGGTCGCGCGTGGTCGCGCCTTCGGGCGGTCCGTCGAATTGCATGCCGGCCTCGATGTGCTCCGGAAAGACGCTGCGTTCCTCGAAGAACACCAGGTCGGCGTCGTAGTCACCGAAGGCGTGCTCGGGCTCCAGGTGCAGCGTGGCCTCGAAGCCCTCGGACTGGCCGACGATCGATTCCTCCACCTTGGAGAGCAGATCGTCGCCGCCGACGAAGAACTCCACCGGCTCGGCCAGTTCGTCGATCAACTGGCCGTGTGCATCTTCGAGCCGCCAGGTCAGGCTGACGACGCAGGGGGGCGTGATTTGCATGAAAGGATGATCGCACAATGAGGCCATGTCCCTGCTGCCTGCCATCGACACGCCGACGCCCTTGCTGGGTGCCCTGAGCCCCCGCCGTTTCATGCGCCGCCACTGGCAGAAGCGGCCGCTGCTGATCCGCCAGGCACTGCCTGGCGTGCGCCCCCCGCTGGACCGCGGCGCGCTGTTCGCACTGGCCGGCAGCGAGGATGTCGAGTCGCGCCTGATCGTGCGGCAGCGCGATCGCTGGACCTTGCGTTCCGGGCCGCTGCCGCGCCGGGCGCTGCCGCCCGTTTCTCAGGCCGGCTGGACGTTGCTGGTGCAAGGCCTGGACCTGCACGTGCCGGCGGCGCGCGACCTGCTGTCGATGTTCCGCTTCGTGCCCGAGGCGCGGCTCGACGACCTGATGCTGTCGTGGGCCAGCGATGGCGGCGGGGTCGGCCCGCATGTCGACTCCTACGACGTGTTCCTGCTGCAGGTGCAGGGTCGTCGTCGCTGGCGCATCGCGCCGCCGGGCGATGACACGCTGCGGCCGGATCTGCCGCTGAAGATCCTGGCGCACTTCGAGCCGCAGCAGGAGTGGCTGCTCGAACCCGGCGACATGCTCTACCTGCCTCCCGGCTGGGGGCACGACGGGGTGGCCGATGGCGAGTGCATGACCGCATCGATCGGCTTCCGGGCCCCGGCGCGCGGCGAACTGGCGCGCGAGGTGCTGGCTCGGCTGCTCGAGCGCGAGGACGACGCGCCGCGCGTGCTGTACCGCGACGCGGCCCAGCCCGCGACCGACGCGCCGGGGCGCATCCCCGAGGAGCTGCAGCGCTTCGCGGTCGACGCGGTGTCGCGTGCACTGCGTGATCCGCGGGCGCTGCAGGCGGCGCTCGGCGAGGCGCTCACCGAGCCGAAGCCGCGCGTCTGGTTCGCGCCGCCAGCGGAGGTGCGGTCGGTCGACGCAGGCGTGCGCCTGGATCCGCGCACGCGCATGATGTACGACGCGGCCCATGTGTTCGTGAATGGCGAATCCTGGCGCGCCGCGGGGCGTGATGCCGCTCTGATGCGCCGGCTCGCCGACCGCCGTGCGTTGTCGACACGCGAATTGGAGCGGGCCAGCGAGCCTGCACGGGAGTTGCTGACGCAGTGGGCCGAAGACGGCTGGCTGCAGGTCGTGGGAGATGAGGATGGCTGCTGAACCGACCGATACACCGCAGGAGGGCGCTTCGGCGCCCGCCGGCGGCACCCAGGTGATCGACACGCGCGAGGGCTTCGGCCAGGCCGTGCTGTCCGCGCTGGACGAGTGCGCGGAGGCCGGCGCACGGCATCTCTGGCTGTGCGATCGGGACTTCGCCCGGTGGCCGCTCGGGCAGCCGGCGGTGATCGAGGCGCTGACACGCTGGGCCAGTTCGCGACGCCAGCTGACCGTGCTGGCCGCCGGTTACGATGGCTTCGCGCAGCGTTTCCCGCGCTGGGTGCATTGGCGCCGGCAGTGGTCGCACATCGTCCAGTGCCTGGCAGTCCACGAGGAAGTGGCCGACAAACTGCCGACGCTGCTGTTCGCACCGGAACGCGTGGCCGTCCGCTTGCACGATGGCGAGCGCTACCGGGGCCGGGTCTACCGCGAGACCGCGGATCTGGTGTCCTGTCGAGAACTCGTTGAGGCGCTTTCGCAACGAGCCGACGAAAGCTTCCCTGTCACGACCTTGGGTCTATGAGGGTATGCACCATGTTCGGGATACACTGTTGGGCTAGGCATGGGGCTGCTCGAGCGGCCCTGGTCTTTGTCAGGAACTCGACGTTGTTCGGCGGGTTCCGCCACACCGGTGTTATTTGAACCCTTCGTTTGAGGACCTCATGATGAAAAAATCGCTCCTGCTTGCCACGCTGATCGCTGCTGCCGCCCTCGCTGCTTGCGGCAAGAAGGAAGAAGTCGCGACCGCCGTCGACGCTGCGGCGTCGGCGACCGCGCAGGCCGCTTCGGCCGCCACTGACGCGGCTTCGGCTGCGGCAGGTGCTGCGGCTGACGCTGCGTCGTCGGCTGCCACCGCTGCGACCGACGCAGCCGCTTCGGCCGCCGCCGGTGCCGCCGCGGGCGCTGCGGATGCGGCTTCGGCTGCCGGTGCTGCTGCTTCGGCCGCCATCGACGCTGCCACGAAGTAAATGCAGGCAGGAGGGCGACAGGGCGCTGGTCCCGGTCGCTCCGCGCTTCAGGAAGCCGCCCCTCGGGGCGGCTTTTTTTCGTCCGGCGGCCGCGCGAAGCGGCTCAGGCCAGGTCCAGCCAGTCGAAACCCCGGCGCGCGCTGGCCACCACGATGTCGGCGGCGTCGGTGCCGACCGCCCCGGCCAATGCGGCGGCAGCCAGATCCGGACGGTTGTTCTGTTCGCTCAGATGGGCTGCCACCACATGGCGCAACCCGGCATGTCGGCAGGCGGCCAGCACCTCGGCGGCGGTGTCGTTCGCCAAATGGCCCAGGCGCCCGCCGACACGGGCCTTCAACGAGGCGGGGTAGCTCGAGTTCGCCAGCAGGTCCCGGTCGTGATTGCACTCCAGCAGCAGTGCGTCGCAGTCCTGCAATGCACCCAGAAGGTGCGCCGTGATCGAGCCGGCATCGGTGAGCACGCCCAACCGGCGCTGGCCATCGGTGCAGCTCAGTTGCAACGGCTCGGCGGCGTCGTGAGGCACGGTGTAGGGCGACAGTTCGAGATCCCCCACCGCGACGGGAGCCCCATCGCTCACGAAGTGCAGCAGGTCGTCGTCGAGTTCGGGGGCGCCGATCGCGCGCCAGGTGCCGCGGCTCATCCACAGCGGCAGGCGGTGGCGCCGGGCCAGGCTCAGCGCGCAGCCGACGTGGTCACCATGCTCGTGGGTGATGAACAGGGCCGTGAGGCCGGGCGGGTCGAGGCCGAGGCGGCCGAGCCGCAGCGACAGCTCCTTCTGCGTGAAGCCGCAGTCGATCAGCAGGCGGGTCGCGCCGGCCTCCACCAGCGTGGCATTGCCGGTACTGCCGCTGCCGAGGCTGCAAAAGCGCATGGCAGCGACCGCAGTCTCCGCCGTTCAGGCCGTTATCGCTACTTCAGGTCGGTCGCCAGCAGTTCCAGGATGCGCTGCGCGGCATCACCCGTCTCGGAGCCGCCCTGGTTGTTCAGCACCGTCACCAGCGTTGAATCCGCCTGGCTCTTCACCGCGATGCGGTAGCGCGCCAGGCCACCTTGTGCCGCCGCGTCCTTCTTGCCGCCACCGAACAGCTTGCTGAAGAAGCCGGGCTCATCCTTGGCAGCCTGCGCCTGGTCGATGTAGCGCACGTAGTACAGGCCCTGGGCGCGGTCGCGATCCTCGACCGTGAAGCCGCTGCGGTCCAGTGCCAGGCCGACACGCCGCCAGGCGCGGTCGAAGCCCTCGTCGACCTGCAGTCCAGTGCCGGCGCCGGCCAGCAGTCGCGCACGGGCGGCGGGCGGCACCGGGGCGGCCGAGGCGGCCGCCGCAGCGGCTTCCGCGGCCTTGGCCTGCTCTTCCTTGGCGCCGAGCTTGAGCATCAGGCGCGACAGCATCACCGCCTCGAGATCGGGGTCGGCCGGGCGGGGCTGCCATACCGTGGAGTCCTTGCGCTCGCTGGTGTAGACCTCGACCATGCCGCGGTGGCTGATGTAGATCTCGGTGCCACCCTCGGGCGTGCGCTCCAGACGGGTGCGGAAGCGGTCCCGCTCGCCGGTGTCGTAGACCGAATCGAACACCTTGCCGATCGTGCCGCGGATGATGTCCTGCGGCAGCTTGGCGCGGTTCTCGGCCCAGTTGGTTTCCATCAGCCCGGTGTCGCGCTGCTCGAGATCGAGCTGGAAGCCGCGCTCCTGCCAGAAGGCCTGCAGTTGAGGCCACAGCTGCTCGGGTGTCTGGCGAGTGGCCAGCCAGCGCTGGCTGCCGGCGCGCTCGAGGCGGACATCGCCGACCACGCTGGGCGCGACGCTCGCGGCCGTGCCGGCGGCGGTGGGCGCCGAACTGTTGGGCGAAGGCGTCTGCAGCGTCGATGCGCTGATCGTGCCGCTGGCCGTCTGGTAGCGCTGGTCGGGGGAGAGCTGGGTGAGGTCGGGCGGGATCTCGAGCGAGACCGATTTCGCTCCCTTGGTCTTGTAGTCGACCTTGTCGCCTTCCAGCGCATTGTTGATCGTGCAGGCCGACAGGCCGGACGCCACCGCGATCAGCAGCAGGCGGGCAGGAACGTTGAATCGACTTTGAAAACTCACGGGAGGCTTCTCCGGGGATCGGGCTGGGCAGGCCGCCGGTGCGGCGGGGCAGGGGAGCGCAAGGCGTCGTGGGTGAAGCAGCGGTACCGTTCCGGGGGCCGAAGCGTCACAGCAGGCCGGCGTCGCGCAGCGACTGCTCGACCACCGGCTGCAGCGCTGCACTCAGCGGCGTCAGCGGCAGGCGCAGTGCGCCGCCGCAGCGGCCCATGCGCTGCAGCGCCCACTTCACCGGAATCGGATTGGGTTCGCAGAACAACTGCTTGTGCAGCGGCAACAGCGCCAGGTGGATCTTGGCGGCGCGCTTCGCGTCACCGGCCATCGCCGCGACGCACAGCTCGTGCATCGCACGCGGCGCAACGTTGGCCGTCACGCTGACGTTGCCATGGCCACCCAGCAGCATCAGCGCCACCGCGGTCGGGTCGTCGCCGGAGTAGATGGAGAAGCCCTTCGGTGCCTGCTTGATCAGCCAGCATGCGCGCTCGATGTTGCCGGTGGCTTCCTTCAGGCCGACGATGCCGGGCACCTGGGCCAGACGCAGCACTGTCTCGGGCAGCATATCGGCCACGGTACGGCCGGGCACGTTGTAGAGCACCACCGGGATGTCCACCGCTTCGGCGATGCTGCGGAAGTGCTGGTACTGGCCTTCCTGCGTGGGCTTGTTGTAGTAGGGCACGACCTGCAGCGTGCAGTCGGCGCCGACCTGCTTGGCGTAGCGGCTGAGCTCGATGGCTTCGCGCGTGGAGTTCGCGCCGGCTCCGGCCATCACCGGCACGCGTCCGGCGACATGCTCGACCGCCACGCGGATGATCTCGCAGTGCTCTTCGGGCGCGACCGTCGGCGATTCGCCGGTGGTGCCGACCACGCCGATGCAGTCGGTGCCTTCGGCAATGTGCCAGTCGATCAGGCGACGCAGAGAGGGGTAGTCGACGCTACCGTCCTCGTGCATCGGCGTGACGAGCGCGACGATGCTGCCAACGATGGGTTTCATGGGGAGTCCTCTGAATCCCGGGATTTTAGCCAGCCGCGGCAACGAGGCTGACGCGGTGGCTACAAGGGATAACGCGGTGGCTGGTCCGAGGCCGACGCGCCGGGCTCGGCCTCCCGCACGGCGGCGATGCGCTGCACGAAGCGCAGCGGTGACTCCAGCGTGCCGTCCTCGTAGCCCAGCACGCGCCAGCCGGCACCGGCGCCGCGCACCGCGTCGAGCAGCTCGCCCGGGCGCAGCAGGAAGTCGGGGTTCGACGGCTTGCCGACGGTCTGGTTGCCGATCGCGAAGGTTTCGTAGATCAGGCGGCCGTTGGCGGCCACGCAGGCGAGGATCGTGGGCAGCAGCGGTCGCCACAGGTAATGGGTGACGATCACCACGTCGAAGCTGCGGCCCTCCAGCGGCCACGGACCGGACTCGATGTCGGCGGTGATCAGCTCGGCCTGCGGGCAGGCGGATGCCAGATCCGCGAGGGCCGCCGCGTCGCGGTCCACGCCGGTGAGGCGCTGCCCTTGGACCGTGAGCCAGCGCAGGTGTCGGCCGGAACCGCAGGCCAGGTCGAGCACGCGCTGGCCGGCCGGGAGCGTGCGCGTCCAGCGTTCCAACCAGGGCGACACCGCCAGCCCACCGTGCAGCGCGGTCGAACCCATGCTAGAAGCAGCTCCATACGCGGTTGGCCAGGTCGACCATCAGGTCGGGCTGCAGGTAGGCCAGGAACACCGCACCCAGGGCGGCAGCGGACACGGCCCAGATCAGGAGTCGCTTGCAGGAGAGGGCTCTCATCGCCGTGGCGCCCCGCGTGTCATGCCGGCGCCGGGACGCCGCCGCGCACGATCGCGGTCTCCCGCACCGGCAGGTTGATCAGCGCGGCGAACACGCCGAGCGCGACCGCGATCCACCACACCACGTCGTAGCTGCCGGTCGCGTCGTAGAGCTTGCCGCCCAGCCACACACCGAGGAAGCTGCCGATCTGGTGGGCCAGGAAGACGAAGCCGCCCAGCATCGAGAAGTGCTTGACGCCGAAGATCTGCGCGACCACGGCATTGGTGGTCGGCACCGTCGACAGCCACAGCAGCCCCATCGCGATCGAGAACGCGTAGACCGAGGCGGGCGTCAACGGCAGCAGCAGAAAGGCGATGATGGCCACCGAGCGCAACGCGTAGATGCTCGCCAGGATGTGGCGCTTGGCCAGCCGCTGGCCCAGCACGCCGGCCGCGTAGGTGCCGAACACATTGAACAGGCCGATCAGCGCCAGCGCCGTCGTCGCCACCTGCGGCGACAGGCCGTGGTCCTTCAGGTAGCTCGGCATGTGTACGCCGATGAAGACCACCTGGAAGCCGCAGACGAAGTAGCCCGCCATCAGCAGCTGGAAGCTGCGGTAGCCGAAGGCCTCGCGAACGGCCTCGCCGATGCTCTGCTGCCTGCCGGCGGGTGGGGCGAGTTTCGGCTCCTTCAAGCCGAAGGCCAGCGGCACGATGGCCAGTGCCGCGCAACCCAGCAGGATCAGGGCTTCCTGCCAGCCGAAGGCCGAGATCAGGCCGCTTTCCACCGGCACCATCAGGAACTGGCCGAACGAGCCGGCCGCAGCCGTGATGCCCATCGCCCACGAGCGCTTCTCGGGGGCGACGTTGCGACCGATCACGCCATAGACGATGGCGTAGGTGCAGCCGGCCTGGGCCATGCCGATCATCAGCCCGGCACTGCCGTGAAAGGCCAGACCTGACGTGGCCAGCGCCATCAGCACCAGCCCGCCGGCGTAGAGCACGGAACCGGCCACCAGCACCTTGAAGGCGCCGTAGCGGTCGGCCAGCATGCCGGCGAACGGACCGACCAGGCCCCAGCTCAGGTTCTGGATCGCCAGCGCGAGGCCGAAGGTCTCCCGGGACCAGCCGCGGTCCATCGTGATCGGCTGTAGCCACAGCCCGAAGCCGTGGCGGATGCCCATCGACAGCGTGACGATGGCGGCGCCGCACAGCAGCACCTGGGTCATCGAAAGCGTGTGCGGAGCGCGGGTCGGCGAGGTCATCGACCGATTGTCACGATTTTCACGTTCCGACGTTTGTCACCGGCGTTGGCCGTCTGCCGTGGAGATGCCCTGCGCAGGCGGCGGAGCGGGTGGGGGCAGTGTGGTAAGCCCGCGCGCCGGTGCACGCGCGGCGGCTCCCTAGAATCTTCGCCCATGGCAACCAAATCTTCTTCGCCGGGCCGTTACGGCGAATCGTCCATCCGCGTGCTCAAGGGTCTGGAGCCGGTGAAGCAGCGGCCGGGCATGTACACCCGCACCGACAACCCGCTGCACATCGTGCAGGAAGTGATCGACAACGCCGCCGACGAGGCGCTCGCCGGGCACGGCCAGCGCATCGCGGTGACGCTGCATGCCGACGGCTCGGTCAGCGTCGACGACGACGGCCGCGGCATCCCCTTCGGCCTGCACCCCGAGGAGCAGGTGCCGGTGGTCGAGATCGTGTTCACGCGGCTGCACGCTGGCGGCAAGTTCGACAAGGGCGCGGGCGGTGCCTACAGCTTCTCCGGCGGCCTGCACGGTGTGGGCGTCAGCGTGACCAATGCGCTGTCGACGCGACTGCAGGTCGAGGTGTTCCGTGAGGGCAAGGTCGCGGCACTGGCCTTCTCCGGCGGCGACGTGATCGAGCCGGTCGCCTCGCGCAAGGCCGGTGCCGCAGACCGCCGGCAGGGCACCAGCGTGCGGGTCTGGCCAGACCCGAAGTACTTCGAGAGCGCCGAGCTACCGAGGAACGAACTGGTGCACCTGCTGCGCAGCAAGGCGGTGCTGATGCCGGGCGTGAGCGTGACGCTCACGCACGAGAAGAGCGGCGAGGTGCAGACCTGGCGCTACGAAGGCGGGCTGCGCGACTACCTGATGCAGACGCTGCAGGCGGACCCGGTGATTCCCCTGTTCGAGGGCGCGCACTATGCCGAGGAAGGCGAGACCGAGAATTTCGCCGAGGGCGAGGGTGCGGCCTGGTGCGTGGCCTTCACCGAGGACGGTCAGGCGGTGCGCGAAAGCTACGTGAACCTGATCCCCACGGTGGCCGGCGGTACGCATGAGTCGGGCCTGAAGGATGGCCTGTTCCAGGCCGTCAAGGGCTTCATCGAGCTGCACGCGCTTTGCCCGAAGGGCGTGAAGCTGATGCCCGACGACGTGTTCTCGCGCGCCAGCTTCGTGCTGAGCGCCAAGGTGCTCGACCCGCAGTTCCAGGGGCAGACCAAGGAGCGACTCAACTCGCGCGATGCGCTGCGGCTGGTGTCCACCTACGTGAAACCGGCCTTCGAGCTGTGGCTGAGCCAGCACGTCGAGCATGGCCGCAAGCTGGCCGAGCTGGTGATCCGCCAGGCCCAGGCGCGCCAGCGCGCCGGGCAGAAGGTCGAGAAGCGCAAGGGCTCCGGCGTGGCGGTGCTGCCTGGTAAGCTGACCGACTGCGAGAGCCGCGACCTCGCGCTCAACGAACTCTTCCTCGTCGAAGGCGACTCGGCTGGAGGCAGCGCCAAGATGGGCCGCGACAAGGAGACCCAGGCCATCCTGCCGCTGCGCGGCAAGGTGCTCAATTCCTGGGAGGTCGAGCGCGATCGTCTGTTCGCCAACAACGAGATCCACGACATCTCGGTGGCGATCGGCGTCGATCCTCACGGCGCCGCCGACGAGCCCGACCTCTCGGGCCTGCGCTACGGCAAGATCTGCATCCTGAGCGACGCCGACGTCGACGGCTCGCACATCCAGGTGCTGCTGCTGACGCTGTTCTTCCGGCACTTCCCGAAACTGATCGAGCGCGGCCACATCTGCATCGCCAAGCCGCCGCTGTTCCGTGTGGACGCGCCGGCGCGCGGCAAGAAGCCGGCGGCGAAGCTCTATGCGCTGGACGAGGGCGAGCTCACCGCCATCCTCGACAAGCTGCGCAAGGAAGGTGCCCGCGAAACCAGCTGGACCATCAGCCGCTTCAAGGGCCTGGGCGAGATGAATGCCGAGCAGCTGTGGGACACCACGCTCAACCCCGACACGCGCCGCCTGCTCCCAGTGAGCTGGGGCCTGCTGGACTTCGGCCAGACCGAGGGCTCGTTCAACAAGCTGATGGGCAAGGGCGAGGCCGCGTCGCGGCGCGAGCTGATGGAACTGCACGGCGATGCGGTCGAGGTGGATGTGTGAGGGGTCGCACCCTGCGGGTCTGACGACGGCTCACGATCGAGAACGAGATGAATCAACTGGAACTGAATGCTGCCGGCGGCGACAACGGCGATGCCATCACGCTCGCCCACTATGCCGAGCGGGCCTACCTCGAGTACGCGCTGAGCGTCGTCAAAGGCCGCGCGCTGCCCGACGTGTGCGACGGCCAGAAGCCGGTGCAACGTCGCATCCTGTACGCGATGGAGCGGCTGGGCCTGGCCTTCACCACCGCCGGCGGCCCCAAGGCGATGAAGAGCGCGCGCGTGGTCGGCGACGTGCTGGGCCGCTACCACCCGCACGGCGACACCGCGGCCTACGACGCGCTGGTGCGGATGGCGCAGGACTTCTCGCAGCGCTATCCGCTGATCGACGGCCAGGGCAACTTCGGCTCGCGCGACGGTGACGGCGCGGCGGCGATGCGCTACACCGAAGCGCGTCTCGCGCCGATCACGCGGCTGCTGCTCGACGAGATCGACGAGGGCACGGTCGACTTCATCCCCAACTACGACGGCTCCACGCAGGAGCCGAAGCAGTTGCCCGCGCGCCTGCCCTTCGTGCTGCTGAACGGCGCGAGCGGCATCGCGGTGGGCCTGGCGACCGAGATCCCCAGCCACAACCTGCGCGAGGTGGCCGCCGCCGCGGTGGCGCTGATCAAGCAGGAAAAGCTGTCCGACGACGAGCTGTTCGCCTTGCTGCCCGGCCCCGACTACCCGGGCGGCGGCCAGATCATCAGCGCCGAGGCCGACATCCGCGACGCCTATCGCAGCGGCCGCGGTTCGCTGAAGGTGCGGGCGAAATGGAAGATCGAGGATCTGGCGCGCGGTCAATGGAACCTCGTGGTCACCGAACTGCCGCCCGGCACCAGCGCGCAGAAGGTGCTGGAGGAGATCGAGGAGCTGACCAACCCCAAGGTCAAGGCCGGCAAGAAGGCACTGAGCGCCGAGCAGACCCAGCTCAAGACCACCGTGCTCGCGGTGCTGGACGCGGTGCGCGACGAATCCGGCAAGGAAGCCGCGGTGCGTCTGGTGTTCGAGCCCAAGAGCCGCACCGTCGAGCAGCAGGAGCTGATCAACGTGCTGCTGGCGCACACCAGCCTGGAGACCTCGGCGTCGATCAACCTGACGATGGTGGGGGCCGACGGCCGGCCGACGCAGAAGTCGATGCGTCAGATGCTGACCGAGTGGATCGGTTTCCGGCTCGAGACGGTGCAGCGCCGCACCCGCCACCGTCTTGGCAAGGTGCTGGACCGCATCCACATCCTCGAAGGCCGGCAGCTTGTGTTGCTGAACATCGACGAGGTGATCCGCATCATCCGCAATGCCGATGAGCCCAAGCCGGCGCTGATCGAGCGCTTCCGGCTCAGCGACCGGCAGGCCGAGGACATCCTCGAGATCCGGCTGCGCCAATTGGCGCGGCTGGAAGCCATCAAGATCGAGCAGGAGCTGAAGAGCCTGCGCGAGGAGCAGGGTCGGCTCGAGGAGATTCTCAACAGCCCGGCCGCGCTGAAGCGCACGGTCGTGAAGGAGATCGAGGCCGATGCCAAGACGCACGGCGACGAACGCCGCACGCTGATCCAGGCCGAGAAGAAGGCGGTCGCCGAGGTCAAGGTGGTCGACGAGCCGGTCACGGTGGTCATCAGCAGCAAGGGCTGGGTGCGCGCGCGCCAGGGTCATGGCCACGACGCCGCGGCCTTTGCCTTCAAGGCCGGCGACACGCTCTACGGCACCTTCGAGTGCCGCACCGTCGACACTTTGCTGGTGTTCGGATCGAACGGGCGCGTGTACTCGGTCGCCGTCAGCGGCCTGCCCGGCGCGCGTGGCGACGGGCAGCCGATCACGTCGATGATCGAGCTCGAATCGGGCACCCAGCCGCAGCACTACTTCGCCGGCCCGGCCGACGCGACGCTGCTGCTCGCCAACACCGGCGGCTACGGTCTGCTGGCGAAGGCCGGCGACCTGCAGTCGCGCCAGCGCGGCGGCAAGGGCTTCCTCACGCTGGCCGAGGGCGAGAAGCCGTTGCCGCCCAGCCGTGCCGATGCCGCGGGGCAGATCGCCTGCCTCAGCCTCGGCGGTCGCCTGCTGGTGTTCGCGCTCGATGATCTGAAGCTGCAGCCCAAGGGCGGCCGCGGCCTGACGCTGATGGACCTGGAGGCCAAGGACGCTCTGGTGAGCGTCGCTGCCTTCGACAAGACCCTGCGCGTGCTGGGCAGCGGCCGTGGCGGCAAGGCCAAGGACGAGACGCTCGGCGCGGCGGCGGTGGCCGTCTACAAGGGTGCGCGGGCGCGCAAGGGCAAGCCGGCCGACATCGGCTTCAAACCGACCTGGCTGCTGCGCGCCTGAGCGGTTGCCGGCGGCTGCCGGCGCCGATCACTTGCCGCGTGCGGCCCGACGCGGTCTGGCCGGGGTGGGGGTCGGCGTCGCGGGGCGCTTGCGCGCCACGCTGCGGCCCTGCGGCGTTGCGGAGGTCGATGCCACTCGCATCGGCATCGCGGAGAGCGGGCTCGGCGGCACGACGGGCCGCGCGGGCACGACCCCCGGCAGGGCGGGCCAAGCGAGGCGCCAGTAGCGCCACCAGGCCTCGGTCGCCTCGGCGGCCTGCTGCCACAGCACGCGCTGTGACTCGGCGAGCGCCTGAGGTGTCCACAGCGCGGCGTCGCGCGTGGGCGACGGCACGCTGTCGCCGTCGGGAAACCAGAAGCGATGCCAGGGGGTCATGGCCGATCTCCTACGGCGCAGCACTGCGCCTCGGCGACCAGCATAGTCCCCGCGCGTGACCGGGTCTTGACCGGGATCAGGCGCGCAGCCTGCGGTGCCACAGCAGCAACGCCGCCGTGAGCCCGATCAGCGCGAACAACAGGCCGCTCCACACCTCGAAGGGCTGGCCCAGCAACCGGGCGGATGCCGCCTCGGCGCAGGTGGCCGTCACCTGGAACAGCCAGGGCACGGCAGTCTCGAGGCCGGTCGCGCTCAGGAAGCGATCCGCGAGCGTGAAGGCGCAGCTGCTGTCCTTGGCCGCGACCTGGTGCTGGAACACGGCCGATGCGATGCCACCGACCGACAGCGCGAGGACCAGTCCGCTCGTCACCACCGTCACCGCACACACCGGTGCGGCCCAGCCGATCAGTGCGACCACGGCGATCGCCAGGTAGAGCACACGCTGGAAGATGCACCAGGGGCAGGGCAGCATGCCGAACACGTGCTGCGCGACCAGCGCGCCGCCGACCGCGGTGATGCAGGCCAGCGCCACCAGCGCGAGCACGCCGCGCGGCAGCCGGTGGAACACGCTGGCGTGGTGCAGGCGCGCGGTCGCAACGCTCACGCAGCCACCTCGGCGATCAGTTCGATCTCGACGCAGGCGCCCAACGGCAGTTGCGCCACGCCGAAGGCGCTGCGGGCGTGGGCGCCGCGGTCGGCACCGAACACCTCGCCGATCAGCTCGGAGGCGCCATTGGTCACCAGATGGTGCTCGGTGTAGGTGGGCGAGCTGTTCACCAGGCTCATGAGCTTGACGATGCGCAGCACGCGCTCCAGGTCGCCGCCGACCGCGGCGTTCAGCGTACCCAACAGGTCGATCGCGACGGCCCTCGCGGCGGCCTTGCCGGTGTCGGTGTTCATGTCGGTGCCGAGTTGCCCGACGTGCGGCTTGCCGTCGCGCTTGGCGATGTGGCCGGACAGGAACACCAGGTTGCCGCTGCGCACGAAGGGCACGTAGGCGGCGGCCGGCACGGCGACCGGCGGCAGCACGATGCCGAGGTCTTTGAGGCGTTGCTGGATCGACATGAGGGAGGCTCCTTTTCGCGGGCGACGATCCTACCGCGCGGGCCGTCACCCCAGTCGTGGAGGGCCTGCCGATCGGCGCATCGGCTTCCTACACTCGGCCGATGCCCTCGTCTCCATCGCTGCCGGGCCTGCGCCTGCTGGCTGCCGGTGCCGGCGTGGTGCTGGGATCGTCCCTGCAGCTGCAGCAGGCCCAACTGTGGCTGCCGGTCCACTACGCCGCACTCGCGGTGCTGGGCCTCGCGGTGTCGAGGCTCCTGTTCGGCCTCGATCGTCGCGGTCCACTGCGAAGAAGCGTCCACGCGCTGACGCTGGCCGTCCTGACCGCGCTGACCGCGGTGAGCTTCGGTGCGACAGGCCTGCGCGCCGGCTGGCGTCTGGCCGAGCAACTGCCGGCCGAACTCGAGGGGCGCGATCTCGCCGTGATCGGCGTGATCGCCGGGCTGCCGCAGCGCTCGGCCGAGGCCTGGCGCTTCCACTTCGAGCCTCGCTCTGCGCGCATCGGCGACCGCGTGATCGAGCTGCCGTCCCGCCTGTCGCTCGGCTGGTACGCCACACCCGACGGCCCCGAATTGCCCGCGCTGCGCGCCGGCCAGCGCTGGCAGCTGATGCTGCGCCTGAAGCGCCCGCATGGCCTGTCGAATCCGCACGGTTTCGACTACGAGCTGTATCTCTTCGAGCAGGGCGTGCGCGCGACCGGCTCGGTGCGTGCGGTGCGCGACACGCCCAACCGCCTGCTCGGAGACGGCGAGGGCCACGTCGTCGATCGCCTGCGGCAATCGGTGCGCGACGCGATCACGGCGCGTGTGGCCGATGCCTCCTCAGCCGGCGTGCTGGCCGCGCTGGCGGTGGGCGACCAGGCTGCGATCGAGCGCGACGACTGGGCGCTCTATCGCCAGACCGGCGTCGCACACCTCATGTCCATCAGCGGCCTGCATGTCACGATGTTCGCGTGGCTCGCGGGCTTGGGCGTCGGCGCACTGTGGCGGCGCAGCCGCCGTGCGATGGGGATGTGCCCGACACCGCTCGCTGCGCGCTGGGGTGGCCTGACGGCGGCCTGCGCCTATGCGGTGTTCGCCGGCTGGGGCGTGCCGGCGCAGCGCACGGTGCTGATGCTGGCCAGCGTCGTCGTCCTGGGAGCAGCCGGATTGCGCTGGAGCTGGCCGCTGGTCTGGACGGCCGCCATGGTGGTCGTGACCGCGATCGATCCCTGGGCCCTGCTGCAGCCGGGCTACTGGCTGTCCTTCGCGGCCGTGGGCCTGCTGCTGGCCTCGGGCGAGGCGCGTGGGCTCGTCGCGGCGACCAGCGGGCTGGCGACCGCACCGACGCGGCTGCGCTGGCAGGGCGTTGCGGAGTGGCTGGTTCGGCTGCTGTCGGGCGGCCTGCGCACGCAGGCCATCGCGACGCTGGGTCTTGCGCCCTTGACGCTGGTGTTCTTCCAGCAGTTGTCGCTGGTCGGCTTCGCCGCCAATCTGGTCGCCATTCCGATCATCACGCTCGGCGTCACGCCGCTGGCGCTGTTGGGCGTGCTGCTGCCGCCGCTGTGGGGGCCGGCCGCCTGGACGGTGGCGCAGCTGAACGCCGGCCTGCAGTGGCTCGCCACGCCGGACTGGGCGGTGTGGTCCGTGCCGGCCGCCACACCGTGGGCCGCGGCCTGCGGCCTGCTCGGCGCCGCGCTCGCCCTGCTGCCGCTGCCCTGGACGTCGCGCGCGCTCGGCCTGCCGCTGTTGCTGCCCCTGCTCGCGCCCGCTGTGCCGCGGCCGGCGGAGGGCGCCTACGACATGACGGTGATCGACGTCGGCCAGGGCACGTCGGTGCTGTTGCGCACCGCGCGCCACACGCTGCTCTACGACACCGGGCCGCAGTACTCGCGCGAGTCCGATGCCGGCGGGCGGGTGCTGCTGCCGCTGCTGCGCTCGCTCGGCGAGGAGCGCCTCGACCTGCTCATGTTGAGTCACCGCGACAGCGACCACGTGGGCGGCGCCGGCGCCGTGCTGCGCGGCCTGCCGGTAACGCGCCTGGCGAGTTCGCTCGAGGCGAGCCACGGCCTGCTGGCGCTGGCCGGCACGCTGGGGGTCGATCGCGAGCCCTGCGTGGCGGGCCGGCGGTGGACCTGGGACGGCGTGCAGTTCGAGCTGCTGCACCCGACCGCCGAGGCGCTGGCGTCGGCGGAGCAGGTGAAGCCCCGGCCCAACACCCTGAGCTGCGTGCTGCGGATCGGCGGCCGCTGGAGCGGGCAGGCGCACACGGCACTGCTCACCGGCGACCTGGAGCGCGAGCAGGAGGCGCGCCTGGTGGCCCAGCATGGCGGGTTGCTGGCGAGCGAGGTGCTGCTGGTGCCTCACCACGGCAGCAAGACCTCGTCCAGCGCCGCCTTCCTCGACGCCGTGGCGCCACGCGTGGCGGTCGTGCAGGCCGGCTATCGCAACCGCTTCGGCCATCCGGCGATGGAGGTGCTGGCGCGCTATGCCGAACGAGGCATCTCGGTGGTGGACAGCCCGCGCTGCGGCGCCTGGCACTACGGCCCGGCGGGCGCCGCCTGCTGGCGCCCACGGGTCCGGCGCTATTGGCATCATCCCGACGCAGACAGCACGCACAATGGCGTGGAAGTTGCTAACCCTGTCGGGCCGGAATCGACCGACTGACACCGGCACGCACTGCCCGCCCCGAAGGAGAGTCTCTTGTCGATTCATGTCGCGCTGAACCACGTCACGCACTACCGCTATGACCGGCGCGTTGCGCTCGGCCCCCAGGTGGTCCGCCTGCGCCCGGCGCCGCATTGCCGCACGCCCATCCTCAGCTACTCGCTGCGGGTCGAGCCCGCCGATCATTTCGTCAACTGGCAGCAGGATCCGTTCGCGAACTACCTCGCGCGCCTGGTGTTCCCCCAAAAGACCACCGAGTTCAAGATCACCGTCGATCTCGTCGCCGAGATGTCGGTCTACAACCCCTTCGACTTCTTCCTCGAACCCAGCGCCGAGAACTTTCCCTTCAGCTACGAAGAGGGCCTCAAGCGCGAGCTCGCGCCCTACCTGGTGGCCGGCGAACTGACGCCGCTCTTCAAGGCCTTCGTCGACAGCGTGCCGCGCAAGACCCAGCGCACCATCGACTTCCTGGTCGGCCTGAACCAGCGCTTGCAGAGCGACATCAGCTACCTGATCCGCATGGAGCCCGGCGTGCAGACGCCCGAACAGACGCTGGAAAACCGCTCCGGCTCCTGCCGCGACACCGGCTGGCTGATGGTGCAGGCGCTGCGCCACATGGGCCTGGCGGCGCGCTTCGTGTCGGGCTACCTGATCCAGCTCAAGCCCGACGTGAAGGCCCTCGATGGCCCCAGCGGCGCCGAGGCCGACTTCACCGACCTGCACGCCTGGTGCGAGGTCTACCTGCCAGGGGCCGGCTGGATCGGCCTCGATCCCACGTCAGGCCTGATGGCCGGCGAGGGCCACATCCCGGTGGCCTGCACGCCCGAGCCGTCGAGCGCGGCGCCGGTGGAGGGCGGCGTCGACGAGAGCGAGGTGGTGTTCACCCACTCGATGAGCGTCACCCGCATCCACGAATCGCCGCGCGTCACCAAGCCCTACACCGAGGCGCAGTGGGGCGAGGTGCTGTCGCTCGGCGAGCAGGTCGACCAGCAACTGAAGGCGCAGGACGTGCGGCTCACGCAGGGCGGCGAGCCGACCTTCGTGTCGGTCTACGACCGCGAGGGTGCCGAGTGGAACACCGCCGCGCTCGGCCCGACGAAACGCGGCTTTGCCAACGAGTTGGTGCAGCGCCTGCGCGCGCGCTATGGCGAGGGCGGTTTCCTGCACTTCGGCCAGGGCAAGTGGTACCCGGGCGAGCAGTTGCCGCGCTGGGCGCTCAGCATCTTCTGGCGCGCCGACGGCGAACCGTGCTGGATCGACCCGACGCTGTTCGCCGACGAGCGCCAGCCCACCGGCTACAGCGAGGTCGAGTCCAAGGCCTTCATCGAGCTGCTGGCGCGCAAGCTGGGCCTCGCCACCGACTACATCCAGGCCGGCTACGAGGACACCTGGTACTACCTGTGGCGCGAGCGCCGCCTGCCGGTCAACGTCGACCCCTTCGATGCGCGGCTCGACGACGAACTGGAGCGTGCCCGCTTGCGCAAGGTGTTCGACCAGGGGCTGACCAAGGTCGTCGGCTACATGCTGCCGATCAAGCGCGAACCGGGCGCGCCCGGTCTGGCCGGACCGAGCTGGACCACCGGCCCTTGGTTCTTCCGCGACGAGCGCATGTACCTGATGCCGGGCGATTCGCCGATGGGCTATCGGTTGCCACTCGATTCGCTGCCCTGGGTCACGAAGGGCGACTACCCCTATCTGATCGATGCCGACCCCTTCGCTCCGGCCGCACGCCTGCGCTCGGTGGCTGCGCTGCGGGCGCAGTACGGCGAGCATGCCTTCCGTGGGCCCGACGCCGATGCGTCCGGATCGGAGGGCGGCGGCGCCACAGGCGATGGCGGCGCTTCAGCGCGGTCCGGGACAGCGATGGGTGATGCCGGCGGCCTGGGCGGTGCACCGGGTGCTGGGCAGCCGGCCGGTGCGGGTGCTGGTCTCGGCGCGGGTGCGAGCAGGTCGCCGCGCACTGCCATGGCCCGCCGCGGTCTGACGCATGCGCCGGCGCGCTTCGAGTCGGCTGCGTGGATCACGCGCACCGCGATGTGCGTCGAGGTGCGGGGCGGCATCCTCTACGTCTTCATGCCGCCGCTGGAACTGCTGGACGACTACCTCGACCTGCTGGCCGCGGTGGAGGCCACGGCGGAGGCGCTGGGCATCAAGCTTGTGCTCGAAGGCTATCCGCCGCCGCGCGACGCGCGGCTGAAGATGCTGCAGGTGACGCCCGATCCCGGCGTGATCGAGGTCAACATCCACCCGGCGTCCAGCTGGGAGCAACTGGTCGATCACACCGAGTTCCTGTACGAGGCGGCGCACGAGACGCGCCTGTCGACCGAGAAGTTCATGCTCGACGGCCGCCACACCGGCACCGGCGGCGGCAACCACTTCGTGCTGGGCGGGGCGACGCCGGGCGACAGCCCCTTCCTGCGGCGGCCCGACCTGCTGGCCAGCCTGCTGGCCTATTGGCACAACCACCCCAGCCTGAGCTACCTGTTCTCGGGCATGTTCATCGGGCCGACCAGCCAGGCGCCGCGCATCGACGAGGCGCGCAACGACCAGGTGTTCGAGCTCGAGATCGCGCTGAAGGAGATCGAGAACCAGACCTCCCGCTTCGGGCAGGTGCCGCCGTGGATGGTCGACCGGACCCTGCGCAACATCCTGATCGACGTCACCGGCAACACCCACCGCGCCGAGTTCTGCATCGACAAGATGTACTCGCCGGACGGCCCCACCGGCCGCCTCGGACTGCTGGAGCTGCGCGCCTTCGAGATGCCGCCGCATGCGCGCATGAGCCTCGTGCAGCAGTTGCTGCTGCGCGCGATGATCGCGCGCTTCTGGCACACGCCCTACACCGGCGGCACCACCACGCGGCTCACGCGCTGGGGCACCGAGCTGCACGATCGCTTCCTGCTGCCGACCTTCGTGCAGATGGATTTCGCCGACGTGCTGGCCGAACTGCGCCAGGACGGCTTCGCGTTCGATCCGGCCTGGTTCGCGCCGCACTTCGAGTTCCGCTTCCCGATCATCGGCGAGGTCACGGTGGCCGGCATCGAGCTGACGGTGCGGACCGCGCTCGAGCCCTGGCACGTGATGGGCGAGGAGGGCGCACCCGGGGGCATCGTGCGCTATGTCGATTCGTCGCTGGAGCGCGTGGAGGTCAAGGCCACCGGCCTCAACGGCAACCGACACGTCGTCACTGTCAACGGCTGGTCGCTGCCGCTGCAGCCCACCGGACGGGTCGGGGAGTTCGTGGCCGGGGTGCGCTACAAGGCCTGGGCGCCGCCGTCCGCGCTGCACCCCACCATTCCCGGCCATGCGCCGCTCACCTTCGACATCGTCGACACCTGGATGAGCCGTTCGATCGGGGGCTGCCGCTATCATGTGGCGCACCCCGGTGGTCGCAACCATGACAGCTTCCCAGTCAACGCCTACGAGGCCGAAAGCCGACGGCTGGCGCGCTTCTTCAAGCTCGGCCACACGCCGGGCAAGATGAAGGTCCAGCCGGCCCAACCGAGTCGCGAGTTCCCCTTCACCCTCGATCTGCGCCACCTCTGAGTCTCGATCCCGCCGCCGTGCAGCAGTCTTCGCTCGAATTCGACGCTTCCGGCGGCTGGCATTCCGATGCGGTGCTGCACGGCGTGCTGCACGCCGCGCGGCGGGCCGACCCGGGCCACTACGACGAGCTGCTGCAGGACACCGGACAGGCGCTGCGCGATCGCTGGCAGCGTTTCTTCGAGCTGCTGGGCGCCGATGGACTGAGCGGCCTGGACCGGCGCGCCGGCCAGATCGCGCAGCAGATCCACCGCAACGGCGTCACCTACAACGTCCACCAGCCGGCCGGTGTCGGCGGCGAGAGCATCAAGCGGCCCTGGTCGCTGGGTGTGCTGCCACTGCTGATCGAGCCGGCCGACTGGCAGGTGATCGAAGCCGGCATCGCCCAGCGCGCCCGCCTGCTCGAGGCCATGCTGGCCGACTGCTATGGCCCGCAGCGCCTGCTGCACGAGGGCCTGCTGCCGCCGGCGCTGGTGCTCGGTCACCCGAGCTACCTGCGCCCGCTGCACGGCGTCGTGCCGGCCGGTGATGTGAGGCTGCATGTGCTGGCCTTCGACATCGCGCGAGGGCCCGGTGGTGAGTGGTCGGTGGTGTCGCAACGCAGCCAGGCGCCGTCCGGGTTGGGCTATGTGCTGGAGAACCGGCTGATCGTGTCGCGCCAGTTCCCCGAGGCCTTCCGCGAGCTGCGCGTCGAGCACATCGCCTCCAGCTACCGCAGCCTGCTCGACTCGCTGCTCGGCCCGGCCTCGGTGATCGCCGCGGCCGACGGCGGCGCCACGCCGCGGCTCGCGCTGCTGACGCCGGGGCCCTACAACGAGACCTATTTCGAGCAGGCCTACCTGGCCCGCTACCTCGGCCTGCCGCTGGTCGAGGGCGGCGACCTGACAGTGCGCGACGACCGCCTCTACCTGAAGACCGTGCAGGGCCTGGAGCCGGTGCACGGCCTGCTGCGGCGGCTGGACGACATCTGGTGCGATCCGCTGGAGCTGCGCGCCGATTCCGCCCTGGGTGTGCCGGGCCTGCTGCAGGTGCTGCGTGCCGGCCGGTTGGTGATGGCCAATGCGCTGGGGACCGGCTTCGTCGAGTCGCCGGGCGTGCTGGGCTTCATGCCGGCGATCTCGCGGCGCCTGCTCGGCGAGCCACTGGCACTGCCGGCGCTCGCGAGCTGGTGGTGCGGCGAGGACGCCGCCTGGCAGGCCACCCGCGGCGAGCTGGCGGCGCGCGTGATCCGGCCCACCTACCAGGGCGTGCGAAGCCGCAGCTTCGAGCCGCAGATCGGCGGCACGCTGCCGTCGGCTGCGCACGAGCAATGGCGCGCGCGCATCGACGCCGAACCCGATGCCTACACGCTGCAGCGCTACCTGCCGTTCTCGCAGACGCCGTGGTGGGAGTCGGGCGCGTTCCTGCCACGCACGGCGATGCTGCGTGTCTATGCCATCGCCGACGGCCGCGGCGGCTACCGCGTGCTGCCCGGCGGCATGACGCGCATCGCCGCGCGCGATCCGCACATCGTGTCGATGCAGCACGGCGGCGCCAGCCTCGACACCTGGGTGCTGCGCGAGGGCGCGGTCGATACCTACTCGATGCTTCCGCAGCGCCTGCGGCCGGAGGAGATCGCGGTGCACCAGCGGCCGGTGTCGAGCCGCACCGCCGAGAACCTGTTCTGGATGGGTCGATACACCGAGCGCACCGAGCAACTGGTGCGTCTGGCGCTGGCCACCGCGGCGCTGGTCGAGGACGATGACGACACGCCGTCGGCGGTGCTCGACGCCATTTCCGAGCTGACGCAACGCAGCGGCCTGGGACCGACCGGTGTGCCGTCACTGACGCAGTCGCCGCGGGTGTTCGAGCGCTCGGTGGTGGCCGCGCTGGCCGATCCCGAAGACCACCACAGCATCGCCTACAACCTGGCGGCGCTCGACCGCGTGGCTGGGTCCTTGCGCGAGCGCCTGTCGACCGAGCACGGGCGCCTGGTCCGCTCGATGGTCGAAGACTTCCACGCCCGGCTCACGCGGGCGCTGATGCCGGCACCCGCCGGCACCGACGACGACGAAGGCGAGAACGAGCGGGCGATCCCGGCCGTGCCCGGGCTCGCCACCGACGCGATGCGCGGTGCGCTCGAGCACCTGGCGAGTCAGCTCGCTGCGGTCACCGGCGCGCAGAGCGACCGCATGACGCGCGACGATGGCTGGCGCCTGCTGACGATCGGCCGCCAGGCCGAGCGCCTGATCACGATGAGCGGCACGCTGCGCTGCTTCTTCGAGGACGGTGCGGTGCACAGCGCGCATGGCTTCGACCTGCTGCTCGACCTGTTCGACAGCAGCCTGACCTACCGCGCACGCTATCCGGGCCGCCAGGAGGCGCTGGCGCTGCTCGACCTGCTGGTCATCGACCCGGCCAACCCCCGCGCGTTGGGCTGCGTGCTGCGCCGCCTGCGCACCGAGCTGGCCAAGCTGCCCGGCAGCGCGGGCTCGGTGGAGGAGATGCTGGGCCTGCTGCCGCCGTTCGGCGTCGGCACGACGCTGGTCGATCTGTGTCGCAAGGCCGGGCCGGGCCAGGAAGCGGTGGTCGACGACGAGCTGGTGGTGGCACTCGCCGACCGCCTGGCCGATGCCGGCGCGCGGCTCTCCGATGACGTGGGGCGACGCTATTTCGCGCTCGCCGGCCTGCATGAACAGCATCTTTCGGTCTGAGCCGCCGGCGCCCCTGCCGCGCCCGGCCGACGCCCTGCACGGGCCGGTCGAGCTGGAGGTCGTGCACGTCACCGAGTACCGTTATTCCAGCCCGGTCGAGCTGGCGCAGCACATTGCCGTGCTGCGGCCGCGTGACGACGCCGCACAACAACTGCTGGGCTTCGAGATGGAGATCGAGCCGGCGCCGGCGCAGCAGCACGACGACCGCGACGTCTACGGCAACAGCCGCCGCGTGTTCACGCTGACGGCTTCGCACCAGCACCTGCGGGTCTGCGCCACCAGCCGCGTGCGTGCCCACGCGCCCGCGCGCTCCGACGCCGCGGCGCTGCCCTGGGAGGCCTGCCGCGCCCACTGGCGCTACGAGTCGGGCCGCCCGCTGGACGCGGCGGTCGAGTTCACCTTCCCGTCCACGCTGGTGCCGCACCACGCGGCGCTGCGCGACTGGGCCCTGCCGTCCTTCCCGCCGGGCCGCGGCATCGACGAGGCGGCCACCGAGCTGATGCACCGGCTGCACGCCGATTTCACCTATGCGCCGCACAGCACCGAGGTCGGCACCCCGGTGCTGCAGGCCTTCGAGCAGCGGCGTGGCGTGTGCCAGGACTTCGCCCACGTGATGATCGGCAGCCTGCGGGCGCTGGGCCTGTCGGCCCGCTATGTCAGCGGCTACCTGCTGACCGAGCCGCCGCCGGGCCAGCCGGTACTGCAGGGTGCCGATGCCTCGCATGCCTGGGTGGCGGTGGCGGTGCCGCGCGAGGACGGCTCGGCCGATTGGCTGGAACTCGACCCCACCAACGACTGCGAGGCCGGTCTGACCCATGTGCGCCTCGCACTGGGGCGCGACTATGCCGACGTGACGCCGCTGTGCGGCGTGATCCGTGGTGGCGGCCGCCACCAGCTCGACGTGCGCGTGGGGACGCGCGTGGTGCCTGCGGCATGATCGGTTCGCGACGGACCGGGATGGCTGCTTGGCACAATCTCTGCTAGCTCCAGTCTCAGCGTGGGAGACACGATGAAGAAGTTCTACGACGAGATGCATGCCAGCGGCGACAAGGTGCGCGAGCACTACGCCGGCTACGAGCGCTGGCTGGCCCAGCAACCGCACGAGTCCATGAAGGGGCACCGCGACGAGGCGGAGATGATCTTCCGCCGCGTCGGCATCACCTTCGCGGTCTACGGTGCCAAGGACGAGGACGGCTCCGGCACCGAGCGGCTGATCCCCTTCGACCTGATCCCGCGCATCATTCCCGCGCAGGAATGGCGCGAAATGGAGAAGGGCCTGAGGCAGCGCGTCAACGCGCTCAACCGCTTCATCCACGACGTCTACCACGACCAGGAGATCATCAAGGCCGGCATCGTGCCGGGCGAGCAGGTCTTCAAGAACGCACAGTTCCGCCCCGAGATGATGGGTGTGGACGTGCCGGGCAACGTCTACTCGCAGATCGCCGGCATCGACATCGTGCGGGCTGCCAACCCAGACGGCTCGGGCAACTACTACGTGCTCGAGGACAACCTGCGCGTGCCCAGCGGCGTGAGCTACATGCTCGAGAACCGCAAGATGATGATGCGGCTGTTCCCCGAGCTGTTCAGCAGCCACCGCGTGGCGCCGGTCGCTCACTATCCCGACCTGCTGCTCGACACCCTGCGCGCCGTGGCGCCGCCCGGCGTGGCCGAGCCGACCGTGGTGGTCATGACCCCGGGCATGTACAACTCGGCCTACTTCGAGCACGCCTTCCTGGCGCAGCAGATGGGCGTGGAGCTGGTCGAGGGGCAGGACCTGTTCGTCAAGGACAACTACCTGTACATGCGCACGACCCAGGGGCCGCGCCGCGTCGACGTGATCTACCGCCGCATCGACGACGACTTCCTCGACCCCAAGGCCTTCCGCGCCGACTCGACGATCGGCTGTGCCGGCCTGCTGTCGGTCTACCGCGCCGGCAACGTGAACCTGTGCAACGCCATCGGTACCGGCGTGGCGGACGACAAGTCGATCTACCCCTACGTGCCGAAGATGATCGAGTTCTACCTCGGCGAGAAGCCGATCCTGAACAACGTGCCGACCTACCTGTGCCGCGAGAGCGAGGACCTGCAGTACGTGCTGGCCCACCTGGGCGAACTGGTCGTGAAGGAAGTGCACGGCGCCGGCGGCTACGGCATGCTGGTCGGCCCGGCCGCCAGCAAGGCGGAGATCGAGGAGTTCCGCACGCAGCTGGTCGCGAACCCGAGCAACTACATCGCGCAGCCCACGCTCGCACTGTCGACCTGCCCCACCTTCGTGGAGAGCGGCATCGCGCCGCGCCACATCGACCTGCGGCCCTTCGTGCTCTCGGGCAAGACGGTGCAGATGGTCCCGGGCGGCCTGACGCGGGTGGCGTTGAAGGAAGGGTCCCTGGTGGTCAACTCGTCGCAGGGCGGCGGGACCAAGGACACCTGGATGCTCGAAGCGTGAGCCGGGCCTGAGGAGACACGACCATGTTGTCAAGAACCGCAGACCACCTCTTCTGGATGGCTCGCTACACCGAGCGCGCGGAGAACACCGCCCGCATGCTCGACGTGAACTACCAGACCTCGCTGCTGCCGCAGTCCAGCGAGGCCACCGAGCAGGGCTGGCGCGGCCTGCTCAGCATCAGCGAGCTGACGCACGACTACCACCGCCTGCACGACAACCTGAATCCGCACGATGTCATGGAGTTCATGGTGTGCGACGAGTCCAATCCGTCGAGCATCCACTCCTGCCTGCGCGCGGCGCGCGAGAACGCCCGTGCCGTGCGCGGCACGCTGACCACCGAGGTCTGGGAGACCGCCAACACCACCTGGCTGGAGTTCAAGCGCCTGATCGCCAACGGTAGCTTCCGGCGCGACCCGGCCGATTTCTTCGAGTGGGTGAAGTTCCGCTCGCACCTCTCGCGCGGCGTGACGCTGGGAACGATGCTGCAGGACGAGAGCTTCCACTTCCTGCGCATCGGCACTTTCCTCGAACGAGCCGACAACACCGCACGCCTGCTCGACGTGAAGTTCCATGGCGCGCAGTCCGAGTTCTTCGGCGTGCGCGAGCAGCGTGAGCCGGTCGAAGTCGACTTCTACTACTGGAGCGCGATCCTGCGTTCGGTGTCCGGCTTCGAGGTCTACCGCAAGGTCTACCGCAACGTGATCCGCCCCGAGAAGGTGGCCGAGCTGCTGATCCTGCGGCCCGACATGCCGCGCTCGCTTGCCGCCTGCATGGACGAGGTGGTCGGCAACCTGAAGATGGTGGCCAACGAGCAGAGCGGCGAGACGCTGCGCCGCGCCGGCCGGCTGCGCGCCGACCTGAGCTTCGGCCGCATCGACGAGATCCTCGCCACCGGCCTGCACGCCTTCCTCACGCAGTTCCTCGACCGCGTGGGCGACCTGGGCATCGGCATCAGCCGCGACTTCCTGGTGCCGGTCTGACGCGGCGGCGGCCCTTGTGGGCTGCGTGGTGCGGAGGAGAGGAGGGCCGGGCCTTCTGGCGGTCGATCAGAAGGACGTGGTTCGCAATGAGCCTTCGATCCTGAACACGCTGACCAGATCGGCCAGCGTGGCGGCTTGGTGCTTCAGGCTCTCGGCCGCCGCCGCGCTTTCCTCCACCAGCGCGGCGTTCTGCTGCGTGACCTGATCGAGCTGGTTGACCGCGTTGCCGATCTGGCTGATGCCGCCGCTCTGCTCGACGCTGGCGGCGCTGATCTCGCTGATCAGGTCGTTCATGCGCTGGACCTGGGCAACGATCTCGTTCATCGACTGCCCGGCATCGTTCACCAGCCGAGAGCCGGTGCCGACCTTCTCGACGCTGTCCTCGATCAGGGCCTTGATCTCCTTGGCCGCCTCGGCGCTGCGCTGCGCCAGGTTGCGCACCTCACCGGCCACCACCGCGAATCCGCGCCCCTGCTCGCCGGCGCGGGCAGCCTCCACCGCCGCATTGAGCGCCAGGATGTTGGTCTGGAACGCGATGCCGTCGATCACGCCGATGATGTCGGAGATCTTGCGGCTCGATTCGGTGATCGCGCCCATGGTGGCCACCACCTCGGACACCACGCTGCCGCCGTGCGCCGCGGCGCCCGAGGCCGAGCCGGCGAGCTGCGTGGCCTGGCGTGCCGTGTCGGCGTTCTGCTTCACCGTCGCGGTCAGCTCCTCCATGGAGGCGGCTGTCTGCTGCAGGTTGCTCGCCTGTTCCTCGGTCCGCTGGCTCAGGTCGGCGTTGCCGGTGGCGATCTGCGCCGACCCGGTGGCGATGCAGTCGCTGCTGTTGCGCACCCGGCCCACGATGTCCGCCAGGCTGGCCTGCATGGCGCCGAGCGAGGCCAGCACGCTGCCGCGCGGTGCGTCCGCGGCGCCGTCCACCCGGCTCAGGTCGCCCTGGGCGACGCGTTGCGCCACCGTGCCCAGTTGACCCGGTTCGGCCCCCAGCGCGCGGGTCAGGCTGCGCGTGATCAGCGTGCCCGACACGGCGGCCGACAGGAAGGCGATCACGCAGCCGAGGATCAGCAGATTGCGGTGCAGCAGGTAGTCGGCCTCGGCCGTTTCGGTGAGCTGCACCGCGCGGCTCAGCGTGTAGTCGCGGTAGTCGTCGGATGCCTTGACCAGCGCGGCCAGCAGCGGGCGGCAGTCGGCATTCATGCGGGCGATGGCCGCGTCGTGCTGGCCGGCGGCGGCGAGCCTCACGATCTCCAGTGCGACCGGCCCGTAGGCTGCCTTGATGCGGTTCATCTCGGCCACGAGACTGCGCGCCGTCTCCGGCAGGTCCGCGGCCCGGGTCACCAGCTGATTCAGCGTCCCGAGGTTCGCCTGCACCGCTTCATGCGCCGCGACCACCGAATTCTGTTCCGCGGCCAGATCCTCGGCCTTGCGGACGAGCACGAGGTTGCGCGCCGCGATGGCGCGGCGGTCCACGGCTGCGCGCACATCGGCTGCCGCCTGTGCCCGGGCATTGACGCCGTGCACGTAGTCGACGAACTGGTCGTGCTCCTCGGCGAGGGACTTCATCGCCAGTCCGGCAACGAACAGCACGAGCACCGAGAGTCCGCCGAAGGTCAGGCTCAGCTTGGTGCGGACGGTCATGGGGGTCAGATTCACAGGCCACCTCATAAAGAATGCTTATTGACAGCTATCGATCGATTCAAAAGATGATCGACGAGGATGTCGGTCCGTGAAGCGGTGAAGTGAAGCTGAAATATCAGTCAGACTTACGCGGGCCTTGCATCCGACCGGGCGTCCGTGTCGGATGTCACGTCGATCAGCGAATCGCGCGGCGGGTGGAACAGGCGGATGGGCCGGATTCGATTCGACGGAGGACCGACCGCACTGTCAGAGCATCGCCGCTCAAAAAAAAGCGGCGGAATCGATCTCCGCCGCAAACGTGCCATCTCGAAACGACACGCAGCGTCAATCTCCTCCGCGCAAGTTCTGCACCGAAAAGATGGAGGGGGGACTCAGCGCAGGATCACTGATCATCCGCAGC
This sequence comes from Methylibium petroleiphilum PM1, assembly GCF_000015725.1. Taxonomy (NCBI): domain Bacteria; kingdom Pseudomonadati; phylum Pseudomonadota; class Betaproteobacteria; order Burkholderiales; family Sphaerotilaceae; genus Methylibium; species Methylibium petroleiphilum. Next base: position 2,714,893 of record NC_008825.1, on the reverse strand, counting down.
TGGAGAGTCGTGCAATGCTGCGCCTGAACGTCGAGCATGGAGGCCGACGTGTAGATCGCGATCCCCGCCGCCTGGTTCGCAGGCGCGTGATAGGCCGAATCGGAGAAGCCGATGGCCCAGCGCTTCCAGAGCGCTCCCTTTCGGTCGTACATGTTGATGATCGGGAAGATGGATGTCTGGGCATCCATGTAGAGAATCCGCTTTCCGATGGGGTTGCGAGATTCGACGGGCACGCCTTCGATGACGTGCACGACGCGCAGCGACCACGGGATGTTCTGGAAGCACTGGGCCTGACCGTCGAACTGCACCTGCCCGTAGCCCATCTGGTCTCGTGGTTCCGTCTTCTTCCACTCGCTGTGTCGATAGACCGGCAGCAGCATCACCTTGGTCTCGACGTACTTCCAATCCATGTCGGGCACGCGGCCGTTGTATCCCTCGAAGTCCTCGATCATGAGATCGGAGCCGAGGAAGGAGTCCGTCGTCTGCCCGGTTGCCAGCCGACGGACACGCCGCTGGAATCCGAGGTACAGGTACGAATCGTCCAGCTTGGTGTCATCGTCAAAACGCTGGATCAGCAACTGCGTGTTCTTCAGGTCCTGCGGGCTCAGGACCTTCAGGTAGATCCCTCGATAGAACTTCGAGGGATTTGGCTCGATGTCCGCGGTGGGGAGCTGCGTGGTCCTGTGCTTGAAGCTCAGGAAGTTGAAATCGAACTCCAGCTGACGTTCGACCTTTCCACTTCTTGCGTCCTTGTATTGCCAGATGAACGGATAGATTCGCCCGCTGTCTCCGACGATCTGCGCGTACTTGTAGTTGAATGCCAGCTTCTCGCCGGCACGGGGATCCGACTTGTCAGGCTTGCCGGGGAAGGGGCGCCCGGCCACGTAGCCTTCGATCGTGCCTGTCGCGCTGCCGAGCTTGACCTGGGACGAATGCTTCTTCGTGGCGGCGATGTAGTTCGGATGAAGTGCGATGGAGTGTGTTTCCTCGACCGGGAACTCGAGCTTCCCTTGCTCGATCAGCGCATACGTCGCCGGATCGATGATGTCGCGGAATTTCTGTGCATTGGACTTGTCGATCTTCATCCCGGGCGTGATCCCGGGCGAGGTGGTCGGACCGGCCTGATAGGGATTGAACGACGCATCGATCTCCGCGTCGGTCAAGGCGATGGCCTGGCCCGCAGCAAAGATCATGGGAAGTCCGATCGTGAAGAGCGTCTTGAGTTTCATGTCAGTCTCCGTGGAGTCAATTCGGTGCGATGCCCGATGAGGCGGGCAAGGCTGGAACCAGGCGAGCGGAATCGGCGGCTCGCAATCGGATCGAGCGTGCTCCTGGGAGCCGCGGCGCCTGTACCAGGCGGAATGGTCAGAACTGATACCTTGCGGTGAGGAAGATCTCGTTTTCTTTCCATGCCGAGCCGATGGGGCCGGCGCGGAAGCGCCCGAGGGGTTCGAGGCCGCCGAGGCCGCGCGAGTAGGCGGTGGTGGGGTCGGCGTCACCGAAGGGCGCGGTGAACGGCGCCCACGGGTTGCACGAGCGGCAGTCGTCGAACTTCCAGCGCTCGTCGCCGTTGCGCAGCTTGAAGTTGCCCCCGAAGCTGATCTTGAACTTGTCGGTGACGATCCAGTCGACCTGCGGGGACGTGACCAGCGCGCGGGCCTGCACGTCGTAGGCCGTGATCAGCTGCGGGCTGACGCGGTCGTTGACGAGGAAGGCCTTCATCAGCAGCGTGGCGATGACGTTGTTCTCCCAGTCGGGCATGCCCACCGGGCCGAACTGGCCGCGCTCGAACTCGTGGTCGAAGATGTGCTGGTAGAACAGCTGCGCGGAGAACAGCGTGGTGCGGTTGGGGTTGATGAAGGGCACGAAGGTGGGCCGGTCGAAGCCGACCACCGAGCGGAACACCTTGTTCTTCGAGTACAGCTGGGGCTTGAGGGTGTTGGCGAACTCCTCGCCGTTGGTGAAGGCCGCCTCGACCCGCACCGCCGCCTTGGCCGCCTGCCACTCGAAGTCCATCGAGCCGCCGATGAGGTTCACGCGCGGGAAGTGCATGTCGAAGGCGATCAGGTAGGGCCAGCCGCCCTGCGCGTCGGTGCGCGTCTCGCCGGTGAAGGCGTTGGTCGCGCCCTTGCCGCCGCGCAGCGAGGGCAGCTGCGAGCGGTAGGTCAAGGCGTTGAGCGAGAACGACAGGCCGTCCTGGCTCACGCCCTCGTACTTCAGCCCGAGCTGGGTGTTCTTCAAGCTCCAGTTGGGCAGCTTCACGTCGCGCAGGCCGATCTGGCCGGGGCCGAAGTCGGTGGCGAGCAGCACGCCGGGGCCGACGTTGGCGAAGTTGGCCACCGTGCCGCCGTTGTCCCACAGGTTCTTCATGCCGCGGAAGAAGCAGCCGGCGTCGAGGATGACGTTGGCGGTGCCGCACTGGCCGAGGTTGTTGGGGCGGAACTTGTCGAAGTTCCACACCAGCTGCAGGTTGCGGTCCTGCATGCTCTCGCTCGGGCCCATGCGGTACTCGGCCTGGGCGATCCACATGGGGATGCGGATGTCCTGGAGTTCGTCGTAGATGTTGTTGCGCGAGTAGTCGACCGGGTTGATCACGTCGAGCACGCGGAACAGGTCGGTGCGGCCCCACACCACCTGCTGCTTGCCGAGCTTGAGGAAGAGCTGCTTGCCGTCGGCCAGGCCGACGGTGTTGGTGACGAAGGCTTCGCGGATGACGTCCCAGCGTTCGTTGAACTCGGGCAGTTCGAGCTCGCTGCGCTTCTTGTCGCCGTAGCCGCCGAAGTCGGCGCAGCCGCGCCGGTCGGTGTCGCAGGGGCGCACGGGGGTGGCGAACTCCACCCCGCCGTTGGGCACGTCGTGCCAGCGGTCACCGAGCAGGCGCAGGCCTTCGTTGGGGTTGTAGTTGGGTGCGGCGGGGTTGGTGGAGTTGAAGCCGAAGACGTTGTTGACCAGCCCGAGGCCGTCGACCAGGCCCTTGTTGACGATGCCGCTGCCGTGGGGCACCGGGGGCGGTCCGCCCTGGGACTCGAGCAGCACGCCGCCGCCGGCCTTGCGGCCGTACTGGTCGTCGTTCATGCGGTAGACGCCGTCGAAGCTGCCGCGCAGGATGCTGCGGAACTTCCAGCCGCCTTCGAGCTTCTTGTCGGCCTCGACCTGCAGGGTGTTGCGGAACTTGGAGAGTCCGACGCGCTCGCCGGTCGCGTCCTTGCCCCGGAAGCGGGTGTCGTTCTCGTAGTAGATGTCGACCTTCCAGGGGTCGACCGGCGCGGCGGCGTCCTGCGCCTGGGCCAGGCCGCACACGGCCAGGCCGCCGGCCAGCGCCGCGCGCGCGAGGCGGCGGGACTGGCCCGCGCGGGGGGTCGCGCCGCTTCGGCGCGCAGTGTCTTGTCTGTTCTTCATCGTTGTCTCCTCGCTCCGAAGGCTCCTTGGATGGAGCCCGTTGTAGATTCAATAGAAACGATCGAAATGAAGCTGCCGATTCGGGACCCGAAACTGGAGCATCAGCATTTCCTGAAGCGCCTCGGTCATCGGCGGAGGACCGGCGAAATAGAACTCGTAGTGACCGAGGTCCGCACCGAGATGACGTGCCACGGCATCGTGGACGTAGCCGGTTTCGCCACTCCAGGCAGATCGATCTCGCTGTGCACCGGACACCACGGCGCAGTAGCGAATTGACTTCTGATATTGAGGAAGCTGGCGCAGCAGATCGTCGCCACACACATCCCGCGGTTCGCGTGCACCGTAGAAGAAGTGCAATCTGCCCGTTTCGAGCATGCCCGCAGCCGAAGCACCTCTCGCAACGGAGACCATCGGAGCCAGTCCTGACCCACCTGCCACGCAAACGATGTCGCGACGAACGTGCTCCCGCAGCGACGCGAGCCCATAAGGACCATCGATCTCGACTTCATCTCCGATGCGCGACTGTCCGAAGAGCCACCCTGTCGCAGCGCCGCCAGGGACTCGTCGGATCTGAAAGTGCCACTGCCCGTCGACATTCGGCAGGTTCGACATGGAATAGGATCGAACGACGCCAGACTCTCCGAGGGCGACGCTTGCATACTGTCCCGGAGAAAACTCGGCTGGAGATTCCGTCGCGAATCTGAACTCGCGAATGTCATGCGTCAGATCCACGCTCGACATCAGGCGGGCCCGCTGCCGCCGGGGGCGATGCGCGGAAACGAACTCCGGAGAGCATCGGACCTTGATGGCAATGTCTCCCAAGGCGCGGCTCTGGCATCCCAGGAGTTGCTTGCGTCGCCTGTCTCAATCCGACAGCCCGGGAGCCTCCGGCCAGAGCGAGTGCACCTCCCCGCCGAGCAGCTCGAACCTGCAGCTGCCGCACCCGCCCGAATTGCACTCATACGGAAACCCGACACCCTCTCGCAGTGCAGCGCGAAGAACCGTGTCGTTCCCGACCTGCAGGACCGGCATCGGGACGCCGTCGATCCGAATGCGACTGATCATGGGCTTCCCGCCATCCATATGCTCCATCCGACAATGCCGCGGCGATCCGAACGATCGATCGGCTCAGAGATCCAGTGACCGGCGGAACTCTCTTGTGGCGGCCCTTGCCTCGGAGGCGGCGCTCGGAGCGTCCGGCAAGGCACCGCAGAAGGCGTCGATCGCGGCGTCGCCCAGGGGCTCCCACTTGTCGATCCAGGCCCTCAGGACTTCTCGATTCCCGGGCACGGCAGTCGACATGCGCACGAGCGCGGTGGCCCACCGTCGATGCCTTGCCCCGTCGAGCGCCTGAGCGTCCGTCAGCATCCCGAGCAGGGTGTCCGAGTTGTGTCGTCCCACGTCTCCGAATCGACGCAGCAACGACTCCTCGATGGCTGGCTTGGCGACGAGGTTCAGCGCGACGAAAGCCTCGCCCCAGTCCCACGCGACGAGAACTTTCTCCATCAGCTCTCGCATGCCTTGCCATGCCGGGTCCTCCTCCCAGTACTGGCGCTCGTCGACCCCGAAGCCCTTGCCGACGAACGTCCTCGACAACTCCTTGGTCCTGTATGCGGTGTGATGGACCCAGCGCAGCGAGTCCGCGGCCTGGAAAGCGAAGCAGTTCGAGATCGTGCTTGCAGGTGCCATCTGCATGGCGTAGGCGGAGGCCATCTGCAAGGTATGGAAGACATACCTGCTCGGGGCCAGCAAGCGAGCCAATGTTCCGGCCCAGGCCGGGTCGAGCCCCTTGTCGTGTTCCCGTTCGCTGAACTGACTCAGGACGCTGAAGACATAGGTCTCCTGACCGTCCTGGAGCAGGTTGTAGGTTCTGTAGACCAGCTCGTCCGGATCCCGGAAGGCGTTCCAGTCATCGCAGGTCAAAGGGCTGTCGTTCCTGTACTTCCTGTACCAGCGCGACATGAACATGTCGGGATCCAGCTCGAAAGGCGCCTGCTCCTGGCGGTCGCTGTAGTGCAGGCCGACGGAGACGATCTCGTACTCGCTCGGCTTGCGCCGGCGTCCCGCCAGGTGGCTCCATGTCCTGAGGGGCTTGAGTGTCTCCGGCTGATTCATGTCCTGACCCTGTCGATTGACGGCATTCAACATTCAGAGATGCCTGCTGTAATAGAACCGTATGTGCTCCGACGAGATCTCGATGCGTCCGGCGAAGGACGAGAGATCCACCTCGATGTCGCGCATCCTGAAAGGGCGCCCGAGCATTTCCTCGATCGTCGATCGGCGTATCACCATCTCGCTTTCGGATTCCACGCGGACATAAGCCACCTTGTCATCGACGCGAATGTCCTTGTCCGGGTTGTCCAGTACCGCCGCTTCTGCGACGGCCCTCGCCAGTTCTCCTCGGCGCAGGATGGGGCCGACGGTGTTGTTGACTCTGTGTGGCGAAGCGTCATTGCCGGTTTTCTCTTGATCCACGTTCGTACGCTTTCTGATCAGGCACGAGCAAACAATGGCGTGACGCCTTCGGTATCGACATGGACTTCATTGCCATCGATTCGTATCGGATAGCTGGCAAGCTTGCATCCCTCGGGATTGATCCCTTCGCCCGTGCAAGCATCGAAGATCCATTGATGCGCACGGCAGATCAGGTGTTTCCCATCGAACTTTCCATCGACCAATGGGATGTCCTGATGCGGACAGGCGCCCTGATACGCCCGGATCGCGCCCCCCTCGATGCAGACGACCACCAGCTCGTGCCCGTCGATCTCGTAGGCGTTCATCTCGCCTTCCCAGAGATCGTCGGTCGTGCAAATCCTCGTATATGCCATTCAGAACCAGCCTCGCGAAAAGATGTCAGCCCGGGATCATTCCCAGAAGACTTCGATGCATTCGGTCGGATAGAGACCGCTGTCCTCGACGCTCATGTCGCGAGGAAAGGAATCACCCGTACCCTGGCGTCGCACGCGAAGCACCCTTCCGGGCCTCGACATCACGCGCTTTCCGATGGAGTGCCTGGCTGCGGACGCCGCAACGACATCCATGGAATCCGCCGAGTCCACGGCCAGCAGTTGCAGGACGAAGTCACCTTGAAACTTCGACGTCAGAGGAAACAGCGCCACTCGAGGCCTCCCAGACTGATGAACGGATGTGTGCGTCCCTGGCGGGAAGCAAGGCCTTCGGGGCGCTGCCCCAAGAGGACCGGGTCGGTGCGCTAGGCGCGACTTCTTTCAGGGGCCCGGTATGCCTCGACCCAGGCGTACGAATGGGCGTCGTCCCCGATCTCCCCCGGAGCCAACCCCATGTAAGCCAGAGCGCCGGCGAGGTTCGGAGGCTGGATCTCCCCGGCCAGGAACCGATCGACGATGGAAAGATGGCCCTGGTATCGGGACGGTTCCTGCTCGAAACACCACTTGCAGCCCTTGGAGCAGAAGTGATACCACCGGCCGTTGTGCTGAAGGGAAGCGCTGATCAACCCGCTTCGTGACCGCGACTCGGCCGACAGCGGGCGTTGATGGCGACTCGTGAACTCAGAAGTGGCACCGATGAGCCCCTTCTGCGGCACTTCGAGGCCGCTCTCAGGCCCCCGTTCATGCAGCAGACGCACTGAGGCCTTGGGCCAGCAATCGGCGCCGGGCGATGTACAAGTTGGCCAGCGCAGCGTGCGCCTTCGCGCGAGCTTCGTTCTTGGAGATCCCGCGGTAGCTGACCTTGCGGTAGCCGAACAGGTTCTTGATGACGTGGAACGGGTGTTCGACGATGGCCCGCACCTGAGCCTTGCGCCGTTCGAACCACTCGTGCATCGCCTTGGCCGGCCCTTCGGGCATGGCCTTGAGTTGGCCGCGCTTCATGGCGATACGCCAATCCATGTCCTGGCGCAGCCTGCCCTCTTCCTGCGCCGTCGTGATCTCGTCTCGCCTCTGGATGCCGGTGTAGCCGCTGTCGCCGTGAACTTGGCTCTCCTGGCCATGCAGCAGTTCGTGCGCGTGCGCCACGTCAGCCTCGTTGGCCGCGGTGCAGACCACGCTGTGGATCAGACCCGACTCGGCATCCACGCCCGAGTGCATCTTCATCCCGAAGTGCCACTGGTTCCCCTTCTTGGTCTGGTGCATCTCGGGGTCGCGCTTGCCGTCCTCGTTCTTCGTCGAACTTGGCGCGGCAATGATGGTGGCGTCCACCACCGTGCCCTGGCGCATCAGCAGCCCACGCTCGGTGAGGTGCGCGTTGACCTCGGCCAGGATGGCCGACGTCAAGTCGTGCTGCTCGAGCAGGCGGCGGAACTTCAGCAGCGTTGTGGCGTCGGGTACGTTCTCCCGCCCAAGGTCGATGCCGATGAACTCGCGCATGGCCTGGCTGTCGTACAGCGCGTCTTCCAGTGCCTCGTCGGCCAGCGTGTACCACTGCTGCAGGAAGTACATGCGCAGCATCCGCGGCACGCCAATCGGCGGTCGGCCCACCTTGCCGCTCTTCGGGTAGTGCGGCTCGATCAGCGCCTCAAGCCGCGCCCACGGAACCACCACGTTCATCTCGGCCAGGAAGCGCTCCCGGCGCGTCTGGCGCTTCTTGCCGGCGTACTCGGCAGTGGCAAAACTCGTCTGCTTCATGGCAGCATCATCGCCGCTGAATTCGCCGCACGCCATCGTGGCCTGCACGGATAAATCAGTGCTTCCCAAGATCGCCCAGGATGCCCTTGCCGAGGCTCGAGTCGAGCTGGCCCGGGTGGCGAGGGTGACGATGATGGGTGAGCTGGCGGCGTCCATCGCGCACGAGGTCAACCAGCCGCTGGCGGCTGTTGTCGCCAATGCCCAAGCTTGTACTCGCTGGCTGGCCGCGAACCCCCGAAACGACCGCGAGGCACGGAATGCGGTCGATCGCATCGTTCGGGATGCGAATCGCGCCAGCGAGGTCATTGCGAGGATTCGAGGATTCCTGCGAAGAGACGATCCGGACAGGATCTTGCTGCATGTCGCGGACGTGATCACCGAGGTCTTCGACATGGTTCGTGATCTCGCGGACCGTGCTCGTGTGTCTCTGCAGTTCCAGGCGAGGTCGGCGCTGGACCCGACGTTCATCGATCGGGTTCGGATGCAGCAGATCGTCCTCAATCTCGTCATGAACGGCATCGAGGCGATGAGCTCGGTCGGTGATCGTCCCCGCGAGATGCTCGTGGAGGCCTACGACGACGGCAACGAGAACCTCGTCATCGAGATCCGCGACAGCGGCATCGGCTTCACGCCGGACATCGCTGACCGGATCTTCGATGCCTTCTACACGACGAAGCCCTCCGGGATGGGCATGGGACTGAGCATCAGCCGGTCGATCGTGGAATCCCAGGGCGGAAGGCTCTGGGCACGCGTGAACGATGATTTCGGGGCGACCTTCATCTTCAGCATGCCCATCGTCCGGGCTTCATGATGGATGGCCTGTCGTCCCCGGTCGTCTACGTCGTCGATGACGACCTCTCGGTGAGAGAGGCCCTGAGCAGCTTGATCCGGTCGGTCGGTCTGCAGGTCGAGACCTTTTCCTCTGCCACCGAGTTCCTTCGACACCGGCGGTCGGCCGCGACAGCCTGTGTCGTCCTGGACGTGAGAATGCCAGGCCTCAGTGGCATCGACGTCCATCACGAGCTGAAGAAGCGCCTGGACTCCATTCCCGTCATCTTCATCACGGGACATGGCGACATACCGATGGCGGTCCGGGCCATCAAGTCGGGGGCGGTGGAGTTTCTTTCAAAGCCGTTTCGCGATCAGGATCTCCTGGACGCCATCGGACAGGCCCTCGAAAGAGATGCCGGCGAGAGGTTGGAGGCCGATCGACTGCGGGCGCTTCGAGAGGCCTATGAGACCCTCACACCACGCGAGAAGGAAGTTCTTGCACTGCTGATCGGCGGCGGACTCAACAAGCAGATCGCTGCCAGGCTGGGTGTCGCGGAGGTCACCATCAAGGTCCATCGACACAACATCATGAAGAAGATGCGCGTCCGCTCGATGGTTTCCCTGGCCCGGATCTTCGAGGAACTCGCCATCTAGGGCAGGGCTGAACAGCGCGATCGATGCGCCGGAACTCTGCGCGAACGCTGGATTGCGCGCCGTACCAGGGGTACAGGGGAAAGGGTGACGAGCCCGACCCCGGCACTGGAGGCTAACGGTTAGGGCTGCTTCGTTCCCGACCTGACCCGGTTGGCCGCGCCCCCATGCGGGGAGGCCCGTCACCGAGGATTGTAGGCGACCGGTCGCGCGTCGCGGACCCGACGAGGGAAAGACCGTCAGCGCAGCTGCAGGTCGTCGTCGCCGAAGCGCACGCCGATCGGTTCGATCAGCAACTGCTTGGGGCCGGCCTCCACCGTGCCCGCGACCCAGGCGGCAACGCCCTGTTGGTGCGCGACCTCGACGGTGCGCTGCGCATCGGCGGCCTTCACGAACAGCGCGAAGCCGGCGCCCATGTTCAGGGTGCTGTAGGCCTCGCGCGCGTCGTGGCCGGCATGCTCGGCGATGAAGCGCAGCACCGGCGGCACCGGCGGTACGCTGTGGATGCGGTAGGTGTGGGTGGCCGGGTGGCGCAGCAGCTTGCGCCAGCCGTGGCCGGTGATGTTGGCGCTGTAGTGCGGCACGATCTGCGCGTTCCACAACGCCTCGGTCACCGGCGAGTACAGCGTGGTCGGCGCGAGCAGGGCCTCGCCGTAGCTCAGGCCCGGCGCCACTTCGGTGAGGTAGCCCTGCGGCAGCCGCTCGACCAGCTTGCGCGCCAGGCTCAGGCCGTTGGCATGGATGCCGCTCGACGCGAGCAGCACGATCGCATCGCCCGGAGCCAGCGCATCGCCGACCGACAGCCGCGACTTCGGATTGATCAGCCCGGTGCAGGAGGCCGCGAGATCGATGCGGCCGGCCTCCACGATGCCGGCCAGCGCCGGCGTCTCGCCGCCGCCCCAGGCCACGCCGCAGGTGTCGCAGGCCTGCTTCCAGCCGGCCACCAGCGCCTGCGCGCGCTGCGCGTCGCCGAACCATTCGCTGCCGCCGGCGGCCCAGTAGGCCTGCACCACCAGCGGCGTCGCGCCGACGGTGATCAGGTCATTGATCGCCATCGCGATGGTGTCCTGCGCGATGCCGGCGTAATAGCTCTGGCCGGTCAGCGCCTTCATCTCGTCGGCGACGAGAGCCTTCGAGCCCAGGCACTCGACGATGCTGGCCAGGTAGAACGGCCCGACGTCGACCACGTAGGCCGACTCGCCACGCGACGCCGCCACTTCGCCGAAACCGTGCGCGGCGAGGTTCTTCGCGGTGTCCTTGGCGGCACGCTGCGCGGCCACTTTCAGCGGGTCGATCAGGTCGTAGTTGACGCCGGCCTGTTCGTAGCTCAGCGGGGTGGGGGTGGGCGTGGTCATGGTCGGCAGGGCAGGGGCCCGATGAGCGGATGGCGCGGCGCGGGCAGGCCGCGGATTCGCACCGATTATCCGGCACCCCTGTGGCCGGGGGCTTCCACCCCGGCCGGTAAACTGCCGGGCATGAGCACCTTGGTCCTGGCCCGCAAGTACCGTCCACGCCACTTCGGCGAGATGGTCGGCCAGGAGCATGTGGTGCAGGCGCTGGCCAACGCGCTCACCTCGCAGCGGCTGCACCATGCCTACCTGTTCACCGGCACGCGCGGCGTCGGCAAGACCACGGTGTCGCGCATCCTCGCGAAGAGCCTCAACTGCACCGGGCCCGACGGTCAGGGAGGCATCACCGCGCAGCCCTGCGGTGTGTGTCCGGCCTGCCGCGACATCGACGCCGGCCGCTTCGTCGACTACACCGAGCTCGACGCGGCCTCGAACCGCGGCGTCGACGAGATCTCGCAACTGCTGGAACAGTCGGCCTACAAGCCGGTCGTCGGGCGATTCAAGGTCTTCATGATCGACGAGGTGCACATGCTCTCCAGTACCGCGTTCAACGCGATGCTGAAGACGCTGGAGGAGCCACCCGAGTACCTGAAGTTCGTGCTGGCGACGACCGACCCACAGAAGGTACCGGTCACGGTGCTGTCGCGCTGCCTGCAGTTCAACCTGCGGCCAATGGCGCCCGAGACGGTGCTCGCGCACCTGGAGCAGGTGCTGGCGGCCGAAGGCATCTCGGCCGAGCCGGGGGCGCTGCGGCTGCTGGCGCGCGGCGCGCACGGCTCGATGCGCGATGCGCTGTCGCTCACCGACCAGGCCATCGCCTTCGGTGCCGGCACGCTCCAGGAAGCCGGCGTGCGCCAGATGATAGGCGCCGTGGGCCGCAGCCATGTCTATGCGCTGATCGATGCGCTGGCCGCCGGTGACGGCGCCGGCGTGGTGGCCACGGCCGACGCACTGCGCGCCGAGGGCCTGTCGGCCGAGGGTGCGCTGGAGGAGATGGCGGTGGTGCTGCAGCAGCTCGCGTTGCTGCAGGTGCTGCCCGATGCGCTGGACGCCGCCGATCCCGACACCGCGGCACTCGTGCAGCGCGCCGGCCTGCTGCCGGCCGACGAGACGCAGCTGCTCTACAGCATCGCGCTGCACGGCCGCGCCGAGCTGGCGCTGGCGCCTGACGAATACAGCGGCCTGGTGATGGTGCTGCTGCGCATGCTGGCGTTCAGGCCACCGGGTGCTGCACGCACCGAGACGGTGGTGCGGCCGGGCCAGGCTACGCCCGCAGCGGCGCCGCGTGCCGCAACCGCCCTCGTGCGTGGCTCGGCACCTGCCGTGCCGCTGGCCCGCTCGCCGGCAACCGCGAGCCTTGCCGTGGCGCCACCGTCCAAGGCGGACCCCGTGCCGACCCGACCGCCTGCGCCGCTGATTGCGAAGAGCCCGTCCAGCGTCCCGCCATGGGAGGACGACATCCCGCTGGCGGAAGAAATGTCCCAGCCCCCGGCGACGGTGGCACCGCGCCCCGCACCACCGACCGTCGCGCGCGACGACGCGGCTGGTGGTCCTGCGCCGACCGAGATGACCCGCGGTCCGCTGGGCGACCGCTGGGCCGCGCTGGTGCGCCAGCTGACCGATGCGAACGCGATCGCGGCGTTGGTCCGCGAGCTGGCGCTGCAGGCCGAGTGCGTGGCCATCGATACCGGCGAAACGCGGCTGCGGCTGCGCGTCGAGCGAGAGAGCCTGCGCAATCCGAACCATGCCGAACGCCTGCAGGCGGCACTGGCCGCCGCGCTGGGTCACGCGGTGGTGCTGGACGTCGAGGCCGGTGTGGTGAACGACACGCCGGCACGGCGCGATGCAGCGGCGCGCGAGCAGCGCCAGCGCGAGGCCGAGGCGCTGATCCACAACGACCCCTTGGTGCTGCAGCTCACGGCGCAGTTCAAGACGGCCCGCATCGTGCCGGGGTCGATCAAACCCGTCTGACCCATTCGAACCACCGGAGAACGACATGCTCAAAGGACAACTGGCCGGCCTGATGAAGCAGGCGCAGGCCATGCAGGACAACCTGAAGAAGGCACAGGACGAACTGGCGCTGATCGAGGTCGAGGGCCAGTCGGGTGCCGGGCTCGTGAAGGTGCTGATGACCTGCAAGCACGACGTCAAGCGCATCACCATCGACCCCAGCCTGCTGGCCGACGACAAGGACATGCTCGAGGACCTGGTGGCAGCGGCCTTCAACGACGCGGTGCGCCGCGCGGCGGCGACCAGCGAGGAAAAGATGGGCAAGCTGACGGCAGGAATGCCGCTGCCGCCGGGCATGAAGTTGCCGTTTTGATGGCTCCCCCCCGTTGCGGCTGCGCCGCTCCCCCTCGAGGGGGCGACGCTGGCGGGCCGGCAGAGCCGGACCCGCGGCGTCCGCTCGGTGGGACGGTGGCGTGCTGCCATTCCTTTGCCGCGGACTGTTCCTGATGATCGAGTCGCTGAGGCATGGCTGCGTCGTCCACGCTTGAGTCGCTGACCGAGGCCTTGCGCCGCTTGCCGGGTGTGGGCGTGAAGTCGGCGCAGCGCATGGCCTACCACCTGCTGCAGCACGATCGCGAGGGCGCGCTGCGGCTCGCGCGTGCGCTGGAGCAGGCCGTGGCGACGGTGAGGCACTGCGAGCGCTGCAACACCTTCACCGAGGCCCCGGTGTGCAGCACCTGCCTCGATCCGGCGCGTGAACGCCGGCAGTTGTGCGTGGTCGAGACGCCGGCCGATCAGGCAGCGGTCGAGCGCAGCGGCAGCTACCACGGGCTGTACTTCGTGTTGATGGGGCGGCTGAGCCCGCTCGATGGCATCGGGGTGCACGACATCGGGCTGGAGAAACTGCTGGCGCGTGCCACCGATGGCGAGGTGCAGGAACTGATCGTCGCCACCAACTTCACCGCCGAAGGCGAGGCCACCGCGCACGTGATCGCCCAGGCCCTGAAGGGCCGAGGCCCGAGCGTCACGCGGCTGGCGCGCGGCGTGCCGGTCGGCAGCGAACTCGAGTACGTGGACCTGGGCACCATCGCCCATGCATTGAGCGATCGACGCTAGGGCCAGTGCCGGCGTCGACCCGAACCGGAGACGATGCGATGACGACGATCCTGCTCCTGAGCGTGCTCGCCGCTGCGCTGATGCCCATCGTCTGCGCCGGCATCGCCAAGGGAGGGCGCCTCGGCACGCCGCGCGGCGAAGGCGGTTTCGACAACCATGCGCCGCGCGAGTGGCTGGCGCGGCAGAGCGGCTACCGGGCGCGCGCGAACGCGGCGCAGGCCAACTGCTTCGAGGCCCTGCCGTTCTTCGTGGGCGCGGTGGCGATCGCGCTGACGCTCGGGGCGCCGGCCGACCGCATCGGCATGCTGGCACTGTTGTGGGTGGGGCTGCGCGCCGCCTTCGTGGCGTGCTACCTGGCGGACCGCGCGATGCTGCGTTCGGCGGTCTGGACGCTGGCGCTCGTGGTCAACATCGCGATCCTGTTCACGCCGCGCAACTGAGGCCCGCGGGCCCGGCCTGGCCTCAGCGGCTGTTGGCGGCCACGCGGCTCTTGCCCTGCGCGGTCGGGCGCGCGGCCACCGACTTGCCGGCCGACTTGCGCTGGGCCGTGGCTGACGTGGTGGCGCGGTTGCCGCGGGCCTTGGCCGTCGTGCTGGGGCTGCTCTTGCGGGCGGTCGCGGCCCTGCCCGGCAGGTAGAGCACCACCGCCTGGCCGGTCTTGAAGTGGGCGCCGGCCGCCACCTTGTTCCAGTCGGCCACGCTGGCGGCGCTGAGCCGGTAGCGTGCGGCGATCGAGGCCACGCTGTCATTCTTGCGCGCCTTCACGGTGGTGCGGCGCAGCGCCGGGGCGTCAGGGGCGAGCAGCATCGTCGCGTTGTCGGCCACGCGCTCGGACACGTCGTCGAGGTGCCGGTGCGGGTGCCGGGGCACCATCAGCGTCGAGCCGGCGCGCACCAGCATGCGCGGCGGGATGCGATTGGCCTCGCGCAGTTCGGCTTCGCTCATGCCGACCCGCTTGGCGGCATCGGCCGGCTTCATCGTCGTCGGCACGACCCAGGCGGTCCAGCTGGCCAGCGGGCCCTGGTAACCGGGCAGCGCGCGCACGAACTCGTTGGCGTTGTCGTAGGGCAGCAGCACCTGCGGCGTGCCGGCGGCCAGGATCACCGGCTTGTTGAGCGAGGGGTTCAGCGCGTGGAATTCGTCGAGCGGCAGGCCGGCCAGACGGGCCACCAGGGCTGCGTCGATGTCGCGCTGGATCGGCACGCTCAGGAAGTAGGGGTGGTTCTCGATCGCGGGCAGCGTCAATCCGAAGGCCTCTGGCCGCGCGATGAGGTTCTTCACGGCCTGCAGCTTGGGCACGTAGTAGCGCGTCTCGTCCGGCATCTTCAGGCTGAGGTAGTCGGTCGGCAGGCCGAGTTTCTGGTTGCGGGCGATCGCGCGGCCCACGCTGCCTTCGCCCCAGTTGTAGGCGGCCAGCGCGAGATGCCAGTCGCCGAACATGCCGTGCAGCTTCTGCAGGTAGTCGAGCGCGGCGCGCGTGGAGGCCAGCACGTCGCGCCGGTCGTCGCGGAAGGCGTTCTGCGCCAGATCGAAGTGCTTGCCGGTCGACGGGATGAACTGCCACATGCCCGAGGCCTTGGCGGTCGACATGGCCTGCGGGTTGAAGGCACTCTCGATGAACGGCAGCAGGGCCAGTTCGGTGGGCATGCCGCGCCGTTCGATCTCCTCGACCACATGGAACAGGTAGCGACTCGACCGCTCGGTCATGCGCTGCACGTAATCGGGCCGCGTGGCGTACCACTGCTCGCGGTCGCGGACCAGCGGCGTGTCGAGGTCGGGCATCGCGAAGCCGCGCCGCACGCGTATCCACAGATCGCGTTGCGCCGCGATGGCGTCGAGGTCGACCGGTTCTTCCGGGCGCACGGGATCGGTCGGTGGGCCGGCCGCGACGGCGGCATCGTTCGGCGCGGCGGCGCTGGCGGCGGCCACGCCGGGCGCTGCGGCCTCGGGGGGCGGCGTGGCGCCGGGCGCGGCGGCGCCGGCGTTGACGACGGGAGCCGTGACCGGTTCGGGCGACGGAGCGGTGGCGCAGGCTGCCAGCACGAGCGTCAGGGCCAGCACGGACAGCGTGGCGCGACGCTTCGGCGTGAGCAGCAGGGCGGTCATCGGAATTCGTTCTTCCACTGTCGCAATGCCGCGAGCACGCTCACCGCATCGTCGCCGGCGGCGCCATGCGCGCGGGCACTGGTTCGGACCTGCGTGCTCGTGACGCGCAGAAAGGGGTTGACCTGTCGTTCACGCGCCACCGTGCTGGGCAGCGTGGGCAGGTCGCGTTGTCGCAGCGACTCGCACTGCGCAACGTAGTCGATCAGATCGGCGTTGCCGGGTTCCACGGCGCACGCGAATTTCAGGTTGCCGAGTGTGTACTCGTGGGCGCAGCACACCCGCGTGTCGCCGGGCAGCGCGGCCAGTCGCGACAGCGACGCGTGCATCTGCGCCGGCGTGCCTTCGAACAACCGGCCGCAGCCACCGCTGAACAGCGTGTCGCCGCAGAACAGGATGGGCGCCTCGCCGGCCGGCTGGCCGAAGTAGGCGATGTGGCCAGCCGTGTGGCCGGGCACGTCGATCACCTCGAAGCGCGTGCCGAACAGCTCGATCGCATCGCCGTCGCGCAGCGGCAGGAAGGGCTGCGGGATGTCCTCGCGCGCCGGACCGTAGACCGGTCCGCGGCCGTCGGGCAAGCGTGCACGCAGCGCGTCGACACCGCCGACGTGGTCGCCGTGATGGTGGGTCACTACAATCGCCGCGAGCTTCAGTGACCGCTCGTCGAGCGCGCGAGTCACCGGCGCGGCTTCCCCCGGATCGACGACGATGGCCGACACGCCATCGTGGAGCATCCAGATGTAGTTGTCCGTGAAGGCGGGAACAGCGATCAGGTTCATGGTGCAGGAAGCGTCGAGTATAGATTTGCCCTTGTGGCTGCAGACCCCGCCCGGCCGGTACGTGTTGGCGTGGGAACAGGCGCGCATCGAAACGCATGTGGCCGATGTGTTCGGATTTCACGCATTGCAGCTCGGCCTGCCGGAGATCGATGCGCTGCAGGCCAACCGCATGCCGCACCGTTGGCTTGCATTGTCGGCCCGCGAGGGCGCCGCGGCGACCGTTCCGGAAGACGGCGGCGCCGCGCCGCGCACCGTGGCGCTGTCGTGCGATTTCGATGCCTTGCCGTTCGCGAGCCAGAGCCTCGACCTCGTGGTGCTGCCGCACACGCTGGAACTGGCGCGCGACCCCCACCACACCCTGCGCGAGGTCGAGCGCGTGCTCGTGCCCGAAGGCCAGGTCGTGATCACCGGGCTGAACCCGACCAGCCTGTGGGGTTTGCGCCAGGCGGGCGGACGTGCTGCGCAGCGCCTCGGTCGCCGCAGCGACGACGAGCGCCTGTTCCTGCCGCGCGCCGGCGACTTCATCGCCTACCGGCGCCTGCGCGACTGGCTGCGCCTGCTCAGCTTCGAGGTCGAGAGCGGCGGCTTCGGCTGCTACCGGCCGGCCTTGCGCTCGCAGGCCTGGCTGGACCGCTATGCGTGGATGGAGCGCGCGGGCGAACGCTGGTGGCCGGTGTTCGGCGCGGTCTACCTGCTCAAGGCCGTGAAGCGCGTGCGCGGCATGCGCCTCATCGGCCCGGCCTGGAAGAAGACGCCGAAGCCGCGCGCCGCGCCGGCCGTCGTCAGCCACAAGCACCACCGGGCAGGATCGTCGCCCGACGACAGAGAGAAGAGATTCGAGACATGAAGTGGATCGCCTACACCGATGGCGCCTGTGCGCCGTCGAATCCCGGGCCGGCGGCCTGGGGCGCCGTGCTCATCGCGCCGGACGGCCGCACCGAGACCGATCATTTCGGCTTCATCGGCCACGGCACCAACCAGATCGCCGAACTGACTGCGGCGATCGAAGGCCTGACGCGCGTGCCGGCCGGCGCGCTGGTGGAACTGGTGTCGGACAGCCAGTACGTGCTCAAGGGCCTGAGCGAGTGGCGCGCCGGCTGGGAGCGCAAGGGCTACCGCAACTCCAAGGGTGAGCCGGTCGCCAACCTGGGCCTGTGGAAGCAGTTGTTCGCGCTGGCCGATGCGCGCAAGGTGTCGACGCGCTGGGTGCGCGGACACAACGGCGACCCGCTCAACGAGCGCGCCGATGCGCTCGCGAACAAGGCGCTGGCGCTGAAATCCGGCAGCGCCGACTGAGTCCGGTCGCTGCGTCCCCGCTCAGAGCAACTGCCAGACGAGACCCAGCAGCCCGGCGGCCAGCACGACCGGGATCACGCCGATCCGCAAGCCGAACAGCGCGACGGCCGCCGCCGCGCCGATCAGTGCCGCGGGCCACTCGAAGCGCCCCTCCAGCCCGGCCGGCCACAGCACGTGGTAGGCGAAGAACACCGCCAGGTTGACGATCACGCCGACCACTGCGGCGGTGATGCCGGTCAGCGGCGCGGTGAACTGCAGCTTGCCGTGCGTGGTCTCGATGAAGGGCCCGCCCAGCAGGATGAACAGGAAGGACGGCAGGAAGGTGAAGTAGGTGACGATCACGGCGGCGGCGGCGCCGGCCGCGAACAGCGCGTCGGGCCCGAACACCGCATGGGTCCAGGCGCCGACGAAACCGACGAAGGCCACCACCATGATCAGCGGGCCGGGCGTGGTCTCGCCGAGTGCCAGGCCGTCGATCATCTGCGGCCCGGTCAGCCACTGGTAGTGTTCGACCGCGCCCTGGTAGACATAGGGCAGCACCGCGTAGGCGCCGCCGAAGGTCAGCAGCGCGGCCTTGGTGAAGAACCAGCCCATCTGCGTCAGCACCGCCGACCAGCCGAAGGCCAGGCTCAGCGCGCCGAGGACCACGACCCACAAGGCCACGAAGACCACCAGCACGCGCGTCGCATGCGGCCAGGAGAAGCGGGCGTGGGCCGGCGTCGGCGTGTCGTCGTCGATCAGCGCCGGC